>CAWAYI010000010.1:0-244801 GCA_963786245.1 uncultured beta proteobacterium | reverse complement strand
ATCAGCAGCGGCGCGCCCACCTCCCGCTCCAGCGCGGCGATCCGCGCGCTGACCGAGGACTTGGCCACGCCGAGCTGCGCCGCCGCCGCGCTCAGGCTGCCGGCGGTGAGGACGCGCGAGGAGGGCGAGGTCGCCGAGCAATTGCTGCTGCATCGTTCAGTCCTGCCGGAACGTCGCGTCCGGAAGAAGAACATCGGGCGCGCCGCCGCCGCTGGCAGGATCGCGGCATGACCCGCGTGACCGCCGCGCCACCCTCGGCCTCGTCCTGCTTGCCGCTGCAGGCACTCGCCTTCCCCGAGCGCGGCGTCCGCCTCGTCACGCCGGCCGCGCCGGGCAGATTCGACGCGAACCTCGCCGCGCGGCTCTATGCCGAGCGCCTCGCCACCGCCTCGGCCAGCCCGTGGTAGTCGAGCCGCACCAGGGCGGATGGCGTGCTGATCGCGGCGGAGGCGATGCTCGGCGCGCGCGACGCCACACGCTGCTCTTCGGGCCGAGCGGGGTGCTCGACCGTCACGCCGCTGCTGCGGGAGCGCATGCCCTTCGACCCGCCGAGGTCGCCCGGTCTACGCTCGCCCGCCAACGACTATCTCTCGTGGCCGCGGCACGTCGCTGGAGGCGGCGACGGTCGGCGAATTCCTGCGCGCGGCGCGCGACCTCCTGGCGCGCTTCAACGTCGCGACGGGCCTCGGCGGGCTGTCGCTCGCGCTTGCCCGCTTCATCCGCCCAGCGATCAAGGTCACGGTCGCCACTACCGCAGCCCGCGGAGGCGATCCCGGACCTGCTTGCCGGCCGCTGCGCGTGCTGCTCGGCCCGCTCGCGCCGATGCTGCCGCTGCTGCGGGAGGGGCGCGTGCCCGCGTCCTGGCGGTGACCAATCCCGAGCGCACGCCACCGCGCCGCAGATCCCCACCGTCGCCGAGGAAGGCCGGCGGCTGGGGGTGAAGGGCGCGATCCAGCTGTTCGGCCCGGCGGCGCTGCCGGCCGAGGCGCGGTGCGTGCATCGCCGCCGCGATGGCGCGCGCAGCCGCCGACCCACGCTCGTCCAGCGGCTCCAGGCCGCCGGCGTCGTCGCGCGCGCGGAGGCGCCGACGCCTTCGCGGCGCGGCTGGCGCGGCAGCAGGCAGCATCGGCCGCCGTCGCGTCCGCCAACCGACGACCGGGCTGACCATGTTCGACGGCCTGCGCCGCCTGCCCTGCGGCAGGTTGCCACCTGAGCGCGATGCGCGGCGGGTGCCGGCCGATGACAGGGCGGCACGGGTCCCGCTCCGGCCGAGACCGTCACGCTGCTGCGGTGCTGCTGGTCCAGGCCGGCACGCCGTGCCGCGGGGGCAGTTGATCGATGCGGTACTGGGCGAGTTCCACGTGCACGACGACGGCCTCACGCAATGCGTCGATCAGCTTCGCCGCGGGCTGGCCGGCGCCGGCGTGACGCTGCGCACCCTGCCGCGCCTGGGATACGTGTTGAACGGCGGATCGCCGCGCGCGGCGACCTGCCGCGCCTGGCTGCATATCCCCTACTTGCGAGCCCGGCGGGCCGGGCGGGCTCGGCGAGGCGCTGACCGCGAACCGGTAGGCCTCGCGGAATGCGCGGTCGTGGACGAGGCGGCGCAGCGCGCGCCCTTCCGGCTCGACGGCAGCGTCCGCCGGGCCGGGCGGGACTGCGCGTCACGGTGGCGCTGGTGCGGTGCAGGACGGGCGCGCTGGTCGGGCGGAGCGTTTCGACGAGGCGATCGCTGGCCGGGCAGGATCAGGTCGTGGACGGATCGCCTGCTCGTCGCGCGCCGGCTTGCCGGCAGCTGAACGCTCGCCGCGCGGCCAGACCCCGGCCGACCTTGTCAGCCTGGAGCGCCTCGCCCAGTTCGGCCGCGTAGCGACCGCCTGCCGCCGTCGCGCCGGCGGGAACGGGCCTTGCGATGACGAACCTCCTGATGCTCGCGCTGTGCTTCGCGCTCGGCATCTGGCTGCGGCGGTCGAACCGGCTGCCGGCGGAAGCCACCAGGTGCTGAATGCCTTCATCATCAACGTGGCGCTCCCCGCGCTGATCCTGCGCTACGTCCCGCTGCTGAGCCCGCAGCCCGCGCTGCTGATCCCGGCCCTGGTGCCCTGGATGCTGTTCGCCTTCGGCATGCTGTTCTTCCTCGCGATCGGGCGGTGGCACGGCTGGGGGAACCGGACGATCGGCGGGCTGATGCTGTCGGGCGGCCTGGCCAACACCTCCTTCGTCGGGCTGCCGATGATCGAGGCCTTCTACGGCAGCTACTACCAGCTCGTCGGCATCCTGGCCGACCAGTTCGGCACCTACATGGTGCCTCAGCACGCTGGGCACGGTCGTCGCGATGGTCTGCGCGGGCGAGGAGCAGCGGCCGAGCGCGGGCGCGATCTGCGCAAGGCCGCGACTTCCCGCCCTGCAGGCGCTGGCGCTGGGCATCCGCTGATGCCCTTCGGCCTGCCGGACGTCGCGGTCGCGGTGCTGGACCGGCTGGGCGGCACGCTGGCGCCGCTGGCGTTGATCTCGGTCGGCTATCAGCTGCGGCTGGGCGAGATCCCGGGCGTGCGGCGGCCGCTGATCTTGCCCGGCCTGTTCTTCAAGCTACTGCTGGGCCCGGCGCTGGTGACGGCGGTGCTGGTGCTGGGGATGGGCGCGGAAGGGAAGATCGCGCAGGTCTCGGTCTTCGAGATCGCGATGGGCCCGCAGATCGGCGGCGCGATAGTGGCGATGCAGTACGGGCTCAACCCGCGGCTGGTGACGCTGATGGTGGGGATCGGGATCCCGCTGTCGATCGTGACGGCGGCGGGGTGGTGGCTTGTGCTGTCGGCGGTATAGCCGGCGCATCCTCCGCCCAGCCTTCCCTGACGGCGGGGTCCGGGGTGCGCCTTCGCACCCCGGCGGGAGCGCGAGGGCAGCGCCCTCGCGTCGCCCGTCCCTACCCCCTTCCCGGCTCCCCGCCCCCGAACACCCGCGCCGCCGCCGCGCGTCGAACAGGCCGAACAGCCGGTCCACCGCATAGCCCGCCAGCAGCGCCAGCCCCGCGACGTTCAGCGTGTGCGTCGCGCTGTCGGCTCCCTGCCCGCTCGACAGGTAGCCGGAGAAGAGCCCGATCACCGCGCCGGCCAGCACACCGAGGATCAGCGTCATCCGCATCTCGCCGAAATCGGCGACCGAGATCGTCTCCTCCGCCAGGCGCCGCGTCAGCCGGCGGAACATGGACGCCAGCGCGCCGAGCATCGCGTAGAGGCAGGGCAGCACGTGTTCCAGCAGCCCGTCGGTGAAGGCCTCGGTGCCGAGCGAGACGAAGTGCAGCCGCGTCGGCGGCGCGACGCCGGGCGCGGGGGCGAGCGGCCCGTCGCGGCGCGCGAAGGGCGCGCAGCGGTCGCCCTGCGGCGGCGGCGGGCGCGTCGCATCCGGCATCCAGGACCGCAGCCAGTCCGTCACCACCAGCCCGCCCCGGCAGGCCACGTCGTAGCCGCCGCGCCAGATCTCGCCCGGCAGCTGCACCAGCCCGACCACCGGCGCCAGGCCGCGGCCCCAATAGTCGAAGAAGCCGCGCATCGCGGCGACGCGGTATTCGAGGTCGGCGCGCTCGTCGCAGATCGCCTGGTGGCGCGGGTTGAGGAAGCGCGGCGGCGCCGCGTCCTCGGGCGGGGCGCCGGGGCCGGCGACGCGCAGCCGCGGACCGGCGGCGCCAGCAGCGCCGGATACTCGCAATAGCGCAGCAGGCCGAGCGCCTCCCGCGCCGCCTCGGCCCCGTGGAAATGGGCGTTGAGCAGGCCGCCATCGGCCTCCATCGCCTTGGTGGCGCGCTCGGCATGCTGGTCCCACAGGCGCTGCAGCCCCGCGCGCTCGGCCAGCAGGCGCTGGCCGACCAGCGTCTGGAAGGACAGCCAGATGGTGACCAGCGCGAGGCCGATCAGCAGCGCCTGGTAGGTGTTGCGCCGGCGCGCGATGCGCTTGCCGTAATGCGCGGCGCGGCTCTCGCCCGGGGCGGGCGCGCCGCGGCCGAACAGGCGCGGCCAGGCGGCGCAGCGGCCCGCGACCGCGGGCGCGCTCCTCGCAATAGGCGTGGGTGACGCGGATGGATTCGACCGAGGCCGGCTGCGCGACGACGGAGAGGAAGTCGCGCGCGCGGATCAGGAAGGACACCTCGGCCGCGCCGAGCGGGCCGGCCGGCGCGTCGGCGGGGGCGGCGCGCACGGCGAAGGCCAGCGCCATCACCCGGTCCACGAAGGCGAGCTTGCTGTCGAGCGGCGGGGTCGCGACGCGCAGCGGGCCGGTGCCGACGAGGCCGCGCGTCTCCTCGAAGCACCAGTCGAGGCGCGAGCCGGGCACGCGGCTGAGGTAGTCGAGCAGCAGCACGACGTCGTCCAGCAGCTGCCGCTGGCCCGGCAGCGTGGAGGGATCGGGGAGCGGGTTCTCGGTCATCGCGGCCTCCTGCGCGGGACGGAGGCTGCGCGCGGGGCGGGCGCGCGGTCCCGAAACGGCGGCGAAACTTCGCCGAAGCCGCGCGGCGGGTGGGGCGAGGCGGCGAAAACGATGGCGGTTTTCGCGGCCGGGCCGCGCGGCCGTGCCGCCGCGCCGGCGCGGGCCGAGGATGCCGCGCGCAACCTCGGCCGGACCGCCATGCCCCTCTGGATGCTGCCGCTGGTCTACACCGCCGCGAGCATCGTCGCCGCCTTCGCGGTGCCGCGGCTGGAACGCGCCTGGCTGCCGGCGTTCCAGATCGGGGTGTCCGACAGCTCCGCGGTCGCGGTGCTGTCGGCGGCGGCGTCGGGGGTGATGGGGCTGACGGCGATCGTCTTCTCGGTCGCCTTCGTGCTCGTGCAGTTCAGCGCCATCGCCTATTCGCCGCGCATCTCGCTGCGCTTCTCGCGCGATCCCGCTGACCTCCACGCGCTCGGCGTGTTCTTCGCGACCTTCACCTACGCGCTGACGACGATCGCCTGGACCGACCGCGGGGGCACGCAGACGGTGCCGGCGGATCTCCTGGTTCCTCGCCGATCATGCTGGTCTTCGCGAGCCTGGTCGTTCTTCGCGCTGCTGGTGCGGCGGCTGAACGACCTGCAGATCACGGCGATGCTGCGCGACATCGGCGACAGCGGGCGCGACGGTGATCCGCGCGCGTCCGTCGCCGCGGCCGCGGGCCGCCGCCGGCGCCGCGGCGCGGCCGCGCGGCGCCGGTGATGCAGGTGCTGCGCCACGGCGGCGCGCCGCGCTACGTCGAGCGGCTGCGACATCGCCGCCCTGGTCGAGCTCGCGCGGCGGGCCGATGCGGTCGGTCGTGATGGCCTGCGCGGTCGGCGACACGGTGTCGGAGGGCATCGGCGATCCTGCGCCAGCATGGCGGCGCGCCGATCGATGCCGACGCGCGCTGCGGGCCGCGGTGAGCTCGGCGCCGACCGCACCTACGAGCAGGACCCGAAATACCCGATCCGCCTGCTGGTGGACATCGCGATCAAGGCGCTGTCGCCGGCGATCAACGACCCGACGACGGCGGTGCAGGCGCTCGACCAGATCGAGGACCTGCTGCGGCGCCTGGCGCGGCATCGAGCTCGACGACGGGCGCGGTGGCGGACGAGCGATGGCGTGCTGCGCCTCGTCTATCCGATGCCCGGCTGGGACGACTACCTCTCGCTCGCCTTCGACGAGATCCGCGTCTTCGGCGCGACCAGCGTGCAGGTGCTGCGCCGGATGCGCTCGGCGCTGCGCGGCATCGAGGAGGCGCTGGGCGAGGACCCGCGCGTGGCGGCGGTGCGGGCACTATCGCGCGCACATGGACGAGATGATCCGCGCGCTCCGGCTTCGACGAGCAGGACCGCCGCGGCGCCGGCCAGGAGGACCCGCAGGGCCTCGGGGCTCGCGCGGAAGGAGGAGGGATAGGCGCCGCCCCGGTGCGCGGCCGAAGGCTGGCTTCGGGCCAGCAGGGAAGACCCGATCCATGACGACGTGGCCGGCCGTCCTCCTCGGCGCGCTTCTCCTGCTGGCCGGCGCACCCGCCGCCGCCTCGGTCGGCGTCGCGACGCTGCTCGTGCCGGATGGCGAGGCGCCGCCGTAGGCCCGAGGTCGGCATCTGGTATCCGACGGACGCGCCGTCGCGCCCGACCGCCGTCGGACTCTTCACCCAGGACGTCGCGCGCGAGGCGCCGGCGCGCGGACGTGGCCTGTCGCTGGTGGTGATCTCGCACGGCAACGGCGGCAACTTCGCCAGCCATGCCACCACGGCGCTGGCGCTCGCGCAGGCCGGCTTCGTCGTCGCCGCGCCGACGCATACGGGCGACAACAACCGCGACCAGTCGCGCGCGAGCGACCTCGGCGGCCGCACCGCGGCCTCGCGGCGGTGATCGACGACATGGCCGCGCGCTGGTCGCCGGGGACGGTCGATGCGGCACGCATCGGCGCCTTCGGCTTCTCGACGGGCGGCTTCACGGTGCTGGCGGCGGCCGGCGGCGTGCCCGACCTGTCCCTCATCGGGCCGCATTGCGCGGCCAACCCCGGCCTCGACGCCTGCCGGCTGCTGGCGACCGCGCGCCCCGGCAGGCCGGGGCCGGGCGAGGCCGGGCCGCCCGCCTTCGTCCGCGACGGAAGGCTGCGCGCGCTCGTCGTCGCGGCACCCGCGCTCGGCTTCACCTTCGCCCCGGCGGGCCTGGCGCGGTGACGATGCCGGTCCAGTTCTGGGAGGCGGTGGACGACGTCATCCTGCCGCCGCGCCTCTACGCCGAACCGGTGCGCAGGGCGCTGCCGCGCCGGCCGGAGGCCGATGTCGTCGAGCGCGCCGGCCATTTCGACTTCATGGCGCCCTGCCCGGATACGCTGGCGCGCGCCGCGCCCGCGATCTGCGCGAGCGCGCCCGGCTTCGACCGGGCCGACTTCAGCCGGCGCTTCGACGCCGAGGTCGTCGGCTTCTTCACGCGGACGCTGCCGCCCTGATGCGTGGCCGATGGCCGCGGTGGAGGCGATGCGGCGCGCGGCGGCGCTACCCGCCGCGACCTCCACCGTCGCGCTGAGAGCCCCAGCGCGTTGGCCAGCGCGTCCAGCCGGCGCTGCACGCTCTCGCCGGCGAAGACGCCGGTGCCCTCGACCAGGCGCAGGCGCAGCTCGCCGCCGACGCGGCGCAGCGCGGTGCCGGACAGCAGCACCGGCGTGCCGCCGGACAGCGTGAAGGCCAGCCTGAGCGCCGCCCCCAGCACCGCCGCGCGCCGCAGCGCATCGTCGGGGTCGAGCAGCTGGCGCGCCGATCGCCAGGAAGGGCGCGTCGTCGTCGGCCTCGTAGCGCAGCGCGACGCACCAGCGCGAGGAAGGCGCGCTGGTGGTGGTCGACGCCCGACGCCGGGCTGGCGCAGCACGCGGTAGAAGGCGTGCTCGGCGCGGTAGTCCGGATGGTCGTGGCTGCCGATGTCGGCGATCGCGCAGGCGGCCACGCGCAGCGCCGCGGCCTCCGCCGGCTCCTCCTCGAACAGCGCCGCGGTCCAGGCGGCCAGCGCCGGCGGCAGGTCCGGGTCGCGCCCGCAGCGGGAGGCGAGGTCGCGGCCGGCGGCGCGCAGCGGGTCCTCGCGCGCGGATCGCCTCGGGCAGCAGGCGGGCGTACCAGCCCTCCCGCAGGCCGTTGGCGCTGAACACCACGCGGCGCGCGCCGGTCGCGCGCAGCAGGCGGCGCATCACGACGGCGGCGAAGGGCATGTCGCCCAGGCGCTTCAGCGGCGCCTCCGGCCATCTTCTCGAGCGTCTTGCGGCTGGCCTGGGCGATGACGCCGGCCAGGTCGCGCGCCTCCTCCCGCTTCAGCACGTAGTGGTGGACGATGTGCCAGCGGGTAGCCGGTCTGCGCCATGTGCATCCGCGCCAGCGCCCGCCAGGCGCCGCCGACCAGGTACAGGTCTGCACGTGCATCCCGGCGCGCTGCGCGTGGCCCTGCGGTCGATTCCCTGCCTGTATTGCGTGACCGATTCCACCTCCGCCGCCGGCATGCCCGATGGCGAGTACCGGCTGGGCCGGCAGACCGTCACCAAGTGCCTGGGCGGCGTGCGCCTGTCCGACGGCACGCTCGCCGGCTCCACGCTGACCATGGACCTGGCGCTGCGCAACCTGGTCGACGCGCTGGGCCTGGGCCTGGCGCAGGCTTCCGCGCGCGTGTCCACCCACGCGGCCGACTACCTGGGCCTGGCCGACCGCGGCCGCCTCACGCCGGGCGCGTGGGCCGACGCGGTCGTGCTGGACCGCGACCTGAACCTGCAAGAGGTCTACATCGAAGGAGTGCCGATTGAGTTCGCGAATGCTGCTTGAAGCCAGGGAAGCGCCCACCGCCATCGCACGCCAGCTGTCGCGCGAGATCCTCGCTTACCGCGAGTTCGGGACGCTGCTGCGCACGCAGCCGCCGAGCTCGCTGCTGACGATCGCGCGCGGCAGTTCCGACCACGCCGCGCACTACGCGGCCTACCTGATCATGGCGCGCCTGGGGCGGCTGGTGACGTCGCTGCCGATGTCGCTGGTCACGCTGTACCAGTCGAAGATCGCCTGCGCGGGCCTGGCGACCTTCGCGTTTTCGCAGTCGGGCGAAAGCCCGGACCTGGTGGAGCCGACCCGCTACTTCAGGGACGGGGGCGCGATCACCTCGGCGTTCGTCAACGACGCGACGTCGCCGCTGGCCGACACCGCGCAATGGGTGTTCCCGCTGCATGCCGGCGCGGAAACCAGCGTGGCCGCCACCAAGAGCGTGATCGCGCAGATGACGGCCGCGCGCCCGGCTGGTGGCCGCCTGGCAGGACGACGTGGCGCTGCAGATGGCGCTGTCGTCGCTGCCGCAGGCGCTGGCGCGCGCGGCGCACGAGGACTGGTCGGCCGCGCTGCCGGTGCTCAAGGATGCGGACCGCCTCCTGGTGGTCGGGCGCGGCCTGGGCCTGCCCGCCGCGCTGGAGGTGGCGCTCAAGTTCAAGGAAACCTGCGGCATCCAGGCCGAGGCGTTCTCCGGCGCCGAGGTGCAGCACGGCCCGATGGCGCTGGTGGGTGCGGGCTACCCGGTGCTGGTGCTCGCGCCGCGCGGGCCGGCCCAGGCGGGCCTGCTGGAGCTGGCCGACGCGCTGCGCGCGCGCGGCGCCCGCGTGCTGCTGGCCGCGCCCGGCGCGCACGCCGCGCACCAGCCTGCCGATCATGGAAACCGGCGCCGCGGAGCTGGACCCCATCTCGATCCTGCAAAGCTTCTACCCCATGGTGGAGGCGCTGTCCCGCGCGCGCGGGCTGGACCCGGACCGGCCGCGCCACCTGGCCAAGGTGACGCGCACGCTCTGAAGCGTCAGGCCTCGCCGTCGGGGCGGGGCGGCTCGAAAGCCTGCACCAGGTACAGCGGGCGGTCCTTGGTCTCCATGAAGACGCGGCCCAGGTATTCGCCGAGCACGCCGATGCAGAACAGCTGGACGCCGCCGAAGAAGAGCATGGTCACCATCAGGCTCGGGTAGCCGCGCACGGCTTCGCCCCACAGCAGCGTCTTGCCGATGATCCAGAGGCCCGCGGTGAAGGCCACCAGTGCGACGACGAAGCCCAGGTACATGGCCAGCTTCAACGGCGCGGTGGTGAACGAAGTGATGCCTTCCACCGCGAAGTTCCACAGCTTCCAGTAGTTGAACTTGGTCGATCCCGCCGCGCGCGGGTCGCGCCGGTATTCGACGCTGCGCGACGGAAAGCCGATCCACGCGAACAGGCCCTTCATGAAGCGGTGCTGCTCGCGCAGGCGCAGCAGCGCATCGACGGCCCGCCGGCTCATCAGGCGGAAGTCGCCGGTGTTGCGCGGGATGTCCACGTTCGCCACCCGGCCCATCAGCCGGTAGAACAGGTCGGCCGAAGCTTTCTTGGCCCAGGTGTCGCCGCTGCGCTCGGTGCGCGTGGCGTAGACCACGTCGAAGCCGCCCTGCCAGTGCCGCAGGAATTCCTCGATCAGCTCCGGCGGGTCCTGCAGGTCGGCGTCGATCACCACCACCGCGTCGCCGCGCGCATGGTCCAGGCCCGCCGTCATGGCGATCTCCTTGCCGAAATTGCGCGAGAGCTGCAGCGACCCCAGGCGGGCGTCGCGCGCGCACAGCCCGTCGATCACCTCCTGGGTGCGATCGCGGCTGCCGTCGTTGACGAACAGCAGCTCCCAGCGAAAGCCGCCCATCCGGTCGAACAGCGCTGCGATGCGCTGGTGGAAGGCCTCGAGCACCGAGGCTTCGTTGTAGGCCGGCACGATCACGGAAATGAGGGGTTTCATCTTGCCTCTTTGAAGACCCAGTGGCGCGACACCGCGAAGTTCCAGGCCAGGCACACCGCGGTGGCGATGACCTGCCCTGCCCACGCATTCAGCCCCAGGCCGTCCACCAGGGCCCCGACGATGGCCGCGTTCAGCACGAAGGCCACCGCCGCCATGGCATAGAACCGGGGCACCGCGCTCGCGTGGCCGCGGCTGGAGCGGAAAGTCACATGATAGTTAAGCAGGTAGGACAGGACCGAACCGGCCAGGTAGCCGGCCATCGAGGCCGCGACTGCGGGCCACGGCGCGAGACGCAACAGCGCCCCGTAGGCCAGGTACTGCAGCGCCGTTGCGGCGACGCCGACCAGCAGGAAAGGCGTGAGGTGTTTCACGCGGCCTGGCCCTCGCGCAGCGGCCTGCGCTCGAACGTGAAGACCAGCGCCGCCAGGATCAGGAAATAACTGGACAGGAACAGCCGCTCGTGCCCGATCTCGTCGATCGGGAACACCAGGAAATGCAGCACCACGTTGGCCACGGCGCTGGCGGCCAGCAGCTGCACCGCGCCGAACGTGCGCGAGCGCAGCCACGGCAGGGCAGCCAGCGCGCAGCCGCCGAGCAGGATGGCGGCGACGCGCAGGTTGGCGGCTTCCGGAAAGTTGCCCGACACCACCGCCCAGTACTCGCCGGGCGTCACCGGGGGGACCCCGGCCAGGGGATAGGCAATCCGCCCGAAGAAGGTGTGGCGAAACAGCGTGCCCCAGGGCAGGGCCTGGGTGCCGAGGTAGACGAAGGTGACGCACAGCAGCGCGAGCACGGCCAGGGTCCAGCGGCCGGCCGCCTCGCGCCGCCGCAGCCACGCCAGCCCGAGCAGCAGCGGGCCGAGCAGGAAGATCGTGTCGGGCCGGGCCAGCACGGCCAGGAACCCCAGCGCGGCCACCACCGCGGGCGCGGCGCCGCGAAACGCCACCAGTGCCGCCGTGCCGGCGAACAGCAGGCCGAGCGAGTCCGGCGTGCCGCAGGCCGCGATCGTCGCCAGCGGCGGCACCTCGAGCGTGCCGGGCATGGCGAGCACCCACGTTGCCGCAGCGGCGGCGATGCGCCAGCGGAAAAAGAGCGGGAACACCATGATGAACAGGCTGAACGCAGCCGCCGACACCAGCACCCCGGCCTGCGCGGCGTTGCCGCTCACGGCGGCGGCGGCGCGCGTGAACGCGATGTACAGCGGCTTGACGGAATAGAACCGGAGGTTCTCCGTGAGGGCGGCGGGCGAGTGGGCGATGGTGGCGCGGTACTCTTCGTCCGGCCCGACCTCGTGGCCCAGCAGCTCCTTGTGCTTGACCGGCCCGAGGTATTGGCGCAGGTCGTAATACGTGCGCTCCAGCACTTCCTGCGGGCTCAGCCCGGAGGCCGTGTGCGCCAGCGCGGTGTAGGGGATCATGTCCCAGTTGCCCACGGGGTTTCGCACGGACTGCACGCCCAGTGCGATGGCGGCGGCGAAGTGAAGCAGCAGGACCAGCCGGGTCAGCATGCGCGCGCGACGCCCGCTGTCGACGTCGGGTCGCGGCACCAGGGCCGCGGCGAGGAATCTCGAAACCATGGCGGGCATTGTCGCCGAGGTGCGCCCGCGCCCTACGGAAGGGAAAGTGCCCGGGCCAGCAGCAATTCACGCTCCCGCGCGTTGCCCGCCAGGCCGGCGGCGCGCTTGAACTCCTCCCGGGCCTCGTCGTTGCGGCCCAGCTTCGCCAGCAGGTCGCCGCGCACGCTGGGCAGCCACTGGTAGCTGCGCAGGGACTTTTCGCCGCGCAGGGTATCGATGATTTCCAGGCCGGCGGCCGGTCCGAAGGCCATCGCGATCGCGACGGCGCGGTTGAGTTCGACCACGGGCGATGGCGCCACCTGGGCCAGCGCGTCGTACACGGCGGCGATGCGCTTCCAGTCGGTCTCCTCGCCGGTGGGCGCCTGCGCATGGCAGGCAGCGATGGCGGCCTGCAGGGCGTAGGGCCCCAGTGCCCCGCCCAGGTCCTGCGCGCGCTCCAGTGCGGCCAGCCCGCGGCGGATCAGCAGCCGGTCCCAGCGCGCGCGGTCCTGCTCCATCAGAAGCACGGGACGGCCCTGGGCGTCGACCCGCGCCGCCGCGCGCGAGGCCTGCAGCTCCATCAGCGCCACCAGCCCGTGCACCTCGGATTGCCCGGGCGCCAGTTCCGCCAGCATCCGGCCCAGCCGCAGTGCCTCGTCGCACAGCGCCGGGCGCATCCAGTGCTCGCCGGCGGTGGCCGTATACCCCTCGTTGAAAACCAGGTAGACCACCTCCAGCACCGAGGCCAGCCTCTCGCCGAGCGCGTCGCCGCGCGGCAGCTCGAACGGCACGCGCGCTTCGCTCAAGGTGCGCTTGGCGCGCACGATGCGCTGCGCGACGGTGGGCTCGGGCACCAGGTACGCGCGGGCGATCTCGTGGGTGGTGAGGCCGCCCAGCAGCTTGAGCGTCAGCGCGACGCGCGCTTCCGTGGACAGCACCGGGTGGCAGGCGGTGAAGATCAGGCGCAGCAGGTCGTCGCCGATCTGGTCGGCGCGCGCCTCGTCGAGCGCATCGACGAAGTCCGGAACGACCAGCGCCTCCTGCGCTTGCAGGTCCTGGCCGATCTGCTCGAGCTTGCCTTCGAGCGCCTTGTCGCGCCGCAGGCGGTCCAGTGCCCGGTTCCTGGCGACCGTCATCAGCCAGGCGCCGGGATTTTGCGGAACGCCGTCGCGCGGCCAGTGCTCCAGTGCCGACACCAGCGCGTCCTGCGCCAGCTCCTCGGCCACGCCGATGTCGCGCACCATGCGCGCGACGGTGGCGACGATCTTCGCGGACTCGATCCGCCAGACCGCGTCGATCGCCTGGTGCGTGGCCGAGTGCATGGCGCGGGCTCAGCCCCCGTTCACGCCTGCGGCGGCGCCGCGTTGGGGTCCATGTACGCCAGCTCCCAGATGTGGCCGTCCAGGTCGGTGAAGCCGTGGCCATACATGAAGCCGTGGTCCTGCGGCGGGTTGGGCGACGTGCCGCCGGCGGCGAGCGCCTTCTTCACCATCGCGTCGACTTCGGCGCGGCTCTCGCACGACAGGCAGACCAGCACTTCGGTGGTCCGGGTCGCGTCCGCCACCGGCTTCTTCGTGAACGTCTGGAAGAAGGACTCCACCAGCAGCATCGCGTAGATGTTGTCGGCGATCACCATGCAGGCGCCCTGCTCGTTGGTGAATTGCGGGTTGAAGGAAAAACCCAGCGAACGGAAGAAGGCCTGGCTGCGCTCCATGTTCTTGATGGGCAGGTTGACGAAGATCTGGCGTGACATTTCGATATTCCTTGTGCTGTTCAGGCCGGACGCTCGGCGCGGGCCTTGAGGTTGGCGAGGCCGGCTTCGAAGTCGCGGCCCATCATGCTGTCCATGTTGAAGACCAGGCCCATCACCTTGCCGACGTAGGGGCTGGGGCCGTGCAGCTTTTCCGGCGGCGCCTTGATGCTGGCCGTGCGCTGCACGCTGAAAGTGTCGGGCCGCGTGCCGGCGAAGATCAGCAGCGCGCCGAGCGCGGCGATGGCGGCGAGGGCAATGGTCTTGATCATGGCGAGCCCCTTACTCCATGCCCATCTCTTTGAAGCGCTCGATCTGCTGCGGCGAGGCGAAGTCCTTGAAGTCCTCCATCTCGTAGAGCTGCCGCACCTCGATCTCGCGCCGGCTGGTCCTCGCCCACGGGGTTGGGGAAGCGGCGCGACCACTCCAGCGCCTCCGCGCGGTTGCGCACCTGGATCAGCGTGTAGCCGGCGATCAGCTCCTTGGTCTCGGCGAAGGGGCCGTCGACCACGGTGCGCTTGTCGCCCTCGTAGCGGATGCGCCAGCCCTTGCTGCTGGGCTGCAGGCCCGAGCCGTCGAGCAGCACGCCCGCCTTGGACAAGCTGCTCGTGGTAATCGGCCATGGCGGCGAACATCTTGTCGCTGTCGGGCGGGAAACGTCCGGCCTCGGAGTCCGGCGTGGCCTTGACGATGATCATGAATCGCATGGTGCGCTCCTTGCTGTGGGGACGGTGAAGCGGCCAGAACGCGCGCCTCTGCTCACACGACGAAGCAGCGCCGCGGATTTCGACAGGCGCCGGCTACGTATCCGGCTACGTATAGCAGGGAGCGACCTCGCGCACCTCGACAGTGGCCCACTCGGCAGCGGGGCACTCGCGCGCGATGGCCAGGGCCTGGTCGCGGCTGCCCACATCCAGCAGGAAGAAGCCGCCGACCATTTCCTTGGCTTCCGCGAAGGGGCCGTCCACGACTTGTGCACGCCCCTCGCGCACCTTCACGCGCGCTGCCCGGTCGTCCTGCGAAGCCAGCGACTCGACCGCGCGCAGCACACCCCGCGACTTCAGTTCGCCGGCGAACCGCAGCATGCGGTCGTAGACGGCTTGCCCCTCGGCCAAGGTGCGGGCCTGCCGCTGGCCGACCGGCTCGTGGATCAATAGCATAAAAGGCATGGCGCTCTCCCGTATCGTCAACGCCACCATTCTACGAAGACCTCCCGCGGCTTGACGCGCGTCAAGCCGCGCGCCCCGCGCGTGCCCAATACTGGGGCGCGACAAACTACCGGAGGCAGGTTTCGATGAGCACGTTCGACCACGGCGGCCTGATGCACGACATCAACGAGGGCATGGCGAAGATCCGCGAGGGGCGGCCCGACGTCATGCAGGCATTCCACCAGCTGTCGCGCGCGGCGCTGGCCGAAGGGGCCGTGAGCGCCCGTAACAAGGAACTGATCGCGCTGGCGATCGGCATCAGCCAGCATTGCTCGGGCTGCATCGCCTTCCACGTCAAGGCCCTCATCAAGCTCGGCTGCACCCGCGCCGAGTTCGACGAGATGCTGGGCGTGTGCATCTACATGGGCGGGGGCCCCTCGCTCATGTACGCCGCCGAGGCCGCCAAGGCCTGGGAAGCGCTGGCGCCGCGCGCGGCCTGAAAGCTCGCGCGCAACCTGTCACAGCAGGCGGTAGATCTCCCAGCGGCTGGTGCCGGACACCACATTCGGCTCCAGCTCCTTGCTCCACTGCTGGTGCGCCGGCAGCGTGGCCAGCTTGTCCCAGACGCGGTTGAGCTCGGCCAGGTCCTCGATCACGTGCTCCGAGACGACGGAGGCTTCCAGCGCGCCGACCGATCCGGTCAAAAGGCGCGTGCGCTGCGCGTCGATGCCGGCCTGCGGCCCGACCTCGCGCAGCCAGCGCTTCATCGAATCGACCACGGCCTGCTTGTAGCCGAACTTGGCGTCAATACTCCAGCGGGCGACCATCATGGCGTTCTCCTTCGGTGGGTGGTGCCCCACGCGAACGCCAGCTCCCGGCCCGCGCGAGGCCGGTCATTTATAGGCGGGGGCGCCCCGCATTTCAAGGAGACTTCAGTCGACGAAGAAGTCCGGGATGAAATTCCTCGTGCCCGGCTTGACCGAGTAGCCGTCGAGGTCCGGTGACGCCGTGCGCCGCCAGCAGCTCGTCGTCGATGTAGAAGTTGCCGCTGTTGCTGGACGGGCTGGTGAGGATGAAGTGCGCGGCGTCCGACAGGATCTCGGGCTTGCGGCACATGTTCAGGTCGACACCCGGGATCATCTGCAGCGCGGCAGTGGCGATGGCGGTGCGCGGCCACAGGCTGTTGACGGCGATGCCGTACTTCCTGAACTCGCCCGAATGGCCCAGCGTGCACATGCTCATGCCGTACTTGGCCATCGTGTAGGCCGTGTGGTGCTCGAACCAGTGCTGCTTCATCGACAGCGGCGGCGACATGTTCAGCACGTGCGGGTTGCGGCCGGCGGCCGCCGACTTCTTCAGCTCGGCCAGGCAGGCCTGGGTGCACAGGTAGGTGCCGCGCGCGTTGATGCCGTTCATCAGGTCGTAGCGCTTCATCGGCGTGTGCTCGGTGTCGGTGAGGCTGATCGCGCTGGCGTTGTTGACCAGGATGTCGATGCCGCCGAACGCCTCCACCGCCTTCGCGACGGCCGCGAGCACGCCCTCCTCGTCGCGGATGTCCACCTGCAGCGGCAGGGCCTTGCCGCCCGCGGCCTCGATCTCCTTGGCCGCGCTGTAGATGGTGCCGGGCAGCTTGGGGTTGGGATCGGTGGTCTTGGCCGCGATGACGACGTTGGCGCCGTCGGCGGCGGCGCGCTTGCCGATGGCCAGGCCGATGCCGCGCGAGGCGCCGGTGATGAACAGGGTCTTGCCTTTGAGGGTCATGATGTGGCTCCTAGATTTTCGAGAAATCGGGCTTGCGCTTTTCCATGAAGGCCCCGAAGGCTTCACGCGCGGCCGGCTCGCCCAGCATGCGCGAAAAGCTCTGGCCTTCGTCCGCCATCTGCTGCGCGACCAGCTGCTGCTGGCCCTTTTTCATCAGGCGCTTGGTTTCGACCAGCGAGCTCAGCGGCTTGGCGGCGAGCTTGCGGGCCGCCGCCTGCGCGACGCCATTGGCCTCGGTCGGCGGCACCACGCGGTTGACCAGGCCCACCTCGAGCGCGGCCTCGGCCATGAAGGGCTCGCCCAGCAGCAGCGCTTCGGCCGCGCGGTGGTAGCCCAGCATCTGCGGCACCAGCAGGCTGGACGCCGCCTCGGGGCAGAGGCCCAGGTTGACGAACGGCATCGAGAAGGCGGCGTTGTCGCCGGCATAGACCAGGTCGCAGTGGAGCAGCATGGTGGTGCCCACGCCCACCGCCGGGCCGCACACCGCGGCCAGCAGCGGTTTGGGAAAAGTGGCAATGCCGCGCAGGAAGCGGAACACCGGCGAGTCGGGGCCGGCCGGCGGCTTGTTCAGGAAGTCGCCGATGTCGTTGCCGGCGCTGAACACCGTCTCGTGGCCCTGCAGCACCACGACGCGGATGGCGCCGTCGCCTTCGGCCTGCGCCAGCGCGTCGGCCATGGCGCCGTACATCGCCGCCGTGATCGAGTTCTTGCGGTCGAGCCGGTTCAGGGTGATGGTCATCACGCCGTCTTCGGCGTGGAGAAGGATGTCGCTCATGCTGTTGATTCCAGTGCTTGCTTGACAAAATCGATCCGGTCCTGGCCCCAGTACATCCGGCCATCGACGAAAAACGTGGGCGCGCCGAAGACGCCGCGCGCCACCGCGTCCTGGGTGACGGCCTTCAGCCACTCCTTGACTTCGGGCTCGGCGGCCAGGGCGAGCAGGGCCACCGCATCGAACCCCGCGGCCTCCAGCACGCCGCGCACGGTGGCGGGGTCGTTCATGTCCAGGCCGTCCACCCAGATCGCGCGGTACACCGCGTCGCCGTACGGCACCAGCCGGTGCGGCTCGCGCATCTGCAGGCCGATGGCGGCACGCATCAGCGTGAGCGTGTTGATCGGGAAGAACGGGTTGTGGCGAAAGGGCACGCCATAGCGCTGCGCGTAGCGCTCCAGGTCCGCCATCATGTAGCGCCCCTTGGCGGGCACCTCCATCGGCGACTGGTTGGCGGTCGCCTGGAACACGCCGCCGAGCAGCATCGGCCGGTAAGCCACGACGGCGCCGGTTTCGGCGGCCAGGCGCGGCATCTGGGTCCAGGCCAGGTAGGCGGCCGGGCTGCCGACGTCGAAATAGAACTCCACGGTGCGGGTCATCGCGGGCGCCTTCCTAGAACTTCTCGATCCACGGCCGCAGGTCCAGCTCGTGGGTCCAGGCGTCGCGCGGCTGCTGGTGCAGCATCCAGTAGGCGTCCGCGATGTGGTCGGGGTTGAGGATGCCGTCCTGGTCCTTGAGCGCGTAGCGCTGCGGGAAATTCTCGCGGATGAACTGCGTGTCGATGGCGCCGTCGATGATGGTGTGGGCGACGTGGATGCCGCGCGGGCCGAGTTCCCGCGCCATGCTTTGCGCGAGCGCGCGCAGCGCATTCTTGGCGCCGGCGAAGGCGGCGAAGTTGGCCGACCCGCGCAGCGACGCCGTGGCGCCGGTGAAGATGATGGTGCCCTTGTGGCCCCCTTGCACGCGCCGTCTTCGCGCGCCACCATGCGCTTGGCCACTTCGCGGCCGTTCAGGAAGCCGGCGAAGCAGGCCATCTCCCAGATCTTGAAGTACTTGCGCGCCGTTTCCTCCAGGATGCTGCTCGGCGCGTTGGCGCCGATGTTGAACACCAGCACCTCGATCGGCCCGATGGTCGATTCGATCTGCTCGACCAGGGCGACCACGTCCTCTTCCTTGCGCGCGTCGGAAGCGAAGCCCTGGGCCTGGCCGCCCTCGGCCTTGATCGCATCGACCAGCGGCTGCAGCTTGTCGGCCGAGCGCCGCGTCGCGCACACGGTGTAGCCGCCGCGCGCGAACCGGCGGGCGATGGCGCCGCCGGTGGCATCGCCGGCGCCGATGATCAATGCGACTGGAGCCATCTTCATTCCCTGTAATAGACGACCTGGTGCGTGGTGGCGAGCAGCTCTCCCGCCTCGTTCCACAGCTGCGCGGTCTGGTCGAAGTAGCCGTCGCGGAACGCCTGCGCCTGCGCCTGGCCGAGCAGGTAGCCCGCGCCCGTGGCCTGCAGCTGCGCCTGGCTGCAGTGGAAGTACACCGTCATCGACACCGTGCCCAGCGGCGTCAGTTTGGCACGGCGGCGCCAGATGCGCGGAAAGAACACGTCCGACAGGGCCGCGAGCGAAGCGAAATCCAGCGGGCGCGGCGGGTTGTCGCGCATCCACAGCTGGGTGCGGCTGTCCTGCGCATCCGCGCCGTCCCAGGCCTGCGGGAAGCCGCCGTCGATGAACCGCATGTCGTAGCGGTTGAGCCATTCGACGCGGCCGCGGCGATCGGGCGGCGGCACGTCGCCGGGGCGCGGCACGGCGGGCATCGGTGTTTCGGTCGCGCCCCAGGTTTCGCGGCGCAGGGCCGTGACCGCCGTTGCCGTCACGACCGCCTGCTCGGCCTGCCGCATCTCGACCACCCAGTGCTGTGTCGAACGGTTCGTGCGCGCCGGCCGGGCCAGCGCCGTGAACGGCCCGTCCGCCAGCGCAGCGGCAAAGTTGACGGTGAACGCCACCGGCTCGCCCAGGCGCTGCGGATGCTGCAGCACGGCGTTGAGCGCCTGCGCCGCCGTGATGCCGCCGAACGGGCCGATCATGTTGGCGTAGGCCGGGCTGGTGTGGCCCAGCCACGCGCCCTCGCCCTGCGGCGCCAGGGAGATGGCTGCGTCGAATGGGTGGATGCTCATCGGGTCGGCGCTCACGCGGCGCGCGGCGCGGACAGCCCGTGCAGCCACTCGGCCATGCGCGGCCAGAGCTGCGCCTCGTGCTCGCTGCGGAAAGGCCCGAAGTGGCCGAGGCGCCGCACGCCCAGGTCGGCCGGCGCGATGCGCTGCACTTCGCTCGGGGCGTTCTCGTACAGGCCGACCAGGCTGTGCGTGCCGCGCAGCGTCATCAGCTCGTCGTCGGTGATCGACAGCGCGTGGACCGGAAAGCGCGCGTTGGCATAGCGCTGGCGCACGGCCTCGCCCTCGGCGCCGACGCTGTAGCCCGGGTTCAGGCACCACTTGCGCCATTGCATGATCACGCCCGCGGGCAGGTCGCCGACCTTGCGCAGCTTCTTGCCGGGGAAATAGCCGAAGAGGCGCGTGGCCAGCGGCACCAGCACGAACCAGAAATACGGGACGATGCGCTTGAGCTGCGGCGCGTTCTCGCGCCAGTAGCCGCTGCCCGCCGCCACGCTGAGCATGCCGCTGACCTTGTGCTGGTTGTCCAGCAGGCCGGGCAGCTGCGCGCCCAGGCTGTGGCCCAGCAGGTACAGCGGCCGGTCGGGCAGCGCCGCGTGCGCGTGGTCGATCGCCGCTTCGTAGTCGCGCGTCCAGTCGAACAGGTCGGCCTTGAAGCCGCGCAGCGCGCTGCCGCTGGGCCCGGACTCGCCGGAGCCGCGATAGTCGAACGTGGTGACGCGCCAGCCCTGCCCCGCGAGCCATTGCGCGAACGCCGCGTAGTAGTCCTGGCGCACGCCCATGGCGCCGCCGATGACGACGCTGCCGCGGTCCGGGCTGTCGGGCTCGTACACGCGCGACGAAAGCGCAGTGCCGTCGGCTGCCAGGATGGTTTCAGCTTTCATGTCGTCTCCTTGCTCTTGTCTTGCTCCCTTCCTTTTCGAAGGGAGCCGGGGCGAGGGCCTGCGTTGGGCCCCGCCGATCACGTCACACCCGTTCGAAAATTCCCGCGGCGCCCTGCCCCATGCCCACGCACATGGTGACCATGCCGTACTTGAGATTCTTGCGCTGCAGCGCGTGCACCACTGTCGCCGACCGGATAGCGCCGGTGGCGCCGAGCGGATGGCCGAGCGCGATGGCGCCGCCCATCGGGTTGACCTTGCTCGCGTCCAGGCCGAGCGTGTTGATGACGGCCAGCGACTGCGCGGCGAACGCCTCGTTGAGCTCGATCCAGTCGATGTCCTCGTGCTTCAGGCCGGCGTAGCGCAGCGCGGCCGGGATCGCCTCGATCGGGCCGATGCCCATGATGTGCGGCGGCACGCCGCGGCTGGCGAAGCTGACGAAGCGCGCCAGCGGCTTCAGGCCGAAGCGCTTGACGGCCGCTTCGCTGGCGAGGATCAGCGCGCCGGCGCCGTCGGAGGTCTGCGAGCTGTTGCCGGCCGTCACCGAGCCGCGCGCGGCGAACACGGCCTTGAGCTTGGCCAGGCCTTCCACCGTGGTGTCGGGGCGCGCGCCTTCGTCGAGGCCGACGGTGCGCGTCTTCACCGCCACCTCGGCGGACTCGAGGTCGACCGAGCGCTCGGACACTTCCACCGGCGTGATCTCATCGGCGAACTCGCCGGCCTTCATCGCGGCGATGGCCTTCATGTGCGAGCGGTAGGCGAATTCGTCCTGCGCCTCGCGGCTGACCTTCCACTGCTGCGCCACCTTCTCGGCCGTCAGGCCCATGCCGTAGGCGATGCCGTAGCTTTCGATGTCGTCGGGGTTGGTGAAGATGGTCGGCGACAGCGAGGGCGCGTTGCCCATCATCGGCACCATGCTCATGCTCTCGGTGCCGGCGGCGATCATCACGTCGGCCTCGCCGACGCGGATGCGGTCGGCCGCCATCTGCACCGCCGACAGGCCGGAGGCGCAGAAGCGGTTGACGGTGATGCCGCCCACGCTCTTGGGCAGGCCGGCCAGCACCGCGCCGATGCGCGCCACGTTCAGGCCCTGCTGCGCCTCGGGAATCGCGCAGCCGCAGATCACGTCCTCGATGGCCTGCGGGTCGAGCCCGGGCACCTGCGCCAGCGCGGACCGCAGCACCGTGGCCAGCAGGTCGTCCGGGCCGCGTGTTGCGGAAAAACCCGCGGTGCGAGCGGCCGATGGGCGTGCGCGTGGCGGCGACGATGTAGGCTTCTTGAATCTGTTTGCTCATGTCAGTTCCTCAGCGGCTTGCCGGTGGACAGCATGCCCATGATGCGTTCCTGCGTCTTGGGGTGCGTCAGCAGCGAGCAGAAGGCCTGGCGCTCCAGCGTCATCAGGTACTCCTCGCTCACCAGCGTGCCGGCGTCCACGTCGCCGCCGGTCACCACGTTGGCGATCAGCGAGGCGATGTGGAAGTCGTGCTGGCTGATGAAGCCGCCGTCGCGCATGTTGACCAGCTGGCCCTGGATGGTGGCCTTGCCGCTGCGCCCGGCCACCGGGAACAGGCGCTTGTGCGGCGCGCGGTAGCCGCCGGCGAACATGGCCTTGGCTTCGTTGATCGCGACGAACAGCAACTCGTCCTTGTTCGGCACGATCACGTCGCTGTCCAGCAGGTAGCCGAGCTTGCGCGACTCGAGCGCGCTGGTGCCGACCTTGGCCATGGCCGCGGCGGTGAAGCCTTCGGTCAGGAACGGCAGCAGGTCCTTGTGCGTCGATCTCGCCTGGTTCTCGGCGGCACGCCGCGCGATGTAGGTCAGGCCGCCGGCGCCGGGCACCAGGCCCACGCCCACCTCGACCAGGCCGATGTAGCTTTCCATGCGCGACGACGCGCCTGGCGGAATGCACCGCCACCTCGCAGCCGCCGCCCAGCGCCATGCCGCGGATCGCCGAGACCACCGGCACGTTGGCATAGCGCAGCCGCAGCATGGTCTGCTGCATGTACTGCTCGGCGTCGTCGATCGCGTCGATGCCGGCGGCCACATAGCCGGTCAGCATGGCCTGCAGGTCGGCGCCGGCGCTGAACGGGCTCGTCGCCCGACCAGATCACCACGCCCTGGTAGTCCTTCTCGGCCAGGTCCACGGCCATCTGCAGGCCTTCGCCGACTTCCATGCCGATGGCGTGCATCTTGGTCTTGATGCTGGCGATGATGACTTCGTCGTCCAGCGTCCACAGGCGGATCGCGTCGTCCTCGTGCAGCGTCTTGCCGGCCGTCTCGAAGCTTCGGCGCATCGCTGCCCAGCACGGTCTCGGGGAAATGCTGGCGCGAATACACCGGCAGCACGCGGCGCGGCTCGAATTGCCTTCGTCGTCGGGTTCCACGACCCTTGCGGGCGTGTGCACGCCGCCGGCCTCGGCCACCGGGCCCTTGAACACCCAGTCGGGCAGCGGCGCATTGGACAGCGCCTTGCCGGCCTCGATGTCTTCCTTGATCCAGTTGGCGACCTGCAGCCAGCCGGCTTCCTGCCACAGCTCGAACGGGCCCTGCTTCATGCCGAAGCCCCAGCGCATCGCGAAGTCCACGTCGCGCGCGGTCTCGGCGATCGTCGCCAGGTGCACCGCCGCGTAGTGGAAGCTGTTGCGCAAGATGGCCCAGAGGAACTGGCCCTGCGCGCCCTCGCTCTGCGCAGCAGCTTCAGGCGCTCGCGCGGCCGGCTTCTTGAGCATGCGGGCATAAACCTCGTCGGCCTTCTCGCCGCCGGGCACGTACTCCTTGCGCGCCAGGTCGAAGCGCAGCACGTCGCGGCCGACCTTCTTGTAGAAGCCGGCCTTGGTCTTCTGGCCCAGGTTGCCCATCTCCAGCAGGGTCTTCAGCACCTCGGGCGTGCCGAAGCTCGCGTAGAACGGGTCGGTCTCGAGCGCTCAGGTTGTCCTGCAGCGTCTTGATCACGTGCGCCATCGTGTCCAGGCCCACCACGTCGGCGGTGCGGAAGGTGCCCGAGCTGGCGCGCCCCATCTTCTTGCCGGTCAGGTCGTCGACCACGTCGTAGGTCAGGCCGAACTTCTCCACCTCCTTCATCGTCGCCAGCATGCCGGCGATGCCGACGCGGTTGGCGATGAAGTTGGGCGAGTCCTTGGCGCGCACCACGCCCTTGCCCAGGCCGCTGGTGACGAAGGTCTCCAGGTCGTCCAGGATGTGCGCGTCGGTGGTGGGCGTGTTGATCAGCTCCACCAGGTACATGTAGCGCGGCGGGTTGAAGAAGTGGATGCCGCAAAAGCGCGGCTTGATCTCCTCGGGCAGCGCCTCGCGACAGCTTGGTGATCGACAGGCCCGAGGTGTTGGACGCGACGATGGCGTGCGGCGCGACGAAGGGCGCGATCTTCTTGTACAGGTCGAGCTTCCAGTCCATGCGCTCGGCGATGGCCTCGATGATGAGGTCGCAGTCGCGCAGCTGCTCCATGTGCTCTTCGTAGTTGGCCTGGCCGATCAGCGACGCGTCGTCCGCCACGCCCAGCGGCGACGGCTTGAGCTTCTTCAGGCCTTCGACGGCGTTCGTGACGATGCCGTTCTTCGGCGCCTTCCTTCGCGGGCAGGTCGAACAGCACGACCGGCACCTTCACGTTGACGAGGTGGGCGGCGATCTGCGCGCCCATCACGCCCGCGCCGAGCACGGCGACTTTCTTCACCTGGAATCGGCTCATGGTGCTTCGCCTTTCGCTGTTGGCGCCAGGCTCGGCCTGGGCGCGTTCTTGGTGGTCTTTGTACATGGTGGTTTCCCAGAAATTGTTACTGCGCGCGCACCCAGGTCTGGGTCCGGCCGAACGGGCCGAAGCTGCCGCGCACTTCGAGCCTGTTGCCGCCTTCGATGGGCGTCAGGCGCAGGCGGTACTCGCGTCCGTTCTCGGGGTCGAGGATCTTCCCGCCTTCCCATACGTCCTTGTCCGCCGCCTTCTTGGCGCCGCGGATGATCTCCAGGCCGACCATGGGCTTGTCCTTGCGGTCGTCGCTGCACTCGTCGCATTTCGCGTCCGGCTTGGCGTCCTTGCGCAGCTGCTTCTCGATCCGGCCGCTCAGCACGCCGGCGTTCTCGCCGATGCGGATCTCCGCCTTGGCCTCGCCGGTCTTGTCGTCGAGGTTGCGCCAGAGGCCGACGGGCGTCGTCTGCGCCAGGGCGCAGGACGACCCGAGCAGCATGGGGATCACGAACCCCCTCATGCCAGGGCCGCGTCGGTGTCCATCAGCACCTTGCTGCCGGCGCGCGCCGTGCGCATCAGCGACGCGGTTTCCGGGAACAGCTTGGCGAAGTAGAAGCGCGCGGTCTGCAGCTTGGCCTGGTAGAACGGGTCGCTCGGTCTTCCTTCCGCGGCCGCGATTTCGCGCAGCGCCACCTGCGCCATGCGGGCCCAGAAGTAGCCATGCACCAGGTGGCCGGCCACGCGCAGGTAGTCCACCGCGGCCGCGCCCACTTCGTCCGGGTTCTGGAAGCCCTTGAAGCCCAGCTCGGTGGTGAACTTGGTCATCTGGTCGCCCAGGTAGGCGATCGGGTTGATGAACTCGGCCATCTTCTCGTTCACGCCTTCTTCTTCCACCAGCTGCGCCACCAGCTTGCCGAACTTCTTGAGCGTGGCGCCGTTGTTGCCCAGCACCTTGCGGCCCAGCAGGTCCAGCGACTGGATGGTGTTGGTGCCTTCGTAGATCATGTTGATGCGGTTGTCGCGCACGAACTGCTCCATGCCCCACTCCTTGATGTAGCCGTGGCCGCCGAACACCTGCATGCAGGCGTTGGTGGCGATGTGGCCGTTGTCGGTGGAGAAGGCCTTGACGATGGGCGTGAGCAGCGACAGCATCTCGTCGCTGTCCTTGCGCACCTTCTCGTCCGGGTGGTAGTGCGCCTTGTCCAGCAGCACCGCGCAGTAGATCGCCAGCGCCCGGCCGCCTTCGGCGTAGGCCTTGGCGGTGAGCAGCATCTTGCGCACGTCGGGATGCACGATGATCGGGTCGGCCGGCTTGTCCTTGGCCTTCGGGCCGGTCAGGCGCGCATCTGGATGCGGTCCTTCGCGTACGCCAGCGCGTTCTGGTAGGCCACTTCCGTGAGGCCCAGCGACTGGTTGCCCACGCCCAGTCGGGCGGCGTTCATCATGACGAACATCGCCTGCATGCCCTTGTTGGGCTGGCCCACCATCCAGCCGGTGGCGCCGTCGATGACGATCTGCGCCGTCGAATTGCCGTGGATGCCCATCTTGTGTTCCAGGCCGCCGCAGTAGATGCGCATTGCGCGCGCCCAGCGTGCCGTCCTTGTTGACCAGGAACTTCGGGATGATGAACAGGCTCACGCCCTTGATGCCGGGAGGCGCATCGGGCAGGCGCGCCAGCACCAGGTGGATGATGTTGCCCGCCATGTCGTGCTCGCCGGCGCTGATGAAGATCTTGTTGCCGGTGATCCGGTAGCTGCCGTCGGGCTGCGGTTCGGCCTTGGTGCGCATCAGGCCCAGGTCGGTGCCGCAATGCGCTTCGGTCAGGCACATCGTGCCGGTCCACTCGCCGCTGGTCATCTTGGGCAGGTAGGTTTTCTTCTGCTCGTCCGTGCCGTGCGTGCTGAGCGCGGCATAGGCGCCATGCGTCAGGCCCGGGTACATCGTCCAGGCCTGGTTGGCGCTGTTGAGCATCTCGTAGAAGCACTGGTTCACCACCAGCGGCAGGCCCTGGCCGCCGTAGGCCGGGTCGCAGCTGAGCGCGGGCCAGCCGCCCTCCACGAACTTGGCGTAGGCCTCCTTGAAGCCCTTGGGCGTGGTGACCTCGTGGGTGGCCTTGTCGAGCTTGCAGCCTTCCTCGTCGCCGCTCATGTTCAGGGGGAAGGTCACTTCCGTCGCGAACTTCGCGGCTTCGTCCAGCACCGCGTTGATGGTGTCGGCGTCGGCCTCGGCGTACTTGGGAATGGCCTTGAAATCATCGTTGACCTTGAGCACTTCGTGCATGACGAACTGCATGTCTCGCAGGGGTGGGGTATAGGTGGGCATTTGGCTTACTCCTTCGAGGCCTTGGTGGATCTGGGTGACTTGTTACTGGTGGGCAGGCGGGCGGGCATCGCGTCCTGCGCGCCGTACAGCCTGAGGATGTTGTCGAACCCGGCGTTGGCGCGATCGAGGGATCCGGGATTCTTGAGGAAGCGCGCTTCGTAATGCAGCGCGAGGATCAGGCCGTGGATCTCGAACAGCAACTGGTCCGCGTCGACGTCGGCGCGCAGGTGGCCCTCTTCCTGGGCCGACACCACGGCGCGCCGCATCGCCGCCAGCCAGGTCTTCACCGAGCCGACCAGCGCATCGCGAACGGGGCCGGTGCGGTCGTCGAACTCGACGGCGCCGCTGATGTAGATGCAACCCGAATCGATCTCGATCGAGGTGCGCTTCATCCAGTTGGCGAACAGCGCGCGCAGCCTCGGCATGCCGCGCGCCTCCTGCATCGCAGGGTAGAAGACCTCTTCCTCGAACCGCGTGTGGTATTCGCGGATGACCGAGATCTGCAGTTCTTCGCGCGAGCCGAAATGCGCGAACACGCCGGACTTGCTCATCTGCGTGACTTCGGCCAGCGCGCCGATCGACAGCCCTTCCAGGCCGATCTGCGTGGCCAGGCCGAGGGCCGCGTCGACGATGGCGGCCTTGGTCTGCTGGCCCTTTTGCAGGGCGCGGCCTTCGCGCGGCCCGCGGGGCGGCTTGATGGGCAGTTCAGTGACGGACATGGATTCCACGCAAAATAAAACGAACGATCGTTCTATTTTGCAGGAATTCCATCGCCAACCGGCCCAGTGCCGGGCCTCTAGAGGCACATTTCTAAGCTTTCCTAGGGCAAACCCGAGGCTTGGCCGGCGCCAGGCCAGCCGTCACCTTGAAAGCGAATACTTTCGACGTCGCGCGCGCCGCAGGGCTACTGCATGTCAGCGCACGACTGCTGCTGCTTCACTTCGATGCGGTCGCCGACCAGGTAGGTTCGAAGCCCGGTCTTGCGCTCGAGCTTCATGAGCACGTTCAGCCGGGCCACGGTGGCCCGGTCCGATTTGAGCTCGGCGCTCCACTCCTCCTGTAGCGACCGGTTGATCTGGTTGAGCGTTTCGATCCAGGTGTCCGCGGAGCGCAGGCGGCGCGTCACGTGGGCCAGCGTGGCGCGCAACAGGGCGCAACCCAGGACGGGGTTGGCGCCGGTCAGTTGCGACAGCTCCGCATAGTGCAGCGTTCCCAGGCACACCTCGGACGTGGCCCGCACAGTGATCAGACGCGACAGGCTGTCCGGCGCGCCCATCTCGCCGAACAGGCTCCCCGGGGTCAGGGTGCGCAGCACGATGGGTTCGCTCGCCGCCGTGAGGCGCCCTTCCACCACGGCATCGCCCTCCAGCACCAGGACCAGGAACGGGCTGCCGGGATGGCCGGCCCGGAACAGCAGCGCGTCCCGGCGCGCCATCGTCAGTTTCATGAACGGGACGGTCTCCAGCGCTTGCTGCCGCGACAGGTCCGGCAGCGCCAGGGGCGACGTCAGCAGGTCGGCACCATCGTCGAAAGAGAAGTTCTGCATGGTTTCAGGCCGGCGGTTGGGCAAACAGGCTCCGGGTGTCCACCACCGGGACCGCATGGCCCTCGTGCTCGAAGCACGACAGCGACACCCAGGGCCACAGGTCGCTGTCGCGCGGCAGTTCGCAAGCCTGGCGGTCGGCCACGTCGACCATCCGCACCAGCAGGCGTGCGCACACGGCGCCGTACTCCAGGGGCTGGCCCGGCGCGCCCTGGTAGGCCAGCACCAGCACATGGCCTGCGGCTTGCGCTTGCGCCTGCGAATCGGGATAGGCGCGCAGCAGCACATTCAGGTCGAGCAGCGGCAGCCGGCGCCCCTGCCAGGCGATCAGGCCGAGGCAGTAGTAAGGCGCGCCCGGCACCTCGACCACCGGCGGGTTGTCGATCAGGGCGATCGTGGTGTGGGCGGGAAACGCGACAAAGCTTCCCCTCTTGTATTCCAGCAGGCGCGCGGGCGCGCGTTCGACCGGCGGCAGCGCCGCGAAGGCGGCGACCGGGTCTTCCTGCATCAACTGGGCATCCATCGCTCTCATCTCCAGGCCGCCACGGCGGCCGCCATGACCTGCTGCGCGGTGCTGCAGAACAGGACCTCGCCATCGTGCTCGACATAGCCGTCGACCGGCGCACCGGGCGTTCGCATCGCGGCAGGCAGCGGATGGCGCTCGAGCCGTGCGTCGATCAGCACCCTCGCCTCGTCCCATGCGAACGAGAGCTCGCAGTCATCGCCGAGCAACCGGGTCAGGACGAACCGGTCCGGTGGGTACTCCGCGAGCAAATCCATCCGGCCCGACAGGGCAACGACGGCACGCGCCTGCCCGCCTTCGCCGATTTCGAACAGCCCCCGCTCGCCGGCCGGCCGGGCGGCGCCTTGCGCATACTCGGCGGCGCCCACCTCGTCCTGCGGCAGCAGCAGCCGCAGTGTCCCGGCGCGCAGCAGCACGAAGTTGCCGTCCAGTTTCATGCGGCCAGCGCCTGGCGGATCGTCCGCAGCAGGTCGCCCTCGTTGTAGGGCTTGGTGATGTAGGTGTCGACGCCCGCCTGTGTGGCCAGGCCGCGGTGCTTTTCCTGCGAGCGCGAGGTGATCATGATGACCGGCAGGTCCTTCATGTCCTGCCGCCCGCGGATGTGGGCGGTCAATTCGATCCCGTTCATGTTGGGCATCTCCAGGTCGGTCAGCACCAGGTCGGGCCTGAAGTCGCGCAGGGTCTCGATGGCGTCGATGCCGTCGCGCGCGGCCTGCGCGCGAAAACCGGCGTCCTGCACCAGCTGCATCAGCGAATTGCGCACCGACAATGCGTCGTCGACGATCAACACCCCGCGCGCGGCCGGAGCGGGCGACGCGGCCTGCTCCGGCAAGGCGCGGCGCGGCGCTGCGGCGGCGAGCAATTGCGCGAGGTCCACGTTCACCGCCACGCCGCCGTCCCCCAGGATCGACAGCCCGACGACGCCGCGCACATGGCGCGCGTAGCGGCCGGGACTCTTGACCAGCAACTCGCGCGAATCGAGCAGGCGGTCCACGGCCAGCGCATGCAGCTTGCCGTCGACCCGCGCGATCACCGCGTCGCAATCCAGCGTCGCGTCCGCCGGCACCGGGATCCCCACGGCTTGCGCCAGCCGCGTCGCCGGCATCGCGCGCCGGCCATGGCGATATACCAGCTGCTCGCCCATCGCCTCGAAGCTGCCCGCGCCGCGCGGCAGCGCCTGCTCCACCGACACCGAGGCCAGCGCGAAGCGATGGCCTCCCGATTCGACGATCAGCGAGTGGATCGTCGACAGCGAAGCGGCAAAGCGCAATTCGACGGTGCAGCCCGCGCCTTCGCGGGTTTCGAAGCGCACCGACCCGCCCATGGCGGCCGCCCATTCGCGCACCACGTCCAGGCCGATGCCGCGGCCCGACACCTCGCTCACGGCTTCGCAGGTGGTGAACCCGGGCAGCAGGATCAGCCGGGCCGTTTCATCCGCGTCCAGCACCGCGTCAGGCGCCACCAGCCCGCGCTGCACGGCCCGCTCGCGGATCGCCGCGAGATCCAGGCCCCGGCCGTCGTCGGTGCAGCGCATGACCACCTGCTGCCCCTGGCGGGTGAAAGCCAGTTCGATCCGGCCCGCCTCGTCCTTGCCGGCCGCGCTGCGCTCGTGCGGCAGCTCCAGGCCGTGGTCGACGGCGTTGCGCAGGAGGTGCAGCAGCGGATCGGCCAGCCGGTTGAGCACGTCGCCGTCGATCTGCGTCTCGCCGCCGGTGATCACCAGCCCGGCCTGCTTGCCGGTGGCCTGGCAGGTGGTGCGCACGTTGCGCTGCAGCCGCGACTCCAGCACGCCGGCGGCCGTCATGCGGGTGCCGATCACCAGGTGCTGCAGGTCCTTGGCCAGCCGCTCGTGGCGTGCCTGCACCCCCTCGAGCTGGGCGATCCCCTCTTCCAGCTGCAGCGCCATCACGCGGGCGTCGGCGGCTTCCTCGGTCAGCGCATGGGCCGTGCTGTGCAGCTCGCTGTACTGGTCCATCTCGAGCGGATCGAACGCCTGGTCGTCGGCGCGCCGGGTGCGGGCGCGCATCATCGTGAGGGCGCGCACATCGACCAGCGTCTCCAGCTCGAACAGGCGCTTTTGCACGCGCAGGTTCTGCGCCAGCAGCTCGTGCGAGCGGCCGGCCAGGACCTTGATGCGCGACTCCATCGCGGCGCTGTGCACGGAGACTTCGCCGGAGAGCCGGAACAATTCGTCGACCCGTTCCACGCTGATGCGAAGCGCCGCCCCGGGGGATGCCACCGGGGAAGGCGCCGCCACCTGCGGCGGCGCGGCGGGTCGCGCGGCCGGCGGCGCAGCGCCAGCGCTGCGGGTGAGCGGCAACTCGAGCGATTCGCCGCGGTCGATCCGGTTCGCCAGGTCGAGCACGTTCTGCAGCACCGACTGGGCCTGGGCCGGGTATTCGTCGCTGCCGGCCACATGGCCCACCATCTGCTCCAGGCAGTACGCCGCGTCGAGCAGCGCGTCGGCCGCCGGCTTGGCCACCCGGCCGCCCTCGCGCTCGAAGTGCTCCAGGATGTCCTCGAAGTGGTGGCCGAGCGACGCGAGGCCGCGCAGGCCGATGATCGCGCCCGAGCCCTTGAGCGTGTGCGCGACACGCCGGGCCGCGACCAGGTCCGAGCTGTCGCCCTGCCCGCTCACCATGTTGCGAGCCAACTCGACCAGGTAGCGCGCCTGCTCGGGCGCCTCATGGAAGAAGCCTTCGAGCAGCTTGGGATCGGCATCCGCCGGCATCACCAGCGCGACGTCTTCGGCCGTTGCGAGCACCGGGCGCATGGGCTCGGCGGCGCCGGGCAGCGCCTGCTGCGGCAGCGCGCCCAGCATGTGCATCACCTTCAGGGCCTGCTCTTCGTCCAGCGGATAGGGCGCCTTGACCAGGTGGTCCACCAGGCCCGCCGCCGCGGTGGGGTCCGTGCTGTTGCGCAGGTAATGGACGATCAGCGGCGGCCAGCCGTCGCAGGAAGCCGAGCAGCTCCGCCCGTTCGCCCACCTCCAGCATCGGCAGGGCGAGCGTGTTCTCCAGCACGTGGCCGCAGACCGCCTGCAGCCCCGGGAAGCCCGCCATCTCGGCGGCTTCGCCCATGCGTTGCGCCTGGCCGCTGTAGCTCATCCAGCGCATCCATGAAGGCCGGGTCCTCGGCGTCCAGCGTGGCCAGTTCGCCGAGCGTGCGCGCCAGCCGCGGCTGCGCCATCTCGACCTCCGCGGCCAGTGCCTCGATCAGCTCGTTGAGCTTCACGGCGCGCGCCGTCAGGCCGCCGCCAGCGGCAGCTTGAACACGTTCACCGATTCAACCAGCCGGCGCGCCGACTGCAGCAGCGACGCGGTGTCCACGTTCTGCGCGTCGATCTGCTGCGCGGTGCGCGCCGTGCTCTCGCCGATGCGCTGCACCGACCCCAGCAGGTTGGCCGACATCGTCTTTTGCAGGTCGGAGGCGTCGGAGATGCGCTTGACCTGCGCCACCAGCTGGCCCGTGATCTCCTGGGTGCGGCGCATCTGCTCGCCGGCGCGCTGCGCCTGCTCCGAGCCCTGGACCACCTGGCCGATGGTGCGGTTCACCGTGCTGATGGTCTCGTTGGTCTCGAGCTGGATGTTGTTCACCAGCGTGGCAATCTGCTGGGTCGCGTTGCGCGAGCTCTCCGCCAGCCGCTGCACTTCCTCGGCCACCACCGCGAAGCCCCGGCCCGCCTCGCCCGCCACCGCCGCCTGCATCGACGCGTTCAGCGCCAGCACGTGGGTGCGTTCCGAGATGGTGTTGATCAGGTTCACGATGCCCGAGATTTCCTGCGAGCGCTCGCCCAGCCGCTTGATGCGCTTTTCGGTTTCGGCGATCGTTTCGCGGATCGACTCCATGCCCTTGACCGTGCCGTTCACGGTGTCCAGCGCGCGTGTCCGTGGCCTGCGTCGCCTGCTCGGCCGAGGCGTTCGACTGCTCGGCCAGCGCCGAGATCTGGTTCATGGTCTGGGTCGCGTCGGTCAGCGACTCGATCATCTGCGCCACGTCGCCGCGCTCGTCCTCGGCCGTCTTGGACACCAGCGCGGCCTGCGCCTGCACCTTGCCCGAGGCCTGCGCCACCTGGCCGGCGATCCGGTTCACGCCGTGCAGCACCTTGGTGGTCTCGTCGGTCAGCGCGTTGATCGAGTCCGCCACCGTGCCCATCACGTCCTGGGTCACCGGCGCGCGCACCGTGAGGTCGCGTTGCGAGAGCAGGTTCACCGATTCGCAGAATCGCGATCACCGAGTTGTTCAGCTGCAGGTTCTCCTCTTCGGCCGCGCGCTGCGCGGCGATGCGCTCATCGAGCAGGCGGTCGAAGTTCTTGCCGAATTCACCCAGCTCGTCGTCGGTCGTGAGCCCGGCGCGCGCCTCGTAGTCGCCGGCCGAGACCGGTCGATGGTGTCGTGAAGCCTGGCGAGCGGGCGGTTCACGTCGCGATACAGGAAGTAGGCGGCAGCCCCGGTCGCCAGCACCATCGTCATGGCGGCGAGCACCAGGAAGAGATCCCCGGTCTTCTTCAGCGCGTCTCGCCGTTCCACGTCGCTCTTCACCGTCGTTTCCAGCAACTCGTCCAGCGCCTTCACGGTCTCGGCGGCCGCCGGATTGGTTTCGGTGGCCCGGAAAGCCGAGGCTTCCTCGAGCTTGCCCTTGTCGACCAGGTCGAACCAGACCGGGCGCTTCTGCTTGTACTTCGCGTACGCTTCCACCATCTGCTTGTGCCCTTGCACTTCCGCGGGCGTCAGGCCTTGCATGGCGCCGAAAGACCTGAAGTTTTCCTCGGCGATCGCGAGCTGCTTCGGGCCGGCCTCGTTGATCCGCTGGCGGTTGGCCGCATCCGGGTAAAGGACGTATTGCGCCAGATGGAAACGCAGTTCCCACATCGCGTTCTGCGCGCGGGCCAGCATGGCGGTCTTGCCCTGCACCTGTTGCTGCAGGGCCGTGAGCTCGCCCATTTCCCAAGCCGCCAAACGGGCGGACAGGCCCGCCAGCACCAACAGCCCGCCGAACGCAACCAGTAGTTTGGTTCGGAGTTTCAGGTTCAGTTTCATCGCTGCGCTCCAGTCATTTCAATTCTTGCTCTTGCATTCCGCCCTAGGCGGCTGCCGCGAGTTCGTCGGCCAGCTTGTCCAGCAGGGCATCGACCCGAAGGTCCATCCAGTCCTGGCCATCGCTCCAGTACGCCTCGTCCACACAGCCCGCCAGTGCCGCCGGCACCGCGGGGTTCTCGATGCGGTCTGCGGGCGCCAGGCGCAGCCGCACGGGCAGGCCGTCGATCACCAGTCCCGCCTTCTCCTCGCCGTGGCCCAGCACGAGCAGCATGGGCTTGGCTTGCGCGTCGTGCGCCATGCCGAACAGCCCTGCCGTGTCGAACACCGGCACCAGGGCGCCGTGCAGGTTGGCCATGCCGCGAAACCACCCGGGCGCTTTCGGCAGCAGGTACACCGGCGGCAGGTCCGTCAGCTCGTTGCCGTCTTCGTAGCGGATCGCAAGGTGCAGCTGCCCGATGCGAAAGCCCTCGCGCAGCAGCGCCTCGCCGCCCGGGGACTGCTTCGCCGGCGCGCTGTGCGCGGGCGCGAGCGCTTGCGCCGGCTCGTCGAAGACGAAGCCGCGCAGCAACGCGACGGTGGGCGCGAGCAGCGGTTCGGGCGATGCGAAGCAGCCGGTGGCCATCGGGTCCGCCATGGGGACAGCGAATCAGGCGCTCAGTTGCGCGAGGATCTGCTCGGCGCTGTACGGCTTGGTCACGTAGCCCTTGGCGCCCAGCATCTGGCCCCAGGCCATTTCGGCCTTCTGGTTCTTGCTGGTCACGAAGATCACCGGGATGTGCTTGGTCGCGTCGTCGGCCTTGAGCTTGCGCGTCGCGGCGAAGCCGTCCATGTCGGGCATGTTCACGTCCATCAGGATCACGTCGGGCTTGTCGCGCTTCGCGCGCTCGATGCCTTGCGCGCCGGACTCGGCCAGCAGCGCGGTGTGCCCGGCCTTGGAGACGATCCGCTCCAGGTTCGTGCGGTCGGCGAGGGCGTCGTCGATGATCAGGACTCGGTGGAACATGGGGTCTCCTTGCGGTGGAAGGCGGGAAAGGGCGAATCCGGCATCGTGTGCCTTCACACGGGGCGGGTCGCGGCGAAACGGGGCGGCGGGGCGGCCGGCGGCTCGGGCGCGTGGCGCACCGGCGGGGCGGCGGCGCGAGCCGGCGCGGGTCGCACATGCTGCGCGAGCACTTCGGCCAGGTGCTGGGGATCGACGGGCTTCGTGAGGTAGGCGTCGCAGCCGGCCATCTTTCCGCGGATGCGGTCGAACGGGGACGACTTGCTGGTGAGCATGATGACCGGCACCGCCTGCGCGCCGCGCAGGCGGGCCTTGATCTCGTGGCAGCCCTGGTAGCCGTCGGTGTCGGGCATCAGGACATCCATCAGCACGCCGTCGAAGCTGCGCTGCCCCAGGCTGTCGAGCGCGACTTCGACGCAGTCGGCGTCGGTGACCGCGTAGCCGCGCCGCTCGAGCAGCGAGCGCAAGTGTGCGCGCACGGCGAGGCTGTCGTCCACAACCAGGATCTGCGGCATGTGCGCAGGGGCAAGCCCGACGGCGGGACCTTCCCGCGCGGCCAGCGCCGCGGGGCCGGAGACGGTGGCGGCGACCGTGCCTGGCCCGTGTTCGAGTGCGCGCGCGAGGAGCATCGGGAGGATCGGCCATTGCACGGGCCGCCGCACCACGGTGTGGCCGGGGCCGGCCTCGGCGCCGTCGACCCAGATCACCGCGCGGCGGACCAGCCACGGATGGCGGCGCGCCCATGACATCGCGTGGGCGTCGCGCGTGTCGATCATCACCACGTCGGCCGAGCGCGCCCGCGCGTCCTCGAGGATCTCGAGACGGGGGTTGCGGCGCTGCGACACCTTGACCAGCCCTTCGAGCAGTTGCCGCTCGCCCGGCTTCAGCCCCTTGATGGCCAGCTTGAGCACGGGCACCGGTTGGACCGGCGCGGCCGGGACGGGCGGATGGGCGGGTGCGGGCGAAGCCGAAGGCCCGAAGATGGAAGGCCGCAGCAGGCGGTCATCCAGGAGGGTGGCGGCCTCACCCCGGCTGGGATTGGCTTGCACCGCGCCTGCCGGGAGCGCGGCGGCATTCGAAGTGTGTTCGTTCATTGTTATTTCTTTGTCCACTTCCCCCCAGGGCGATGCGGGCCGAACCAATTCGCTTGTGGCGCCTTCCGCCTGCATGCCGCTGCCTTCAGGTGGTTCCTCGGGCAGCTCAACAAGAGTAGTCGCACACCGCAATCGAGATATTGCGCTGCATCAAAAGTGCACACCTTGGACCTCATGCACCAGATGGGTTGCTGTCCTTCTGGGGACAGAACGCCTTGCCGCACCCGCTCGCCGGGGAAATCCCCTGGCGCGCCGAGGCGGGCCCGGCGCGAGCCAGGGTCAGGCGCAGTGACGCTCGATCAACGCCGCCAGGTCGTCGGGGTCGAACGGCTTGGTGAGGTGCGCATCGAAGCCGGCGTCGGTCGCCTTCAGGCGGTCCGCGTCCTGGCCCCACCCGGTCGCGGCGACCAGCAGCGCGTGGCGCCCCCACTCCTGCGAGCGGATGCGCTGCGCCACTTCGTAGCCATTGAGGCCGGGCATCCCGATGTCGAGCACCGCCACGTCGGGACGCAATTCCATCGCCATTCGGGCCGCGCTGGTCCCGTCGCCGGCGATATGGACGGTGTAGCCGCTCAGGCGCAGCCATTCGGCCAGCAGTTCGGCCGCGTCATGGTTGTCGTCAGCCACCAGCACGGACCGGGAGGTCCGGGCGACGGCCGGTTTCGTGGACTGCGGGTGGGTCCCGGCGCCCACCGGGACAGCGGGCATCTCGACCGTGAAGCGGCTGCCCCGCCCCTTGCCCTCGCTGGCCGCCGACACGGTGCCCCCATGCAATTCCACCAGGCCCCGCACCAGCGCCAGCCCGATGCCGAGCCCGCCTTCCGAGCGCTCCAGCGCGTCCGCCTGCTGGGCGAACATGACGAACAGGTTCGCCATCGCGTCGGCATCCAGCCCGATCCCGCTGTCGCTCACCGACACCCGCAGCACACCCTCTTCCACGGTCGCTTCCAGCGCGATGCGGCCCCCGGGGTCGGTGTACTTCACCGCGTTGTTCAGCAGATTCGTCAGCACCTGCGTCAGGCGCACCGCGTCCGCATTGAGCGTGGCATCGGGCGTGGGCACGTCGACAGCGATCGTGTGCCCCTTGGCCTCCGCGAGCGGTCGCGCGGTCTCGACCGCGGCCTCGACGATCGTGCCCAGGCGCACGTCTTCCTTCTTGAGCACGAGGCGCCGCTGCGTGATGCGCGCGATGTCGATGAGGTCGTCCAGCAGGCGCGACATGTGCCCGACCTGGCGCCCGATGATGTCGACGGCCCGCGCCCGAATGGCGTCGGTGGCCCCCGATGTCTCCAGCAGGTGGGCGGCCGTGCGGATCGGCGCCAGCGGGTTGCGCAGCTCGTGGGCCAGCGTCGCGAGGAACTCGTCCTTCTGGCGGTCGGCGTCGCGCAGCGCCTGCTGCGCCCGGTGCTGCTGCGTGACGTCGTGGCCGTGCACGAAGATGCCCTCCACCCGGCCGCTGGCGTCGCGCAGCGGCTGGTACATGAAGTCGACGAAAGCCTCGTACGGCTTCGTCCCGGGGCCCCGGTTCACAGTGACGGGAATCGATTCGCCGACAAAAGGCTGCCCGGTCGCGAACACCTCGTCCAGCCATCCCCCGAAGCCCTGGCCGACGATTTCGGGCAGGGCCTGTGCCACCGGCAGGCCCAGCAGCGGCCGGTTCCCCGTGATGCGGTGGTAGGCCTCGTTGACCATCTCGAAGACGTGCTGCGGCCCGCGGAGCACGGCGGCGAAGCCCGGCGCCCGGTGAAACAGCGACAGGAGCCACTCCTCGCGTGCCCGCAACTGCTTCTGCGCCAGCACGCCCTTGGTGGTCTCGGTGCACGCGCAATAGAAGCCGGCGATCGTGTCGGCGTCGTCGCGCACCGGCGAATAGGAAAAGGTGAACCAGGTGTCTTCGTCGAAGCCGCGTGCGCCGCATGCGCAGCGGAAGGTCCTCGACAAAGAAGGCCTCGCCGCCCAGGGCGCGGTCGACGAAGGGCGTGATGTCGCCCAGGATGTCGGCCCACACCAGGTTGAACGGGGTGCCCAGGCTCGCCGGGTGCTTGCCGCCGAGGATCTCGGCATAAGCGTCGTTGTAGAGCATCGCCAGCTGGGGGCCCCACGCCACGAACATCGGGAAGCCGGAGCCCAGCATCAGGTCGACGACCGAGCGCAGGGATTGCGGCCAGCTGCCGGGCGGACCCAGCGACGAGCGGGACCAGTCGGTAGCGCCCATCAGGCGGGCGACGCCGCTGTCTCCCGCCAGGAACGCTAGCTGCTTTTCGACACTCATCGCCGGCGAGTTTATAGCCCGATGTGCGCCGCCCCAGCTCAGCAATGAAAAAAGGCGTGGCCGCCTTGCGCGTTCAGGCCTTGAACGGCACCACCAGTTGCCGCTGCTCGCCCAGGCCCTCGATGCCCAGCGTCACCACGTCGCCCTTGCGCAGGTAGGTCGGCGGCTTCATGCCCAGGCCCACGCCCGGCGGCGTGCCGGTGGTGATGACGTCGCCGGGCAGCAGCGTCATGAAGTGGCTGACGTAGCTCACCAGCTTCGCGACGTCGAAGATCATGGTGCGGGTGTTGCCGGTCTGCATGCGCTTGCCGTTGACGTCCAGCCACATGTCCAGCCGCTGCACGTTCTCGATCTCGTCAGGCGTGACCAGCCAGGGGCCGATCGGGCCGAAGGTGTCGCAGCCCTTGCCCTTGTCCCATTGCGGGCCGCGCTCGAGCTGGTATTCGCGCTCGCTCACGTCGTTGACGATGCAATAGCCGGCGACGTGCGTCAGCGCATCCTTCTTCGACACGTAGCGGGCGCGCGTGCCGATCACCACGCCCAGCTCCACTTCCCAGTCGGTCTTGGTGGAGCCGCGCGGCAGCATCACGGCGTCGTTCGGGCCCTGGATGCAGCTGGTGGCCTTCATGAACACCACCGGTTCCTTCGGGATCGGCACGCCGGATTCGGCGGCGTGGTCGGCGTAGTTCAGCCCGATGGCGATGAACTTGCCCACCTGCGCCACGGGGCAGCCGAAGCGCGGCGTGCCGCGCACCAGCGGCAGCTTCGCCGGGTTGGACTTGCGGATGCGCGCCAGGCCGGCGCCGCCGAGCTGGGCCGGGCCGATATCGGGCACGACGCCGGAGAGGTCGCGCAGCTTGCCGTCGAGGTCGATCAGGCCCGGCTTTTCCTTGCCGGGGTTGCCGTAGCGAACGAGTTTCATTGTTTCTTCCTTTCGTTGTCGTCAGATTGTGATGGCAGTCCCAATCCGGGGGCGGACCGTCAATATGTGGAGCGGCCGCCGGAGAGGTCGAAGACGGCGCCGGTCGAGAACGAGCACTCCTCGGTGCACAGCCAGGCGACCAGCGCGGCGACTTCATCGGGCGTGCCGAAGCGGCCCATGGGAATCTTGGACAGCATGAACTGGATGTGCTGCTCGCTCATCTGGTCGAAGATGGCCGTCTTCACCGCGGCCGGCGTCACGCAGTTCACGCGCACGGCAGTGTCGGCGAGTTCCTTGCCGAGCGACTTGGTCAGGGCAATGACGGCCGCCTTGCTCGCGCTGTACGCGCTGGCGTTGGGGTTGCCGTCCTTGCCGGCCACGGAAGCGATGTTCACGATGCGCCCGTAGCCCGCGGACCGCATCACCGGCACCACTTCGCGGCAGCAGAAGAAAAGGCCGTCGAGGTTGACCGCCATCACTTCACGCCAGGCGTCCACCGGATAGTCCCAGACCCTGGTGTTCGGGCCGGTGATGCCCGCGCTGTTGACCAGCGCATCGATGCGCGAGGCGCCTTGCAGCGTCGCCTTCACGGCGGCCTGCACCGAAGCATGCTGCGACACGTCGGCCTGCACGGCCTGCGCCTTCGGGCCCAGCCCGAGCGCGGCGCGCTGCGCAGCCGGAAGGTCGCGGTCCCAGAGCGTCACGCTGCCGCCGGAGGCGACCAGCCGCTGGGCGATGGCCAGGCCCAGGCCCGTCGCGCCGCCGGTGACGACCGCATGGCGGCCCTGGAAATCCAGCTGGTTCATATGGTGATGCCTCCGTCCACGGCGTACGACTGGCCGGTGACGAACGCCGACTCGTCGCTGGCCAGGAACACCACCAGCGGCGCGATCTCGTGGGCCTGCGCCAGCCGGCCCATCGGCTGGCGGGCGATGAAGTTCTTGCGGGCCTGCACCGGGTCCTCGTTGGCGTTGATGCGGTCCTGCAACGACGGGGTGTCAACGGTGCCGGGGCAGATGGCGTTGCAGCGGATGCCGTCGGCCACGAAGTCCGCGGCGATGCTCTTGGTGAGCCCGATCACCGCTGCCTTGGTGGTGCCGTAGATGAAGCGGTTGGGCAGCCCCTTGATGCTGCTGCAGACGCTGGCCATGTTGATGATGCTGCCGCGCCCGGCCTTGAGCATCCCGGGCAGCACGGCCTGGATCGCCCAGAACTGCGAGCGCACGTTCAGGTTGAGCGCGAAGTTCCATTCCTCGTCGGTGGCCTGCAGCGCCGTGCCGCTGTGCACGAAGCCGGCGCAGTTGAACAGCACGTCCAGCGGCGGCAGCGTCGCCACCAGCCGCTCGATCGCCCCGCGGTCCAGCACGTCGAGCGCCACGGCGCGGATGCCCTCGACGCCATCGTAGGCGTCCAGCAGCGTCGGGTTGATGTCGGTCGCCCAGACCTGTGCGCCTTCGGCCGCCAGGGCCAGCGCGCTCGCGCGGCCGATGCCCTGCCCGGCGGCGGTCACCAGGGCCGTCTTTCCCTTGAGTCTCATTGCCTTCTCCGTTTTCACGGCACGCCGGTTCAGGGTTTTGCCCGATGCCCGCCGTACGCATTGCCGCCATATTAATTGGCCTGACCACTTGGCCACTTCCGGCTAAACCCCTAGGGCCTTCCCGCTCATCCCGTTCATGCCGCTCGAACCCGTGGAACCGCAACGCCTGTACCGGCAGATCGCCGAGCAGCTGCGTTCGCTGATGTCCGCCGGCGAGCTCGAGCCCGGCAGCCGCCTGCCCGCCGAACGCGACCTCGCCAAGCAGCTCGGCGTGAGCCGGCCCTCGGTGCGCGAGGCGCTGATCGCGCTCGAGGTGGAAGGCTGGGTCGAAGTGCGCACCGGCTCGGGCGTGTACGTGCTGGAACGCGCCGGCCGCGCCAACGGCAAGGACAAGACCGTGCCGCCCGCCGAGTGGGGGCCGCTGGAGCTGATCCGCGCGCGCCGCGTGATCGAGGGCGAAATCGCTTCGCTCGCCGCGACCCACGCCAGGCGCAAGCACATCCAGGCGATCCGCGAGGCGATCGACGCCATGCAGCAGGACACCGACCGCGGCGTCGCCCCGCTCGAGGGCGACCGCGCGTTCCACACCGCCATCGCCCAGTCCTGCGACAACGTGGTGCTGGTGGAAACCGTCCAGACTTTCTGGGACGCGCGCCGCGGGCCGCTGTTCGAGCGGCTGGGCGACTATTTCGAGAGCGTGCCTTCGTGGCGCATGGCCATCGCCGAGCACGAAGCGGTGCTGGAAGCGATCCGCGCCCACGACGGCCCGGCCGCGCGCGCCGCCATGCAGTCCCACATGGACAAGTCCCATTCCCGTTTCAGCGCGAGCTGGCGCCGCGCCAATTCTTCCTAGTTTCCGCCAGCCTCAACACCCAGGAGACATCATGCAAAAACGTTCCGCCCTTCAACTGATCGCCGCCTGCGCAGCCATCGCCGCTGCCGGCCTCCCCGGCATCGCCCAGGCCCAGACCAAGCTCAAATGGGCGCATGTGTACGAGACCTCCGAGCCGTACCACAAGTGGTCGGTGTGGGCGGGCGAGGAATTCAAGAAGCGCACCAACGGCAAGTTCGAGATCCAGGTGTTCCCCGCTTCCAGCCTCGGCAAGGAAAGCGACATCAACCAGGGCCTGCAGCTGGGCACCGTGGACATCATCCTCACGGGCGCCTCCTTCGCGTCCAACTCGTACCCGCGCCTGGCCGTCAGCTACTACCCCTTCACGTTCCGCGACGCGGACCACGTGATCAAGTACGGCAAGAGCGACGTCTTCAAGGAGCTGACCGAGGGCTACAAGAAGGCCACCGGCAACACCGTCACCGCCCTCACCTACTACGGCGCGCGCCACGCCACCAGCAACAAGCTGTTCACCAACTGCGACCAGATGAAGGGGCTGAAGATGCGCGTGCCCGACTCGCCCGCCTACACCGCGCTGCCGCGCGCCTGCGGCGCGAACCCGACGCCGATCGCCTTCGCCGAGGTCTACCTCGCGCTGCAGAACGGCACCGTGGACGCGCAGGAAAACCCGCTCCCCACCATCGAGGCCAAGAAGTTCTACGAGGTGCAGAAGAACATCATCCTCACCGGCCACATCGCCGACGCGCTGCTCACGGTGGTCTCGCCCACCACCATGGCCAAGATGACGCCGGCCGAACAGAAGCTGTTCGCCGACATCTCGGTCGAGGCCGCCGAGCACGCCACCAACGACATCCGCAAGCGCGAAGGCGAGCTGGTCGAGGAGTTCAAGAAGAAGGGCATCAACGTGGTCACCGTCGACCGCAACGACTTCCAGCAGCGCGTGCTGAAGGCGATCACCTTCGAGTCCATGAAGCTGGACAAGAAGGACTGGGACCGCATCGTCTCGATCAAGTAGAGCCCCCATGGCCACCTCCATCGACGACATGCCCCATGTGATGGGGGAGGACGGGCAGTTCCACGCGCAGGACGAAGCCGTGGACCTGTCCGGCACCAAGCCCGAGGCCTGGGTGGCCCTGGGCTTTTTCTGGATCCTGGGCGCGACGGTGTTCTACCAGTTCGTCACGCGCTATGTGATGAACGACTCGGCCTCGTGGACCGAGGAGATCGCGCGCTACCTGCTGATCGCCACCGTGTTCACCGGCGCCACCATCGGCGTGGTGAAGAACAACCACATCCAGGTGGACTTCTTCTACCGGTTCATGCCGCATGGGCTGGCCCGGGCGCTTTCGACCCTGGTGGACGTGATGCGCGTGGCTTTCTTCGCGGCGGCCGTGGTGCTGACGCTGATGATGATGCTCAAGCTCGGCAGCAACTCGCGCATGACCATGGTGGACCTGCCGATGAACTGGGTTTACGGCGTCTGCCTGCTCGGGTTCGCCGCGATGGCGTTCCGCTCGGCGCAGGTGGCCTGGATCCATCACCGGCGCGGGTACAGCGTGCTGGAGCGGCCCGAATCCGAAATGACCGACCGCTGACGCTGCAACCCGGAACAAGAAAGCCCCACCCCGAATGCTCAAGATCATTTTCCTGCTGCTCATGAGCAGCGGCATCCCGGTGGCCATCGCCATGGCGGGCTCGGTGCTGGTCTACATCCTGTGGACCGGCAACCTGCCCGCCTTCGTCGTCATCCACCGCATGGTCAGCGGCATCGACAGCTTCCCGCTGCTGGCCGTGCCCTTCTTCATCCTCGCCGGCAACCTGATGAACAACGCCGGCATCACCAACCGCATCTACAACTACGCGCTGGCGCTGGTGGGCTGGCTCAAGGGGGGCCTGGGCCACGTCAATGTGGTGGGCTCCGTGGTCTTCGCGGGCATGAGCGGCACGGCCATCGCCGACGCCGCCGGGCTGGGCACGATCGAGATCAAGGCCATGAAGGACCATGGCTACAGCTCCGAATTCGCGGTCGGCGTGACGGCCGCGTCGGCCACGCTGGGCCCGATCATCCCGCCGAGCCTGCCTTTCGTGATCTACGGGATGATGGCCAACGTGAGCGTCGGGGCGCTGTTCCTGGCCGGCATCCTGCCGGGCGTGCTGATGGCATTCCTGATGATGCTCACCGTGGCGTATTTCGCGCACAGGAACGGCTGGGGCGCGGACATCAAGTTCGAATGGCCGCGCGTGATCAAGGCGCTGGTCGAAACGGCGGTGGTGGTCGTCTGGCCGCTGGCCCTGTGGCTGCTGGTCACCCAGGCCGGCCTGCCGCCGCAGATCACCGTCGTCGCCGGGCTGGTGGTGCTGTTCGCGGCCGACAAGTTCTTCGGCTTCCAGGCCGTGCTGCCGATCATGACGCCGGTGCTGCTGATCGGCGGCATGACGACGGGCATCTTCACGCCCACCGAAGGCGCCATCGCCGCCTGCATCTGGGCCATGGTGCTGGGCCTGGCCTGGTACCGCACCCTCACCTGGAAGATGTTCGTCAAGGTCTGCCTGGACACGGTGGAGACGACATCGACGGTGCTGTTCATCGTCGCCGCCGCCAGCATCTTCGGCTGGATGCTCACGGCCACCGGCGTGACGGCGGCGATCGCCGTCCTGGGTGCTGGCCTTCACCAAGGAGCCCTGGGTCTTCCTGCTGCTGGCCAACCTGCTGATGCTGTTCGTCGGCTGCTTCCTGGAGCCGACGGCCGCGATCACCATCCTCGTGCCCATCCTCGTGCCGATCTGCCAGCAGCTGGGCATCGACCTGGTCCATTTCGGCCTGGTGATGGTGCTCAACCTGATGATCGGGCTGCTGCACCCGCCGATGGGCATGGTGCTGTTCGTGCTGGCGCGGGTGGCCAAGCTGTCCGTGGAGCGCACGACCATCGCCATCCTGCCGTGGCTGGTGCCGCTGCTGGGCTCGCTCATCGTCATCACCTATTTCCCCAAGCTTGTGCTCTGGTTGCCCAGGCAGTTCTTCTAGCCCCGTCGCGGGCCCGCATGCCATGACTCCCTTCATCCGACTCCATCCGCAGGACGACGTCCTGATCGCGCGCTCCCAGCTCGTGGGCGGCACCCAGGTCGAGAACGTCACCGTCAGGGGGCTGATCCCCCCGGGCCACAAGGTCGCCACGCGCGCCATCGCCGCCGGCGAGCCGGTGCGCCGCTACAACCAGATCATCGGCTTCGCCAGCAAGCCGATCGCGCCCGGCGAGCACGTGCACACGCACAACCTCGGCGTGGGCGACAGCGGGGGCGACTTCGCGCGCGACTACGCCTTCGGCGCCGACGTGAAGCCCCAGCCCGCCCGGCGCGAAGCCACCTTCATGGGCATCAAGCGCGCCGACGGCCGTGTCGCCACGCGCAACTACATCGGCGTCCTGTCCAGCGTGAACTGCTCGGCCACGGCCGCCCGCGCGATCGCCGACCACTTCTCGCGCCAGAACCATCCCGAAGCGCTGGCGGCCTTCCCCAACGTGGACGGCGTCGTCGCGCTCACGCACGGCACCGGCTGCGGCATGGACACCGAGGGCCTGGGCATGCAGATCCTGGAGCGCACGCTCGCCGGCTACGCCACGCATGCCAACTTCTGCGGCGTGCTGGTGGTGGGCCTGGGCTGCGAAGCCAACCAGATCAACGCCTGGCTGGCGCACAGCAGCCTGCGCGAGGGCGACACGCTCAAGGTCTTCAACATCCAGGACACCGGCGGCACGCGCAAGACCGTCGAGAAGGGCATCGCCCTCATCAACGAGATGCTGCCCGCGGGCCAACGACGTCCGGCGCGAGCCCTGCAGCGCGGCGCACATCACCATCGGCCTGCAATGCGGCGGCTCGGACGGCTATTCGGGCATCAGCGCCAACCCCGCGCTGGGCGCCGCGGTGGACATCCTGGTCGCCCACGGCGGCACGGCGATCCTGTCGGAGACGCCGGAGATCTACGGCGCCGAGCACCTGCTGACCCGGCGCGCCGTGAAGCGCGAGGTCGGCGAGAAGCTGATCGAGCGCATCCACTGGTGGGAGCGCTACACCGAGGTCAACGACGGCGAGATGAACAACAACCCTTCGCCCGGCAACAAGGCCGGCGGCCTCACCACCATCCTGGAAAAGTCGCTCGGCGCGGTGGCCAAGGGCGGCACGACCAACCTGCAGGCCGTGTACGAGTACGCGCAGCCGGTCACGGACCATGGCTTCGTGTACATGGACACGCCGGGCTACGACCCGGTGAGCGCCACCGGCCAGGTCGCGGGCGGCGCCAACATGATCTGCTTCACCACCGGCCGCGGCTCGGCCTACGGCTGCGCGCCCTCGCCCTCGCTCAAGCTGGCCACCAACACGGCGCTGTGGCAGCGGCAGGAGGAGGACATGGACATCAATTGCGGCGAGATCATCGACGGCAAGGCCTCGATCCAGGAAATGGGCCAGCGCATCTTCGCGCTGGTGCTGGCCACCGCCTCGGGCGAGCCGTCCAAGAGCGAGAAGCACGGCTACGGCCAGAACGAATTCGTGCCGTGGCAAGTCGGCGCGGTGATGTAGCGGGAGCAGTTTCATGGCCAAGACTTTCCAGGCCGACGCCCTGCGCACGCAGGTCGCCGCCATCATCGCCGCGGCGGGCAGCCAGCCCGAAGAGGCGCGCACGGTGGCCGCAGAACCTGGTGCTGGCCAACCTGAGCGGCCACGATTCGCACGGCGTCGGCATGGTGCCGCGCTACGTCGATGCGGTGCTCGAAGGCGGCCTCAAGCCCAACGCCAGCGCCAAGGTCAACCTCGACGGCGGCGCGTGCTGGCGCTGGACGGGCAGCGCGGCTACGGCCAGGTGGTGGGCGAGCAGGCGATGGCGCTGGGCATGGCCCGCGCGAAGGAGCTGGGCAGCTGCATCCTGTCGCTGGCCAATGCGCACCACCTCGGGCGCATCGGCCACTTCGCCGAGATGGCGGTGGCGCACGGGCTGGTGTCCATCCACTTCGTCAACGTGCAGTCGCGGCCGGTGGTCGCGCCCTGGGGCGGCTCGCGACGGGCGCTACGGCACCAACCCCTGCTGCATCGGCGTCCCGCTGCAAGGGCCGCGCCCCTTTCGTGCTGGACTTCGCGACCAGCCGCGTCGCACAGGGCAAGATGCGCGTCGCCCACAACGAGGGCCGCCAGGTCGAGCCCGGCTACCTGATCGACGAGAAGGGCCTGCCCACCACCGACCCCGGCGTGGTGGTGGTGCCGCAGGCCAACGGCCTGTTCGGCGCGCTGATGGCCTTCGGCGAGCACAAGGGCTACGGCATGGCCGTCGCGTGCGAGCTGCTGGGCGGCGCGCTCACCGGCACCGGCACCTGGCACCAGCCCGCCGACAACCGGCGCTCCGTCATCAACGGCATGCTCACGATCCTGATCGACCCGCACAAGCTCGGCACGCCGCGCGAGCTTCGAGCAGGAGGCGCTGGCCTTCGTCGACTGGCTCAAGCAAAGCCCGCCCGGCCCCGGCTCGGACGGCGTGCGCATCGCCGGCGACCCGGAGCGCGAAGCGCGCGTCCGGCGCGAGCGCGAAGGCATCGCCATCGACGACACGACCTGGGCCGAGATCGTCGCCGCGGGGGCGAAGGTGGGCGCCGCACCGGACCGACCGTGTCCATCTGCCGGGCATTTGGACGCCGCAATGACAAACTCAGGCAATCGGCAACGCCGGGATCGCCCGCACCACCTCGTCCGCCACCGGAAAGATCCGGTCGCCTGCGCGCGGCTCGATGCGGTGCATGCCGGTGAAGCTGCCGAAGGCCGGCAGCACGCCCGTGGCCTGCTGCGGCAGCGCGCCGCTGTCGTCGCCGAACCAGAAGCAGGGCAGCCGCAGCCGCTCGAAGGCGCGGCCGCTCACGCTGATGCACGGGTGCCAATGGCCGGCCAGCACGTAGGCGCCGGCGATGGCCTGCGGGTGGTGGCACAGCGCGAACGGGCCCAGCGGCAGCGGCTCGTCCACCACGCGGATGCCCAGGCTGGCCGGCGGGTCGCCGGCGCGGTCGTCGTGGTTGCCGCGCACCAGCGTCAGCTCGATGTCCGGCATGCGCGGCGCGCCAGCGCTGCAGCGCGGCCAGCGTGCCTGCCGCGTGCGAGCGGCGCGAATGCAGGAAGTCGCCGAGGAAGACGATGTGCCGCGCCTCGGTCGTCGGCGAGCGCCGCGGACAGCGCGTCCAGCGTTTCGGTGGTGGTGCCGCTGCGGCACCGGCACGCCGAGCTTGCGAAAGCTCACGGCCTTGCCGAAATGGGCGTCGGCCACCAGCAGGGTCTGCTCGGCCGGACAGCAGCGCCGCGCCGCTGGGATGCAGGACGACGTCGGCGCCGGCGACGCGGATTCGAAGCATGGCGAGATGGTCTGAGACTGGTTCGCCCCTCGCCCCTCCGGGGGAGGCGCACGAGCCTCAGAGCATGCGCGCCAGGCTGGCTTCCAGGTGCTCCGACGGCGCGCGCTTGAAGCCCGAGCGCGCGAAGCGCTGCAGCCGCCCGACCACGAAGGCCGTGAGCATCGAGGCGCGCACCTGCGCGTCCAGGCTGGGCGTGGCGGAGCCGTCGCCGTCGGCGGCGCTGCGCAGGCTCTGCTTGAGCGTCGACTCGATCTTGTCGAAGAACTGGTTCATGCGCTGCTGCAGGCGCTCGTTCTCGAACACCAGCGCGTCGCCCACCATCACGCGCGTCATGCCCGGGTTCTTCTCGGCGAACTGCAGCAGCATGGCCACCATCTTGGCGGCCTGCCGGACGCTGGCGTCGGCGCCTGCTCTGCCGCCGGCTCGCGCTCCACGATCTGGTTGACCAGCGTGAAGACGCTCTGCTCGATGAACTCGATCAGGCCCTCGAACATCTGCGCCTTGCTGGCGAAGTGGCGGTACAGCGCCGCTTCGCTCACGTCCAGGCGCGCCGCCAGCGCCGCCGTCGTGATGCGCTCGGCGCCGGGCTGCTCCAGCATCGTGGCCAGCGCCTGCAGGATCTGCACCCGGCGCTCGCCGGGCTTGGGGCGCTTGCGCGCCGGCGTCGCCGCTTCCTGGGCGACAGGGGACATCGGGGGTGCTGAGCTCGGCGTCGGGCATGGCGTGCAAAAGATGTGTTGAATTGATTCTCGCACAGCCGCGGCTAGGGGTTTCCGCCTAGCCGATTCCGCCTGTGCGGGCTCGCGCGCCAAGTGCGCGCTTACCCCGCCAGCAGCAGCGATAACCTTCAGCCCGCGCCCGCCCGCGCCCGCGCTGCAGCTCGAGGTGGCTGTGGTGCACGCGCGCGATCTCGTCGGCGATGGCCAGGCCCAGGCCATTGCCCTCGCCTTGCGTGCCCGGCACGCGGTAGAAGCGCTCCAGCACGCGCGGCCGCTCCGTCGGCGCGACGCCGGGCCCGTCGTCCTCCACCTCGAGGAACGCGCCGCCGTCGCGCAGGCCGCAGCGGATGGTCACGGTGCCGCCTTGCGGCGTGTACTTCACGGCGTTGTCCACCAGGTTGGCCAGCAGTTCGCGCAACAGCCATTCGTGGCCCATCACCTGCACCGGCTGCGCATCCAGCCCCAGGTCGATGCGCTTGGCGGTGGCGGCGTCGAGGTGCGCCTCCAGGATGGCCTCGCACAGCGTCCTTCAGGTCCACCCGCTGCATCGGCTGCGCCTGCATGCTGCGGGCATCGGCGCGCGACAGGGCCAGCAGCTGGTTGGCCAGCTGCGAGGTGCGGCGCGTGGCGCCGCGCAGCTTGTTGACCTGCTCGGTGCGCAGCCGCACCGTGCCGTCGGCCGGGCTCGCGGCGTTGGCGGCCTGCGCCCAGGCTTCCACCTGCGCCTGCAGGCCGGCCAGCGGCGTGCGCAGCTGGTGCGCCGCATCGGCGACGAAGCGGCGCTGGCTCTCGGCCTGCGCGTTGACCAGGCCGAACAGGCGGTTGAGCGAATTCACCAGCGGCCGCACCTCCTCGGGCGAGGCCGCCTCGTCGATCGCGCTCAGGTCGCGCGGCGAGCGGCGCTCCACCGCCTCCCTCAGGTCCAGCAGCGGCTTGCAGCGCGCGCTCCACCGCCCAGCGCACGGCGAAGGCCGCGGCGGCGACCAGCACCAGGTTGGGCAGCAGCACCTTGCAGCAGGATGGAGCGCGCCCACTGCTGGCGCGGGTCGGAGCCGTCGGCCAGGGCCACCACCACGTTCGCCCAGCACCGTCTGCTGGCGCTGGCGCACGATGCGCCAGGTCGCGCCCAGGTTCTCCTCGCTGTGGAACTCGGGCTCCGGCGTGGTGGGCGGCAGCCCGCCCAGCCAGGTTCGCCGAGCAGCACCTTGCCGTCCGCGTCCGACGATGGCATAGGCGGCATGGTCGCTGGCCCTTGCAGGAATTCCTCCACCGCCGGCGCGAGCAGCAGCACCGGCGGATCGCCGGCCCGGCGCCCTCGCCGATCACCGAGTCCGCCAGCAGCGGCACCAGCGCCAGCAGGCGCTGGTCCTGCTGCAGGCGCGACGTTGTCGGCGGAGCGGTAGTCGAACCAGGCGTTGAGCAGCGCCAGCAGGATCAGCGGCGCGATCAGCATCACCAGCAGGCGCCGGCGCAGGCCCGAGGTCATGCCCAGGAGGTCGCTGCCGCGCGCCGGGCGCCGGGCGCCGCCAGGAAGGCGAGTTTCACGCGGCACGTTCGGCTCGCTGAGCTCCAGCCGGTAGCCGAAGCCCCGGATCGAGCGCAGCGCCACGCCGTGCGGCTCGAGCTTGCCGCGCAGGCGCGAGATGTAGACCTCCACCGCGTTGGGCGTGATCTCCTTGTCCCAGCCGGTCAGCGCCTGCAGCAGCTTGTCCTTGCTGGCGGGCTTGGGGGCGTTGATCAGCAGGTACTCCAGCACCGTCCACTCGCGCGGACCCAGCTCGATCGCCGTCGACTGGCCGCCGCGGTGGGCGCTGGCCCGCCGGTTGGCGGTGTCCAGCTCGATCGGCCCGAAACTCAGCACCGCCGTGGTCGCGGCCTGCGAGCGGCGCAGCAGCGCGCGCAGCCGCGCCAGCAGCTCCGGCAGCTCGAAGGGCTTGATCATGTAGTCGTCGGCGCCGAGGTCCAGGCCCTGCACGCGGTCGTGCAGCGCGTCGCGCGCCGTGAGGATCAGCACCGGCATGGCGTGGCTGGCCATGTCGGGGCGGCGCAGCCGCCGGGTCAGCTCCAGCCCGTCCATGTGGGGCAGGCCGATGTCGATGATGGCCGCGTCGAACGCTTCGGTCCTGAGCACCTCCTCGGCGCGCTCGCCGCTGCCCACCCAGTCCACCGCGTAGCCGGCGTCGGTCAGCCCCAGCTTGATGCCGCTGGCCACCATCACGTCGTCTTCGACCAGCAGCAGGCGCATGTCAGTCGCCCCTCTGGGACTCTTCCAGGCGGCACACCGCGGAACCGGCTTTGCCGGGCCGCTGGTTGCGCCCCCATGGGGGGGAGGCGCCGAAGGCGCTTCGGGGGGCGCATCAATGACGAACGGATCATCGTGCCGTAGGCCTGATCGGTCAGGATCTCCAGCAGCATCGCGTGCGGCACGCGCCCGTCGATGATGTGCACCGAGTTCACCCCGCTCTTGGCGGCGTCGAGCGCGCCGGCGATCTTGGGCAGCATGCCGCCGGAGATCGTGCCGTCGGCGAACAGCTCGTCGATCTCGCGCGCCGTCAGGTCGGTGAGCAGCTTGCCCGACTTGTCCAGCACGCCGGGCGTGTTGGTCAGCAGCACCAGCTTCTCGGCCTTCAGCACCGTGGCCAGCTTGCTGGCCACCACGTCGGCGTTGATGTTGTAGCTCTCGTTGTCCTCGCCGAAGCCGATCGGGCTGATCACCGGGATGAACTGGTCGTCCTGCAGCGCCTTCACCACGCTCGGGTCGATCGACACGATGTCGCCGACCTGGCCGACGTCGTGGTGCTTGGTCGGGTCGGCGCTGTCCACCATCTTGAGCTTCTGCGCGCGGATCAGGCCGCCGTCGCGCCCGGTGAGGCCCACGGCCTTGCCGCCGGCCTGGTTGATCAGGCCCACGATGTCCTGCTGCACCTCGCCGGCCAGCACCCATTCGACCACTTCCATGGTCTCGGCGTCGGTGACGCGCATGCCCTGGATGAACTGGCCCTTCTTGCCCAGGCGGCTGAGCGCGGCCTCGATCTGCGGGCCGCCGCCGTGCACCACCACCGGGTTCATGCCCACCAGCTTGAGCAGCACCACGTCCTCGGCGAAGTCGGCCTGCAGTTCCGGGTCGGTCATGGCGTTGCCGCCGTACTTGATGACCATGGTCTTGCCATGGAAGCGGCGGATGTACGGCAGCGCCTGGGCCAGGATTTCGGCCTTGTCGCGCGGCGCGATGTAGGAAACATCGGTCATGGGCATGCGGGAGGCGGTGGATGGCAAATTGTGCCGCAAGCGGGGGCGGCTAGCGGCGCAGCCAGCTGGGCACCTTGAACCGGACGATGCTGGTGTAGGCCCAGACATAGGTCACCACGAACAGCGCGCTGAACACCATCAGCACCGCCGGTGTTGTTCCAGAACAGCACCGCCGGCAGCACCGTGAGCAGCGCGAAGCCCCACAGGTAGGGCGAGGTGCGGTTGTTGCGCATCAGCATGCGCCGGGCCTCGTCGTCGTGGAACACCCCGCGCACGATGCGCCGGTAGATCAGCTGGTGGAAGTGCAGCGCGTCCGCCACGCCGGGCGACTGGCCGCGCACCGTCTTGCGGTAGATGGAGAACATCGTCTCCCACACCGGGTAGATCAGCAGCAGCACCGGGAACCAGGGCGACACCTGGGCGTGGCGCTGCACCAGCAGGACGCTGGCGATCGCGATCACCACGCCCCACAGGTAGGCGCCGCCGTCACCCGCGAAGATCAGCCCGCGCGGGTAGTTCCACACCAGGAAGCCGGCGGTGGCGCCGGCCAGCACCAGCACCATGGCGGCCAGCTGGCGGTCGCCCACCTGCAGCGCCACGTAGGCCAGGGCGAAGCAGCACACCATCGCCACGATGCCGGCCAGGCCGTTGTAGCCGTCGATCAGGTTGAAGGCATGGGGCAGCCCGCTGATGGCGACGATGGCGAGCGTGATGCCCAGCCAGGGGTGGCCCGCCCACATGCCCGTCCAGGGCCGGCACGCCCAGGCGCGGGACCCACAGCTTGAGCAGCCAGATCGCCAGCATGGCGGCCGCCACGGTGAGGCCCAGGCGCGAGCGCGCGGGCAGCCGCTGCGTGAGGTCCTCGAAGGCGCCCGCCGCCACGGTGAGGAAGACCACCAGCCACAGCGCCCCGGCGGTCTGGGCGTCGACGCGGATCTGGTTGCTGAAATTGAGCTGCTGCGACAACGCCATCCAGGTCCAGCCCACGGTGCACGCGACCAGCATGCCCAGGCCGCCCAGGCGCGGCACGTTGCCGGAATGGAAGCGCTGGGGCACGGTGTCGGCATAGCGGCCGGTATGGCCTTGTCCATAGCGGACCAGCAGGCCGGTGGCCAGGAAAGCGCTCGCGCAACACAGAAACAGCAGAAACAGCATGCCGCGGTATTGTCGCGGTTTTTCCGCTCAGCTCATCCGGTCGCGACGCTGTCCATGTACCGCCACAGCACGGGCCCCCACCAGAGCCGCGCCAGGCTGTACAGGTGCCAGGCAAGCTGGCGCCCCGGCGCCCGGCTGCCGCGCCGCGCTTCGTGGCGCACGGCGACGTCGGCCCGGCGCAGGGCCAGGCCGGCCAGCTGCAGCCGCAGGCAGAAGTCCGTGTCCTCGCAATACATGAAGAAGCCCTCGTCGAAGCCGCCCAGCCGGCGGTACACGGGCGCGGGCACCAGCCAGAACGCGGCGCTGACCCAGTCGACGCGCCGCTGCGGCTGCCCCAGGAGATGCCGGCGCAGCAGCGCGGCCGGGGTCACCGCCTCGCGCTCGTTGTCCTGGCGGCTGCCGTCCGGATTGAGCAGCGCCGGGTAGGCCAGGCCCGCACCGGGCGCGCCGGCTTGCGCCGCCAGGGCCGGCCAGGGGGCGGGGCCGTCCAGTTCGATGTCCGGGTTCAGCACGCAGAAATATTCCGAAGTGCAAAGCGCGAAGGCCCGGTTGTGGTTGGCGCCGAAGCCCGCGGGCGTGGGGTTGAAGCGCTCCGTGAACCGGAAGGGCCAGCCCTGCGCCGGCGCTGGCAGCGCGGGCTCGGCGATGTTGTGGGTGACGATGCAATGCGCGATCCAGCCGTCGTGGCTTTGCGCCAGCTGCGCGAGCAGGCGTCCCACCATTTCCCCATGCCCGTGGCTCACCACCGAGACGGTGATGCATGGAATCGTTGTACGTTCCGCGGCGGGGGGGGCACTTACAATCGGGTCGGCCAATGAGGGCTTTGCGCTACAGGGAAAATCCATGATTCTAGTGACGGGAGGCTGCGGCTTCATCGGTTCGGCTTTCGTGCTCGGCTGGCTGCGCGACCAGGACGAACCCGTCGTCAACCTCGACCTGCTGACCTATGCGGGCCATCCCGGCAACCTGCAGGCCATCGCCGCGGACCCGCGCTACACGTTCGTGCGCGGCGACATCGGCGACCCGGCGCTGGTCGGCCGCCTGCTGGCCGAGCACCGGCCCCGGGCCATCGTCAATTTCGCGGCCGAAAGCCACGTCGATCGCTCGATCTCCGGCCCGCGGGCCTTCGCACAGACCAACGTCATGGGCACGCTGACGCTGCTGGAAGCGGTGCATGCTTATTGGCGCGCGCTGCCGGAGGCGGAAAAGGCGGCATTTCGCTTCCTGCACGTCTCGACCGACGAGGTGTTCGGGTCGCTGGCGCCGGACGCCGCGGCGTTTTCCGAAAGCCATCGCTACGAGCCCAACAGCCCCTACTCCGCGACCAAGGCGGCCTCCGACCACCTGGTGCGGGCCTGGCACCACACCTTCGGGCTGCCCACCCTGACGACCAACTGCTCCAACAACTACGGCCCGCGCCAGTTCCCGGAAAAACTGATCCCGCTGATCATCCACAACGCCCTGAAGGGCCAGCCGTTGCCCGTGTACGGCGACGGCCAGCAGGTGCGCGACTGGCTGCACGTGGACGACCATTGCCTGGCGTTGCGGGCCGTGCTGGCCGCGGGGCGGCCGGGCGAGAGCTACAACATCGGCGGGCGCTCCGAGCGCGCCAACCTGAGCGTGGTGCACGCGATCTGCAGCGCACTGGACCGCTTGCGACCGCTGGCTGGCGGTTCGCACTACGCGTCGCTGGTGACGCACGTGAAGGACCGCCCCGGCCATGACCGCCGCTACGCCATCGACGACAGCAAGATCGCCGGCGAGCTGGGCTGGCAGCCGCGCGTCGGCTTCGAGGACGGGATTGCCTCGACCGTGCAGTGGTACCTGGACCACCAGGACTGGGTGGAATCGGTGACCAGCGGCGCCTACCGCGAGTGGGTCGGCCGGCAATATGTCGGGCTGGCGGCCGCGGCATGAAGATCCTGTTGTTCGGCGCGAACGGCCAGCTCGGGTGGCAGCTGCGCCGCAGTCTGTCGGTCCTGGGCGAAGTCACGGCGCTGGCCCGGGACAGTGCTCCGCTGTGCGGCGACCTCTCCCGCCCCGATGGCCTGGCCCGCACGGTGCGCGCAGTGGCGCCCGACATCATCGTCAATGCGGCCGCCTACACGGCGGTGGACAAGGCGGAAACGGAGCGCGACGCCGCCTTCGCCATCAACGCCACCGCCTGCGAGACCCTGGCGGCGGAGGCCGGCCGGCTGGGCGCCTGGCTGGTGCACTATTCGACCGACTATGTCTTCGACGGCAGTGGCGAGCGCCCCTGGACCGAAACCGATGCCACGGCGCCGATCAATGCCTACGGCCACAGCAAGCTGGCGGGCGAACAGGCCGTGGCCGCCGGCGCGCCGCGCCACCTGGTCCTGCGCACCAGCTGGGTGTTCGACACCTGGGGCCAGAATTTCCTCAAGTCGATCCTGCGCGCGGCGGCGCAGCGCGACAGCCTGAACGTGGTCTGCGACCAGTGGGGCGCGCCGACGCGCGCGGCCCTGATCGCCGACGTGACGGCGCAGATCCTGCCGCGCCTGCGGCCGGAGCTGGCCGGCATCTACCACCTGGCGGCCGCCGGGCAGACCCACTGGCAGGCGTACGCGAGCCTGGCGGTGGCCCATGCCACCGACTGCGGCATGCCCCTCAAGACGCAACCCTCGCAGGTCAGGGCCGTCCCCTCCTCCCAATACCTTGTGGCGGCACCCCGGCCCGGCAATTCACGCCTGGACACCGGCAAGCTGCGCCGCACCTTCGGCCTGCACCTGCCGCCCTGGCAGGACGGGGTGCGCAGCGTGGTGGCCGAACTCGCCGCCCTCGCCGCCCCCCGGTAGCAACGAGAACACCCATGCCCCAAGCACACCCGCCCCGCAAGGGCATCATCCTGGCCGGCGGCGCCGGCACGCGCCTGCACCCGGCCACGCTGGCCATCTCCAAGCAGCTGCTGCCGATCTACGACAAGCCCATGATCTATTACCCGCTGGCGGCGCTGATGCTCGCGGGCATCCGCGAGGTGCTGGTGATCAGCACGCCGCAGGACACGCCGCGGTTCGAGCAGCTCCTGGGCGATGGCGCGGCCTGGGGCATGCGCATTGCATATGCGGTGCAGCCGCGGCCGGAGGGCCTGGCGCAGGCCTTCATCATCGGCCGCGAATTCCTCGCGGGCGCCCCGTGCGCCCTGGTGCTGGGAGACAACATCTTCTACGGGCACGACCTGGTGCGGCTGTTGCAGGAGGCCGATGCGCGCGAACAGGGCGCCACCGTCTTCGCCTACCACGTGAAAGACCCCGAACGCTATGGCGTGGTGGCGTTCGACGCGGCGGGCAAGGCGCTGTCGATCGAGGAAAAGCCGGCACAGCCGAAAAGCCATTACGCGGTGACCGGCCTCTACTTCTACGATGCCCAGGTCTGCGACATCGCCGCGGGTGTAACACCTTCCGCGCGCGGGGAACTCGAGATCACGAGCGTGAATCAAGCCTACCTGGAACGCGGGCAACTCAGCGTCCAGACCATGGGCCGCGGCTTCGCCTGGCTCGACACCGGAACCCACGAAAGCATGCTGGAAGCCTCCCAGTTCATCCACACCCTCGAACAGCGCCAGGGCCTGAAGGTCGCCTGCCCGGAGGAAATCGCCTGGCGCAACGGCTGGATCGACCAGCAGCGCCTGCTGGCGCTGGCCGAGCCGCTGGCCAAGAGCAGCTACGGCGCCTACCTGCAGGCCGTCGCCCGGGGGACCGTGTGACGTTGAAAGTCACCCCCACGCAGCTGCCCGAAGTGCTGGTCGTCGAGCCGCGGGTGTTCGGCGACGAGCGCGGCTTCTTCATGGAAAGTTACAACCAGGCGGCTTTCCAGGAAGCCACCGGCCTGGCATTGAATTTCGTGCAGGACAACCATTCGCGCTCGGCCCACGCGGTGCTGCGCGGACTGCACTACCAGATCCGCCAGCCGCAGGGCAAGCTGGTGCGCGTGACCAGCGGCCGGGTGTTCGACGTGGCCGTGGACATGCGGCGCTCGTCGCCGCGCTGCGGCCAGTGGGCCGGCGTCGAACTCAGTGCCGACAACAGGCGGCAGCTGTGGGTTCCGCCGGGCTTCGCCCATGGCTTCGTGGTGCTCTCCGACAGCGCGGACTTCCTGTACAAGGCCACCGACTATTACGCCCCGCAATTCGAACGCGCGCTGGCCTGGAACGATCCGCACGTGGACGTCCGCTGGCCGCTCGAGCAGCTGCGCCAGGCGCCCGCCCTTTCCGCCAAGGATGCCGCCGCCCCCGCATGGGCGCAGGCTGAATTCTTCGATTGACCTCCATGCTGCCCGACCCCCCGCCCGAGCCGGTGATCGCCTACCCCTACACGGGCGATTACCGCATCGACGCCCTGCTCGAGGGACTGCAGTACCGCTGGAACTACGGCATGGCGCTGGGCACGAAAACCACCGTCACCTACAGCTTCATGACCGCCGCGCCGATCTACGGCGGCAACACGGACAGCAACGGGGACCACGGGTTCGGCGAATTCACTGCGCAGCAGAAGGCCGCCGTGCGCCAGATCCTGGGACGCCTGGACGTGGAACTGGGCATCACGTTCACGGAGGTCACCGACTCGACGTTCCAACTACGGCCAGATCCGGTTCGGCAACAACACCCAGTCGGTTTCAGCCGGCTACAGCTGGTTGCCCTACAGCACCGGCGACGACCTGGGCGGCGACGTCTGGATCGACGACAGCAGCTACGGCAGCCTGAACCCCGTGGTCGGCAGCTACGCCTGGTCGACGCTGGTCCACGAAATCGGCCATGCGCTGGGCCTGAAGCATCCCGGCAACTACAACGCCGGGTCGGACCCCACCAACGCGCAGGGCAACTACCTGGGCGTGCAGGAGGACAACCTCAACTACACCATCATGTCCTACCGCGACGTGGCGGGCGGGCAGGAGCGCTCCTGGTACGGCATGTACGACCTGCTCACGCTCAAGAAGCTCTATGGGGCCGGCACCTGGGGCGCCGGGGACTCCACCTATGCCTACCGCGACAGCAGCGGCACGCTGCTGGAAATCATCGACGACGCGTCGGGCACCGACACCATCGACCTGTCCGGCCTCGCCTCGAACGCGACGGTGGACCTGCGCCCCGGCGGGTTCAGCTCGGTCGGGCGCAACGGCACGGTGGCGGCGAGCAACAACCTGTCGATCGAGCTGACCACCGTCATCGAAAAGTACATCGGCAGCGCCTACAACGACACGGTCGTCGGCAACGACGCGCCCAACACCTTCACGCTGGGGCGTGGGGCGAATACCGCGGACGGGGGCGCCGGCATCGACACCGTGGTCTACACGGCGCCGCGCTCGGGCTTCCAGGTGAGCGTGAACGCCGCCGGCTGGCACGTGACGGGCACCGGCATCGACGACAACCTGGGCGGCATGGAACGGGCGCTGTTCTCGGACCGCAAGCTGGCCTTCGACCTGTCGGGCAACGCCGGCATCGCGGCCAAGGTACTCGGCGCGGTGTTCGGCGCCGGCTCCGTGACCAGCCATCCCGACTACGCGGGCATCGGGCTCTCGTTTCTCGATGGCGGCATGAGCTACGCGAGCCTGGTGCAGTACGCCATCGACGCGCGGCTGGGCGCCCACACGAACGGCGACGTCGTGACGCTCCTCTACACCAACGTCGTGCAGGCGCCGCCGCCGGCGGGTGAGTACGCGACCTACCTGTCGCAGCTGGACAGCGGCGCGCAGACGCAGGCGGGCCTGGGCATGTTCGCCGCCGACAACGCTCTCAACGTCGCCCACATCGGCCTGACCGGCCTCGCCTCGACCGGCCTCGTCTACGCCTGATCAGCCGGCCGGCAGGTAAGGCAGGCCGGTGAGCGCAAGCCCCGCCAGCCCGACGTTCGCGGCATTGAGGTCGGTTTCCGCGGCGAACACGCCCAGCGTGGCCTGCGTGTACTGGCCGGCCTGCAGCAGCCCCAGGTAGTAGCCGGCGGCTTCCGCCGAAGGCGGCGTCCCGACCACGTTGCCGTACAGCAGGTCCACCACTGCGGCATCCGTGGCGCCGGCGCCCAGCCGCGCATCCAGCGCGAGCCGCAACAGCGCGTCGTCGGCCATGCCGTGGTCGAGGTGCCACAGGCCGATCCCGGCATAGATCTCGTTGGTGACCGCGGCCGCCCCGAACACCGCCCCGAGGAACCGCGCCACCGTCCCCGCGCTGCCCGCGATGTCGAGCGCGAGGGCGCCGTCGGGGAACAGCAGGCGCTCCATGTGTTCCAGCGTGTCCGTGCCGTCCCGCGCGGCGGCACCGTCCCGGACGGTGAATGTGGCGCCGGCGACGCCCAGGGAATAGTCGCTGCGAAGCCCGCCGAAGACAGCCGTGTCGATGCCCGCGCCGCCCGCGAGCGTATCGTCGCCCCCGGCGCCGGTCAGGGCATCGTCGCCGGCGCCGGCGGAAATGATGTTCCCCTGCGCATCACCCACGAGCACGTCCCCGGCGGACGTTCCCGTCACGGCGCTCTGCCCGCTGCCCAGGTACAGGCTGTCGTTGGCCGCGGTGACGCTTGCCAGCCAGTCCCCGTTGCCCGGGCCGAACAGGCCCGCATAGGTGGACCGGCTGCCGTCCGTGGCGCCGCTGGAGAGCACACCGGCCACGAAGACATGGCCGCCCGAAGCGTAGAACAAAGGCCCCCCGGAGGCGCCCGCGCCCAGCGACGACGCGATGCCGTACACGCCGTATTGCGCCGACGCATCCGCGAAGACCGCTTCGGCCATCATGCCGATGCCCACACCCGAAGGCGGGCTCGCCGGGAACCCGGCCATGGTGCCGTCGAAGTCGCCGGGTTGCTGCACCGGGTCCAGCCAGCCCGCCGCGTCGCCGATGCGGCTGTGCAGGCCGATCACCGCCAGGTCCCACTGCGATTCCGCATCGGTGAGCAAGCCGTCGCCGTTCGAATCCCAGTTCGCGGTCCGGCCATCGAAGCTGCCAGAGTCGGTGTAGGTGCCGAAGGGCTCGTCGAACGGTGCGGTGTCGGCCCCGGGCGTCACGGTGACGCTGGTCGCCCAACCTCCCCGCTGGGACTGGAAGACCGCGTGCAGCGCCGTGAGCACGTCGTTCGGGCCGATGATCACCCCCGACGAGCGGGCGCGGTAGCCGTCGACGAACGTGGCCGTGACATAGCAGACCGGGCTGTAGGGCAGCGCGGTGCGGAAGTTGACTTCTTCCATCCGCGGGGCCTGGCTCAGGGCTTGAGCCAGCCGTTGACTTCCTCGATGGCGTCGGCGTCGGCCTCGCCCGCCAGCGCGCGCAGCCGCACGCGCGAGATCATGTAGTTGTAGCGGGCGTTGGCCAGGTCGCGCAGCGCGCTCACCCTCTGCTCTTCGGCATTGAGGATGTCGACCAGCGTGCGGTTGCCGCCTTCGAACGAGCGGCGATTGGAGACGACCATCACCTCGGCCGAACGAACGGCCTGCTCCAGCGCGCTGATGCGCAGCACGCCTTCGGTGATGCCGCGGAATTCCTTCTCGACGCGCAGGCTCAGGTCGCGCCGCGTTGCCTCCAGCGCCTGCTCCGTGCGCTCGAGGTCCGCCACGGCCTGGCGGGTCTGCGAATTGACGTAGCCGCCGGCGAACAGCGGCACGTTCAGCTGCAGGCCGAGCGAGCGGTTGTCGTAGCGCGAGTTGATGCGGGTGACGTTGTCGCTGTCGCTGATCGACCACTGGGCGATCGCGTCCAGCGTCGGCAGGTGGCCGGAACGGGCCTTGTCGATTTCGCGGCGCGCCGCCTCGCGCTGGGCGCGCAGCGAGCGCAGTTCGGGGCTGGTCAGCTCGGCGCGCTCGGTCCAGTCTTCCAGCCGGTCCGGCTGGAATTTCGCCTGCTGCAGCTTGGCTTCATCGACCGGCGCGAGCCGGTCGACCGGCATGTTCACCATCACCTGCAACTGGCGGCGGGTGTAGTCGACGTTCTGGCGCGCCTCGAGCTCCTGCGCGATCGTCATGTCGAGCCGGGCCTGGGCCTCGTCGATGTCGGTGCGCACGCCCGCGCCGCCCGCGAAGCGCTTGCGTCGCGGCATCGAGCTGCGTGCGTGTACGCCTTCTTCTGCGCGAGCACCAGCGACAAGCTGGTCCTGCGCCAGCAGGCCTTCGAGGTACGCGCCGGCGACCCGCACGGCGACGTTCTGCGTTTCCTTGTCGAGCACCGCGTTGGCGTCGGCCACCTGGGCCTTGGCCTGCTGGTAGTCGGCGAACTGGTACGGGCGGAAGATCGGCTGGCGGATGGTGAGCGCGCGGTTGCTGCTCGTGTAGCGCTGGTCGCCTTCCACCGGGCCCGGTGAGCCCCGGGCGTGGTGCTCAGCAGGTGGTTGTTGTTGCGCGAGACGGTGGCCGAGACGTTCGGCAGCAGCTGCGAGCGCGCCTGCGGCAGGCGCTCCCGGCGCGAATCGGCGGCGGCGCGGGCGCCACGAATCACGGCGTCCTGCTCGAGCGCGGCCCGGTAGGCCTGCGACAGGGTCAAGGTCGACTGCGCCGCGGCAGCGGGCGCGTTGGCCGCTGCCGCCGCTTGCGCCCGCGCCGGGGTGGCGACCAGGAGCGGGCCGGCGGCCAGCAGGCAGGCGGCGGTCACGCGACCGAGGCGAAGCGCGGTCGCCGCGCGGCGGGGCAGGATCGGATTCATCGGCTCATTCCTCCTTCATCGGCGGCCGCGAGCCGCTTGGTCAGCGGGTGCAGCAGGTAGGTCAGCAGCGAGCGCTCGCCGGTCTTGAACACCACTTCGACCGGCATGCCGGGCTGCAGCTGGCGCTTGCCCAGCTTCTTGTAGCCCTCGGGCGTCACGGTCACGCGCGCCAGGTAGTACTGGACGTTGCTCTGCGGGTCGGTCAGCAGGTCGCCCGAGACGGACACCACCTTGCCGTCCACCACCAGCTGCGGCGAGTGGGCGAACGTCGGTGAAGCGCACGTCCACCGGCAGCCCGGCATGGACGCGGTCGATCAGGTTCGGCGGCACCTGGGTCTCGAGCAGCAGCAGCTCGTTCGTCGGGCACGATGTCCATCAGCTTCTGGCCGCGCCTGGATCACGCCGCCGACCGTCTGCACGGCCAGGCCCACCACCTGGCCCGGCGCCGGGCGCCTTGATCTCGATGCGCGCCAGGTCGTCCGCGAAGCGCGCGGAACTTGCTCTGCGTCGGCCTGCACGTCGCGGCGTGACGTCGGCCAGCTGCGTCTCGACGTCCTTGCGGTATTCCTGCTGGCGCGACGATCAGCTTCTGCCGCAGTTCGCCGATCGCGCGCTGGCGCGCGGGTGATGTTGCCCGAGCAGCTCGGCGATGGACGCCGTTGGCATCGGCCACCATGCGCTCCAGTTCGAGCTGGCGGTTGCGCGGCGCGTAGCCTTCGCGCACCAGGTCGCGGGTGCTGTTCAGCTCCTCGTTCACCAGCGCGCAGCTGGCTGCGGCGGCTCTCCAGCATGCCTTGGTAGGCCTGGATCAGCGCCTGCTGGCCCTGGATGCTTTCCTGCAGGCCCTGCAGGTCGGCGCGCAGCGACGACTTGCGCGCGACTGGAACAGCTGCTCCTGCGTCGGCATCTGGCTGCTGGATCAGCGGGTCCTGGCTGGCGCCTTGCAGGTCGGGGTGAAAGGTGATCGTGGCTGGCGCCGGACTGCTCGGCCAGCAGCCGGCCCTGCATCGCGCGCAGCCCGAGGTAGCGCTGGCGGATCGATTCGTAATTGGCGCGCGCCGCGGCCTCGTCCAGCTTGATCAGGACCTGGCCCTCCTTGACCTGGTCGCCCTCGCGCACCAGCACTTCCTTGACGATGCCGCCGGTGCAGGTGCTGCACCGCCTTGCGCTTGGTGTCGATCGCGACCAGCCCCTGGCTGGGCACGCCCTCGTCCAGCGGGCGCGAAGGCGGCCCACAGCAGGAAGCCGCCGAAGCCGAGCGCGCAGGGCCCACAGCGCCGATGCGCGCCGGCGCGGCCGGAGTCGGCCAGGGCGTCCATGCCGGATTCCGGCACGGTCAGCTGCGTTCCGGCGGGCACGCCGGGCAGCAGCTTGGAGGAGAGGAGTTTCATCAGTTCAGGTTTGGCCATGGCGACGCTCGATCGGGAATTGTTCGGAATGGGCGGCCGGCGGTCAGGCCGGCTGGGCCGACGCCAGGCTGGGGTTCGGCGGTTCGTTGCCGCCGGCGGCGGCCGCGGGGCGCAGGCTCGCGAGCACCGCCTCGCGCGGGCCGTCGGCCACGATCCGCCCGTCCCGCAGGATCAGCACGCGGTCGGCCAGCGCGACGGCACGCCGGGCGGTGGGTGATCAGGAAGACGGTCTTGCCCTTGGCCTTCAGCTGCGGTCACCGTGCGGATCAGCGCCGCCTCGCCGGCGTCGTCCAGGTTGGCATTGGGCTCGTCCAGCACGATCAGCGCCGGGTCGCCGTAGACGCGCGCGGGCCAGGCCGATGCGCTGGCGCTGGCCGCCCGACAGCAGGCTGCCGGCCTCGCCGATCGGCGTGTCGTAGCCCTTGGGAAAGCGCAGGATCATGTCGTGCAGGCCGGCGCAGCGCGCCGCCTCGATCACCTTGTCCGGAGTCGACCTCGCCGAAGCGCGCGATGTTCTCGGCGATGGTGCCGTCGAACAGCTCGATGTCCTGCGGCAGGTAGCCCAGGTGCGGGCCCAGCTCGATGCGGTTCCAGCCCGCGATCGGCAGGCCGTCGAGCAGCACCTCGCCGGAGACGTCGGGCCAGATGCCCATCATCACGCGCGCCAGCGTCGACTTGCCCGAGCCGGACGGGCCGAGGATCGCCGATGACGGTGCCCGGCGGGCACCGAGAAGCTCGATGTCCTTCAGGATCGGCTCGGCGCGGCCCGGGCGCGCTGGCGACGACGTCGCGCAGCGTCATCTCGCCCGTGCGGCGCCACGCGCGTCAGGTTGGGGTCGCGCTCGGGGTACTCGCGCCAGCAGCTGCTCGAGGCGCTCGAAGGCCGCGCGCGCGACGATGAAGCTGCGCCAGCACGCTGACCAGCTGGTCGATCGGCGCGAGCGCCCGCGCTCATCAGCACGTTGGCGGCGATCATCGCGCCCGGCGTGAGCTCGCCCTCGATCACCAGCAGCGCGCCGGCGCGCCAGCGACAGCGACTGCTGCGCTGTAGCGGATGAACTTGCTCCAGGCCATGACGCGGCTGATGCGGTGCTCTGCGCGCTGGCGCTCTGCGCCAGGTACTCGTCCTGCCGCGCGCGCCAGCGGCGTGCGCAGGTTGCCCAGCATGCCCATCGACTCGATCACCTCGGAATTGCGCAGCTTGCTCTGCAGGTAGATGTTGACGTCGCTGCCGGCCTTCGACGCGGCCTCGGCCGGCGCGACGGTCTGGCGGTGGCCGAACCAGGCCAGGGCGCCCTGGACGATGGCGAACACGAGCGCCACGCACGCCCAGCAGCGGGTGCAGGAAGAACATCACGGCGATGTAGATCGGCGCCCACGGCGCGTCGAAGAACGCGAAGATGCCCTGGCCGGTGATGAACTGGCGCAGCGTGATCAGGTCGTTGAACGCGCGCGACGGGCTGGCGCTGGCCTGGCTCGAGGTAGGACTCGAAGCTGGCGTTGAAGACGCGCGTGCTCAGGTGCTCGTCGAAGCGCACGCCGGCGCGCACCAGCACGCGCGAGCGCGTCCACTCCGAGAACGCCATCACGCCGAACAGGAACAGGCGTGATCAGCGACACCGCCAGCAGCGTGAGCTCGCTGTGGCTCGCCAGCACGCGGTCGAAGATCTGCAGCATGTAGATCGTCGGCGTCAGCATCAGCAGGTTGGCCACCATGCTGAACAGGCCGACGATGATGAACTCGCGGCGGAACGCCCACAGCGCCGCCGGTCAGCTCGCTGCGCTTGAAGAAATCGGGTGTCTTCATCTCGATGTTTCCGGTGGGGCATCAGGGACCGCGGCCAGCTGCGCGCCGGCCGCGGCGGCGCTGCGCTGCTGGCTGGCCTGCTGGGCCTGGGCCGCGGCCTTGCTCAGGGCCGCCAGCACCTCGTCGCGCGGGCCGAAGGCCTGCGACCTGGCCGTCGCGCAGCACCAGCATCTTGTCGACCACCGCCAGGATGCTGGTGCGGTGCGTCATCACGACGAACGTGGTGCCGCGCGCCTTGAGCTGCGGCACCGCGGCGGCCAGCGCGGCGTCGCCGGCCTCGTCGAGGCTGGAGTTGGGCTCGTCGAGCACGCACGAACACCGGGTCGCCGTAGAGGGCGCGGGCCAGCCCGACGCGCTGGCGCTGGCCGCCCGACAGCATCGCGCCTTCGCGGCCGACCGGGCTGTCGTAGCCCTGCGGCAGCGCCATGATGAAATCGTGCAGGCCCACGGCGCGCGGCCGCCGCTTCGACCTTGGCCGGCTCGATCTCGCCGAAGCGGGCGATGTTCTCGGCCAGCGTGCCGTCGAACAGCTCCACGTCCTGCGGCAGGTAGCCGACTGTGGGGCCGAGTTCGGCCTTGTCCCAGGCGTAGACGTCGGCGCCGTCCAGGCGCACCTTGCCGCCGGCCGACGGCCACAGGCCCACCAGCACGCGCGCCAGCGTGGTCTTGCCGGAAGCCGACGGGCCGACCACCGCCAGCACCTCGCCGGGCTGCAGGCCGAACGTCACGCCCCGCAGGATCGGCAGCGTTGCTGCCCGGGGCCGCGGCGACCAGGCTCTCGGCCACCAGAACCCCTTGGGCGCGCGGCAGCGGCATGGCCCTGGGCGCCTTGGGCACGGATCGCGAGCAGCTGGTCCAGGCGGTCCCACGAATCGCGCACGGCCACCACCGTGCGCCATTGCGTGACGACCTGCACCAGCGGCCGCCAGCACGCGCGCCGCCGAGGATGGAGGCGACGATCATCATCGCCGCCGCCGCCGTTGAGCGAGTCGTGCAGCAGCAGCCACGCGCCAAGGCCCAGCAGGGCCGAGCTCATCGTGGTCTGCAGGAACTTGGTCATCGCCTGGTAGCCGCCGGCGCGGTCCGACGCCAGCGCCTGCAGCTCGAGGAACTCGCGCTGCTTGTCCATCCAGCGGCGGTGGATGTCGCGCTGCATGCCCATCGACTCGATCACCTGCGCGTTGCGCAGCGTGCCGTCGGCATACTGCTGGGCGCCGAAGGCGCTGCGGTTGGCGGCCACCAGCGGCGGCTGTGTCGCGCGCTCGTTGAGCCAGGCCGACGCCCGTCTGGACGATCGCGCCGACCACGGCCAGCCAGCCCAGCACCGGGCTGATCGCGAAGAGCAGCACCAGGAACACCAGCGCGACCGGCGCCTCCATCACCGCGAGCACCACCGGCGACGGCAGGAACTCGCGCAGCGATGCGGAAGTCGCTCATCGGCTGGGTCGTGCCGCCGGGCAGGCGCTGCAGGTTGGCGGTGAAGATGGCCGAGAAGATGCGGTCGCCCATCTGCTGGTCGAGCGCGAGGCCGGCCGCATGCAGGATCTGCGAGCGCGCCCATTCCAGCAGTTCCATCACCACATAGGCGCCCAGCACCAGCAGCATCAGCATCAGCAAGGTCAGGTGGCTGCGGCTGTTGACGACGCGGTCGTACACCTCCAGCATGAAGCCGGTGGGCGCGAGCACCAGCAGGCTGGCGACCAGGCTGAACCAGAAGGCCCGCTTGAAATAGGGCTTCAGCGACGGCCAGCGCTTCGGCCAGTTCCGAGGATTGGGGGGATTTCATGCGGAAACCTCGAGCTTGATGTACTCGGGGACTTCGCCCTTGTGGCGCAGCGCGATCGGCGGGCCTGGAAACGGCCGCGCTTTCCTGCGCATCGATGAAGGTGAACAACAGCTCGAACACGCCGTCGGCCCGGCGCGACAGCACCACTTCGCGCAGCTTGTTCTGGTGGAAGCGCACTTCGTCCCTGGGCGCCAGCGGCAGTTCGCAGCGCATGCGCCCGTCCAGCGTGTACATCGACAGCACGCCGGCCTTCAGGCTCAGGGTGTGGCGGTCGAAGTACACCGGGCTGTTGTCCGAGAAGCGCAGCAGCGGCAGCCGCTTGCCTTCCATCTTCGTGATGGTGGAACGGGCTGGCCGGGTTCTGGAACACCATCCGGCTGGTGCGCGACACCGAATAGATGGCATTGCAGATCATCTGCGAGCCGATCGCGGGAAACTTCTCGCGCAGCGACTTGTACGACAGGTGGTGCAGGGTCACCCGGTTCCAGCAGCGCTCCTGCTGCACCAGGGGCGCCAGCGCATTGCACACCTGCGCGAACGACGATCTGCAACGCCCGCAGCCGCTCGGCCTGCTCGGGCGAAGCGTCCAGCGCGACACACAGGGAATTGTTCATATAGGAGATTGTACACGGCTCCTATATGAATTATTGCGAAAATTACAAATGGGGAGATTGCCGCAGCGTCCCCTCGCCTGCGGCGGCGGGTCCGCCAGCCCCGCCGGGTGTCAGCCCGCCGCCCGCTCGCCCAGGGTCGCGAACGGCTGCGCGGCGTCCGCCACTGCGATGAAGAAAGGATTGAGCATCGGCCGGTCCAGGCCATAGCGCAGCGGCCGCCCCTGCGGGTCCAGCACGGCGCCGCCGGCCTGTTCCAGCACCGCCTGCGCGGCGGCCGTGTCCCACTGGCTGGTCGGGCCGTGGCGCGGATAGATGTCGGCCCGGCCTTCGGCGATGCGGCAGAACTTCAGCGAACTTCCCGCTGCCACGAAACTGTGTTCGCAAGCCAGGCGTGCCAGCCACTGCGCCAGTTGCCTCGCCGCCGTGCGAGCGGCTGCCCATCACCCGCAACGGGCGGCCGGCATCGTGGCCGGCCACCTTCAGGGCCACCGTTCCCGCTCCGGTGCGCTTCCATGCGCCAACGCCCTCGCCGGCGAAATACAGCTCGCCGAGCGCGGGGGCCAGCACCACGCCCGCCACCGGCCGGCCGCCGTGGACCAGCGCGATGTTGACGGTGAACTCGTCGTTTCGCTTGAGGAATTCCTTGGTGCCGTCCAGCGGGTCCACCAGGAAGAACGTGTCGGGCCGGGCCGCGCCGGCGGTCGACGATTCCTCCGACAGGATGAACACGCCGGGGAAGGCGTGCTCCAGCCCTTCGCGGATGACCTTGTCGGCGCGCAGGTCCGCCTCGGTCAGCGGCGATGCATCGGCCTTGCTCCAGGACGCGAAGTCGCCCGCGTACACCGCCATGATCTCGCGGCCGGCGGCCTCGGCGATGGCGCACAGTGTCTCGAGTTCGCGGGCGGTCAATCGGTCAGGCATGGTAGTAGCTCCGGTACCAGTCGACAAAGCGCTGCACGCCCTGCTCGACCGGCGTGTCCGGGCGGAATCCCACCCAGTCGTTCAGGGCCTCGACATTGGCGAAGGTCGCGGGCACGTCGCCCGGCTGCATCGGCAGGAAGTTCTTGCGCGCCTGGATGCCCAGCGCCCGCTCCAGCGCGGCGACATAGTCCATGAGCGGCGTCGGCTGGTGGTTGCCGATGTTGAAGATGCGGTACGGCGCCGTGCTCGTGGCGGGGTCGGGCTGTTGCGGGTCGAAGGCGGCGTCCGGCCGGGCCGGCTTGTCGAGCACGCGCACCACGCCCTGCACGATGTCGTCGATGTACGTGAAATCGCGCACCATCTTGCCGTTGTTGAAGATGTCGATCGGCTCGCCGGCCAGCATGGCGCGGGTGAACAGGAAGAGCGCCATGTCCGGCCGGCCCCACGGGCCGTACACGGTGAAGAAGCGCAGGCCCGTCACCGGCAGCCGGTAGAGGTGGCTGTAGGTATGCGCCATCAGCTCATTGGCCTTCTTGGTGGCGGCGTACAGGCTGATCGGGTGGTCGACCCCGTCGTGCTCCGAGAACGGCAGGCGCGCGTTGCCGCCGTACACGCTGGAAGAACTTGCGTACACGAGGTGTTCGACGCCGTGTTGCCTGCAGCCTTCCAGCACGTTGCCGAAACCCACCAGGTTGGAATCGACATAGGCCTGCGGGTGCGTCAGCGAATAGCGCACCCCGGCCTGCGCGGCGAGGTGCACCACGCGCTGCGGCCGCTCGCGCGCCCACCAGTCCTGCAGCGCCTGCCGGTCGGCGATGTCCAGCCTGTCGAAGCGAAAGCCCGTGTTCGCCTGCAGGCGCTCGAGCCGTGCCTGCTTGAGCGCGACGTCGTAATAGTCGTTCAGGTTGTCCAGGCCCACCACCTCGTCGCCGCGTTCGAGCAGGCGCAGCGCGGTGTGCATGCCGATGAAGCCGGCGCAGCCGGTGACCAGGACCTTCATACGCCGCCGCGCCCGATCGGGAGGTACTCGAAGCCGAGCTCGCGCATGCTGGCCGGATCGAACAGGTTGCGCCCGTCGATCACCAGCGGCTGCTTGAGCGCGCTCTTCATGGCCGCGAAGTTCGGGCTGCGGAACACCTTCCACTCGGTCACGATCAGCAGGGCATCGGCGCCTTCGAGTGCCGCGAGCGGATCGGCGACCAGCTGCAGGTCGGCGCGGTCGCCATAGATGCGGCGGGCCTCCTCCATCGCGGAAGGATCGTGCGCCGCCACGGTGGCGCCGCGCGCCCACAGCGCTTCCATGAGCTCACGCGAGGGCGCTTCGCGCATGTCGTCGGTGCCCGGCTTGAAGGCCAGGCCCCACATCGCCAGCCGCTTGCCCTTGAGGTCCGCGACCCAGGCGGGCCACCAGCTTGTCGAGCAGCACGCGCTTCTGCGCGGTGTTGGCCTGCTCCACCGCGTCCAGCACCCTGAGGGTCGCGTCGCACTGCTGCGCCGTCTGCCGCAGCGCGCGCACGTCCTTGGGAAAGCAGGAGCCGCCGTAGCCGCAGCCGGCGTACAGGAAGTCGTAGCCGATGCGCGGGTCCGAGCCGATGCCCTTGCGCACCTGCTCGATGTCGGCGCCCAGCCGCTCGGCCAGGTTGGCCAGCTCGTTCATGAAGGAGATGCGCGTCGCCAGCATCGCATTGGCGGCGTACTTGGTCAGTTCGGCGGAGCGGATGTCCATCAGCACCAGCCGTTCGTGATTGCGCTGGAACGGCGCATACAGCTCGCGCAGGATCCGGGTGGCGCGCTCGGAGTCGGTGCCCACGCACGATGCGGTCGGGCTTCATGAAGTCCTCGACGGCCGCGCCCTCCTTCAGGAATTCCGGGTTGGACGCCACCGCGAATTCATGCTTCACGCCACGCGCCTGCAGCGCCTGCGCGATGGTGCCCCGCACCTTGTCGGCCGTCCCCACCGGGACGGTGGACTTGTCCACGACCAGCTTGAAGCCCGCCATGTGCTCGCCGATGCTGCGCGCGGCCGCCAGAACGTGGCGCAGGTCCGCCGAACCGTCCTCGTCGGGCGGCGTGCCCACCGCGATGAACTGGACGTCGCCGAAATGGACCGCCTTCACCACGTCGATGCTGAAAGACAGCCTCCCGGCACGCACGTTGCGCTGGACCATGTCCTGCAGCCCGGGCTCGTAGATCGGGATGCCCCCGGCCTGCAGCGTCGCGATCTTGCCCGCGTCCAGGTCCAGGCACAGCACTTCGTTGCCCACCTCGGCCAGGCAGGCGCCGGTGACCAGCCCCACGTACCCCGTTCCCACCACTGTGATCTTCATGCTGTCGCCTTATCGAAACCCGTCGAACTTGAAAGTGCCACCCTTCTCGAGAAAGGATAGATCCAATTCCCCGCCGGCCACCGGCAGGGGCGGGCGCACCTCCGCCTGCGACCGGCGCTCGGCCAGCGCCGCCAGCATCGGCAGTTTGTGCAGCGACAGGAGCTGCGCATACGCCAGCGGGAGCGCACCGGCCTTGCGCAGTTCCAGGAAAGCCTCGTCCGGCAGGCCGGCCAGCGCGGCCGCGTCGACCTGGTGCAGGCCGCTGAGCCGGCGCTCCTTCCCGTCCTTGTCCTTCATCGAGAACGCCAGTGCCGTGATGCAGTTGTGGCGGGCCAGGGCTTCGCAGGCCAGCGCGGTGGCGGCGCGCCCCTGCTCGACTTGCTGCAGGAACGCCATCGTCTTGCGGACCTCGGCGGTCGGCTGGCCGTCTTCGGTGAACAGGGGCTCTCCGCCGCTGTCCGCGATCAGCGGACTGCCCTCGTCGATGCACAGCATGAACTGGCCGGCCTCGTTGCGGCCCAGGGCGAAAGGCTGGCTGCGCAAGCCCACGGGAACGTAATCGGCCAGCCAGCGCCCCTTGGCATCGACGAAGAGGTTGCGCTGCTGCAGCCCGAGCATGGCCACGGGCACGAAGGCCGTCCCGGCGCGCAGCAACGCCACCGGCCCATTGGCCGCGACGCGGTCGATCTCCAGCCCCACGACGGGCACGACGGTCTGCGATGCGGTGAAGGCGTAATTGGCATAGCGGTGCCAGCGCTTGGCGGCGTGGGCCGTGCGCGACAGCGGAACGAAGCGTGGCGCGGCCGGCGCGGAAGGGTTGGGTGTGTCCATGGCGTCTGGAAGGGGCATCAGCGGTGCACCAGCTTGCGCAGCACGATGAACAGCACGACGACGATGGGAACGCCGCACAGGGCCAGCAGCGGCGGCACGGCCAGCAGCGTCTCGGCCCACACGGGATGCGCGTGCCGGAAGTAGGCCACCATGCTGATCATGCCCCCCAGCACGATCAGCACCGAGTAGCCCAGCAGCGCCGCCGTGCCGTAGAGCGCGTCCCGCTTGCGCGGCCGCGGGACGAGGAAATGATCGGAGGCATCGAGCCAGGCGCGCGCCAGCGCGCGGTCCAGCACGGCGTCGGCGACGCCGGCACGCCGCAGGTCGTGGATGTACTTGCCGGTGGGGGAAACATAGGGCAGCGCCTGCAGCACGTTCTTGCGGATCACCTGCGCGGCCGCCTCGATGAAGGCCGCGCCGCCACCGGTCTGCTCCATGAGCTGCTGGCGGCGGTACTCCTGCTGCCTGAAGCGCTCGAACTCGGGGATGTCGGCGCAGGGGCGGGACATCAGTTCATCGTTGGGTGTTGCCATGGGTTGCCGCTAGTGGGTTGCGTGCGCCGCGAGACGAGCCGACAGCGCCGCGAGACGGGAGCCCCTCATGCGGGGACGTGAGACAACTCGACCGCCAGCGCCATCGCAAAGTTCCCGGCCGATGCCAGTTGGTGCACGCAATAGGGCTTGACCGTGCCGGATTCGTCCACCAACGCAGCCGGGGATTTTAACGCGTCGACCGAGGGCATGCGGTCGACGCCGACGCCCGCGGCCTTGACCAGCGCTTCCTTGCGCGTCCAGAGCTCGAAAAAGCGCCGTGCCAGGCCGTCGGCAGGCGGCTGGCGCAGCCAGGCCTGTTCCTGCGCGGTGAAGAAGCGCTCCGCTATCCCGAGCATGTCGATGTCCGGCCGCACCGCCTCGATGTCGATGCCCAGCGGTGCATCGCCGACCGCCAGCGCCGCAGCGCCCCGCCGGTATGACAGGCTGACATGAATGCCTTCGAAAGGCGGCGCCAGCCGGGGCTTGCCGAAGCTGCCCCGCAGGTAGTCGGCGCCGGCTGCGCTCGCGCCCTCCCCGTCCGCCCTGCCGGCGAGCAGCAGCCGCAGCAGCGAATGCGCAAAGACATGGGCCTGCCGGTCGCGCAGGTCGCGCAATCGCGCCGCGCGTTCACGCTCGGCGGCGGTGAGGACGGACCAGGCCTGTTCCCAGTGGCAAGACGGATCGAGCGCTATCGCATGCACGCAGGGGGCGCCGCTGGCCACGGCCACCTTCGATGCAGGACTGCACGTTGCGCCTGCAGCCAGGTCCCGCAGCGTGCGCACCGGGGCAGCCGGGGCCGGCGCATCCTCCCCGAACCGCGCGAACAGCACGCGAACGGTGGGTGCGGCCGGATCTTTCCACGGGGCGCTGGGTGTGCGGCTCGGGGCGGCAGCCGGCGGGGGCGCCGGCTACTTCCGGGCCAGGAACTTCTCGATTTCGAGCTTGTTCTTGGCCAGGTGATCGCTCACGAAGGCGCGTTGCTTGTCGTCGAGCTTCTTGCCGGCGGCGAGGCGGCCAAGGATGTCGGGATGGTAGAAACGCACCGCCGCCGACAAAACGTAGATTTCGTCGATCAGGTCGGCCGTCGTGCTGGGCGAGCAGATGTCCGAGATGTTGTCCGAGCCCACGCGCACGTGCACGCCGGCGGCCAGCATTTCCAGCACGCGCGGAATGGAGTTGTACGTCGGCGTCATCAGCGGCCGGAACTGGCGCATCCCCAGGGCCGCCGAAGGGCAGGTGACCATGCCGATGTTGCACTCGAGCATGCCCTGCACCAGCCGGTCGAAGCGCGCATCGTCGTAGGTCGACGGCGAAATCAGGTGCACGGCCCACACCATCGGCTCGCCGTCGGGGGAGACCGGCCCGCCCACTTCGCGCATCGCCTCGACCAGCTGCTCGGTGCCGTCCTCGGACGGCTCGTTGCGCTGGTCGGTGTGGACGTGCAGCATCTTGCCGTGTTCCTTGGCCAGCAGCAGCATGCGCTTGCAATGCTCGTAGAAACCGATGTGGCTGGGGTATTCGTCGGCGTCGTCCGCCTCGGGCAGCGCGGCCAGGAAGTCCGCGTGCTTCGCGCCTTCGACCATCAGGTCCCAGCGCACCGGATCGGCGTCGTCGAAGCCGAACGGGGAATAGGTGCCCAGGCGCAGGTCGATCTTGCCGGCACGCTCCTTCTTGATCTGCTGCATCCACTTCAGCGCGGTGAGGCCCAGGCCGTCGGCCGTGACGTCCACCAGCGTGTCGGCGCGCACCGTGTTGCACGCCACCATCTCGTCGAGGAACGAGTTCACGCGGCGGTGGAAGTCCTCATGGGTGTAGGCGCGGCCCTGGTGCAGGTTGGTGATCAGGCTGTGCTTGCGATGCAGCGAGATGTGCGAGGAGTCGAGGATGCGGTGCCCGATGCTCTCCATGTACTCCTCGTCGAGCGTGCCCGCGCGGTCCAGGTGGAGGTGCGCATTGAACATGCCGCCCAATTGCTTGATGGCCGCATCCAGCCTTCGGTACCAGAGATTGTTGACCAGGCGGTCCTGCTGCATTGTTAATGCTCCTCAAAGACAAAAGGTTTGACTTGTGGTCAAACCACTGATAATTCTAGCTGACATGGGGTCGAGCCCTGTTCCTGGAACCAGCTCACGCCTTCGTCCACCAGGTCCACTTCCAGCACCCACCGGCCCTTCTCGTCCGGCGCCTTCACGTCCAGCGCGATGGTTGCCGATGCCCCGGCGGCCAGCCCTTCGGGCAGCGGCGCGCGCCCATCCAGCCACTGCCGCACCTGGCCCTTGGCGTCGATCCAGCGGTTGGCGACGAAGAGCGCCGCTGGCCGGCGTGGGCATCCAGTCGCTGGCGCTGTCATTGGTCACCTCCACGTCGATCCTCAACGTCTCGCCGGCGCGGGCTTGCAGCCCTTTGGCGGCGCCGACCACGATCCTGGCTCGGCAGGCCTCGGGCGGCAAGGCCTGCAGTTGCGCGCCGGGAGTGCGAGCGGGGGCCGAAGTCGAAAGTTCCCGCCTGTGCGGCGTCAACGTACTTTTTGATCGTGGACGTCAACACTTGCACGTTCGGCTCGCGGAAGAACTGCCCGTGCCCGCCCTGGATCTCGCTGAAGGCGACCGGCCCCGTGTAGTACTTGTGCCAGCCGCGCTCGGGCTGGCGGAAATAGCGCAGCGGGTTGTAGTCGCTGTGGTCGCCGAACAGCAGCGCCACCGGCCCGTCGTACGGAAACGGCGCGAATTTTTCCTGCATCACCAGCAAGGTGATCTCGTGCCCCAGCTGCCGCAGCTGGCTGGCCACCTGGAACGCGATCAGGGCCGCCTGGCAGTTGCCGCCGATGAGGTAAGGGCCCTGCGGCTGCACGGCGAGGATTTCCCCGACGTAGTGGCGCGCCAGCAGGTCGATGTTGTCCTGGGTCTTGACCATCACGCGGTTGCCCGAGCGCATGCCGTACACCGGCTGCTCGGGCCCGAGGTACTTCGCGAGCTGCGTCAGCTCCTGGTAGCGCTGCAGGCACCAGAACAACGCCTGGCGCGCGCCTTCGGTGTTCAGGCCGACCATCACCGAATCGGCCGACGCGCGCTTGCCTTCCCACGACGCCGTGTGGCTGCGCAGGCCGTGGTAGATGTCCTGCGGCAGCACGCTGCTGCCGGCCAGGGCCTGCGCGTCGCCGGGCGCGGCGTCGCCTTGCTCCAGCGCCGCGGCCAGTCCCGCCACGGTGTCCAGCGTCGCCAGCGCACGCGCCGGCACCGGCCGGGCCAGCGTCTTTTCGATCTCGACGACCAGCTGCACGGACAGCAGCGAGTGCCCGCCCAGGTCGCGGAAGCGGTCGTTGATGCCGACATCGTGGTCGAGCCACAGCACCTTCTTCCAGATGTCGGCCAGCGACTGCTCCAGCGGCGTGCGCGGCGCCACGTAGTCGGTGCCCAGGCGGCTGCGGTCGGTGGCCGGCGGCGGCAAGGCGGCCCGGTCGACCGAGCCGTCCGGCAGCAGCGGCATTTCGTCCACGGGAATGAAGGCGGCCGGCACCCTGAACGCGGGCATCACCTTGGCCGCGTGGGCGCGGATCGTGTCCAGGCTGGGCACGTCGTGTTCGTTCAGGACGAGGTAGGCATTGAGCCTGCCGCGATGCGCATCCGGCACCAGCACGGCCTGGTCGATCTGCGGGTGCGAGGTGAGCGCCGCCTCGAGTTCCGCGAGCGGCCGGCCGTAGGCCGGGAAGTCCTGCAGGCGCCGATCGGGTTCGCTGCGCGCGAGCTCCGAGCACCTGCACGAAGCGCTGCAGCAGCATCTTGATGCGCTCGCCGCTGAAGATGTCCGCGTTGTAGTCGAGCACCCCGCTCACCTTGTCGCCGTCGCGCTCGGTGTACAGCGCGATGTCGAAGTCGGCGGCATCCTTGCGCACGCTCAGCGGCCGGGCCTGCAGGCCGGGCAGGTCGAGATTGCGGCTCGACGCGTCCTGGAAGGAGAACATCGCGCGCGTGAGCGGCGTGCGGACCAGGTTGGGCAGCTGCGCGAGGTGCTGCAGCGGCACGTACTGGTTGTCGAACGCTTCCACCGCGAGGCGGCGCAGCTTGCCCATGAGCTCGCGCAGCGTGGGGTTGCCCGACAGGTCCGAGCGGATCACCACGATGTTGTTGAAATAGCCGAGCATCTTCTCGATCTCGGCCTTGTCGCGGCTGGCCATCGGCGAGACCACCACCATGTCGTCCTGGCCGGTGTAGCCATGCAGCAGCACATTGAAGGCCGTGAGCAGCGTCACGAACAGGCTGGCCTGCTCGCGCTGGCTCAATTCCAACAAGGCTTGCGTGAGCGGAGCCGGCAGCTGGAAGTGCACGCTGCCGGAGCGGCCCTTGCCGGCGGGCCGCGGACGCTCGTTGGGCGTGACCAGCTCGGGCACGTCGCCCCGCGAGCCGCTCCTTCCAGTAAGCCAGCTGGCGCTCCAGCGCCGCATCGTCCAGGCGCGCGCGCTGCCAGATCGCGAAGTCGGCGAACTGCAGCGCTGTCGCGGCCTCGCTCGCTCCCCTGCCCCGCCACGGCCGCACGGTATTGCGCTGCCAGTTCGTCCAGGAAGATGGCCTTGGACACACCGTCGAAGACGATGTGGTGCATCGTGAAGGCGAGGATGTGGTCCTTCGGTCCCAGCTTGAACAGGCGAGCCCGCCACAGCGGCCCGCGCTCCAGGTCGAAGGGCCTGGCAGCCTCGGTATGCAGCAGGTCGTGAAGCGCGCGCTTGGCCCTTTCGGGCGTCAGCTTGCGCGAGGTCGCGGCCCGGCGGCCGTCACCGGCAATGCAACCGGCGCGGGCGCCATGATTTCCTGGCGGGCCTGCGAAAGGTCTTCGCCGGGAAACACGGTGCGCAGCACCTCGTGGCGGGCCACCAGGGCGGCCAGGCTGCGCTCCAGCGCCGCCGTGTCCAGCTCGCCGGCCAGCCGGAACACGGTGGGCACGTTGTACACGCTGCTGCCGGGCTCGAGCTTCGCCAGCGACCAGATGCGCTCCTGCCCGTGCGTGAGCGGAATGCGCTGGCCGGGCGTTCGCGGCTTGATGGCGTGGCCGTCATCGGACGGCGTTTCCGCGCGTTGCAGGAACTCGATCAGTTCGGGCTTGCGCGCGGACAACTGCGCCTTCAGCTCGGCCGTGAGCACGCCCTGCGGCGCGTTCACGCGCAGCTTGCCGTCCTCCACCCACAGCTTGACATCCAGCCGGGCCAGCCCGGCCAGATACTCCCCGATCGATGTCATAGCTCGATGTCCTGCCTGCCCCTGACGCTCGCAACGGTTTCGGAGTAGCCCAGCGATTGCGCGAGGCGCGTGCGTGGCGTCCGAGAGGAAGTCGACGTCGTACGCGGACTTCCAGGTTTCGGCCACGCCCGATTCGATCTTCTTGTGCTGGTGGAACTTCGGGTCGCCGATCATGCGGGAGACTTCGTGGATGCCGTCGGTCATGCGCTGCTTCTTGTCGTCCTGCGGCTTGATCATGTCCGGCGCGTAGTCCAGCCCCAGCCGCGCGCACACGTCGCGCATGACCTTCTCGGGCTGGTTCACCATGTCCTCGAAGCGAAGCTGGAACTTGCGCTGGGCCGGGATCTTCTCGAGGAACTTGACGATGTTCTCGTGCAGGATCAGCCAGATCATCTCGGCGAGCTGGCGGCGGCCGTAGGGACTCGCGTCGGGATGGCCGGCGTCCTTGCCGACCAGCCGCGGATACCACAGCTGCTCGAGCTTCGCTTCCTCGAACGAGCGGATCATTCCGTAGGGGTGGCGCAGCAGGTGGATGTAGATCGTGTCGTCGAACCACGTCTCGCCGCGCTCCAGCGTCTCGAGGTGCGTCGCGTAGGCGGGCGTCTTGTCCGTCAGGAGCTGGTCGCCGAGCCACTCCTGGAGCATCCCGTAGTACTCCTGCGTCGGGAACGCCTTCTCCTCCAGCTCGGAGAACCAGGCCTGCACTTCCTCCAGCGGCTGCTTGCGGATCTGCATCAGCGCGCGGATGTTGCCTTCCAGCTGGAAGCGCTGCGAGCCCGAGAACCAGGCCTTGCGGTCGGCCAGCGTGTTGTAGGTGAGCAGGTACAGCTCCGGCGGCGAGAACAGCTTCGGGTGGCCGGCCAGCATCGCACGCAGCAGCGTGGAGCCCGAACGCGGCGGGCTCAGCACGAACACCGCGGGCGGGTTCTTCTTCTTCGGCACCCAGGGCTTCGGCGCCGAGCGCGCGATCGCGGAGCGCAGCTCCTGCACCATCTGCGGCGTGATCTTGGCTTCCTGCGACTTGGGCGCCATCGACTGGCCCAGCATGCGCGAGACCAGCTCGGGATAGTGCTTCTCGAGGAATTTCGCGTAACGGCCGAGCGTGGGCGCGTCGAACACCGACGAGACATAAATCGTGTCGCCCCACTTCTGCTGCAGGGCGTTGATGAAGCTCGCGGCCTTGAGCGATTCGCCGCCCAGCGCGAAGAAGTCGTCGTTCATGCCGACGGCGTCCACCTTGAGGATGTCCTGCCACATGGCGGCGATCAGCTGGCCCACCGGGTCCTGCGGCGCGACGAAGTCGGACCGCGCGGCGGCGGTGGCGGCCGCGGCCTTGCCGAACTTTTCGGTCAGCACGGCGCGCTGCAGCTTGCCGTTGGCGCCGCGCGGGATCTCGTCGATGAAGTGCATCACGCGCGGCAGCTTGAAGAACGCCAGCCGGTCGCGCAGGAACGCCGTGAGTTCATCCTGCGTCGCCCGGGCGCCGTCGCGCAGCACGACCACCGCGCCCACGTCCTCGCCCAGCGTGGGATGCGGCACCGCGAAGCTCGCGGCGTCCGCCACCGCGGGGTGCGACAGCAGCAGCTGGTCCACCTCATGCGGCGACACCTTTTCGCCGCCGCGGTTGATCATGTCCTTGACGCGGCCGGTGAGGAACAGGTAGCCGTCGTCGTCGAGGTAGCCGAGGTCACCGGTGCGAAAGCCCGCCTCGGAAAAAAGCCGCTCGTTTTCCTGGGCGTCGGCGTCGTAGCCGGCCATCAGGTTGTCGCCGCGCACGACGACTTCACCGATCTGGTGGGCCGGCAACGGCTGGTTCTTGCCGTCGACGATGCGCACTTCCATGCCCGCGCTGGCGCCCACCGAGCCCGGGATGCGCTTGCCGGGCGGCAGGCGGTTGCTGGTGATGACGCCGGCCGTCTCGGTCATGCCGAAGATCTCGATCACGGGCACGTTGAAGCGCTTCTCGAACGCCTCCATCAGCACCGGCGGCAGCGGGGCCGACACCGACCGCACGAAGCGCAGCTGGTGCGACTTGACGGCGTCGGCATGGGCGTCGGCGGTGTTGAGCACTTCCTGCAGCATCACCGGCACGGCCTGCGTCCAGGTCGGCTTGAACGCCTGCAGGTCGCGGTAGAACTCCGCCGACGAAAAGCTCGGCGCGATGAAGGTCGAGCCGCCGACGAGCAGCGGGGCCATCAGCACGTCGACGATGCCGCCGATGTGGAACATGGGCAGGAAATGCAGGCAGCGGTCCGCGGCCGTGAGTTGCAGCGACCGCGCCAGGTTGCCGGCCGACGCGACCAGGTTGGCCTGGGTGAGCGGCACGGTCTTGGGAACCGAAGTCGTGCCCGACGTCTGGAGCACCAGCGCGGCGTCGCCCGGCTGGGCCAGCCCGGGCCGGCTTGCGGGCGATGCCGTCCCGGCGCCGCCTGCGAGCTGGAACAAGCCTGCCGCCGCCTCGGGTTGGGCGACGACGTCGACCACCGGGATGCCCAGCGCCCGCGCCGCCGCGCGCACCGGGTGCTGGCCGCCCGCGCGGGTCAGCAGCAGCTTGGGCGCCAGCCGGCCCAGCACCAGTTCGTACTCGGCCTGCTTGAAGTCGGGGTTGATCGGCGTCGCAATGGCGCCTGCGGCCACCGAGAGGCAGGCCGTGGCGAGCTCCGGACCGCCCGGCAGGACGATGCCCACCCGGTCACCGCGGCCGGCGCCCAGGCGGTTCAATGCCTCCAGCGTGGCTTCGATGTGGCCCTTCAGGGCGGCGTACGTCAGGCTCTTGCGGCCGTGCGCGGCGATGGCAACGGCCTGCGGGTTGGCGGCGGCCTGGCGCGACAGCAGTTCAAGGACGGTGGTGCTCACGGGGTGCTCCGGTAAGGTGTGTCATCGATCGGCGGCGGCCACGCGCGCGCGTCGCCGGTTCACGCGACGGGCGGCAGCCCGAGGTAGGCGACCAGTTCGCGCTTGAGCCGTTCATTGAGTTCGCCCGACTGGCGCTCCAGCGGCGGCGCGGGAATCACCGGGACGTCCTGTTCGATGCCCAGGTAGCGCAGCGTGGCGCGCGCCTGGTTCTCGTAGTCGGCCACGAGATCCTCGTACCAGACCTCCTGCACGGGCAGCTTGGCCACCTTGATCAGGTGCTCCCAGCCCGCGTCGTCGCGGCTGACGATGCGCAGCGTCTCGATGCACTCGTAGGGATGGATGTTGACGTCGGGGTCGCGCTCGAAGCGCGAATCCTCCGAGCTCCAGACATTGGTCTTCATGGCGACGGCCTGCGAAATCGCCTGGCCGATGCGGTCGCGCCGGCGGATCCAGATCAGCTTGTCGAGCTTGCGCAGGAAGTTCACGACGTTGGCATTCGGCTTGGGGGTGCGGAACACGCTCAGCAGCTGCGAATAATGCATCTTCATGCCGAACAGCCCGTTGGGCGAAGTGCGGCGCTTTTCCATCAGCCGCAGGAACTGGTTCAGGTTCAGCTTGTCGTTGCCCGATCGCTTGCGCTCCAGCGCGATCAACGGCGGGTTGAAGTACTCCTGCGGGTCGCCGGCCATCTTGGTTTCGTGCAGGAAGCGGCCCAGCAGCGTGCTGCCCGATCGCGGGCTCGACAGGATGCCGTAGCGCAGCTTGACGGGGTTCTCGCCGGGAAAGTCGCGCTCCGGGCTCATTTCGCGGATGTGCTTGTCGGAGATGGCGACGGTGGGGGTGGGCATGGGGTGGATCCAGGGTTGCGGACCTGCCGGGCGCCGCAGCGCCGCGGCGAAGAGGTCGGAAATTCTACGTCCGGGCAGCGTTCAGCGGCCCTTGGCCATTTTCTTCTGCTTGTGGGCCAGCGCCTGCTTCACGGCCGACTTCATGTCCTTGGCCGGCGCCTGCTTCGGTGACTGGGCCAGTTTGCTTTGCTGCACCGCCGGCGACACCGCCGCGAGGAACCGGTCCGTGCTGCGCTGGATGTCGTGCTGCTCGGCCTCCTTGGCCACGTGCGCGCTGAGTTCCTCGAAGTAGGCGGGGTCGTGCCAGATGCGCTTGATCTCCTCCAGCCACGGGCGCACCACCTCCTCGGTGGCCGGCAGGTCCCGCTTTTCCTTGACGATGTCCGGGAACTCGAAGACCTTGCCGCCCCTGCCCACCAGCTCGGCCGGATCCCCCGGTGTCGCTGGCCAGCACCGGGATGCCGTTGATGATCGCCTCGGCGATGACCCGCGCCCCGCTCTCGTGCCAGACGGAGGGCAGCAGCAGCGCCTTGGTGGCGCCGTAGACCGGCCGCATGTTGCGCTGGTGGCCGATGACCCGCACGTTCGGGAAGTCGCTGGGCTGGAACTTCAGCACCTGCATCGCGATGCCCCAGCGCCCGCGGCTTTGCACCACCAGGAACTTGATCTCCGGGCACTCCTTCGCCGCCAGCTTGGCCAGCGGCAGGAAGACGTTCACGCCCTTTTCGAAACTCGGGTTGATGAAGGTGATGAAGTCGGGCTTGCGCTCCTCGGCCTTGATCAGCTTCGGGTCGATGAACTTGCCGACCGGGTGGCAGTTCAGCCCCAGCCTGTCCTTGTACAGCTTGGCGGTGGCTTCGGTGTCGGTCACCACCACGGAGACGTAGCGGAAGTTGTCGATGTTCTTGTAGCCGGCGTTGACCAGGTAGAACACGACGGGAATGCCCGCCTCGCGCGCCTCGCGCATGATGGTCATTTCCAGCAGCAGCCCGCCCCACAGGATGATCATGTCCGGGCGGCGCATCTTCAGCTCCTCGCGGAACTTGCGGATGAAGATTTCCTCCTCCTGCGAGGTCATGTCCGGCCGCTTGGTCGCCTTGGTGCGCACGATCAGGTGTTCCACGCCCAGCACCATGGACCGCAGGATCTGCTTGTCCTTGACGGCTTCGCCGGCGCCGGCCTCGATCACATGCTCGGCGCCCTGCTCGGAATCGAACAGGCTGGCCTGCAGCGCGACGGCGCGAAAGCCGCGGGAAGCCAGCGCCGACAGCAGCGTGCGCATGGAAAGCGCCGCGCCGCTGGTGATGTCCAGGATGTTCATCGGCGCCGCGAAGAGGATGCTGGGGCGCCCGTCGGGGGCCGGGGGCAGCTGGGGCGCGGCGTCCTTCGCCTCGCCCGCTGTAGGCTTGTTTTCGGTCATGGGTCGATTGTCGCTGAATGGGCTGCGGCAATTGCGCAGCCCTCACCAAACGCAAAAAACCCCGCCACTTGCGTGGCGGGGTTTCTGATGGAAGCCAGCCGGTCTTGCGACCGGCGTCCGATCAGGCCAGGTTGCCTGCGACCAGCGCGCTGTACGCGGTGGTGGTGTTGACCACACCGACCAGCGTCACCGTGTCGACTTCGGTGTCGGCGGTGTTTTCCACCACTTCCCACACGAAGAACTGGTTCGCCGCGGCGGAGGCCGCCGTGATGAACGTGGCCGACGAGCTCGTCAGGTTCAGGTTCTCGTACTCGCCACCGGCGTTCAGCGCTGCCTTCAGGCCGGCAGCCGTGGTGATGTCAGCGTTGACGCGCAATGTCGGTCAGCTTCACGGCATCGCCGTTCGCGAGCAACGTTGCAGCGCCAGGGTTGGCCGTGAAGGTGTTGGTCGCGAAGTTCGCGATGTGAGCCACGTCGATCACGTCCTTGCCCGCGCCCGCCGTGAAGGCGAACAGCACGTCGGCCGCACCGCCCGGGGCCACGAAGTGGACGGTGTCCACGCCGCTGCCCAGGAAGATGTTGTCCGAGCCGGCCGTGCCGATCACGTCCGAGCCGCCCGTGCCGACTTGCACGGTGGTGCCCACCACCACGACGTTCAGGTCAACCGTCAGCGAACCCTTCCAGCCCGTCGCCGCGACGCCGCCGAAGTCATTCACCGTGCCGCTGTTCACCTTGACGGTCGCCGTGCTGGCCGAGTCGCCGCCCGTGAGGGTCAGGCCGCCGATGCTGGAGATGTCGCCGGCGCTGTAGGTCACGTCGGAATTGACACCCGCCGTGATCGACGTGGCGCCTGCCGTACCGGTGAAGTTCTGCAGGTTGAATTCCAGGTCGCTGTTGTCGCCAACCGCGAACGTGAAGTTGCTGGTGCTGCCGGAGAAGCCCGAGACGCTGAAGCTCAGGGTCGAGCTGTCGCCGAGCGCAATGTTCACGTCACCCAGCATGGCCGAGTCCGTTGCCGAACCGCCGCCGCCGGCGCTGACGGAGAAGCCGGCGGAAACATTGTCACCGCCCACTGCGTTGATCGAATCCAGCGTGCCGTCGATGGAGGAATCGAACGAGAACGACGTGCTGTCACCCAGGGTGACGGTCACCGCGCCGATGTCGCCGCCGGTGCTGCCGGACAGGTAGGCCTGCGACCTCAATCCAGACGTAACCCGAAGCGCCCGTGCCCTGGACGGAGACGTCCACGGTGCCGATGCTGCCGCCGCTGGCACTGAGCTCCAGGTCGAAGTTCGCGTCGTCGCCGTTGATGTCCAGCGTGACGTTGCCGATGTTGCCGCCGTGGTAGTAGTCGTTGTTCGGGGTGGCACCTGCGTCCGGGCCGCCGCTGGTCGCGCTGGCGTACAGCTCCAGGCTGCCGGAACCATGGTCACCGTTCACCGTCACGCTGACGTTGCCGACATCGCCGCCGGAAGCGTTGATATTGCCCGAAACGTTCGAATTGGCGCCGATGGTGAAGGTCACGTTGCCGATGTCGCCGCCGTTGGCCGGGGCACCGGAGTACGACACGGAGTTGCCGCTGATGTAGAAGCTGATCTGCGCGCCGCCGTCGGCATTGATGGTGATGTCGCCGATGCTGCCGCCGGAAGCGGAAACATTCAGGTAGCCGCTCGAATCGCCGTCGATGCTGAAGCTGACGTTGCCGATGTTGCCGCCGTAGGCGTAGTCATCGCTCGTCATGTAGTGGTAACCGGCGTTGACGGTCAGCCCGGCGCTGTTCTCGTCGCCGACCATGGCGAAGGTGACGTTGCCGACATCGCCGCCGCTCACGTTGAACTGGCCGGAGAAGTTCGTGTTGGTGCCGTTGACGGCAATGTTGATGTTGCCGATGCTGGAACCGTTGGCGGCACCCGAGAAGGCGCTGCCGCTGACCCACATGTTCAGGCTGCGAGTCGTCACCGACCAGGCTCACATTGATGTCACCGATGCTGCCACCGGAAGCTTCCGCGTCGACGTAGCCGGAGAAATCGTCACCGGTGATGTTCAGCGTGATGTTGCCGATGTCGCCAACCGCGGCCAGTACCGAGTCTGCAATGGCGTTGTCACCCGTCACCGTGACCGACACGTCGCCGAGGTTGCCGGCGCCGCTGGCGGCGACCCACATGTAGTTCTCGGCATTCGCGCCGACCGTCACGTTGACCGGGCCGATGTCGCCACCGACGGTCCACAGGCCACCCGACGAAACCACGCCGGCTGCCAGGGTCTTGGTGAAGGAGCCGACGTCGCCGCCGTCCACGCGGATGCCGCCGAACTGGAGGTTCGCGCCCGCGGTCACCGTGACGGCGGACTGGTCGCCGTTCAGGTCGATCGTGCCGTTGACGTCGATGGCCTTGGTGCCGACCGTGCTCAGCGTCAGGGCCGAGGTGTTGGTCAGGTTCATGTCGGCCAGGGTCATGGCGGCAGCCGTCGCGGCGGAACTGCCGAGCTTGACAGCCAGGGCGCCTTCCGAGCCGGTGGCATAGCCGAAGTTCACGACGTTGTTGGTGTCGGCCGTGTTCTGGCTGGTGACGGTCAGGGTCGCGACGGTGGAAGCGGCCTTGGTGAACGTCTGGTTTTCCGACGAACCCGACAGGGTGATGGCCGTCAGGCCGGTCGTTGCCGACAGGTCAACGATGGCAGCGCCGTCGAAGTCCGCCTTCATGGTTTCGACGCCCGTCATGGTCGGCTTGATCAGCGTGCCCAGGGTGAAGTTGGTGCCGATCGTGTCCGCGCCCGTGCCGCCCTTGATGGTGTCGCCGGTGTTCAGCGTGCCGCCCAGGGTGAAGGTGTTGGTGCCGGTCGACAGCGAGGCGTCGATGGTCGAGATGGCCGACATGGAGCCGGCGCCGGTCACGTCGATCGTGTTGGTGCCGTTGCCCGTGATGGCCAGCGAAGCAGCAGCCGTGCCGCCGACCACCTTGATGGCGTTCGTGCCGGCGGTGGCGATCGAGACCTTTTCGATCGTGTTGCCGTTGGAGACGTTCAGCACGGTGGCCGAAGCGGTGCCACCGGCGGCGCCGTTGACGGACAGCAGTGCGGTGTCGGCCTTGCCGGACGTGTCGGAATAGGTGACCGTCAGGTCGCCGCCGCCGGCAATGCCCATCACCGAGGCCAACGAGGCGTTGGTGACTGTCGAGACGTTGTTCACGCCAGCGACGGACAGGGTGTTGGTGAAGTTGATCGCCGGGGATTGCGTCACCAGCAGGGCGTTGAACGTGGCGCCAACGGTGTCCTGGATGTTGATGGTTTCAACATTCTTGACGGTGACGACTGCCGAGGCGGTGGTGCCCAGGGCAACCAGGTTCAGGCGGTCAGCACCGGCGCCGCCGTCGATCGAGTCGCCGGTGGTGTAGGTGTTGTTCGAGACGGTGGCATCGCCGAACAGGCCGTACACGGTGTCGCTGGAGTTCGTGCCGACGATGGTGTCTTGCGAGGGGCTCAGCGTGGCTTCGATGCCAGCGGTGCCGCGGGTGCCGGCGTCGATTTCGGCTTCGGCGGTGACCACGGTGGCGGTGTCGGCAGTGATGCCGTTCAACACCAGTTGCAGCACGCCGACGTCGAGCTGGGCAACGCCAGCGGTGACCGAGTAGTACTCGGAAACGGCAGCCTTGTTGTCCAGGATGGCCTTGGCGTTCACGTACTGGGCGGCCATGGAGCTGTCCACGCCGTTCAGGGCGAGGAGGGCTTCATAGGCGATCTGGCCCTTCGGCACGCCGGCGTTGAACTTGTCGATGACGAAGCTCAGGGCCAGGGAGTCGGCTTGCAGGCCCAGGGGCGTCAGGAATTCCGCGGCGAATTCTGCGGCCGTCTGGAAGTTGGGGTTCAGCGTGTTGTAGATTGGGATGTCATCCAACGTGTTGGCCAGAGCGGCCATGTTGTGACCCAGGGTCTCGTACAGGGAGACGACCTCGCTTAGATAGGTCGCCCCGGGCGCAGCGTTGAACATGAGAACCAGCAGCTTCTCGATGTTTGTCCGCTCAGTCGTGGTGATTGACATTCAGATCTCCGTAAGATTGAGAGTGACTAGGCACACACCGCGCCTAATTCAGGTCGCAAGTATAGACAAAGCCTTTCTAGGGTCCATGTGATTGCCGTCACACGGTAGCGCAGTCCGCCAAGGCGTTGTTTTATTACATCAACTCCCAGCGCAGGCCCATATAGATACTGCGCTGGCGGCTGACGAAAGCGGCGATGTTGCTGCGCTGCCAGGCTGCTTCCGCCGTTGTCACGAGGGAAAGCCCGGCCCCGAGCGGCCAGCTGCCATCGAGCTGCAGGGCGTGGCGCAGGGTCCGCCTGGGAACGTTGCCCAGGAGCACGCTGTACGGTTCGCTGTCGGTCTGGCGGGTCGAGGTCCATTGCAGCCCCATCTGGCCCTGCGCGAAAACGGGCCGCTCCCACTGGATGCGGGCTTCGGTGCGCCGGTAAGCGCCCCCGGCACGGGCGGCGTCGTAGGGCCGGTCCTCGCCCAAGCGCGCTTCCATGCTGAAAAAGGACGACTGGCCGCCGTTGACAGCGTTGCCGTTGCCGTTGGCGGGGCGGCAAAGCAGGCCCAGTGAGGCGCCGCTGTAGAGGCCGTTCAGGCTGGTGGACGAGGGATAGCGGCGGTGTTCCAGTTCCCCGGCCAGGGTGGGCCGGCAGCCGGCAGCGGCATCGAACCCCTTGACAGGCTCGCCGGCAGCCAGTGGGGAGAACTGGCGCTGCAGGCTGGCGCGGTAGGCCTCCAGCAGGCTGTGCCCGCCAAAGCGCAGGTAGCTGCCTGCCACCCGGGCGACCCATTGGCGGGGCGCTGCGGGGGCCTGGAGCCACGCGGCGGCAAGGTCCGCCTGCTGGTAGCCCGTTGCGCCGTCGGCGGTGTGGCGGGCCCGCAATTCGCCCTGCACCACCCACAGCGAGGGGCCATCGGGCTTGAGCCCCTGCCACTGCACGGAGGTCATGAGCGCCCCACCCCGCCGCGGCCGGGACGAAGCGTCCAGCGGCAGCGTCACGTCCGGCTGGCCGGGGATGGTCAGTGTGATCTCGCTGTTGGCCGGGGCGTTGTTCAAGTTGCTGTCCGCGCCGGCCATGCTGGCCAGCCGCCAGCGCGAATGCCAGCGGCGCGGGTCGCCGGCCGCAGGAACGGCCAGGGAGGCCAGCTGCGAATCGATGGCGCCGCGAAGGTGGCCGGGCAGGTCGGGCCGGTCGCGCAGCGCCTCCAGCATGACGATGGCCGACGCGGCATCCCCCTGGAATGCGAGGGCCTGGGCCAGGTCGAGCTGGGCACCGGGCAGGTCCGGCTCGGTCATGAGGGCCCGTTCCAGCGGCTCCACGGCTTCGACGGGCCGCCCCAGCGCCATCAGGACGGCGCCGCGCCAGGCATGGAACCGCGCGTCGGCCAGGCAGGCCTTCTGCGTCGAGAGCCCCTCGAGCCGGTCGGCGAGCGCCTGCAGCTGCGCCCCATCCTTGGGCAGCGGGTAGCTGGGTTGGGCCGCGCAGGCGGCGGCGGGAGGCTGGGCGGGCGGATCCTGGGCCCAGGCGGCAGGCGATGCAAGGCAGGCGGCCCACAGCGCCCGGCGAATCAGTTTGGCGACGGCCGGGCTCTGGAGGTAATGAACAGCCACAAGGGAAAGGATGCACGGTGGACCGTGCTTTTAAGCGACCAAATGCAATGCAGGCCGTCAGCCGGCAAACTCAAGCTGCAAGGTGCCCCTGCTGCTGGAGGTAGCGCAGCGATTGCTGCTCTGCATCGCCGCCGGGCTGCATCAAGGTGCGCAGTGTAAATACTTTGGTGCTGTGCCGCAACCCGGGCAGCAGGAAGCTGCCGAGGGGCTTCAACGCGAGGTCGCTGCGCTCGAACGGCACGCCGATGCGCTCGGCCGCCTCGGCGCCGACGAGCACCGGGTAGGCCAGTTCGGCGGTCATGTCCTGCAGCCTCATGGCCACGGTGATGGTCTGGCCCAGCACCGCGTGGACGCGCCGGCCGGCCGGCCCGAAGCTTCCGAGCAGCGCGGTGCCGCTTTCGACGCCCACGCCCAGGCCCAGTGGCTCCAGCCCCTGCGGCGGCACGTTGGGCAGCTCCTCACTGCAGCGCAGCCAGAGCTCGCGCGCCGCCGCCAGCGCGTGAACGGGGTGGTTCTCGCAGGGCTGCGAACCATTGAAGACCCCGATCAGCATGTCGCCGACCATCTCCTCCACGGCGCCGCCGTGGGACTGCACCACCGCGCTGGCGGTGGTGTAGAAGCGGTGCAGCACGCGCGCCGCGTCTTCGGGGCTGCGGGCCTCGCAGTACGCGGAGAAATTGCGCACGTCGGCGACGACGACCGTGAGGTCGCGGCGCTCGGCTTCGATTTCGCCGGTGGGCTCGGCCAGGGCGATTCTTTCGGCGACGGCGGCCGGCAAATAGCTGGCGAGGTTGCGAAACAGCAGGCCCTTTTCCGCCAGGCTGCGCGCATGCTCGGCAAACCCGAGGAACAGGCCGGCCAGCGCGATGCCCAGGCTGGTGTGGGCCCAGCCGAGCCACCAGCCGGCGCCCAGCAGCGCCGCGGCATGCAGCACGAAACCCATGGCACCCAGCGACAGCCCGGCCAGCGGCACCCACAGGACCCGGACGGACGGCTTGCGCCGGCCCGGCCCGGTGGCGGGGAGCGCGCGCGTCGCGCTCAGTGCCAGCAGGGCGAGCGTGGCCGCGATCGAACCACCCGGCCTGCAGGAAATTGACCGAACGGGGCGTCGCCGGAATCGCGCCGTCCAACAGGCCCGTGAGCAATTGCGCGTGGACTTCGACACCGCTCACGGCCCCGCCCAGCGCCGTCGGCACCGTGTCGCCCAGCCCGAACGCCGAGGCGCCGACCAGCACCCAGGCGCCGCGCAGCGGGCTGGCCTGTCCCAGGCGGCCTTCCAGGACGTCCGCGGCCGAGACCGAGACGATCGCATTGCGCGCCTTGTGATAAGGCACCCGCAAGTCGCCATTCGCATCCAGCGGCGCCTTGATGTCGGGCATGGCGCCCAGGGTGAGCATCCACGCCGGATCCCACGGCCGGCGGCCGGGCTCGACGCGCAGCGAGGCAGGCTGGCTGCCGCCGTCGAGCGCCAGCAGCCCGGCCAAGCGCCAATGTCGGATAGTTGCGGCCGCCGTAGCAGACCAGCGCGGGGACGCGGCGCACGGCACCGTCGGGGTCGAGCCGCGGCGTGATGTGCCCGGCGCGGTTGCCCAGCCCGGAAACGTTCGCGACGTAGCCGGTGGCGGGCGCCGCAGGCGGCAGGCATGCGTCGCCCGGCAGCGCGCCCGCGAGCTGTCCCGCGGCCTGCGTGCTTTCGCGGTTCAGCGCGAAGACCTGCGCCAGCACCGCCGGCGACGTCGCATCGGCGGCGGCCAGCGCCGCGGCCAGCTCGCCTGTGCCCTGGCGCGCGTCCGGAAACACGATGTCGTAAAGCTGAAGGGCGGCGCCCTGGTCGCGCAACGCGTTGACCAGGCGCGCCTGCGTCTCGCGCGGCCACGGCCAGGGGCCGATGCGCTGCAGGCTGGCGTCGTCGATGTCGACCACCACCACCCGGCGCTCGGCCTGGGTGTCGGCGCTGAGCTGCCAGACCAGGTCGGTGGCGCGTTCATCGGCCTGGTGCAGGGCCGCTGGGGCGAGCAGGACGATGGCCAGCCAAGCGAGCGCAGCCGCGGCCACTGCGAAGGCCCGCATTCGCCACGGATGCAGCAGGGAGCGGCCCAGGCCCGAGATCATGGGCGCGTCCAGAGCGTGATGCCGGACAGGACGCCGCCGCTGATCGCCTTCTGGAACAGGTAGCCCGCGGACTTGCCGTCCAGCGCGGCTGCGCCCGAGAAGGACTGGCCGGAGACGCTGCGGTCGGCGAAGGTGCCGTCATTGGCCACCGAACCCGCGCCCGACATCGTCACGGCGCCAGTGGTGGCGTTGGTGACGCTCAGCTGCGTGGCGAACCGCCGGGCAGCGAAGTCGATCGACAGTTGCCCACCCTGCACGCTGGCCGCGGAGACGCTTCCCTGCCGGTTGAACTGGGCGTAAGCCTGGTTCAAGCTGAAGCTGTACGCGCCCAGGCCCGGCGCCAGCACGCTGCTGCCGGTCTCGGTGCGGTAGAGCAGGAACTGGCTGTTGCCGACAACGAACTTGCGGCCGTCCTGGGCCTCTTGCCTGCGACACTGAAAAGTCCGTCTCGCCAGCAGGCAGCGTGGCCCACCGGCCCCAGGCCAGGGCCGTCTGCACGGGTGGCGGCGGCGGGGGCGGCGGGGGCGGCGGCGGCGGCGGAGGGGGTGGGGGCGGCGGCGGAGGAGGAGGCGGCCCCGGCGGAGGTGGGGGTGGCGGCGGGGGCGGCGGCGGGGGGGGAGGCGGCGCCGCCCCCACGTCGATCGCCGTATTCACGGCGCCTTGCACCATTGCAGCCGTCGCGAGGTCGTCGGCTTCCCGGTGCGGCAGGGCGGAAGCGGCACCCAGCGGCACCGCCCTTGTCCCGGCGCTCGCGACCAGGGGAGCATCGTTGCCCCCGGCGAAGGTGGCCGCGTTCAGCGGGCGGATTTCCGGGTGCGAAAGCTGGGGCTGGAATTCGACAAACAGCCGGCCCATGTCGGCGGCGAGCAGGCGCGCCGAGGAGGACCCACAGGGTCCGAGCGACTGGGCCTGGCAGCCCTCGTCGAACGGCGCCATGACGATCGCGCCCTGGCTGACAGCGGCCGTCGTGCCGTGGGCGCCGGTGCGGACCACGAAGTCGGTGCCCCGCACGCCGATGGCCACCAGGGGGGTGTTCAGGCGGAATCGTTCGCGCGCCCCTTCGGCGGCGGCACCGGAAATGGCACGAGCGACGCCGTATTCGAGCTTGAAGCGCACGACTGACAACGAGACTTGCTGTGGCTCGTACCGGTAGTCTTCCACCCAGAGGCGGCTTCCCGGCCGCACGCTGATCATCGCGCCGTCGACGAAGCGCACGTGGATGTGCCCGCCTTCGGCGGTGTCGAGCCGGTCGCCCGGCATGATGCGGCTGCCGCGCTGCACGGTTTCGGGCACGCCCTGCGCAGACGTCTTGATCACCGGACCCACGCTCATCGTCACTTCGCCGACCGCGCGCTGGCCGGCCGCGACGCCGTCCGCGCGCGCTGCGCCCGCCGGGATTCCGGCCATGACACAGGCTACTGCGGAGAAAAGCGCGCGCGTACGGTTGCTTGGAGGCATAACTTCACCCAGGGTCGAACTTCGAGGAAAAGCGAGTCAGCCTAATTTACCAAGGTCGGGGCGCTATTGTTGTGAGCCACGTCACATTTCGGCGCGCTCCCCGGGGCAAGCCCGGGCCACTGCTTATGATGGCGCCACTTGGCCGGCTTTCGGCCCGATCTTGCCTGAATTGAACGACTTTCGATCCCATCCATGCCCGTGCCCCTGCCCGTCCTGAGCCAGTTGCCGCTGTTGGCCGGGCTGCCCCAGGTCACGCTGGCGCACCTCGCGCAGCACGCTTCGGAACGCAGCTTCGCCAAGCGGGAAGTGGTGCTGCAAAAGGGCAGCGAGGGCGGGCATCTCTGCTTCCTGCTCGAAGGCAGGCTCCAAGGCGTCGACTTCACGGTAGACGGAAGGGAAGTGGGTCTTTACTTTGTCAATCCCGGCGACTACTTTGGCGACATCGCGGTGATCGACGGCCAGCCGCACCCGGTGTTCGTGACGGCGGTGTCCCGCTCGCGCGTGGTGTTCGTGCCGCGTGACCTGATCCGCCCCATCCTCTTTGCCCACGCCAAGCTGGCCGAGGTGCTGTGCACCAGCCTGTCGCATCGGCTGCGCCAGCTTTCCGGGCAGCGCCGCATCCTGGGGCTGGTGAACCCGGTGCAGCGCGTCTGCGCGCAACTGGAGCTGATGCTGCTGGTCACGCCGACCGGCGTCTGGGTGCGCAACGCACCCACCCACCAGGAGCTGGCCATCATGATCAACGCCAGCCGCGAAACGGTGACGCGCGTCTTCCAGTTGCTGCAAAGCCGCGGCGTGGTCGAGCGCAACGGCAACGACCTGCGGGTGGACAACGCCGGGTTCCTGCGCGACGTCGCGGCCGGCCGCAAGCCGCCGGACGGCCCGGCCACGCCGTGATCCACCGGCGGCGTGCCGCCGGGCCGCCGAGGCACAATCCACGCGATGTTGAACCGATTGCTGCACCTGGGACACCCCATCTACCTGGCACGCCACCGCTACCTCGTGGCGCAGCTGATCCGGCGCGACATCCTGGCCCGGTACCAGGGCTCCATGCTGGGGATCGGCTGGGGCCTGTTGTCGCCGCTGCTGATCCTGGCCGCCTACACGTTCGTCTTTCGCGGCGTGTTCAAGACGCGCTGGCCGGGCGGCAGCGATTCCACCAGCGAATTCGTGCTGCAGCTGTTCGCCGGGCTGCTGATCTTCAACCTCTTCTCCGACCTGCTCGGCCGCGCGCCGAGGATCGTGCTGGACCAGCCCAACCTGGTGAAGCGCGTCGTGTTTCCGCTCGAAGTCCTGTCCTGGGTGGCGGTGGGCGCCGTGATGTTCCACGCTTTGCTCGCGCTGGCCATCCTGCTGGGTGCGGCCGTGGGGCTGGGCACGCCCCTGACGCCGTGGGTGTTCGCGGTGCCCCTGGTGCTGGCCTGCACGGTGCCCGTGCTGCTGGGGCTGGGCTGGCTGCTGTCGGGCCTGGGTGTGTTCCTGCGGGACATCGGCCATGTCATCGGCCCGGCCGTGAGCATGCTGCTGTTCATCTCGCCCGTGCTCTATCCCACCCAGGCCCTGCCGCCGGTGTTCGAACGCCTGCTGTGGATCAACCCGCTGACGGTGCCGATCGAGAACCTGCGGCGGCTGGTGCTGCACGGCCTGCCGCCCGACTGGACCGCGCTGGCCAGCTATACCGCCATCGGCCTGGTCTTCGCGTTCTTCTCGTACCGGCTGTTCGAACGCATCCGGCCGGCGTTTGCCGATGAAGTCTGAACGGCTTCCCGTGCCCGGCGCGGGCGACCTTGTCCTCGCACTGAGGGAGCGAACGCAGAACCTGCAGCCGGGCGACGAGGTCGCGGCTGCCGACCTGCGGGACCTGGACCCTTTCGGCGCCGAGGCCTTCGCCCTGCTGGCACGCCGCTTCGGGCTGGCCGAAGACGGGACCGGAAAGTGGCGTGTCGAAAGAAAGCCGCGCTGGGTGCCGGGCTGGATCGGCTCCGGCGAAGAGGCGCAATGCTTCGACCTGTTCGAGAAGGCCTTCGGCTACCGCATCGACCCGGCGCTTTGGCGCTGGAAATACCGCGACACCCAGCGCCCGGGCATGGGCGCCTGGCGCGGCGGGGAGCTGGTGGCCTTCTATGGCGCGATGCCCCGGCCCGTGCTTTTCCTCGGCCAGCCTGCCTCCACGGTGCAGATCGGGGACGTGATGGTGCACCCCGCCGAGCGGGGCGTGATGACACGTGCGGGCCCGTTCCAGATCGCCGCTTCGACCTTCATCGACCGCAGTGTCGGCTACGGCCGCCCTCACCTGTTCGGCTTCGGCTTCCCGACTGCGAAGGCACTCCAGGTCGCGCAAAAGCTCGGCCTGTACGACCAGGTGGACCAGATGACCGAGCTGGCGTGGCCCGCCGGCGCAGGCTGGGATTCGCGGTTATTGCGGGTGGAGAAGATCGCACCGAAACACCGGCCGAAGATCGACGCCGCGTGGCAGGCGATGGCGCAGGATTTTCGCGGCAGCATCCTGGGCGTGCGCGACGCCGCGTACATCGAACAGCGCTACCTGAAGCACCCGACGGTGGCCTATGAATGCCTGGTGGTGCGCAAGCTGCTGACGGGCGCCGTGCAAGGGCTGGCGGTGTTGCGGATGGTCGAGCCCGGCCTGGCCGAATTGATGGACCTCGTCGGGCCGCGCCGCCACTTCCCGGCGCTGGTGGCCGCCGCGCGCCGCTGGGCGCACCGCAAGGGGGCGGCCCGCCTGAGGGCGTGGGTGACCGCGAGCCACGCGGACCTGCTGGCCGCGACCCAGCCTGTCGCAGACCCCGATGGACCTGGTGGTCCCGGCGAATGTCTGGAGCCGCGGCCCGTCGGCCGACGAATTGCGCAACCGCTGGTGGCTGATGGCCGGCGACACGGACTTCCGCTGACCATGCGCGTGCTCATGGTGACCCGCGAAAACGGCGAAGACCGCCGCTACGGCCTGGGCCGCAGCCTCATGCCGCTGTTCGAGCCGCTGCGGGCCGCAGGCGCCGAAGCGCGCTATTTCTGCCAGGAAGACCTGGGCGAGGAGGATCTCGCGCGGCGCCGCCGCCAATTCGACTTCCTTTCGGGCCTGCCCCTCATCCGGGGGCGGGGTCCGCGTGTCAACCTGCTGCGCGCCTGGCAGGAGCGGCTGCAGGTCGGGTACGCCGCGGCCCGCGTCGCAGCCAGCGAAGGCTATACGCACGTGCATGCCCACGACCCCTGGCTGGCCTGCGGCGTGGCGCTGGGGCTGCGCCGGCACGGGGCGCGAGGCATCCGCTGGGGCTTCACGCAGCACGGGTTCGGCAGCTACAGCCACGCCACCCATGAGGATGGCCTGGTGCAGGGCCCGCTCGCGCAGGCCTGGATGCGCCGCATCGAACGCGCCGTCAGCCGCAAGGCGCATTGGGTCACGGCGCCCACTGCGGCATCGCTGGGCCAACTGGCGCGCGACCTCGGATTGGCGGGCACGCCGGCGCATTGGCACCACGTTCCACACGCCCGCCCCGGCTTGGCGCCCACCAGCTTGCAGGCGCGGCAAAGCGCACGGGCGGCCCTGGGCTGGTCCGAAGACGACATGGTCGTGCTGGCCGTGGGCCGGCTGGTTCCGCTGAAATGCTTCGACCGTGTGGTGCGCGCCTGCGCGTCGCAGGCCCATCCGGCGGTCCGGCTGCAGTTGCTGGGCACCGGCGACGCCGCCGGCCTGCAGGCCCTGGCGGACGACCTCGGCCTGGGCCCGCGGCTGGGCGTGGCGGCGACGCACGACGTCACGCCCTATTTCCATGCGGCCGACGTCTACATGAGCGCCTCCAGCACCGAGTCCTTCGGCCTCGCCAACCTCGAAGCGCTGTGCGCGGGATTGCCCGCGATCTGCAGCGCCGTGGGCGGCGTGCCCGAAGTGGTCGGCGACGGCGGCTGGCTGGTGCCGAACGAAACGCAGACCTTGACGCGGGCCCTCGCGGCGCTCATCGGCGACGCACAATCGCGCGAAGAGTGGGCACAGCGCGGCCTCGCCCGCGCCGCGCGGTGGCCCACCGCACAGGACATCGCCGAACGATATGTGGCCATTTACCAAGCGCCGTAGCGCGCCGCCCGCGCCATCCAACGCGCTGCCGCCGCAGCTGGACCTGGCGGCGGCCCGGCGCGCGCTGGTCATCGCGCCCCACCCGGACGATGAGACGCTGGGCTGCGGCGGCACGCTCGCGCGCCTCGCCGCCACTTGCGACATCCACGTCCTGCTGGTGACCAATGGCGACGGCGGCGGCGGCCTGCCGCCGGACACCAGCGCGAACCGGAAGATCGAGATGGCGAACGCCGTGCGGACCCTGGGCATCGCCAACCCCGTCCTTCACCTGGACGAGCCCGACGGGCGCTTCACCGACTCGCCGGCCTATCGCGCCGCGCTGTCGGCGATCGTGCAGCGGCTGCAGCCGGACTGGGTGTTCCTGCCGTGGCTGCACGACAGCCATGCCGACCACTCGCGCATCTCGCGCGCCAGCACGGAGGTGCTGCGCACGCAGCCGCGTGGAGTCGCTGCTTTACTACGAAACCTGGACGCCGCTGCCTGCCACCCACGTGGTCGACATCACGCAGACGCTGGAGACCAAGAAGGCCGCCCTGCAGTGCCATGAAACGGCGCTTCACTACGGCAACTACCTCGAGGCCATGCTCGGCCTCAATGCCTACCGCGCGCTTTACCTGCCTTCGGACCAGCGGCGCTGGGCCGAGGCGTTCGCGGTCACGCGCGCGCGCGACAATCAGTTCGGCTGACCCGGCGCGTCACCATGGCCCGGGGCCATGGCCCAGCGGTGCGGCAGGTCCACCAGCCCGGGTTCGGGCCGCTTGTCGGCCACCGTCAGCAGTGCAATGCGCGGCGCCTCGGTGTACAGGTGGAGTGCGTTCTCGTTGCCCAGGTAGGCGCCGATGTGATAGTCGCCCTTGCGCAGGAAGAGCGGATCGAACTCGATGGTGGCCGTGCCGCGGCCCTGCCCGTCGCGCACCAGCGCGACGCCGTCCGTGCGCGAGACCACGCTCGACAGGATCATCGTGTTGGCGAGCTCGAACGTCATCCCGGCGGTGGGCACCGGCAACGCCGGGTCCGATTCGAATTCGATCATCACGCTCAACCGGCCCTGGCCGGGCGACATGGTCAGGTGCCTCGAAGCCACGCCATCGATCGACGCGACGACGCGCGTGATGCGCGCATGGCCGGGCGTGAGGGTGCCCGGCGTGGCGAGCACCGTGCCGGCCGGTGCGGCATCGCCCGACGATGGCTCCGGGGCAATGCCGGCTTCCTGTCCAGCGCCCGGCACTGGCGCGGCCGCGGGCGCCGCTGTCGCGGCGGGCGCTGAATCGGCGGCGAGAAACAGCGTGTAGTCGCGCACCACGGCGTGCGGCTCGCCGATGCCGCGCACCCTGCCCTGGTCCAGCCACATCACCCGATCGCAGAACGCTTCCACCTGGTACAGGGCGTGCGAGCAGAAGAGGATGGTGGTGCCGCGCTGCTTCATCGCGAGGATCCGGTCGAACGACTTGCGCGCGAAGCCGCCGTCACCGACCGACAGGGCCTCGTCGATCACCAGGATGTCGGGCTCGACGCTGGTCGCCAGCGAGAAGGCCAGCCGCACGAACATGCCGCTGGAATAGGTCTTGACCGGCTGGTCGATGAAGTGCCCGATGCCGGAGAACTCGATGATGGATTCCATCTTCTGCGCAAGCTCCTGGCGCCCCATCCCGAGCAGAGGGCCGTTGAGCAGCACGTTGTCGCGGCCCGAAAAATCAGGGTTGAACCCGGCGCCCAGTTCGAGCAGCGCGGCCACCCGGCCATCGACCCGCACCGTGCCCGTGCTCGGCGTCACGGTGCCGCACAGCAGTTGCAGCAGCGTGGACTTGCCTGCGCCATTGCAGCCGATGATGCCCAGCGATTCGCCCTTGGGGATGCGCAGCGTGACGTCGCGCAGGGCCCAGAAGCTGTCGCCCGGAACCGACTTGCCGGAAAGCGCCGCGCGCAGCCGCGCCGCCGGTGTGGTGTTGGGGCGATAGGCCTTGCCCAGGCCGGTCGCCTCGATGGCGAGCGGGACATCCGGAGACGACGAAGTGCCGGGCGTCATGGCGAAGGGCTCGTGGGGCCGGGCCGCAGGCCCTTGTCCAGGACGGCCCAGATGGCGCCGGCGCCCACCGTGCGCCGGGCCTGCACGGCACGGCGCTTGCGCCACAGCGCCGGCCATTGGCGCAGCGCGTCACGCTTGGCGCGGATCACCAGGCGCGATTGGCCGCGCGCGATGAAAGCCAGGGGAGCGATGAGGTTCAAGAGAAGGTGCACCGGGGACAGGAGCCAGAACAGCCAGGAAGGCATGTTCTTCACGAAGGTCCAGACCATGTTGCGCTGGCCATAGTAGGTGGAAAAGTCGCTGTGGCGGCCGCTGAGCGCCGAGCCGGCATGGTAGCAGACGGCAGTGGGCACATGCATCGAGGGCCAGCCGAGCAGCCGCAGGCGAAACCCCAGGTCCACGTCCTCCAGGTAACAGAAGAAGTCTTCGTCGAAACCGCCGGCTTCGGCCCACGCCGAGCGGCGGTACAGCGCCGCCGCGGCGCAAGGCGAGAAGATCTCGCCGGCAGGCCGCCTGGAAAGCTGCACGGGCGCGCCGTGGTCGCGGCGAAACGCGCGTCCACAGAGGTGATAGGCATCGCCCGTTCCATCGCTGATGCCGGGGTCGGCCGCGTCGACCAGGTGCGACCCGAACGAGCCCATCTCCGGGAAGGCGCTTGCCGCGGCCAGCAGTTCGGCCAGCCAGCCGGGCTGCGGCACGGCGTCGGGGTTCAGCAGCACGATCAGGTCGCACGGCTCGCATTCGCGCACGCCCAGGTTGTTGGCGCGCGCAAAGCCGTAGTTGTCATCCAGTTGCAAAAGCGCAAAGCGGTCATCGCCCAGGGCGTGCACCAGCGCCTGCGACCCGTCCTGGCTGGCGTTGTCGACCACGAGCGCGCGGAAGTCCGCCTCGGTCTGCGCCGCGAGAGCCCGCAGGCAGGCCTCGAGGTGAGCGCCACCGTTCCAGTTGACCACGATGACGGCGACCCGGGGCTGCATGGCTCAGGCCCGCTGGCGCCGCGCGCGCCGGTACAGCGACTGGTAGAAGAAAGCCTCCTCCTCCACCCGCAGCGGCAGCGCAAGGGCCTCTTTCCAGGCCTGGACCTGGGCGGGCTCGTCGAGTGCAGCGGCAATGGCGTCGGCCCAGGCGCGCTCATCGCCCGCGGCCACGACGCAGCCGCTGCCCGATTCGGCGACGCGATCGGCCGGGGCGCCGAGGTCGGACACCAGCGCAGGCACGCCGGCCGCCGCGCTCTCGTGCAGCACCAGCGAAAAACTTTCCGGCACCTGCGACGGCAGGCACAGCAGGTCGATCTCCCGCAACGCACGGAAGACCTCGACCGAAGGCAGCGCACCCACCAGTTCCACCCGAGGGTCCGCGGCCGCCAGGGCCCGCACCTCGCGGTGGTACCCGGTGTTGCCGTAGAAGCCCCCGATCACCTGCAGGCGCAGCTCGCGCCCCGGGAGCAAGGCGAGCGCACGCAGCAGGACATCCAGGCCCTTCTGCGGGACGACGCTGCCGATGTACGCGAGCCGCAGGCCTCGCGGTGGTACCGATCGCGGCGCACCGGACACTGCCTGGGCCAGGGCCAGCAGGTCGACGCCGTGCGCTATCACCTTGAAGGACAACCCGGGGAAAGACTCCAGGTAGCGCGCAGCAACATACTTCGAAGGCGCCACGCGCTCGGCCGCCGCCGCGAGCATCGAAGCCGCCTGCTCGTAACGCTGCCGGTAGCTCTCCGGCGTCCACGGAGCGGTGTCGCAATCCTTCGCGCAGCGCCGCCCGCCATCGGGACCGTCACAGCATTTGCCCTGCAGAGTCACCAGGTTGATGCGCGCGCAGGGCAGGAAGAAATCGGTCAGCGTCAACACATAGGGCAGGCCACAGCGCTGGGCCGCGAGCACGGCGCTGCCCATGCGCATCGTGTGCAGCACATGCGCGATGTCGAAACGCTCGCCGTCCATCCACGCCGCGAGCCGATCGGCCAGCGCGTCGTCGGTTTCGAAGCTGATGTCGGCGGAAGCCGGCAGCAGGCTGCGCGGGACCAGCGTGACCGGGATGCCTTCCCATGCGGCCTTGAAGCAGCCGGCCACCGGCTGGTCGACCGGCACGCCGCCACAGCGCTCCGGCTCGACGGTGCATGCGAGCACGTGCACGTGATGGCCGGCGCGCTGCGCCATGCGCGCGAGGTTGAGCGCCACGCGCTCGGTGCCGCCGGCGAATTCCGGGAAGAACTGGTGCAGGACGAAGAGGATGCGCATCAGACCCCCGCCGTCAGTTCACGATGGATGGCCCGCGCTTCGTCCTGCCCCGGGCCGTCCTGCCGGTGGTCCAGGCAATAGAACGCGAGTGCCGAGCCCGCCGCGGCGGCCAATGTCTTGCAGATGGCGCCTGCCAGCTCGTTCGCGGGCAGCGTGTCCTGGTCGTCGTAGACCTGCAATGCGTACTGGCCGAAATGCTCCAGGCGCGCCGAAAAGCTGTCGGCGAAGCGGCGCGCCTCGCCACTGGCGGCACGGTCGAGGACGGCCGACGGGTACCGTTGCGCCAGCGATCCGATGAAGGCCTCGAGCCGGGCGTCGCCCAGCGCGGCGGCCTCGCCGCGGCGCAGCGCCTGCAACTCCGCCCGCCACAGTCCCAGTGAGCGGCGCAGCCAGCCCGCATTCAGCTCGGACGGTTGCGCACCGGCGACCTGCGCCAGCCAGCGCGATACGTGAGCCGCCACCGATTCGATGCCGGCCGCCAGGCCCGGCAGCGACTCGCAATGCGGGTAAGCGAAGTCGTCGAACAGCGCCACCAGGAATTCGACGTCCACGAACGAACGCTTGAGGTAGTAATAGGCGGGACGGTTGTGCGAGTGCACGACCTTGACCGAAGCCAGCATGGCGACGCGCCAGCCTTCCTTGATCAGGCGGATGCCCAGGTCCAGGTCTTCGGCGTAGTCGCCCCGGTAGCGGAACCGCCCGAACAGCTCGCGCGGGATCAGGCACGACACGTCGCTCAATTGCCCCTGCGAGCGCAGCGACATGTGGTCGTCGCCCTGGTGCTGCCCGATGCGGTCCTGCTCCAGGCAACCGAGGAAGCGGTAGTGCGTGTCGATCATGGAGTCGTACATCAGGTCGCTGTCGCTGCGGCTGAATTCGGAGCAGGACACCGCGGCCAGCCGGGTGTGCGCCGGGTCGCGCAGGAAGCGCAGCATGCCGTACATCCAGTGCTCGCCGATGGGGAACGCGTCCTGCACCATGAACAGCAGGTAGTCCCCGCCGGCGGCCTGCGCGCCGAGGTTGCGGGCGTGGCTGTGGGAGAACTCGGATGGCAGGATGGCGACCACCTTCGCGCCGGCCGCACGGGCCATGTCGACGGTGCCGTCGCTCGAGCCGGAGTCCACCACGACGATCTCGACTTCCCGCACCGCCTTTTGCGCGCGGAGCTTTCGCAGCAGCCAGCCGAACTCGGGGCCTGCGTTCAACGTGGGAATGACCACCGACACCTTCGCGTCGACCGGTTCGATCGCGCCGTCGATGTCCGGATGCAGGGGCAAGTCGCGCTGCGGCGCCGACGCCGCCGAGAACGGATTGGACGGGCCGTCGGGCGGCAGGCTGGACAGCCTCGACAGGTAAGCCTGGCGATGCCGCATGTAATAGGGCAGGCGCCGCGCCAGGCCGAGCGGGCCGTGCAGCCGCAGCTGGCCCGCGATGGTGGACAGCACGCCGCCCACGACGCGCAGGCGCCTGCGCAGGCCGCGCGCCATGCGGCCTGCGGCGCGCACCGGCCGGGTCAGCCGCCACGACCGGGAGGCATGGATTTCTTCGATCGTTGCGAGCAGTTCCGTACGGACTTCGGCCAGGCGCTGCAACTCCTCCTGCTGCAACGCCAGCAGGTGCTGCTGTTCCGCCAGCGCCTGTTGTTGTTCGGCCAGCAACAGCTGCAGCTCGGCCAGCTGCCGCCGCTGCTCGGCGAGTGTTTCCGTCTGCTGTTCGACCACCTCGGACAGGCCTTTCGCCCAGCGCTGTGATTCTCCCAGCGAAGCCTGCGACTGCGCGAGCTCGAGCTGCACGGCCGCGGCGCGCTGCGAGCTTTGGTTGAGGAGGTCGGTACGCTGTCCATCGCGCTCGATCAGGCGGACGACATCCCCAGGCCGCCAGCGGGCCAGTTGCCGCCCAGCCAGCGCTTCCAGCATGGCCTCGCGCTGCGGACCCAGCGCGGCGTGGCCCGAACCTTCCGCGGCTTCGAAGGCATAGACGGCGGAGACCCCCGGCACGCGCCGGAACGGACCCTTGGCCGCCAGCTGCAGCCAGAAGTCCCAATCCTCGAACAGCGCCATCGACACGTCGAACCGGCTCGCGGGCGCGGCGGACACCGCTGCCAGCCGAAAGACCACGGCATGGATCGGCAGGTAGTTCTGCAGTTGCAGCGCGACGGGATCGAAGTCGCTCTGGAAAGTGTGTACCGTCTTCTGCTGCGATGTGCGCGCATCGGTCACGGCCACCACGTCGCTGTAAGCTGCCACCAGTTCGGGCTGAGCGCGCAGGGCCGCCGCCAGTTTGCCCAGGTGGTCCGGCAGCAGCCAGTCGTCGTCGTCCAGGAAGATCGCGAGCTCGCCTTGCGCGGCTTCGAGCAGCAGGTTGGCCGCGCGCGCCCGGTCCACCTTGCCTCCCGGCTGCAGCACGCGGCTGCGCGCGCCGTCCAGCATGGTCTCCAGCCCGTCGATCGGCTGGCCGGCGGCGTTGAGGACCACGATTTCCCAGTCCGCATAGCCCTGCGACCGCACCGATTCGACGGCCTGGCCCAGGCTGGGCCGACCCATGGTGCGGATCAGGACCGACACACCCGGTCGGGGCGTCGAAAGGGGGCCGGCTGCGGGGCCGGGGGATGGAAGCTCTTGGTTCATGGCGCCGGCGGGGGACGGAAATACGCGCGCCAAAGTCAACGAGGCGCCTCAAAGGCCGGGGAAAGGGCGAAGTCTAGCGCACTCGCCCCGCGCGCCGGCCGTCAGAAGTGGATGCCGCGCATCATCTGCTGCATCGCGATCGCCTCGGGCGACAGCGTGGGCCTGGCCGCTCTTGTCGCCCTTGGCCGCGGAAGAGTCCGGGAACATGCGGAAGCTGGTGTTCATGGCGATCTGCGCCACCCGCGGCAGCAGGGCGTGCAGCAGCTGGCCGGTGATGCCCAGCCGCGTCGCGACGCGCACCGGCTTGAAGATGCAGGCCTGGGCGATCATGTCGGCCGCCTCTTCCGGCGCCAGCGTCGGCACGTTGTTGTAGATCTTGGTCGGCGCGATCATCGGCGTGCGCACCAGCGGCATGTTGATCGTGGTGAAGGTGATGCCCTGGTCGGCGAACTCGCTGGAGGCGCAGCGCGTCCAGGCATCGAGCGCCGCCTTGCTGGCGACGTAGGCCGAGAAGCGCGGCGCGTTGGTCAGCACGCCGATCGAGCTGATGTTGACGACGTGGCCCCTGTGCTTGGCCACCATGCCGGGCAGCAGGCCCATGGTCACGCGCAGGCAGCCGAAGTAGTTGAGCTGCATGGTGCGCTCGAAGTCGTGGAAGCGGTCGTAGCTCGACTCGATGGCGCGGCGGATCGAGCGGCCGGCGTTGTTGATCAGGAAGTCGACGCCGCCGTGCTTCTTCGACCAGCAGCTGGACGAAGCGGTCGCAGTCGGCCATGTCGGCGATGTCCACCGCGTAGGCGACGAACTGGTAGCCGCGGGCCTTGGCCTCCTTGCAGGCCTCGTCCAGCTTGTCCTGGTCGCGCCCGCAGATGATGGTGATCGCGCCGGCCTCGGCGAACTTGTGCGCCGCCGCCAGGCCGATGCCCGACGAGCCGCCGGTGACCAGCACCACCTTGCCGCCCACCGTGCCCTTCAGCGTGCGGTCGATGTGCAGGTCGGGGTCGAGGTGGCGCTCCCAGTAGTCCCACAGGCGCCAGGCGTAGTCCTTCAGGTTCGGGCACTCGATGCCGGTGCCCTTCAGCGCGGCCTGCGGTCTCGCGGCTGTCGAAGCGCGTGGGGTAGTTGACGAAGGTCAGGATGTCCTCGGGCAGGCCCAGGTCCTTCATGACCGGCGTTGCGGATGCGGCGCACCGGCGCCACCGCCATCAGGCCCTTCTTGACGCTCTTGGGGATGAAGCCGAGCAGCGCCGCGTTGACGAACAGGTTCATCTTCGGCGCATGCGCGGCCCGGCTGAAGATGTCCAGCACGTCGCCGACGCGGTAGCCCGACCGGGTCGACCAGGTGGAAGCAGCGCTTGTTGATGTCGCGCCTTGTGGCTGAGGTGGTCGAGCGCATCGACGACGAAGTCCACCGGCACGATGTTGACGCGCCCGCCCTCCAGGCCCGACGGCGGGCATCCACGGCGGCAGCAGCTGGCGCATGCGCTGGATCAGCTTGAAGAAGTAGTAGGGGCCGTCGATCTTGTCCATCTCGCCGGTCTGGCTGTCGCCCACCACCATCGCCGGCCGGTACACCGTCCACGGCACCTTGCACTCCTTGCGCACGATCTTCTCGCTCTCGTGCTTGGTCAGGAAGTACGGGTGCTCGTAGTTCTCGGCCTCCTCGAACATGTCCTCGCGGAACACGCCTTCGTACAGGCCGGCGGCGGCGATCGACGACACGTGGTGGAAGTGCCCGGCGTCGATCGCCTTGGCGAACTCCACCGTGTTGCGCGTGCCCTCGATGTTGACCGCGACCTGGCTCTCCTCGTCGGCCGACAGGTCGTACACCGCGGCCAGGTGGTAGAAGTGGTCGATCTGGCCCTTGAGCTTCTTCACGTCGTCGGCGCGCCACGCCGAGCTTCTTCGCCGTCAGGTCGCCGAACACCGGCACCGCGCGCGCCGCCGGCACGCCCCAGTATTCGCGCAGGCTCGCCACCTTGTCCTCGCTTTCCTGGCGGATCAGGAAGTGCACGACCGAGCCCTTGCGCTCGAGCAGCTTCTTGACCAGGCGCTTGCCGATGAAGCCGGTGGCGCCGGTGACGAAATACTGCATGGGGACCTCCAGGAGGAATTGGATTTGCTTTGGGGCATTCTTGCCCAAAGGCGGCGCGCGATGATTCAGCACAAACCCGCCCGATGCCTAGGCTGCGCATGGCCTAGCGATTTAGGAGCCGGCACCTAAACGGCGCGCCGCACCAGGGCTTAAAGTGCATTGGTGCGCCGATGCGGCCGCCTCCGGCGGCGCGAACCTCAACCATCGACTGGAGGCCACCATGGTCAAGAAACTGCAAAAAGCGACGGCTGCCGACACGAAGACCGGCGCCCAACTGTCCGGCACCGTCAAGGAATCGGCCCAGCAGATCTGGCTGGCCGGCCTGGGCGCTTTCGCCAAGGCCCAGGAAGAAGGCGGCAAGGTGTTCGAGGCCCTGGTCAAGGAAGGCACCTCGATCCAGCGCAAGACGCAGGCCGCCGCCGAGGAGAAGATCTCCGAAGCCACCAACCGCATGGCCAACATGGCGACCGACATCTCCTCGCGCGCCTCGGGCCAGTGGGACAAGCTCGAGAACATCTTCGAGGACCGCGTCGTCGAAGGCCCTGAACAAGCTGGGCGTGCCCTCGGCCAAGGACATCGACGTGCTGATCGCGCGCATCGACGAACTCAATCGCAATGTGGCCAAGCTCAGCGCCAAGGGCGCCGCCGCAACCCGCAAGGCAGCCAACGGCGCCGCCAAGCCGGCCGCCAAGCGCGCCTCCACCCGCAAGTCGGCCTGAGCGGGCCGATCGTGCAGCAAAGGGAGGCGCTTCGGCGCCTCTTTTTTCTGTTTGCTGCAACGCAACAAGGAACGTCGTGCAAGCCACCTACACTGCCTGTTCATGACCGACAAGAAATCGCCCTCCCCCAGGATCGCGTTGGCCCTCGCCGGAGGCGGCCCCTCGGGCGCCATCTACGAGATTGGCGCCCTGTGCGCGCTGGACGAGGCGCTGGAAGGGCTGGACTTCACGGCGCTGGACCACTACGTCGGCGTGTCGGCCGGCGGCTTCATCGCCGCGGGCCTGGCCAACGGCATGACGCCGCGCGAACTGTGCGCCTCATTCATCGAAAGCGAGGACGGCGCCGGCGAAGTGTTCGATCCTTCCTGGCTGATGATGCCCGCCTACGGCGAGTTCGCGCGGCGGGCCATCATGTTTCCGGGGCTGGCTGCTTCGGCGTTGTGGCGCGCCACGGTGGGGCGCAGATCGCTCACGCACTCGATCGAACGGCTGGGCCGCAGCCTGCCGACCGGCATCTTTTCCAACGAAGAGATCGACCAGCGGCTCGGCCGGCTGTTCTCGCGCGACGGCCGCACCAACGATTTCCGCGAGCTGAAGACGCAGCTCACGCTGGTGGCCACCAACCTGGACACCGGCGAGGCCGCGCCGTTCGGCCGCCCGGGCTGGGACCACGTGCCGATCTCCAAGGCGGTGCAGGCCAGCTCGGCGCTGCCCGGGCTGTTCCCGCCGGTGGAGATCGACGACCAGTACTTCGTCGACGGCGCCCTGAAGAAGACCATGCACGCCTCGGTGGCCCTCGACGACGGCGTGGACCTGATGCTCTGCCTCAACCCGCTGGTGCCCTTCAATTCCACCGAGCCGGAGACCGCCCGGGTCATGCGGCGCGGCCTGCCCGCCGAGAAGCGGCGCATTCCGCGCATCGTGGACGGCGGCCTGCCGGCCGTGCTGAGCCAGACCTTCCGCTCGATGATCCATTCGCGCATGGAACTGGGCATGAAGCACTACGAGCGCGCCTACCCGGACACCGACATCGTGCTGATCGAGCCCGACCACCGCGACCCCGAGCTGTATCTGGCCAACACCTTCAGCTACGGCCGGCGCCGCCAGCTGGCCGAGCACGCCTACCAGCAGACGCGCATCATGCTGCGGTCGCGCCGCACCAGCCTCACCGCGAAACTGCGGCGGCACGGCATCGAGCTGCGCATGGACGTGCTGGACGACCCGCGCCGGCACCTTGTCGCGGCGCCCAAACCGCCGACGCGCATCGGACGTGCCATCGCCTCCCTGCAGGAAGTCATGGACGACCTGGGCCACGCGCTGCACGCCCCGGCGCGCGCACCGAACTGAACATGGCCAAGAAAGCCCCCCGCCGCACCGCCGAACGCATCCTCGAGGTGACGCTGGACCTGTTCAACCGCTTCGGTGAGCCGAACGTCTCCACCACGCTGATCTCGGCCGAACTCAACATCAGCCCCGGCAACCTGTACTACCACTACCCGGCCAAGGACGAGCTGATCAACTCCCTGTTCGACCGCTACGAGCGCAGTCGCTGAGCGAGCTGCTCAATGCCAGCGACGGCGTGCGCGACGTCGAGGACGCCTGGTTCTTCATGCACACGCTGTTCGAGCTGATCTGGCAGTACCGCTTCCTGTACCGCGACCTGAACGACCTGCTGTCGAAGAACCGGCGGCTGGAAACCCATTTCCAGTGGGTGCTGAAGAACAAGACCCGGGCCATCAAGGCCATGCTCGACGGCATGAGCCGCTCCGGGCGCGGTGAACATCGACTCGCGCGAGGTCGAGGCCGACGGCCACCAGCATGGTGGTGGTGCTGACCTATTGGCTGAGCTACGAGTACGTGCGCGACCCGCGCCACGCGCTGGAGCCCGAAAGCGCGCAGGTGGCCCTGCTGCGCGGCGCGCACCATGTGCTCAATCTGCTGGTGCCCTATCTCGAACAGGGCCAGCGCATGCACCTGCTGGGGCTGGTGGCGGCCTACAGCAGCCCGGCAGGCTGACAAGGACAAGGAGACGAACCATGGCCAAATGGACCGCGTTCCCCCACCTGGGCGACTACCAGTTCGATGCCGCGAGCGTCAAGAAGCAATGGGCGCGCCTGCACGCGGGCGACGCCGAACCGCTGCCCAAGGACCGTGGCGTGCTGGAAGCCTGGGCGCTGTTCCACAACGGCGAATTCCAGAAAGCCGCCGAGGCCGGCCTGAAGGCCGGCGGCGACGGCATCACCGTGGCCAACAAGGCCACCGCGATCTACGCCAACTACCTGGAAAAGAAGGAAAAGAACAAGCTGGACCTGTTCATGGAAGTGGCCGAACGCGCCGAGGCGCAGGCAGCGCAGGACCCGAAGAACGCCGAACGCCTGGTACTGGCAGGCCTATGCGCTGGGCCGCTACAGCCAGGGCATCAGCGTGGCCAAGGCGCTGGCCCAGGGCCTGGGCGAGCAAGGTGAAGGAGGCGCTGGAAAAGACCATCAAGCTGCAGCCCAGGCATGCCGATGCCCACATCGCGCTGGCCGCCTTCCACGCCGAGGTGATCGACAAGGTCGGCTCCCTGATCGGCGGCATGACCTACGGCGCCAAGCGGAGACGGGGCTCAAGCTGTTCCAGGACGCCCTGAGCATCAACCCGCATTCGGCCATCGCGCTGGTCGAGTACGCCAACGGGCTGGTGATGCTCGAAGGCGAGCAGCAAGATGAAGGAAGCCACCAAGCTCTATGAGCAGGCCGCCGGGAGCAAGCCGATGGACGCCATGGAACGCCTGGACGTGGAGCTGGCCAAAGCCGAACTGCACGACTGAGCAGCGGCCGGGTTGCGATTCGCGGCTCTGCTTTTTGCGCCGCTCGCCTACAGACGGCGGCGCCATTCATGCCCAGGATGGCGGGATGAATATTTTCGAAGCCTTGCGCCTCTCGCACGAGACCCAGCGCGCCCTTGCGACCCAGATCCTGCAAACCCAGGGGGACTCGCCCGACCGCAACCGCCTGTATCGCGAGCTCAAGCACGAGCTGGCCGCCCACGCGGCCGCGGAAGAGCGGTGCTTCTACACGCCGTTGATCGGTTTCGACGAGAGCATGGCGCAGGCCCGGCACGGCATGGCCGAGCACCACGAGATGGACAAGCTGGTGGACGAGCTCAACAAGATGGAATTCAGCTCGCCGGGCTGGTTGCCGCATTTCAGGAAACTGCACGACAAGGTGTTCCATCATCTCGAGGATGAAGAGCATGCGATCTTCCAGCTGGCCGGCAAGGTGCTGACCGAAGCGCAGAAGAATTCGCTCGCGAAGGAATACGAGACCGAATTCACGAAGTTCAGGCTCGGCGAAATGCCGGTGAGTTCGGCGGAAGCCTGACGGGCGCCCTTCACTCCCCCCAGGGGAGCATGAGCGTCACCAGCGCCAGCCTGGCAAATTCCGGCTCGAACTCGTCGATGATCTTCTGCGGGTCGGGGCACAGCAGCGTGTCGGTGATCACACCGAACTGCACGCCGCCGCCATAAGACAGGATCGACACGCCCAGGCCGATGTCGCCGGATTGCGGCACCCAGAACATGCTCTGCTCCAGCGTCGAGCCCAGGAACTTGAGCTTCTCGCGCGGGCCGGGCACGTTGGTCATCACGGCCGTGGTCTTCTTTCCGAACAGGCTGAGCATCATGTCCTGCGCCGGCTTGATCAGCAGCCCCGCCACCGCGAGCAGCCCGAAAGCCAGCAGCGGCTGGGTGCTGCCCTTGAGCGCGTTCATACGCCGGCGCACCTCGTACACACGCTCGATCGGGTTGTCCATCCCGATCGGAAGCACCAGCGGCACCAGGCCGAAACGGTTGCCCAGTTTATGGGCCTGGTCCAGCGGCCGCAGGTTGACGGGGATCATGGCGCGGATTTCCTGGCCGGCCACGTCGTCGCCGAGCGACTTGAGGTATTCGCCGATGGCGCCCGCCACGCAACTGAGCAGCACGTCGTTGATCGAGCAGTTGAGTGCCTTGCTGACGGCCTTGACTTCTTCCAGCGGCAGCGGCTGGCACCATGCCACGCGCTTGGCGGTGCCGGGCTTGCCCTTGAGGCGCGTCTTCGAGTCGTCCGGCATCAGCGCCAACGCCGCTGCGTCGCTCACCACCTGGTAGGCCAGCTTGGCCAGGTCCAGTGACCCCGCCACGCCCTTGTGCGGGTCGCGCAGCATGCCCAGCGCGCCCACGGCGCCTTCGCCGGCTGCGCCCAGCGCCTTCACCGTCAGGTCGGTGAAGGGCTTGATCAGCGTGTCCGCGATCCAGTCTTCCGCGCCGGTGTGCGATTCCCTGCGCTTGCGCTCGGGCGGCGGCGCGCCGCCATCCACCAGCGACATCGTGACCGAGATCAGCGCGATGCCGTCGGCAATGCAGTGGTGGATCCGGGCGATCATGGCGCTGCCGCCCTGATAGTCCTCGATCAGGTGGAATTGCCAGAGCGGGTGCCGATGGTCCAGCGGCTGCGTCGCCAATTCGCCGACGCGCTCCTGCAATGCGGCCTGTTCGTGCCCGCGCCGCGCGTGCAGCTTCTCGTGGACCACATGCCGCTCGATGTCGAACTCGGCGTCCTCGACCCACGTCGCCCCCGCGGCGTCCTGCTCGACGCGCTGGCGGAAGCGGTTGTACCGCAACAGGCGCTCCTCGATCCTGCGGCACAGCTCCTGGTGCTTGACGCCCGGCTGCAGCGTCCACACGCCCACGATCATCATCAGGTTGCTGGGCGAATCCATGCGCAGCCACGCGGTATCGACCTTGGTCATGCGCTCGCCGGACAGGCCCAGCATGCCGGTGGCCGCGCGCGTCGCGTTCTTGCCTACCGCCTTGGCCGCCTTTCCGGCCGACTTGCCGGCGCGCTGGGCCGCGGGGCCCACCGAAGCGACGACTTTGCGGGCGGCGGCACCGGCAACTTGCCGGGCAACGATACGGGTCACCATGATGGGTCTTTCGGAGGATTCTTCTGATTCGGCAGCCGCCCCTATTCTGGGTGCGCGGCTGGCCGTAAGATACCGCGAAGTTACCCGCAGACACCACAAATTGGTAGACGCGCTCCCCAACGTATCCCAGAAGCCAAGGAGCATTCATGGCCGACCTCAAAGCCGCGTTCGAATCCGCAGTCGCCGGTTCCAAGAACCTCACCGAGCGCCCCGACAACGCCACGCTGCTGAAGCTCTACGCGCTGTACAAGCAGGCCACCGCCGGCGACAACAGCGAAAAGAAACCCGGCTTCGGCGACATGGTCGGCCGTGCCAAGTGGGACGCGTGGAACGGCCTGAAAGGCACCACCAGCGACGACGCCATGCAGCAGTACGTCGACCTGATCGGCTCGCTCAGCTAGCCACGATGCCGCGGCGCTTGAGCGCCTCGATTTGCACGGCGGTGAGGCCGATCTCGCGCAGCACGTCGTCCGTGTCCTGGCCCAGCTTCGGCGCATTGCGCCGGTGCCCGCCCGGCGTTTCGGACAGCTTGGGCACGACGCCCGGCACCGCCAGCCGGCTGCCGTCTTCCATCGCCACTTCCGCGAGCATGCCCCGCGCGCGGTAATGCGGGTCCGCCGCGATGTCGGCCACCGTGTAGATGCGCCCGGCCGGCACCGAGGCGGCGTCCAGCGCGGCCAGCACTTCGTCCACCGTGTGCCGCGCCGTCCACTGCCCGATGGCCTCGTCGAGTTCCGCCACGCGCGTCACACGGCCCGCGTTGTCGGCCAGGGCCGGATCGGCTGCCAGGTCCGGTCGCCCGATCGCCGCCATCAGCCGCTTGAAGATGCTGTCCCCATTGCCCGCCACCAGGGCATAGCCGCCGTCGCTGCAGCGGTAAGCGTTGGTCGGCACGATGCCGGGCATGGCGCTGCCCGCCGGTCCGCGCACTGCACCGAAGGCGCTGTACTCGGGCAGCAGGCTTTCCATGCAGTTGAACACCGCTTCGTAGAGCGCGACATCGACCACCTGGCCGCGCCCCGAGCTGTGGCGGTGGTGCAAGGCGAGCAGGATGCCGATGACGCCGTGCAGCGCAGCCAGGGTGTCGCCGATGCTGACGCCCACTCGCACCGGCACGCGGCCCGGCTCGCCGGTGAGATGGCGCAGGCCCCCCATCGCTTCGGCCACGACGCCGAAGCCGGGCCGGTCGCGGTAGGGGCCGCTCTGCCCGTAGCCGCTGATGCGCAGCATGACCAGCCGCGGGTTGAGCGCCAGCAATTCGCCGGGGCCCAGACCCCAGCCTTCCATGGCGCCCGGACGGAAGTTTTCGATCAGCACATCGGCGTCGGCGGCCAGCCGCCTCACGATGTCCTGCGCCTGCGGCGTCCTTGAGGTCCAGCGCCAGCGAGCGCTTGTTGCGCGACTGCACCTGCCACCACACGGAGGTGCCGTCCTTGAGCATGCGCCATTTGCGCAGCGGATCCCCGCCCGCGGGCGACTCGATCTTGATCACCTCGGCGCCGAAATCCGCGAGTGTCTTGGCGGCAAAGGGGCCGGCGATCAGCTGGCCAAGCTCGAGCACCTTGATCCCGGCCAGCGGGCCCGCCATGGTCAGGCCTTCTTCCTGGCGGCCGCCTTCTTTGCGGGCTGCCTTCTTCTCCGCCCGCTTGGCCACCGCGTGATCGAAAGCCTTCAGCGGCTCGGGGTGCGCCAGCAATTCGTCGAGGTTGCGCACGATCTCGCTCTCGATGCGTTCCCTGAACGCGCCCAGCAGGAAACCCAGCCGCGCATGGAGCTCGAACCGGTCCTTGGTGACCTTGAGGTCGCCGTGCGCGCCCGTGCGCGTGAAGGTCACCAGGTCGGACGTCTTGCCTTCCTCGTAGGTGCACGCCATGCCCAGTTTTTCTTCCGCGGTCTCGGCCCAGCGAAAGGCCAGCTTGCGCGCGGCGGCCAGGCCCAGGTGGTGATCGCGGGAAATCTTGATGTCATGCACTACCGGTCTCCTTCAGCAGCCTGCGCCGCTCTTCCTTGGGCAAATGGGCCAGACGTTTGACCGCATCATAAAACCGGCGCCAGTCGCGGCCCTCGCGCGCGAAGAGCGCCTCGAATTGCGGGCACCAGCTCGTCGTACGCAGCCTGCGCCCCGAACGATGCGTTGTTGGCCCGCTCCACCCATTGGTCGTACCCGCGAAAGCGCGCCGGATCGCCCCCCCAGCTGTCGCGCAGCTTGCGGTAGGCTGCGCGGAATTCGCGCAGCGCCTCCTGCTTGAGCCCGGCGCGCTCCTCCCCTTGCGTCGCGCCGTAAATGGTCTCCAGGCGCTTGCGCGTCGCCAGGGCGAGAGCGCGGAACTGGTTGCGGCGCCCGTTGAATTCCTCATACTCCTTGCGGGCCGCCTCGCCCGCCTGGGTTTCCAGCCAACGCGCCCCGCCCAGGCGCTCGACCGAAGTCGCGAACGATTCGTTGAACATCGTGTCGCCCGCAGCGTAAGCCACCTGGTGCGCGAGCTCGTGGAAGATCAGGCGCGCCAGTTCCCCTTCCGGGTAGTTGATGAAGGTGTTGAGCAGCGGGTCGCCGCCGGCCCAGTTCAGCCAGCCCAGCGTCGAATAGGCGGGCACCGGGTACACGTTGGATTCCAGGCCTTCGGCTGCCAGCCGGGCCGCTTCCGCCCTGGCCTGGGCTTCGTCGAAGTAGCCGCGGTAGCTCACGCAGCCGGTCACCGGAAAGCACCAGGTCTGCAGCGTGACCGAATAGGCTGGCGCGGCCACCACGTTCCAGACCACGGCGGCGCGCTGCAGGTCCGCGTAGCGGCGGTAGCTGGGGTTGTCGGGAAGCTTCAGCTCGGACACCGCGTAGTTGCGGATGCGCTGGCTCAAGGCCAGCCGGGCCTTGAGGCGGTCCGGCGCCTGCGCGTCGGCGATCCAGTCGTCGACCGGCCGGGCCGCGTTCATGACCTTCAGGTGGCCGGTCGCCGACTGCCAGTAGTAGCCCAGGTTGGCGCAGCCCGAGAGGCAAAGCGCTGCCAGCGCGGCAACCGCCGCCAGGCCCATTCCCGCCATGACCGATGCCTTCCTCACACGGGCCGGACTTCGACCAGGCAGTCGTAGAACACCGGGCCCGCGGCCCATGTCCGTGAGCTTCTGGCTGGTGAGCTGGTTGACGTTGGTGCCGGCCAGGCCGAACTTGCGCCACCACACGCCCAGGCCGTTGACGACGCCAGGCTTCGCGCGCGGCGAAACCTGCGCCTTGCAGCGGTATTCACCGCGGTCGTTGAACACGCGCACCACCATGCCCGACGCGATCCCCCGCGCGGCGGCGTCGCTCTCGTGGATCTCGAGCAGCGGCTCGCCTTCGACGTCGCGCAGGCTGCGCACGTTGACGAAGCTCGAATTCAGGAAGTTGCGCGCCGGCGGCGAGATCATCGCGAGCGGCCAGCGCGGCGAAGTCCCGGCCGTTTCGTGGTTGGGAAGATGATCGGGCAGACCATCCTGCCCCTGGCGCGCCAGCGCCTCGCTGAAGAATTCGCACTTGCCCGAGGCCGTCGGGAAGCCTCCTTGCGCGAACGGTGCATCGGGCACGTCGAGGCTGGCGAAACCGTGCTCCAGCAGGCGGGCGAAGTCGACGCGATCGCCGTACGCGCTGCGGCACAGGCTTTCGTCGTCCTGTGCAAAGCACGGGTCGGTGAAACCCATGCGCGCGGCCAGCTCGCGAAAGACCTGCGTGTTCGGCTTGGCCTGGCCCAGCGGCGCGATCGCCGGGCGGTTCAGCAGCACGTCGGTGTGCCCGTAGGACAGGTGCACGTCCCAGTGCTCCAGCTGCGTCGTCGCGGGAAGGATGTAGTCGGCGTAGTCGGCCGTGTCGGTCTGGAAATGTTCCAGCACGACGGTGAACAGGTCCTCGCGCGCAAAGCCCGCCACCACTTTCGACGACTCCGGCGCGACGGCCACGGGGTTGCTGTTGTAGACGACCAGGGCTTCGATCCGGGGACCGAATCCGGGCGAAGAGGCGCGCAACAGGTCGTCGCCGATGGTCACCATGTTGATGGTGCGTGGCGCGCGCCCTGCCAGCAGGTCGGGACGCTGCAGCGCCGCCTTGTCCACCGGGAACTGGCCCGAGCTCGACAGCAGCAGGCCCCCGGCGCGATGCCGCCAGGCGCCGGTCAGCGCGGGCAAGCAGGCCACGGCCCGCACCGCATTGCCGCCCCCGCGCACGCGTTGCATGCCGTAATTCAAACGGATGGCCGCCGGCTGCGTCGTGCCCCAATCGCGCGCCAGCGAGCGGATCTGCTCCGCCGACACGCCGCAGACGGCCGCGGCGCGCTCGGGACTCCAGCGCAACGCCCGCTCGCGCAACGCGTCCCAGCCCTGCGTGTGCTGGGCGATGTAGTCGCGGTCCAGCCAATCATGGGCGATCAACTCGTGCATCATCGCCAGCGCCAGCGCCGCGTCGGTGCCGGGGCGCAGCTGCACATGTTCGTGGCACTTCTCCGCGGTTTCGGTGCGGCGCGGATCGATGCAGACCAGCTTCGCGCCTTGCCGCTTGGCCTCCTGCGCCAGCCGCCAGAAATGCAGGTTGCTGGTGATCGAGTTGCTGCCCCAGATCAGGATCAGCTTCGATTCCGCGAAGAACTCCACCTTCATGCCGACCTTGCCGCCCAGGGTCTGCATCAGGGCTTCGGTGCCGGCGCTGGAGCAGATCGTGCGATCCAGCAGCGATGCCCCCAGCTGGTGAAAGAACCGGGCCGCGATGCTTTCGGCCTGCACCAGGCCCATGGTCCCGGCATAGCTGTAGGGCACGATCGCCTGCGGCTCGCGCGCCGCGATCGCGGCCAGCCGCCCGGCGATGTCGTCCAGCGCGGTGTCCCAGTCCACGGGTTCGAACCGGCCGGATCCCTTGGGCCCAATGCGTTTCAGGGGCTGCAGCAGGCGTTCCGGGTGGTAGGTGCGCTCGGTGTACCGGGACACCTTGGTACACAGCACGCCGTCGGTGGGGCGATGGTCGGGATTGCCGCTGACCTTGACGGCCACGCCGTCTTCCACCGTGGTCACGAGCGCGCAGGTGTCCGGGCAGTCGTGGGGGCAGGCGCCGCGAACATATTGAGTGGCTTTCAGCAAGCTGACGCTAGGGGAGATGCCGATGGCGCTGCTCATGAGGTAACCCTATAGTTTGCGCGCCGGCCAGCATTAAACCAAAGGCCGCAGGAGACAAGCATGAGGATTTTCCAATCGTTGGCGCGCAGCGTGATGTTAGCCGCCCTGGCGGCCGTCAGCGTAGCTGGACATGCCCAGGAGGGTGTTACCAAGACCGGCATCGTACTGGGACAGTCCGTCGCCTTGACCGGCCCGGGCTCGTTGCTGGCCGTTCCTTTCCACCAGGGCGCCAAGCTGTATTTCGACCGCGTCAACGCGGCCGGCGGCATCAACGGCCGCAAGATCGAGCTTGTCACGCTCGACGACCGGGGCAATGCCCAGAACGCGGTGGCCAATACGAAGAAACTACTCGAGCAGGGGGTTTTGTCCCTGTTCGGCTACTACGGCTCCCCCCAGGTCACGGCCATCTACCCGAACATCAAGGACACCGACGTCCTGCTGTTCGCGCCGATGGCCGCGGCCGACGAGTTTCGCGGCGCCATGTACGGCAACGTGTACTCGGTGCGGCCGGGCTACGCCGAAGAGGCGGCCGCCATCGCGCGCCATTCCGAGACCCTGGGCACCAACAAGCGCCTGGCCATCCTGCACGCCAACGACAGCGAATCCATGGCGGCGCTCGATTCCGCCATGCGCACCATGCCCAGCACGGGCGCCAACGTGGTGGCCAATGCATCGGTGACGCCGGGCAGCGTGGCCAACAGCGTCGACAAGATCCTGGCGGCCAAGCCCGCATGCGTCCTGGTGATCGGCGACGCCAACGGCGCGGCGAACGCCGTGCGGGACCTGCATGCCAAGGGTTTCCGCGGTCCGATCTACGCTTTCTCGAACACCGGGGAAAGCCTGCTCGCCGAAGAACTCGGGACCGAAGGCGCGGGCGTCGTCCTGGTGCGCGTGGTTCCCAAGAGCGACACGGCCAAGGTGGCGGTGGTGCGCGAACTGATGGCGGACGCACTGGCCGCCAAGCTCGGCAAGACCAACGTGTACATGCTGGAGGGCTACATCGCGGCCCGGGTCTACGCCGAGGCCCTGCGCCGCATTCCGCGCGACGTGAATCGCGCCAAGTTCAAGAAGTCGCTGGAAGCGCTGGATGACGTGAGCGTCGGCGGCTTTCGCGTCCACTTCGCCGACGACCGCGTCGCCTCCAAGCTGGTGGAGCTGAGCCTGATCGATTCGCAGGGCAAGGTCCGCGAATAGCCCGCAGGCTGCGCGCAGCTCAGCCGATCTCGCGCGCCGCCGCCAGGCCCCGCAGGAAGGCCTCGCAGCGCCCCAGCTGCTCCAGGCTGACGTACTCGTCGGGCTGGTGCGCCTGGCTGATGCTCCCGGGGCCGCACACCACCGTCGGGATGCCCGAGTTCTTGAAGATTCCCGCTTCGGTGCCGAATGCCACCAGCGTCGTGCGCTGCTCGCCCGACAGGCGCTGGGCCAGCCGCGTAATGGGGTCCGCGGCCGATCCGAGAAAGCTCGGAACCTCGCAGAGGGTCTCGAAGCGGAAACCGGCCTCCGGTGCCACCGACTTCATGGCCGGCTCCAGCGAAAGCGCGTGGGCGACCACGGCCTGCTGCATCGCCTTCGCATCGGCGGTGGGCAGATCGCGGAATTCGTAGCGGAATTCCGCGTCGCGAGGCACCACGTTGTCCGCGATGCCACCATGGAACTGGCCGACGCTCGCCGTGGAGAAAGGGACGTCGAATCCCTCGTAGCGCGGCTCCTCGCGCTCGAAACCCTCGGCCATGTCACGCAGCTTGCCCACCAGGCGCGCCGCCACCTCGATCGCGTTGACCGATTGCGGCGTGAGGGACGAATGCGCCTCCTTGCCGCGCACGCAACAGCGATAGCGATAGACCCCCTTGTGCGCAATGGCCGGGACCATGCTGGTGGGCTCACCGACGATGCAAGCCAGCGGCGCGACGCCGGCGTCGCGCATGTCGGCGATCAGGTCACGCACGCCGAAGCAGCCCACCTCCTCGTCGTAGCTGAAGGCAAAGTGGACCGCGAACGGCGCCTGGCTCTGCAGGAAGTCGCCGGCATGCGCGACCGCCATGGCGATGAAGCCCTTCATGTCGGCCGAGCCGCGCCCATACAGGCGGCCGTCGCGCAGGGTGGCGCTCAAGGGGTCGGCGGACCAGTCCTGGCCGTCCCAGGGAACCGTGTCGGTGTGACCGGAAAGTATGACGCCGGCCGGCTTGCCCTCGCCCAGCGTAGCGAAGAGGTTCGCCTTGGTCTTGTCGGCGTTCCAGGTCAGCCGGCAGGGCACGCCCAGCCGCGCCAGCTCATCGCGGACGAAATGAATGAGTTCGAGGTTCGAATGGGCGCTGACGGTGTCCATGCGCACCAGCGCCTGCACCATGTCGAGCGCACGCGCGGAGACTGCCGGGGTTGTGAGGTCCATCACGGGATTCTCGCGGATATCCCCTGATGACGCAGGTTGGCGCCACGGGCTAGACTGGCGGATTCACACCGCAAGCATCCCTCCATGAACATCCTGGACTCCGTGGTCACCCAAGCGGCCGCCATCGCGGCCATCCGGCGCGACATCCACGCCCATCCCGAACTCTGTTTCGAAGAAGTCCGCACCGCGGACGTCGTGGCGAAAAAACTCACCGAATGGGGCATTCCCATCCACCGCGGCCTGGGCAAGACCGGCGTCGTGGGCATCGTCAGGAACGGCAGCAGCGACCGTGCGGTGGGCCTGCGCGCGGACATGGACGCGCTGCCGATGCAGGAATTCAACACCTTCGGCCATGCGAGCAAGCACGCGGGCAAGATGCACGCCTGCGGGCACGACGGCCACGTCGCCATGCTGCTGGCCGCGGGGCAGCATTTCGCGAAAAACCGCAACTTCGACGGCACCGTGTACCTGATCTTCCAGCCCGCCGAGGAAGGCGGCGGCGGCGCGCGCGAGATGATCAAGGATGGCCTCTTCGAACAGTTCCCGATGGAGGCCGTGTTCGGAATGCACAACTGGCCCGGCACCCAGGTCGGCAAGTTCGCCGTCAGCCCCGGGCCGGTGATGGCCTCGAGCAACGAGTTCAAGATCACCATCCGCGGCAAGGGCAGCCACGCCGCCCTGCCCCACAACGGCATCGACCCGGTGCCCATCGCCTGCCAGATGGTGCAGGCCTTCCAGACCATCATCAGCCGCAACAAGAAGCCGATCGACGCGGGCGTGATCTCGGTGACGATGATCCACGCCGGCGAAGCCACCAACGTGGTGCCGGACAGCTGCGAGCTGCAGGGCACCGTGCGCACTTTCACGCTGGAAGTGCTCGACCTGATCGAGCAGCGCATGAAGCAGGTGGCCGAGCACGTGTGCGCGGCGCACGACGCCACCTGCGAGTTCGAGTTCGTGCGCAACTACCCGCCGACCATCAACTCCGCGGCCGAAGCGCAATTCGCGCGCGAGGTCATGGCGTCGATCGTCGGCGCGGACAACGTGCAGGCGCAGGAGCCGACGATGGGAGCCGAAGACTTCGCCTACATGCTGCAGGCCAAGCCCGGCGCCTACTGCTTCATCGCCAACGGCGACGGCGCCCACCGCGAGATGGGGCACGGCGCCGGGCCCTGCATGCTGCACAACCCCAGCTACGACTTCAATGACGAGCTGATTCCGCTGGGCGCGACCTACTGGGTGCGGCTGGCCGAAGCCTGGCTGGGCAGGGGCAAGGCATGACGGGGGGCGCAGAAACCTTTTCCTCCTCCTACGCGCAAGCTCGCGGCCGCTTCCTGGAGGCCGCGCGCGGCGCCGGGCTGGAGGTGGAGCACAAGCTGCACCCGATGAAGGGCCGGGACGCAGAAGAGCTCGCGATGGACGTCGCGCTCGATGGGCCCGCCGATGCCCGCAGCCTGCTGATCGTCAGCAGCGCCTGCCATGGTGTCGAGGGATTCTGCGGCAGCGGTGTGCAGGTCGCCGCCTTGCGCGACCGCGCGTGGCGCGACTACGCGGCCCAGCGTGGCGTGGCCGTCCTGTACATCCACGCCCTCAACCCCTACGGTTTTTCGCACATTCGCCGCACGACGCATGAGAACGTGGACCTGAACCGGAATTTCCACGATTTCTCGAAACCCTTGCCCGTCAACGAGGCGTACCGCGAAATCCACCCGTTGCTGCTGCCGCCCGAGTGGCCGCCCTCGCAGGCCAACCTCGACGCCATCGCGCAGTACGTCGCCGCCCACGGCGAGCCCGCGTTCCAGGCGGCCGTCTCGCGCGGCCAGCACGAGTTCGAGCACGGCGTGTTCTTCGGCGGCACCGGGCCGACCTGGAGCAACCAGGCCCTGCGCGCGGTGCTGCGCGGGCATGGACGGCACGCGGCGCGCATCGGCTGGATCGACATCCACACGGGCCTGGGCCCCAGCGGCGTGGGCGAGCGCATCTACGCCGGCCGCGACGACGAAGCGGCGGTCGCGCGGGCGCGCAGCTGGTGGGACGGCGCGGGCAAGACGCCGGTCACCTCGATCTACGACGGATCTTCCTCGTCTGCCTTCCTCACCGGGCTGATGTGGAGCGCCATCTACGATGAATGCCCGCAGGCCGAGTACACCGGCATCGCGCTGGAGTATGGAACCTTGCCTGTGATGGAGACGGTGCAGGCGCTGCGCGGCGAGCATTGGCTGCAGTTGCATCCCGAGGCGCCGGCGCCGCTCGCGGCCCGCATCAAGCAGCAGATGAAGGACGCCTTCTATACCGACACCGACGAGTGGAAGGACGCGATCCTGCGGCAGGCCCGGCAGGCGTTCACGCAGGCCGCGGACGGGCTGGGGCGCTGAGCGCCGTCAGCCGCCGTAGCGCTGCCGCGCGATTTCCAGCAGGCCGTCGAAGATCAGGCTTTCGACCAGCTCGAACGGCACCGACATGTGCGGCGCCATCTTCCAGCCGGCGCCCCCCGTCATGTAGCAAACCGGCTCGGCTGCGCAATGGCGGCGCACGTGCTGGACCATCCGCTCGATCGCGCCCGCGATGGCGAAGGTACCGCCGCTGGTCAGCGCGTCGCTGGTGTTGGTGGGAAATTCGCGCACGTCGCCCGTGGGCACGTGCAGGCCGGCCGTGCCGGACTCCAGCGCCTGCAGCATGATGCCGTGGCCCGGCAGGATGAAGCCCCCGAGGAAGCGGCCCGTCGCGTCCACCGCCTCCACCGTGACGGCCGTGCCCACCATCACGACCACCAGCGGCCGGCGCGGGCCGGAGGCCTGTGCACGGTGCCAGGCACCGATCATGGCCACCCAGCGGTCCGCGCCCAGCCGCGTCGGATGGTCGTAGCCGTTGACCAGTCCCGCTTCGGCGGCGTTGGCGACCACCCAGTGCGCGGGCACGTCCCACAACTCCTCCATCTGTTCCTCGACCCGCCGCTTCACGGCGTCGGCGGCGACGGCGCAACCCAGCATGCGCTCGGGGTGCGGGCACCGCGGACCACGCGCCGTCGGCGAGCTTGTCGATGTTCTCCAGGAACTCGGCGCCGTGCGCGCGCAGCGCGGCGCCCGGCCGTGGCGACTCGTACAGCGCCCACTTCAGGCGCGTGTTGCCGACATCGACGGCGAGGAAGGCCATGTCCGTGCGGGCCCGTCGCCTAGCGGGCTGCGTCGGCCTGCGCGCCCAGGGCGTCCAGGCTCTGCGCCAGGGCCTGCTCCTGGACCTGCAACTGGCCGCAATCGGCAATGGCCTGCTTGACGCACAGCTGCAGTTCGCGATGCGTTTCCATGGGGCCTTCGAGGCTCAGCGCCGGTGCGTCACGGTCCCCGGCCGCGGCGGCCAGGGCAGACAGCCGCACCTGCCACGCCTTGACGTCGGTCGCCAGCGCCTGCCGCAACAGGTCCACCAGGGCCACGCGGCGCGCCGCGCTCGCCAGCGCCTGCTGGTGCGCCTGCTGCGCCGCGGAGCTCACCGCCCGCAATGCCTTGAGGCGGGCGACCAGGATTTCGCAGCGGGCAGCATCGTCCTTGATCGACTGCCGGGCCTGCGCATCCTCGTCGGCGGCGGCCGTGCGCGTCTTGAGCTGGTTGCGCATGTCCTGCAGCCAGCGCGCGCCCTGGTCGATGATCTTCTCGATGGCCTTGACCTCCACCTCGACTTCCACCACCGTCAGGTCGGTCACGGTGCCCTGTTCGCCCTGCTTTTTCTGCAGGCCCTGAACATGCGCCGCGAGCCCCTTGGACACCTCTTCGATCTGCTCGAACTGGGCGGCGAATTCGGCGCCGGCGCTGCGGCTCTTGCCGGTGGCGCGCGCCCACCACCCGCGGCCCTGCAGCAGCCCGAAATCGAGGCGCGGCAGCGCTTCGGCCAGGCGGGCAAGCTCGGCCGCGATCGGCCGGAAGTCGCGCAGGCGAGCCTGCGCCTCGAGTTCGCCGCGCAATTCCGCGAGCCGGCGCACATGCTGGTGGCCGGCGTCGGTGGCCATCTGGTCGAGCCAGGCGGCGGGCGACACGGCGGCCCGGGGCGTGGCCTGCGCCAGCTTGGCCGGGGTCATCAGGGATGCGGTGCGATCGGGGTCGGCCATGGCGCCTGGGGTTGGAATGTGAACCGCAATATAAACCTTTCGCGCCGAGCCGCTCAAATGGCGCCGATCCAGCAGGCGCGCTGGATGGCCGCCATCTTGTTGTCGACCTTGAGCTTGCCCATCGCGTTGGCGAGGTGGTAGTTCACGGTGCGCTCGCTGCAATGCAGCCGCTGCGAAGTCTCGCGCGCGGTGAGGCCCTGGAACGCCAGCACCAGGCATTCGCGCTCGCGCGGGCTCAACGTGGAGCGCGCATGGGCGATGCTGCGCTTGACCAGCGGCCAGATGTTCAGCGCCGACCACACCAGCGACGCGGCCTCGGCCCGGTCGGTCAGTTCGCGCGGGCTGAACATGAAGCACTCGAAGGCACGGCCGGCCGGCAGCGAGAACTCCACCCGCACCACCGTCTGGAAGCCATGGGCCAGCCAGAGCAGGCGCCAGCGGCTCGAGCTCAGGTGATCGGACTTCGCGATGTACTGCCAGGCGACCAGGGGCGCATCGGAGTCGCGCCAGGGCGCGCCGAAGTCGCGGCTCTCGGCCAGCGCCTTCGCGGCGTCGGCGACAAGGGGCGGGTGCACGGCGACCACCTGCCGGTCCTCGCTGCTGCCGAACGGGTCCGGGCCCAGCACGGCGACGGCCTCCACCGAAAACTCGCGCAGTGCGCTGACCCAGTCGCTGAGGAGGCCGTCCAGGCTGACACTGTCAAAGTTAACAGGTAGCTGCATCGACGTGTTTTCGTATCGAAGGGCTGAGACAATAGCACGCTCCTACTTGTCAGACGACCAGCACCTGTGCCGCAAGACAGCGCCCGCAATACCCGCTCCGCCGACCACGGCGCTCGACGCCCGGGCCGTCGGCATGGGACCGGACTAAGTCGTGGGCTCGAAGGAGGTGGTGCGGCCCCGCTGCTGGAGCCGATCCTGCACCCGTCGCGCTGGCGCATCCGGCGCTGGGCCTGTCCACGCTGTTCGGCCATCCGCCTGTCTACTGGATCGTGTGGGCCGTGCTGGTCCCGCAGCCCTACGAGAACCTGTGGCTGCGCCTGCTGATGACGCGCTGGGACCGGCCTGCTGCTGTTCCGCAAGCACATCACAGCGATCCGACCAGCCGCCTCTCGCGGCCAGGTCTTCACGGCCATCTTCTGGATCACGCTGCCCTGGTTCTTCTCGCTGGATGTACTTCTGCAACAACGGCAAACCAGTCTGGCTGGCCAGCATGGCGGCCATGTTCCTGATCTACTACCATCTCGACCGACTGGCGCCTCGCCACGCTCGGCATCGCGCTGGCGGGCGTCGCCGCGTGGCATCCTGTTCGGCATCTGGGGCCCGAGCGGTCGTGCCCATCGAGCACCGAGCTGTTCCCACCAACACGGTGGTCATCGCGTTCTGCTGGTTCATGGGCCTGGTCCTGGGAATTTCGTCGTCCAACCTGCGGCGCGAACAGCTGAACTACACCCTGGGCACCATGGGCATCATGGCGCACGAGCTGCGCACGCCGCTGGCCACCATGTCGCTGATCGGCGACGCGATCCGCGGCGAAGCCTCCGCGGTGCGAAAACGGCAGCGGCCGCAACGCTCGAGCAACTTTCGACCCGGCTGCACACGCTGGTGCGCAACATGAACCACCAGATCGACACGCAGATCGCCAATGCCCGGCTGATGCGGCTGCCGAGCCACAAGGAAGCGGTGTCGCGCCGCCGAACCTGGTGCGCGAGGCCGTCACCAACTACCCGTATCGCAGCACGCGCGAGCGCGAGTGCGTGCAGCGTGCAGGTCAAGGGCGACTTCCTGTTCCAGGGCTCGCACGCCCTGTTCCTGCAGGTCATCGACAACCTGATGAAGAACGCCCTGCGCTCGCTGGCGGCGGCGAGCGCGGCCAGCCAGCCGGGCGACCTGACGATCGAGGTCGGCACGCAGCCGGCACCGCGGCCGCATCGTCTCACCGATCGCGGCGTCGGCATCGATCCCGAGTTGCAGGCGCGCATCTTCGAGCCCTTCTTTTCCACCGACCGCGGCACCGGCCACGGCCTGGGCCTGGCGTTCTGCCAGCGCGTGGTCCACGGCGCCAACGGCTCGATCCGGGTCAAGTCCGAGCCCGGCCGCGGCGCGTCGTTCACCATTGAACTGCCCGTCCTGGGCTTAGCACAATGAACCACCAACCGCCACCCGTCCACCCGGCCCCATACCATGAGCTTTCCCCTGTTCCACCGCCCCGGCACCGTGGTCTTCCTCGACGACGATCCCGACTACCTGGAGATGCTGGCGCTGGTGCTGCCGCGCCACTGGCACGTGAAGCTGTTCCTGCGGCCGGTCGAGTGCATCAACTACCTGCAGCAGGAACCGCCGTTCTGGGAAGCCGACGCCTGGAACCAGCAGCAGCTGATCGACCACTGGCGCGAGCGGCAAGCCGCTGATCCCGCAGATCCTGGGCTACTGGTCGAAGTACACCGAGCGCTATGCGCTCACGCGCGTGTGCGTCGTCGACTACTCGATGCCCGGCATGGACGGCCTGCAGGCGCTGGGCGAACTGGTGGACTGGCCCGGCTCGCGCGTGCTGCTGACGGGGCAGGCCGACGAACAGGTTGCGGTACGGGCCTTCAACCGCGGCCTGATCGACCAGTTCATCGCCAAGCAGACGCCGGACATCTCGCGCCGGCTGATCGAAGCCGTGGAGCACCTGCTGGGCACGCCCAATGCCCGGCATGCGCAGACCTGGCGGGTCACGCTGAGCCCGGAGCAGAACGCGCTGCTGCGCATCCCGTCGGTCGGCCGGGACCTGGCCAGCTTCGCGGCCAGGCGCTGGGTCGAGCACGTCGTGATCGGCGACCCGTTCGGCGTGCTGGGCATGGACGCGGCCGGCAACGTCGAGCTGGCTGCAGCTCGAAACGCCCGACGGGCTCAAGGCCCTGGCCGAACTGGCCGAACTCGAAGGCGTGAACCCGCCGGACCTGGAGGACATCCGCGAGGGGCGCAAGCTGGCCGACCTCGAACTGCGCCAGGCGCTCGGCCGCGCCAACCCGGTGGAATTGAACGCCGCGTTTCCCGTCGGTGAGGACGTCGCCCTGCTGGGCGCGCTGTTCGAGGTGGATGCGCCGCATTGCCCTGACCCGGCCAACAGCTACAGCAACTGGCTGGCCCGGCAGGAAAAGCGACAGGTGCAGGGCTGAGCCCGGCGGGCATTCACTCAAGGCAGCGGCCGACGGCCGCCCGGTTGCGGCGCGCGATCGGCCAGTCCCAGGGCTTGACCATGGGCGCGATCTCCCGTGCGACGGCTTCCACATGCTCCATCTCGGCGTCGGTGAGCGCCGCGTTGAGCGTCAGGCGCACCATCGCGCGGTTGCGGCTGGTCGCCGGCGCGCAGAACACGGCGCCGAACACGTCGCGGTCTTCCAGCGTGTCGCGCAGTGCCAGCGTGTCGGCTTCGGTACCGGCCTCCAGCGAGATGATCTGCTCGGTGCCCTGGTGGATCGGATAACCTGCGTCGCTCGAGGCTGCTGCGCACCCGCCGGGTGTTGGCGTGCAAGCTGGCTGCGCGCCTCGTCGCTCTGGCGTGATCACCTTCAGCGTGGCCGCCAGGCCCGGCGACTTCGTGCGGCAGCAGGCACGAGCTGAAGATGCTCGGGATAGCTGTGGCACATCAGGTAGGAGCGCAGCTGCGCGGCATCGTGAAGAAGCCGGCACGCCCGGCGAAGGCCTTGGCCAGGCTGGCGGTGATGAAGTGCACGCGGTCGGTGAGGCCCAGCATGCGCGCACAGCCCCGCGCCTTGCGGTCCGTGCGTGCCCAGCGAATGCGACTCGTCGACCAGGATCATGCAGTCATGCTGCTCGGCGACCTCCACCGATGGCGCGCAGCGGGCACAGGGCGCCGGTCGTGCTGTAGACCGAGTCGACCACCACCAGGCCGGGACCATGGCGCCTTGAGCCATTCGGTCCAGGTGGGCCGGGTCGTTGTGGCGGAACGCATGTGCGGGCGCCCCGGCGGCGCGGGCGCCTTCCCACAGCGACATGTGGGCCAGGCTGTCGAGATAGACCGGGGTCTGTTCGTCGGCGATCACCTGCAGCAAGCCCAGGTTGGCCGCGTAACCCGACTGGCACAGGAGCCCGTCCTCCTTGCCGATCCAGTGCGCCAGCGACTTCTCGAAAGTGTGGGCAGGATGGCTGTCCAGCTGGAACACGCCGGACTGGACGACCAACTCGGAGTCCTCGCGCAGCGCGGCCACCTGGGCCTGCACGATGTCCGGGTGCCCGGTCACGCTGAGGTAGTCGTTGCCATCGAGGCGCACGGCGTCCGGCCCGGTCGGCCGGCCATGCAGGACGAATTTGCCGCCCCACTGCTCCCGCCATCGTGCGGAGAATTCGCGGGCAATCCGGTTGCGCAGGCCGGAAGGCAGGACCGGGTCTGCGGAAATGGCCTGGAGGGGAGACTCAACGACGTCCATGGGGCACCTTATGAATTAGTGGGTGCCGCCATTGAAGAGGTAAACAATAATTCCCGCCGCCTACCCCCTGTCAACCTTGACAGGGGTGCCTGCAGAAAACACGCGCAATGCCAGCGCCGGGCCCGTCAGATTAACCCAAAGGGCCCCAATTCGAAACCTGGCTCAGCAGGAAATCACGCCAACCTGCCGTGGCACTGCTTGTATTTCTTGCCGCTGCCGCAGGGACAGGGATCGTTGCGCCCGACGCGCGGCATGGCGCCGGCCGCGGCCGCTTCCGGTGGCCTGGCCGTGCTCTCATCGAGCTTGCTCTCGACCTCGCCGGTTTCGGTCGGCGCCGTGTAGGTGACGTTGGCGATGCGCTCGGCCCGGCTCTCAATGGCTTCGGCGGCCTGTTCGAGCTGCTCGCCCGACTGCACCACCACCGTCATGAGAATCTTGGTGACCTCGTTCTTCACCGAATCCAGCAACTGCCCGAACAGCTCGAAAGCCTCGCGCTTGTATTCCTGCTTGGGCTGCTTCTGCGCGTAGCCGCGCAGGTGGATGCCCTGGCGCAGGTAGTCCAGCGCAGACAGGTGTTCACGCCAGTGCGTGTCGATGCTTTGCAGCAGCACGATCCGCTCGAACTGCGTGAAGTTGTCGGCGCCGACCTGCTGCACCTTGACCTCGAACGCCTCGTTCGCGGCCTTGACCGTCCTCTCCAGCAAGTCGTCGTCCGTGATGCTGCTGGCCGCCTGCACTTCCTGCTGCAGCGACAGCGGGATGCCCCATTCGTCGGCCAGCACCTTCTCCAGCGCCGGGAGGTCCCATTGCTCCTCGACGGATTCCGCCGGGACGTACTGGCGGACCAGGTCGGTGAAACAGCCCTCGCGCAGCGACGCGATCTGCGCCGACAGGTCCTTCGCGTCGAGGATGTCGTTGCGCTGCTGGTAGATCACCTTGCGCTGGTCGTTGGAAACGTCGTCGTACTCCAGCAGCTGCTTGCGGATGTCGAAGTTGCGAGCCTCGACCTTGCGCTGCGCGCTCTCGATGCTGCGCGTGACGATGCCCGCTTCGATGGCCTCGCCATCGGGCATCTTCAGCCGCTCCATGATGGCCTTGACGCGCTCGCCGGCGAAGATGCGCATCAGCGGGTCGTCCAGGCTCAGGTAGAAACGCGACGAGCCAGGGTCGCCCTGCCGGCCCGACCGGCCGCGCAGCTGGTTGTCGATGCGGCGTGACTCGTGGCGCTCGGTGGCGATGATGCGCAGGCCGCCCTGCGCCACCACGAACTCATGGTCTTTCTGCCACTGGCTGCGCAGCTCGGAGATCTTCTGGCGCTTCGCGGCCTCGTCAAGCGTCTCATCCGCCTCGACTGCCTCGACCAACTTTTCCACGTTGCCGCCCAGCACGATGTCGGTGCCGCGGCCGGCCATGTTGGTGGCGATGGTGATCATCTTGGGCCGGCCGGCCTGCGCGACGATCTCGGCTTCGCGCGCGTGCTGCTTGGCGTTGAGCACCTGGTGCGGCAGGCCTTCCTTGTTCAGCAACTCGTCGATGACCTCGGAGTTCTCGATCGACGTGGTGCCCACCAGCACCGGCTGCCCACGCTCGTAGCACTCGCGGATGTCCTTGATCGCCGCCTCGTACTTTTCGCGCGTCGTCTTGTAGACGCGATCGAGCTGGTCTTCCCGGCAGTTGGGCTTGTTCTGCGGGATCACCACCGTCTCGAGCCCGTAGATCTCCTGGAACTCGTACGCTTCGGTGTCGGCCGTGCCGGTCATCCCGGCGAGCTTGACGTACAGGCGGAAGTAATTCTGGAATGTGATCGACGCGAGGGTCTGGTTCTCGGCCTGGATCTGGACGCCTTCCTTGGCCTCCACGGCCTGGTGCAACCCGTCGCTCCAGCGCCGGCCCGACATCAGGCGGCCGGTGAACTCGTCGACGATGATGATCTCGCCTTCCTGCACCACGTAATGCTGGTCGCGGTGGTACAGGTGGTTCGCCCGCAGCGCCGCGTTCAGGTGGTGCATCAGCGTGATGTTGGCCGGATCGTACAGCGAGGCGCCCTCGGGAATGAGGCCGAGGTTGAACAGGATGCGCTCGGAGTTCTCGTGGCCCTGCTCGGTGAGGAACACCTGGTGCGTCTTCTCGTCCACCGTGAAATCGCCAGGCTTGATGATGCCCTCGCCGGTGCGCGGGTCGGCCTCGCCTTCCTGGCGCGTCAGCAGCGGGACCACCTTGTTGATCGCGATGTACAGGTCGGTGTGGTCCTCGGCCTGTCCGCTGATGATCAGCGGCGTGCGCGCCTCGTCGATCAGGATCGAGTCCACCTCGTCGACGATCGCGTAGTTCAGGCCCCGCTGGACGCGGTCGGCGACCTCGTACACCATGTTGTCGCGCAGGTAGTCGAAACCGAATTCGTTGTTCGTGCCGTAGGTGATGTCGGCGCGGTAGGCGGCCTGCTTTTCCTCGCGCGGCATGTTGGGCAGGTTGACCCCCACGCTCAGCCCCAGGAAGTTGTAGAGCTTGCCCATCCACTGCGCGTCGCGATTGGCCAGGTAGTCGTTCACCGTGACCACGTGCACGCCCTTGCCAGTCAGGGCGTTCAGGTAGACCGGCAGCGTCGCCGTGAGCGTCTTGCCTTCGCCGGTGCCCATCTCGGCGATCTTCGTGTTGTGCAGCGCCATGCCGCCCAGCATCTGGACGTCGAAATGGCGCATCTTCATCACGCGCTTGGAGCCTTCGCGCACGACCGCAAAGGCCTCGGCCAGCAGGTCATCGACGGCTTCGCCCTTGGCCAGCCGCTCCTTGAACTCCTGGGTCTTGGCGCGCAAGGCGTCGTCGTCGAGCTTCTCGAACTGCGGCTCCAGCGCGTTGATGCGGGCCACGGTACGCCGATATTGCTTGAGCAGGCGATCGTTGCGTGAACCGAAAATTTGGGTGAGGAAGTTCTTGGCCATGAACGCGATGCCCCCCGGCCGGGCCCGGTGAGGGCCAGCAGGGCGGCGCAATCCCTTGTGTTGTCAGGATGAAATGGGGCTGCCGCGGCCCAAAGCAATAGCCACGGACCGGGGCGAAAGCAGGGATTTTACCTGCGGGTGGAAACCTTCAGCGGCTTGCCCTGCGCCAGGACGGGCAGGTCGCGCCCGGCGGCCAGGAACTTCTGTGGATCCTGGGGCACGCCCTGGACCATCACCTCGAAATGCAGGTGCGGCCCGGTGGAGCGGCCGGTGGTGCCGACGTCGGCGATCTTCTGGCCGCGCTTGACCAGGTCGCCGAGCTTGACCCAGACACGCGAGGCATGGGCATAGCGCGTGACCAGGTTGTTGCCGTGGTCGATCTCGACCATGTTGCCGTAGGCGGGGTGCACCTCCTGGGCGACCACCACCCCCCCGGCCGCAGCCAGGATGGCCGTGCCCGGCTCCGCCTGGAAATCGAGCCCCGTGTGCAGCGCCGAGCGCCCGGTGAAAGGGTCGATGCGCCAGCCGAAAGCGGATCCGAGGTGACCGGTTTGGACCGGTTGCTGCGTGGGCACCATCAGGTTCCTGATCTTCTGGTCGAACAGGCGGGACTCCATCACGGTGAGGAGGTCGGTGTTCTGGCTGGTCAGTTGGTCGAGGTCGGCCAGCGTGGCCTGAAGCTCTTCCATGGAAAGCGGCCGGCCCGAAACCAGCGCCCCGCCGCGCCCGGGCACCGTCTTGAGTTCGGCCGAGTTCACGCCGGCCAGGCCCGACACCCGCTCGCCCAGCGCTTCGAGCTGGACCAGCTTGGCCTGCATATCGCCGAGCCTGCGCGCCATGGCGTCGAGGTTCTCGCGCATGAACCGGTCGCGCTGCTCGAACTCATCCTTGACCACCAGCTTCACCAGTGTGCCGACCACGGGCCAGCCTTCCCGGGCACCCTTGAGGAAGACCCAGTGGTACAGACTGGCCGCCGCGATCATCAATCCCAGCGAAAGCCCCAGGAACGCCAAGACGAGTTTCGTGCCGCTCAGGTGGACGGCGCGGCTCTTGGCCAGCCACGCATCCGTGATAATGAAATGCACCGCTATCCCCTCATGACCACGCCTTCGATGAACCGCCGCCTGCATCCCGTGACGCTGCAGCAGGCCGCCCAGGACTCGCCCACGCTGGCGAGGCTGGCGCAGCTCGCGCGTGAATCGGGCGAGCGGCTCGAAGCTGTCGAATTGTTGATCCCTGCTCCCTTGCGGTCCGCCATCAAGCCCGGCCCGATCGACGGGCCCGCCTGGTGCCTGCTGGTGGACAGCAACGCCGCAGCCGCAAAATTGAGGCAGGTGATCCCTGCTCTGCTAGCTCATCTGTGCGACCGGGGTTGGCAGGTTACCTCAATTCGGCTGAAGGTTCAAACACCCCAGAGGTAAGCATTTGAAATGCCGCGGGGGTGCGCCGGACGGCCTTCAGGCGCTGCGCAATGCCCTGCCGGCATCGAGCAGCTGGCGCTCCACCGGTGTCAGGCGATCGCCGATGCCGCGCAATTCCTCGTAGTAGCGAAAACGCTGCCGGCGGTCGGATTCCCGCGCCAGCCGGACCCGCAAGGCCTCCGCCTGGCCGCGCAGCTGTGCCGCCTCCTGCGCCAACTGCACGGCCTGTTCGTCGCTGATGGCAACGCGCGGGATGGGCGGCTTGCCGATGTCGTCCAGCCAGGAGCCATGGGATGCGCAGCCGGAAAGCAGCAAGGCGGCCAAGGAGGCTGATAGCTTCATGTCTTGATCTCCCGCAAGAGTGGTGCCGATTGTCGGATTCGAACTGACGACCTACCGCTTACAAGGCGGTTGCTCTACCCCTGAGCTAAATCGGCGATGAACAATTCTAGACGCGCGCTGCGCGCCGCAGGATCACTTCACGCGCTTGAGCGCGGGCCGGGGACCGCTGGGCGGACGGGGCGGATCGCCGTCGGGGCCGGCATCCCCCGTGGAGGGTTCCGGCGTGACCAACTGCACCACTTTCGGGTCCTCGTCGCCGGCCGTTCCCGCAGCGGGGACGCTGGTCAACGGGGAAGCCTTGGGCGTGTCCTCGCCGGCCGTGCCGGACACCGGGACCGGGAAGGCCATGCCCTGGCCGTTCTCCCGCGCGTAGATCGCGATCACCCGGTTGACGGGCACCATGATCTCGCGCGCCGAGCCCGCGAAGCGGGCCTTGAATTCGATGAAATCATTGCCCAGCTTGAGCGAGCTGGTGGCGTCGAAGCTGATGTTGAGGACGATCTCGCCGTTCTTCACGTACTCGCGCGGCACCTGCACCGTATCGTCCACCAGCACCGCAACGTAGGGCGTGAGCCCGTTGTCGGTGCACCAGTCGTACAGGGCCCGGATCAGGTACGGGCGGGTGGACGTCGATTCGAGTGCGTTCATCGAAATGCGGCGGTCGATCCTATTTGCGCATGACCTTTTCGGACGGCGTCAGCGCTTCGATGTAGGCCGGGCGCGAGAAGATGCGCTCGGCGTACTTGAGCAGCGGCGCCGCGTTCTTGGACAGTTCGATGCCATAGTAATCCAGGCGCCAGAGCAGCGGGGCGATCGCGACGTCGAGCATCGAGAAGTTCTCGCCCAGCATGTACTTGTTCTTGAGGAAGACGGGGGCCAGCTGCGTGAGGCGGTCGCGGATGTGCGAGCGGGCCTTTTCCAGCGCCTTCTCGTTGCTCTTCGCGGCGCGCGATTCCAGCGTGCTCACGTGCACGAAGAGCTCCTTCTCGAAGTTCAGCAGGAACAGGCGCACCCGGGCGCGATCGACCGGGTCGCCCGGCATCAGCTGCGGGTGCGGGAAGCGCTCGTCGATGTACTCGTTGATGATGTTCGACTCGTACAGGATGAGGTCGCGCTCGACCAGGATCGGCACCTGCCCGTACGGGTTCATCACATTGATGTCTTCCGGCTTGTTGTACAGGTCGACGTCGCGGATCTCGAAGTCCATCCCCTTTTCGAACAGCACGAAGCGGCAGCGGTGGGAGAAAGGGCAGGTGGTTCCCGAATACAAGACCATCATGATGGAAGGCTCCTAAACAAAGTGAAAACACGGTCCGGCGGGAGCCGGACCGTGTCCTTGGAGAAGTCCGCGCGCCGGCTCGCCGGGCCGCGTTGGCTCCTTAATGTATTTCTTTCCAGAAGGCAGCGTTCAGGCGCCAGGCAATCACCGTGAACACGCCCAGGAACAGCAGCACCCAGACGCCGATGCGAACGCGCGAATTCTGGGCCGGCTCGGACATCCATTGCAGGTAGCCGACCAGGTCACCGACGGCCTGGTCGTATTGCAGCGGGGTCATCGCGCCGGGCGCGAGCTGCTTCCACCCCTTGAAGACCTTCACCGCGTGGCCGTGCTCTTCCTTGGTTTCGTAAACCGGCTCGCGGTCGCCCTGCAATTCCCACAGCACATGCGGCATGCCCACGTTCGGGAAGACCAGGTTGTTCCAGCCCGTTGCCTTGGCCGGGTCCCGGTAATAGGTGCGCAGGTAGGTGTAGAGGTAATCGGCGCCGGTGCCTCCATGGCCCGATCGCGAGCGCGCGACCAGGGTCAGGTCGGGCGGGTTGGCGCCGAACCAGTCCTTGGCCTGCTTCGGGTCGATCGAGGCCTTCATGGTCTCGCCGACCTTCTCGGTCGCGAACAGCAGGTTGTCCTTGATCTGCTGCTCCGTCAGGCCGATGTCGCGCAGGCGGTTGTAGCGCATGAACGCGGCCGAATGGCAGCTGAGGCAGTAGTTGACGAACAGCTTGGCGCCGTTTTGCAGCGACGGCAGGTCGTTCAGGTTGTTGGGGGCCTTGTCCCAGGCCACGGTTTCGCCGCCCGCGGCCTGGACGCCGGTGGCAATGCCCAGTGCCGCGATCAGGGTGAGGATGATTTTTTTCATGTCTTGCGTCTCCGGCTTCAGTGCGCGGCGAAGGTGATGCGCTCGGGCACGGGCTTGAATTCGCCCAGCCGGCTCCACCAAGGCATCAGCAGGAAGAAGCCGAAATAGAACAGCGTGCCCAGCTGCGAGATGCGCTCGCCCACGGGCGACGGCGGCTGCGTGCCCAGGTAGCCCAGCACGAAGAAGTCGACGATGAAGACGGCCAGCACCCACTTGTGCCATCCGGGCCGGTACCGGATCGACTTGACCGGGCTCTTGTCCAGCCAGGGCAGGAAGAACAGGATGACCACCGCGGCGCCCATGACGACCACGCCCCAGAACTTGGCATCGATGCCCTGCAGCAGGCCCACGCCGGTAAAGCCGAAGGCATTGAACATCCACAGGAAGGCGAAGGCCACCAGGGCCAGCAGGCCCTTGACCATGGCCGAGGCACGGGTCTTGAGCCAGACCCACAGCACGGTGAGGACCAGGATGGCGGAGAGCGCGTACATCATCTCGGTGGTGATGGCGCGCAGCATCGAGTAGAACGGCGTGAAGTACCAGACCGGCGCGATGTGCAGCGGCGTCTGCAGGGGATCCGCCGGGATGAAGTTGTTGTACTCCAGGAAATAGCCGCCGACCTCGGGTGCGAAGAAGATGATCGCGGTGAAGACCATCAGGAATACGGCCACGCCGAAGATGTCGTGCACCGTGTAGTACGGATGGAACGGGATGCCGTCCAGCGGCTTGCCGTTGGCGTCCTTGGGGGCGTTGGGCCCCTTGATTTCAACGCCGTCAGGATTGTTCGAGCCGACATCGTGCAGTGCGAAGATGTGCGCGACAACCAGGCCGAGCAGCACCAGCGGCACGGCGATGACGTGGAAAGCGAAGAAGCGGTTGAGCGTGGCGTCGCCGACGACGTAATCGCCGCGGATCCACTCGGACAGGTCCGGGCCGATGAAGGGAATGGCGGAGAACAGGTTGATGATCACCTGGGCGCCCCAGTAGGACATCTGGCCCCAGGGCAGCAGGTAGCCCATGAAGGCCTCGGCCATCAGCACCAGGAAGATCGCGCAGCCGAAGATCCAGACCAGTTCGCGCGGCTTGCGGTAGCTGCCGTAGATCAGGCCGCGGTACATGTGCAGGTAGACCACGACGAAGAACGCCGAGGCGCCGGTGGAGTGCATGTAGCGGATCAGCCAGCCCCAAGGCACGTCGCGCATGATGTACTCGACCGAGCCGAACGCCATGGCGGCGTCGGGCTTGTAGTGCATCGTGAGGAAGATGCCGGTGACGATCTGGATCACCAGGACCAGCATCGCGAGCGAGCCGAAGAAGTACCAGACGTTGAAGTTCTTCGGCGCGTAGTACTCCGACATGTGGTCGCGGTACGCGGCCCCGGCCGTGGGGAAGCGGTTGTCGAACCAGTTGGCGAGCTTGGCGGTCGCCGTGGCGTTCGGGGAGATTTCCTTGAATTCAGCCATGTTTCCGGTCCTCAGGCCTTGGAGTTCTTGTCTTCACCGATCAGCAACCGGTTGTCGGAGAGGTACATGTGCGGCGGCACTTCGAGGTTGTCGGGGGCCGGCTTGTTCTTGAACACGCGTCCGGCGATGTCGAAGGTCGATCCGTGGCAAGGACAGAGGAAGCCGCCCTGCCAATCGTCCGGCAGCGAGGGCTGGGGACCGGTTTGGAACTTGTCCGACGGCGAGCAGCCCAGGTGCGTGCAGATGCCCACGCCGACCCAGACCTCGGGCTTGATGGAACGGTACTCGTTCCTGGCGTATTCGGGCGTCGGATAGGCCTTGCGATCGGAGTTGGGGTCCGCCACCTCTTTGTCGCTCTTCTTGAGCGAGGCCAGTTGCTCCGGGGTGCGCTTCACGATCCACACCGGCTTGCCGCGCCATTCCACCGTGAGCTTCTCGCCCGGCTTCAGGGCCGAAATATCGACTTCCACGGCGGCACCGGCGGCCTTGGCCCGCTCGGACGGCTGGAGGCTACTGACGAAGGGTACGGCGGCAAAACCGGCGCCCACTGCGCCGGCGCAACTCGACGCGATCAGCCACGTCCGTTTGCTGGCGTCCACTGGGGTGTCACTCATTGGGGGTCCTCGAGGATGTCGCTTATCAGGGTCAACCCGCGATTGTAGCTGACCGTCTTTCGCGATTTCAACGCATGCGCTGCATGCCGTGCACGGCATACTCGGCCATCAACAAACTGGAGCACGAGCATGGGCATGTTGAGCGAGTTCAGGGAGTTCGCCGTCAAGGGCAACGTGGTCGACCTCGCCGTGGGCGTGATCATCGGCGCGGCCTTCGGCAAGATCGTCGATTCGGTGGTGGGCGACCTGATCATGCCGCTCGTCTCCGCGGTGTTCGGCAGGCTCGACTTTTCCAACCTGTTCGTGGTGCTCGGCCAGGTTCCACCGGGAACGGCGCTGACGCTGGACGCTTTGAAAAAGGCCGGCGTGCCGGTGCTGGCCTACGGCAGCTTCATCACCGTCGCCGTCAATTTCGTGATCCTGGCCTTCATCATTTTCCTGATGGTCAAGCAGATCAACCGGCTCAGGCGCGAGACCCCGCCCGCCCCGGCGCAGCCGCCGGCCCCGCCGGAAGACGTCGTGCTGCTGCGGGAGATCCGTGACAGCCTGCGCCGGCCCTAGGCAGTGACCATCGCCCGGGCGGTGCGGATCGCTTCGACCAGGCTCGAAGCATCGGCCCGCCCCGTGCCCGCGATGTCGAAGGCCGTGCCATGGTCAGGGCTGGTGCGCACCAGCGGCAGTCCCAGCGTGACGTTCACGCCCTTTTCCACGCCCAGGTACTTCACCGGGATCAGGCCCTGGTCGTGGTACATCGCGACCACCACATCGAATTCGCCGGCCCTGCCGGCCTGCGCGCGGGCCCGCATGAACACAGTGTCGGGCGCGAACGGCCCGCTGACCCGGATGCCGCTTGCCCGGGCGGCTTCGATCGCGGGCGCGATGACCTCGATCTCCTCGCGCCCGAACAGCCCTCCTTCGCCCGCGTGCGGATTCAGGCCTGCCACGCCGATGTGAGGCGCGCGCCCGAGGGTGCGGGACAGGGCTTCATGGGTGATGCGCAGCGTCTGCAGCACATTGTCGAAAGTGACAGCGGCCAGCGCGTCGCGCAATGACATGTGGATGCTGACCAGCACCGTGCGCAGTTCGTCGTTCGCCAGCATCATGCGAACCGGCACCCCGGACACCGCCTTGCCCATCCATGCGGCAGCTTCCGCCTGCAACAGCTCGGTGTGGCCTGGAAACGGCACGCCGGCCAGCGCCAGCGCTTCCTTGTGCAGGGGCGCGGTCACCATGGCGGCAATCTCGCCGCGCAGCGCGGCGCGCGCGGCCCACACGACGCAATCTGCGGCAGCGCGGCCCGCCGCCTCGCTGAGCTGGCCCCACGGCGCCGGCTGAGGCATCGCCACCACCGGCAGCAGCGCGGCGCAGCGCGGTGGCAAAGTGAGCGCTTCCGCAGGCGTTTCGATCACTGCCAGCGGAAAGTCGACGTCCCTTCCCCGGCGGATGGCCTGCAACGCCCGGCGAAGCGTCGCGACGTCACCCGCCACGAAGCAGCCGAGTGTTTCACCGGGCCAGTCCCGCAGGGCCTTGGCGACGATCTCGGGGCCGATGCCCGCGGGGTCTCCCATGGTGATGGCGATCGGCAGCGTCTTCATGCGGGGTTGTCGATGTCGATGAAACGATGCTCGATCCCGAGCTGCGAAGCAACGTGCCCGGCCACGGCCGGTGCACCGTAGCGCTCGCTCGCGTGGTGCCCGCAGGCCAGGAAGGCGACGCCGCATTCGCGCGCGTAGTGCGCCTGCGGCTCGGAAATCTCGCCGGTGATGAAGGCGTCGGCACCGGCGGCGATCGCGGCCTCGAAATAGCCCTGGGCGCCACCGGTGCACCAGCCGATCCTGTTGATGGGGCGCCGCGCGCCCTCCACCCACTTCACGGGATGGCCCAGGCCCGCCTCGAGGTGGGCCGCCAGTTCCTGCGCCCCGGCAAAAGTGCCGCTGCCGGCGCGCTGCCCGAGGAAGCCCAGGTCCTGCTCGCCGAAGCGCGCCGCGGCCTGCAAGCCCAGCTTCATCCCAAACTGGGCGTTGTTACCGAGTTCCGGGTGCGCGTCGAGCGGCAAATGGTAGGCAAAGAGGTTGATGTCGTGCCGCAGCAGCAGCGCCAGCCGCTGCTTCATCCAGCCTGTCACGCGGCCGTCCTGCCCACGCCAGAACAGGCCATGGTGCACGAAGATCGCGTCGGCTTGCGCCTGCACCGCGGCCTCGATCAGGGCACGGCTGGCGGTGACGCCCGACACGATCCGCCGGACCACGGGCTGCCCCTCGACCTGCAACCCGTTGGGGCCGTAGTCCTTGAATCGCTCGGGCTGGAGCAATTCGTCGAACGCTTGCAGGAGTTGCGCGGCTGTGGCCATGGGGAATTTGGTTCCATCAAAGGCTTGATTGTCAGGGCAACGCCGCGGCCGGTCGCGCGGCGGTGCCCTGACGGCCTGTTCCTAGGGGTCCACCCGCATGGTCGCGCCGTCGTCGCCCGGGAATAATCATTTCGTTCGCAAACTGGGAGCGAAATATCTCATGAATGCGCAGGAGCTGGCAGTCTGGAGCATGGCGCTGGGCGCCATCGCGGCAGTGGCGCTGGCGCGCCTGGCCGACTCCCTGGTGCGGCCCAGCCTTGCGCAAGCCCAGGGCATCGCCTACCACTGCACGGTGTTCCTGCTGGTCCTGGTCCTGAGCGGCGTGGCCACCGAGCTTTGGCCGCTCCTGGATGGGCGCCGGCTGCACAACGCCCAGGTGCTGGCCGGACCGGTATGCGTGGGCCTGTCCAACTTCTGGATCCGCGGCTGGCTCAACGCCATGCAGCGCGACCGCATCATGTCCGGCGTCCTGCGCGCGTCCGCACTGGTGCTGCCGGTAGCGGGCCTGGCGTTCCTGGCACTGCCGCACGCGCAGCAAGTGCCGGCCGCCGCGGCTGCCTCGCTGCTGGGGAGCACCCTCACGCTCTGGCTCACGGTGCGGGCCTGGCTGCTGGGCGACAGGCTGGCGCCCGTGATGGCCGCCGGCTGCCTGCTGACCTTGCCCGCCATCGCCGGGATGTACGCGATCGCGATGTCCCTGCCCATCGGCTTGCCGCTGCACGCCCTGCTCGCGTCGTGCGCGGCGCTCAGCAACGGGCTTACCGGCTTCGTGCTCTGGCGCCGGGACCGCCACGAATGGCGCACGCGCGAAGAAGGCCGGCCCTCGCAATTCGACCCGGTCACCAAGCTCTACAGCGGCATCAGCCTCGTGAAGAGGCTGGTCAAGGCCCAGCGCCGCCGCCGGCGCACCCGTCGTGAAGGCGCCGTGCTGGCGATCATGGTGTTCGACGTCGAGCGCATCGCGGCGCAGGCGGGGATCGCAGGCGTCAACGAGGCGTTCATCTGCATCGCCGCGCGCATCCAGCGGCAGGTGGGCGTCGTGAACCCGGTTGGCCGCTATTACGACCGCTGCTTCGTCTCGCTGGTGGAAACCATCCACTCGCCCGCGTGGCTGCGCACGCTGGGCCTGCGGGTCGCCAGCAGCCTGCGCCGGCCGATGGAGGTGGCGGGCACCTCAGGCGAGCGCATCAAGATCACGGCCGACATCGGGGTCGGCGTGGTGCACCTCTCACGTGCCCATGCGGATGTCGAAGACATCCTGCACGACGCCCAGCGCATGGCCGAGGCGGCGCGCGCAATGCGCTCGCGCGCCGCGATCCTCGACCCGTCCACCGGCGAAGTGGTGCCGGTGGAGCAGGCCAACCTCGGCCCGCGCCGCCACGGCAGCGCCCGGCTGGTTCCGCACGCACTCTGAACACCGGGGCGCACCCCGGGCGAAGCCATGCGCGTCTACACTTGCAAAAATTACCTTCGGGACCGCCCGAGTCGATCATGCGTCGTTATTGGCTGCTCTTTTCCCAGGCCGTCACCGTCCTGTTGGCTGCTTATTTTGTGGTGGCCACCCTCAAACCCGAATGGGTGGGCCGGGCCAGCACGATGTCCGTGTCCTCCGGCGTCCCGCTGGTCGAAGCCCCGCCCGCCTCCGGCGGCGCGGTGCCGCCCGGCAGCTTCCGGCTGGCAGCCCAGCGCGCTTCGGCCGCCGTGGTCAGCATCAACACCAGCAAGGCGCCCGAGCGCCACCCCTACGCCAACGACCCGTGGTTCCGGTTCTTCTTCGGCGAGCAAGGCGCGATGCCGCAGGCGGGCCTGGGCAGCGGCGTCATCATCAGTCCCGACGGCTATATCCTGACCAACAACCACGTGGTCGAAGGCGCCGACGAGATCGAGGTGGTGCTCAACGACAGCCGCCGCAGCCGGGCAAAGTTGATCGGAACCGACCCCGACACCGACCTCGCGATCCTGAAGGTCTCGCTGGACCGCTTGCCCGTGATCGCGCTGGGCAATTCGGACGCGCTGCAGGTGGGGGACCAGGTGCTGGCCATCGGAAACCCGTTCGGCGTGGGCCAGACCGTGACCAGCGGCATCGTCAGCGCGCTCGGGCGCAACCAGCTGGGAATCAACACGTTCGAGAATTTCATCCAGACCGACGCTGCGATCAACCCGGGCAATTCCGGCGGCGCACTGGTGGACAGCAGCGGCCAGCTGATGGGGATCAACACGGCCATCTACTCGCGATCGGGGGGCAGCATGGGCATCGGTTTCGCGATCCCGGTATCCACGGCGCGGCTGGTGCTCGAAGGCATCGTCAAGGACGGCGTCGTGCGCAGGGGCTGGATCGGCGTCGAGCCGGCCGACCTGTCACCGGAACTGATGGAAACTTTCGGCGTGAAGGCCAAGCGCGGCGTGCTCATCACCGGCGTGCTGCAGAACGGCCCGGCGGCGCAGGCGGGCATCCGGCCCGGCGACGTGATCGTCGAGGTGGCGAGCAAGCAGATCGCCAATGTCTCGGAACTCCTGTCCGGCGTGGCGGCGCTCCAGCCCGGGACGCCCTCCAAATTCCGGGTGCTGCGCCGCGACGATGCGCTGGAGGTGAACGTCACGCCGGGCCTGCGCCCCAAGCCCAAGCAATTGCAGCAGCCGCGCTGAATTCAGCGGCCGGCGCCGAAGGGATTCACGCCCGCACCCTCCGGGGCGGGCGCCGGGAGTTCAGAACGCTTCATGGCCTGGAAGGCTTCCGCAAAGGTACGCGCCTGCAGGATCGCCGGGTCAGGCGCAGGCCGCGGCGCCTCGCGCGAAGCCTTGAACCTGGCTTCGAAGACGGCGCTGGACGCGCTCGGCCCGCCTTCAGGGGGCCGCGCCTGCTGCGACGCGGCCGCTGCCTGCGGTTGCGCAGCCTGCGCGGGCACCCACTGCGGGATGGACGCCGCTGGGGGGGTCACCGGATGCGGCGGGGTACGGGCCACCCAGAGCACCAGGGCTCCGGCCAACGCCAGCGCCACGCCGGCTACGGGACGGGACATCGCGCACACTGCCCGATCGACAGACCCAGACCCACTCCCACCGCATTCGTGCCGGTGCAGCTGAAACTGGCGGATTGGGTCGAGGAGGGGTACCCGGTTGCGGTCACGAGCACGGAGCCCGCGCCTTCGGTCACGCCGCTGAAGGTGGCCACGCCGGAGGAGCTGGTGAAGACGCTGCGCGAACCGATCGTGACGGCCGCGCCGAGGATGCGGGTGGTGGGCCCGGCCGCGGCGTCGTAGACGGAGACGGTGACGGCGGCGCAATTGCTGGCCCCGACGCCCGCCGACTGCGAGATCACGTCCGGCACGAGGTCCAGCGTGAGCGGGTCGAGCCGGAACACGACGTTGTAGCCCACCTCCTGGCCGCCCTGCGTCACGCGGATGTTCTCCACCAGCAGCTTGTCCGGGCCCGATCCCGCCAGGCGCGAACTGCCGAAGTCGACGGTGAACGCCTGTTGTGCGGCAGCCGTGCCCCACACGAGCGTGGCCAGGCAAGCGGCCAGCCATTTCGAAGTCTGGAAGCAGCTCATGGCGGGCCCTCCCCGTTGCTGATGGTGTTCACCGTGGAGACGCTGGTGGTGCCGTCAGGAGCCACCGTGATCTCGAACACGGTCCACAGGTTGTTGCCGGTCCAGCCGGTCGCCGGCGGGAAGAAGTACAGCGTGCTGCCGTCGCCCTGCTCCAGCCGCACGATGGCGCCGGAGGTGCCGATGTTGCCGGTGCCCGAATAGTGATGGATCGCGTAGCGGTACACGCCCGGCACGAGCGCAGTGCCGATGCTGCCGGTGCCGGGGCACGTCACCGTTTCCGGGCCGTAGGAAGTGGTGTCGTCCACATCCAGGCCGCAGGAACCATCGAGCTTGTTGGCGTAGTACACGTGAAAGCGCGTCGACAGGCCGGCCCGGGGGCCGGTGATGTGCGAGTCCAGGTCAGCGGGGTTGCGGCCCCAGGTGAGAACGACGCGGAATTGGCCGGGGGCCAGGCCGCCCGCAGTCCCCGCGCCGGGCGACAGCGCGATGCCGAGTTCGTTCGTCGCGTCGCAGTTGAGGTCGGCCGCCTGGGTGATCGTCCCGTAGCCGTTTGCCGACACGGTGAGCATGCTTTGGCCCGTCGGCAGCCCGCTGAGCGTGGCCAGCCCGGTGGCGTCCGTCTGCGCGGTGCGCGACTGGATGGCGATCGTCGCCCCGGCAATCGGTGCCGAGCTGCCCAGCAGCGAGTTGACGACCTGGACATTCAGGTTGGCGCAGCCCGTCCCGCCGTCTCCGGGGCCGCTGACGCGCGTGTAGGTCTCAGGCACAAGCCGCAACGTGGCCGGGTCGAACCGGTACGTGACGTTGTAGACCGACTCCTCGGTTCCCCAGCTGAAGCGGCCGGCACCCACCGAGACCGCGCGGCGAACGTTGACGCGGACATTCTCGACCACCACCTTGTCGGTCGTGCCCGGCGTCCCCGCACCGTGGGCGGTTGTCAGCTCGATGGTGCTGTTCTGTGTCTCCGGGGCCTGGGCATATGCGGGGGCGCACAGCAGGGCAAGGCTGAGGATGGCCAGGGGCCATCTCAGGGGGGCAAATCTGCCCATGGGGATCCTCCTCTCGCTGGCTTCGGCGGGCGTCTTTTTTACATCAGTCCCCCGGCCCAACCAACGTCAGGGATCCTTTGAATTATCTTAACGCAGCGCCCTGGGATTGCCTAGGCGAGACGGGCCGGGTGTTGCGCCCCCGCTTCGGTTTTGCGCGGCATTCATCACGAATCCTGCGTCTTGGTGGCGCCGCCGGCATCATCCTGCGGCGCCTTGGTGTGCTTGATGAACAGTTGCGCGGCCCAGATGCCGGCTTCGTACAGGAGGCACATGGGAATTGCCAGCGCCAATTGGGAAACCACGTCGGGCGGCGTGATGACGGCGGCGATGATGAACGCCACCACGATGAAATAGGGTCGGAATTCCTTGAGCTTCTGGATCGAAACGAAACCCAGGCGCGCCAGCACGACCACCACGATGGGCACCTCGAACGCCAGGCCGAACGCCATGAACATGGTGAGCACGAAGCTCAGGTAGGCCTCGATGTCCGGCGCTGCGGTGATGCTCTTGGGCGCGAAGCTCTGGATGAACGAGAACACCTGGCCGAAGACGAAGAAATAGCAGAAGGCCACGCCGATGAAGAACAGCACCGTGCTGGAAAACACCAGCGGCAGCACCAGCTTCTTTTCGTGCGAGTACAGCCCCGGCGCGACGAAGGCCCAGGCCTGGTAGAGCACCACCGGCAGCGCGACCAGGAAAGCCGCCATCAGCAGGATCTTCAGGGGCACCAGGAACGGCGAGATCACCGAGGTCGCGATCAGGGTCGCGCCCTTGGGCAGGTTCGCCACCAGGGGCGCGGCCAGGATGTCGTACAGCGCGCCCGGGCCGGGATACAGGAACAGCACGGCCGCCACCACGCCCACGGCGATCATGGCCTTGATCAGCCGGTCGCGCAGCTCCACCAGGTGGGCAACGAAAGGCTGCTCCGTGCCGGCGAGCTCGTCTTCTTTGTTGGGGTCGGACATTAGGCCCTAGTTGAATTTTTGCGGTCGGTACCGCGCAACGCGGGCCGCGCCCGAAAGCGCCTTGGTGCGGATGCCGTTCCGGGCCTTGTACCAATTGGGCGTGGCGCCCTGCTTGATGCGCCAGTTCTTCTTCGGGTTGCGGTATTCGGGGTAGGAAGCGGGCGAGTCCAGGGCTGCCGGGGACGCGGTGGAAGTCGCCTCGGACCACTCCTTCTCGAACTCGCTCGCGCCGGAGCGGATCGTGCTTTCGACGTCGCGGGCCGCGGTTTCCACCGTTTCCTTCATCTTCTTGAGTTCTTCCAGCTCCATCGACCGGTTCACCTCGGCCTTCACGTCCGCGACGTAGCGTTGGGCCTTGCCCAGCAGCGTCCCCACGGTCCGCGCCACCCGGGGCAGCTTTTCGGGGCCGATGACGATCAGCGCCACGGCGCCGATCACCAGCATCTTTTCTATGCCGAGGTCGATCATGAGGCAGTCGCCTGCCGCCGCGGGGCGGCAAGCATCGGGATCAGCATTGCATCAGGACTTGTTCTTCGCTTCCACGTCGATCGTGGTCTTGTCGGCGCCGGGCGGGGCGGCGGTCACCTGGCTCGCGGGGGGCACCGGGGTCTCGGGGGCCGAGCCTTCCCGGATGCCATCCTTGAAGCCCTTGACGGCCCCGCCGAGGTCGGAGCCGATGTTCTTGAGCTTCTTGGTACCGAAAATCAGCACGATGATCAGCAGGACGATCAGCCAGTGCCAAATGGAAAATGAACCCATGATTTCTCCTATACAGACTGGGATGGATTCTAGTCGCGCAAGGTTAGTTCAGCCGCGGGGCCGCAGGGCCGCCGGAGGCTGGCTCAGCCTTTGAGCCAGGGGCGCGGGCCGCCGAACACGTGGATGTGCAGGTGGTGCACCTCCTGGCCGCCGTCGGCTCCCGTGTTGATCACAACCCGGTACCCGCCCTGCGGATAGGGCCTGCAGCCTTCCTGCAGCGCCAGCTTCGGCGCCAGGACCATCATGCGGCCCAGCAGCGCGGCATGCTCTGGGCCGGCTTGCGCCAGGGATTCGACGTGCGCCTTGGGCACCATCAGGAAGTGGACCGGCGCCCAGGGATGGATGTCGTGGAAGGCGAGGATCTCGTCGTCCTCGTACACCTTGCGCGAGGGGATCTGTCCCAGGGCGATCTTGCAGAAGACGCAATCGGGGTCGGAGGCGCTCATGGTCGTTGGGGGAGTGTCAGAACGGGGGCCGGCCATCGGCAAACCGCACCCAGCCGCGCAGGCACCGGTACAGGTACCAGAAGAAGATGACGGTGTATGCGATCCAGCCGGGGATGATGAGGATCCAGAGCGGCGCGGCGAGCAGCAACCACAACAGCGTCCACCAGAACGTGGCGATCATGTAGTTGTGGTGGCTCGCGTACACCGCGTCGTGCTCGTCGGCACGCTTGACGTAGTTCGCGATCACCGCAATCACCGCCAGCGTGCCCATCCCCGCCCATGCCAGCGTGTGAAGACCGTACAGCACGTTCATCACCGTGCGGTCACTCGGCGTCTTGGTGTCGAAGTGTGCGAAATCAGTCTCGGCCATGGTCTCCTCCCTCAGTCTCCGGCGCCTTCGCGGCGCTGCGCCTTTCGCAGCGCCTTTTCCTCGATGCCGCTGGTGCCTTCGCGGCGTTCCAGCTCGGCGATCACGTCGGCGGGCTTGAAGCCGTAGTGTGCCAAGGCGACGAGGGTGTGGAACCACAGGTCGGCGATTTCCGCGACCAGCCTGCGCGGGTCGCCGCCGTGGTCCGCATCCTTGGCGGCCATCACCGCCTCGGTCGCCTCTTCCCCGATCTTCTTGAGGAACGCGTCCGGGCCGCGCTGCAACAGCCGCGCGACGTAGCTCGTCTCGGCGTTCCCGCCGTTGGCGGGCTTGCGGCTTTCGATGATCGCGGCCAGCCGGGCCAGGGAATCGTTGGAACTCACGGTCATGATGTGTAGATCGATCCGGGGTCTTTCAAGACCGGCGCCGTGATTTGCCAGGCCCCGTCCCGGTAGAGGTGGAAAAAGCAGCTGTGGCGGCCGGTGTGGCAGGCAATGGAAGGTTCGTGCCCGAGCTGCGTGACCTTCAGCAACAGCACGTCGTTGTCGCAATCCATGCGAATCTCGTGCACCGCCTGCACATGGCCGGATTCCTCTCCCTTGTACCAGAGCCTGCCGCGCGAGCGGCTGAAATAGACGGCGCGGCCCGATTCGGCGGTCTTTTGCAGGGCCTCGCGGTTCATCCATGCGAACATCAGCACGTCGTTGCTCCCCGCCTCCTGGGCGATGACGGGAATCAACCCCTGCGCGTCCCATTTCACTTCGTCGAGCCAGTCCATGAGCGGATTGTCCGCGAATTCCGCTTCCTCCAGCACGGAGGGCGACGGCTCAAAGGCGCACGGGAATCCCGCGCTGCGCCATATGGGCCTTGGCCTGGGCGACGGTGAATTCGCCGTAGTGGAAGATGCTGGCGGCCAGCACGGCGTCGGCGCCGCCCCGCTGGATGCCGTCTGCCAGGTGGTCGAGGGTGCCGACGCCGCCGGAAGCGATCACCGGGACCGTCACCGCATCGCTCACGGCGCGCGTGAGTTCCAGGTCGAACCCGGCCTTGGTGCCGTCGCGGTCCATGCTGGTCAGCAGGATCTCACCGGCGCCGCGGCGCGTCATTTCCCGGGCCCACTCCACCGCGTCCAGGCCGGTGTTGCGGCGCCCGCCGTGGCTGTAGACGTCCCAGCCCGGCCCGCGGACCGCGGCGTCTTCCGGGCTGCGGCGCTTGGCGTCGATCGCCACCACGATGCACTGGGCGCCGTACTTGGCCGATGCCGCGACGATGACGTCCGGGTCGGCGATGGCGGCGGAATTGAAGCTGGTCTTATCCGCCCCGGCGTTGAGCAGACGCCGCACGTCCTCGACCGTGCGCACGCCGCCGCCTACCGTGAGGGGGATGAACACCTGTGAGGCGACCGCCTCGATGATGTGCAGGATCAGGTCGCGGCCGTCGCTGGTGGCGGTGATATCCAGGAAGGTGAGTTCGTCCGCACCCTGTTCGTTGTAGCGCGCGGCGATCTCCACCGGGTCGCCGGCGTCGCGCAGTTCGACGAAGTTCACGCCCTTGACGACCCGCCCGCCGGTGACGTCGAGGCACGGGATGATGCGTTTGGCGAGCAAGCTACCCCTTCTGGAGCTCGTCGGCCCGGGCCTGGGCCTTGACGAAATCGAGGTCGCCCGAATAGACGGCGCGGCCGCAGATCACGCCCTCGATGCCTTCGGACTCGACGGCGCAGAGCTTTTCAATGTCGGCCATGTTGGACAGGCCCCCCGAGGCGATCACCGGAATCGTCAACGCCTGCGCGAGCTTCACGGTTGCCTCGACGTTGATGCCGGTGAGCATGCCGTCGCGGCCGATGTCGGTGTACACGATCGATTCGACGCCCCAGTCCTCGAACTTACGCGCCAGGTCGACCACCTCGTGGCCGGTCAGCTTGCTCCAGCCGTCCGTGGCGACCTTTCCGTCCTTGGCGTCGAGGCCGACGATGATGTGGCCGCCGAAAGCGGTGCAGGCGTCCTTGAGGAACCCCGGGTTCTTCACGGCCGCGGTGCCGATGATCACGTAGCGCAGGCCGCCGTCGATGTATTTCTCGATCGTGTCCAGGTCGCGGATGCCGCCACCGAGCTGCACCGGGATGTCGTCACCCACGGCCTTGAGGATGGATTTGATGGCCGCGAAGTTCTGCGGCTTGCCGGCAAAAGCCCCGTTGAGGTCCACCAGGTGAAGGCGGCGCGCGCCCTTTTCCAGCCAGCTGCGCGCCATGGCAGACGGGTCTTCGCCGAAAGTGGTGGCCTGGTCCATGTCGCCTTGCTTGAGGCGCACACAGTGGCCGTCTTTCAGGTCAATCGCGGGAATGAGAAGCATGGTGTGGGAAGAAGGCTTCGACGGGCCGGGCCGGCGACGGCTCGCGTCACGGCATCCATTGCAGGAAGTTACGGTAAAGGGCCAAGCCCTGGTCTGCGCTCTTTTCGGGGTGGAACTGCGTGGCGAAAATATTATCGCGTGCAATCGCGGCGGTAAAGCGAGTGCCGTAGTCCGTCTCCCCGACGCTGTGGCGCGCATCCGACGGGCGGGCGTAATAGCTGTGGACGAAATAGAAGTAGCTGCCGTCGGGAACGCCCAGCCAGAGCGCATGGGGCCGGGTCTGCCAGACCTGGTTCCACCCCATCTGCGGCACCTTGTAGCGGCTGCCGTCCGGCTGCAACTGGCCGGCCAGCTCGAACTTGAGGACTTCGCCGTGGATCAGGCCCAGGCCGTCGGTGGGGCCTTCCTGGCTGCGATCGAGCAGCATCTGCATGCCCACGCACACGCCGAACAGGGGTTTGGCGGCCGCCGCTTCCAGCACCGATTCCTGCAACCCGGAGTCGCGCAGTTCGCGCATGCAGTCGGGCATGGCGCCCTGGCCCGGCAGCACCACGCGGTCAGCCGAGCGAACGTCCTCCGGGCGGGAGGTGACCCTCACTTCGAAGCCGCTGCCTTGCGCCACGTGCATGACGGCCTGGGCGACGGAGCGCAGGTTGCCCATCCCATAGTCGACGACTGCTACAGTTTTCATAGCGAATATTGGGCGCGGCAGCGAAGCTTCAGGCCGAAGCGGCCCGGAAAGTGGTCAGAGCGACCCCTTGGTCGAGGGCACGGTGCCGGCCGAGCGCGGGTCGAGCTCGAGGGCCACGCGCAGGGCACGGGCGAAGGCCTTGAACACGGTTTCGCACTGGTGATGCGCGTTTTCCCCGCGCAGGTTGTCGATGTGCAGGGTCACGAAGGCGTGGTTGGCGAAGCCCTGGAAGAACTCGTGCGCCAGCTGGCTGTCGAAGGTGCCGATCATGCCGCTCTTGAACGGCACGTTCATCACAAGGCCGGGGCGGCCGGAGAAATCGATCACGACGCGCGACAGGGCCTCGTCCAGCGGCACATAGGCATGGCCATAGCGGCGGATGCCTTTCTTGTCCCCCACCGCCTGGTACACGGCCTGGCCCAGCGTGATGCCGACGTCCTCCACCGTGTGGTGGCCGTCGATGTGCAGGTCGCCGCGGGCCTGGACATCGATGTCGATGAGGCCGTGGCGGGCGATCTGGTCGAGCATGTGGTCGAAAAAGCCGATCCCGGTGGCGAGCTTGGACTGGCCGGTTCCGTCCAGGTTGACGCGCACCGTGATCTGCGTTTCCGCGGTGTTTCGGGCGACTTCGGCGGTGCGAGGGGTGGTCATAGGGAGGCCTTGAGGGCTGCGAGCATCTGCGCGTTCTCGTCGGGGGTTCCCACGGTCAGGCGCAGGCAGTTGGCCAGCAATGCATGCATTTTAGAAACGTTCTTCACCAGGACGCCACGGGATTTCATGCCGTCGAAGGTCTTTTGCGCGTCCGGCACGCGCACCAGGATCATGTTGGCATCGCTGGGCCACGCCTTGACGCCCGGCAAGCCGGCCAGTTCGTGCTGCAGGACCTCGCGCTGCAGGCGCAGCTCCTGCGCCTGGGCGGCGAAGACATCCGCATGCTCCAGCGCGAACAGCGCCGCCTCGCAGTTGAGGACGCTGACGTTATAGGGCGGGCGCACCTTGTCGACCTGCGCCACCAGCGCCTTCGGGCCCAGCATGTAGCCGATGCGAACCCCCGCCAGCCCGAACTTGCTCAGCGTGCGCATCAGCAGCACATGGCCGTGCCGCGTGATGCGGTCGATGTAGCTCCGGCTGGAGAACGGCTGGTAAGCCTCGTCGATCACCACCAGCCCCGGCGCCGCCTCCACGATCTTCTCGATGACGGTGTCATCCCAGAGGTTGGCCGTCGGGTTGTTCGGATAGGCGATGTAGACCACGGCAGGCTGCCGCCGGGCGATCGCCTCGAGCATGGCCTTCTCGTCGAGCTCGAATTCGGCCGTGAGCGGCACGCCGATGAATTCCAGGCCTTGCAGCTGCGCGCTCATGGCGTACATGACGAAGCCGGGCACCGGCGCCAGGATGGACGCCCCCGGCAGGTCGCAGGCCATGGCGACCAGGGAAATCAGCTCGTCCGAGCCGTTGCCCAGCATGATGTCGAAGCCTTCGGGCATCTGCGCGTGGCGGGCCAGGGCGGCGCGCAAGTCGTTGACCCGCTCGCCCGGGTAGCGGTTCATCGCCAGCGTGCCGAGCCGCTGGCCCAATTCCGCCTGCAGTCCGCTGGGAAGGCGATGCGGATTTTCCATCGCGTCGAGCTTGACCATCCCCGCCGACGGCTGGATGGCATAGGCGTGCATGGATTGCACGTCCTGCCGGAAGACACGCAGGGGGTCGCGGCCGGTCATCGCTTCAGCCTCATCTGCGCCGCGCGGGCATGGGCCTGCAGGCCTTCGCCGTAGGCCAGCTCGGCCGCGATGGTGCCAAGCGTTTGCGCGCCGGCTTCGCTCACCTCGATGATGCTGCTGCGCTTCTGGAAGTCATAGACCCCCAGCGGGCTGGAGAACCGGGCGGTGCTGCTGGTGGGCAGGACGTGGTTGGGGCCGGCGCAGTAGTCGCCGAGCGACTCGCTGGTGAACGCGCCCAGGAAGATGGCGCCCGCGTGCCTGAGCAAAGGCTCCCACCGGTGCGGATCGCTGCTGGCGATTTCGAGGTGCTCGGGCGCGATGCGGTTGCTGATCTCGCAGGCCTCTTCCATGCTTCGGGTCTGGATCAGGGCGCCGCGGCCATTGAGCGACTTGGCGATGATTTCGGCTCGCGGCATTTCAGGCAGGAGCCGGTCGATCTCGGCCTGGACCTTGTCGATGTAGCCCGCATCCGGGCACAGCAGGATGCTTTGCGCCAGCTCATCGTGCTCTGCCTGCGAAAACAGGTCCATGGCCACCCAGTCGGCCGGCGTGCTGCCATCGGCCAGCACCAGGATTTCGCTCGGGCCCGCGATCATGTCGATGCCGACCTGGCCGAACACGCGACGCTTGGCGCTGGCCACATAGGCGTTGCCCGGCCCGGTGATCTTGTCCACGCGCGGAACCGTCTGCGTGCCGAAGGCGAGCGCGGCCACGGCCTGCGCGCCGCCGATGGTGAAAGCGCGGCTGACGCCGGCCACGTAAGCGGCGGCAAGGACCAGCGCGTTCTTCTCGCCCCGCGGCGTCGGCACCACCATGATGATCTCGACGACCCCGGCGACGTGCGCGGGAATCGCGTTCATCAGCACCGACGAGGGATAGGCCGCCTTGCCGCCGGGGACATAGATGCCGACCCGGTCCAGCGGTGTCACCTTCTGGCCGAGCAGGGTGCCGTCTTCGTCGCGGTAGCTCCAGCTCTCGCCGTTGGCCTTCTTCTGCGCCTCGTGGTAGCTGCGCACGCGGGCGGCCGCCGCTTGCAGCGCGTCGCGCTGCGCTGCCGGCAGCCCGTCGAACGCGGCCTTCAGTTCGGCCTGCGTCAGCTCCAGCGCTTTCATCGACGGCGCGGCGAGCGCATCGAAGCGATTGGTGTAGTCCAGCACCGCCGCGTCGCCGCGCTGGCGGCACGTCCGCCAGGATCTCCGCGACGCGCTGCTCGACCTGCGCATCGGTATCGGCCGACCAGTGCAGGCGAGCCTTGAACTCCTGCTCGAAACCGGCACTGTCCGTGGCCAGGCGGGCGGGCTTGGCGATCCAGCTCATGCGCTCAAGCCTTTCCGATCGCGCCCGCGAACGCGTCGATGACGCGCCGGATCGCATCCTGCTTGAGCTTGAGCGCGGCCTGGTTGACGACCAGGCGCGAGCTGATGTCCATGATGCGCTCGACCTCGACCAGGTTGTTGGCCTTGAGCGTGTCGCCCGTGGACACCAGGTCGACGATGGCGTCGGCCAGGCCCGTGAGCGGCGCCAGTTCCATGCTGCCGTACAGCTTGATCAGGTCGACGTGCACGCCCTTGGCGGCGAAGAACTCGCGCGCGATGTTGACGTACTTGGTGGCCACGCGCAGGCGCGAGCCCTGCCGCACCGCGCTGGCGTAATCGAAGTCGGCGCGCACCGCCACGCTCACCCGGCACCTGGCGATGCGCAGGTCCAGCGGCTGGTACAAGCCGGCGCCGCCGCCCCAGTCCGCGCTGTGCTCGATCAGCGTATCCAGGCCGGTCACGCCCAGGTCGGCGCCGCCATACTGCACGTAGGTCGGCACGTCGCTCGCGCGCACGATCACGACGCGCACGTCCGGCTGGCTGGTCGCCAGGATCAGCTTGCGCGACTTTTCGGGGTCTTCCAGCACCTCGATCCCGGCGGCTTTCAGCAGCGGCAGGGTCTCGTCGAAGATGCGTCCCTTGGACAGGGCGAGCGTGATCATGACCGGATCCGTTCGATGTCGGCGCCGATGGCGCGCAGCTTGGCTTCCATCTGGTCGTAACCGCGGTCCAGGTGGTAGATGCGGTCCACCAGCGTCTCGCCTTCGGCCACCAGGCCGGCGATGACCAGGCTGGCCGACGCGCGCAGGTCGGTGGCCATCACCGTGGCGCCGGAGAGCTTCGGCACGCCTTCGATGACGGCGAACTTGCCGTCCACCTGGATCTTGGCGCCCAGGCGCACCAGCTCGTTGACGTGCATGAAGCGGTTCTCGAAGATCGTTTCCGTCACCTTGGAAGGGCCGTCGGCGATCGCGTTGAGCGCCATGAACTGGGCCTGCATGTCGGTCGGAAAGCCGGGGTATTCGGTGGTGCGGAAGCTCTGGGCCGCCAGGCGCCCTTGCGAGTGCAGGTGGATGCCGTCCTCGACCGCGGCGACGCTGGCGCCCGCGTCGCGCAGCTTGTCGATCACGGCATCGAGGTGGTCGGCGCGGCCATGCCGCAGCACGACGTCTCCGCCGGTGGCGGCCACTGCGCACAGGAACGTGCCCGCCTCGATCCGGTCGGCCACCACCTGGTGGGTGCAGCCACCGAGTTTCTCGACGCCCTGGATGACGATGCGGCTGGTGCCGTGGCCTTCGATGCGCGCGCCCATCTTGATCAGCATCTCGGCCAGGTCGGCGATCTCCGGCTCCTGGGCTGCGTTCTCGAGCACGGTCTCGCCCTCGGCCAGCGTTGCGGCCATCAGGAAGTTCTCGGTGCCCGTCACAGTGACCATGTCGGTGCGGATGTTGGCGCCCTTCAGGCGCGTCGCGGCCCTGCGGCAGCTTGGCGATCATGTAGCCGTGTTCGACCACGATCTCCGCGCCCATGGCCTGCATTCCCTTGATGTGCTGGTCCACCGGCCGCGAGCCGATGGCGCAGCCGCCCGGCAGGGAGACCGTCGCCTCGCCGAAGCGCGCCAGCAGCGGCCCCAGCGCCAGCACCGACGCCCGCATGGTCTTGACCAGCTCGTAAGGGGCCTCCGGCGAGCTCAGCTTGCCGGCGTCGATGCGCACGTTGCCCTGCGTCGTCGCGCTCCACCGTCACGCCCATGTTCCGCAGCAGGGTGAGCATCGTGCTCACGTCCTGCAGCCGCGGCACGTTCTTCAGCTCGACCGGCTGGTCGGTCAGCAAGGCGGCGCACAGCTCGGGCAGCGCCGCGTTCTTGGCGCCGGAAATCCGGACCTCGCCGTGGAGCTGGCGGCCCCCGCGAATCAAAAGCTTGTCCATGCGTGCGTCAAGTGGATTGAGCGGCCGCCCATTCGGCGGGCGTGAATGTCTTCATCGAGAGCGCGTGCACCTCGTCGGTTCGCATTCTCGCACCCAGCGTGGCATAGACCCGCTGGTGGCGCTGGATCAGGCGCTTGCCCTCGAATTCCGGGGAGACGATCAAGGCCTCCCAGTGGCGGCCGTCGCCGTCCACCTGGATGAGGTCGCAGGCCAGGCCTGCGCTGATGAGGGTTTGGAGTTCCGCAGCGGTCATGTTCTGGAAGGGGTTCAACCCCGGATTTTGTAGCCGATGCGCAGCAGGTGCACGGCGATGGCCGAAACCGCGAGCAACGCGGCGCCGACGATGCCCAGGCTGAGCCAGGGCGAGACGTCGCTCACCCCGAAGAAGCCGTAGCGAAAGCCGTCGATCATGTAGAAGAACGGGTTGAGGTGGCTCACGCCCTGCCAGAAGGCGGGCAGCGAGTGGATGGAATAGAAGACGCCCGACAGGAACGTCATGGGCATGACGACGAAGTTCTGGAAGGCGGCCATCTGGTCGAACTTGTCCGCCCACAGGCCGGCGATCATCCCCAGGGCGCCGAGCATGGCGGCGCCCAGCACGGCGAACACCAGGATCCACAGCGGCGCGACGAAGCTCGGCTGGCCGAACCAGGCGGTGACCAGGAACACGCCCAGCCCCACGGCCAGGCCCCGGGTGACGGCGGAGCCGACATAGGCGAAGAACCAGGCCCAGTGCGACAGCGGCGTCAGCAGCACGAACACCATGCTGCCCATGATCTTGCTCTGCACCAGCGACGACGAACTGTTGGCGAAGGAGTTCTGCAGCACGCTCATCATCACCAGCCCCGGCACCAGGAAGGCCGTGTAGCTGACCTTGTCGTAGACCGTGACCTGGCCCTGCAACACATGGCCGAAGATCAGCATGTACAGCACCGCGGTGAGCACGGGCGCAGCCACCGTCTGGAAGCTCACCTTCCAGAAGCGCAGCACTTCCTTGTAGAACAGGGTTTGCCAGCCGGTCATGGGTTACGAGCCCCCTGCCGTGGCCGCCTCGGGGACCGGGTCGCCGCCGGCCGCGGCTGTCGCCTGCCTGGGCAGCGGGCTGCCGCCGACGGCCTTGCGGTCCTTCGACATCACGTCCAGGAAGACGTCCTCGAGGTCCGCCTTGCGGATTTCCACGTCCTCCACCCGCAAGCCGGCCTCGCGGATCACGGCCAGGTAGCGCTCGATCTCGTGTGCGTCGTGCGCCGGCAGCTGCACGATCCGGCCCGTGACCCGGGCCTTGCCCGCGAATTCCGCGGCAACGCGCCATCGAGCTTGAAGCGCAGCACGTTGCTCGAGGCCGCCTTGAGCAATTCGCTGGTGCGCTCCAGCGCGACCACGCGGCCGGCCTGGAGCATGGCGATGCGCCCGCACAGGGCCTCGGCCTCTTCCAGGTAGTGGGTCGTCAGCAGCACCGTGTGGCCCTGCTTGTTCAGCCGATCGATGAAGTGCCACAACGTCTGGCGCAGTTCGACGTCCACGCCCGCGGTGGGCTCGTCCAGGACGATCACCGGCGGCTTGTGGACCAGGGCCTGGGCGACCAGCACGCGCCGCTTCATGCCCCCGGAGAGCTGGCGCATGTTGGCATCGGCCTTGTCGGCCAGCCCCAGGCTTTCGAGCAGCTCGCTGATCCAGGCCTCGTTGTTCTTCACGCCGAAGTAGCCCGACTGGAAGCGCAGCGCCTCGCGCACGTTGAAGAAGGGATCGAACACCAGTTCCTGCGGAACGACGCCCAGGGCCCTGCGCGCCTGGGCATAGTCGGCCTGGACATCGTGCCCGAGCACCCGGACCTTGCCCGAAGTGGGCCGCACCAGCCCCGCCAAAATGCTGATCAGCGTGGTCTTGCCGGCGCCATTGGGCCCGAGCAGGCCGAAGAATTCACCCTGCTGGACGTCGAATTGCACGCCATCCAGCGCCTTGAGCGGCCCACCACGCGCGGAAGGGTAGATTTTGGAGACCGACTGGAAGGAGATCGCGGGCATGGGAGCCTGCGATTTTAGCCGCCGGGCCCCTTGCTCGCCGGTGGCGCCGCCGGATGGGCCTACGGCGCGGCCGGCAGCAATTCGGCCACGCCGTACAGGGAGGCGAGCTCCCTCAAGCGCGTGGGCAGACGGCTCACTGCAAAGGTCTTGCCCAGCGCCAGCGCCTCCCTGCGGCATTCCAGCAGCACGGCCAGCGCCGAAGAATCGAAGTGCGACAGCGCGCCGGCGTCCGCCACCACGGCCGGCTCCGTGTGCGTGCGCAGGGCCTGCGCCAGCATCCTGCAGCATGCCGCGGCCTGGGGTGGGTCAGTTCGGCCGGCAGGACGAGCATCGGTCAGCTCTTCTTGGCGGCGTTGGACTTGTTGCGCTCGGCCAGGGTGGCGATCAGCCCGTCGATGCCCTTGGCGCTGATCTCCGGCGCGAACTGGCTGCGGTAGGTTTCCACCAGCCACACGCCCAGCACGTTCAGGTTGTAGATCTTCCAGCCGGCGCCCTGGCCCGGCGTCTTTTCCAGCCGGTAGTCCAGCTGGATCGGGTCGCCGCGGCCGCGGATTTCGGTGCGGACCACGACGTCGGTGTCGGTGGGGGCGCTGCGCTGCGGCTTGATGCTGATGGTCTGGTCGTCGACCTGGGCCAGCGCGCCGGAATAGGTGCGGACCATCAGCGTCTTGAACTCGTCCTGCAGGCGCTTCTGCTGCTCAGGCGTGGCCTGGCGCCACGCCGGGCCGACGGCGGCGGCCGACATCCGCTGGAAGTTCACGTTGGGCATGATCTTGCTGTCCACCAGCGCGAGGATCCTGTTGGTGTCGCCGGCCTGGATGGCCTTGTCCGACTTGATCGACGCCAGCACGTCGTCCGACAGGCGCTTGATCAACGCGTCGGGCGCCTCATCGGCGGCCTGGGCCACGGGAGCGAGGCCTGCCAGCGCCGAGAACACAGCCAGGGCGGCGAGTTGACCCACAAAACGTCTTTTCATCGATTAGCCTTTCAATGCGGAATCTTCCGCAGCCATCGTTGGAACTTTGGGCCAAGGCCCGGTTCCGCAAGGCTGCAGGGGATTGAAACTGTCTGAAACCCTAGCGCTTGGGGGCCGAAGCCGGCGGGCCGGTCCCTGCGGGCGCCGCCGGGAGCGGTGGGATCGTGCCGTCCGACTTGGGCTCTTCCCCGTCGGATTCCTTGCTTTCGACGATCTCCGCGCGGCGCTTCTGCAGGTAGGCGTCGCGCGTGAAGCTGTACTTGTCCAGCGCCGCGCCCTCGATCACGCTGCCCAGGCGCAGCAGGTTGGAGCGAACGTCGACAGCGCGCAGGACGTAGAGCGAATTGCGCGCGTTGCCGTTGTTGACGTAGTGCACCGGGTCGCCCTGTCGGTCGACCGTCAGGGCCAGCGCGTCCCTCAGCGTGGAGGGCCCCAGCAGCGGCAGGACGATATAAGGGCCGGCCGGCACGCCCCAGCGGCCCAGCGTCTGGCCGAAGTCTTCCTTGTGGCGTTCGATGTTCATCTCGCTGGCGATGTCCAGGATGCCCCCCAGGCCGAAGAACGTATTGACGTTCAGGCGCATGAAGTTCTCGGCCGCGTTCTGGAACTTGAATTGCAGCAGGCTGTTGACGAAATTCCAGCCATCGCCGAGGTTGCCGAAGAAATTGCTCACGCCGGTGCGCACGAGCGGTGGAACGCCCTGCTTGTAGGCGGTGGCCACCGGCTTGAGCACGACGGAATCGACGCCATCGTTGAACTTCGTGACGTGCCGGTTCAGCGGCTCCAGCGGGTCGCGGGGATTGGTGTTGAAGCCGGCGCAGCCGGCCAGCAGCGCCAGCAGGCCTGCCAGCAGGACCTGCGTGACGCGGCGCTGCCACGCGCCGGTGTCGGAAATGGAAGTTGCTCTCGTCATTTCTTGGTGGCTGTCCCCGGATTGGAAGCGTCCGCGGCCTTGCTGTAGAGGAACTGGCCGATCAGATTTTCCAGCACCACGGCCGATTGCGTGGCAGAAATCGTATCGCCTGCGCCAAGGTTGGCACCGTCGGCACCGGCTTCGATGCCCACATACTGCTCGCCCAGCAGGCCGCTGGTGAGGATCTTCAGCGAACTGTCCTTCGGGAAGGCGTACCGGGACTCGAGCGAAAGCGTGACCCGGGCCTGGAAAGCCTTGTCGTCCAGCACGATCGACTCCACCCGCCCCACGACCACACCGGCGCTCTTGACCGCGGCACGCGGCTTCAGGCCCCCCACGTTGTCGAATTTCGCGACGACGCGGTATTCCGACTGGAAACTCAAGCTCAGCAGGTTGGCGGCCTTCAGGGCCAGGAAGAGGATCGCCAGCAAGCCGACGATCACGAACAAGCCGACCCACACATCATTTTTGGAACGCTGCACGAGGGTCCTCCTAGATACTGAACATCATGACGGTCAGGATGAAATCCAGACCCAATACCGACAGGGACGCCATCACCACCGTGCGCGTCGTCGCGCTGGATACGCCTTCCGGCGTCGCCTGGGCCTCGAAGCCCTGCAGCAGCGCGATGAAAGTCACCGCCACGCCGAACACCAGGCTCTTGAGGACGCCGTTGCCCACGTCCTTCCAGACGTCGACGCCGCCCTGCATCTGGCTCCAGAAGGAACCCGCATCGATGCCGATCAGCAGGACGCCCACCACGTAGCCGCCGAAGATGCCCACGGCGCTGAAAACCGCTGCCAGCAGCGGCATGGCGATCACGCCGCCCCAGAACCGCGGCGCGAGGATCCGGCTGATGGGGTCCACCGCCATCATCTCCATCGCCGTGATCTGTTCGCCGGCGCGCATCAGCCCGATTTCCGCCGTGAGCGAGGCCCCTGCACGGCCCGCGAACAGCAGCGCCGTGATGACCGGGCCGAGCTCGCGCACCAGGCTCAGCGCCACCAGCAGGCCCAGCGCTTCCGACGACCCGTAGCGCTGCAGTGTGTAGTAGCCCTGCAGGCCGAGCACGAAGCCGACGAAAAGACCCGACACCGTGATGATCGCCAGCGAATAGTTGCCCAGGAAATGAATCTGGTCGCGTACCAGGCCGAACCGGCGCACGCTCGCACCCAGCTGCATGGTCAGGCGCAGCAGCAGCCGGGCGCCGTAGCCCCAGTCGGCGAGCGTCTTGCGGGTTTCGAAGCCGATGTCGGCCGGGCTGTACCAGCTCATGCGAGTGCTCCGCCGAAATCCTGCATCACGGTAGGCCCCGGATAGTGGAACTGCACCGGTCCCTCGCTCAGCGCGTGGACGAACTGGTAGACCAACGGATCGGACGACTTCCGAACTTCCTCGGGGGTTCCCTGGGCCGCGATGCGCCCATTGGCCAGAACGATCACCTGGTCGGCCATGTGGAAGGTCTCCGGAATTTCATGCGAGACCACCAGGCTGGTAATCCCCAGGGTGTCATTGAGTTGCCGGATCAGGCGCGCTGCCGTCCCCAGCGAAATCGGGTCCAGCCCGGAAAAAGGCTCGTCGTACATGATCAGGTCGGGGTCCAGCGCGATCGCCCGCGCCAGGGCGACGCGCCGGTTCATGCCGCCGGAGATTTCCGACGGCATGAGGTCGTGGGCGCCGCGCAGGCCGACCGCCTCGAGCTTCATCAGCACGATGTCGCGGATCAGGCTCTCCGGCAGGTTGGTGTGTTCGCGCAGCGGGAATGCCACGTTTTCGAAAACGTTCAGGTCGGCGAACAGCGCACCGAACTGGAACAGCATTCCCATGCGGCGCCGCGCGGCATACAGGCCATCGTGATCGAGTTTGCCCACGTCGCGCCCGTCGAACAGGAGTTCGCCCATCTGCGCGCGGACCTGGCCGCCGATCAGCCGCAGCATCGTGGTCTTGCCCCCGCCGGACGCGCCCATCAGGGCCGTCACCTTGCCGCGCGGGATGGTGAAGGAAATGTCGTCCAGCACCACGCGTTCCCCATAGCCGAAGCTGAGGTTGCGGCATACAACGAGGTCCGGGGAGTCGGAATCAGTCATCCAGCAGGCAGGTGCCGGGGCGAGCCCGGCCGGCATTGGCGAAGCTTGGAATCATACGGGTTTCCCCGAAGGTCTTCCCGGCGCGGTTCGCCCAGCGTCAGCGCGGCAAATCGCTGAACCCCATCAGGAATTCGTCCACCGCGCGAGCGGCCTGGCGGCCCTCCCGGATGGCCCACACGACCAGGGACTGGCCGCGCCGCATGTCGCCGGCCGCGAACACCTTGGGCACGCTGGTCGCATAGCCGCCGTTGAACTCGGTGGTGGCCTTGGCGTTGCCGCGCGCGTCCTTGTCGACGCCGAAGCCGTCCAGGATGGTCGCCACCGGGCTCACGAACCCCATGGCCAGCAGCACCAGGTCGGCTTTCAGCACTTCCTCGCTTCCGGCGACCTCGATCATCTTGCCCTCCTTCCATTCGACGCGGACGGTCTTCAGGCCCGTGACCTTGCCCTTTTCGCCGATGAATTCCTTGGTCGAGATCGCGAACTCGCGCTCGCAGCCTTCCTCGTGGCTGGAACTGGTGCGCAGCTTGTAGGGCCAATAGGGCCAGGTCAGTGGCTTGTTCTCGTGCTCGGGAGGCTGCGGCATCAGCTCGAACTGCGTGACGCTCGCCGCGCCGTGCCGGTTGCTGGTGCCCACGCAGTCCGAGCCGGTGTCGCCGCCGCCGATGACGATGACGTGCTTGCCGGCCGCGGTCAGCTGGCCCTTGACCTTGTCGCCGGCGTTGACCTTGTTCTGCAGCGGCAGGAACTCCATCGCGAAATGGATGCCGGCGAGGTCACGGCCGGGCACGGGCAGGTCGCGCGACTGCTCGGCACCGCCGGTCAGCAGCACGGCATCGAACTGCTCCTGCAATTCCTGCGGGGAAACCGTCTCCTTGGCCCAGTTGGTGACCCTGGAGCCCTCGGGCAGCTTGCCCACCATCACGCCGGTGCGGAAGGTGACGCCCTCGGCCTTCATCTGCTCGACGCGCCGGTCGATGTGCGACTTCTCCATCTTGAAGTCGGGAATGCCGTAGCGCAGCAAGCCGCCGATGCGGTCGTTCTTCTCGAACAGCGTCACGTCATGGCCGGCGCGCGCCAGTTGCTGGGCGGCGGCCATGCCGGCCGGCCCGGAACCGACCACCGCCACCTTCTTGCCGGTCCTGGTCCTGGCCGGCCGCGGCGCGACCCAGCCGTGCTCCCAGGCGCGGTCGATGATCGCGTGCTCGATGGACTTGATGCCCACCGCGTCGTCGTTGACGTTGAGCACGCAGGCTTCCTCGCAGGGCGCAGGGCAGATGCGGCCGGTGAATTCCGGGAAGTTGTTGGTGGAGTCCAGCACCGCGAAGGCGTTCTTCCAGTCCGCGCGGTACACCAGGTCGTTGAAGTCCGGGATGATGTTGTTGACCGGGCAGCCCGAGTTGCAGAACGGTGTGCCGCAATCCATGCAGCGCGCGCCCTGGACCTTGGCCTGCTCATCGGTGAGGCCGATGACGAATTCCTTGTAATGCTTCAGGCGCTCGGGGACCGGGCGATAGCCCTCCTCGACCCGCTCGAATTCCATGAAGCCTGTGATCTTTCCCATGAGTATTGCTCCGTCCTTCGTTCAGGCAGCGGCGACGCTGTCGTGCTTCATGGCCACATGGGCGTTGTTGCCGGTGCTCGCAGCTTCGACCTCACGCTCGTACATCTCGGCCAGGGCGCGCTTGTATTCGTTCGGGAACACCTTCACGAACTTCATCCGCGATGTGGCCCAGCTGTCGAGCAGCTCCCGCGCGCGCTTGCTGCCGGTCCAGCGGTTGTGCTCTTCCAGCAGCTTGCGCAGCAGCGTCTCGTCGGCCTGGTCCTTGTGAAGGCGTGTCTTGGCGCCGGCCTTCTGCTCGGCGGCCGTGCCGATCCGCTCGAGCGACACCATCGACGTGTTGCAGCGGCTCGCAAACTGGCCGTCCTCGTCGTACACGTAGGCGATTCCGCCCGACATGCCGGCGGCGAAATTGCGGCCGGTCCTGCCGAGCACCAGCACAGTGCCGCCCGTCATGTATTCGCAGCCGTGGTCGCCCGTGCCTTCCACCACCGCGGTGGCGCCCGACAGGCGCACCGCGAAGCGCTCGCCCGCGACGCCGCTGAAGAAGGCCTCGCCCGTCGTCGCGCCGTACAGGGCCGTGTTGCCGATGATGATGTTGTCGGTGGCGACGCCGCGGAAGTCGATGCTCGGGCGCACGACGATGCGGCCGCCCGACAAGCCCTTGCCGGTGTAGTCGTTGGCATCGCCGATCAGGTACAGCGTGACACCCTTGGCCAGGAATGCGCCGAACGACTGCCCGCCCGTGCCTTCGAGCTGGATGCGGATGCTGTCGTCGGGCAGGCCTTCCGGATGCACCTTCGTGATCGCGCCAGAGAGCATCGCGCCGACGGAGCGGTTGACGTTGCGCGCCACCTCGATGAATTGCACCTTCTCGCCCCTGTCGATGGCCGGGCGCGACTTCTCGATCAGGATCCGGTCCAGGCTGCGCTCCAGCCCGTGGTCCTGCTGCTCCTTGTGGAAGCGCGGCACGTCGGCCGGCACGTTGGGCTGGGCGAACAGGCGCGCGAAGTCCAGGCCCCGGGCCTTCCAGTGCTCGATGCCCTTGCGGGTGTCCAGCAGGTCGCTGCGGCCGATCAGCTCGTCGAACTTGCGGATGCCCAGCTGCGCCATGATGTGGCGCACTTCCTCGGCCACGAAGAAGAAGTAGTTCACCACGTGCTCGGGCTTGCCGGAAAACTTCTTGCGCAGCACGGGGTCCTGGGTCGCCACGCCGACCGGGCAGGTATTGAGGTGGCACTTGCGCATCATGATGCAGCCCTCGACCACCAGCGGCGCCGTGGCGAAGCCGAACTCGTCGGCACCCAGGAGCGCGCCGATGGCGACGTCGCGGCCGGTCTTCATCTGGCCGTCGGCCTGCACGCGGATGCGGCCGCGCAGGCGGTTGAGCACCAGCGTCTGCTGGGTTTCGGCCAGGCCGATTTCCCAGGGGCTGCCGGCGTGCTTGATCGACGACCACGGCGAGGCGCCGGTGCCGCCGTCGTGGCCCGCGATCACCACATGGTCGCTCTTGCACTTGGCGACGCCGGCGGCCACCGTGCCCACGCCCACTTCGGACACCAGCTTGACGCTGATCGACGAATGCGGCGCGACGTTCTTCAGGTCGTGGATGAGCTGCGCGAGGTCCTCGATCGAATAGATGTCGTGGTGCGGCGGGGGAGAGATGAGGCCGACACCGGGCACCGAGTACCGCAGCTTGCCGATGTACTTGGACACCTTGCCGCCGGGCAGCTGGCCGCCCTCGCCCGGCTTGGCGCCCTGTGCCATCTTGATCTGGATCTGGTCCGCCGAGGACAGGTATTCCGCCGTGACACCGAAGCGGCCCGAAGCGACCTGCTTGATCTTCGAGCGCAGCGAGTCGCCGTCATTCAGCGGGTAGTCGACCTCGACCACGTCGCGGCCGATGATGTCGGCGATGGTCTGGCCCTGCTTGATCGGGATGCCCTTGAGCTCCTGCCGGTAGCGGGCGGGGTCCTCGCCGCCTTCGCCGGTGTTGCTCTTGCCGCCGATGCGGTTCATGGCCACGGCCAGCGTGGCATGGGCTTCGGTGGAGATCGAGCCGAGCGACATGGCGCCCGTGGCAAAGCGCTTGACGATTTCCCTGGCCGGCTCCACTTCGTCGATGGAAATGGCCCTCGAAGGATCGATCCTGAACTCGAACAGGCCGCGCAGCGTCATGTGGCGGCGGTTCTGGTCGTTGATCAGCTGGGCATATTCCTTGTACGTGTTCCAGTTGTTGGCGCGTGAAGCGTGCTGCAGCTTGGCAATCGCGTCGGGCGTCCACATGTGTTCCTCGCCGCGGGTGCGCCAGGCGTATTCGCCGCCGGCGTCCAGCATGCTCGCGAGGATCGGGTCGTTGCCGAACGCGGCCTTGTGCATGCGGATCGACTCCTGCGCGATCTCGAACACGCCGATGCCCTCGACCCGGCTGGCGGTGCCGGTGAAGTATTTCTCCACCGTTTCGCTGTTCAGGCCGATGGCCTCGAACAGCTGGGCGCCGCAATAGCTCATGTAGGTGGACACGCCCATCTTGGACATGATCTTCGAAAGACCCTTGCCGATCGCCTTGACGTAGTTGTAGATCGCCTTGTCCGGCGACAAGTCCCCCGGCAGGTCCTTGTGGATGGACACCAGCGTCTCCATCGCCAGGTAGGGATGCACGGCTTCTGCGCCGTAGCCGGCCAGCACGCCGAAGTGGTGCACTTCGCGGGCGGTCCCGGTCTCGACCACCAGGCCGGCGGTCGTACGCAGGCCTTCGCGCACCAGGTGCTGGTGGACGGACGACAGGGCCAGCAACGCGGGAATCGCCACTTGCGCCGGCCCGACGGCGCGGTCGCTGATGATCAGGATGTTCTTGCCGCCCTTGATCGCGTCCACCGCCTCGGCGTTGAGCGACGCCAGCTTGGCTTCCACGCCCTCGTGGCCCCAGGCGAGCGGGTAAGTGATGTCCAGCGTGTAGCTGCGGAACTTGCCGTGGGTGATGGCCTCGATATCGCGCAGCTTGGCCATGTCGGCAAAGTCGAGGATGGGCTGGCTGACTTCCAGGCGCATCGGCGGGTTGACCTGGTTGATGTCCAGCAGGTTCGGCTTGGGGCCGATGAAGGACACCAGCGACATCACGATCGCCTCGCGGATCGGGTCGATCGGCGGGTTGGTCACCTGGGCGAACAGCTGCTTGAAGTAGTTGTACAGCGGCTTGTCCTTGGACGAGAGCACCGCGAGCGGGCTGTCGTTGCCCATCGAGCCGATGCCTTCCTCGCCGGCCTGGGCCATCGGGGACATCAGGAACTTGACGTCTTCCTGCGTGTAGCCGAAGGCCTGCTGGCGGTCCAGCAGTTCGACGTCGCTGTGGGGAATCGTGCCCGAGGTATCGGACAGGTCATCGAGCTTGATGCGCAGGTTTTCGATCCACTGCTTGTAGGGCTTGCTGTTGGCGAGGCTGGCCTTGAGCTCCTCGTCGTCGATCAGGCGGCCCTGCTCGAGGTCGATCAGGAACATCTTGCCCGGCTGCAGGCGCCACTTGCGCACGATCTTGTTCTCCGGCACCGGCAGCACGCCGGTCTCCGAGGCCATGATCACGAGGTCGTCGTCGGTGACGCAATAACGCGAGGGGCGCAGGCCGTTGCGGTCCAGCGTGGCGCCGATCTGGCGGCCGTCGGTGAACACGATCGAGGCCGGGCCGTCCCACGGCTCGAGCATCGCCGCGTGGTATTCATAGAAGGCCTTGCGGCGTTCGTCCATCGTCGTGTGCTGCTCCCAGGGCTCGGGAATCATCATCATCACGGCCTGGCTGATCGGGTAGCCCGCCATCGTCAGCAGCTCCAGGCAGTTGTCGAAAGTCGCGGTGTCCGACTGGCCGGCGAAGCTGATCGGGTAGAGCTTCTTCAGGTCGGCGCCCAGCACCGGCGACGACATCACGCCTTCGCGGGCCTTCATCCAGTTGTAGTTGCCCTTGACGGTATTGATCTCGCCGTTGTGCGCGACATACCGGTACGGGTGGGCCAGCGGCCACTCCGGGAAGGTGTTGGTGGAGAAGCGCTGGTGCACCAGGCCCAGCGCCGAGACGCAGCGCGGGTCCTTCAGGTCCAGGTAATAGGTGCCGACCTGGTCGGCCAGCAGCAGGCCCTTGTAGACCACGGTGCGGCTGGACATGCTGGGAACGTAGTATTCCTTGCTGTGCTTCAGGTGCAGGTTCTGGATGGCGGCGCTGGCGGTCTTGCGGATCACGTACAGCTTGCGCTCCAGCGCGTCCTGCACGATGACGTCGTTGCCGCGCCCGATGAACAGCTGGCGCAGGATCGGCTCCTTCTTGCGCACCGCCGGCGACATGGGCATGTTGCGATCCACCGGGACGTCGCGCCAGCCGAGCAGCACCTGGCCTTCGGTCTTGATCGCGCGCTCCAGCTCCTGCTCGCAAGCGAGGCGCGACGCATGCTCCTTCGGCAGGAAGATCATGCCCACGCCGTACTCCCCCGGCGGCGGCAGCGTGACGCCCTGCTTGGCCATTTCCTCGCGGTACAGCGCGTCGGGCAGCTGGATCAGGATGCCGGCGCCGTCGCCCATCAGCTTGTCCGCGCCCACCGCGCCCCGGTGATCCAGGTTCTCCAGGATCTTCAGGCCCTGCTGGACGATGGCATGGCTTTTCTCGCCCTTGATATGGGCCACAAACCCGACACCGCAGGCGTCGTGCTCGTGGGCAGCCGAATACAGGCCGTGTTCTTGCAAATGGGAAATTTCGGCGGCCGTTGTCATGCGCGCACTCCTGCAGTTTGGTCGGGGGAAAAGAAGAATACTGCAGCGCAGCAACTTCTCCAAGAAAAATAATTGGGGTCAGATTCCAATTAATCTCGACAACTTCCTAGTCGAGGTAAATTGGGGACAGATCATTATGGGCGGCGCCATCCCTGCGAGGATTCAAAGGTGGCCAATCAGGGCTTGGGGGGCGACGGTGGGCGACCCGCCCGCGTCTTGCTGACCCGCCGGGCGGTTCGCTTTTGCAGGTCCGCCACATAGTCGGGCTCACCGAGGGCCCATCCGCGCAAGGCGGAATCCGTCAGTGCGCTTCGCTGCTGCGCCGTGATCCCCGACCGCACCAGTTCCGCATAGGTGGCCTCGCGGGAAAACGGGGTGTTCCCGAGTTCCCAATACAGGGGATGGGGCGTGATGAGCCGGTCGCTGCGCCGCCCCACGTAATGCAAGTGGCTGGACCAGGGATAGTCGGCCGGCTCGGCGACCAGTCCGGCACGCACCGGGTTCAGGTCGATGTAGGCCATGCAGGCCAGCAGATAGCGCTCGGCCTGGATCAAGGTGGACTTGTAGCGGCCTTCCCACAACGTGCCCGTTCGGCCCTGGCGCTGGTTGAAGTAGCGGACATACCGGCGCCCGACTGCCTGCATCATCTGGGGAATGGCTTGCGCCGTGCCCGGTGTGGCCAGCAGGTGAAAGTGATTGCTCATCAACACGTACGAGTGAATGGCGACACCTGCCTGGGTCGCGTGCTCTTCGAGCATCGCCAGGAGCGCCTCGTAATCAGCGTTGCCGGCAAAAATCGCCTGCCGGTTGTTGCCACGCTGGATGATGTGGTGGGGATACCCCGGGACGGTCAGTCTTGGTAGCCTGGCCATGGCGATCTCGTCATGGCCGCATCATAAATTGGAATCTGACCCCAATTAAAGCCCTGGGTAGCGCAAGGGCTCCAGGCCCTGCAAGCCGAACTCGGCCAGCACCGCGCGCAGGCGCTGTGCCGCGCTGTGTTTTCGCTGGCCGGTCTGGCGTGCGACGATCAGTTCGTTCTTCAGGCTGTGCTCCCACCCGACCAGTTCCGTCACCGTGACCTGGTAGCCGTGGGCTTCCAGGTACAGGCAGCGCAGCACGTTGGTCAGCTGGCTGCCCAACTCGCGCGTGTGCAGCGGGTGACGCCACAACTCCGCGAGTGGCGTGCGCGACAGCGCGCCTGCCTTGTCCTGCCGCAGGCAGGCGGCAATCTCTGCCTGGCAGCACGGCACCAGGACCATGAACCGCGCCTGCTTGCGCAGCCCGAAGGCAATCGCGTCGTCGGTCGCCGTATCGCAGGCATGCAGCGCCGTGACGATGTCGATGCGTTCGGGCAGCACCGCAGCGTCCGCGGCCTCGGCGGCGCTCAGGTTGAGGAACGACATGCGCTCGAAGCCCAGCCGCGCCGCCAGTTCGCGCGACCGCTCGACCAACTCCGGCCGAGTCTCCACGCCATAAATGTGCCCGCGGCCCAGCGGCTTGAAGAACAGGTCGTAAAGGATGAAGCCGAGGTACGACTTGCCCGCTCCATGGTCGGCCAACGTCGGGCCTGGTTCTTCCGGCAACTCCAGCAGCAGTTTCTCAATGAACTGGTAGAGGTGATAGACCTGCTTGAGTTTGCGCCGCGAGTCCTGGTTGATCCGCCCGTCGCGCGTCAGGATGTGAAGCTCCTTGAGCAGTTCGGTCGATTGTCCCGGCCGCAGCTCCAGCTGGTCCTGCTTCACGATGACCGCCCCACATTGAGGGCTGCCCAGCCCTGCGGCCCCAGTTGGCGCATTGTCCGCATATTCGCCTCGTAGATGTCCTCCGCTTGCGGGAAGGCTTCGACCGCGCGCGCGATGCTCTCTTCGCGCAACAGGTGGAGCGTGGGATAAGGCGACCGGTTGGTGCAGTTGGTGATATCCCCGGGCTCGGTCCCTTCGAACTGGTAGGCGGGGTGGAAACTCGCAAGCTGGATCACGCCCTCCAGCTTGCGCTTTCGCACCAGCCGCTCTGCCATCGAGAGGAAATCGTTGAAATCCAGGAAGTCATCCAGGCAGTGGGGGGCCATCAGCAGGGTGGTCTCGCGGACCTGGGCATCCATCGCCACCAGCGCATCGAGTTCGGCCCCCAGGTCGTCCAGCAGCTGGCGCGGCGCGGTTGCCTCGCTCACCGCATAGTGGACCTGGCCCTTGACATGGACGGCTTTCGCGAACGGGCACAAGTTCAGGCCGATCACGGCGCGCTCGAGCCAGTTGCGCGTGTCCTGCACAACCGCGGCGGAGGTGGTGGTCATATCTCAGGCAAACCGGTTGGGCTCGCCCACGATCAGCTTCGCCAGTTCGTCGAGCACGTCGGCCTTGATCTTGTGCGCCGGCCAGGTGGTGGTCAACACGTCGAACCCGTTCGCGTTGAGCAGCCTGAAGGCCAGCACCGCCTTGTCGTGATCCGGGGTGACCACGACATTGCCGCGGGTCTCGGTGATGTAGTCGAACTGGATCGCCTGCAAGGTGTTCTTCTCGGGATGCCGCAACTCCTTGCGATCGTGCTTGACCAGCCCCATTGCCAGCCGCGACTCGACGCGCTGCAAGTCGGGTGGGAAGTTGACGGTGACCATGCCCCCGACCGGTTGACCGACCTGGGGCAGCACCCGCCAGCCCATGGCGAAATAGTCGAAGACCTCTTTGTCGCGCAGCATCTTCTTGCGGGCATCAACGCGGAACTCGGTGAACTTCATGGCCGGCCACGGCGTCTTGCCGTCGAGGGTGAACCGAGGCGCCCCGGGGGAAATCACGTTCAGGTGGCGCGCCAGGTCCTGCAGGTAAGGCAAGGCGAAGCGGCAGGCCTCCTCGGTTTGCGCAGTGTTTTCTTCCAGGTTGAGCTGGACCTGGGTCTGCTGGCTTTGCAGGGCGTTCGCCTGCGATTTCAGTTGGTTGAGAAAACTCACGGGGCTCGATCGGGCGTTGGCGTCGAGCGGATTTTACGTTGCGAACGGCAACAAGTACCACTAGGGCGGGCTGGCGGGGCGGCGCAGCAGCGCACCTGTCCACGCAGCCAACACCAGGCCCGCAATGGCGCAGCCTCCCGTTACCAGCCAGCTCCATTGCCAGCCGCCGGCGTTGGTCGCAACCCATGCGACCAGCGGGGGGCCCGTGAGCTGGCCCGCGGCTGACCATTGCTGCATCCACCCCACCGTGGTCGACACCGTGCGCTCGTCCGGCGCCAGGCGAACCGCCAGCGAAAACAAGGTCCCCGGGATGAGGCCGCCCAGCGAAGAGAACAGCAGCACACCTGCGTATCGCAGGACTGCAGAGAGCGTGCCGCCCGCCGCCTCCAGCACTGGAGCAAAGGCAAGGAAACCTCCCAGCGCCATCGCCGCGAATCCGATGTACAGCAGCCGCTCGGGCTGCACCCCCCGCTGCAGCAAGCGGCCTGAAGCCAGATTGCCGGTGATGTTCACCGCGGCGGCCAGGGCCGTGGCGGCGCCGACCATCCCCGGCGCCAGCCCCGCCTGCGCATAGACGGTCGGCAGGAAGCCGATCACGGCCAGCCACTGGCTCGAATAGACGGCAAACGTCAGGGCAACCATCCATGGCCCGCGCGAAGACAGCGTCAGGCGCAGCCGGCCCGTCCAGCCCTGCGGTTCGCCGGCATGGCCGGGCAGCCTCGCATCATCGGATGGCAGTGCGAGCGCAAGCCAGCCGGCCATGACCGCGGACAACGCGGCAAGCAGCCACCACCAACCCTCCCAGCCAACAGCGGCGATGAGCAGCGGGCCGCACAGCAAGGCGAGCGCGGTGCCGAAGGGCATGTAGGCGCCCCACAGGCCGAGGGTGCCGCTCATCCGCTCGGGCGTGACCAGCCGCCGGATCAGGCTGGGTGCGGGCATGCAGGCCAGCAGGAACCCCAACCCCTCGACGGCGCGCAGCAGCATCAGGCTCGAGGGACTGCCGGCCCAGCCGCCGAGCAGGCTCGCCGAAGAAAGGAGCAGCAAGCCGGCGACCATGGTGCGCTTGAGCCCCACGCCATCCGCAGCGAGGCCGACCAGCAGCCCCAGCCCCATGCCGGCCAGCTGCACCAGCGAGAGCAGGAAGCCCGCCTCGACGAGGCTCATTCCCAGTGCTTGCTGAAGGGCCGGCAGCGCGGGAGGCAGCTTGCCGACGTGCAGCGCGGCGCTGACACCGCCCAGCACCACCAGCAGCGCGGGATCGAGGCGCCGCATCGGCTCAGGCCAGCAGCTTGCGCCCGGTCAGGCGCTCGTGCTCGCGCCCGGCAAAGCGGTCGGTCATGCCGGCGATGTAGTCGGCCACCGCCCGCGCCACATCCGGCCGTGCGGCGAAGTCGGGCGGCATCTGGGCGGGGTCTCCCAGGTAGGCGGCGAAGAGTTCGCGCACCACCTGCTTGGCCTGGCCGGTCGTGGCCATCACCTGCGGATGGCGATACAGGTTGTGCAGCAGGAACCGCTTCAACACACCCGACTTCTCCGCCATGGCGTCGCTGAATTTCACCAGCGGCGGCGAGTTGCGCGCCTGGCCCGCGCTAAGGGGCGATGCCTCCGCGAGCGCGGCGCGCGTCGAATCGATCACGTCGTACACCTGGGCGCTGAGCATGCGGCGAATGGCTTCGTACAGCACGCGCCGGCCCTGGAGCTCCGGGAACTCCTCGAGCGCGGCCGCACGGAACTCCTCGAACAGTTCCACCTCGGCCAGTTGCTCCAGGCTGATCAGGCCGGAGCGCACGCCGTCGTCGATGTCGTGGGCGTTGTAGGCGATCTCGTCGGCAAGGTTGCACAGCTGGGCCTCCAGGCTGGGCTGGCTGCGATCGAGAAAACGGCGGGCCACGCCGCCGGGCTCCGCTGCCTCCAGGCGCTGGGCGTTGGCGCGCGAGCAGTGCTTGAGAACGCCCTCGCGTGTCTCGAAGGTCAGGTTCAAGCCGTTGAAGCGCGGGTAGCGCTCTTCCAGCTCATCGACCACGCGCAGGCTCTGCAGGTTGTGCTCGAAACCGCCGTGACCGGCCATGCAATCGTCCAGTGCGTCCTGCCCCGCGTGCCCGAAGGGCGTGTGGCCCAGGTCATGGGCGAGCGCAATGGCCTCGACCAGGTCCTCGTTCAAATGCAGCTCACGCGCGATCGATCGCGCGAGCTGGGCCACCTCGAGTGAATGCGTGAGCCGTGTGCGAAACAGGTCGCCCTCGTGGTTCAGGAACACCTGGGTCTTGTAGACCAGCCGCCGGAACGCGGTGGAATGGACGATGCGGTCGCGGTCGCGCTGGTATTCGGTCCGGGTGGGCGCCGCGTCTTCGGGGTGACGCCGGCCGCGCGACTGCGCGGGGTCGCAGGCGTAGCGGGCAAGGCTCATTTCATGCCGGCCGGCAACAGTGCGCGATGACTTCGCGCACCAGGGCATCCGGCGCGCCCTGCACTATCGCGCTGCCGGGCCGGTCGATCAACACGAACTTGATCTCGCCGGCCTCGGCCTTCTTGTCCACGCGCATGAGCTCGAGGTAGCGGTCGGCGCCCAGGTCGGGTCCGCTCGTCGGCAAACCGGCCTTGCGCACCAGCGCCGTGAGGCGCTCGACGAACGCTGCATCGACCAGGCCGAGCCGGTGCGACAGGTGCAGCGCCATCACCATGCCGCAGCCCACCGCTTCGCCGTGCAGCCATTGCCCGTATCCCAGGCCCGCCTCGATGGCATGGCCGAAGGTGTGGCCGAAGTTGAGGATGGCGCGCAGGCCGGCCTCGCGCTCGTCCTGCCCGACCACCCAGGCCTTGATCTCGCAGCTGCGCTTGACCGCATGTGCCAGTAACGGTGTTTCCCGCGCCATCAGCGGCTCGATGTTTGCCTCCAGCCAGGCCAGCAGGTCCATGTCGGCGATCGGCCCGTACTTGATGACCTCCGCGAGGCCGGCGCTGAACTCGCGCGCGGGCAGCGTCGACAGCGTGTCGAGATCGCAGACGACCAGGCGCGGCTGGTAGAAGGCCCCGATCATGTTCTTGCCCAGCGGGTGGTTGATCGCCGTCTTGCCGCCGACCGAGGAATCGACCTGCGCCAGCAGCGTGGTCGCCACCTGCACGAAGGGCACGCCGCGCATGTAGCTGGCCGCGGCGAAGCCGGTCATGTCGCCGACGACACCGCCGCCCAATGCGTAGAGCACTGTCTTGCGGTCGCAGGCGTGGTGCAGCAGGCCGTCGAAGATCAGGTTCAGCGTCCGCCAGTCCTTGTGTTCCTCGCCGTCGGGCAAGGTGACCGTATGGATGGCCCGATGGCGTTTGCGCAGCGCCTCTTCGAGCCGGGCCGCGTACAGGGGACCCACCGTCGTGTTGGTGACGATCAGGGCCTGGTCCGACGCCTGGACGGCAGACCAAGTGGCAGGTTCGTCCAGCAGCCCGGTGCCGATGACGATCGGGTAGCTGCGGTCGCCGAGGTCGATCGGAACCTGGTGCATGACGGAGGCAATGGGAGCGGCGGGCATGGCCGCAAGTTTAAGGGCGCGCGGGGATGAGTCCGGCCAGCTCCAGCTGCATCAGGATCATGTTCAACAGCGTCGGCACTGACGGCCGACCGGTCTCGATGACGAAATGCGCGGTTTCGCGATAGAGCGGGTCGCGCTCCTCGTACAGGCTGCGCAGGCGGGCGAGCGGGTCCGTGACCTGCAGCAGCGGGCGGTTGCCGTCGTGCCGCAGGCGCCTGAACACTTCTTCCGGCGTGGAGCGCAGGTAGATCACATGGCCCGACAGGTGCAGGCGTTCGCGGTTGGCCGGCCGCAGCACGGCGCCCCCGCCCGTCGCAAGCACGCCCCGGTCCTGTTGCGTCAACTCGGCAATGACCGACTCCTCGACATCCCGGAAGGCGGCTTCGCCCTCGCGCTCGAAGTACTCACGGATCGAGCAGCCGATCCGCTGCTCGATGACGTGGTCGGTGTCGGTGAAGGGGAGGTTCAACCGCCGGGCGAGTTGCCGCCCGACGGTCGATTTGCCTGAGCCGGGCAGGCCGACCAGGGCCAGTTTCAATTCGGCGACTGGCAGGTGGTCGCGACTCCGAACGGGCTGGTCGTGCCTTGCGGCGCCTTGTCTCCGCTGTTGAAGTCGTCGGCGACTCCTTCCAGGAAATATCCCTGGGACTGGACCGACTCGGTGCCGCCCACGCCCGCCCTGGCGGTGATTGTCACGTCCAGCCACGGGACGAAGTTCTCGCCGTACTGCAGGAAGAACGTCGCAAAACCGTTGGACGCCGTCGTGACGGAGGCGGGAGCCACGACGACCGGCAACCCCGGGGTCAGGCGCCCGTCCCCGTTCGTGTCCTCGCCGACATTCAGGATGCCGTTGCGGTTGATGTCTTCGTTGGCGCACACCACCGGGCTGCCGGCGGCATAGACCCAGAGGTCACCATCGAATGCGAGCCTGCCCTTGCCGTACTGGTCGGGATACACGGACAGGTTGACCACCCGGTTGGCAGCCGGCGCACCATTGGCATCGGTCACGTAGACCGAGAATTCCTTCTGGTAGGTGGTGACGTTGAGGTTCGAAACCACGTTGCCGGCGGCGATCGAGATGAAGAGCGCCTGGCCGCTGACGGTCAGGGATGCCGTTCCCGCAATCGAAGTGCCCTGGACGGTGGCGCTGATCAGGACACCATTGGCCGCCGTGCTCAATCCCCCGGGGATGAACTGGGCGACCACGGTTCCGTTGGCGTCCGTGGTGCCGGAGCCCGGGGAAATCGTGCCGTTGCTGCCATCGGTGATCGCGCTGAAGTTCACGACACGTCCCGGAACCGGGTTGCCGGCCGCATCGCGCACGACTGCTTGAAGGCTGCTCTGGCTGGTCGCGGTCGAGCCGGTGTTCGGCGGCACGGACCCCGGATTGGCCTGCAGGACCAGGCTGGCGGGCGTGGTGGCTATGAAGTTCACGGGCAAGGTGGCTTGCGCCGAGGACACCTGGGCGATCACGTTGGCGGGGCCGGAGGTGGTCGAGCTGATGGTGGCCGAAGCGCGCCCGTTGGCATCGGTGGTCGCCGTGTTGGGGGTCACGGTGCCGCGGGTCGTGCTGAAGGTGACGAGCCGGCCGGCGGCGCCCACACCGCCGGACAGGAAGCGAACGCTCACCGCCTGCGAACTGCCGACCACGACATTGGTGCCGCTGGAGGGCGACTCGAACTCAAAATCATCCGAGCTCACGGAGACGGTCGTCCTCGCCGTGGCGCCTAGACCGGTCACCGTCAGCGTGTCCAGTCCCGCATGGTTGGCGGTGTAGATGAACGTGGCTGCGCCCTGGGCATCGGTCGTGACTGTCGCGGGATTGAGGTTGTTGCCGAGCGCCGAAGCGACGGTCAGGGATGCGCCCGCCATGGGCCTGCCTGCGGAGTCGAGCGCCCTGGCTGTGTAAGAAGTGACGCCGCTCAGCAGGATGGACGGATCGCCGCTGAGGGACAAGGCCGTGCCGACCACAGGAATGGTCACCGTCTTGGAAATGCCGCCGGAGGTCGCAGTCACCACGATGTCGCGGTTCGTCGGGTCTCCGCCGGGCGTCAGGCTGACGCTGGTGATCGCCTCGCCGGCAGGCCCCGTCTTCGGCGCCGGCAGCGTGCCTGAAAGGTTGCCCGAGCTGGCGGTGAAGGTCACGGTCTGGTTGGGGATCGCCTGGTTGGACGCATCCTTGACGACGACAGTGAAAGTGACGCTCGAGGTGTTCGCCGAACTCAACTGGGTGGTCGACGAGAAGAATTCGATCGCCGCCGGCGCCGGCGCGTTCGGATTCGGGGTCGGGCCATTGGTGGTTCCGGGGCTGCCGCCGCCGCCGCCGCAGGCGGCCATCAGTGCGGCCAGCGACAGGCCCGCCCACAATCTCAAGAATTTCGTCATGGCTCTCAGGTCCTCTTCCTAGTTGCGTTTGTTGGTGACTTCTTGGTGACTTCTCAGCGTGCGGCAGCGCGGTCCGCGATCATCTTCGGCGTGATGAAAACCAGCATTTCCTGCTTATTGGAAGTGCGGTTCTTGCTCTTGAACAGGTTGCCGGCGAACGGGATGTCGCCCAGGAACGGGACCTTCGCCTCGTTCTCGGTCTCCGACAGCTCAAAGATGCCGCCGATCACGACGGTGCCCCCGTTCTCGACCAGCACCTGCGTCTTGATGTGCTTGGTGTTGATCGCGATGCCCGCGGCCGTGGTCTCGCCGCGGCTGTCCTTGGCGATGTCCAGGTCCAGGATGATGTTGCCTTCGGGCGTGATCTGCGGCGTCACCTCGAGCTTGAGGGTCGCGCGCCGGAACGTCACCGCGGTGGCGCCGCTGGACGTGGCCTGCTGGTACGGGAACTCCGTGCCCTGCTCGATCATCGCCTTGGTCTGGTCGGCCGTCACGATGCGCGGGCTCGACACGAGCTTGCCCTTGCCGTCGGCCTCCAGCGCGGACAGCTCCAGGTTCAGGAACCGGTTCGCCGCCGCGCTGAACAGCGAAATCGCGAACGATGAAGCGGTGAAGCCGCCCTGCCCGCTGGCCGGCAGGTTCACGAAGGTGGTGTTGGTGGTGTCCAGGCTGTTGACGGACTCGCCGGTGGTCCCGGAAACGGCGTTGTAGGTGCCGCCCAGCGCGATGCGATTGCCCCCGCCCACGGAGTAGCCGGGGTCCCCGCCGCGAATGCCGCGCAGGTCGCTGCCGCCCAGGCGCACGCCCAGCGACTTGCCGAACGTATCCGAAGCCTCGACGATGCGGGCCTCGATCAGCACCTGGCGAACCGCGATGTCGAGCTTGCCGATCAACTGCTGGACCTGCTCCAGCCGCGAGGGAATATCGGTGACGAAGAGCTGGTTGGTGCGCGGCTCGGCGATCACGCTGCCCCGGGTGCTCAGGATGCGGGCCGCGCCGGTGCCGGAAGTCAGCTGCGTGGCAATGTCGGCGGCCTTGGTGTAATTCAGCTGGAACGACTGGGTCCGCAGCTGCTCCAGGCTCTGGATGGCCACCCGGGACTCGAGGTCCAGCTTTTCCTTGGCGGCGATTTCGTCCTTCGGTGCGATCCAGATGACGTTGCCGGACTTGCGCATTCCCAGGCCCTTGGCCTGCAAGACGATGTCCAGCGCCTGGTCCCAGGGCACGTCCTTCAGGCGCAGCGTCACGGCGCCGGTGACGGAATCCGACGTGACGATGTTGAAGTTGGTGAAGTCGGCGATGACCTGCAGCAGCGAGCGCACTTCGATGTTCTGGAAGTTCAGCGACAGCTTTTCGCCGGCAAAGCCCGGGCCTTGCGTGAGCTTGGTCGGGTCGACCTTCAGCTGGCGCAGTTCGACCACGAACTGGTTGTCGCTTTGGTAGGCGCTGTGCTCCCAGGCGCCCTTCGGCTCGATCACGATGCGGACGCGGTCGCCGGCCTGCGAAGTGGTCACGGTCTGGACCGGCGTGCCGAAGTCCGAGACGTCGAGGCGGCGGCGCAGGCCCTCCGGCAGCGAGGACTTCAGGAATTCGACGACCAGGTTCTGGCCTTGCTGGCGGATGTCCACGCCCACCTGGTTGCTGGGCAGGTCGACGATGACTCGGCCGGAGCTGTCGCTGCCGCGGCGGAAGTCCAGGTCCTTGATCGGCTGCGTCTCGGCGTTGCGGCTCTCGGCGAACACCGGCGCGGTGGCGGTCACCGGACCGGCAACGGCCACGGGATCGAGCACCACCAACAGGGACTTGCCCTGCAATTGCGCCTTGTAGGCGGCAGCGGACTTCAGGTTCAGCACGAGGCGGGTCCTCTCCCCGGCCTGCACGACGTTGACGGAACGCAAGTTGCCCTGGTTGATATCGACCGTGGACCGGCCCAGGCCGTTGGTCGCGCCCGGGATGTCCAGCGCGATCCGCGCGGGGGCCTGGATCGCGAAGCCGGCGGGGACCGCCTGCAGCGGCTGGGAAAAGTCGATTCGCACGACTTCGACGCCACCCTGCATCGAGCTCGTGACCGATTCCACCACGGTCTGCGCACGCACGGACAACGACCAGCTCGCCGCGAGTAACAGGACGGCGGCGGCCCACGCCCTTCGCCAACTGATCAGGTTCTTGTTCATTTCGACCTCTCTTGCAATTGCAATGTGGCGGTGCGCTCGATCCACTCGCCGGCGGCGTCCTGCACGATCTCGCGCAGCACCAGTTCGGTTTCCCCCACCTTCACGACCTTGCCGAAGTTCTGGCCCAGGTAGTTGCCGGGGCGCACCGGGTAGATCAGGTTCTCCAGCCGGATCAGGGCGACGGGCTTGCCTTCCTTCACGAGGCTGCCCACCATCACCATCGCGTCCAGCGGGTAGCTCTCCAGCGGCTCCTTGCGGCGGGCCAGTTCGGGAGCCACCAGTGCGGCGTTGGAAGAGGACTGGGCCGACTCGCGCTTGAGCGCCTGCGTGAGCTTCTGGTTGCTGAAGGGATCGATCGATGCCTCCTGCGTGTAGGCCTGGGGCGCGAATTTCTTCGGCTCCGGAATCGGCTGGATCTGCGGCTTGGTCTGGGCGCGCTGCTCCGCCATCCACTGCTGCAGTTCCTCCTGGCCGGAAGGGCTGCACGCGGAAAGCAACAAGGCCGTGCAGATTGCCGTGACTGCGGTCTTCGGGGTCATTTCTTCTTGGCTCCGGGAGCAGCCTTGCGCTGCGCGGCCACTTCGTCGCCGTCGAGGTAGCGGAACGTCTTCGCGGTGGCGTCCATGGCCAGCGTGCCGTCCTTGTTGGGGGTCACGGAGACGTTGTTGAGCGTCACGATGCGCGACAGGTTGGCGATGTCGGAGGCGAAGGCGCCCACGTCGTGGAAACGGCCGGTGACCTTCAGGGCGATGGGCAGCTCCGCGTAGTACTCCTTCACGCTGACCTGGCCGGGCCGGAACAGCTCGAAGCTCAGGCTGCGGCCCAGGCCGGCCTGGTTGATGTCGGACAGCAGGGCGTCCATCTCGGCCTTGCTGGGCAGCTGCTTTTCCAGCTGCGTCACGTACTGCTGGACCTGCTCCCGCTGCTTCTTGAGGGCGTCCAGGTTCACGGCCTGCGCCAGCTTCTTCTTGTAGTCCTCGCGCAGCACGACTTCCTTGCCGCGTTCGGCGTCGAGCTCGGCGTCGGACCCATTCAGCCAGACGAACCACAGGGCCACCACGATGGCCGTCATGAGCGCCAGGTAGAGGGCAATGCGCGGGAACAGGGGCCAGGACGACGGGTCGTTCGGGTTGAGGCCGCGGAACTGGCCCACCAGCGCCTGCTGGAAGGCTGCGGCATTGAGCTTGTTGGAAGTGCTGGCCATGGCGTTCAGGTTTTGGCAGGCGCCGAGGCGCTGGCGGCGGGAGCGGAGGCCCCGCTGGCGGGATTCGCGGCTTTGTTCGCCTCGCTGGCGCGCAGCAGCCTGACCTTCATCGTGAAATTCGCCACCCTGCGCTGGTCACGCGGGCTCAATGCCACGCTGCCGGACGTGATTTCGACCAGCTCCGGCCGCGTCAGCCACGGGCTGTTGTTGCCCAGGTTGCGCAGCATCTCGGAAACACGCTCGTTGGACTGCGCGACGCCGGCGATCGAAACCACCTGGTTGTCCTGCTTCAGGCTGCTGACGTAGACGCCATCGGGCAGTTGCTTCACCAGCTCGTTCAACAGGTGCACCGGCATGTTGCGGTCAGCCTGCAGATCTTCCACCGCCTGCTGGCGCGCCCGCAACGCTGCAATTTCGGTCTGCAGGGTGGCGATGTCCTTGATCTGGGCTTCCAGCCGCTTGATCTCGGTCTGCAGAACCAGGTTCTTGTCCTGCTGGTGCGAGATCTGCGCCGCGTACCAGAGGAAGATGATGCCGGCGATCACGCCGCCGGCCACGGCCGAAGCGCCCAGCGCCGTGTAGAACGCCTCGCGCCTGCGCTTGCGAGCCGCTTCCCGGTGGGGCAGCAGGTTGATCAGGATCACTGGAACCTCCGCATGGCCAGGCCGCATGAGGTGAGGTACGACGGCGCTTCGCGGCGCATCTTCTTTTCGCGAACGCCCTCGCCCACGTGCATGCCTTCGAAAGGATTGGCCAGGTTGCAGGGAAAGGACGTCTGCATCGTCACGGCGTCGGTCAGGCCGGGCAGTGCAGCCGAGCCGCCTGCCAGCATGACGTAGTCGACCCGGTTGTGCGGGGTGCTGGTGAAGAAGAACTGGAGGGCGCGCGCCACTTCCTGGGCCATGCTTTCGACGAACGGCTTGAGCACGCCCGACTCGTAGTCTTCGGGCAGGTCGCCGCTGCGCTTCTTGGCCTCGGCCTCTTCCGGCGAAAAGCCGTACTGGCGCACGATGAGCTGCGTCAGCTGGGCGCCGCCGAAGGCCTGGTCCCGGTCGTAGAGCACTTCGTCGTTGCGGATGACCTGCATGCTGGTGGTGAAGGCGCCCACCTCGAACAGGGCGACCATGGTGTCGACGCCCTGGTTGGGCAATGCCTGGATCAGCCGGCCGGCGGCCAGCCGTGAAGCGTAGGACTCCACGTCGATGATCATCGGCTTGAGCCCGGCAGCTTCGGCCAGGCCCTGGCGGTCCTGGACCTTTTCCCGGCGCGAGGCGGCGATCAGCACTTCCACGTCCCCGGAGGAGGTGGAGCTCGGCCCGATCACGCAGAAATCCAGGCTGACTTCGTCGAGCGAAAAGGGGATGTACTGGTTGGCCTCGGCCTCGACCTGGGCTTCCAGGTCCTGTTCGGACAGGCCCCCGGGCAGGATGATCTTCTTGGTGATGACGGCCGAAGGCGGCAAAGCCATCGCCACGTTCCGGGTGCGGGTGCCGCTTTTCTTGACGACCCGGCGCATGGCGTCGGCGACTTCGTCGAACTTCTCGACGTTGCCATCCGTGATCCAGCCGCGTTCCAGGGGCTCGATCGCACAGCGCTCGAGGACGAGGTTGCCCTCCTTGTCGCGCCCGAGCTCGACCAGCTTCACGCTGGAAGAGCTGATGTCCAAGCCCAGCAATGATGCTGGCTGGCGGCTAAACAACGACCCCAAAGAGATCAATTTCCGTCTCCTGAAACGCCACATTTCTAGGCGTAACAAACTTAAGATTTCACTTCAATGCTAGCAGTAACATCCTTGTCACGCAAAGGAATTTTCCGTTTCGGAGTACCTGAACCGTTGCCAAAAACCGACGTTGGAACCTGCCATACTGGTAAGCCCCAAGTCGCAGACCAAGACCAACGACTGACTTTTGATCTGCCATCTTTGAGACCGCCGCCGGGCCCCACTTTTTATAATGTGACACTGGGACGTTACGTGGATATTTATGCCTTCTGAACCCTCCCCCGGAGAAACCGGCGCGTCGTCCTCCCGTGCGGGCCTGCGCGGCTGGAAGCGCACCCTCCTTCACGCGGCGATGTGGGCCATCGGCCTGCTGTCGGCCGGCATCGCCTCGGTGGCCATCATCGTCGGGGTGGCCCTGGCGGTCGCCTATCCGAACCTGCCGGACATTTCGGAGCTCTCCGATTACCGGCCCAAGCTGCCGCTGCGCGTGTTTTCGGCGGACGGGGTGCTGATCGGCGAGTTCGGGGAGGAGCGCCGCAACCTGACGCCCATTGCCGAGATTCCCAAGGTCATGAAGGACGCGGTCCTGGCCATCGAGGACTCGCGCTTCTATTCCCATGGCGGCGTCGACTACCGGGGCCTGCTGCGCGCAGCCCTCGCCAACCTGGGCCGCGTCAAGAGCCAGGGCGCCTCGACCATCACCATGCAGGTGGCGCGCAACGTCTACCTGTCGTCCGAGAAGACCTTCACGCGCAAGCTCTACGAAGTCCTGCTCACGTTCAAGCTCGAGCACCAGCTGAGCAAGGACCAGATCCTCGAGATCTACATGAACCAGATCTTCCTGGGCAACCGGGCCTATGGCTTTGCCGCCGCGGCCGACGCGTATTTCGGCAAGCCCATGAAGGAACTGACCATCGCCGAGGCGGCCATGCTCGCCGGCCTGCCCAAGGCGCCGTCGGCCTACAACCCGATCAGCAACCCCAACCGCGCCCGTGCCCGCCAGCTCTACATCATCGAGCGCATGCAGGAGAACGACTTCATCACTGCCGAGGAGGCCGAAAGCGCCAAGAAGCAGGAGCTGAAGATCAGGAGCGGAAACGACAACACCCGCGTCCACGCCGAGTACATCGCCGAAACCGTGCGCCAGCTGGTCTACGCCCAGTACGGCGACGAGGCCTACACCCGCGGGCTGAACGTGTTCACCACGATCAACGCGACGCAGCAGGACGCCGCGTACCGGGCGCTGCGCAAGGGCATCATGGATTACGAGCGCCGCCAGATCTACCGCGGCCCCGAGGAATTCATCGACCTGCCGGCCGACGGCAAGGATGCCGACGAAGCGATCGACGACGCCCTGGCCGAACACCCGGACAACGGCGACGTGATGTCGGCCGTGGTGCTCGAAGCCAACCCGAAGAAGATCGTCGCGGTGCGCCAGAACGGCGAACGGCTGGAAATCGTGGGCGACGGCCTGCGGCCCGCCCAATCCGGGCTGTCCGACAAGGCCCCGCCCAAGATCAAGATCCGGCGCGGGGCCGTGATCCGCGTCGCCCGCACGCCCAAGAGCACCTGGGAAATCACGCAGCTGCCGGAAGTCGAAGGCGCATTCGTCGCCCTCGACCCGCGGGACGGCGCGATCCGCGCCCTGGTGGGTGGCTTCGACTTCAACAAGAACAAGTTCAACCACGTCACCCAGGCCTGGCGACAGCCGGGATCGGGCTTCAAGCCGTTCATCTATTCGGCGGCGCTGGAAAAGGGCTTCACGCCCTCCACCATCGTCAATGACGCGCCGCTCTTCTTCGACGCCGGCGTCACCGGCGGCCAGCCCTGGGAGCCCAAGAACTACGACGGCAAGTTCGAAGGCCCCATGCCTTTGCACATGGGGCTGGCGAAGTCCAAGAACATGGTCTCCATCCGGGTGCTGCAGGCCGTCGGGACGCAAAACGCGCAGGACTGGATCGCCCGCTTCGGCTTCGATGCCGACAAGCACCCGGCCTACCTCACCATGGCGCTGGGCGCCGGCTCGGTGACGCCGATGCAGATGGCCACCGGCTACGCGGTGTTCGCCAACGGCGGCTACCGTGTCAATCCCTGGCTGGTCACCAAGATCACGGACCAGAAGGGCCGCGCGCTGGTCGAGAGCCAGCCGCCCCTGCCCAACGAAGCCGTGCGCGCCATCGACGCGCGCAACGCCTTCATCATGGAGCGCCTGCTGCAGGAAGTCGCGCGTTCGGGCACGGCCGCACGCGCGCAGCGCGAACTCAAGCGCCCCGACCTGTACGGCAAGACCGGCACCACCAATGACTCGATCGACACCTGGTTCAACGGCTTCCAGCCGACCATGGTCGCGATCGTCTGGATGGGCTACGACACGCCTCGCTCCCTGGGTGACCGCGAGACCGGCGGCGGCCTGAGCCTGCCGGTGTGGATCAATTTCATGGAGACGGCCCTCAAGGGCGTGCCCGTGATGGAGCCGGCGGCGCCCGATGGCGTCGTCAATGTCGGCGGCGAGTGGTACTACGAGGAATATGCGCGGGGCGGGGGCGTGAGCACCCTGGGCGTCACTTCGGCGCCTGAGAACGGCGCTGCTCCCGCGGCAGGGACGGGCCCCGCCGTCCCGCGGGCGCCCGAGGACAAGAGCCTGATGAACTCCGACGGCCTGCCGCCCAGCCGTGCCCCTGCCGCGCCCTCCGACGAGCGCAGGAGCATCCTGGACTTGTTCAGGAACTGACGCTGCGCGGTCAGGCCGCGAATTGCAGGGGCAGGCCGGCCTGCTCGCCGGCGTAGCGCGTGAGGTTCGCGAAGAATTCGCCGTTGCCCTTGGTGTCCACCCAGTGCTCGCCGTCGAACTTGTAGTGGAAGCCCCCGGCCTTCGCGGCCATCCAGACTTCATGCAGTGGCTTTTGCAGGTTCACCACGATCTGCGTGCCGTTGGCGAACACCAATGTGACCATCCCTCCGACCCTCTGGTTGTCGATGTCGGCGTCGGTTTCGTCGTTGATGCGGTCGCAACAGGCCTCGATGCGACGCAGCAGCGCCTCGGCGCGATCCATGAATTCGGGGTCGGTCATTACAATTTCGCCATGTTGCGTGTTTTCCAAATTCTAGACAGCGTACTCCTGCCGCGCTTCGGACTTGTCCTTGGCGCTGTCGTGGTCGCACTGCTGGCCGGCTGCGGCCAGAAGGGCCCGCTCTTCATCCCCAGCGGCGAGCCGGCCGCCGCGCGGGCCACGCTGCCCGAGAGCCTGATGCCTGCCGCGCCCGCGTCGGCGCCTTCCACCACCGGCACGGCCTCGCCGATCCGCACTCCATGACCTCCACTCCCCTGCCCGGCCACCCCTTCTTCGCGAGCCGCGGCAACGAGCTCTTTGCCGAGCAAGTGCCCCTCGCCAAGCTCGCGCGCCAGTACGGCACGCCGCTGTTCGTGTATTCCAAGGCGTCGATGCTCGCCGCGCTGGCGGCTTACCAGCGCGGCTTCGCAGGGCGCAAGGCCCAGATCTGCTACGCGATGAAAGCCAATTCGTCGCTGGGCATCCTGCAGGTATTCGCCCAGGCGGGCTGCGGCTTCGACATCGTGTCGGGCGGCGAACTCGAACGCGTGCTGGCCGCCGGCGGCGCGCCGGCGGACATCATCTTCTCGGGCGTGGGCAAGACCCGCGCGGAGATGCGCCGTGCGCTGGACATCGGCATCGGCTGCTTCAACGTGGAAAGCGAAGCTGAACTGGCCGTGCTCAACGAGGTGGCCGTGGCGGCCGGCAAGGTGGCGCCCGTGAGCATCCGCGTGAATCCCGACGTGGACCCCAAGACCCATCCGTACATCTCCACGGGCCTGAAGGGCAACAAGTTCGGCGTGGCCCACGGGCGCACGCTCGCGGCCTACCAGTCGGCGGCCGCCTTGCCGGGGCTGCAGGTGGTGGGCATCGATTGCCACATCGGCTCGCAGATCACCGAAGAGGCGCCGTACCTGGACGCCATGGACCGGATCCTCGACCTGGTGCAGGCGATCGAGGCGGCCGGCATCCCCTTGCGCCACATCGACTTCGGCGGCGGCCTGGGCATCGCGTACAACGGTGACCAGCCCCCCGCGGCCGACGCCCTGTGGCACAAGCTGTTCGCCAAGCTCGACGCTCGCGGCTACGGCGATCGGCAATTCATGATCGAGCCCGGCCGCTCGCTCGTCGGAAACGCCGGGGTCTGCCTGACCGAGGTGCTGTACCTCAAGCCCGGCGAGGGCAAGAACTTCTGCATCGTCGACGCGGCAATGAACGACCTGCCGCGCCCCGCGATGTACCAGGCCTTCCACGCGATTGTCCCGGTCAAGCCGGGGGCGGGCGCGCCGCGGACTTACGACGTGGTCGGCCCGGTGTGCGAAAGCGGCGACTGGATCGGCCGCGATCGCGCGCTGGCGGTGCAGCCGGGCGACCTGCTGGCCGTGCTCTCCGCAGGTGCCTATTGCATGAGCATGGCCAGCAACTACAACACGCGCGGCCGGGCGGCCGAGGTGCTGGTCGACGGCGACCGCGCCTGGCTCATCCGCGAACGGGAAAGCGCGGCTGACCAGATGCGTTGCGAACGGCTCGTTTCCTAGCCAGGTACTGCGCCAGCCGCCAGCCGAGCAGCACGGCCAGGATCGCCGCATAGACCGCCACCTCGGCGAAGTCCCGCTTGCCGGCCCGCATCCAGAAGAAGTGCAGGATGCCCAGGCCGGCGATCACGTAGACCAGCTTGTGCAGCGCCTGCCAGCGCTTTGCGCCCAGCGCCTTCACGGCGCGGTTGAACGACGTCGCCGCCAGCGGCGTCAGCAGCAGGAAGGCCGTGAACCCCACCAGGATGAACGGCCGCTTGGCGATGTCCTTGGCGATGTCGCCCGGGTCGAACCCCATGTCGAACCAGCTGTAGCTCAGGAAATGCAGGACCACGTAGAAATAGACGAACAGGCCCAGCATCCGCCGCAACCGCGCCAGCTGGGGCGTGCCCGTGATGACCCGCAGCGGCGTCACCGCCAGCGTGAGGCACAGGAAGCGCAGCGTCCAGTCGCCGGTGGCGCGGATCAGGTATTCGGCCGGGTTCGCCCCCAGGTTGCTGGTGACCACGCCATACACCAGCCAGGCGAAGGGCAGCAGGGCGGCCGCGAACAGGATCGGCTTGGCCGCGGGATGGGCGAGCGCCGGCCCGATGCCGCTGCGCCGGCCGGAGTCCACAGCCGCCATCAGAAGTTCTTCTTCAAGTCCATGCCCGCGTACAGCTGGCCGACCTGCGGCTCATAGCCGTTGAACATCAGGGTCTTGCGCCTCTTGGCGAACAGCCCGTCCTCGCCGATGCGGCGCTCGGTGGCCTGGCTCCAGCGCGGATGGTCGACGTTCGGGTTGACGTTCGAATAGAAGCCGTATTCGTTGGCAGCGGCCTTGTTCCACGCCGTGTGGGGCTCGCGGTCGGTGAAGCGGATGCGCACCAGGCTCTTGCCGCTCTTGAAGCCGTACTTCCAGGGAACGACCAGGCGCACCGGCGCGCCATTCTGGTTGGGCAGGACTTCGCCATACATGCCGAACGCGAGCAGCGCGAGCGGATGCATGGCCTCGTCCATGCGCAGGCCTTCCACATAGGGCCAGTCGAGGATGCGCGAACCGACGAAAGGCATGGTCTTCGGGTCGGCCTGCGAGATGAACTCGACGAATTTCGCGTTGCCCAGCGGCTCGACCTTGTCGACCAGCTTGCTCACCGGGTAGCCCACCCAGGGGATCACCATCGACCAGCCCTCGACGCAGCGCAGGCGATAGACACGCTCCTCCTGGGCGCTGAGCTTGAGCAGGTCTTCCAGCGCGTACTTGCCGGGCTTCTTGACCAGGCCTTCGACTTCGACGGTCCAGGGCGCGACCTTGAGCGAGTGCGCGTTCTTCGCCGGGTCGGCCTTGTCGGTGCCGAATTCGTAGAAGTTGTTGTAGCTGGTCACGTCCTTGTAGTCGGTCACCTTCTCCATGGTCACGGCGCCCGCAACGCCGGATTTCGCGCCCGCCAGCGCCGCGAGCTTGCCGGGACGCGGGACCTGCGCGATCGCTTCGCGCGAGGCCCAGGCCGCCAGCGCTGTCCCGGCGACCCCGGAAGCCATCAGCTTGAGCAGGTCGCGCCGGTCGCGGTAGACGCCGCGCGGGGTGATCTCGCTGGAATGCGGGTGGATGAAACCGTCGCGTTGGTTCTTGATCAGCATGGGCTTTTCCTTGTCGATTGGCCGTTGGTCTGGGCTGGACGGCCATTCTTACAAGATTCCGCCGACTTCACAGCGTTCCGCACGGTGCCGGGCGCGCAAAAAAAAGCGGGCCCCTTTGAGAGGCCCGCCTTTCGGGATGAGTTCGCCCGGGAATCAGCGCAGGCCGGCGATGTAATCGGCCACGGCCTTGATTTCCCGGTCGTTCAGCTTGGCGGCGATCTGCGACATCTGCAGGCTGTTCTTGCGCACGCCGTCGCGGAAAGCCGTGAGCTGGGCCGTCGTGTAGTCGGCGTGCTGCCCGGACAGGCGCGGGAACTGGGCCGGCACGCCGGCGCCGTTCGGGCTGTGGCAGCCGGCGCAGGCCGCGACCTGGCGGTCGGCGATGCCGCCGCGGTAGATGCGCTCGCCGAGCGTCACCAGTTCCTTGTCCTTGGCAAACCCCGGCTTGGCCTTTTGCGAGCCGGCCCAGTACGCCACGTTCTTCATGTCGGCGTCCGTCAGCTGCGAAGCGAAGCCCTGCATGACCGGGCTGGTCCGCTTGCCGGCCTTGAATTCCTGCAGCTGCTTGATCAGGTACTCAGGGTGCTGCTGGGCGAGCTTGGGATTGGCCGGGATGGCCGAGTTGCCGTCCGCGCCATGGCACGCGGCGCAAACGGCGGTGAACTTCGCGCCGCCTTGCGCTGCGTCCGGCTTGGCGGCCGCGGGAGCCGGCGCGGCTGCCTTTTCCTCGGCGGCGGACGCGGACAAGGCGGGAACTGCCAGCAGGGCAGCCATCAAGAGGGTGGCAAACGGCTTCATATTCGGGGAGTCGGTTTAAGGGCGCAAAACCTCGTGATTCTACAATGTCCCACTCGGGGTTTCCCCGCAAACCCAAAGGCACTCCATGACCCCGGCCCCGGGCCAACCCCATGACCCCAAGAGCGCAGCCCTGGTCGCCACTGGCTGGATGCACACGGCCCGCTTCCTCACCACCGCACCCAAGCTCGAGTTCCTGCCCGCGGTGGAGGTGCCCGAAATCGCCTTCGTCGGCCGTTCCAATGCCGGCAAATCCACCTGCATCAACACGCTGACCCAGCAAAAGCGGCTGGCTTTCGCCTCCAAGACACCCGGCCGCACCCAAAGCATCAACCTGTTCGCGCTGGGCAAGCAGGGCGTCACCGACGCGATCCTGGCCGACCTGCCCGGCTACGGCTATGCGGCCGTCCCCAAGCAGGACAAGCTGCGCTGGCAGCAGGTGATGGCCAACTACCTGGTCACGCGCGAAAACCTGCGCGCCGTGGTGCTGATGGTCGACCCGCGCCACGGTTTGACGGAGCTCGACGACATCCTGCTGGAGGTGATCCGCCCGCGCGTGGAGCAGGGCCTGAAGTTCCTGCTGCTGCTGACCAAGGCCGACAAGCTCAACCGCAGCGACGCGGCCAAGGCGCTGTCCATTGCGCGACTGCAGGCCGGCGGCGGCGAGGTGAAACTCTTCTCGGCCCTGAAGAAGCAGGGCGTCGAAGAAACCTCGCTCCTGCTCTGGCAGTGGGCCCACCCCGAAGCGCAATGATCGAAAAGTTCCAGCAGGCCCTGCCGAACGGCATCACGCTCAGTTGCCGCGCGTGCGGCGAACGCGGCCGCCCTGTGCTGATGTTCCTTCACGGCTTCCCGGAAGCCGCGTTCGTCTGGGACGACATCCTGGAACACTTTGCGCGGCCGGAAAACGGCGGCTATCGCTGCGTCGCGCCGAACCTGCGCGGCTTCGAGCAGTCGAGCCAGCCGGCGGACGTGCAGCAATACCGGCCCAAGTACCTGGTGCAGGACATCGCGGCGCTCATCCAGTGCGAAGGCGCGCCGCTCGAATGCCTGGTCGCCCACGACTGGGGCGGCGCGGTCGCGTGGAGCCTGGCCAACCAGTTGCCGCAGCTCACGCGCCGGCTGGCGATCATCAACTCCCCGCATCCGGGGACGTTCCTGCGCGAGCTGAAGTCCAGCCCGAAGCAGCAGGCCGCCAGCGCCTACATGAACTTCCTGGTCCGGCCCGACGCCGAGAAGATCCTGCGCGAGGACGACTACCGCCGGCTGTGGGAGTTCTTCACCAAATGGGGCGGCGCACCCTGGCTGACCGAAGCGGTGAAGCAGCAATATCGCGAAGTCTGGGACGCGAGCCTGACCGGCGGATGCAATTACTACCGTGCTTCGCCGCTGCGGCCGCCGCGGCCGGAGGACCCGGGCGCCGCTGCCGTGACACTGCCGCGCGAGATGCTGACCGTGGCCCTGCCGACGCTGGTGCTATGGGCGATGGACGACCACGCGCTGCCGCCGGAGCTGATCGACGGGCTCGGCGACTACATCCCCGATCTCACGCTGGAGAAAGTCGAAGGGGCGACGCACTGGATCATCCACGAGCGGCCCGCATTCATCGCCGAGAGGCTCGGGCAGTTTCTCGCCCGGCCCTGAAGTCAATACAACGGCGGCCTGCCCTCGGGCCGCGTCTTGAACCGCTTGTGGACCCAGTAGTACTGCTCGGGCATGGCATCGATGTAGCCCTGCAGGCGAAGGTTCATGAGGGCCGTGTCGGCCGCCATGTCCTCGCTCGGGAAATCCTGCCACGCCGCATGCACCTGCACCTCATAACCCGCGGCCGACATGCGCGTCGTGACGGGAACCACCTTGGCGCGCCCCAGTCTCGCGAAGCGCGACAGCGAAGGAACGGTGGCCGCCGCCACGCCGTAGAACGGCACGAAGATCGATTCCTCGGGGCCGAAATTCATATCGGGTAGCAGGTACAAAGGCGCGCCCTCACGCAGCGCCGACACGATGGCCTTCACGCCGTCCGCGCGCCCGAACAATCGGCCCGAGCCGAACCGCCGCCGGCCGGCGAGGATCCAGGCGTCCACCACCTTGTTGGCCTGGTCGGTGTAGATGGTGGTGAAACCGCGGGCCAGTTGCTGCGTCAGGGCGGTCCAGCCCGCGTCCATGCCCACGAAATGGGGCGCGAAGATCACCGTGGGCTGGTCGCCTTCCAATTCCTGCAATGCGCCGCAAAGCCTCAGCCGCCGGCGAACGACGTCGGGCCGGCCGTGCCATAACCAGCTTCGATCCAGCCAGGCCTGCGCGACGTGCACGAACACCCGCGGCACCAGCTCGCGGCGCTGTGCGTCGCTCCATTGCGGGAAACAGGCGGCCAGGTTCTTCTGCACGACGTGGCGGCGCGGGACGACCGCGAAGTACAGGAACCAGCCCAAAAACCACCCCAGCGCGCGGATCCACGCCAGCGGCAGGTGCGCCAGCGCCCGCATGAAGAAGACGCCCAGATGGCTCATCCGGGCCGCCCTGCGGCAGGCGCCTTGTAGCGCGCGTAGCCCCACAGGTACTGCCTTGGACATTCACGCACCAGCTGCTCCATCTGCGCGTTGACCTGTGCAGCTGCCTGCGCGGGTTCGTCCGCCAGCGCGCCGGGCCAGGCCCGCAGGTGGATGCGGTAGCCGCGCCCCCAGGCCAGCCGCTCGCCCCAGGCCAGCAGCACCGTGGCGCCGGTCTGTTGCGCCAGTCGCGCCGACAGCGTCATCGTGTAGGCGGGCCGGCCGAAGAACGGCGCCCAGGCGCCCAGGCCTTCCGGCGGCACCTGGTCGGGCAACAGGCCCACCGCCTCGCCCTTCTTCAGCGCCTTGAGCATCTGCTTCACCCCGGCCAGTGTGGTGGGCGCCGTCGCCAGGTTGGTCCGGGCGCGCGAAGTGTCGACCAGTTCGCGCAGCCAGGCCTTGCGCGCCGGCCGGTACAGCACCGTGATGCGGCCATAACGCGCGGCGTAGCCCTGGGCCGTGGACTCGAAGCAGCCCAGGTGCGGCGTGAGAAAGACGATGCCGCGCCCGCGCGCCAGCGCCTGGTCGATCAGCGGCGCGCCGTCCCATTCGACCTCGACAGGCCGGCCGAACCACAGGCGCGGCACCTCGGCCACCAGCTTGCCCGCCTCGGCCACTGCTGCGCGCACCTGCGCCAGGCCATAGCCGGCCTGGCGGGCGTTGGCCAGGAAGCGCCGGCGGTAGGTGCCCGATGCCAGGAACGACAGCCAGCCCACAGCGGCGCCCGCCGCGTGCAGGACGGGCAGCGGCAGCAGCGCAAGCACACGGAAAAGGGTTTTCACAAGCGTTTAGAATTGGGTCCGTCGCCGAGTTATGAACTACTTGCAGGGCGACCCTAAAAAAATTCTGCTAAAGCGTTCGCCCCAAGCTCCGGCACAAGGCAACGCGCCTTCAAGCAACACTGGAGTTTATTCAAATGGCGAACGACTTCCTCTTTACTTCCGAATCGGTCTCCGAAGGCCACCCGGACAAAGTGGCCGACCAGATCTCGGACGCGATCCTCGACGCGATCTTCAAGCAGGACCCGCGCAGCCGCGTGGCGGCCGAAACGCTGACCAACACCGGGCTGGTCGTGCTGGCCGGCGAGATCACCACCAACGCCCACGTGGACTACATCCAGGTGGCGCGCGACACCATCAAGCGCATCGGCTACGACAACACCGAGTACGGCATCGACTACAAGGGCTGCGCGGTGCTGGTGGCGTACGACAAGCAGTCGCAACGACATCGCCCAGGGCGTGGACCATGCCAGCGACGACCACCTGAACACCGGCGCCGGCGACCAGGGCCTGATGTTCGGCTACGCCTGCGACGAAACGCCCGAGCTGATGCCCGCGCCGATCTACTATGCGCACCGCCTGGTGGAGCGCCAGGCGCAACTGCGCAAGGACGGCCGCCTGCCCTTCCTGCGCCCGGACGCCAAGAGCCAGGTCACCATGCGCTACGTGGACGGCAAGCCGCACAGCATCGACACCGTGGTGCTCTCGTCCCAGCACAGCCCCGAGCAAAGCGACGGCAAGCACATGAAGGCCTCGTTCATCGAAGCGGTGATCGAGGAGATCATCAAGCCGGTGCTGCCCAGGGAGTGGCTGAAGGAAACGCGCTACCTGATCAACCCCACCGGCCGTTTCGTGATCGGCGGGCCCCAGGGCGACTGCGGCCTGACCGGGCCGCAAGATCATCGTCGACACCTACGGCGGCGCCTGCCCCCATGGCGGCGGCGCGTTCTCGGGCAAGGACCCGAGCAAGGTCGACCGGTCGGCGGCTTACGCGGCGCGCTACGTCGCCAAGAACATCGTGGCTGCCGGCATCGCCCGCCAATGCCAGATCCAGGTGGCCTATGCGATCGGGGTGGCCAAGCCGATGAACGTCACGGTGTACACCGAAGGCACCGGCGTCATCCCCGACGACCAGATCGCCTCGCTCGTGCACGATCACTTCGACCTGCGGCCCAAGGGCATCATCCAGATGCTGGACCTGCTGCGCCCGATCTACGAGAAGACCGCGGCCTACGGCCACTTCGGCCGAGAGGAGCCGGAGTTCACGTGGGAGCGCACGGACAAGGCGCGGCGCTGCGCGCAGCGGCCGGGCTGAAGTAACGGCCTACTCGATCAGCGCCTGCTGGCGTTCGTGCTCGCCCCGCTTCATGGCGAGGTAGGTCGAACGGTCCATTTCACGCAACTGCCTCGGGTAGCGCTCGGTTCCGGTGAACCAGGTCTGGATCCGCTTGTCCAGCCGCTGCTCGGGCGGGACGCGCAGCGAAGCCATGTAGGCGTCGATGGCCAGGTAGTAGCGCATCACGTTGCGCTCGATCGCACCGCGCACGCCGTTCATGTAGACGGGCTGGCCCGCTGCCGTCCCTGCCGGTGATCGTGAACCCGACCTTTTCCGCGCCCACCGTCGACAGGTACATCTGCATGGCGAAGCGGCCGGCCGCGCCGTAGCCGTACGAATAGCTCAGGTGCATGAAGGTGCGGCCGGCGTCCAGCGGAACCGCGGACAGGAGGATGCGGTAGTCGCGTGTTCCCAGCGGGCCGCTCTTCGCGTCGAGCCGGCTCTCGAAGTAGTCCGGCGAAGAAGCGATCTGCCGCAGCGAAAAATCGAGCCGGTAGGCATCCTGCGCGGGCTGGTCGAACTTGCGGCCGATGCGCACCTGCAGCGTCGATCGGCCGTTGCCCTCGACGGCATGGCAGTACTTCGTGTTGAACGGCAGGATCAGGATGTCGCACCAGTCCGCCGGGTCCTTGAGCGCGCTGCTGAATTCGGCAAAGGGATGTTCCAGCACCGCATAGACGTCGCCGCGCAGCGCATCGGCGGACTGGCCGGAGTCGATGTGAAGGGGCCGCTGGAAATTGTTGTTGCGCAGCGCTTCCCGCAAGTCGCCGTACTTCGCGCGCAGCGACGCGGCATCGTCGGCCATCGCGCCGGCCGCGCCCGCGCCCAGAAGGAGCGCGAGACCCAGCCTCAACATGCGAAGGCCGCGCGCGGCCGCCCTCTTCCATCCTGTCTTCGTCATGCGTGGTTCCCTGCGAGGTGGAAATCGTTGGAAGGCGCGCGGCCGCCGATCGCGTGCTCCTCGATCACGCGTTCGACATCGAACTGGATGCCGCCCATGAAGAGCGAGTGCGGCTGCACGGCATAGAGATAGCGCCCCCGCTGGCCCATTTCGAGGCACAGATGCAGCTCGGGGTGGTTCACCTGTTCCCAGGCCTTGATCAACCGCGCGCGCACCAGGTTGTCGCTGCATTGGAGGAAACGCAGCTTGTGATGGTTGTGGACGTAATTGACGGCATCGAGGTAGGCCGCCGCACTCTTGTTGCGCGTGTGGAAATTCGCCGTGAGGTCGATGGCCAGCGTCAGCACATGGTCCTCGACCTGCAGCGTGAAGTTGCGGCCCAGCAGGCCGTCGCTCGCCTCGCCGTACTTGTAGGCGAGGTGAAGATGGGAAGGCGTCTTGCGCAGCGAATATTTCATGATGGTCTGCTCCGATGTCAGGGTGCGCCGCTGCGCCGGCAGCGGCTGTAGGACAAGGCTGGATTCGACTGTGGGGCTCGTCGAGTGCGTCCGCACGCCGCAGCCCGTGCGGCTTCTCCTACAGGCACTCCCCGGTTTGACCGACCGCACGCGCCGGCGAGCGCAGCAAGATGGCGCAATGCCCATGCGACGCCTCGAAGCGGCGTGGCGTGCGGCAAGCGCTCGGCCGCAAGGCCGGCAGCGCGAAATTCATTCAATCCACACACAAGGAGCAAACGAAATGGCTGCTGAAGACAAGGACCTGAACCGCGACCCCATCACCGATGAGCCAGGCGCGCACCCCGTTGGCACCGGGATCGGCGCCGCAGGCGGCGCCATGGCAGGTGCGGCCGCGGGTTCCATCGGCGGGCCGATCGGCGTCGCCGTAGGGGGCGTGGTCGGCGCGGTGGTCGGCGGGCTCGCGGGCAAGGCCGCGGGTGAAGCCGTCAACCCGACCCTCGAAGAGGCCTATTGGCGCGAGAACTATTCCCGCGAGCCGTACTACGAGAAGGGCCGTACTTTCGACGACTACGCCCCGGCCTACCGGCTGGGTTTGACCGGGCGCACCCGCTACCCGGGTGACTGGGAGTCCGCCGAACCCAGCCTCGCATCCGAGTGGGAAGCGGCCCGGGCGAACTCGAACCTCGATTGGAACCAGGCCCAGCCCGCCAGCCGGGCGGCCTGGAACCGCATCGACTCCTCGCGCATGGGCATGACGGACGGCGTGCGCGGAGCGGCGGCGGCCGTCGGCGCCGCGCAGAGCGCGGGCAACCAGGGCGGCGACCGGGACGACGTGATCGACGCGCTGCAGGACCTGGCCGAATGCTGCAAGGACGGCGAGTACGGTTTCCGCGCCTGCGCGGAACAGGCCGAGCGCGCGGACCTGAAATCGCTGTTCCTGCAGCGTGCCGACGACTGCCGCGGCGCGGCGCAGGAGCTCAACCAGCAGATCCGCGGCCTGGGCGGCAACGACACCGACCACGGCAGTGCGGCCGGCGCCGTCCACCGCGGCTGGGTGGCCGTGAAGGCCACCCTTTCGACCTACGACGACAAGGCGGTGCTGGAGGAGGCCGAACGCGGCGAGGACAACGCCATGGCCCGCTATCGCAAGGCCCTGAAGCAGCCCCTGCCTGCCGGTGCCAAGCTGATCGTGGAGCGCCAGATGCAGGGCGTGCAACGCAACCACGACCAGATCAAGATGCTGCGCGACCAGTTCCGCGCGTCGTCCTGACGCATCGCGCCCCCAGCGGTTCCCACGGCACAAAGGAGGCTTGTCCTACAACGCTGAACCCCGCCCCTTCCTATCGTGGATGCAGAAAGGTTCAGCGCCCATGGACGAGCGTTCCTCCAACGCCCTCAAGACCTACCGCGACAAGCGTAACTTCGAAGCCACGCCCGAGCCTGCGGCGGGCGGCGCGCCCAGCGAAGTGGCCCGCGCCTTCGTCATCCAGAAGCACTGGGCCTCGCGCCTGCATTACGACTTCCGCCTGGAACTCGAGGGCACGATGAAAAGCTGGGCGGTCCCCAAGGGGCCGAGCTTCGACCCCGCCGACAAGCGCATGGCGGTGCACGTGGAGGACCACCCGATTGCCTACAACCAGTTCGAAGGCACGATCCCTGCCGGCAACTACGGTGCGGGCAAGGTCATCATCTGGGACAGGGGCACCTGGGTGCCGCTGGAGGACCCACACGAGGGTTACCGCGAAGGAAAGCTCAAGTTCGAACTGCACGGGCTGAAACTGCACGGGCGCTGGACGCTCGTGCGCATGAAGGGGCGCGGCAACGAGCGGCAGGAGCCCTGGCTGCTGATCAAGGAGAAAGATGAATTCGTGCGGCCGTCTTCCGAGTTCAGCGTGGTGGATGAAATGCCCGACAGCGTGAAGGGAAGGGCTGGCCGGCCGCCGCAGCGCAAAGCCGGCGATGTTGCGGCCGCCCGCCCTGCAACCGCGGCCGCGGGACCGCCCGACGGTGCCCGCCCGGCGGCACTGCCGGCGGCCTTGCAGCCGCAACTCGCGACCCTGGTGGACAGCCCGCCAAAGGACGGCGCGAACTGGACTTGCGAAATCAAATTCGACGGCTACCGCATGCTGGCGCGCGTGGACGGCGGCCGCATCCAGCTCGTGACCCGCAACGGGAACGACTGGACGGCGAAGCTGCCGCAGCTGGAGCAGGCCTTGCAGTCCATGGAACTGCCCGACGGCTGGTACGACGGGGAGATCATCATGCCGGGCGAGCGCATGCTGGCGGATTTCCAGGCCCTGCAGGGCGCTTTCGACAGTGCCCGCACCGGCAACATCGTCTACTGCCTCTTCGACCTTCCGTATTGCGCGGGCCATGACCTGCGCGCCGTGCCGCTGGAGGAGCGGCGCGCGGTGCTGCAACGCATCGTGGAGCGCAAGCCGCACAAGAGCGTGAGGTTCAGCGCGGCCTTCGACTCGCCGGCTGATGAAGTCGTCGCGTCGGCCTGCAGGCTCGGGCTCGAAGGCGTCATCGCCAAGCGCAGGAATTCCGCCTACGTGTCGCGCCGGTCGCCGGACTGGATCAAGCTCAAGTGCGGCCAGCGCCAGGAATTCGTGATCGGCGGCTTCACCGACCCGAAGGGTTCGCGCACCGGCATCGGCTCGCTGCTGCTGGGCGTGCACGACGCGAAGGGGCGCCTGCAGTACGCCGGCAACGTGGGGACGGGCTTCAACGAGAAGACATTGCGGGAGTTGCGCGAGCAGCTCGAATCGGTGCGCTCCGAAGCCCGTCCCTTTGCACCTGACGCCACGGTCCCGCGCGGCGCGCACTGGGTCAGGCCCGAACTGGTCTGCGAAGTGGCGTTCGGGGAATGGACCCGCGACAACCGCATCCGCCACTCGGTGTTCCATGGGCTGCGATCGGACAAGAAGCCGCAGGCGATCGTGCGCGAAGTGCCGCGCCATGTCGCTGCGGTGGACGAAGCGGCTGCCGCTGCGGATCCGCCGGCTGTGGGCATGCCCCTGCCCGCTTCGCTGCGGGTGAGCAATCCCGGCCGGGTCATCGATGCCGAATCGGGCCTGACCAAGATCGAGCTCGTTCGCTATTACGCCCTGGTCGCGCCCCTGATGATGGTGCACCTGAAGGGGCGGCCGGTGGCGCTCGTGCGTGCGCCCAAGGGCATTGCGGGCGAGCTGTTCTTCCAGAAGCATGCCGAGCGCTACAAGATGCCCGGCATCGAGCAGCTCGACAAAGTGTTCTTTCACGGCCACCCACCCATGCTGGAGGTCGCCCGCCCCGAGGGGCTGTTGTCGGCGGCGCAAATGAACGTGGTCGAATTCCACACCTGGAACGGCGTGAAGACGGCCATCGACAAACCCGATCGCATGACCTTCGACCTGGACCCCGGCGAAGGCGTCGGCTGGCCCCAGGTCCAGGAGGCGGCCAGGCTCGTTCACGCATTTCTCTCCGAATTGGGCCTGCCAGCGTTCCTGAAGACCAGCGGCGGCAAGGGCCTGCACCTGGTCGTGCCGCTGAAGAAACAGCTGGATTGGGACACGGTCAAGGACTTTTCCCAGGCCATCGTGCAGCACCTCGCGCGCACCATTCCGCAACGATTCGTCGCCAAGAGCGGCGGCAGCAACCGCGTCGGCAAGATCTTCATCGACTACCTGCGCAACGGCTATGGCGCCACCACCGTGTGCGCGTGGTCGGCGCGCGCCCGGCCCGGCCTGGGCATTTCCGTGCCGGTGAGGTGGGAAGAACTCGGCGGGCTCAAGAGCGGCGCCCACTGGACCGTGCGCACCGCGCATGCTCGGCTGGACGAAGGCAACGACCCGTGGGCCGACTACGAGGCCAGCCGCACCGGACTGGCGGCGGCGATGAAGGCGCTGGATTTCAGGCCGCGCGGCGCGCTCAGGCGCTCGCCGGCCGCGCCCAGGGAATGAAGATGCGCAGCAGCTGCCCGCCCTGGCGCTCCAGGTCCACCCGTTCGGCGGCAGCCAGGGCCTGCAAGTCGCTCCATTCCAGGTTGCGGTAACTCGGTTCGGGCGAAAAGCCCGGCTCACCATCGGTGCGGCGCAGCGTGAGCGTCAGGGCCAGGGCTTCCCGGGTTGCCTCGGCGGCCAGCGCCAGGTCGGCCGGCGGGGGATTCTCGTCGGTGGCATGCAGCAGCGCGGCGGTGAGGACGTTGCGGATCGCGCTGCGGCGAACATGGCCCGGCAGCGGCGACACCTCGTTTCGCAACGCATAGCCACGAAAGGTCAGGCTCGTCGCCAGCAAGCCGAAGCATTCGGCCACCCCGTCGGCCGCCGTGATGACCGCCTCTTCGTCCGGCGCGAGCCAGGTGACCACGTCGAGGCAGGAATTGAGCGCGGCACGGGCGAAGCTGTTGATCTTGTGGGCGCTGTCGTGCACCTCCGCCAGGTCCGGCTCGGCGGCGCGCAGGCGGCGGTCCATGACTTCGTAGATCATGCCGATCGGCTGGAGGTTGACCACGAGATGATGCCGCATCGACGGCGCGAGGCGGCGCAGCAGGGCATAACGCGCCGCTTCCGCCAGGCTGGCGTCGGACAGCGCGGCCGGTTCATGCTCGGAGCGCGCGGTGGAATTCATTGTCTCAAGAGTATTTCACAGCGCGAGCGCTTGTCAATGTGCGTTGGATTCAACGGTCGGGCTGCACCGCCGGGCGGCGCCTGGTTGCCCGGCCGCGCTTCACTCGACGGTCACGCTCTTCGCCAGGTTGCGCGGCTTGTCGACATCCGTGCCCCTGGCGCAGGCCGTGTGATAGGCGAGCAGCTGCAGCGGCACCACGTGCAGCAGCGGGCTCAGCGGCCCATAGTGCTCAGGCATGCGGATGACGTGGATGCCGTCCTCGCTCTCGATGCGCGAGTCGGCGTCGGCCAGCACGTAAAGCACGCCGCCGCGGGCGCGCACTTCCTGCATGTTGCTCTTGAGCTTCTCGAGCAGCGCGTCGTTCGGTGCCACCGTGACCACCGGCATCTCGCTCGTGACGAGGGCGAGCGGGCCATGCTTGAGCTCGCCGGCCGCGTAGGCCTCCGCGTGGATGTACGTGATTTCCTTGAGCTTGAGGGCGCCTTCCAGCGCAATCGGGTAATGCAGCCCCCGTCCGAGAAACAGCGCGTTCTCCTTGCCGGCGAAATCCTCCGACCAGCTGATGACCTGCGGCTCGAGCGCCAGCACGGCTGACAACGCGGCGGGCAAGTGGCGCATGGCCTTCAGGTGGGCCGCCTCCTGGGCCTCGGACAGCCGCCCCTTCACCTGCGCCAGTGCCAGCGTCAGCAGGAACAGCCCGGCCAGCTGGGTCGTGAAGGCCTTGGTCGACGCCACGCCGATCTCCACGCCTGCACGGGTGATGTACGCCAGTTTGCATTCGCGCACCATCGCCGACGTGGCGACGTTGCACACCGTGAGCGTCTTGTCCATGCCCAGGCCTTGGGCGTGGCGCAGCGCCGCGAGCGTGTCGGCCGTTTCGCCCGACTGGCTGATCGTCACCACCAGCGTGCCCGGATGCGGAACGGTGTCGCGGTAGCGGTACTCGCTCGCGATCTCCACCTGCGTCGGGATCTTTGCGATGCCTTCCAGCCAGTATTTGGCCGTGCAGCCGCTGTAATAGCTGGTGCCGCAGGCCAGGATCAGGACGGAATCGACCTCCTTGAACACACGGTACGCGCCGTCGCCGAAGAGCTCCGGCACGATGGCCTGGACGCCTTCGAGCGTATCGGCGACGGCGCGCGGCTGCTCGAAGATTTCCTTTTGCATGTAGTGCCGGTAAGGGCCGAGCTCGGCCGCGCCGCTGTGCGCCTGCACCGTCTTCACCGGACGCGTCACGGGCTTGTGCGCCTTGTCCACCACCCAGTACCTGCCCAGTTGCACATCGACCACGTCGCCTTCTTCCAGGTACACGATCTGGTCGGTCACGCCGGCCAGCGCCATCGCGTCGCTGGCCAGGAAGTTCTCGCCCCCTTCGGCGCCCACGCCCAGGATCAGCGGCGAGCCGGCGCGCGCGCCGACCACCCGGTTCGGCTCGTCCTTGCAGAACACCGCGATCGCGTATGCGCCGTGCAGCTGGCGCACGCTCGCCTTCACCGCCTCGAACAGGTCGCCCTCGTAAAGGCTGTCGATCAGGTGGCAGATGACCTCGGTGTCGGTCTGGCTGGAGAACTGGTAGCCCTTGGCCTGGAGCTCGGCGCGCAGCTCCTGGTAATTCTCGATGATGCCGTTGTGCACCAGCGCCACGCGGCCGGGGCGGGCCGCGGCGTCCTTGCCCGGCCCGTGGCTGAAGTGGGGATGGGCGTTGTGCACCGCCGGTGCGCCGTGCGTGGCCCAGCGGGTGTGCGCGATGCCGGTCGTGCCGTTGATGTGCTCGTGCTCGACCTGGGCCGAGCAGTTCGGCCACCCGGTCGGTGCTGCGAGCGCGCTTCAGGCCGTCGGCATACACCGCGACGCCGCACGAGTCGTAGCCGCGGTATTCCAGCCGCTGCAGGCCCTGGACGAGGATGGGAACGATGTTGCCGGTGGAGACGGCGCCGACGATGCCACACATGAAAGACTCCTTTGCGGAGTGGCCACTGTAGAAGCGTCGACTGAAAATATGCGATCTTTATTTTGATTTTTATGGATTAAAATTTCATCAAATTCAATACACGAAATATAATTCCAAAATGGTCAATAAAAAGGAAGAAATAACTCAACCAGATGCCATTGACCTGGCGCTGCTGGAGCAGCTCCAGACCGGACGCGTCGCTCAGCAACCAGGATCTGGCGGGGCGCGTCCACGTGTCGCCGCCCACCTGCTTGCGGCGGGTCAAGCGGCTGCGCGACGCCGGGCTGATCGAGCGGCAGGTCGCCATCCTCAGCGCCGACCGGCTCGCGCCCCTGCTGGGGCACGGACTGCAGGCGGTCGTGGAAATCACGCTGGACCGGCAGGGGCAGGAGGAGCAGGAAGCCTTCGAGGCGCGCATCGTGCGCGACGACGCCGTGCAGCAGTGCTACCGCGTTTCGCCCGGCCCCGACTTCATCCTCGTCGTGCATGCGCGGGACATGCCGGACTACCTGGCGCTGGCCCAGCGCCTGTTCACCAGCGACGCCAACGTGCGCAACGTCAAGGCGTTCTTCTCGCTGCAGCGCGCGAAATTCCAGCCGAGGATCCCGCTGGCGCGCCCGCGCGGCTGAAGGCGGCGCGGCGCCCGGCGCGTTACTTGCCGGCCTTCTTCGGCCGCTGCCAGTTCGCGATGCTCACCTGCCTGCCCCGCGCCACGGACAGCGCGCCGGGCGGCGTGTCCTTGGTGATGGTGGAGCTGCCGCCCACGGTGCCGCCGCGGCCGATGGTGACCGGCGCGACCAGCACGCAGTTGCTGCCGATGTGCACGTCCTCCTCGATCACGGTGCGGTGCTTGTTGGCGCCGTCGTAGTTCGCGGTGATGGAGCCTGCGCCGTAGTTGACGCGCTCGCCCACCGTGGTGTCGCCCAGGTAGGCCAGGTGGTTGGCCTTGGCCCCGCGCGCCAGCGTGGAATTCTTGATCTCGACGAAGTTGCCCACGTGCACCTCCGGCGCCCAGGTCGGCGCCGGGGCGCAGCCGCGCGAACGGGCCGACCAGGGCGCCCTCGCCGACGCGCACGCCCAGCTTCTCGCCGTCGATATGGGTGAACGGATGGATCACCGCGCCGGCCGCGATGCTGGCGTTGGCGATCACGCAGTTGGCGCCGATCCGCACGCCCTCGCCCAGCGAGACCCGGCCTTCGAACACGCAGTTGACGTCGATCTCCACGTCCTGCGCGCAGTCGAGCTGGCCGCGCACGTCGAAGCGCGCCGGGTCGGCGATGCGCACGCCCTGCTCCATCAGCGCCTGCGCCTGGCGCAGCTGGAAGGCGCGCTCCAGCTCGGCCAGCTGCGCGGGGCTGTTGACGCCGTCGACCTGCACCTTGTCGTCGGTCCTGACGGCCACCACATCGGCGCCGTCGGCCACCGCCAGCCCGACGATGTCGGTCAGGTAGTACTCGCCCTGCGCGTTGTCGTTGGTCAGGCGCGCCAGCCAGCGCTTGAGCAAGCGCGTTGGGCACCGCCATGAAGCCGGTGTAGACCTCGCGTGATCGCGCGCTGCGCCTCGCTGGCGTCCTTGTGTTCCACGATGGCCTGCACCGTGTCGCCGCTGCGCAGGATGCGGCCATAGCCGGTGGGGTCGGGCATCTCCACGCTCAGCAGTGCCAGCGCGCGGCCCGCCGCTGCGCTCGACCAGGCTTTGCAGCGTGGCGGCCTCGATCAGCGGCACGTCGCCATTGAGGATCAGCGTGGTGCCGTCGTCCGGCAGCACCGGCACGGCCTGCTGCACCGCATGGCCGGTGCCCAGCTGCGGCTCCTGGCGCACGAACACCGGCGCGGCCGTGCCGCGGCTTGCGCCCAGCCGCCGGCGGCCGCCTCGACCTCGGCCGCGCCATTGCCCGTGACCACGACGACGCGGCGGGCCTGCAGCGCCGCCGACGCGTACCGATCACATGCTGCAGCAATGCACGCCCGGCCAAACGGTGCAACACTTTGGGCAAGCGGCTCTTCATGCGCGTGCCCTTGCCGGCGGCCATGATGACCACATCGACTGCTGTCATGACTTTCCTTTTCCTCTGATGACCATCGCATCAAGACTTGGCCGGATTATCGGCCTGCTGGCCCTGGCCGCGGTGCTGTCCGCCTGCAGCGCCGTGAAGCTGGGCTACAACAATCTGGACGACGTCGCCTACTGGTGGCTGGACAGCTACGTCGACTTCAGCGACGAGCAGGCGGCGCGCGTGCGCGAGGACCTGGCGCGGCTGCACCGCTGGCACCGCACGGCACGAACTGCCCCAGGTCGCGGCGCTGCTGCACCGCATGGAGCAGATGGCCCCGGGCGACGTCAGCGCCAGCGCAGGCCTGCGCGTTCTTCGCGCAGTGCGCGAGCGCCTGGACGCCGTCGCCGAGCGGGCCGAGCCCGCCGTGGTCACGCTGGCCATCGGGCTCACGCCGGAACAACTGCTGCACCTGGAGCGCAAGTACGAGAAGAACAACGCGGACTACCGCAAGGAATGGCTGCAGGCGCCGCCGGCCGAACGGGACGACAAGCGCTTCGAGCAGTTCCTCGAGCGCAGCGAGATGATCTACGGCAAGCTCGACGAGCCGCAGCGCAGCGCACTGCGCCGCCAGTTTGGCAAATCGACATTCGACCCGGCGCGCATCCTGGCCGAGCGCCAGCGCCGGCAGCGCGATGCGTTGCAGACGCTGCGCCGGATCGCCGGCCAGCCGGTCTCATTCGACGAGGCGCGCAAGCTGCTGCGCGGCTTTCTCGACCGCGTCCGGGAACCGCCCGAGCCGGCCGCGAACGCCTACCAGCATGCGCTGATCGAGGAGTCCTGCCGCAGTTTCGCGGCGCTGCACAACAGCACCAGCGCGGCCCAGCGCGAAACGGCGGTGCGCCGGCTGCGCGCCTACCAGCGCGACCTGCGGGAGCTCAGCGCCCAGCAATAAGGGCAGGCACCTGCGGCGCAGGCTTAACGCTCGCCCTTGGAGTGGGACTTGCCTTCCTCCTCGGCCTCGTCCAGTTCACGCGCTTCCTCTGCGGACTTCGGCTTGGCCGCCTGCGCATCGGACTGCACGTCCGCGTCCTTCAGGTATTCCTTGATGTTCTTCTGGTAGTCGCGGGTGGCCTCGTAGCTGCCTTCGCCCATTTGCTGCCCGCCTTGCTTCGCGCCCGGCTTGGGCTGGAAATCGTTCGAGCCGGATTGCTGCTGCCGCGGGTCACTGTCGCGCGCAGGTTGCTGCTGCTGCAGGATGCGCGGCGTGGATTTGCTGGGAACCATGGGGATCTCCTGTGAGGGCTGCCCCGTCAGAAAATGAGGCAAGCGCCCAGCTTAGGAGGCCTGGCCCGGCAGACATGTCGTCCGGCATAAGGCCGGCGTGTCGGCGGGGGCCTACAGGTGGTGGCCGCCGCGGGTCATGACTGCAGCGCGGCCCACATTTCCTTGTCGCGCTGCGCCGTCCAGATGCGCGGGTTCTTGATGCCGCTCGCCTCGTCGAACGCCCGGCTGACGTCGAACGGCAGGCAGTGTTCGTAGATGAAGACGTGGCCGAAGACCGGGTCCATGCGCTTGCGCGTGTGTGCCATCGCGGCCTTCAGGTCCATGTTGGCCGCCGCGGCCTCCTTGCCGCAGGCGTACAGCGTCTCGACCCAGCGCTTGGTGTAATCCAGCGCCTTGTTGACTTCCGCCAGGCCCTTCATGGCTTCGCCGCGGCCCGGCACGATGGCCTCGGCGCGCAAGGCGCGCAGGGCCTCCAGCGTGGCAGGCCACTCCTCGAGCTGCGCGTCGCCGGTGTAGACGCCCGCCTCGTATTCCACGAGGTCGCCCGAGAACAGCACTTTTTCTTCCTCGACCCATGCCACCGTGTCGCCGCGCGTGTGGCCGGGACCGGGATGCCAGACCTGCACCTTGACGCCGCCGAGGTCGAGCGTGAGCTTGCCCGGCACTTCGCCCTTCGTCGGGTCGCCGCCGCCGATCACCATGGTCGGCCAGGTCAGCCCCGGGACGCTTTCGGCATTGCGAAACAGCCGCGGGAAGCGCTCCATCTCCGACTGCATGTCTTCCTTGCCGCGCTCGACGATCAGGTCGAACGTGCCCTGGCTGGCGATGATTTCCGTCGCGCCTTCGGCCGCGTAGGCACTGGCGCCCAGCACGCGCACCGCGTGGTAGTGCGTGAGCAGCACGTACTTGATCGGCTTGTCGCTCACCGTGCGGATGCGTGCGATCAGGTCCTGCGCCATCGCGGGCGTCGCCGTGGCGTCGCTGACCATGATGAACCTGTCGCCGATGATGACGCCGGAATTCGGGTCGCCCTCGGCGGTGTAGGCCCAGCAATGCGCGCTGAGCTGCTCGAAAGTGATCTTCTTGTCGGCCAGGTCGGCCTGGCTGGCGAAAGCTTTGGACATCGGGTCTCCTGGGGGACGGGGCGCGTTCGGGGGAAACCGCGATTTTACCTAAGCGTAATCAATTACGCATTGTTGAATTGCCGAGTCCCTGCGGCCGCAGTTGCGAAACCGCGCTCGCCGCCGCAGCCTCCAGCGCCAGGCACGCATCCACTTCCAGCACACCCGGCTCGCCGGCCGGGTCCTCCAGGGCCTCGAACTGGCTGGCCACCAGGCTGGGCGGATAGAAGTGGCCGTCGCGCGCCGCCACGCGCTGCAGCGCCGCTTCCTGCGAGAGCTTCAGGTGCACGAAGCGCAATCCCGGAACCGCCGGGCGCAGCCGGTCGCGGTAGGCCCGCTTGAGCGCGGAGCAGGTGAGCACCGCGCCGGCGGGATGGCGCGCCAGCTCCTGCGCCAGCCGGTCCAGCCAGCCGGCCCGGTCCGCGTCGCCCAGCGGCAGTCCCTGCCGCATCTTCGCGATGTTGCTCTCGGGGTGGAATTCGTCGCCTTCGATCAGCGGCAGCGCCAGCGCGCGCGCGATGCGCCGGCCCACGGCCGACTTGCCGCAGCCGGCGACGCCCATCACGACCACGTGCAACGCCGTCATTTCGCCAGCCCGTGGTCCAGCATCCCGATCACTTCCTCGGCGAAGGCCGCGTAGCTCATCGGCGCCGCCCGGCCGCAGCCAGGTGAAAGTCCAGTTGATCATGCCGAACAGCATCATCGCCACCGGCGTCTGGTTGGCGACGGTCACGCGGGCGGGGTAGGCGCGGCGCAGGAACCGCGTCACGGCCGACACGACGTCGCGCTGGCGATTCAGGATCAGGTCACGCTGCGCAGCGCCGAGGAACTTGGTGTCATGCAGCAGCGCCACATGGCGGGTGGCCGAGCTCTCGTACTCCTCCAGGAAGCTGCGCACCAGCTCGTGCAGCGCCGCGCGGTCGTCCAGGTTGCGGCGCTGCGCCGTGGCCTCGGCCTGCCCGATGACGGCCAGCAGCCGCTGCGTGTAGCGGTCCAGCAGGTCGAACAGGATCGCTTCCTTGCTCTCGTAATAGTGATACAGGCGCGCCTTGGAAGTGCCGCCGGCCGCGGCGATGTCGTTCATGCTGGCGGCCGGGTAGCTGCGGTCGGCGAAGCATTGCGCCGCCACGTCCAGGATCTCGTCGCGCTTGAGTTCGTGCTGGGATGACTTGGGCCGGGCCATGGAGAAGGTGGGGAGCTGCCTTGGAATTATGCGGGCACGCTGCTACCCTTCGACGAGATGGCTGCCGACTCCCGCTTTGCCGACTACTGCTGCGAACTGCTCGCGAGCGCGGGGCCGTGCCGTGCGCGGCGCATGTTCGGCGGCTGGGGCATCAGCACCGGGCGGCCTCACCATCGCGATCGTGGCCGACCTGGGCACCGGGGAAAAACTGTGGCTGAAGGCGGATGACACGACCCGCCGCGGCTTCGAGGAGGCCGGCGGCGAGCGTTTCACCTATGCGATGAAGGGCGTCCCGCGCAGCATGAACTACTACACCGTGCCGGACGAGGCGCTGGAATCGCCTCAGCTCATGGCGCCGTGGGCACGGCAGGCCCTGGAGTGCGCACTGAAGGCGCAGTCGGCCAAGGTGTCGCGGCCGCGGCCCGCCACGCAGGTCCCAGGCCAGGCCGGCCACGCCGGACCAGCCGGCCCGCGGCGCCCGCGCCGAAAACCAGCGCCAGCCGCAAATCGGCCAAGGGCTGAACCACGGCGGGCCAGCCGCGGCGCGGCGCGCGCACCGGCAGCGGGTCCCAGCTGAAATAGGCGGGCGAGCCGGCCGTTCCAGGCTTCGACCACCAGCCGCTGGCCGGCGCGCAGCGGCAGCTGCTCGCCGACGCCGATGACGTGGTCGCCCAGGTCGTTGCAGCGGGCCGCTGTGCGGACCGTCGAAGGTGGCCCAGAGCTGGCCGTGCGCCACCCGCAGGATGCCGGCTTCGCGCGGCTCGAGCGTGATGGCGCGGCCGGCAGCCAGCTTCCACGTTCCCGGCAGGGCGGGCGCGGAGGTGGATTGTTGCATTTGCGTCAGCGTTTGCGAGGCCATGGCGGTTCTCCTTGGGAGGGCGTTTCGGCATTGAATCATCGGCGACGGGCGCTTGGCAGTCCAATGAAATCCGGCTACCCTATTGATTCCCGATTCGCATCAATGCACGCAACGCTCCTGACAAGGACTGGCACATGCAGCACTCCCAGACGCACCTGCGCACCCGCCCGATTTCGGCCGGCCACCTGCGCGCCTTCGAAGCCGTGGCGCGGCACCTGAATTTCCGCGCCGCCTCGGAAGAAATGGCACTGACCCAGTCGGCGGTGAGCCGCCAGATCCAGTCACTGGAAGAAGAAGTGGGCGTGAGCCTGTTCCTGCGCCACACGCGCGCGGTGGAGCTCACCAGCGCCGGCGCGCAGCTGCTGATGGCGGTGTCGCAATCGCTGCCGCGCATCGACAGCGCGGTGCGCCAGATCCGCCAGAGCGCCGGCCGCCGGTCGGTGGCGCTGACCACCTTCGCGTCGTTCGCGTCGATGTGGCTGATCCCGCGGCTGGAGCAGTTCCAGCGCGACAACCCCGAGATCGACATCCGCATCGACGCCTCCGACGTCGCGCTCGACCTCGATGTCGCCGACGTCGACCTGGCGCTGCGCTACGGCCCCACGGCGACCATGCCGCCCGCATGCGATCCGCATGTTCGGCGAGCAGCTCACGCCGGTGGTCAGCCCCTGGCTGCTCAAGGCCGGCGCGCCGCTGAAGAAGCCGGCCGACCTGACGCAGTTCGCGCTGATCGAGGCCGGCGACGCCCACCACACCCACCTGGAATGGCTGACGCTGGCGGCGCTGGTTCGACGAGCACGGCTTCCCGAAGCTGCAGCCCAAGCGCTGGCTGTATTTCAACTACGCCTACCAGATGGTGCAGGCCGCGCTCACCGGGCAGGGCGTGGTGCTGGCGCGGCTGCCGATGGTGGCCGAGAGCCTGGCCAACGGCGACCTGGTCGAGCCGCTGCCGCACCAGCGCATGGACTCGCCCATGGCCTATTGGCTGATCGTCGGCCCGCGCAGCGCGCAGCGCCCGGAGATCAAGGCCTTCTGCGAATGGCTGATGGCGCAGGCCAAGGCCACGCGCCAGACGATCGGCGAAGTGCCGGACCCGGACACCGTCGACAACATCGACTAGCCCGCGCCCTCTTCCTCCAGCTGCTGCAGCAGGTACAGCCGCTGGTACAGCCCCTCGGGGATTGCCATCAGCTGCGTGTGCGTGCCCAGCTCCGCGATGCGGCCGTGGTTGAGCACGACGATGCGGTCGGCGTCGCGGATGGTCGACAGGCGGTGCGCGATGGCCACGATCGTCACCCGGCCGCGCAGCGCCGACAGCGCCTGCTGCACGACCTGCTCGGTCTCCGAATCGATGTGCGAGGTGGCTTCGTCCAGGAACAGGATGCGCGGCTCGCCGGCCAGGGCGCGGGCGATCGCGAGCAACTGCTTCTGCCCCACCGACAGGCGCGCGCCGCCCTCGCCCAGCGGCGTGTCGTAGCCACGTTCCAGGCCGGCGATGAAGTCGTGCGCGTGCGCCGCCCGGGCCGCCGCCTCGATCCGGTCCTGCGACAGGTTGCGGCCCATGGCGATGTTCTCGCGCGCGCTCGCGGCCAGCAGGAACGGGTCCTGGGGCACCAGGCCGACGCTGTCGCGGAAATGGTCCTCGGCGATCGCCTCCACCGGCGTGCCGTCGATGCGGATGGCGCCGGGCGGCGCCGGGTAGAAGCGCAGCAACAGCGACAGCAGCGTGCTCTTGCCGCTGCCGGTGTGGCCGACGATGCCGTGGAAGCTGCCCGGTGCGATCTGGAGCTGGAGGCCGTGCAGCACCGGAAGATCGGGCCGGTAGCCGAAGTCGAGCTGCTCGATCGTGATCGCGCCTTCCGTCACGCGGCCATGGTCCACCGCGACCGGGGTTTCCGTTTCCTTGAGCAGGGCATGGACGCGGGCGGCGCCGACCATGGCCTGCTGCAGCTGGGAGAACTGCATCGTGATCTGGATCAGCGGCTCGACCACCCGCGAGATGTAGCTGATGAAGGCATAGAGCACGCCCACTTCGAGGGCGCTCAGGGCCGCGCCGTTGCCGCGCGCGCCGAACACCGCGATCACGACAGCCAGCAGGAAGACATTCAGCAGGTCCAGCACCGGCCGCAGCAGCCAGGCGTTGGCGCGCAGCTCGCTCTGGCGCGAGCTGTAGTGCGCTTCGTTGATGGCGGCGAAGCGCTCGCCAAAGCGCGCCGTGGCGTTGCCCGCCTGCAGCACGGCCATGCCGGCGATCGACTCGGCCAGCTGCGCATTGAGCTCGCTGCGCAGCTCGCGCGTGCGCGTCACGGCCGGGGCCGACAGGCGCTGGTACAGCAGCACGATCAGCACGACGGCCGGCACCAGCGTGGCGACGATCAGCATCAGCCGCCAGTCCAGCCACAGCATCGCGATCATGGCGCCCGCCAGCACGATCACGCTGTCGAGCATCACGAACAGCACCTGCACGTACAGCGTCTTCACCGCTTCCGTGTCGTTGGTGACCCGGCTCACGAGCTGGCCGGTGATGGCGCGGTCGAAGAAGCTCATGGGCAGGCGCAGCACATGGCCGTACACGTTTTCGCGGATGCGCTGCACCGAGCGCATCGCCAGGCCCGCCAGCCGCACCAGCTGCAGGTAGCGCAGGAAGCTGGCCGCCATGCCCGGCGACCAGCGCGCCGGCCAGCAGTCCGGCCATCGCCGGCAGGTCGGCGTGGCGCGGCAGCAGGTAGTCGTCCAGGAACAGCTTGCCGATCAGCGGGCCGAGCGCTTCCAGCCCCGCCGCGAGCATCAGCCACGCCGTGCCGTGCAGCAGGTGGCGCCGCTCGGGGGAGGCGGCGCGCATCAGCAGCATGGCCGCGTCGCCGAGCGTGCGGCGGCGCTGCGCCGGCTCGACCGGCAGGCCCGGGGTGGCGAGGGACTCAGCTGGCATCGAGGCTCGCCTGCAGTTGCTGGTAGCGCCACTGGCGTGCATACCAGCCGTTGTGGGCGACCAGCGCGGCGTGGTCGCCTTGTTCGACGACGTGGCCGTCCTGCAGCACCACGGTGTGGTCGGCGTCGGCCACGGTGCTGATGCGGTGGCTGACGATGATCACCGTGCGGCCCAGCCGCGCCTGTCGCAGGTGCGCGAGGATGCGCGCCTCGGTGTCGGTATCCACGGCCGACAGCGCATCGTCCAGGAGCAGCAGCGGCGCGTCGGCCAGCAGCGCCCGGGCGATCGCCACGCGCTGGCGCTGTCCGCCCGAGAGCGTCACGCCGCGCTCGCCCGACGGGTGTGTCGTAGCCTTGCGGCAGCCGCAGGATGTCGTCGTGCACCGCCGCCAGCCGGGCCGCGTTCTCGACCTGCTCGCGTGTCGCTTCCGGCCGCGCGAGCGCGATGTTCTCGGCCACGGAGGCGGAAAACAGGAAGGCCTCCTGCGGCACCCACGCGATCGCCGAGCGCAGCGCCGAGAGCGTGTACGCCTGCAGGTCCACGCCGTTCCAGCGCAGCGCGCCGGCGGCAGGCGCGTGGTGGCGCAGCAGCAGCCGCAGGCAGCGTGGACTTGCCCGCGCCGGTCGGCCCGACGAGCCCCAGCGTGCGGCCTGCGGGCAGCTGCACCGTCACGCCATCGAGCGCGGCGCGGGCCTGGCCCGGATAGCGGAAGGTCACGCCCTGCGCCACCAGCGGGCCGGGCATCACCTGGGGAACCGTCCCGTGGTCGTCCACGCTCAGTGGCTGGTCCAGCACCGGCTGCAGCCGGCCCCATGCCGCCTTGCCGCGCTCCAGCAGCGACAGCACCCAGCCGGCCGCGAACATCGGCCAGATCAGCTGCCCGAGGTACAGGCTGAAGCTGGTGAGCTGGCCGACAGTCAACTCGGCATGCCACACCAGCCAGCCGCCGACGCCGAGCGTCAGCACGGTGGCGGCGCTCAAGGTGAAGCCCACCGCCGGCTCATAAGACGCCTCCCAGCGCTGCGCATCGAAGCTCGCGCCGGACGGCGGCCGCCGCCAGTTTCGAAAACTGGGCCTCGCTGCGGGCCTGCAGCCCGAGCGCCCGCAGCGTGCGCACGCCCGACAGCGTCTCCTGCACATGGTCGTTGAGCGCGCCGAACGCATCGAGCGACTGGCGCGAAGCCTCGTGGACATGGCGCGAAATCCACCAGAAGCCCAGGGCCATCAGCGGGAACGGCAGCAGCGCGAACGCGGCGAGCCGCCAGTCGACGCCCAGCGACATCATCGCCACCACCAGCACCAGCGTGAGCGAGCCGTCGAAGCCCGCCAGCATGGCCTCGCCGGCCGCCATTTCCACCGCGTCGATGTCGTTGGTGGCCAGGGCCATCAGGTCGCCCGTGCGCTGCCCCTGGAAGAAATGAGCGCCCTGCAGCGACAGCCGCGAGTACAGGCGCTCGCGCAGTTCCACGCCCAGCCGGTAGGCCGCGGCGAACAGCTTCAGCCGCCAGCCGACGCGCAGGAAATACACGACCACGCCGGCCGCCACCAGCCAGGCCAGCTCGCGCAGCAACGAAGCGCCATGCAGCTGCCGGGCCACGAGGCCGTCGACCAGCTGGCCGATCTGGCGCGGGATCCAGACGATCAGGCAGGCAATGCCGGCCAGCATCAGCCCCGACGCCGCGTAGGAACCCCGGTGGCGCTGGAGAAACTGCCCGATCAGGCGGTAGAGACTCACCCGATCGGCCACACCACCCCGTTGTCGTTCAGGATCGCGTCCAGCGGCACGTCGTGCGGCTCGGGTTCCAGGTCGCCGATGAAGCCGTTGGTGAAGCCCAGCCCCACCGTGTAGGGCCGCGGCTGCAGCGTGGACAGCGTGCGGTCGTAGAAGCCGCCGCCGTAGCCCAGGCGAAAGCCCCCGGGGCCGTAGCCCACGCAGGGCACGAACAGCAAGGTGGGCACGATCACCTCGGTGTCCTTGGGCTTGGGAATGCCGTACGCGTCTTCCTCCATGGGACAGCCGGGGAACCAGGCGTGGAATTTCAGCGTCTTATGCTGCTTGTCGACCACGGGCAGGCCGATGCGGCGCGGCTGCGGCTCGTCGAGCAGTTCGCCGTCCTCTTTCCAGCGGTGCAGCGCCGGCAGCGGATCGAACTCGCCCTTGATCGGCCAGTACGCGCCGATCACGATGTCGGGACGGTTGACCAGCCAGATGCGCATCACCCGCTGCAGCAGGTCGCAGCGCTGCATGCGGTCCGGCATGTTCAGGCGCTGTTCGACGAGCTGCTTGCGCAAAGCCCTTTTTTCCTGTGACTTGTCCATAATCGCCCAATGATGTTGTTGAGAATTCTGACACTGATCGCCGCCGCGGTCGCCGGCTGCGTGCAGGCGCAGCCCAAGGGCGACGACCTGATGCTGGAGATGAACCAGGCCTTTCGCCAGGGCAACCGCCAGAAGCTCGCGCAGCTGCTGCCCCAGGTGCGCGGCCACGCGCTGGAGCCCTGGGCCGCCTACTGGGAGCTGAAAAGCCGGCTGGACACCGCGAGCGCGCAGGAAGTGCAGGACTTCTTCGCGCGCTATCCCGGCACCTACCAGGAAGACCGCCTGCGCAACGACTGGCTGCTGCTGCTGGGCCAGCGGCGCGACTGGACCAATTTCGAGGCCGAATACCCGAAGTACCGCATGAACGACGACCGCGAGGTGCGCTGCTACGCCCTGCTGGTCACGCACGTGCGCGAAGGCGCCGCGGCCCCCGCGAGCCTGTCCGACGAGGTGCGGCGCAACTGGTTCGCGCAGCGCGACGCCGACGACGGCTGCACGCTGGCGGCGTCGCGCTTCATCGGCGACACCCTGGGCGCGCAGCGCATGACCGCCAACGACGCCTGGCGCAAGGCGCGGCTGGCGCGTCGAGGCCAATCGCCCGCGCGCCGCCGCGGCCGCCGCTGGAGATCGTGGCGCCCGAATCCCTGGGCCAGTTCCAGCGAACTGAACAGCAGCCCGGCCCGGTTCCTGACCAGCCGCGTGGTGGTGGCATCGAAGGCGCGCAAGGAAATGATGGTGCTGGCGCTGATCAAGCTGGCCGCCAGCGACGCCGACAACGCGGCCACCCAGCTCGAGAACAAATGGGGACCGCAGCTCACGCCCGAGGAGCGCAACTGGGTCTGGGGCGTGATCGGCAAGCAGGCGGCGCAGCGCCTGAGCAACGACGCGCTCGACTACTACGCCAAGGTCAGCCGCGACAACGACCTCACCGACGACATGCTGGCCTGGAAGGTGCGCGCCGCGCTTGCGCGCGGCCCGCGGCCCGCAGTGGCCGGCCGTGCTGCAGGCCATCGACGCCATGAGCGAGCGAGGCCCGCGCCGAGCCGGCCTGGGTCTACTGGAAGGCGCGCGCCCTGCTGGCGCAGGGCGGCGATCCGCGCCGCGCCGAGGCCGCAGAAGCTGCTGGAGTCGCATCGCCTCGGTGCGCGGCTTCTACGAGCAGCTGGCGCTGGAGGAGCTGGGCCAGCAAGATCACCGTGCCGCCGCGGCCGGCGCCGCTGACCGCGCGAAGAAAAGGAGGCGGCGCGCCTGAACCCCGGCCTGAACCGCGCGCTGTACGCCATCGCCCTGGGCCTGCGGCCCGAAGGCGTGCGCGAATGGAACTACACCACCAACCTGGCCAAGCCCGGCGGCATGGCCGACCGCGAACTGCTGGCCGCCGCCGCAGCTCGCCTGCGACCGCGAGGTCTGGGACCGCTGCATCAACACCAGCGAGCGCACCAAGGCCGAATTCGACGTCGAGCAGCGCTTCCCGATGCCGTTTCGCGACTCGGTGGTGCGGCGCAGCCGCGAGATCGGCCTCGACCCGGCCTACGTGTACGGCCTGATCCGCCAGGAAAGCCGCTTCATCATGGACGCGCGCTCGCACGTCGGCGCCTCCGGCCTGATGCAGGTGATGCCCGCCACCGCGCGCTGGACCGCGCGCAAGATCGGCCTGGCCGGCTTCACGCCCGACCAGCTGAGCGACCGCGACACCAACATCGCCATCGGCACCGGCTACCTCAAGCTGGTGCTCGACGACTTCGACGGCTCCATGCCGCTGGCCGCCGCCGCCTACAACGCCGGCCCGGGCCGGCCGCGCACCTGGCGCAACGGCCGGCCGATCGAAGCGGCCGCCTGGGCCGAGAACGTGCCGTTCGGCGAGACCCGCGACTACGTGAAGAAGGTGCTGGCCAACACCACCATCTACGCCGCCATCCTCAGCGGCCAGCCGCAGTCGCTGAAGGAGCGCCTGGGCATGGTGGGCCCGCGCGAGGCGGCCCTGCCCGAGCCGAACCGCGAACTGCCCTGAGGCCCGGGGCCCCAGCAGCATCAATCGCCGCGCTTTTTTGCATCAATCCCGGCAGGGCGCACCGGTAGCATCCGGTCTTCCCAGGAGAAGACCCCCATGCTCAAGCTCTATATCGGCAACAAGAACTACTCGTCCTGGTCGATGCGGCCCTGGGTGCTGCTCAAGCAGGCCGGCATCCCCTTCGACGAAGTCATGGTGCGCTTCGACTCGTTCGACACCGACTCCACCTTCAAGGATTCCCTGCGCCCCGTCACCCCGGTGGGCCGGGTGCCGGTGCTGGTGGACGACGGCTTCGCGGTTTGGGACACGCTGGCCATCGCCGAGTACCTGGCCGAGAAATTCCCCGACAAGCAGCTCTGGCCCCAGCAGGCGAAGGCACGGGCGCGGGCCCGCAGCGTGTGCGCCGAGATGCATTCGGGCTTCGGCGCGCTGCGCAGCAGCTGCCCGATGAACATCGAGGCGTCGCTGCCGCAGGTCGGCGCGCTGGCCTGGCGCGACCAGCCGGCCGTACGCGCCGACGTGCAGCGCATCGTCGCCATGTGGACGGAGCTGCTCGAGCAGAACAAGGGGCCCATGCTGTTCGGGGAGTTCTCGATCGCCGATGCCTATTTCGCGCCGGTCTGCATGCGCATCAAGAACTACGCGCTGCCGGTGCCGGGGCACATCACCGACTACATCCGCCGCCTGTGCGCCCTGCCCGGCGTGAAGGCCTGGATCGACCAGGCGCTGGCCGAGAAGGACTTCCTCGACTTCGAGGAGCCTTACCGAACGTCGAGATGAGCCGCGGCGAGCCTGCGATTCACGGGCCGCGCCACTGGGGCGCGGTGCTCACGGCGATGGTCACGCCCTTCGACGGGCAGGGCCGCCTCGACCTGGACGCCGCACGGCGCCTCGCGCGCTGGCTGGCCGACCGCGGCAGCGACGCGCTGGTGCTGGCTGCGACCACCGGCGAAAGCGCCACGCTGTCCGACGCCGAATGCTGCGACCTCATCCGCGCCGTGGCCGAGGCCGTGACCATCCCCGTCATCGCCGGCACCGGCAGCAGCGACACGCGGCACAGCGTCGAGCTGACGCGGATGGCGCGCGGCCTGGGCGCGGCCGGCGCGATCGTCGTGGCGCCGTACTACAACCGGCCCCCGCAGGCGGGCATCGAGGCGCACTTTCGGTCGGTGGCCGCGGCCACCGACCTGCCCGTGATGGTCTACGACGTGCCGCTGCGCACCGGCCGCCGCGATCGGGCACGACGTGCTGCTGCGCCTGTTCCGGGAAGTGCCCAACATCGTCGCCTTCAAGGACGCCACCGGGGACCCGCCCGCCGCCGCGGCGCTGCTCGCGCAGGCCAGCGGGCATTTCGACCTGTATTCGGGCGACGACGCCTTCACCTTGCCGCTGCTGTCCGTGGGCGCCGTGGGCGTGGTCGGCACCACCACGCACTGGACCGGCCCGCAGTTCCAGGAGATGATCGCCGCGTTCCGGCGCGGCGACGTCGACCGCGCGCGCGCCGTGAACGCCCGGCTGATCGACTCGTTCGGGTTCGTCAACAGCGACACCTGCGTGTACCCCATGTCGATCAAGGCGATGCTGCGCACGCTGGGACAGGACGTGGGCGAATGCCGCCTGCCCCTGCCGCCCGCGCCGCCCGGGGTGGAACAGCAGGCGCGCGAAGTGTGGGCCAGGCTCGGCGGCTGAGCCCGCGAGCCGCGGCGGGAGCCGTAAACTCCCGCCATGCAAACTTACATGGTCGGCGGAGCGGTGCGGGATGCCTTGTTGGGGCTGCCCGTCAACGACCACGACTGGGTCGTCGTCGGCGCCACGCCCGCAGGAGATGATCACCAGCGGCTTCCTGCCCGTGGGCAAGGACTTCCCCGTGTTCCTGCACCCGCAGACGCGCGAGGAATACGCGCTGGCCCGCACCGAGCGCAAGACCGCGCGCGGCTACCACGGCTTCGCCTTCCACGCGGAGCCCGACGTCACGCTCGAGCAGGACCTGGCCCGGCGCGACCTCACCATCAACGCGATGGCGCGGGACGACGACCGGCCGGCTGATCGACCCGTTCGGCGGGCAGGCCGACCTGCAGGGCCGCGTGCTGCGCCACGTCACCCTCGCCTTTCGCGAGGACCCGGTGCGCATCCTGCGCGTGGCGCGCTTCGCCGCGCGCTTTGCCGATTTCAGCGTGGCGCCCGAGACGCTGGCCCTGATGCGCGAGATGGTGGAGGCCGGCGAGGTCGACGCGCTGGTGGCCGAGCGCGTCTGGCAGGAGCTGGCGCGCGGCCTGATGGAGGACCGGCCCTCGCGCATGTTCGAGGTGCTGCGCGACTGCGGCGCGCTGGCGCGGCTGCTGCCCGAGGTCGACCGCCTGTGGGGCGTGCCGCAGCGCGCCGACTACCACCCCGAGGTCGACACCGGCGTGCACCTGATGATGGTGCTGGACATGAGCGCCGCGGCTGCGCGCGCCGCTGCCGGTGCGCTTCGCCTGCCTGACCCACGACCTGGGCAAGGGCACGACGCCGGCGGAAATCCTGCCCAAGCACATCGGCCACGAGGAGCGCAGCGCGAAGCTGCTCAAGAAGCTGTGCGAGCGCCTGCGCGTTCCCACGGAATGCCGCGAGCTCGGCGGACGTGGTGGCGCGCGAGCACGGCAACATCCACCGCAGCGGCGAATTCGGCGCGGCCGCCGTGGTGCGGCTGCTGGAGCGCTGCGACGCCTTTCGCAAGCCCGCAGCGCTTCGGCGACGTGCTGCTGGCCTGCGAATGCGACGCGCGCGGCCGGCTCGGCCTGGAGGAAATGCCCTATCCCCAGCGGCCGCGCCTGCTGGAGGCGCTGGCCGCGGCCCAGTCGGTGTCCACGCACGAGATCGCGCAGCGGGCGCAGGAGCAGCAGCTCGACGGCCCGCGCATCGGCGAAATGATCCACCAGGCCCGCATCCAGGCCGTCGCCATGCAACTCGGCGACTGAGCGGCGCTACACCAGCAGCGCCAGTGCGGCGTAATCGCCGACGCGCTCGGCCAGGCCCGCCGGCACCAGTTCACAGCCCGCCGTCAGCGCCGGCAGCTTGCCGGCGACCTGCGCCTGCAGGCGCGGCAGCAGGTAGTCGCGGTGGTTCCAGAAGACGCTGCCGCCCAGGCTGATGCGCTGCAGGTCGAGCGTGGCCACCAGGTTGTAGAGCGCGCGGCCCATCACCCGGCACAGCTCGTCGACCACGCCTTCCGCCGCGGCGTCGCCGTCCCTGGCGCGCTGCAGCAGCGTGGCCGCGTCGGCGCCGAAGCGGCGCGCGATGGCGTTGCCCGCCACCAGCGCCTCCACGTCGCCGACGTTGCCGCAGCCGCACAGCGCGTCGTCGTTGTCGATGACGAACATGTGCCCGGCGTGCCCCGCATTGCCGTTCTTGCCGCGCAGGATGCGCCCGTCGACGCACAGGCCCACGCCGATGCCGGTGCTCCAGGTGACGTAGGCGCAGTGGTCGAAGCCCTGCAGCGCGCCCCAGCGGCGCTCGGCCTCCAGCGCCGCGATGCAATCGTTTTCCACCCGCACCTGCGCAAAGCGTTCGCGCAGCGGCGCTTCCAGCAACGCCGTCTCCCAGGCGTTGGGCAAGCCGCGCGCCGGCCCGGCGATGCCGCCGCAGATGTTGGGCGCCGCCACTTCGACCAGCCCGGCGCGGATCACGAACGGCCCGCAGGAGGAAACCCCTGCGCGCTCGACCGCTTCGGGGGCGATGCCGGCTTCGGCGCAGGCCTCGTCCACCATGCGCATCACCTGGCGCGCCAGCGCGTCGTGATGGCCGGTCTTGGCGGTGGGTTCGCTGCGCCTGGCCAGAAGCTCGAGCCCGGCGCCGCTGTTGAGGCTGACCGCCACCTTGGTGCCGCCGATGTCGATGCAGGCTTTCATGCGCTGGTGGCCACTCAGATGAATTTGGAAATGAGCGGCGACGGCCAGGCTCAGGACGATCGTGGTCGTCAGCGGGATGAACCATTCGCGCCCGAACGCCTTGAAGCGCAGGTCGCCCGGCAGCTTGCCGAAGCCCATGCGCTGCAGCAACGGGGAGAACCAGTTGATGAGCATCAGGGCCAGGAAGACGACGATGATCCAGCGAATCATGGGAACCAGTGTAGGGGCGAGTCAGAGCGTGTGGGTGCGGTCGCCTTCGCGAAAGCCCACCGCGTCCCAGAATTCGCCGCGGTGAAAGCCGATCACCTTGAAGAGCTCGCCCATTTCATGCTCGGCGATCAGGCGCTGGCCGGCCACGCGCTCGGCCAGCGAAGCCTGCGCCAACAAGGGCACGAGCCCGCAGTTCACCAGAAAACGGGCCTGGGTGGTGTAACCGAGGGTAGGCAGGCCCGCCTCCTGCGCGGCCAGCGCCAGCCCGGTGAAATTCACGTGCGCCGTGATGTCCTTCAGCCCGACATCCCGCAGCGGGTCGGCGTCGGCCAGGTGGCCGCGGTGGCACATCAACGTGCCCATGTGCCGCTGCGGGTGGTAGTACTCGGACTCGGCGAAGCCGTAATCGAGGAAGAAGGCCGCGCCCTGCACGAGGCGGTCGGCCAGCGTGCGGATGAACGCTTCGGCCTGCGGATGGATCTCGGTGAGGTAGTCGTGCGGGCCTTCGATCTCGACGGGCGGGCGCAGGTCGGTGGGCCGGTCGCTCCAGGCCAGCGCCTTGCCGTCGACGGCGACGCCCCGCTCGTGCCACGCCCCGCCCGTGCGCACCAGCAGCTTCACGGGCATGGCGTCGAGCACCTCGTTGCCCACGACGACGCCGTTGCATCGCTTCGGGCAGTTCGCTCGCCCACTCCACCTTGTCCGCGAGAGCCGGCAAGGGTTTCGCGCTGCCGCGCGATCAGGGTGCCGGACAGGTCGACGATCGTGTAGCGGCGCACCCGGTCGCCGAGGGCCTGGAGCAACTGCAGCGCCAGCGCGCCCGAGCCGGCGCCGAACTCCCAGACATCCTGGGTGCCAGTGGCGGCCAATGCATCGGCCACCTGCGCGGCGAGGGCCTGGCCGAAGAGCGGCGTCATCTCCGGCGCCGTCACGAAATCGCTGCCCGACGAGGGCATCTGCCCGAACTTGCGGGAGGCGTTGGCGTAATAGCCCAGCCCGGGCGCGTACAGCGCCTGGGCCATGAAGCGGTCGAAGGGCAGCCAGCCGCCGGCGCGCCGGATCGATTCTTCCAACAGCGACTGCAAGGCCCTCGTTAAACTCGTTGTTTCTGTCGTCACCCGAGGATTGTCCCCGAATGAGCGATTCGCCCCGTCCCCGCACCGCGCTGGTGACCGGCTCCGCCAGGCGGCTGGGCCGCGAGGTCGCGCTGGCGCTGGCCGGCGCCGGCTGGCACGTGGCCGTGCACTACCGCGGTTCGGCCGCCGAGGCGGCGCAGACCGTGGAAGATTGCCGCAAGCTGGCTGCCGCCGGCGCGCTGGTCGAGAGCTTCCAGGCCGACCTGGGCGACGAAGCGCAGGCCCGCGCCCTGCTGCCGCGCGTCATCGAGCGCTTCGGCGCGGTCGATGCCGTCGTCAACAACGCCTCCCTGTTCGAGCACGACAGCATCAAGAGCTTCAGCTATGAATGCCTCATGGCGCATGCGCGCACCAACACCGGCGCGCCCATCCTGCTGGCGCAGGCCCTGCACCAGCACGTGGGCCAGCGCGACCCGCAGGCCGCGCCGCGCGACGCGGTGGTGGTCAACCTGCTCGACCAGAAGCTGTGGAACCAGAACCCCGACTTCCTGAGCTACACCTTGTCCAAGGCGTCACTGGAAGCGGCCAACACCATGCTCGCCATTGCACTGGCGCCGCTCGTGCGCGTGGTGGGGGTGGCGCCCGGCCTGACGCTCACCAGCCACCTGCTGGCGGGGGAAAAGTTCGACCGCCTGCATCGGCTCTCGCCGCTGGGCCGCTCCTCCACGCCGCAGGACGTGGTCGCGGCCGTGAAATTCGCGCTGGAAAACACGTCGATCACCGGCACCACGCTGCTGGTCGACGGCGGCCAGCACCTGATGAAGTTCGACCGCGATTTCTCATTGATGTGACCTTGCGGGTCAGATCACGAATTTGCGGAGCAAATTGTGCTCTGACCCCAACTGGACAGGACATGCTCATGTCAAAAGCCGGCACCCAGATCCTCACCCTCGAAGGGCTTCGCTTCACGGCGAACCTGGGCATCCTCGACCACGAGAAGACCAGTCCCCAGCCGATCCTGGTGGATGCGCAGCTGAACCTGGGCACCCAGCCCCTGCTGCCGCGCGACGACGACATCGGCCACGTGCTGGACTACCGCAAGGTGCGCCGCATCATCATCGATGAATGCACGGCCGAACACGTCAACCTGCTGGAAAGCCTGATCGGCAAGCTGGCGCACCGGCTGATGCAGTTGCCCGGCGTGCTCGGCGTGCGCGTGCGGATCGTCAAGCTCGAAATCTTCGACGACTGCGAGGTCGCGATCCGGGTCGAGACTGGCCTGTGGTGACGGGCGGCTGAAGCCGCCCGGTCCAGGTTTCTTTCCTTATTGCGTGGAGATCGTTGCCGCCGCCGGCGTGGCGTCGAAGACCAGCTTCGAGGGCCAGGTCGGCCACGTGGTGCCCAATGCCGCGTTGTTCGGGTCGCCATTGCGCGCGAAGGCCCCGATGCTCGCCATCATGGCCCCCGAGAGCGCAAGCCGGCCGGGCTTGTTGGCCGTGCTGGCGATCGCATTGGAGAACAGCGACGGGCCGAAGTTGCCGAAGAGGAACGGCAGGTCGAAGGCATGGGCCGCGCCGTAAATCGTGTTCCAGGGCGCCGGCTCCTGCGCCCACTTGAAGTTGTAGTACCAGACGTTGGGCTGCTGCGTCTTCAGCGCGTTCAGCGCGCTGTCGCGGCTGGGGATCATGAAGATGTTGGACAGCAGCGTCGTCTTGGCGGTCCAGCCGGTCACCGGCGTGCCGGACGGCGCGTAGGCCGGGTCCAGGATGTCGGTCTCGACCAGGGTCGGCGCGGCATCCGGATTGAAATTCGCCATCATCGTGAAGCGCGTCGCGTCGCTGACCTTGAAGCCCGGCGGGCCGCCCAACAGTGTCAGGAACGGCGCGAACAGCTTGCCCTCTTCCGCGGTGTTGCCGGCCAGCACCGGCACCTTGTTGTAGTGGCCGGCCGCGATGGCAGAGATCGGGTCGGTCGGGATCACGGTGCCGTCGGGGATCGGGCCCGAGCCCGTCAAGCCGCCCGTGAGGAGCGTCGTCAGGAGGGTGCCGCCCGCCTTCGAGCGCATGTAGTCCGCGATCTGCGCCGAGGTCTGCGTGGCGATGTAGGCCTGCGCCGATGCCGTGTCGGTGGCCTTGCCGTCCGCAATCAGCAGCTTCGCGAGCAGCCCGTTGGCCTGCGCTGCATAGGTCGTCGCGGGATTGAGCGTCGGGATGCTGCCCGCGGGAAGGTTCGAGGCCAGCGAGATGCCGCCTGACAGCGGCACCGCGCGGTGGAACAGGCCGCTCGCCAGGGGCGACGTCAACAGGGCCCAGACATTGATCGCGCCGGCGGACTGGCCCATCAGCGTGACGTTGCCGGCGTTGCCGCCGAACGCGGCGGCGTTGTTCTTGACGAACTTCAGCGCCTGGATGATGTCCAGCAGCGCGAAGTTGCCGGAGTCCTCGGCTGCGCTGGCGCCCGTCTTGAGCTGCGCGAGGTTGAAGAACCCAGCGGGCCGACGCGGTAGTTCGCCGTCACGACGACTGCGTTCGCGGCCTTGGCCAGCGCCGCGCCGTCGTACACCGGGTCGGCCGTGTATCCCGAGATATTGCTGCCGCCGTAGACGAAGAAGATCACGGGCAGGCCGGTCGCGTCGCCGGCCGGGCGCCAGACATTGAGCGTCAGGCAGTCCTCGCTGCCCACCGGCGTGTTCAGCGTGGTGCCGATGGTGGCGTCGTAGGTGTTGTTCGAACCCGGGCCGTAGATCCGGCCGTTCTGCAGGCAGGCGTTGCCGAACCGGGTGGCCTCGCGCGCCGTGCTCCAGGCCTGCGGCTCCGCCGGCGCCTTCCAGCGCAGGTTGCCGACCGGCGGCTGGGCGAAGGGAATGCCCTTCCAGGCCCAGGTGGCGGCGGACGCGTCCGCGCTGCCCAGCACCTGGCCGTAGGTCGTGCTGCGCAGCAACGGGTCGTCCGACGAGCCGCCGCACGCGAACAGAAGGGTGGCCAGCGAGGCCCCCAGCACCGGCACCAGCCTGGTGGTCAACTTCATGTATGTCTCCTCTTTGGGGTAAGTCTCAACTTGTGCGGTGCGGGCAAATGCCATGAAATCCGTGGAAGCCTGCGAATGCCCGGACGCGAAGAAAAGTGTAGGGACAGGCCCCGCGGCAGGCACTATCGCAACGCAGCCAATCTAGTGACTTCAGAAAGCCAACCGGACCATGCAACGCACCAGTTCCTGCAGCTGGACCCAGGGCGTCCTCGAGATGTTCGCCGCGCAGGGTGTGGACGTCCCGCGCCTGGTCAAGGCGGCGGGCATCGATCCCGCGCGACTGGAAAACACGGCCGAGCGATTCGGTGCGGATGAGGTCAGCCGCCTGTGGGACCTGGCGGTCGCCTGGTCCGGCAATCCTGTCCTGGGCATGGACCGCGAACTCACCGCCAAGCACGTCAATTTCGACGTGGTGGGCTACGCGATGCTGTCGAGCCCCAACCTGCGTGCGGGACTGGAGAGCATGTCGCGCTACATGGCCGTCATCTCGGACGCGGCCACGTTCGACTTGCTGCCTGAAGGAAGCGACTGGTGGCTGGTCCTCGGCGGGGAGGGCTACGCCATGCCGGTGCCGCGGCAACGCTACGCCTACGGCATGCTGGCCATCCTCACCCTTTGCCAATGGCTGACGCGCCGCGACGTGCAGCCCCTGGCCGTGGAATTCAAGTTCACGCAACCCCCGGAAGTCGCGCACTACCGCGCGGCCTTCGGCTGCCCGATCCGCTTCGGCCAGCCGGAGAACCGCATGCTGCTGCCGGGCGGGGACCTGGGCGCGGCCATTCCGTCGCGCAACCCGTCGATGCTGGCCATGCATGAACATGTGCTGCAGGAAAGGCTGGCGGCGCTGGGCAACGCGCGCACCAGCTACAAGGTGAGCGAGGAGATCGTGCGGCGCCTGCACCGCGGCGAGCCGCGCCGGGACGAAATCGCGGCCAGCCTGGCGCTCGCCGACCGCACGCTCCAGAGGCGCCTGCATGCCGAAGGCACGTCGTTCCAGCAGTTGCTCGACGATGCGCGGCGCGAACTGGCGCGCAAGTACCTGAGCGAGGAGCGCTACCCGCTGGGCCAGGTCGCCGATCTCCTGGGATTCGTCGACCAGAGCAACTTCTTCCGCGCGTGCAAGCGATGGTTCAAGGAGCCGCCGGGGCAGTACCGGCGGCGCGTATCGGGCGCGCAGCAGGACGCGGCGCGCTGACGCGCTCGTCGGCGCGCCTCCGGTGCGACAATACCGCCCATGAGCGCAGTCTGGACCAACAGCGAAGTCGTCCCCATCTCCCGGGAACACAGGATCGAGCGCGAAACGCACAAGCTGGAAAAGCGGCTGTGCCGCCAGATGGGCCAGGCGATCGCCGACTACAACATGATCAGCGAGGGCGACAAGGTCATGGTCTGCCTGTCCGGCGGCAAGGACAGCTACGGCATGCTGGACATCCTGCTCAAGATGAAGCAGCGCGCGCCCATCTCGTTCGACCTGGTCGCGGTGAACCTCGACCAGAAGCAGCCCGGCTTTCCCGAGCACGTGCTGCCCGAATACCTCACGCGCGTCGGCGTGCCCTTCCACATCGAGAGCCAGGACACGTACTCGGTCGTCAAGGACAAGATCCCCGAGGGCAAGACGATGTGCAGCCTGTGCTCGCGCCTGCGCCGCGGCATCCTGTACCGCGTGGCCGATGAGCTGGGCGCCACGAAGATCGCGCTGGGGCACCATCGCGACGACATGTTGCAGACGTTCTTCCTCAACATGTTCTTCGGCGGCAAGCTGAAGGGCATGCCGCCCAAGCTGGTCAGCGACGACGGCCGCCACATCGTGATCCGTCCACTCGCATACGTGCCGGAGAAAGACCTGGTCCGCTGGGCCGAGCACCGGCAGTTCCCCATCATTCCCTGCACGCTGTGCGGCAGCCAGGAAAACCTGCAGCGCAAGCAGGTGGCGGCCATGCTGCGCGAGTGGGAGCGCAAGCACCCCGGCCGCGTGGAAAACATGTTCACCGCGTTACAAAACGTCGTCCCTTCACACCTGGCCGACGGAACACATTACGACTTCAAGGGTCTCACAGCCCATGGCGTGGCAAGTGACGACGGCGACAAGGCATTCGATCCCCCGGAATTCCCGGAAGTCCCGTTCCTGCCGGGCGTCCAGGTCATCAAGATCTGAGGCCTTCGCGCCTCGCGGGAGATACGCATGAAAGGCCTTGTGCTGCGCCTGCTGGGCTTGGGACTGGCGGCGGCCTCCCTCCTGTTGTCCGGCTGCGCCACGAGCTACGTGCTGGACAACACCGTCCAGTCCTTCTCCGCCCTGCCCGCGCTGCCGGCCCAGCCGACCTACCGGTTCGAGCGCCTGCCGTCGCAGCAGGCCCCGGCCCAGGCGCAGGTCGAGGCGGTCGCCGACGCAGCGTTGCACAAGGCCGGGCTGCGCCGCGACGACGCCAATCCGCGCTACAGCGTGCAATTGACGGCACGCCTGCAACCCGTGCTCTCGCCCTGGGCCGACCCTTGGGACGCCGGCTGGGGTTGGGGCCTGGGGATGCGCCGGCATGGATTCGGCTTCGGCAGCCACCACTGGATGAGGGAATCGCCCTGGTACCACCGGGAAGTCGGCATCATCGTGCGCGAACTGGCGTCAAACCGGGTGGTGTTCGAAAGCCAGGCCGCCAACGACGGCCCCTGGTCCGACAGCTCGGCGGTCTTTCCGGCCATGTTCGAAGCCGCCATGCAGGGCTTTCCGACCCCGCCGGCCGGCCCGCGGCGGGTGAATATCACGATCGGTCCTTAACACTTGGGTACGCACGGCGGTTGGCGGACGGCCGGCTGCCCCCTAGAATGAAGCGAATGGAAGCCACTCGCATCATTGCCGTGCGCCATGGCGAAACGGCCTGGAACGTCGACGCCCGCATCCAGGGCCAGCTGGACATCGGCTTGAACGATACCGGCCGGTGGCAGGCCCGCCGGGTGGGCAAGGCGCTGGCGAGCGAGGAGATCACGGCTGTCTATTCGAGCGACCTGGGCCGTGCGCACCAGACCGCCCAATCCATCGCCGAGGTGACCGGCATCCCGGTGGTGGCCGATGAAGGCTTGCGCGAACGCAGCTTCGGCATCTTCGAAGGCAAGACTTTCGACGAAATCCACGAGACCTGGCCCGACCACGCGCACAACTGGCGCAAGCGCATTCCCGAGTGGCAGCCGCCCGGACGGCGGCGAGTCGCTGCTGGAATTGCGCGAACGCGTGACCCGGACCATGCAGGCACTGGCGGCGCGCCATCCGGGCGAGCAGATCGTGGTGGTGGCGCACGGCGGCGTGCTCGACGCCCTGTACCGGGTCGCCACCGGGCAGGAAGTCAACTCGCCCCGCACCTGGGAGCTGCCCAACGGCGCCATCAACCGGCTGCTGTGGACTCCCGAGGGCTTCACTCTGGTAGGCTGGTCCGATACACAGCATCTGGACCATGAAGCCTCCGACGAAAACACCAGTTTCTGAATCCCTGGCCCAGCTGGTGGGCCAGAGCGTCAACGCCATCGACACGCCCGTCCTGGTCGTCGACCTGGACGCGATGAAGCGCAACCTGTCGCGGATGGCCGAATTCGCGAGGAAGCACGACGTGCGCTGGCGGCCCCACGCCAAGATGCACAAGAGCGTGGCGATCGCCAAGCTGCAGCATGCAGGCCGGCGCCGTGGGCGTCTGCGTGCAGAAGACGGCCGAAGCCGAAATCCTGGCGGCAGGCGGCATCCACGACATCTACATCAGCAACGAAGTCGTCGCCCCCGGCAAGCTGGCACGGGTGGCCGCGCTGGCGCACCGGCTCGCCGCCGAGAACGGCCAGCTGGCCATTGCGGTGGACAGCGCCGAGGGCGTGGCCCGCCTCGCCCAGGCGATGAACGAGGCGCGCAGCCAGCGCACGTCCGCCGCCGTGATCGACGTTTTCGTCGAGATCGACGTCGGCCAGGGACGCTGCGGCGTCCCGCCCGGGCAGGCCGCCGTGGCCCTGGTGCACGAGATCCGCAAGCACCCGGCCCTGCGGTTCGCGGGCCTGCAGGCCTACCACGGCCAGGCGCAGCACATCCGCGGCGCCCAGCAGCGTCGCGAGGCCATCGCCATCGCGGTCGATGACGTCGTCTACACCCGCAAGCTGATCGAGGCGGAGGGCATCCCGGTGGACCTGGTCACGGGCGCCGGCACCGGCAGCATGGTGTGCGAAGCGGCCAGCGGCGTGTTCGGCGAACTGCAGGCCGGCTCGTTCCTCTTCATGGACGCCGACTATGCGCAGAACGAGCGCGACCCCGCGCAGCCGAACTTCGAGCACGCCCTGTTCGTCAAGACGCAGGTCATCGAGCTCGCGCGAGGACCACGCCGTCTGCGACGCCGGCCACAAGAGCCACGCCATCGATTCGGGCATGCCCCGGGTCCACGCGTTCGACGCCGAAAGCGAACTGTCCTTCTTCAACGGCGGGGACGAACACGGCATCCTGCGACCGGCGGCGGCCAGCAGGCGAGTGCCGGCGATCGGCCGCATGCTCTGGCTGGTGCCCGGGCATTGCGACCCGACGGTGAACCTGCACGACTTCATGGTCGGCGTGACCGGCGGCCTGCGCAAGGGCACGGTGGAGCGCATCATCAGGGTTGATGCCAGAGGCGCCGCGACCTGATCGCGTGACAATCGCGGGATGAGCGCTGCGCGGAACCGCTTCAAGCAAGCGAACGCCCCCTCGGGGGCAGCCCGGTTTGGCCGGGCGTGGGGGCTCCATGACTGCCTCCCAGGTCATCGTCCTTGCCACCCCTGTCTTCCTGCTGCTGATCGGCCTCGAACTGGCCTGGGGCCTGGCGCGCGGGCGCAACACCTATCGCCTGAGCGACGCGGTCAACAGCATCAGCCTGGGCATGCTCAGCGAGATCACCAAGGTGTTCACGCGCCTGCTGCGCATCGGCATCTACGGCGCGGTGTACACGACCGTGTCGCTGGTGCCCCTGGACCAGGCGCGCGAATTCTGGATGACCTGGTACGGCTGGCTGCTGGCGCTGCTGTTCTACGACTTCTGCTACTACTGGCTGCATCGCGCCGGCCACGAAAGCGCCATCTTCTGGGCGGCGCACGTGGTCCATCACCAGAGCCAGGACTACAACCTCTCCACCGCGCTGCGCCAGACCAGCTCCGGCGCGCTGCTGGGCTGGGTGTTCTACCTGCCGATGGCGATCGCCGGCGTGCCGCCGCTGGTGTTCGGCGTCGTCGCGCTCATCGACCTGCTCTACCAGTTCTGGGTCCACACCGAGCACGTGCCCAAGCTCGGCTGGTTCGACCGCTGGTTCTGCTCGCCGTCCAACCACCGCGTCCACCATGCCGTGAACGATGGCTACCTGGACCGCAATTACGGCGGGGTGCTGATCGTCTGGGACCGCCTCTTCGGCAGCTTCAGGGAAGAAGGCGAGAAGTGCATCTACGGCACCCGCAGCCCCTTGAACAGCTGGGACCCGCTGTGGTCCAACGCCGAGGTCTACTGGGCGCTGGCGCAGGACTCCTGGCATGCCCGCAATTGGCTGGACAAAGTGAGGGTCTGGTTCAAAGCGCCCGGCTGGCGGCCGGCCGACGTGGCGGCGCGTTATCCCAAGCCTGCTTTCGATGTGGCGAGCGTCACGCGGTTCCATCCTCCCGTCAGCCGACCGGTCGCCTGGTTCGGGGCGTGCCAGTTCGCCTTGTTGCTGGGGGGCGTCTCGGTGTTCCTGTGGCATGCCGATGCCATGCCGCTGGCGCGATCAACCGTCTGGCTGGCTGCTTTGGCCGCGGCTTTATGGGCCGTGGGTGCAGTCCTGCAAGGGCGCATCTCGATCCTGGAAGTCCTGCTGGTCGAGGCTGCCGCCCTGGCGACGGCCACCGGCGCCGAAGGCCTGGCCCAATGGCATGTGGTCTTCAAGCCGCTGGTGATGCTGCTGGCCATCTTCTACGTGGCCGACCCCTTGCGCCAGCGCCGCACGCCGACGCGATTCGACGCATTGCTGATGGGCGGCTTGGCGTTTTCGCTGGCGGGCGACAGCTTCCTCATGTTCCCCGGCTACTTCATCCCGGGGCTGGTGTCGTTCCTCATCGCCCACCTGTTCTACATCGCCCTCTTCCGCCAGGGCATGCCATGGTTCCCGAGCCGCCGGGCGCTGGTTGTCACGCTGGGGTTCGGCGCTGCGATGTACGCCTTTCTCTTCGGCGGCCTGAACCCGGTGCTGCGAATCGCCGTCGCGGCGTATGTGTGCGTGATTGCGCTGATGGCGGCCCAGGCCGTGGGACGGGCCCTCGTGCTGCGCGACAAGGCCTCGGCCGCGGTTGCGGTGGGCGCCTGCTTCTTCATGCTGAGCGACTCGCTGCTGGCCACCAACAAGTTCGCCTTCCCGCTGCCGATGGCCCAGTTCTGGGTGCTGACGACCTATTACGTCGCGCAGCTCCTCATAGCCTGCAACGCACGGAACAATGTTCAGGCCGCGGCGGATCAGTCGGTGAACAGCTCGCCGGCGCTTTTCGGGGGCGTCACGCCCAGGTGACGGAACGCCGCCAGTGTGGCGATGCGGCCACGCGGCGTGCGCTGCAGGTAGCCTTGCTGGATCAGGTAAGGCTCGATCACGTCCTCGATGGTGTCGCGCTCCTCGCCGATGCTCGCGGCGATGTTGTCCAGGCCCACCGGCCCGCCGTCGAAGCGGTGGATGACGCATTCCAGGAGCTTGCGGTCCATGACGTCGAAGCCCTGCGGATCCACGTCCAGCATCTTCAGCGCCAGCTGCGCGATGTCCTGCGTGATGTGTCCCTTGCCCTTGACCTCGGCGTAGTCGCGCACCCGCCGCAGCAGCCGGTTGGCGATGCGCGGTGTGCCGCGCGACCGCCTGGCGATCTCGACCCCGCCCTGCTCGTCCATCGGCGCCTTGAGCAGCCCCGCGCTGCGCTTGACGATGCGCGCCAGCTCCTCGGCCGTGTAGAACTCCAGCCGCGCGACGATGCCGAAGCGGTCGCGCAGCGGGTTGGTGAGCATGCCCGCGCGCGTGGTGGCGCCCACCAGCGTGAACGGCTGCAGGTCCAGCTTGATGGAACGCGCCGCCGGGCCTTCGCCGATCATGATGTCGATCTGGTAGTCCTCCAGCGCCGGATAGAGGATTTCCTCGACGACGGGCGAGAGCCGATGGATCTCGTCGATGAAGAGCACGTCGTTCTTCTCGAGGTTGGTGAGCAGCGCCGCCAGGTCCTTGGGCTTTTCCAGCACCGGGCCGGAAGTCTGGCGCAGGTTCACGCCGAGTTCGTGCGCGATGATGTGCGACAGCGTCGTCTTGCCCAGCCCCGGGGGGCCGAACAGCAGCACATGGTCCATCGCCTCGCCGCGCTTGCGCGCCGCGCCGATGAAGATCTCCAGCTGCTCGCGGGTCTTGGACTGGCCGACGTATTCATCGAGCAGCTTGGGCCGCAGCGCCCGCTCGATCGCCTCCTCGTTCGGCGACGCGGGCGCCGCCGACACCACCCGCTCGGGCGGCGGCATGTCGAAGTCGTCGGTCTTGATCGTCATTTATTCAACGCCTTCAGCGCCAGCTTGATGCCTTCGCTCACGCCGACATCCTTGGGCAGCGCCTTGAGCGACGCCGCCGCCTCCTTGTCGCTGTAGCCCAGCGCCACCAGCGCCTGCAGGATGTCGCCTTGCGCGTCGCTGCCGGCGACCCCGGAAGGCAGCCCCAGGTCAGCGCCGAACTTGCCCTTGAGTTCCAGCAGCAGGCGCTCGGCGGTCTTCTTGCCGATGCCGGGGACCTTGACCAGCCGACCGGCATCCTGCGCCGTGACCGCCTGGGCGATGTCCGCGACGCTCATGCCCGAGAGGACAGACAAGGCCGTGCGCGGCCCGACGCCCGAGATCTTGATCAACAGCCGGAACGCCTCGCGCTCGCTGGCGGAGGCGAAGCCGTACAGGATCTGCGCGTCCTCGCGCACCACGAAGTGCGTCAGCAGGCTGACTTTCTCGCCCACGGCCGGCAGGTTGTAGAACGTGCTCATCGGCACGTCGACCTCATAGCCCACGCCGTGGCAATCCACCAGCACCTGCGGCGGATTCTTGTCTCCCAGCGTTCCTGTCAATCTGCCTATCATGGGGGTCCTCGGCCCTCGGGCCGTTTCGGGTTTCACCGGAATTATCAGCTTGATTCTCAAACATACCTTCTCGCCCGCCAGCAATACCCGGCTGGCGCACCTCTGCGGCCCCACCGACGAACACCTGCGCACCATCGAACTGGCGCTCCAGGTCAAGATCGCCCACCGGCACGAGCAGTTCAAGATCGACGGCCACAAGGCCCGGCGCGCAGCGCGCCCTGGAAGTCCTGCAGGCGCTGTACGAGATCGCGGGCCGGCCCATCTCGCCCGACAAGGTGCAGCTGATGGTGATGGACGAGGCACCGCTGTCACAGGACGAGGACGGCGCGCAGGTGCTGCACACGCGGCGCACGGACCTGAAGGCCCGCACGCCCAACCAGGGCGTCTACCTCGAGAACATCGCCCACCACGACATCACCTTCGGCATCGGGCCGGCGGGCACGGGCAAGACCTACCTGGCCGTGGCCTGCGCCGTGGACGCGCTGGAGCGCAGCGCCGTGCAGCGCATCGTCCTGACCCGCCCGGCGGTGGAGGCCGGCGAGAAACTGGGCTTTCTCCCCGGCGACCTGTCGCAGAAGGTCGACCCCTACCTGCGGCCGCTGTACGACGCGCTGTACGACCTGATGGGGTTCGACAAGGTGACCAAGGCCTTCGAACGACAGGCGCTGGAGATCGCGCCCCTGGCCTTCATGCGCGGGCGCACGCTGAACAACGCGTTCGTGATCCTCGACGAGGCGCAGAACACCACGCCCGAGCAGATGAAGATGTTCCTCACGCGCATCGGCTTCGGCGCCAAGGCCGTCGTCACGGGCGACATCAGCCAGATCGACCTGCCCAAGGGCCAGCTCTCCGGGCTGGTGGAGGCCGAGCGCATCCTGAAGCGCGTGAAGGGCATCGCCCACACGCGCTTCACCAGCGCCGATGTGGTCCGCCATCCGCTGGTCGCGCGCATCGTGGACGCCTACGACGCGGCGAAAGCCTGAACCCATGCACCTGAAGCTGGACCTCGCCCTCCAATTCGGCCGGTTTCCGGGCGTGGCCGCCCATCGCGCCTTGTTGCGCAAGCCGCGCGTGGCGGCCTGGGTCGAGCCCGCCCTCAAACACCCGGCCGAGATTGCCGTACGGGTGGTCGGCGAGGACGAGGCGCGCGCGCTCAACCTGCAGTACCGGGGCGCGACTACGCGACCAACGTGCTCACCTTCGACTATGCGCGCGACCCCTGGGTGTCCGCCGACCTGGTGCTGTGCGGCCCGGTGGTGGAGCGCGAAGCCCGCGAACAGGGCAAGACGCTGGAGGAGCATTACGCGCACCTGCTGGTCCACGGCACGCTGCACGCGCAGGGCTACGACCATGAAACCAGCGAGCGCGACGCGCTGGAGATGGAGGCGCTGGAGATTCTCCTGCTGGGGTCGCTGGGCTTCGCCAACCCGTATTGACGGTCAGCGCACCGTGAGCGGGATCGTCACCGGCCCGTCGTTGACCAGGTGCACCTTCATGTCGGCCGCGAACTCGCCGGTCTGCACCACCGGATGCGCGGCCCGCGCCTGGGTCACGAAATACTCGTAGAGCCGGCGTCCCTCGTCGGGCGCCGCCGCATTCGTGAAACTGGGGCGGTTGCCGCCGGAGGTGTCCGCCGCCAGCGTGAACTGGCTCACCACCAGCAGCCCGCCGCCGGTGTCCTGCACGCTGCGGTTCATCTTGCCGGCCTCGTCGCTGAAGATGCGCAGCTTGAGGATCTTCGCGAGCAGCTTGTCCGCCTGCGCCTCGCTGTCGCCGCGCTCCGCGCACACCAGCACCAGCAGCCCCGGCCCGATCTCGCCGATGGTCAGCCCATCCACCTCCACCCGCGCCTGGCTCACCCTCTGGATCAGCGAGATCAAATCATGTCCTCTTCGTCGTCGAAATGCGCCTCGACGTCGCTGGGCAGCAGCTGGATCGTGGCGCGCAGGCCGGGCACCGCGCTCATCAGCGCCTGCTCCACCGAGCCCCGCACCGCCGCGGCCCGGCCCAGCGTCCAGGCGGCCGGCATGTGCATGTGAAGGTCGACGAACCGGCGCTGGCCGGAGCGGCGGGTGGAAATATGGTCGAAGCGGATCGTATGGTGCTTGAAGGACTCCAGCGTCGTTTCGATTTCGGCCATCACTTCGGGCTCCACGGCTTCATCCATCAACCCCTGCGACGACTTCCACATCAGCGCCGCGCCTTCGCGCAGGATGTTCAGGGCGACGCCGATCGCGACGGCCGGGTCCAGCCACTGCCACCCCGACAGGGCCACCAGGCCGATGCCGACCACGACGCCGGCCGAAGTCCAGACATCGGTGATCAGGTGGCGCGCATCGGCTTCCAGCGCGATCGAGCGGTGGACCCGCCCCGAACGGAGCATCAGCCAGGCCATGCCGCCATTCACGGCGGAGCTGATCACCGAAAGCGAGAGGCCCCAGCCCAGCTGTTCCAGCGGCTGGGGGTGGAGGATGCGCTGCACCGCCGCCCACACGATGCCCAGCGCCGCGACGATGATCAACAGGCCTTCGAACCCGGACGAGAAGTACTCGGCCTTGTGGTGCCCGTAGGGATGGTCGGCATCGGCCGGCCGCCGGGCGATGGTGACCATCACCAGCGCGAACACGGCGCTGGCGAGGTTGACGAGCGACTCCATCGCGTCCGACAGCAGCCCGACCGAATCGGTGATCCACCACGCCAGGGTCTTGAGCGCGATCGTCAGCACGGCGACCGCGATCGACGCGCGCAGCAGCAGTTGGGGCGAGAGGTCCTTGGGCGCGAACCGGGTCATATGGCTCGATTGTGCTGCAAGCGCCGGGCCCAGCTCCCCGTGCAAGAATGCGCCCGATGCACAGCCCCGTCCGTTTCATCGCCCTGCAACTTGCCCTCTGTCTGGGCATGGCCGGGACGGCTGCGGCCCAGGCCGGCCCGACGCCTGCCGAGGCCGCGGCCTACCGGGGCCTGCACGCCGCGGCCTTCGCCGGCGATACGGCGGCGATCGACCAGCTGGCGGCCGCGAAAGCGGATCTCGACGCGCGCGACCCGCACGGCCGCACTCCCCTGCACGTCGCCACGTTCGCCCGGCAGAGGGAGGCCATCCGCGCGCTCGCCCAGGCCGGCGCCCGCATGAACCTGCTGGAGAACGACCGCTATGACGCCGTGACGATTGCGGCCGTGGCCGACGATGAAGAGACCTTGCGTTTGCTGTTGTCACTGGGCGCCAACGCCGGGCAGGTCACCAGCCGCTACGACGGCACGGCGCTGATCGCGGCGGCGCACCTGGGCCACGATGGCGTGGTGCGCCAGCTGATCGCGGCCGGCGCGCCGCTGGACCATGTGAACAACCTGCACTGGACGGCGGTGATCGAAGCCATTGTCCTGGGCGACGGCGGGCCGCGCCACCAAGCCACGCTCAAGGCGCTGGTCGACGCCGGCGCCGGCCTGCAGCTGGCGGACCGGCAGGGCAATACGCCGCTGCAGCTGGCACGCTCTCGCGGCCACGTGGAAATGGTGCGGATGCTGGAGCGGGCCGGCGCGAAATAGCCGCCGCGGGCCCGCGGCCTCAGGCCAGCGTGACCTTGGCGAACTTGCGCTTGCCGACCTGCAGCACGTAGGTGCCGGGCGCGAGCTTCAGGCCCTTGTCGCTGACCACCGAGGAATCGATGCGCACGCCGCCACCGTCGATCAGGCGGTTGGCTTCGCTGGTCGACGGGGCCAGCCCCGCCTGCTTCAGCAGGGCGCCGATGCCCAGCGGCGCGCCGCCAAGCTGCACCTGCGGGATGTCGTCGGGCACGCCGCCCTTGCTGCGGTTCGTGAAGTCCTGCTCCGCCGCGTCCGCCGCCTGCGCGCTGTGGAAGCGTGCCGTGATTTCCCTGGCCAGCATCACCTTCGCATCCTTCGGGTTGCGCCCGGCGGCCACCTCCTCCTTCAGCGCGGCGATGTCCGCCTCGCTGCGGAAGCTCAGCAGCGTGTACCAGCGCCACATCAGGTCGTCGGAGATCGACAGCACCTTGGCGAACATCGTGTTGGCGTCCTCGTTGATGCCGATGTAGTTGTTCTTGCTCTTGGACATCTTCTCGACGCCGTCCAGCCCTTCGAGCAGCGGCATGGTCAGGATGCACTGCGGCTCCTGGCCGTACTCCTGCTGCAGGTGCCGGCCCATCAGCAGGTTGAATTTCTGGTCGGTGCCGCCGAGCTCCAGGTCGCTCTTGAGCGCGACCGAGTCGTAGCCCTGCATCAGCGGGTACAGGAACTCGTGGACGCTGATCGAGCTGCCGGCCTTGAAACGGTCGTGGAAATCGTTGCGCTCCATCATCCGCGCCACGGTGTACTTCGCGGCGAGCTGGATCATGCCGCGCGCGCCCAGCGGCTCGCTCCATTCGCTGTTGTAGCGAATTTCCGTGCGCGCCGGGTCCAGCACCATGCTCGCCTGCCTGTAATAGGTCTCGGCGTTGGACTTGATCTGCTCGGCCGTGAGCGGCGGGCGGGTGGTGTTGCGGCCCGACGGGTCGCCGATCAGCGACGTGAAATCGCCGATCAGGAAGATCACGGTGTGCCCGAGGTCCTGCAATTGCCTCATCTTGTTGAGCACGACCGTATGTCCGACGTGGATGTCAGGCGCTGTAGGATCAAGTCCCAGCTTGATGCGCAGCGGGACCTGCGTGGCGGCCGATTTCGCCAGTTTCTTCAGCCAATCCTCCTGCGGAATCAGCTCTTGCGACCCGCGCAACGTGATCGCCATGGCGTCGCGCACACGATCGGTTACCGGATAGTTTGTAACAGATGCTTGATTCATAAGGATTTTTTCTGGATCGGCGCGCGCGGGGTCGGTATACTCGCGCCAGTTTCTGACGTTGGCCGATTCTAGTTCCGGCAATTTTCGTTTCCCGCGCCCCGCTCCTGTAACTGTGGGGAACCGCCTACTTGAATGTAGGACAAACCTGATCCCCATCGTAAGGTCCCATCCATTGAAGAACGGTTTGATCGCCGCCGGTGAAAAGCTGTTGTCCCGCGCGGCGCACGCTCTGGAACACCATCCGAAACACGTGACGGCCCTGATCGCGGCGCTCCTGCTCGGCGGAGGGCGGCGGAGCCTTCGCCGTGGCGTCGCTCGATCCCGAGCCCTCGCATGTCACGGTCCGGCAGGTCCTGGAAGCCGTGCAACCGCTGCCGGTGGCCGAGCAGGTCCAGGCGCTGGACGCTTTCGGCTTCAACCTGTTCCGCTCCGACACCACCCGCGCAGGCGACAGCCCCGAAACGCTGTTGCGAAGGCTCGGCATCGAGGACGCGCAAGCGGACGCCTACCTGCGCAACGACCCGATGTTCCGCACCCAGGTGCTGGGCCGCGCCGGCCGCGCCGTCACGGCCGAAGCCAGTGCCATGCAGGGCCTGAACAGGCTCACGGCGCGCTGGGCGCAGGACGACGACGGCACCTTCAAGCGCCTGGTCGTCGAGCGGACGGGGCAGGGCCGGCTCGCATCGCGCGTCGAAACCGCCCCGCTCGTGGCCGCCGCGCGCCTGGGCAGCGCCACCATCCGCACCTCGCTGTTCGCGGCCGCCGACGAAGGGCGCATCCCCGACAGCGTGGTCAGCCAGATCGTCGAGATCTTCTCCGGCGACATCGACTTCCACCGCTCGCTGCGCACGGGCGACCGCTTCAACGTGGTTTACGAGGCGCTGGAAGCCGACGGCGAGCCGCTGCGCACCGGCCGCATCCTGTCGGTCGAGTTCGTGAACAAGGGCAAGATGCACCAGGCCATGTGGTACCAGGAGCCGGGCCGCAAGGGCGCCTACTACACCATGGACGGCAAGAGCCTGGACACCTCGTACCTGGCCTCGCCCATGGAGTTCTCGCGCGTCACGAGCCGCTTCGCCATGCGCTTCCATCCCATCCTGCACCAGTGGAAAGCCCACCTCGGCACCGATTACGGCGCAGTGGTCGGCACCCCCGTGCGCACCGTGGGCGACGGCGTCGTGGCCTTCGCCGGCGAGCAGAACGGCTTCGGCAACGTCGTCATCGTCAAGCACAACAACACCGACGAGACCGTCTACGCCCACCTGAGCCGCATCGACGTGCGCGCCGGCCAGACCGTGAACCAGGGCCAGCACATCGGCGCCGTCGGCATGACCGGCTGGGCCACCGGGCCGCACCTGCATTTCGAATTTCGCGTCAACGGCGTGCACCGCGACCCGGTGACCATCGCCAAGCACAGCGAAGCCCTGATGCTGACGGACGCCGCCCGGCCGCAATTCGAACAGGCCGCGCGCTCGATGCGCTCCCAGCTCGCCGCCGCCTCCTCCTCCCTGGTGGCCGGCGCGGACTGACCAGCGGCGCCCCAGGCCGGGCAACGGCTAACATCGCCGGATGCCCGACCTCTACATCGGCCTCATGTCCGGCACGTCGCTCGACGGCGTCGACGGCGTCCTGGCCGACTTTTCGCAGGCGACGCCACGCGTTGTCGTCCATGCAAGCGCCCCGTTCCCCGCCGCGCTGCGCGACGAATTGCTGGCCTTGAACGCGCCCGGTCCCGATGAACTTCATCGAGCCGCGCTGGCGGGCAATGCGCTGGTGCGCGTCTACGCCGCCGTTGTCGCCGATTTATTGAATCACGGGGGGGTTCCCGCCGAGGCCGTGCGGGCCATCGGCGCGCACGGCCAGACCGTGCGTCACCGGCCGCAGGAATTCGACGGCACCGGCTACACGCTGCAACTGAACCAGCCCGCCCTGTTGGCGGAGCTCACGGGCATCGCCGTGGCGGCGGATTTTCGCAGCCGGGACGTGGCTGCAGGCGGCCAGGGTGCGCCGCTGGCGCCGTTCTTCCACCAGGCCATGTTCGGGCGCCCCGGCGAGACCGTCGGCGTCCTGAACATCGGTGGCATTTCCAACCTCACGCTGCTGCGCGCCGACGATTCGATGCTGGGTTTCGATTGCGGCCCGGGCAACGCCCTGATGGATGCCTGGTGCGCCCGACACACCGGCCAGCCTTTCGACGCCGACGGCGCGTGGGCGGCGTCGGGCCGTTGCGTCGTGCCGTTGCTGGAGGCGCTGCTGGCCGATCCCTATTTCCGCAAGGCCCCGCCCAAGAGCACCGGGCGTGACCTGTTCAACGCGGCCTGGCTGCAGCAGCACCTGGATCCTCATGGCCGGGCCCGGCCGGCCGACGTGCAGGCCACGCTCGCCGAGTTGACCGCGCGCGCTTGCAGCGGCGATGTGCTGCGCCACCAGCCGGACCTGCGGCAACTCATCGTCTGCGGCGGCGGGGCGCTCAACGGGTTCCTGATGCGCCGACTGCAGTCCCTGTTGCCCGGCGCGCGGGTGGCTTCCAGCGCGGACTGGGGGCTGCCGCCGCTGCAGGTCGAAGCCACGGCCTTCGCCTGGCTGGCGCGCAAGACGGTGCACCGGGAAAAGCTGGAACTGCAAAGCACCACGGGCGCCAAAGGCGCCCGTGTGCTGGGTTGTCTTTATCCGGCCTGACGGCCGGGAACGCTCAGGTCGAGAAACTCGAGCCGCATCCGCAGGTGCTCTGCGCGTTCGGGTTCTTGATCACGAACTGGGCGCCCTGCAGGTCTTCCTTGTAGTCGATCTCGGCGCCGACGAGGTACTGGTAGCTCATCGCATCGATCAGCAGCGAGACGCCGTTCTTGGTCATCACGGTGTCGTCGTCGTTGGTGACTTCGTCGAAGGTGAAGCCGTACTGGAAGCCGGAGCAGCCGCCACCCTGCACGAACACGCGCAGCTTCAGGTCCGGATTGCCTTCTTCGGCGATCAGGTCGGCGACTTTCGCGGCCGCGCTGTCCGTGAAGAGCAACGGGGCGGGCATTTCGGTCTGGACGTTTTCGGCAACTGCACTCATGGGGACTCCGGGAAAAGCGGTTCTGGGCAAATACTACTGCAATTTGGTCGGGAATTCAGGTCAGAAGTTATTTGCCGCCAGCTTCAGTAAGGGCTTTTCATCCGTCCCTTCCATCGGCCGCAACTGGCCCGCGATCACCGCGCCCTGGTGCATCTCGAGGGCGCGGTAATACACATCCCCTTCGATCCGCGCCTTGGGCTGCAGTTCCAGCAATTCCCTGGCGTAGACGGGGCCGCGCACGGTGCCGTTGATGATGACGTGATCGGCGTGGATTTCCCCCTGCACCACGGCAGCTTCGGAAATCACCAGGATGCTGGGCTGCTCCGGGTTGGCGCGCGTGTCGCCGAACACCTCGCCGTCGATCCGCAGCCCCTCGGTGAACTTCAGGTTGCCTTCGATGCGGCTGCCCTGCGCGATCAGGCTCTTGATCGGGGGTTGCGCTTTTTTGCCGAACATGGGACTTTCCTCCTCAACGGGGGCTGCTCGTTCGCAGCCGGGAATCTACAGCTTGATGCTCTGGACGGCCCGGGTTGCCGTGCCTTCCACCACCTTGGCCGAAACGTTTTTTACCATGGCTTGCGCCGGCAAGTCGACCATTCCCTCGATCCGGCGGTACTGGCGGAACTGGAGCTGTTGCGCCCCGCCGGGTATTTCCATCATCCAGGGTTTGCCGTTCAAGGTGCCGGCGATGCTCATTTCAAGCTTGCCGCGGAACTCCGGCGCGTTCTTCACCGGCTGGATCACCAGCACCTGCCATTTCAGCTGCGAGCCGCCCAGCACCTCGGCCTGCAGGCCGCGGATGGAGACGCCTTCGGCGCCGCTGGTGGGGATCAGCTTGTTGAAGAAACCGAGGTCATCGCGCAGCGCGCGGTTTTCGGCTTCCAGGGCCTTGACCTGGGTCGCCAGGCGCTCCTGCGCGGCCTTTTCCGCGGTGATCAGGCTCGCGGACGTGTTGAACACCGATTGGGCCTTGTCGCGATCTTCGCGGATCTTCGCCATCTCGATGCGCAGGCGCAACAGCTCTTCCTTGGCGCCCGTGTCCAGGCCCGCGATGTCCTTGCCGAATTCAAAGGCCCACAACGCGATGGCGGCGCAGAACCCCAGCACGATGGCCGCGCCCGCCCACCGCAGCGGCCAGGGCATGGCGCTGCGCACGGCCATGCGCGGGGCGCTGATCGTCAAACGGCGGCGAAGCAGTCGAAAACGCATGTCGGCTCGTGTCTCCTAGCTCAACCATACAGGCAAACAAGCGAAAAAAAGCCGCAAGCCAAGCGAACTTGGTGCGGCTTTGTTTCTGCGGTAACAGCTGTGTTTAACGCTTGCTGAACTGCTTGCGGCGGCGCGCGGAGTGCAGGCCGACCTTCTTACGTTCCACTTCGCGCGCGTCACGCGTCACGAAGCCGGCTTGCGACAGCGCGGGCTTGAGCGCCGCGTCGTAGTCGATCAGCGCGCGGGTGATGCCGTGGCGCGTGGCGCCGGCCTGGCCCGATTCGCCGCCGCCGTGGACGTTGACCTGGATGTCGAACGTCTCGACGTGGTTCGTCAGAAACAGGGGTTGCTTCACGATCATGATCGAGGTCTCGCGGCCGAAGAACTCCTGGATGTCCCTGCCGTTGACCGTGATCTTGCCCGTGCCCTTTTTCAGAAACACGCGGGCGACGCTGGATTTGCGGCGGCCCGTGCCATTGTTCCATTCACCGATCATGCTCTTGCTCCCATTTGGGCGTCAGGAAGTTCCAGCACTTTGGGCTGCTGGGCGGTATGGGGATGCTCTGCACCGCCGTACACCTTCAGTTTCTTGATCATCGCGTAGCCGAGCGGCCCCTTGGGCAGCATGCCCTTGACGGCTTTTTCCAGCGCGCGGCCGGGATGCTTGGCTTGCATGTCGCGGAAGTTGGTGGCGCTGATGCCGCCGGGGTAACCCGAGTGGCGGTAGTACACCTTGTCCTGGTTCTTCGTGCCGGTGACCCGGATCTGCGAAGCGTTGATGATGACGATGAAGTCACCGGTATCGACGTGAGGCGTGTAAATGGCCTTGTGTTTGCCGCGCAAACGGAGAGCAACTTCGCTGGCTACTCGTCCGAGCACCTTGTCGGTGGCGTCAATCACAAACCACTCGTGCGTCACGTCAGCGGGTTTGGCGCTGAACGTTTTCATGAGTATCTTTCGACGTGGTTTGGCGGGTTCTTTTCCGCGGTCGGCGTTCCTCTGACGGGAATCTCTTAGGCGGGGTCAGCCCGTGAAAGCGGCGCGCAACGCGTTCACTCTCGATACCGGGCCCTCTGCCGCGGAACCACAATGCGCTGCAGAGCCCGAGATTATACGAAGAATCAAGGACTTAGGGCAAGGCGGGGGCCGCTTTGGCGGGCGGCCGGTTACCATCGCCGGATGTTCAGTTACCGCCACGCCTTCCACGCCGGCAACCATGCCGACGTGCTCAAGCACATCATGGTGATCGCCATGCTGCGGCACCTGACGCAAAAGGACGCGGCGCTGGTCGCCGTGGACACGCACGCCGGCGCCGGCCTGTACCGCCTGGACGGCGACTACGCCGGCACCTCGGGCGAGTCCGCCGACGGCATCGTGAAGCTCTTCGCGGCGCTGGCCCCGGCCAAGCCTGCCGCACCTGCTATCAAAAACATAGCGCCCGTGCTGCAGGATTACCTCGACATGGTGGTGGCCTTCAACACGCCCGGGCACCTCAAGGTCTATCCCGGATCGCCTTTCATCATCCAGCGGCTGCTGCGCGAGGAGGCCCGCGACAAGCTCAAGCTGTTCGAGCTGCACCCGACCGACATCAAGGCCCTGGCCGGCAACATCGCCCAGCTCAAGGCCGGGCGGCAGGTCGCGGTGGCGCGCGAGGACGGCTTCGAGGGCCTGAAGGCATTCCTGCCGCCCCCGTCCCGCCGCGCCTTCGTCCTGATCGACCCGAGCTACGAGATCAAGAGCGACTACACGAAAGTTAGCGCCTGCATACAAGACAGCCTCAAGCGCTTTGCCACGGGCACTTACGCGGTCTGGTACCCCATCATTCCCCGCCCCGAAGCCCATGAATTGCCGCGCCGCCTGAAGACGCTCGCCAACCAGGCGGGCAAACCGTGGCTGCACGCCACGCTGGCCATCGGGCAGGCGGAGGAGCGCAACATCCCCGGCGAGCCGGAACGCGGGCAGGGCCTGACGGCCAGCGGCATGTTCGTCGTCAACCCGCCCCACACGCTCAAGCCGGCGCTGCAACTGGCCCTGCCGCAGTTGCTGCAGTTGCTCGGCCGCGGCCGGGGCCAGGGGCAGACGCTGGAAAGCGGCGGCTAGCGCTGGTCCGGCCGTCCCGAGCGGTCCCGAATTAGCCGACCGATCGGTCGGCTAATTGCTATACTGGCGTGATGTACACGCAAGCCTTGGACATTCCCGATCCGCAGCAGCGCGCGCTCCAGGCCGTGCCGCCGCCCGCGGATGCCCGGCAGGAGCAGCTGGAGGCCGGGTTCAACGCGAAGATCGACGCCGACCGCAAGATCGAGCCGCAGGACTGGATGCTCGAGGCCTACCGCAGGACGCTGGTGCGCCAGATCAGCCAGCACGCGCACAGCGAAATCGTCGGCATGCTGCCCGAGGGCAACTGGATTTCACGCGCGCCCTCGCTCAAGCGCAAGGCCATCCTGCTGGCCAAGGTGCAGGACGAGGGCGGCCACGGCCTGTACCTGTACTCCGCCGCCGAAACCCTGGGTGTGAGCCGTGACCAGATGCTCGACGGCCTGCATACCGGCAAGGCCAAGTACAGCTCGATCTTCAACTACCCCACGCTCACCTGGGCCGACGTGGGCACGATCGGCTGGCTGGTGGATGGCGCCGCGATCATGAACCAGATCCCGATCTGCCGCTGCTCCTACGGGCCTTATGCCCGCGCCATGATCCGCATCTGCAAGGAAGAAAGTTTCCACCAGCGGCAGGGCTTCGAAAGCCTCATGACCCAGATGAGCGGCACCCAGGCCCAGCGCGACATGGTGCAGGAGTCGGTGAACCGCTGGTGGTGGCCGGTGCTGGCGATGTTCGGGCCGCCCGACGCGGACAGCCCCAACAGCGCGCAGGGGATGCGCTGGGGCATCAAGCGCATCAGCAACGACGACCTGCGGCAGAAATTCGTCGACGCCACGGTGCCGCAAGCGAAGGTCCTGGGCGTCACCCTGCCCGATCCCGACCTGAAGTGGAACGAGGAACGCGGCCACTACGACTACGGCGCCATCGACTGGGACGAGTTCTGGGCGGTGGTCAACGGCAACGGCCCCTGCAACAAGGAGCGCCTTGCGACACGCGTCAAGGCGCATGAAGACGGCCAATGGGTCCGCGACGCCGCGCTGGCCCACGCCAGCAAGAGACACCGGCAAGCACTGAAGGAGGCCGCATGAGCGATGTGAAAAACGAGTGGCCCCTGTGGGAGGTGTTCGTGCGCAGCAAGCAGGGCCTGGAACACAAGCACTGCGGCAGCCTGCACGCCGCCGACGCGCAGCAGGCGTTGCAGATGGCGCGTGACGTGTACACCCGCCGCATGGAAGGCGTGAGCATCTGGGTGCTGCCTTCGGCCCAGATCACGGCCAGCGAGCCCGACGACAAGGCCGAGTTCTTCGAGCCGGCCAGCGACAAGATCTACCGCCATCCCACCTTCTACGAGATCCCCGACGAAGTGGGCCACATGTGATGGCGGATGCGACGCAAGGGGCGCCGGTCGCGGCGCCCATCGACTACCTTTTGCACCTGGCAGACAACGCCCTGGTCCTGGGCCAGCGCAACGCCGAATGGTGCGGGCACGGGCCGGTGCTGGAGGAAGACATCGCCATGGCCAACATCAGCCTGGACCTGATCGGCCAGGCGCGCCTGCTGTACCAGCACGCCGCCGTGCAGATGGGCGGGGGCGCGACGGAAGACCAGCTGGCCTATTTCCGCGACGCGCAGGACTTTCGCAACTACACGCTGCTGGAGCTGCCGCACCACGGGCCGCTGGCGGGTACGGCCGCGGCCGACCGCGACTACGCCACGACCATCGGGCGAAACTTTCTCTACAGCGCCCTGATGCTGTCGCTGTGGGAAGCATTGCAGCAGTCCAGTGACGCGCAGCTGGCGGCCATCGCCGCGAAATCGCTCAAGGAAACGCGCTACCACTTGCGCCACGCGCGTGACTGGCTGGTGCGACTGGGCGACGGCACCGACGAGTCGCATCGCCGCATGCAGGCGGCGGTGGACCACCTGATGCCCTACACGCAGGAATTCTGGACGCCGTCCGCCGCCGAGAGCGAGGCTTGCGCGTCAGGCACCGGGGTGGGCACGCGCCTGCTGCTCGAGGCCTGGAACCGCGTGGTCGACGAGGCGCTGGCAGAAGCCACCTTGCAGCGGCCCGCCGCGGGCGGCTACGTCTCGCGCGGCAAGGACGGCCGGCACTCGGAGCACCTGGGCTACGTGCTCTCGGAAATGCAGGGCCTCGCGCGCCAGCACCCCGGGGCACGGTGGTGAGCCTGGCGCAACGCGCCTGGGACGTGCTGGAGTCGATCGCCGACCCGGAGATCCCGGTCGTGTCGATCCGCGAACTGGGCATCCTGCGCGAGATCAACGAGCGCGAGGGCGAGCTGGAGGTGGTGATCACCCCGACTTACAGCGGCTGCCCGGCGATGGGGCAGATCGAGGACGATGTGCGCGCCGCACTGGCGGCCAACGATATGCATGCCCGCATCGTCACGCGGCTCGCCCCTGCATGGACCACCGACTGGATGACGGGCGAGGCAAAGGAAAAACTGCGCGCCTTCGGCATCGCGCCCCCGCACACCACCGCGGCGGACAGCGTCGTGCGTTTCGCGCGGCCGGCGTCGGCGAATGCCAAGGCTCGATGTGCCGTGCCCGCACTGCGGCTCGGCCAACACCACCGAAACATCGCATTTCAGCTCCACGGCCTGCAAGGCGCTCTACAAGTGCCTGGACTGCAAGGAGCCGTTCGACCATTTCAAGCCCTATTGAGGCTTCGAGCGAGACACCGCAAGCATGGCCCTGCACTTTCATCCCCTCACCGTCAAGCGCATCACGCCCGACGCGGCCGGCTCGGCCGCGATCACCCTCGCCGTGCCCGACGCGCTGCGCGATGCGTTCGACTTCAAGCCCGGCCAGTTCCTGACGCTGCGCGCGACGATTGCCGGCCAGGACGTTCGCCGCAGCTATTCGATCTGCAGCCCGCACCAGCGCTATGCGGCGGCGCAGGAAATCGACATCGGCGTCAAGCCCGTGGAAGGCGGGACGTTTTCGAACTGGGCAGTGAGCCAGCTGCGGCCGGGGCAGGCCATCGACGTGATGCCCCCCGATGGCCGCTTCACGATTCACGATTCCGCTGCGCGCCATCGCGTCGGCTTTGCCGCGGGTTCCGGCATCACGCCCATCCTGTCGATCGTCGCCACCACGCTGGCGCAGGAGCCCGATTCGCGCTTCACGCTGGTGTACTGCAACCAGCGCGGCAACACCATCATGTTCAACGAGGCCTTGCAGGACCTGAAGGACCGCTACCCCGCGCGCCTCGCACTGATCCACCTGCTCTCGCGCCAGCCGCAGGAGATGCTGCTGCTCAACGGCCGCCTCGACGAGGCCAAGGCCACCGAGCTGCTGGAAACGCTGGTGCCGCCCTCGGACATCGACGAGGCCTTCGTCTGCGGGCCCGAGGCCATGATCGAGGGCGTCGAGCGGGCGCTTGCGCGCGCCGGCGTTCCCGCGGGCCGCGTCCATGCCGAGCGCTTCGCTTCGCCGGGTGCGACCGCGCCTGCGCGGTCCCGCGCACCGGCGGACCAGCACAGGCCGGGCGGCCACGCGCACCAGCTCGATGTGATCATGGACGGCAAGACGCATCACCTTTCCATGGGCGCTGACGACCGCGTGCTCGATGCGGCGCTGGATGCCGGCCTGGACCTGCCCTATTCCTGCAAGGGCGGCGTCTGCTGCACCTGCCGCGCACGGGTGCTGGAAGGCAAGGTCGAGATGGAGAAGAACTTCACGCTCGAGCCCTGGGAGATGGAGAAGGGGTTCGTGTTGACCTGCCAGTCGCGGCCCCTGACCGACAAGGTCGTCGTGAGCTACGACGAGCGCTAGGCGCGCTGCTCTCCGAGACGCTTGCAGATCTCCACCGTCGCCGCCGACTGGTTCATCGTATAGAAGTGCAGGCCCGGCGCGCCGCCGGCACGCAACTGCTCGCACAGCTGCGTCACCACATCCAGGCCGAACGACTTGATCGAGGCGCTGTCGTCGCCGAAGCTTTGCAGGCGCAGCCGGATCCAGCGCGGTATCTCGGCGCCGCAGGCGTCTGAAAAGCGCATCAGCTGGGTCGAACTCACGATGGGCATGACGCCCGGGACCACCGGCACGTGGACCCCCATGCGGTCCGCATCTTCGACGAAACGGAAATACGAATCCGCGTTGTAGAAATACTGCGTGATCGCCGAATCGGCGCCCGCGCGGATCTTGGTCGCGTAGGCCTGCAGGTCGGCCTCGGGGGAGCGTGCCTGCGGATGGACCTCGGGATAGCAGGCGACTTCGATGCGGTAATCGTCGCCCGTCTCCGCGCGAATGAAAGCCACCAGGTCGCTCGCGTAGTGGAACTCGCCGCCCGTGCCGTACCCGCTGGGCAAGTCGCCGCGCAAGGCCACCAGGCGCTTCACGCCCATCTTGCGCAGGATCGCCAACTGCTCCCGCACGTTGTCACGCGTGGCGCCAATGCAGGAGAAATGCGAGGCGGCTTGAACGCCCTCGGCCAGGATTTCGCCGACGGTGCCGAACGTGCCTTCCTGGGTGGAGCCGCCGGCGCCATAGGTGACGGAGCAGAACTCGGGACCGAGCGCATACAGCGCCCGGCGCGCGGTGCGCAGCCTGGCCGCGCCTTCGGGCGTCTTGGGCGGGAAGAATTCGAAACTGATGGGGAGACTCATGAGGTCCCGTCCTTGTGGGCGTAAACAAAGAACTCGCGGTTGCCGTCGCCACCAGCGACCGGGCTGTCGTACCAGCCCTTCACCTGCAAGCCCAGGGATGCGCAGCAATCGCGGATGCGCTTCTCCACGACCGCATACAACGCGGGATCGGTCACGATGCCGCGCTTGCCGACCTGCCCGGGCTGCAACTCGAATTGCGGCTTGACCAGCATCAGCAGGGCGCCCCCGCCTTTCAGCAGCGGCACGAGCGCCGGCAATACCAGCGTCGAGGAGATGAACGAGAGATCGCCCACCACCAGGTCGAAGTCGTCGCCCACCTGCTCGGCCGTGAGCTCGCGTGCATTGACCTTTTCCAGGGCAACCACGCGTACATCGCCACGCATGTTGTCGTGCAATTGGCCCGAGCCCACGTCCACGCCCGTCACCCGGGTGGCGCCGTGTTGCAGCAGGCAATCGGTGAAGCCGCCGGTGGACTGGCCGATGTCCAGGCAAACCTTGCCGGCCGGGTCGTAGCCGCTGGCCTTGAGCGCGCCTTCGAGCTTCAAGCCGCCGCGCGAGACGTAGCGCGCCTCCGCCAGGTCGAGCAACTCGACCTGCGCGTCGGCGGGGACGTCGTCGCCGTTCTTGGCGACGGTCTTCCAGGTGTCGCGGTCGAGCCAGCGCACACCCGATGCGATCAGGCGCTGGGCCTGCGACCGCGAGGTCGCGAGGCCCCGTTCGACGAGGAGTTGGTCGATCCGCACCTCAATAGCGGTAGGTATCGGGCTTGTACGGCCCTTGCTTGGGAACGCCGATGTACTCGGCCTGCTCATCGGAGAGCTCCGTCAGCATTGCGCCGACCTTCTTCAGGTGCAGGCGCGCGACCTTCTCGTCCAGGTGCTTGGGCAGCACGTAGACCTTGCCTTGTTCGTAGAAATCGCTGTGCGTGAACAGCTCGATCTGCGCGATGGTCTGGTTGG
>CAWAYI010000009.1:0-550540 GCA_963786245.1 uncultured beta proteobacterium | reverse complement strand
CCTGCATCAACTCCGCCAACTGCTTGGTGTACCACTTCGCACTCCCCGTCGTGCCGTGCCCCGCGGTGTTCTCGCTCGCGGGGATCAGGTAGTACTTGCCGTTCTTCACGCGCTTCATCTCGCGGTCCATGATGCCGGTCGACGGCGGGTTGCGTTCGTCGTCGGCGGCGTTGATCGCCAGCAGGGTGGCCTGGATCTTCTCGAGCCCCGGCGACGGGTTGTAGTCGCCCGAGCTGGCCCATTGGTACAGCACGTCGTTGGCGTCGGCCGTAAACGGTGCCTTCAGGCGCGCATCCAGCAGCGCATCGGCCTTCGCGCGGGTGGGCGCCGCCTTGTAATAGGCCTGGTCGCCGCCGTTGGTGGCAAACCCGAAGAAGACCGACGAAAACTGCGCGCTGCGCAGCGGCTTGGTGTAGTTGCCGCCGTTGTAGTCGGGGTCGTTGGTGATGGAATCGACGATCAGCCGGCGCAATATCCAGTTGCGGCTGGACATCTCGCTGGGCTGGCACGCCATGGGCACCAGCGCGTCCATCTCACCCGGGTACTTCACGCCCCAGATCCAGGTGTGCATGCCGCCCATGCTGTTGCCCATCACCAGGCGCAGGTGCTTGATGCCCAGCCCTTCCTTCACCAGCCGGTATTGCGCGTCCACCATGTCCTCGTAGTTGTACTTGGGGAAGCTCGCGCGCATGCCGTCCGACGGCTTGCTCGACTTGCCGTGGCCCACGCTGTCGGGAATGATGATGAAGTACTTGGCCGCGTCCAGCGGCTGGCCCGGGCCGAACAGCTCGCCCGCGAATCCTGCCCCCATCACGCTGTTCCACGAGCCCGTGGTGCCGTGCAGCATCAGCACCGGCTCGCCCTTCGGGTCACCGATGGTCGCGTAGTTGATGCGCAGCTCGGGCATCACCTGCCCGGTGTGGAACTTGAAGTCCTTCGCGATCCACTGTGCCTCTTTGGGCGCGGGATAGTCGGCCGCGAAGGCCGTGAGCGCCAGCGACGCGCAAATCGCGATGGCAAGGCGCAGCACGCGCCGCGCGGGCGCATGGAACATCGTGTGCATGGTGTCTCCTGGCGACGTTTTACTGTTGGCAAGCTAACAGTAACGCAGAGCTACGGCATTGGCAATGGCGGTTTCTCGGCTGCGCAACCCGGAAGCCATCTCGTCGTCGCGCGCGCACAGCCGCAAGGCAGAATCGATGCAAGTGCTCCACCCCCACCTCCTTCGCCCGCTCAACCTGGCCGCCGCAGCCCACCCGCGCGGCCAGGACCACATCAGCTCGGCCAGCGGCATGGCGTTGGCCGGGTCGTGGCTGTACATCGTTGCGGACGACGAGCATCACCTGGCCACGCTGGCCATCGGTGACATGCAGGCCGGGCCGGTGCGCTTTCGCCGGATCCTGGCGGGCGACCTGCCCGGCGACCACCAGTTCCGCAAGAAGCTCAAGCCCGATTTCGAATCGATCTGCCTGCTGCCCGCGGGAGAAGTCCACGCCGATGGCGCCCTGCTCCTCCTGGGCTCGGGTTCCAGGCCCAACCGGCACCGCGGCCTGCTGCTGGCGCTGGAGAGCACCGGCGCCATCGTCGGCGATGCAGTGCCCATCGACCTGGCGCCCCTGTACGCGCCGCTGCACGCGGATTTCGCCGACCTCAACATCGAAGGCGCGTTCGCGGCCAATGGCCTGTTCCATTTGCTGCAGCGGGCCAACGCGGGGGCGGCTTCGCGCAACGCCTGCATCCAGTTTTCGCTGACCGAGGTACAGGCGTGGGTGGCGGGTCATCGCGCGGCAGCGCCTGCCCCGCTGAGGGTGCTGCCCTTCGACCTGGGGCGCGTCGGCCCCGTCCCCCTGGGCTTCACCGACGGCACGGCATGGCCCGGCGGCGGGTGGGTGTTCAGCGCCGTGGCCGAAGACACGGCCGACAGCTACAGCGACGGTGCCTGCGCCGGCTCCGCCCTCGGCTGGGTCGGCGCCGATGGAAAGCTGCTGCGCGTCGAACCCCTGGCCGGCGCGCCCAAGGTCGAAGGCATCGCCGTCGATCCGCTGGGGCGCCTGCTGATGGTCACCGATTCAGACAACCCCTTCGTCCCTTCGGCGCTGCTGGCGGTGGATTCGCCCTTCTAGGCCTGCCTGGCCCTACTTCGGCTCGCCCCCGCTCACCATCCAGTGCACCCCGAAGCGATCGGTGCACATGCCGAAGCCTTCGGCCCAGAAGGTCTTGCCAAAGGGCATGGTCGTCGTGCCCTCGGCCGCCAGCGCGTTGAAGACGCGCTTTCCTTCATCCACGGTCGGGTAGCCCAGCGACAACGCGAAGCCCTGCATGGGCTTGGCCTGGTCGCTGGTGGGGGTGTCGGACGCCATCAGCCGGCGGCCGTCGATCAGCAGGCTGGTGTGCATGATGCGGCCCTTCGAATCGGGCGGGCACTGCTGCGGGTCGGGCGAGTCGCCGTAGGTCATCGACATTTCGACCTTGCCGCCGAGCGTTCGCTCGTAGAAGCGCATGGCTTGCGCGCAATTGCCGTTGAAGAAGAGGTAGCTGTCGAGTACAGGCATGGGGTTCTCCTGGTTGAGGTTGAAGGCGGCGCACATCCCGCGGAATGAACGCGCCCTGTCAACGACGAAGAAGCATCGCCGGAATCGACATTCCATGGGTGAACAAAACGTATCGCCGGTTCCCGCCTGATCCTCGAGGCTCTTCAGCTCGGGTTCTCGGGTGACTTTTCTTCGTCGGCGCCCGCCTGAGTTTCAGGCTGGAGCGGCAGCTGTTCCTTGATCATCTGCGGCTTCTTGCCCGGCTGCACCTTTTGCGCGGCGCCGGGCTTGGCTTCCTGGTGGCGATTCTTCTTTTCCTGCTGCACGCGCTTGTCGTGCATCTTGTTGCGGGGGTCAGTCATTGCGGCCTCTTGGTCGAGTGGTTGATGCAACCACCATCCCCTGCCCATCAGGAGGGCGATGCCATCGAAAGGCGCAAATACGGGTGGCGTCGAGTCCTACGCCAATGCGTTGCACCCGGCGCAGGCTCAGGCGTATTGCGCCAGCCCGTGGCCGAACGACCAATTCTCCTTCGCCACCTCCACGAGGTTGATGAACACGTCTTCCGGCCGGATGCCCGGGCTTTCGCCCAGCAGCTCGGTGACGCGCTTGTACAGCGCCTTCTTCTGTTCCAGGCTGCGGGTGTTGTTCGCGGTGATCTGGATGAACACCAGGTCGTCGCTGCGGGCCACTTGCAGGTACGTCGGGCTGTAGCGGAAGTTCGCGGCGTCATGCTCCGTGATGGTCATGAACTGGTCGTCTTCGGGCACGTTGAAGGTTTCGCGCATCGCGCGGTAGAGGGTGTCGAAGATCGCCTGGCGGTAGGCTTCCGGCTTTCCGGCGCGCAGGGAGATGTTGAGCAGCGGCATGGGGTCGTCCTTTTCTTTCGGTGAAGCCGGACGTTAAGGGGCGCCAGCTATTCCCGCAAGCTATCACACCGCATATCAGTGATAATGGCTCAATATGATAGAACGCCCCCTGGACCTGGACGCCGTGCAGGCGTTCGTGCTCACCGCCGACTTCGGCAGCTTCACGCGCGCGGCCGAGGTGATGCAGACCACGCAGGCCGCGATCAGCCTCAAGCTCAAGCGCCTCGAAGAGCGGCTGGGCTGGCGCCTGCTCGAGCGCACGCCCCGCTACGTGCAGCTTTCGGCGCGGGGCGCCAGCTTCCTGGAACACGCCCGCGAACTGCTGGAGCTGCACGATCGCGCGCTGGCCACGTTTGCCGGCGCGCGCCAGCGCCTCACCATCGGCATCAGCGACCATGTGGCAGGGCCGGACCTGGCCGCGCTCATCGCACGCATGAACGCGCAGGACCCGCAGTTGCTGATCGAAATCCGCATCGGCTCGTCGGGCGACCTGCTGCAAAGCTTCGACCGGCGCGAACTCGACACGGTGATCGTCCGCACGCATGCCGGCCGCCGCGACGGCGAAGTGCTGGCCGAGGAACAATTCGGCTGGTTCGCGGGGCCCGGCTGGCAGCACCGCGTGGGCGAGCCGCTGCCGGTGGCCACCCTGGCCGAGCCCTGCGGCGTGCGGGCGGTGGCCGGCAAGCTGCTCGATGCGGCGGGCGTGCCCTGGACGGAGATCTTCGTCGGCGGCGGCGTTGCGGCCGTGGCCGCGGCCGTCATGGCCGGGCTCGGCGTGGCGGCACTGGCGCCGCGCATGCTGCCGTTCGGCGCGGTCGATGTCGGCGCCAAGCTCGGCCTCCCGCAGTTGCCGCGCCTGCCCGTGGTGCTGCACTCCCGGGTCAAGGGCGGCCGGCCGCGCGATGCGCTGGTCGCGCTGTCGGCGGCCTTCAAGAGCGCGGTGCGAGGCTAGGGGCGCAGCTTCAGGCCGCTTCCACCAGCGCGTACCGCGTCCCCCTGCCCTGCCCCGTTCGCTTGACAAGGCCGTATTCGGCCAGCTGCGTCAGCTCCCGGTAGGCCGTGGCGCGCGACGTGCCAGTGAGATTGACGTATTTCTCCGTGCTCATGCCGCCCGCAAACCCTTCGGGCTGGGCTTCCAGCAGGCGGGCCAGGGCCTTGCGTTGTGATGCGCTCAGGCCGGGGTGCCCGGCATTCACATGCGCCCAGTAACGGCTGCGCGCCAGGGCGGTCTGCATCTGGCCCGTCGCGGCGTCGAATGCCGCCTCGATCTTGCCCGTGAACCATTGCACCCAAGGCGTGATGTCCAAGTTGGGACTGGCCAGTGGCGGCCTGCAACTCGCGCGTAGTAGCCGGAGCGATCTTGCGCAAGCTGCGCCGAAAGGCTGAAAAGGCGGTGCTTGCTGCGCATGTCCTGCGCCAGCGCCAGCTCGGCCAGGGCGCGGCCGATGCGTCCGTTGCCGTCCTCGAAGGGGTGAACGGCTTCAAACCACAGGTGCACCACCGCCGCGCGCACCAATCCGTCGATGCCATGTTCGACGCTCACCACGTCGAACCATTCCAGCAGCAGGCGCATGTGCGCCGCCACGTCGGCCGAGGGCGGCGCCTGGTAATGCACCACGTCCGGCTTGCCGAGGCGCGGGGTGACGATTTGCATGGGCTCGGCGTGGGTGCGCCAAGCGCCGGCCTCGATGCGGGTGACGCCGCTGCGCCCGGTGGGGAACAGGGCCGCATGCCATGCGAACAGGTCGTCTTCGGTGAGCGGCCGATCCCACTGGGTGATCGCGGCCTGCAGCACGTCCAGCGTCGCCTCGGAGCGCGGGTCGCGCGCGGCCGCGGACGCGTGGGCCAGACCCAGCCGGCGCGCGGCCGATGCGCGGACGGAGTTGAGCTGCAGCACCTCCCCCTCGATCTGTGCGGTGGCCACGGCCTCCTGCGCCCAACCCGAAAGCTGCAGCTCCGCAAGGTCCAGCATCCCCAGGCTCCCAGCCAGGCCGAGCATGCGGCCCTGGGCCACACGGGCGCGGGCCAAGGGCGCCGTCAGCGCGTTCGCATCCCAGGTGAGGCCGGGCCAGCCGGGTGATTGCCAGAGGTACATGAAGCGCATTTTACGGATTTACGCTTCAATTGTGAAGCGCAAATGCGGCGCTTGCGCTTCAAGCCGACACTTCAGCGTCGTCGACACCCTCCTCCTCGCTGTGCCACTCCACATCCAGCCGCTGCATGTTCTCGAGCATCTTGAGCAGGTAGTGCAGCGTGTGCGTCACGTCGTTGATCGAGAAGTCGGCCAGGATCTGCTCGTAGTACGCGCGGATCTTCGGCAGGGCCAGGTCCTGCCACACATGCTGGCCTGACTTCGTCATCGTCACGACGCGGGACCGCCGATCCTGCCCGCCCGGCGCGATCGCGATGTGCCCGTCGCGCTCCATGCGGCTGATCAGCCCCGACAGGTTCTGCCGGCTCACCATCAGGTAGCGGGCCAGGTCGCCCATGCTCATGCCGCCCTGCGCCTTCTCGCGCGACAAGGCGCCCGAGCACCGCCCATTGCTGGGTCGTCAGCCCTTCCGCCTCGACGGCGCGGCTGCCTGTTTTATGCAACATGTTGGCGCATTGGTAGAGGCGAAAGAACAATCTGTTGGCGAGTTCCATCTTTGCCGAGTCGGGCATTTGCCTAGGGTTAACCATGATAACTCACTCTCAATGGAGTGCTTGCATGTTGTCGGTGGTCTGGCTATTATACGTCAATACATTGTCAAATAAGCGACGCAGATCGACGCATCTTCGGTCATCGCCTCAACCCTGGCAAGCCAGACAAGACCCCCTCTCAACTCCAGGAAGCATCATGCAAAGATTCGAAGGCAAGACCGTCATCGTGACCGGTGGCGGCGGTGGCATCGGCGGGGCCACCTGCCGGCGGTTCGCGCAAGGAAGGCGCCCGCGTCGCGGTGTTCGACCTGAACCTCGATGCGGCCGAGAAGGTGGCTGCGGCCATCCGGGCCGAGGGCGGACAGGCCGCGGCGTTCCGCTGCGACATCACGGACCGCGCCAGCGTCGATGCCGCCGTGGCGGCGACGGAAGCCCAGCTGGGCCCCGTCGACGTGCTGGTCAACAACGCGGGCTGGGACGTGTTCAAGCCGTTCACCAAGACCGAGCCGGCCCAGTGGGACAAGCTGATCGCGATCAACCTGACCGGCGCGCTGCACATGCACCACGCCGTGCTGCCCGGCATGGCGGCGCGCAAGCGGGGACGCATCGTCAACATCGCATCCGACGCGGCCCGCGTCGGCTCGTCCGGCGAGGCGGTCTATGCAGCGTGCAAGGGCGGCCTGGTCGCGTTCTCCAAGACCATCGCGCGTGAGCATGCCCGGCACGGGATCACCGTGAACGTGGTCTGCCCCGGGCCCGACCGACACCGCGCTCTTCGCCGACTACAAGGAAGGCGCCGGCAACCCCGAGAAGCTGATGGAAGCCTTCACCCGCGCCATTCCGCTGGGCCGCATCGGCCAGCCCGACGACCTGCCGGGCGCCATCGTTTTCTTCGCCAGCGACGACGCGGGCTTCATCACCGGCCAGGTGCTCAGCGTCTCGGGCGGCCTGACCATGAACGGCTGAAGCCGTTCACTCCCACTACCCGGCTGATTTCAACCAAGGACACCAAATGGAATTCGAAGACATCCTGTACGAAATTCGCAACGGCGTGGCGTGGATCACCATCAACCGCCCGGAGAAGATGAACTCGTTTCGCGGCCAGACCTGCGACGAGATCATCAAGGCGCTGAACAAGGCCGGCTACGACCGCAGCGTCGGCGCCATCGTGCTGGCCGGCGCCGGCGACCGCGCCTTCTGCACCGGCGGCGACCAGTCCGCCCACAACGGCAACTACGACGGCCGCGGCACCATCGGCCTGCCGATGGAAGAGTTGCACACCGCGATCCGCGACGTGCCCAAGCCGGTGATCGCACGCGTGCAGGGCTTCGCCATCGGCGGCGGCAACGTGCTGTGCACGATCTGCGACCTGACCATCTGTTCCGACAAGGCCATCTTCGGCCAGGTCGGCCCCAAGATGGGCTCGGTCGATCCCGGTTACGGCACCGCGTTCCTGGCGCGCGTCGTCGGCGAGAAGAAGGCGCGTGAGATCTGGTACCTGAACAAGCGCTACTCGGGCGCCGAGGCCGTGGCCATGGGCCTGGCCAACGTCTGCGTGCCGCACGAGCAACTGGATGCCACCGTGCAGGAGTGGGCCGAGACGATCTGCGAGCGCAGCCCCACCGCGATCGCGATCGCCAAGCGCAGCTTCAACATGGACACGGCCCACCAGAGCGGCATCGCCGGCCTGGGCATGTACGCGCTCAAGCTCTACTACGACACCGAAGAATCGCGCGAAGGCGTCAATGCGCTGAAGGAAAAGCGCAAGCCCGACTTCCGCAAGTACGCGAAGTAGGCCCATCGCCCCCCAGGAGACGACACCATGAACCCCTATCTCGACGAAGACCTGGTCTCGCTCGGCGACCACGCCCGGCGGTTCGCCAGCGAGCGCATCGCTCCCGGCTTCCTGGAGCGCGACAAGACGCGCGAGCTGGAACGCCGCCTGATGCGCGAAATGGGCGAGATGGGGTTCATCGCGCCCGAACTGCCGGAGCAGTTCGGCGGGCAGGGCCTGGGCTGCCTGGCTGCCGGCGTCATCCACGAAGAGATCGCGCGCGCCGACCTGAGCATCTCCTACATCAACCTGCTGGCCTCGCTGAACGGCCAGATCCTGTCGCAGCACGGGCAGCCCGAAGTCGTCAAACCCTGGCTCGAAAAGCTCACCCGCGGCGAGGCGCTGTTCGCGATCGCGCTGACCGAGCCGCGCGGCGGCTCCGACGCCGCCAACCTGCGGCTGAAGGTGGAGCGCATCGGCGACGAGTACGTGCTCAACGGCGAGAAGACCTCGATCTCCGCGGCCGACCAGGCCGACGCGACGGTGGTGTTCGGCCGCACCGGCAGCGTGGAGTCGGGCGCGCATGGCGTCACGGCCTTATTGGTGCCGATGGACCTTCCGGGCGTGACCACGAACCGCTTCGACTGCCATGGCCAGCGCGCCATCGGCCGCGGCTCGATCTTCTTCGAGAACGTGCGGGTGCCGGCCAGCCACCGGCTCGGCGCGGAGAACAAGGGCTTCGTCCAGGTGATGCAGGGCTTCGACTTCTCGCGCGCCCTGATCGGCCTGCAGGTGCTCGCCGTCGCGCGCGTCGCGCTCGAGGAAACCTGGGAGTACGTCGCGCAGCGCGAGGCGTTCGGCAAGCCGCTGGCCGCCTTCCAGGGCGTGTCGCATCCGCTGGCCGAATTCGAGACCCAGGTCGAGGCGGCACGCCTGCTGTGCCTGCAGACCCTCTGGCTGAAGGACAAGGGCGCGCCGCACAGCGCCGAAGCCGCGATGTGCAAATGGTGGGGCCCCAAGCTCGCCTATGACGTCATCCACCAGTGCCTGCTGTCGTTCGGCCATGGCGGCTACGACCGCGGCCCGATGGAGCAGCGGCTGCGCGACGTGCTCGGGTTCCAGATCGGCGACGGCACGGCCCAGATCATGAAGACGATCATCGCGCGCACCCATGCCGGCCGGGCCGCCGTTTCGATCTGACGCGGCGGTGTCAAACTCCACGCCATGTCCCTGCATCGCCGACTCTTCCTTTCGACGCTGGCCGCCGTCGTTGCTGCCCCATCCTTTGCCAAACAGAAGCCTTCACCTGCGCCCCGAACAGGTGGCCTCCCGCGCGCCCTCGCCGTCCCCGGCGGCGTCGTGCGCATCGACCTGGGCGAAGCAATCGAGCGGCCCGTCGCCCGAGCCGGTGACATCCCCCTGCTCGTCGTCGGCTCTGCCCGCGCCTGGACGGCGCTGGTCGGCATTCCCCTGGACGCCGAGGCCGGCGCGGCGTCCATCACCGTGGAAGCACCGGGCTCCGATGTGCGCAACATCCCGTACACCATCGGCACCAAGCAGTACGCCGAGCAACGCCTGAAGGTCGAGCCCAAGCACGTCGAGCTCTCGCCCGAGGACCAGGCCCGCTTCGAGCGCGAGCGGGCGCATCTGCGCGAGGTGATGGCCACCTTCTCGCAACCCGCGCCGGGCGCCGGCGCGCTGGCCATGCAGGCGCCCGTGCGCGGCCGGCGCTCCAGTTCCTTCGGGCTGCGCCGGGTGTTCAACGGCCAGCCGCGTGCGCCGCATTCGGGCATGGACATCGCGGCGGCTGCCGGCACGCCGGTTCGCGCACCGCTCGCCGCCCGCGTGGTGGACACGGGCGACTACTTCTTCAACGGCAACACGGTGTGGCTGGACCATGGCGGCGGCCTGCTCACGCTGCATTGCCACCTGAGCGCCATCGACGTGAAGCCCGGAGACACGCTGCGCGCCGGCGACCGCCTCGGCGCTGTCGGCGCCACCGGGCGGGTAACCGGGCCGCACCTGCACTTCGGCGTGCTGCTCAATCGCACGATGGTGGACCCGGCGCTGTTTTTGTGACGGGAAACGGGGTGCTTATGAACCCGACACCGGCAGGACCTTCACCCGGGCAAACTTCAGGTTTCTCACCCTGCCCGTCGTCACGCCAAAGCCCTCGCAGCTTCCCTTCGCATCCCGCTTCATCGTTACCGTGCCCATTGGGTACCCGGCCTGGAACACGTCGGCATTGATCGGCCGCAACTCCAGCACGCCGCGCGGATAACGCACCACGAGCTTGCCCTCCCGCATTTCCAGCGTGTAGAGCGTGCGCAGCTCTTCGCTGTAGTAGTCGCCCGCGCAGGCCTTCAGCGCATCGGCGCCCGGCGCTTCGCGCACGATGCGCTTGAGCGGGTAGTCGCGACTGCCCGCCTTCCACAGCGCGGTGGTCGCCGGCTCGGTACCCGTAGTCGGGGGAAAGACCAGCGTGACCCCGGGCCCCTTGGTATAGAACTCATTGCTGCCCGACGCGAAGAACGGCATCCGGTCCCCGCCGCGGCTCGACTGCGAGTACAGCTTGCCCTTGTCCACGACCAGGCTCAGCACGCTGCCGGGACGCACTTCGTAGTCACCCGCATAGGGCGCCAGGTCGCGGTCCTGCAGCTCCACTTCGCGCGGCCACGCCGGGTGCGGCTGCACGCCGGGCATGCCGTCCAGGTACAGGTCCGCCACGCGCGATGCCGTGGCCGAGGCGTTGAAATCGGACGCATTGCCCAGCACGATCACCGCCAGCTTCTGCTGCGGCAGCCGCATGAAATACGCGCGATAGCCCGCGTCGGCCCCGCTGTGCGCCACCGCGGGCACGCCCCGGTACGGCCGCACACCCAGGCCGCCGGCGTAGCCAATCTCCTGTCCGTTGTTCCACTTGCCGCTGGTGAGCAGTGCCGCCACCGTGGCCGCGCCGCCGGCGCGCGGTTCGTCGAAGTTGTTGTTCCAAAGGGCCATGTCTTCCACGGTCGTCATCAGGCTGGTGGCGCCGGTGGTGGAAAACGAAAGCGCCAGGTAGCGATAACTTCCGTCGCGGTTGCGCTGGTACGAATAGGCGCGGCCTTTCACCAGCGTGCCATAGCTTTCCTGGAAGCGTGTGTTCTTCATGCCCAGCGGGGTGAAGATGCGCTCCTGCGCGAAAGCGGCCAGCGTCTGGCCGGAGACCCGCCGGACGACGAGGCCCAGCAGCATGTAGCCGCTGTTGCTGTAGAGGTCCTCTTCGCCCGGCTGGAAATTCAGCTGCTTCTGCTGCCACAGCAGGCCAAGGATGTCGTTGTCGGTGATGCCGTCGTCCAGCCGCAGGCCGGCCAGCGTCAGCAGGTCCCACTGGTCGCGCAGGCCGCTGGTGTGGTGCAGCAGGTGGCGCAGGGTGATGGGCGGGCCTTCGACCGCCAGCTCGGGCACGAACTTTTTCACGGGGTCGTCCAGCGACAGCTTGCCCTCCTGCGCGAGCAGGAGGATGGCGAATGCCGTGAACTGCTTGGAGAGCGACGCCGCGTGGAAGATGGTGCCGGGCGCATTGGCCACGCCATATTCCAGGTTGGCCATGCCGTAGCCGCGGCTGTAGACGATCCTGCCGTCGCGCACCACGGCCAGCGCGGCGCCGGGCGTGTCGGGCTTGTCCCAGGCGGCGAAGAGCTTGTCGATGGCGGCCGGCGCGGGGTCGGCAGCCTGGGCCGCGGGCGCCAGGCACACGAGGCATAGCGACAACCAGACATAAATCGTTCGTTTCATCGGCTCGTCCCCTTCCAACGCTTGAATGTACCTTCACCTTGCGCAGCGCTCGGCACTTCCCGGCGGCCCGGTAAAGTCGCCCCCATGACCCACGACGCACGGGAGAGTTCGACCGCCAACGCCTGGGCGCCCCTGACGATCACGCTCGCGATCCAGGCCATGGTCGCGATGGCCCTGCTGACGCTGCCCACCATGGCGCCCAAGGTGGCCGAGGCGATGGCGACGTCGCCCGCGCTCGTCGGCCTCTACATCGCACTGGCCTACATCGGCGCCATCGTGGCCAGCCTGCTCTCGGGCACGGCCGTGGCACGGTACGGCCCCATCCGGCTGAGCCAGCTGTGCCTGGTGGCCTGCGCGGCCGGGCTCGCACTTTGCGCCGTGCCCGACTTCACGTGCATGGGCGTGGGCGCCGTGCTCATGGGCATCGGCTACGGGCCGGTCACACCCGCCAGTTCGCACCTGCTGTCGCGCACCACGCCCGCGCATCGCATGTCGCTGGTGTTCTCCGTCAAGCAGACCGGCGTGCCGCTGGGGGCGGGGCTGGCGGGCGCGATCGTGCCCAGCCTGCAGCTCGTCGCCGGCTGGCAGGCCGCCCTGCTCGCCGTGGCCGCCGCCAACGTGGTGTGCGCGGTCGTGGCGCAGCCGCTGCGCGCCGGAATTCGACGCCGACCGTGACCGCACGCGGCGCGTGGCGCTGGGCAACGTCATGCACCCCGTCAAGCTGGTGCTGGCGCATGCGGGCCTGCGCATGCTGGCGGGCTGCTCGTTCCTGTTCTCCATTGCGCAGCTCTCGCTCACGACCTACGTGGTGACCTTTCTCACCCAGAGCCTGGCCTACGGCCTGGTGGCGGCGGGCGCGCTGCTGACGATCTCCCAGGTCGGTGCGGTGCTCGGCCGCGTCGCCTGGGGCTATGCGTCGGACCGCTGGTTCGGTGCGCGGCGCATGCTCGCGATGCTGGCCGCGCTGATGGCGCTGTCGACGCTGGCCACGGCGGCGCTGCCACCGGGCGCGCCGGGGTGGGTCGTGGCCTGCGTGCTGTTCGTCTTCGGCGCCGGCGCCGTGGGCTGGAACGGCGTGTACCTCGCGGAAGTCGCGCGGCAGGCGCCCGCCGGGCTCGCCGGGCTGGCCACCGGCGGCACGCTCGCCATCACCTTCCTCGGCGTGGTGCTCGGGCCGCCTTTGTTCGGCGCCGTGTCCAGCCTGTTCGGCAGTTATCGCGCCGGCTTCGCGGCGTTGGCGCTGCCGCTGGCGGCCTGCGCACTGGCGTTATTGCGAAAGCCGGGCGCCCGCGCGGCAGGCGCCTGACTTCGGAAATAACGCACAACAGATCATTGTTGAGCAAGGCGTTCATAAATGTAACAATCGCTCCCCAAATCACGGCTGGAGCTTGGCATGCATCGTTCGCGGTGGGTTGCGCTTTTGTGCGGAGCAGCATTGCTGCTGGGCTCCTGCAACGGCGGTGGCGGCGCCGAAGCCGAAGCCGGGCCGACGCTGGCGTTCGCAAAGATGTTCGCCAACGACGGGGTGCTCGAACTGCCGCTGCTGCAGTCCGGCACGCAGCGCTACGCGGACGTGCGCATCGCGCTGCGCGACGATGGCACGTTTTCGGTGCTTTCCGGCCGCGCCTTTTCCGGCGCCACCACGGCCCACCCGGATGCAGTGCTCGTGCCCGCCGTGCGCCTGGACGCCATCGCCCAGTCCACCGAAGCGCTCTCGCTGCGCGTGCGGCGCGTCCACCTGCATTCGGCCGTCTATGAGGCCGTCGTCATCGAGCTGAAAGCCGGCCGGTGGCGGCACACCGCAACGCCCCGGCGGGCGAGCGCGCTGACCACGTCGGACTTCGAGCGCAACCCGAACCTCAGGGCCACCGGCAACGACCTGCTGGCGCTGCGCTCGGAACCGGGACAGGTGCGAACCATCCCGATTCACCTGGAGGGCCGGGACTACCGCTTTTGCATGGACCCCCAGGACGAGGGGGCGGACGAACTCGCCATCTTGGACAAGAAAGGGCAGGTGCTGGCGCAAACGCGTGCCGGCGAAGCCTGCATGACGGTGAGCCACGCCGTCGGCACCTACCAGCTGCGCCACACCTACGGCGGCAAGGGCCTGCCCCGCACCCTCTTCCTGCGCGCACAGGCGCCGCAGGTGCCGCTGGCGGCGGCCGCCACCACCGCCGCACCCCGCGAGTACTGGGGAATCATGATCACGCTGGCGGGCAAGGACTCGCAGGGCAACGACACGGTGGCTTTCAACTTCCTCACCAGCTATTCGAACCAGTTCCTCGACTGCCAGCCGCTGATCAGCCCCTTCCCCAGCCTGATGGTTGGCGGCTTCATGACCGACTACTGGCCCGCGGGCAACTACAGCTTCCTCGGGCCGCAGGCCCACTACCTGTTCGACTCGCTCAATTTCTTCACGCCCCGATTCGACGGCAACGGCGCGCTCACCGGCCTGGGCGGCTCGCCCTACTGCGGCAGCGACGGCGTGTACGTGATGAAAGGCAGCTCGCCGCAGTACGTGGGCCTGGCCCCCGCCGACAACCCCGGCCCCACTCCGCTGGTGATCAGCGACTGGGACGGCATGGGCACCTTCTTCGGCATGAAGGCCGGCGGCAGCCTGCTGCCGGTCGGTTTTCCCGCCGACCCGTTCGCCTCGAATGTCTTCAGCGACACCGGGCCGATGCAGCCGATTGCGACCGGGACGACTCCGCCCTGGCAGATCGAGAGCTTCCGCGTCGTCCTGCGCTACCGGCCCGACGGCGTCGGCACGCTCAAAATGCGCCAGGCCGCGCTGTTCAACTCGTCCGACTGCAGCGGGCCTGCCATGGTGATCGACACCAACCAGCTCAACCTCCTCCAGGGCGGGCCCATGGGGGACTTCAGGGGTTCGCTGTTGCTGGGGCCGGACACGGCGGCGACCATCTGGTCGGGGACGGGCGCGCCGATCGCCTCACCGCTCAACTCCGAAAGTGCGCCCCTGACGCGCCTGGGCTGCATCCCCAACGCGCTGCAGACCGCCAGTTGGGCGGCCCAGTCGATCGAACTCAGGGGGCCGGACATCAACTACACGTCCACGGACGGCTGCGTCAACTGCAACCTGACCCACCTCGACTTCACCGGCAGCTGGTTCAACAACTCCGACTTCACCGGCACGAACTTCAGCTTCAGCACGCTCAACAAGGCGTACCTCAACGGCTCCATCTTGAAGAACACGCTGTTGCAGAACGCGAAACTGCAAGGCGCCAACCTGGACGGCGTCAACTTGTGCAATGCGTTCCTCAACGCGCCGCCGACCGATGCGGGCGCCAACACCGTCGCGGCCGACCTGACCGGCGCGTACATGCGCAACGTCAACCTGGCCAACGCCAACCTGGACGGCACGACGCTCAGCAACGCGAGCTTCTTCGGGGAGCTGGCTGTGGCCTGTCCCGTCGACCCGACGAACCCGTGCGCGTCCACGGCTCCGTCGTATTGCGCCAGCGCCTACAACGCCACCCTGAACAACACGGGCTTCGCGGGCGCCTACCTCGCCAACACCGACTTCAGCGGCGCCCGCGGCACGGCCGATTTCAGCAACGCGGTGCTGGTGGGTGCGCGGTTCGTCGGCGCCAAACTCGACGCCAATGGCGGCACCGCCACGCGGTTCGGCGGCGCCGCCTTGATGGGGGCCGACTTTTCCGGCGGCGCGACCGTGGTCGACGCCAGCTTTGGCGGCGCCTATGCGACGGACCAGGGCGGCTGCCAGCAATACATGCTGGGCGCCCCCTCCACTTCGTTCGCGGGCTTCTCCCTCAAGAATTCGTCGGGCGGTTGCACGGCGTCGGCACCGGCGCCGACGTGCCAGCAATTGAGCTGGAATGCCAAGGCGCTGCCGCCGGGCACCGCGGTGGGGCTGCCACCTTCCAGCAGCGCCACGGCGGCCTGCTCGCTGCTCTGCCCTGTGGACCCCTTCACGAACGTGAACGAGACGAACAACTGCTTCCAGCGGATCAATCCGGCGACGGACACACCGATTCCCCCGCCGGTCATCTACATCGAGCCTTTGCCGAGCGGTCCCCCGGGCGGCGTCACTTCCTAGGAGTCACCATGCCGCACGAAAAGACAGAACCCATCCAGGAAATCAGCCGGCGCGACTTCCTGCAGCAGCTAGGCGCAGCGGGGCTGGCGGTGGGCGCTGGCCCCCTGTTGGTCAGCTGCGGAGGCGGCGACGGTGACAGCGCGTCGATGGGCCCGGCCCGGGAAAATCGAACCTACTACTTCAACCTGAGCAACGCGCGGCCCGGCGCCAGCTACGTGGTGGAGGCAGGGCTTGCGCAGCATCCCCTGGTGCCCGCGACCGCCAGGCACCTGGAAGCCGCCCAGCGCGAAAACCCCACCGTGACCGCCGGCGCGTTCACCCACGTTGCGGAGAACATCTCGCTGCCCGGCAACAGCCCGCAGCTGTGCTTCGTCAAGGGGCTGGACCTCGCCCATCCGGGCGAGTGGCACATGCACAGCCTGTTCATGCACCTGCCCGCGAGCGGCCCGGTCGCGGCGAACTGCATGGCCTGCAACCCGGCCGGCGCGGTGCTGCGGTCGAAGGTGATCACGGGCGCGCTGCCGCCCCAGGCCGCCACCTCCGGATCGAACGTCTGCAACAACTGGCCGGCTTACGTCGACTACTTCAATTCGGCCGCCGCGATGATCATGTCGCACCCGGAGATCCTGACCTTCGACCACCCGACCGCGACCTACATCCAGAACAACATCGTCTGCAACGACCTCAACACGCAGACCCTGGCCGTGGCCCTGTACCAGCAAGGCGTGGCCACCACCACGGGCGGCTGGGCGACGCTGGTGCCCGTCATCGACCCGGACACGAATGCGCCCCTGATAGACGACACGACTGGCCTGGTCGTCTACCACACGATCTATTCGGCCAGGACGATGGCGGCGCTGGGCGCCGCTGTGCGCAGCATCCTGCCGGTGATCAAGGACGACCCCAACCTCGGCGCGAACATCACGGACCTGCCGAAGGACACGCTCAACGACAGCGTGACGGGCAAGGTCTGGGTGATCCGCAACGGCATGTCGTCGGTCACGGGCACCGCGGTGCCGCCCTTGAGCGTCTCCGCCATGCGCCCGCTCGCGGCGAGCCTGTCCGGCACCCTCAGTTTCGCGGCCCGGGACATCGAGCCGAGCAAGGGCTGCTCGATCAACTACGTCTCCAACAACGGACGCACCATCACCTTCACGGTCGAGAACTGGTACCTGCGCTACCTCGGCCTCTATGCGCGTTTTCTCGACGGCAACGGCCAGCCCATCGCGCTGTCGGACCTCGACGACACGACGATGGCGCAGTTCAAGAACCCGAAGCTCAATGGCAGCACCGACGCCTTCATGGGCCTGGTCAACCAGGAAACGGTGGTGCTGGCGGTGCCCGTGAAAACGGCCACCCAGACCTTCACGCTGACGCTGCCGGACGCGGCCGCCTCCGTGGTTCTGCTGGCGGGCGGCCTGGGCCACGGCACGAAGAAGTACCCCGACACGATCCTGCCGGGCCTGGTGATGACGGTGGTGCTGGACATCGCGCTGCCCAGCCTCTTTCTCATCATGGGCGCAGCCATCGGCGTCGCGCAGCTCACGGAAGCCCTGTCCACTGCCGGCGGGCTGCTGGGCCTGGTCGCTGAGTTCTTCATCACGGCCATGACGGATGCCGGCCTGGTTGGCAGCTTCGGCGACCCGAGCACCTTCATGAACCTCATCCCGCAGATGGGCGTGATGCTGCTCACGATGATGCGTGCCGGCGCTTCCAGCGAAATCGCCCAGTTCGCCACCTGGGTCAGGAACGCGCTGAACATGGGGGAGTCGACCAGCAAGATCCCGCTGGTGGGCACCTGCCTGCTGGTCGTGGCCTCCGTGCTCACCGGCGCGCAGATCGCCGAGACCAGCGTCGAGGTGGGCAAGTCGGCCTGGACGCTCGCCCGCGAGATCGTCGCCACCCATGCGATGACCGTGACCGTCAATTGCGACCCGACCGACGTCGACGGATTTCCGCAAACCGCGACGTCCTACCAGCTCACCGCCGTCTGCGATGGCGCCTCGCCCGTCAATTCGGGCTGGCTCCCGCTCGCAACGCCGAACGTGAAGTCGCTGACCTACACCTTCCCCACCCTGCCCGCGGGCGGCAAGGTAACCATCACCGCGCACTTCGCCAGTTCGACCGGGTGGCTGGCCGGGGCGGGCACGACCGGCCCGGTCGACAATTCGATCGACACGGCGACGATCACCATCACGGAGGTGCTGGTGCCGCTCACCTCCAGCACGCTGTATTCGCACAAGCAGAAGACGGTGCTGGACGCGAACGGCAACCATGTCTGGGAGGCGACCACCGTGAAGCCACCCGCGCCCGCGCTGGCCTGCGGCAACTCGGACGGCAACCTATGCGAGCTGGTGGGCATCACGCTCAGCGAGCATTTCGGCTCCATCGGCTACGGCTGGCGCGCATCCAGCAACTCGGTCACCGAATTCCTCACCGGCGGCACCGGCCAGCTCTACCAGTTCGCCAATATCGGCATGACGCCCGATCCGCAGAAGTCGTTCATGTTCTCGGGCTCGGGATTCCCGCAACCCGCTCGGCTGGCCTACGACCGTGGCGCCACCGCCAGCAACCACGCCTTCTACGTCGACACCTCCGGCGGCACGAACATCGTGCGGCGCATCACCATGGTCGACGTGGACGTGCCGCCCACGTTCGACCCCCCGGGCTCCAACAAGGCGGTGGGCCGGTTCACGTACAAGCCGGATGCCTTCCTGATCCACTCCACCGGCAAGCTGATCAGCATCAATGCCGCGGCCAGCCAGATGGAAGTGCTCGATCCGCCCAACGAAACGCCCGTGGACGACGCGTCCGCGAACCTCGCCATTCCGGCGTCGGGGTTTGGCACGCGCCCGGGCCTGCTCAACGGCCCCGTCTGCGCGACGATTTCCAATGGCTACGTGCTGATCGTCGAACAGGGCAACAACCGCATCCAGGCGCTCGACACCGGCGGCAATCCCTGCAACATCTTCGTGAACAACACGAGCCCGTTCATTCCCCTGAAGCCGCGCAACAACGTGACGTACGTCGACGTGGCGGCGGAGAAAATGGGCTATCTCTACGTGCTCGTCGACGACGGCGACCTGGGGGTGTTTGCCATGGACATCTACGATCCCGACGGCAATTTCGTCGCGACGACCAACGACGTGCGCGCATCCAGGGTCGCCATCGACCTGTTCCGCAACACGTACCTGCTGAACTTCGAGAAACTCGCCTCCGCGACACGCGTGGAACCCAGCGTGAGCCAGTGGATCCCGAGCACCTGAGGGCCGGGCGGCGCGCTACGGCGCCTTGTATTCGAACTTCGCCTCGATCGTGCCCGCCACGTCGGGCCGCTTGATCTCCGCCGTGATGTTGTAGGCGCTGCCGCTGTCGAAGCGGAAGAAGTTGCCGTAGCTCACGGCGTTGTTGGCCACCACGGGGGACAGGGTCTTGGTCTGGGTGGTCATGCCGTCCGTCACGCGCATCGTCACCTGCGCGTCCTTCACGGGCGCCTGGGACTTGTTGTCGGCGATGGAGACGTTCAGGTGGTAGATGCCCTTGCCGGCGGGCACGTCCACCATGGTCCCGCGCAGCGACTCGGCGCGCACCATGCCGAAGTAGATGTCGGTGCCCGCCACCAGCTTGTGGTGCGGGTCGGCGGCGGCGACCGGCGCTTGCGGCGGCGGGGGCGGCAGGCCGTAGTTGAACATGTAGAGGATGGCGCCGCGGATGTCCGCGGAACTCAGGTCGGGCATGCCGCCGCGCGAGGGCATCGGCCCGTGGCCGTGCACGGCGGAGGCGACCAGTGTGTCGAGCCCCTTGGCCATGCGTGCCGTCCACGCCGGGCGGTCGCCGATCCTGGGCGCGCCGTCCTTGCCGTCCTTGTGGCAGGTCGCGCACTGGGCCTGGACCACGCCTTCACTGGTGCGCACCACCGGCGCCGCGCCGATGGCCAGCGGCTCCACCCAGTTCCCGCCGGAGCGGTTGACCATGTAGGTGATGGCGCGCTGCAGCTCGGTGTCGGTCACGCCGGCGCTGCCGCCGTGGGCCGGCATCTTGCGGATGCCGCTGATGGCATGGGCGGTGAGCGCCGAGAGGCCTTGGGAAGCCCGGGCCGACCACGCCCTGGCGTCGCCGATGCGCGGGGCGTTGTCCTTGCCGCTGGCATGGCATTCCGCGCACACCGCATCGACCACTTCCTGGCCCTGCCGGGGTGGACGCTGGGCATCCGCTGTCCCGCTGAAGGCCAGGAGCATGGCGAAAGTGGCGATGGCGGGCGGCAAGGCCCGCGCTCGCTTGAGGGATCGAGCTTGCATACGCATGGCGGCCTCCTAGGGGCTTGGGTCAAGCGTAGTCATCCGCCGCAGGCGGGGGTTGACATGCGTCAAGCAACCGCGCGGGGCGGCTCAGCATCGCAGTTCGCGGAACCTCTTTTTACTGTCGGCCAGCGCCGATTCGGCCTTCTGCACTTCTTCCGGGTCCGGGTTGCTCATGCTCGCCTTCTCCACGGGCATGCGCTTGTCGATCCGGGCGCATTCGTCGCGGTCGGTTTCCAGCATGCGCGCCCGGTGCCGGCGGACGGCGAAGTCCTCGGCGCTTTCGCCGGGCCGCTGGCGCAGCGAACGCGCCAGGATGCGGTTTTGCTCCAGCCGGCGCACGTCCACGCCCCTCGGGTTCGGTTTGACGGGAACCGGCGCCTCCTCGGTGTTGACGACGCGCCTGGAGCACGGTTGCTGCGAATAGGTCACCGACCGGGCGCCGCCGCACTTGTAGATCGCCTGCGCGCCGGCCGGCCCAGCGCCGACGACGCCAAGCAACGCGCCCAGTACCCATAGATTTCGCTCGATAGAACGCATGTGGCTCCCCCAACTGCTGAGCTGCATGCTAGCCAAGGGCGGCCGGTATTTGAGTTGCGAATTGTTCGGTTACGACTTGCGCCTTCAGGCGGGCGCCTCGACCGCCGGCGACGGGCGGGCGGTGGGCAGCAGGAAGCAGACTTTCACGCGCGTTCCCTCGGCGGGCTCGGTCCAGATGCTGCCACCGTGGGCCTCGACGATGGAGCGGCAGATCGACAGGCCGAGCCCGGCGCCGCGCCGGTCTCCCCGCCCGCTTTGCCAGAACGGCTGGAACAGGCGCTCCATCTGTTCGGGGGTGAGCGCCGGGCCGCTGTTGGCCACGCTGAACTTCACGGCGCCCATCGCGGTTTCTGCCCGCACCACCACGCGGCCGCCGGGCGACGTGAACTTGAGAGTGTTGTCAAGCAGGTTCGCGAAGACGCGCAGCACGCGGTGCAGGTCGACGTGGACCGGCGGCAGTTCGCCGGGCGGCTCCACCACCAGGTCCAGCCCTGCCTGCGCGAGCAGGGGCCGGGCCCGCTCCGCGGCCTGGTCCACCAGTTCGGCCGGCGGCACCGGCTGGAAGTCCAGCATGGTGCGCCCGGCACCGGCGGCCGAAATGGCCAGCAGGTCGTCCACCAGGCCGGACATGGTGCGGGTGATTTCGCCGATCGCCGCGGCGCTGCCGGCCAGGTCCTGCGCCCCGGCCAGCGACTGCGCCTTGCCCTCCAGGTAGGCCGCGCGGTACATGATCGCGCTCAGCGGGTTGCGCAGGTCGTGCGCCACCACCGCGAGCAGCCGTTCGCGGTCCCGCACGGCGGCGCGCATCTGCTCCTGGGTCTGGTACAGGGCCGTCACGTCCTCGTTCACGGCGACGGCGCCGGTGATCTCCCCCGCGTCGCTGCGGATCGGCGCGGCCCAGTTGATGATGGTCTTGAACGAGCCGTCGAAGCACTTGATGCGGATCAGTTCGCTGCGCGAGGTCTCGCCGCGGCCGATGGCCCGCGCGATGCCCCACTCGTCGGCGGCGATCGGCAACCCCGTGTCCAGCCACCAGCCCTGGTACTCGGCGTAATGCTCGGGGCCGACATGGCGCATGCCCTCCCAGATGCGCGTGCCCGCCGGGTTACCCAGGAAGATGTGCCCCTGGGCGTCGGCGATCCACATGCCCACCGGCAGCAGGTCGAAGACGGTGCGCAGGAGGCGCTCGCTGTCTCGCAACTTTTCCTGGGTCTCGTGCAGCGCGGTGATGTCCTCGTTCACTGCGATCGCGCCCACGATGCGGCCGGCCTCGTCGCGCAGCGGCGCGGCGGAATTGATCATCGTCTTGAACGAGCCGTCGAAGCACTGGATGCGGACCAGCTCGCCGGTCGACACCTCGCCCTGCCTGATCGCACGGGCCAACGCCCATTCCTCGGCGGCGATGGGCTTGCCGCTGTCCACCCACCAGCCCTTGTAGTCGCCGTACTGCTCCACCGGCACGTAGCGGGCGCCCTGCCACATCTTCTCCCCGGCCGGGTTGTTCCTGGTGAGGCGGCCCGTGCTGTCGCTGATCCACACGCCCACCGGCAGGATGTCGAACACGGCCTTGAGCAGCCGCTCGTTCTCGCGCACGGCCCGCTCCAGGCCGAGGCGCTCGCTCACGTCCTGGAACACGCCGACGCCGCCCATGAGGCGGCCCTCGCTGTCGACGATGGGACCGGCGCTGCCCAGCACGGGGACGTCCGTGCCGTCAGGCCGGCGGATGGTGTATTCGGCGGCGATGACCGTCTCGCCGGTGCGCAGGACCCGCGCCGAGGGAAAATCTTCCGGGGCCACCGGCCTGCCATCGGGATAGAAAACGCGGTTCGCGTATTGCCGCAGGCCCGCGCTGTCCTGCAGCTTCATGCCCAGGATCTGCTCGGCGCGCTCGTTGTAGGAGATCCTGCCGTCCACGTCGAACAGCATCACGGCCATCGGCATCTTGTCCATGACGGCACGCAGCCAGCGCTGGTCGTGCTCCAGGCGCGCGAACAGCGCATCGCGCTCGGCCTGCTGGTCCTTGCGCAGCGAAATGTCGCGCACGAAACCCTGCCACTGGCCGTCGGCCAGGATGTTGGCATGCACCTCCACCGGCAGCCAGCTGCCGTCCTTGCGCCGCAGCCGCCACTCGCCCACATGCGACCGCCCCTGCAGCATCGCGGCCTTGGATTGCACCAGTCGCGCGGCGTCTTCAGGGGGAATGAAGTCGAAGATGGTGCGGCCGATGATGTCGCCCGGCTGGCAGCCGAGCATCCGGCAGCCCGCGGCGTTGACGTGCGTGTAGCGGCCTTCGATGTCGGCCATGAAGACCCCGTCGGGAGCCAGCTCGAAGACGGCCTGCATGCCGGCCTGGCTGAGGGCGGCAGGTCCTCCAGTCGGCAGCGCAGCGTCAGTCATTCTTGGGCTTTCGGCCATGGGCTTGGCAACTTCATTGTCAAGGCCTGCGCGCCGGCGCGCTTGTGACGTATATCAACTTATGGCCGTGCCCTCCTAGCCCCTTCGGACTACTGCCGAGCCTCGCTGCTCAGCAGTCGATCAGGCGCCTTCCCTCTTGCCCTTCGCCGCCCTCGCCTCTTTCCTGGCCAGCCGCTCCGCATCCAGCTGCTGCCCCTGCGGCCAGCCACTGTGCGAACTCCTGCGGGCGTCTCCAGCGTGATGCGGCCCAGCGTCGCGGTGCGGAACTCGGTGATCACGATCTCGGCGGCCTTCTGCAGGTTGACCCTGCCCTCGCCCAGCAGCGCGCCGCGCTGGCGGCCGATGGCTTCCAGCACTTCCTCGTCCTTCATGGCGGCCACGCCGGTGAGCTTGTAGCGCGCCTCCAGCAGCGCCGGGTAGTCGCGGCGCAGGTAGTCCAGCAGTTCCAGCGCGACCAGTCTCCTCGTCATAGGCGTTGCGGCCGATGGCGCCGCTGGCGGCCAGGTTGTAGCCGCTCTGCGTCCACGATGATGCGCGGCCACAGCATGCCGGGCGTGTCGTACAGGTAGAAGTCGTCGGCCAGCGTGATGCGCTGCTCCAGCTTGGTGATGCCGGCCTCGTCGCCGGTCTTGGCGTGGCGCTTGCTGCGTCAGCGTGTTGATCAGCGTGGACTTGCCCACGTTGGGCACGCCGCAGATCAGCACCCGCATCGGCTTGGCCATGCCGCCGCGCTTCGGGCGCCAGCGCATGGCAGGCGTCGATCAGGCGCTGCGTGGCGGCGGCCTCCGTGGCCTCCAGCGCGATGGCGCGCGTGTCGGGCATGGCGTTGTAGTGTTCCAGCCAGAGCGCGGTGCGTTCGGCGGTCGGCCACGTCCTGCTTGTTCAGCACCTTGAGCGTGGGCTTGTGGCCGGTGAGTTCGGCCAGCAGCGGGTTGGCGCTGGAGCCGGGCAGGCGCGCGTCCAGCACCTCGATGACCACATCGATGTCCTTGATGCGCTCGGTGATGGCCTTGCTGCGTCAGGTGCATGTGACCGGGAAACCACTGGATGGCCATCTGTGCGCGTGCTTTCTGTTCTTGCTTGCGCGCTACTCTAACCTTTGCCGGTGATGCTCCCGGCCAGCCCTGCGCCGCGGCGCCCTCCCGGGCGTTCGCTCAGCGCGTCGACGCCGCGTCCCGCGCGGCCTTGCCCTTGCGGCGCTTGTCCAGGTACCACGCGAGAAAAGGCAGCAGGATCACCGACCCGGGGAGGGCCCAGATGAACAGGTAGGGGCTGACCGAGGAGGCCGATCGCAGCATCTGCCTCAGCCGTTCCTTGTCCGCCCGCGACCAGGTGCCGCCGTCGCGCTGCTTCATCAACAGGGGCCACGCGCCCTTCATGGTGACCAGCTCGTCGCGCAGGCGCCGCTTTTCGCGGTGGTTGCCCGCCAGCATCGAGCAGAACCAGACCGGCGCCTTGGTCATCTTCGCCTGGAAGTGCGTGGTCGAGTCCGCGTCGAACTGCGCGGGCAGTTCGGCGGAGGTGTGGCGCTCGGGAAGCGGCGTAGCCATTTTTTCATTATGGGCGCGAGCCGCTCCCCTGGGAAGCCCGGTGACTACCGAAGCCAGGTCACTTCTTGACGGTGTCCTTGACGGCTTCCTTCACGTCGCCCACGGCTTTCTGCACCTTGCCCTCGACCTGTTTGGCCAGGCCCTTGGCTTGCTGGTCCGTGCTGTGGATCACCTTGCCCGCCTGCTCCTGCACCTTGCCGGCTGCGTCCTTGAGCGCGCCCTTGACTTGATCCTTGTTCATGTGAATGCCTTTGTGTTGATGGATGAGCATGGACGGGCTTCGCCAGCGCGTCCGTTCGTGACGGTGCGCCGCGGCCGGGCCGGTCCGTGTGGGCCTGCCGGTCGCGCCGTCGTAGGCGCAGAGCCTGTCGCAATGGCTTTTTGACGCAGGTCAACGCAAAACGGCCCGGTGCCCGACAATGCCCCATGAAAACCCCTCCCCGCCTTCAGTCCCTGGTCGACGAAGGCCTGATCGACACCGTGGTGCGCCAACTGATGAGCGGCAAGGAGGCCATGGTCTACGTGGTGCGCTGCGGCGAGACACCCGCTGCGCCAAGGTCTACAAGGAGGCGACGCAGCGCAGCTTCCGCCAGGCCGTCGACTACACCGAGAACCGCAAGATCAAGAATTCGCGCCAGGCGCGTGCCATGGCCAAGGGCACCAAGTTCGGCCGGCAGGCGCAGGAAGCCGCGTGGCAAAGCGCGGAAGTGGACGCGCTCTACCGGCTCGCCGCCGCCGGCGTGCGCGTGCCCACGCCGTACAACTTCCACGACGGCGTGCTGCTGATGGAACTGGTGACCGACGCCGAGGGCGACGCCGCGCCGCGCATGAACGACGTGGCGTTGACGCCCGGGGATGCGCGTGCCCACCACGCGATGCTGCTGCTGCAGGTGGTGCGCATGCTGTGCGCGGGCGTCGTGCACGGCGACCTGTCCGAGTTCAACGTGCTGCTCGGCGAGGAAGGCCCGGTGATCATCGACCTGCCGCAGGCCATCGACGCCGCCGGCAACAACCACGCGCACCGTGTCCTGCTGCGGGACGTGGCGAACCTGCGCGGGTTCTTCGGCGGCTTCGCGCCGGAGCTGCTGCACACGCAATTCGGCCCGGAGATCTGGGACCTGTACCAGCGCGGCCTGCTCACGCCCGACGCGCCGCTGACCGGCAATTTCGAGCAGAAACAGGGCGCGGTCGACCTGGGCGGCGTGCTGCGCGAGATCGACGACGCGCGTGCCGAGGAGTCGGCCCGGCGCGTGCGGATGCAGGTGCCCGGGTAGCCGCCCGCCCCCTGCGGCGGGCCCGGCGTTCAGGCGAACAGGAGTCCGGTCGCGGCGAGACCTGCCAGGCCGATGTTCACTTGATTCAGGGTGGTGTCGGCGGCCATCGCGCCCAGCGCCCCCTCGCTGAACTGTTGGCTGTCCAGCAGGCCGGCGTAATAGGCCTGGTCGCCCGGGGGCGGCGCCGAGCCGACGACGTTGGTGTACAGCAGGTTCACGACGTCGACATGGCTGGCGCCGGCGCCCAGCCTGGCGTTGAGTGCCAGCTGCACCAGGTCCACCTCGCTCATGCCGCCGTCGGCCAGCGACAGCCCGATGCCCACATAGGTCCCGTTGTGGACCGAATCGGGACCGAAAACGGCGCCGAGGATCCTGGCGACGGTGCCGGCGTTGCCGCTGATGTCATAGGCGACCTTCGCGTCGGAGAAGGACAGGCGCTCGGTCTCCGTGAGGCTGTCGGTGCCATCGGCCGCCGAATGCACCGTGAGGCCGGTGGCCGTCCTGGTGACCTGGCTGCCAGCACGGGTCGCCGCATAGACCGCAGTGTCGATGCCGGCGCCGCCCTCGATCACGTCGTTGCCGGCCCCACCGAAGATCGTGTCGTTGCCGGCGTAGCCGAAAGCGTCCTCGTTTCCCGTGGAAAGGGTGATCGTGTTGTTGCCGTTGGTGCCGTGGATCCAGCGGCCGGGCAGGTCCGATTGCAGGTTGTCCGGGTGGGCGACGAGGGCGCCGGTAAAGAAGTCCCGGCCCGAACTCCAGTCGAACTGCACGGCGCTCACCGATTCGCTGTAGTGGACGAAGCCCGTTGCGGCGAAACCGAGGTTCTCCAGGTGGACCACCGCGTACTGGCCCTGGGCAGGATCGATCGCCAGGAACAGGCCCGCGGGAACACCCACCGGGTAGGGCGCCTCGTTGAAGACGCCGTGGCCATCGTTCAGCAGGATTCGTGTCGCCGCCGCCCCATCGGGGTTGCCTTCGCTGCGATAGAGGAGGATGTCGTTAAAGCCGTCATCGTTGATGTCCACGGCCTTGATCACGTCGTAATGCGTGAAGTTGAGACCGGTCACGTGGCTGAAGTTCGTGCGCTGGCTGCTCTCGTCCACGAACCCGTTGCCGGTGTTGACCAGGATCTGCACCGCCGCATCCCGGTAGTACTGGAACGTGCTCTGGTTCTCCCGGTCGCCGGTGACGATGGAGACGAGGTCCTGCCGGCCGTCGCCGTTCACGTCCAGCGCCTCGGTCCCGAGATAAATGCTTCCGGAAGTGTTGATCTGGACCGGGTTGAACGAGACCCAGGTCTGGGACCCCGCGCCGAATGGGCCGGGAGGCAGCAGGAGCTTGCGCGCGTCGCTGAAATGGCCGCTGCCGTCGTTGAGGAAGACCTTGCCTGCGTCCGTACCGCCCATCGGCATCACCGCGAGGTCGACGAAACCGTCTCCGTTGGCATCGAACAGCGCACAGCTGGTGTACAGGTTCTGGCTCTGCACCAGCGGCTGGCCATCGCTGGAGTACTGTGAAACCTGCGCGACGGGGTTCGTGATCAACGCGGGCAGGCGCGAGCGGTCCACCGTAAAACCGCCATGCCCATCGTTGATGAGGAAGTAGGACGCCCCGGACGGCCACCCCCAGATGGAGTCGATGTAGACGTCGGCGAAACCATCGTTGTTGACGTCGCCGACGGCGATGTTGTGGGCAAACAGGGATGGCACACCGGGGATGCTGACGCTGCTGTCGTTCGTGCCGGCGCCGGACATCAGCACATAGGAGGGCTCGCCGGGCCAGGGGCCGACCGGGGCGCCGTTCGCGTAGGGATCCTGCCCCGCGGCGGCAATGGCCACGTCGCCCTTGCCGTCATGGTTGAAGTCCGCCGCCGCGATGGCCGAGAAGTTCGTCACCATCAGCCCGGCGGTCATCGCACCGGCGGCCAGTTGGTAGGACCCGTCGGATTGGTGGATGAAGTATTGCACCGGTGCATGACCGGTGGCCGTCGTGCTGAACGCCGAATCGGGCGTATGCACGGCAACGAGGTCGAGGCTGCCGTCGCCATTGAGGTCGGTCACTGCAAAGTGGCCCCCCGCACCGGCATCCGCGTTGTCGATGGCCGCGCCCTGGATGAATGAAAACCCGCTCGGCTTGAGCGACGAAACCAGGATCGTGACGTTGTCCGAACCGGCGCCGCTGAACCGGATCTGCTCGATGTTTCGCAGCGTCTTGGTGCCGAAATTGCCGTCGCCGGGGTCGGTATTGCGGACCGTGACATCACCCGTCGCCTCGTCGTAGGAGATCGCGAACTTGGTCGATGGCGAGAAGAAGAATTCGACGGTGTCGGACCCGCCGCGGCCGTCGATGAGGTCATTGCCCGACCCGCCATGGAACGAGTCCGCAGCAGCGCTGCCCAGCAGCGTGTCGGCATTGGCCGAGCCATGGACCACGTGCACGTTGACCAGAGTGTCCACCGTCCCGTAGCCGTCCTGGGCCGTGCCGGCCTGCAGGTCGACCGTCACCGGCCCGGGCGAGCCCCAATAGGCGGCGGTGGCGAATGGGCCTGTCGCGATGATGGTGTCGTTGCCCGCCCCGCCGATGGCGTTGGTGCTGGAGACGACGATGGTGTCGTTGCCCGCCAGGCCATAGATGGGAGTGCCCGGCGCGATCCCCAGGTGATCCTGGTCGATGGCGTCATCACCCGATGTTCCGAGGTAGTCCATGTGCTCCAGCCTTCAGCGAACGTTGACGAGACGCGTCGCCCCGCCCGCGCGCGAATGCGCGGAAGGAGGCGAGCGGGGGCCGGAGGAATGTAACCGAACTGACTTAGATTCGCCTTAAGTGCCAGAGCCCTCGGAAGGCGTGCCGGAACTGTCGCTTGCGGTCATGAGTGCCTGGAATTCCTCAGGGCTTCCTTCAGGTCGCAGTAGGCCTTCTGCATCCGGCCCTGGTTCTCCTTCAGGATGCCCTTGGCTTCCCGGTCCTGGTTGCTTGTGGCGCGGCCGGCCTCGGCTTGCGCCTTGCCGACAGTGCCCTTGATGGCGCCTTTCGCTTGATCCCTGTTCATGACGATGTCCTTTGGTGAAATGACGGGGCCGGAGTGGCCCTTCCCTTTCAGGGTGCGCCCCTCACTGTCGCGCAAGTGCCGTCGGATGGCCCGTCCATCGGTCTGCGCAGTCCTACGTCACGCAGCGTCAGCAGTCGGCCGGGGAGCGGGGGGCAAAGAGCGCCGCCGTTCCAGCACCCGTCCTGCAGAGGTACGCCGGCGGGCTGGCAGCGTGCACTGGTGCGGGAATCCGTGCGACCTTATCATCTGGCCTTCTTCGGCCCGCGTGCCGCGACCCAAGGGGAACTCGATGGCTATCCCGACCCTGTCCCCCGCGACACGCGGTGTCTTCCTGGCGGCGGCCGCAGTAGCCGCGTTGATGAGCGGCTGCGCCGGCCCGCGGGCCCTGCCCGCCGACCGGATCGCAGCCATCGTCGCGAGCCCGGACCGCCACCCCGCCGACCGCGTCAACGACATGCGGCGCAAGCCGGCCGATATGCTGGCCTTCATCGGCGTGCGGCCCGGCATGGTCGCCCTGGACGTCAGCGCCGCCCGCGGCTACACCACGGAATTGCTGGCACGGGCTGTCGGGCCGGCGGGCAAGGTCTACGGGCAGAACGCGCCGCGCGCCGAAAACCGCGCGCCGCCCGCGCAGCCCGAAGGCGCCGCCGCCCCGCCGCCGCCGCCGGTGGTCCCAGTGAATGCGCCGGCACCCACGCTCGCCGAGCGGGCACGCAACCCCGCCACGCCCAACATCGTCGCCGTGACACGCCCCTTCGAAGACCCGGCCCCGCCCGAAGTCGCCCATGGCGGGCTCGACCTGGTGACGCTGATGTTCAACTACCACGACTTCGGCCACATGAACGTGGACCGCGCGAAGGCCAATGCCGCGATCTTCCGGGCACTGCGGCCGGGCGGCATCTACGTCATTGCCGACCATTCGGGGCGCAGCGGCACCGGCATCTCCGAGTCCGGCACCTTGCACCGGGTGGAGGAAGCGTTCGTGCAAAGGGAAGTGGAGGCGGCGGGCTTCCGGCTGGCAGGGCAAGGCCACTTCCTGCGCAACCCGGCCGACCCGCGTGACCGCAACACACCCCAGCCGGCGATGCCCAAGGATGAGTTCGTCCTGAAGTTCGTCAAGCCCTGAAAGCGTAACGGCTGCCGCGCGGCAGCCCCTCGCGTGCATGGTGCGCATTACCATCTGGTGCCATGACGCCGCCTGAACCCAGCACGCGTTCCCAAGCGAGCCAGCTGCGCATGCGGCTGCTCCTGCTGGCCGCGAGCGGCTTGTTGCCCCTGGTCATCGTGCTGGCGTGGGGGCTCAACCACCTGGTGGAGGAAAGGCGCACCGCGGCCGAGCGCTCGACGCTGGAGCTGTCGCGCGCGCTGGCCACCGCCGTGGACGCGGAGCTGCGATCGAACATCTCGCTGCTGGACCACATCGGCTATTCCAGCGAGCTCGAAGCGGCGGACCTGCGCAGCTTCCAGCTCACCGCGATCCGCACGGCCTCGGAGTTGGGGTGGCTCTATGTGGGCCTGGCCGACAGCGAAGGGCGCGTGCTGCTGCGCACGAGCGAGCCCTACGGCACGTCCAACCCGGGGCCGACCGAGCCGAAGAGCATGGCGCGCGTCATCTCGACGCTGGCGCCCGTCGTGAGCGAAGTCATCGAAACACCGACACTGCCCTCCGACGCCTTCATCGTCCGTGTGCCCGTGATGCGCGGCGGCAAGCTGATCTACGTGTTGTCCGCCGCCTTGCCGACCGATGCCGTCCTCAACATCCTGACGCGCCAGAAGATCCCGCGAGGCACCGTCGCAACGGTGCTCGACCAGGCCAACCACCGCGTGGCCCGGTCGCTTCGGACCGCCTCGCGCGAACCCGCGCCATCGCTGCAGGCGCTGCTGGCGCGCGGCGACGACCAGGGCGTGGGGCGAACCGTCACGCTGGAAGGCGTGGAGAGCTACAGCGGCTACACGCGGCTGCCCGGCTCCGGGTGGACGGTGGCCGTGGGCAGCGCAGTGGCCGCCGTGAACGAGGGCCTGTATGCGCTGCTGCAGGCCTTGGCGCTGGGGCTGGCCGCTTCACTGGCACTGGCCGTGTTCCTCGCCTGGGTGCTGTCGCGCCACGTGCTGCAACCCATCGAAGCGTTGAAGGACGCCGCCGTGGCGCTCGGGCGCGGCGCGCCGGTGCACCTGCCGCCGCTGGACATCGAGGAGCTCGACGACGTTGCGTTGGCGCTGGTGGGCGCCGCCGCGGACCGCGACCGCGCGGCGGCCCAGATCCAGGACGCCCTGCGTGCGGCGGAGGAGGCCAACCGCACCAAGGACCAGTTCCTCGCGGTGCTGGGGCACGAGCTGCGCAACCCGCTCGCGCCCATCGCCACCGCCGTCAGGCTGATGGCGCTCAAGGGTGACGACAAGACGGCGGCCGAGCGCCGCGTCATCGAGCGGCAGCTGTTCCACGTCACGCGGCTGGTGGACGACCTGCTCGACGTGTCCCGCATCACCAGCGGGCGCCTGGCGCTCAAGCGCGAACCGGTCTCGCATGGGCCAGTTGCTGCAGCAGGTGGTCGATGCCATCCAGCAGTCGGTGTATCACCAGTCGCTGACGCTGGAACTGGCGCCCGGCGTCGAGCAGGCCTGGGTGTCCGGGGACGAGGTCCGGCTGGTGCAGGTGTTCAACAACCTGCTGGTGAACGCCATCAAGTTCACGCCGGCCGGCGGCACCATCCGCGTCCAGGCTGCCGTGGAGGGCGACGAAGTCCGGGTGGACGTGGTGGATTCCGGCGTCGGCGTCCCGCAGGAGGAGCTGCACCGCATCTTCGAGCTGTTCTACCAGGCGCCGCAGAAGTCCGACCGCGCGCGCGGCGGCCTGGGGCTGGGGTTGCCGATCGTCAGGAGCCTGGTCGAGATGCATGGCGGCACTGTCCATGCCTCCAGCGAGGGCCTCGGCCAGGGCTGCCGCATGACGGTGCGGCTGCCGCAGTGCGAAGCCCCGGCGCCCAGCGAGATTGCGGCGCCGGCGCCCGAGACGCGGGGCGCGGGCCGCATCCTGGTGGTGGACGACAACGAGGACGCCGCCGACACCTGCGCTGCCCTGCTGGAAATGTCGGGCTATGTGGTGCGCGTGGCCTACACGCCGGACAGTGCACTCGCAACGCTGGGCGAGTTCACGCCCGACGTGGCCATCCTCGACATCGGCCTGCCCGGCATGAGCGGCCATGAGCTGGCCAGCCGCATGAAGGCGCCTCCCTACAACTACGAAGGCCGCGCTGGTGGCGCTGACCGGCTACGGGCAGGCCGGCGACATCGCCACCTCGGAGGCCGCGGGATTCGACGCCCACCGCACCAAGCCCGTTCCCCCTTCCACTTTGCTGAAGCTGCTGGACGAACTGATGCGGCCCGCACGCCAGGACGCCTGAAACCCAGCTCTGCCATGAGCGCACCGGCCCCCGCGGCGCCGGGGAGTGGGCCACAATGGGCATCCAAAAGATGGATGCCTTGATGAGAGACAGTCCCGGGTCCGAAGCCGCCGCCTTGAGAAGCACCCCGATGGCTGAAGAGCTCCGTCTCGCGGCGGCGCTTGGCGACGGGACCTGCGCCGACCCTTTTGGCAGCCTGGGCCCGCACCCGGCCCCCGCGCAGGGCCTGTACCGCCTGCGCGCCTGGCTCCCGGGCAGTGACAGCGTGACGGTGCTCGCGCGCGACACGCGCGCGCCGCTGGCCCGGCTGCAGGCCATCGGCCCCGGCGGCCTGTTCGCGGGCGACGTGGCACTGGCGCAGCGCGGCGCATACCTGCTGCAGGCCGAATCCCCGCTGGGCCAGCGCGTGATCGAGGACCCCTACCGCTTCGGCCCCTGGCTGGGCGACACCGACGTGTGGCTGCTCAACGAGGGGCGGCACCTGCGCCCCTGGGAGAAGCTGGGCGCCCACCCCTGCACCATCGACGGCGTGGCCGGCGTGGCCTTCGCGGTCTGGGCGCCGAACGCCCGGCAGGTGGGGCTGGCGGGCGACTTCAACCTGTGGAACAGCCGCTGCCACCCGATGCGCCTGCGGCTCGAATGCGGGGTCTGGGAGCTGTTCCTGCCGTCGATCGTGCCCGGCGCCCTCTACAAGTTCGACATCCTCGGCGCCGACGGCGAGCGCCGGCTCAAGAGCGACCCATACGCCTTCCGCAGCGAAATGCACCCGGGCCATGCGGCCCTGGTGATGGACATGCCCGGGCCGGTGGCCGGCCGCGCGGACGCCCGGCGCCGGGCCAATGCGCTGGACGCCCCGATGAGCATCTACGAGGTGCACGCCGGGTCCTGGCGGCGTCCCGGCGGCGCGATGCCGGACTGGGACTATCTCGCGCAGCACCTCGTGCCCTACGTGGCCGACATGGGCTTCACCCACATCGAGCTGATGCCCATCACCGAGCATCCGTTCTATGCCTCCTGGGGCTACCAGCCCACGGGCCTTTACGCGCCGACGGCCCGCTACGGCACGCCGGAGTCGTTCCGGGCGTTCGTCGGCGGCTGTGCACGACGCCGGGCTGCAACTGGTGCTGGACTGGGTGCCGGCCCATTTCCCGAGCGACGCCCACGCCCTGGCGCGCTTCGACGGCACGGCGCTCTTCGAGCACGAGGACCCGCGCGAAGGCTTCCACCGCGACTGGAACACGCTGATCTACAACTGGGGCCGCAACGAAGTGCGCAACTTCCTGGTCGGCAACGCCCTGTTCTGGATCGAGCGCTACGGCATCGACGGGCTGCGGGTGGACGCCGTGGCGTCGATGCTCTACCGGGACTACAGCCGGGATGAAGGCGAATGGATTCCCAATCGCCACGGCGGGCGCGAGAACCTGGAGGCCATCGACTTCGTGCGCGAGGTCAACAAGGTCATCGGCGAGGAAGCACCGGGCACGGCGACCATGGCCGAGGAATCCACGGCCTTCCCCGGCGTCACCCGGCCGCCGTGGGCGCAGGGGCTGGGCTTCAACTACAAGTGGAACATGGGTTGGATGCACGACACCCTGGGCTACTTCGCGCTGGACCCGATCTACCGCCAGCACCACCACGACCGCATCAGTTTCATGATGGTGTACGCCTACAGCGAGCATTTCATCCTGCCCCTGTCGCACGACGAGGTGGTGCACGGCAAGGGCTCGCTGTATGGCCGCATGCCGGGCGACGCCTGGCAAAAGCGCGCCAACCTGAGGGCCCTCTTTGCCTTGATGTACGCGCAGCCCGGCCGCAAGCTGATGTTCATGGGCTGCGAATTCGGCCAGCACCGCGAATGGAACCACGATGCCGAGCTCGACTGGGGCCTGCTGCAGGACGCCGGCCACGCCGGCCTGCAGCGCCTGGTGCGCGACCTCAACCACCTGTACCGCGGCCGCGCGGCCCTGCATGCGCGCGACGACGAGCCCGCGGGCTTTTCCTGGGTGGAGGTGGACGACCGCGCGCATTCCGTGTTCGCGTTCTTGCGCCACGGACATGAAAGCGCGCAGCAGGTGCTGGTGGTGTGCAACTTCACGCCGGTGCCGCGGCAGGGCTGGCGCATCGGCGTGCCGCGGGGCGGCGTGTGGCGCGAGTGCCTGAACACCGATTCGTCGCACTACGGCGGCAGTGGGGTGGGCAACTTCGGCGCCGTGAGCGCGGAAGCCCTCCCTTCCCACGGGCTGGACCATTCGCTCAGCCTGAGCCTGCCGCCGCTGGGCGTGCTGTGGCTCGAGCCGGAGCCCGCCGCATGACGGCGCGGCCGCCCGCCTGCCTGCCCGGCCAGCCCTGGCCGCTGGGCGCGACCCCGATGGCATGGCAGGGGCATCATGGCGTGAACCTGGCCGTCTGCTCGCGCCACGCCAGCGCCGTGCACTGGTGCCTGTTCGACGAGTCCGGCAGGGAAACCGCGCGGCTGCCGCTGCCCGCCTGCAGCGACGGTGTATGGCACGGCTTCGTCGCGGGATTGAAGGCCGGGCAGCTCTACGGGCTGCGGGCGGACGGACCCTGGCAGCCTGCGGCGGGCCACCGCTTCAACCCCGCGAAACTGCTGATCGACCCGTACGCGCGGGAACTGGCCGGCGGCGCCGGCGACCTGGCCCGTGAGACCGCCACCACCGCCGATGCCTCGGGGCACGAGCAGCCCGACCCGCACGACAACGCCGCGCGCATCCCGAAGGCCAGGGTCGTGGACCTGGGGCGCGAACTCGCCGCGGGCGCGGCCATCGCCCCGGCGCCGCAGGTCGCACCGTCACGCACCACGATCTACGAGGCGCACGTCAAGGGGCTGACCCGGCTGCATCCGGGCGTGCCAGCCCCCGAGCGCGGCACCTACGCCGGGCTGGCCAGCGAGGCGATGCTGGCCCACTACGCGAAGCTGGGCGTCACCACGCTGTGCCTGCTGCCCGTGCAGCACCACATCGACGAAAGGCACCTGCTCGATCTCGGCCTGCCCAACTACTGGGGCTACAACACGCTGGCGTTCTTCGTGCCCGAGCCGCGCTATGCCGCCGCGAATGCCACGCCGGCGGCGGTGCGCGGCGAATTCCGCGCGATGGTGGACCGGCTGCACCGCAGCGGCATCGAAGTGCTCCTGGACGTTGTCTACAACCACACGGCCGAAGGCGGCGCCGGCGGCCCCACCCTCAGCTGGCGCGGCCTGGACAACGCCGGCGCCTACGTGCTGGACGGCGAAGGCCGGTACGTCGACTTCACCGGCTGCGGCAATTCGCTCAACGCGGGCGAGCCGCGGATGGTGCAGTGGGTGATGGACAGCCTGCGCTGGTGGGTGCAGGCCTTCGGCGTGGACGGCTTTCGCTTCGACCTGGCCGCGACGCTCGGGCGCGACCCGGCGCTGCACCACCATTTCAACCCGCGCGCGGCGCTGCTCACGGCGATCACGCAGGACCCGGTGCTGGCGCGCGTGAGGCTGGTCGCCGAGCCCTGGGACGTCGCGCCGGGCGGCTACCAGGTGGGCGCGTTCCCGCTGCGCTGGCAGGAATGGAACGACCGCTTCCGCGACATCGTGCGCATGTACTGGCTGGGGCACGACTGCACGCCGGGCCAGATGGCGCGGCGCATGACCGGGTCGGACGACCTGTTCGCCGAGGACGGCCGCAGCCCGCTGGCCAGCATCAACATGGTCACGGCGCACGACGGGTTCACGCTGGCCGACGTCACCGCGTACCGCCAGCGGCACAACCAGGCCAATGGCGAGGACAACCGCGACGGCCACGGCGACAACCACAGCGCCAACGCAGGCGTCGAGGGGCCGAGCCAGGACCCGGCCGTGCTGCAGCGCCGCGCCGCGTGGCGGCGCGCCCTGCTCGCCACCCTGTTCCTGGCGCAGGGCACGCCGCAGCTGCTGGCCGGCGACGAAATGGGCAACAGCCAGCAGGGCAACAACAACGCGTACTGCCAGGACAACGACATCGGCTGGCTCGACTGGGCGCGGGCCGATGCGTCCATGCTCTCCTGCGTCGCGGAGCTGGCCGCATTGCGAAAGCGCTACCCCGCCTTCCGGCATCCGCGCTGGTTCCACGGCCACCCCTTCCACGAAGCCGGCCACCCTTACCAGCCGGGTGGCGACATCGCGTGGCTGCGCCCCGACGGGCTGGCGATGTCGGAGGAGGACTGGGACGACCCGTGGGACCGCAGCTTCGCCTATGTGATCGAAGTCGGCGAAGGCGCGCAGCCCGCCACCGAACGGGTGATGGTGCTGCTGCATCCGCGCGAATCGGTGCTGGCCTTCGCGCTGCCCGAGGGCAGCTGGCGCCTGGCGCTGGACACCGGCGCGCCCGAATGGGGCGAGCGGCGGGCGCTGGCGCAGCGCTGCGAGGTGACGGGGCCGGCACTGTGCGTGCTGGTCCAGGAGGCGGCGCCATGACCGCTGCGCCGTCGCTCTTCGATGAGCGCAGCAGCGGCGTGCTGCTGCATCCCACGTCGCTGCCCGGACCGCATGGGTGCGGCGACCTCGGGGCCACGGCCTGCCACTTCGTGGACTGGCTGGCGACGGCCGGGCAATCCCTGTGGCAGGTGCTGCCGCTGAACCCGGTGGGGCCCGGCAACTCGCCCTACCAGAGCGTTTCCACGTTCGCGGGCAGCCCCTTGTTGGTGGACCCTGCGCAACTGGCCGAACGTGGCTGGCTGGGCCACGCGCCCGGTGCGGACTTCGAGGCCACCCGCACCGACTACGCGCGCGTCGTGCCTGCGCGCATGGCGCTGCTGCGCGAAGCGTGGCGGGGCTTCGGCCAGCGCGCCCAGGATGCCGACCGCAAGGCGCTGGACGCATTCCGCCGCGAGCACGCCGCGTGGCTGGATGACTATGCGCTGTTCATGACGCTCGACGGGCGCCACGGCACGCCGTGGAACCGGTGGCCGCGCGAGTTCGCGTGGCGCGAGGCGGCCGCGCTGCGCCGGCTGCGCGAAGAGGGCGCGGGCGAGATCGGCTTCTGGTCCTTCGTCCAGTGGCAGTTCATGCAGCAGTGGCAGCGGCTGCGCAGCCATGCCCGCGCGCGCGGCGTGCGCATCGTCGGCGACGCGCCGATCTTCGTGGCGCACCACTCGGCGGACGTGTGGTCCAACGCCGAGCAGTACCTGCTGGACCACGGCGGCGAACCCACCGTGGTGGCGGGCGTGCCGCCGGACTATTTCAGCGCCACCGGCCAGCGCTGGGGCAACCCGCTGTACGACTGGGCCGCGATGCAGGCCGACGGCTACCGCTGGTGGAAGCAGCGGCTCGCGCACCTCATGGGCTGCTTCGATGTGGTTCGGCTGGACCACTTCCGCGGCTTCGAGGCTTACTGGGAAATGCCGGCCGGCGAGGAGCATGCGATCCATGGCCGCTGGCGCCCGGGGCCGGGCCGCGACCTGTTCGACGCGCTGCACGCGGCGCTCGGGCCGCTGCCCGTCATCGCCGAGGACCTCGGCGTCATCACCCCCGAGGTGGACGCGTTGCGCGGCGCCTGCGGCTTCCCGGGCATGCGGGTGCTGCAATTCGCCTTCGGCGACACGCCGGCCAACCCCTACCTGCCGCACAACTACGAGCCGCGCACCGTGGCCTACACCGGCACCCACGACAACGACACCGCGGTGGGCTGGTGGCAGCAGTTGCCGCCGCCGCAGCGCGAAGCGGCGCGCCGCTATCTGGGCCCGCAGGCCGATGCCGAGATCCACTGGGCCATGATCCATGCGCTGTCGCAATCGGTGGCCCGCACCGTGGTCTATCCCTTCCAGGACGTGCTGGGGCTGGACGGCGCCCATCGCATGAACGTTCCGGGCTGCGCCGAGGGCTGCTGGGAATGGCGGTTCGAGTGGAGCGCCGTGGGGGACACCCCGGCGGCCCGGCTCGCCGCGATCTCACGGGCCCACGGGCGCTGCCGCCCGGCCGGCTGATTTCCCGAGGCACTACCCACCATGGAAACACAGAACCCACTCCAACTGGCCCGCAGGACCATCGGCCTGGTGCTGGCCGGCGGGCGCGGCTCGCGCCTGGCGCACCTCACGGACCGGCGCGCAAAACCGGCGGTGTACTTCGGCGGCAAGTTCCGCATCGTCGACTTCGCGCTGTCGAACTGCCTGAACTCCGGCGTGCGGCGCATCGGCGTGCTGACGCAGTACAAGTCGCACAGCCTGCTGCGGCACCTGCAGCGCGGCTGGTCGTTCCTGCGCAACGAGTTCAACGAGTTCATCGACCTGCTGCCGGCGCAGCAGCGCATCGACGAGGACTCCTGGTACCGCGGCACGGCCGATGCGGTGTACCAGAACCTGGACATCCTGCTGGCCCACAACCCGAAGTACATCCTGGTGCTGGCCGGCGACCACATCTACAAGATGGACTACGCGAAGCTGATCGCCGACCACGTGGCGATGGACGCGCGCTGCACCGTGGCCTGCATCGAGGTGCCGCTGGCCGAGGCCGCTGCTTTCGGCGTGATGCACATCGACCCGCACCGGCGCATCCTGCAGTTCCTGGAAAAGCCGGCGCAGCCGCCGCCCATGCCCGGCAAGCCCGACCAGGCGCTGGCCAGCATGGGGGTGTACGTGTTCGACGCCGACTACCTGTTCGAGGCGCTGAAGCAGGACAGCGCCAACCCTTCGTCGGCCCACGACTTCGGCAAGGACCTGATCCCGTCGATGGTGGCGCTGGGCCATGCGATGGCGCACCCGTTCGAGCTGTCCTGCGTGCGCAGCACGCAGGAAGCCACGGCCTACTGGCGCGACGTCGGCACGGTGGATGCCTACTGGCAGGCCAACCTGGACCTGACCGATCCCCTGCCCGAGCTCGACATGTACGATGCGGAATGGCCGATCTGGACCTACCAGGAGCAACTGCCGCCGGCCAAGTTCGTGCACGACGACGACAACCGGCGCGGCCAGGCCGTGGACTCGCTGGTGTCGGGCGGCTGCATCATTTCGGGCGCGCGCGTGCGCCGCTCGGTGCTGTTTTCCAGCGTGCACATCCACTCCTACGCGGCGGTGGAAGAGTGCGTGCTGCTGCCGCAGGTGGACGTGGGCAACCATTGCGAGCTGCGCCGCGTGGTGATCGACAAGGGCTGCCGCATTCCCGCGGGCATGCGCATCGGCTTCGATGCCGCCGAGGACGCGCGCCGCTTCCATCGCACCGCGCAGGGCGTGGTGCTGGTGACGCCTGACATGCTGCAGGCGCTGGAAATCCCGCAGGCGCTGCCCCAGGCATGAGAGTCCTGTACGTCTGCACCGAGCTGTTTCCCCTGCTCAAGACGGGCGGCCTCGGCGACGTCAGCGGCGCCCTGCCCCCCGCCCTGCGGGCCGCCGGCTGCGACGTGCGCGTGCTGCTGCCGGGCTTTCCGCCGATCCGCGCCGGCGTGGCCGCGAGCCGCCTGCAGCACGCCGGGCCGCTGGCGCTGCCGCCCGCCCAGGGCCCGAAGCTCGGCGAGGCCGCCGTGGCCGCGCCGCCCGCGTTGCAGCAGGTCACCCTCCCGGGGAGCGAACTGGCCGCCTATGTGCTGGAAGCGCGCGCCCTGTTCGACCGCCCCGGCAACCCCTACGCCGACAGCCACGGCGACAACGGCATCCGCTTCGCCCTCCTGGGCTGGGCCGCCGCCTGCCTGGGCCACGGGCTGGACCCGCACTGGCAGCCCGACATCGTGCATTGCCATGACTGGCACACCGGCCTCGCGCCGGTGTACCTGCGGCAGATGGCGATGCCCGGCCCGCCGCACGCGGCCAGCGTGTTCACCATCCACAACCTGGCGTACCAGGGCACCTTCCCGCGCTCGCTGTTCCCGCGGCTGGGCCTGCCCGACTACCTGTTCGGCATCGACGGCGTCGAGTTCTGGGGCCAGGTGTCCTTCATGAAGGCGGGCCTGCAGTCGGCCGACCGCATCACCACCGTGAGCCCGACCTACGCCGCCGAAATCATGGGCGTGGAACAGGGGTGCGGCCTGGACGGGCTGCTGCGCGCCCGCTCTGGCGTGGTCTCGGGCATCCTCAACGGCGTGGACTACGACGTGTGGAGCCCATCGCGCGACCGCTCGCTGCCGCACGCCTACGACTCGGACAACCTGCAGGACAAGGCGCTCGCCAAGGCCGAACTGCAGCGCCGCATGGGACTGCAGGTGCGCCCGGACGCGATGGTGTTCGGCGTGGTGAGCCGCCTGACAGAACAGAAAGGCCTGAACCTGGTCGAAGCCGTCGCCGACGAGCTGGTGTCCATGGGCGGCCAGCTTGCCGTGCTCGGTTCGGGCGACCCGCCGATGGAACAGTCGTTCCGGCGCGCCGGCGAGCGGCAGCCCGGCCAGGTCGCGGTGAGCATCGGCTACGACGAGTCGCTGGCCCACGCCATCATGGCGGGGGCCGACGTCATCCTGGTGCCCTCGCGGTTCGAGCCTTGCGGCCTGACCCAGCTCTACGGCCTGCGCTATGGCGCCCTGCCGCTGGTGCACCGCGTCGGCGGGCTGGCGGATACGGTGGTGGACGCGACGCCGCAGGAGTTGCAGGGCGGCCGCGCCACCGGCTTCGTGTTCGACGAATTCAGCACGCCGGGGCTGCGCCATGCCCTGCGCAGGGCCTTCGAGCTGCATGCCCGGCCCGCCGACTGGGCGCGCATGCAGCAGACCGCCATGCGCCAGCGCTTCGACTGGGGCGAGGCGGCCGCCCGCTACGTCGACCTGTTTCGCTCGCTGAAGCCCCAGGCTCCCGGTCTGGCATGAAAATCGCAATCTCCCTGGAAGCCCGCCCAACGTGAACTCCGTGAACCTCTCCGACACCGAAACGCCCACCAACACGGTGGAGGCGCTGCGCCACTCGATCGTCGAGCGGCTGACCTATTCCGTGGGCAAGGACCTGGAATCCGCCACCCAGCGCGACTGGATGTTCGCCGTCTTCCATGCCGTGCGCGACCGTATCGTCAAGCGCTGGCGCGAGACCCTCCAGCAGTCGCGCGAGCACAACGCCAAGCGCGTCTATTACCTCTCGATGGAATACCTCACGGGCCGCGCGCTGGTGAACGCCCTGCTCGCCACCGACCTCTACGACACCGTGAAGCAGGCCTGCACGCAGCTGGGCGCCGACTTCGACGCGCTGATCGAGGTCGAGCCCGACCCGGCGCTGGGCAACGGCGGCCTGGGGCGGCTGGCGGCGTGCTTCATGGATTCCATCGCCACCATCGGCCTGCCCGGCATGGGCTACGGCATCCGCTACGAGTACGGCATGTTCAAGCAGCGCATCGCCAACGGCCGCCAGATCGAGGAGCCGGACTACTGGCTGGTGGACGGCAACCCGTGGGAATTCATGCGGCCCGAGCTGAGCTACCCGGTGCGCTTCGGCGGCCAGCTGGTCTCGGACGAGAACGACGTGGTGCACTGGTGGGACACCGAGGAGGTGATCGCCACCGCCTACGACAACGGCGTGCCGGGCTACGGCCTGGCCAGCGTGACCACCATGCGGCTGTGGGCCGCGCGGGCCAGCAAGGCCATCAACCTCGAGGCCTTCAACCGCGGCGACTACATGAGCGCCGTGGAGGAAAAGAACCATTCCGAGAACGTCTCCCGCGTGCTGTACCCCGAGGACAGCTCCGAGCACGGCAAGGAGCTGCGGCTGCGCCAGGAGTATTTCTTCGTCAGCGCATCGATGCAGGACATCCTGCACCGGTACCTGCGCAAGCACGGCAACTTCGACGCGCTGGCCGACAAGGTGGCCATCCACCTGAACGACACGCACCCGGCGCTCGCCATCCCCGAGCTGATGCGGCTGCTGATCGACGAGCACCGCCTGCCGTGGGACCAGGCCTGGTCGCTGTGCACGCGCATCTTCTCGCTACACCAACCACACGCTGATGGCCGAGGCGCTGGAGACCTGGCCGGTGGACATGATGGGGCGCCTGCTGCCGCGCCACCTGCGCATCATCTTCGACATCAACTCGCGCTTCCTCGCGAGCCTGCACGCGAAATTCCCGGACGACCCGGGCCTGCTCGGGCGCGTGTCGCTGATCCAGGAAGGCCCCGAGCGGCGCGTGCGCATGGCCTACCTGTCGGTGCTGGCCAGCCACAAGGTCAACGGCGTCTCGCGACTGCACAGCGAGCTGATCGTGGAGACCATCTTCGCCGACTTCGCGCGCATCTTCCCGGACCGCTTCTGCAACAAGACCAACGGCATCACGCCGCGGCGCTGGCTCGGCCAGGCCAACCCGCCGCTCGCCGCGCTGATCGACGACCGCATCGGGCCGCAATGGCGGCTGCACCTGGACCAGCTCGTCCAGCTCAAGCCGCTGGCCGACGACGCCGAGTTCAAGAGCGCCTTCCGCCTGGCCAAGCAGCAGAACAAGCAGCGGCTGGTCAAGTACATCGCCGACCAGCTCCACGGCCCGAAGATCGACCCGCAGAGCCTGTTCGACGTGCAGGTCAAGCGCATGCACGAGTACAAGCGCCAGCTGCTGAACGTGCTGCACGTGATCACGCGCTACCACCGCATCCTGAGCCAGCCGCAGGCCAACTGGGTGCCCCGCACGGTGCTGTTCGGCGGCAAGGCGGCATCGGCCTATTACATGGCCAAGCTGGTGATCCAGCTCATCAACGACGTGGCGCGCGTGGTCAATGCGGACAAGGTGGTGGGCGATCGGCTGAAGGTCGTGTTCCTGCCCGATTACCGCGTGTCGCTCGCCGAAATCGTCATCCCGGCCGCGGACCTGTCCGAGCAGATCTCCACGGCCGGCACCGAAGCCTCCGGCACGGGCAACATGAAGTTCGCGCTGAACGGCGCGCTCACCATCGGCACCTGGGACGGCGCGAACATCGAGATCGCCGAACAGGTGGGCCTGGACAACGTCTTCATCTTCGGCAACCGCACCGAGCAGGTCGAAGCGCTGCGCGCCAGCGGCTACCAGCCGCGGCGCTTCTACGAGGAGAACTTCGACCTCAAGTACGCGATCGACCGGCTGGCCGACGGCGCGTTCTCGGCCGAAGAGCCCGGCCGCTACGCCGACATCGTGCGCAGCCTGCTCGACGCGGACCACTACCTGCTGCTGGCGGACTATGCCGACTACGTCGCCACCCAGGACAAGGTGGACGACTGCTACCGCCAGCCGCTCGACTGGACCCGGCGCAGCATCATGAACGTCGCGGGGATGGGCATGTTCTCGTCGGACCGCACGGTGCGCGAATACGCATCGGAGATCTGGGGCGTCGCGCCCCTGTCCTTCAGCTCTTCAGCCGGTAACCCGTCCTGAAGATCCAGGCCACGCCGGCCAGGCAGATCGCCATGAACAGCAGCGTCATGCCCAGGCTGATGCCCACGCCCACGTCCGAGACGCCGTAGAAGCTCCAGCGGAAACCGCTGATCAGGTAGACGACCGGGTTGAACAGCGTCACCTTCTGCCAGAAGGCGGGCAGCATGTCGATGGAGTAGAAGCTGCCGCCCAGGAACGTGAGCGGCGTGATGATCAGCGTGGGGATGAACTGCAGCTTCTCGAAGCCGTCCGCCCAGATGCCGATGATGAAGCCCAGCAGGCTGAACGTCAGCGCCGTGAGCACCAGGAACAGCAGCATCCAGCCCGGGTGCAGGATCTTCATCGGCACGAACAGGGCGGCCGTGGCCAGGATGATGAGGCCGAGCGCGATGGACTTGGTCGCCGCTGCGCCGACGTAGCTCACGACGATCTCCAGCGTGGACACGGGCGCCGACAGCAGCTCGTAGATGGTGCCGGTGAACTTGGGGAAGTAGATGCCGAACGAGGCGTTGGCGATGCTCTGCGTCAGCAGCGACAGCATCACCAGCCCGGGCACGATGAAGGCGCCGTAGCTGACGCCGCCCACTTCCGGGATGCGCGAGCCGATCGCCGAGCCGAACACCACGAAGTACAGCGAGGTCGACACCACCGGCGAGATGATGCTCTGCACCAGCGTGCGGAAGGTGCGCGCCATCTCGAACCGGTAGATCGCGCGGATGGCGTAGAGGTTCATTCCTTTTCCCTGACGAGGCTGACGAAGATGTCTTCCAGCGAGCTCTGGCTGGTCTGCAGGTCCTTGAAGGCGATGCCCGCGCCGTCCAGGTCCTGCAGCAGCGCCGCGATGCCCGAATGCTCGTGGCGCGCGTCGTAGGTGTAGGTCAGCTCGTTGCCGCCGCCGGAGAGCTCCAGCGGATGCGCCGACAGCGAGGCCGGCAGCTGCTGCAGCGGCTGCGCCAGGTGCAGGGTGAGCTGCTTCCTGCCGAGCTTGCGCATCAGCTCCACCTTGTCTTCGACCAGGATGATCTCGCCCTTGTTGATGACCCCGATGCGGTCGGCCATTTCCTCGGCTTCGTCGATGTAGTGCGTGGTGAGGATCACGGTGACGCCCGTTTCGCGCAGCGTGCGCACCAGCTGCCACATGCCCTCGCGCAGCGTCACGTCCACCCCGGCCGTGGGCTCGTCGAGGAACAGCAGCCGCGGCTCGTGCGCCAGGGCCTTGGCGATCAGCAGGCGCCGCTTCATGCCGCCCGACAGGGTGCGGATCTGGTTGTCCTTCTTGTCCCACAGCGACAGGTCCTTCAGCACCTTCTCGATGTGGGCCGGGTTGGCCGGCTTGCCGAACAGCCCGCGGCTGAAGGACGTGGTGTTCCAGACCGTCTCGAAGGCGTCGGTGGTCAGCTCCTGGGGCACCAGGCCGATCAGCGAGCGGGCCGCGCGGTACTCGGCCGCGATGTCGTGGCCGTCCACCCGCACCCGGCCGTCGCTGGCGTTGACGATGCCGCAGACGATGCTGATCAGCGTGGTCTTGCCCGCGCCGTTGGGCCCGAGCAGCGCGAAGATCTCGCCGCGCCGGATCTCGAGGTCGACATTCTTCAGGGCCTGGAAACCCGAAGCGTAGGTCTTGGAAAGGCCGGCGATGGAAAGGATGGCGTCGGACATGTGGGCGCGACGATACCCGAATTCGCGCTGGCGCGCCCGGTGGCCGACAATGGCGTTCCACAGCCCCGATTCCCATGCCCCTGCCTCCCACCAGCGACGCGGCCGACCGCAACAAGCAGCCCATCCTCGATGTGCTGCGCGGGGTGCTGCCCGCGCGCGGCGCCGCGCTGGAGATCGCTTCGGGCACCGGCCAGCACGCGGCCTGGTTCGCGGCCGCGCTGCCGGCCTGGACCTGGCAGCCCACCGACGCCGACCCGGATGCGCTGTCCGCGATCGCCGCGTGGACGGCGCAGGCCGGCCTGGCCAACGTGCGCCCGCCCCTGTTGCTGGACGTGACCGCGCCGCGATGGCCCGCGCAGGGGCCGGCTTTCGCGCAGCCCTTCGACGCGATCTACTGCGCCAACATGCTGCACATCGCGCCCTGGGCCGCCTGCACCGGCCTGATGCAGCGGCAGCGCCCGGCACCTGGCGGCGGACGGCGTGCTGGTCACGTACGGCCCCTACCTGGAAGACGGCGTTCCCACCGCGCCGGGCAACCTGGCGTTCGACCAGAGCCTGCGCTCGCGCAACCCGGCCTGGGGCCTGCGGCGCCTGGAAGAGGTGGCGCAAGAGGCCCGGCGCTGCGGCCTGGCCCTGCGCGAGCGGCATGCGATGCCCGCCAACAACCTGTTGCTGGTCTTCGCAAGGAGCGCGTGACACGGCCGGCCCGCGGGTGTCCAATGGGCACAGCCATCTCGACTCGCAGTACTTCCAGATGCCCCGGATATTCTTCGCCATGGCGCTGTTCGTGGCGGCCTTGCACGCTTCGGCGGCCCCCGCCGTCCTCGCCCCCGCGCAATTGATCGGCGGCGCCGAGGTCGACACGGCCGTGCTGGGCAAGCGCATTCCCCTGGTGCTGGTGCACGGGCTGGGCGGCTCGCCCAACGGCTGGGACAATTTCCTGCACGCGTACGTTGCCAACCCATCCTGGCAGGCCACGTTCAAGCCCTACGCTTTCGGCTACAGCAGCAACGCGGCGGAAGTTTCCGCCGACCCCACGGCGCCCCGCACCATCACCGGGCTGGGCGCGGCGATGCGCGACGCCATGCAGGCCTTCTACGACCAAGCCGGCGGCCGCGCCCGATTTCGGCTTCGGCGGCAAGAGCGTCGTGATCCTGGCGCATTCGATGGGCGGGCTGGTGGCCCGATCGATGATGCAGGAGTACGCGTTTCGCGACGGCAGGCGCGGCGGGGACAGGGTGCTGCACCTGGTCACGCTGGGCACGCCGCACCAGGGCAGCCAGCTCGCCGATGCCGGTTTTTCGCTCGGCCTGCAGCTGGTGTCCGAGTTCGCCGACGCCTATTCCGGTTTCGTCTCCGACATGGCATGGACCAACTACGACCGGCTCGACATGTCCAGCGGGCGCTGCAACGGTTGGCTCGCCGGGTTGAACAACTACGCCCCTTCCAGCGGCGCCAACCTCGGCCCCTGCGGCAGCGTCGCCGCCAACCCGCTGCCGGGCTTCTACGAACGGGTCATCGCCTACGGTGCCGGCGCCTTGCAGCAGCCCGACCCCGCGTCGGGAGGCATCGGCGTGTACAAGCCGGGTTCGGCCACCTCCTTGTTCATTCCCTACGCCTACCTTTACAGCGGCCTGTCGCGCACCTATTCCAACGACGGCGTGGTGCCCATCGCCAGCGCCCAGTTCGACGGTGCCCCGGTCTGGGCGCGGCGCGAGGCCTTCGCCTGCGACCACCGCTACATCGAACGCGGCTACCCGGAATTCGTCCGGTCGGCGACTGCAACGTATTCGGACTGGGCGTTCTGCGCCGCGACGGGCGGGAGCCCGAGCTATGCCTCCGGCGTCTCCGGCGGCTGGGCGGTGGCGGGCTCCATCCTGGGCGCGCCCGGCGGCATCGTCGACACGATCAGGACGGTGTCGGAGGTCGAACGCGTCTTCAACTGGGCCGAGCAGGCCCATGCGGCATTCCTGCAGCCGGCCGGCGCGGTGACCGGCATCTTCGACGGCTACTACTACCGCCATTACCCGGCCACCAACGCCTACGTCGGCGTGAAAGGCGGCGAAGTGTTCTACATGGGGCCGGCGTCGAACCAGCAAATCCTTCGCATGGGCACGCTGTTCGATTACTTCGGCAACGCCCGCGGCGCGGGATTCTGACCGCCCCGCAGGCACGCTCGCCGTGCGGCGACAATCGCGCCATGGCTCATCCGCTCGCATCCAGGGTCCAGGTTCTCGCGTTCGATATCTTCGGCACCGTGGTGGACTGGCACGGCACCATCGCGCGCGAGATGTCGCTGTTGCACCCCGGCGTCGACGGTGACGCATTCGCCCGTGCCTGGCGCGAAGGCTACCGCCCGGCGATGGCGCGCGTGATGAGCGGCGAACTGGGCTGGACGCTCATCGACGACCTGCATCGCATGATCCTGGACGGCATCCTGCCCCGCTTCGGGCTGCAGGACATCGGCGAGGCCGAGCGCCGCTACCTGAACCGCGCATGGCACCGGCTCGACGCGTGGCCCGACAGCGTCGCGGGCATCACGCGCCTGAAGAACCGGTTTACCGTGTGCACGCTGTCCAACGGCAACATCGGCCTGCTGGCCGACATGGCCAAGCGCGCGGGCCTGCCGTGGGATTGCATCCTGTCCGCGGAGGTGTTCCGCGCGTACAAGCCGGATCCGGCGACCTACCTCGGCGTGGCCAGGGTGTTCGACCTGAAGCCCGAGCAGGTGATGCTGGTCGCCGCGCACCATGACGACCTGGCCGCGGCGCGGGCCTGTGGCCTGCGCACCGCCTACATCGAGCGGCCGCTGGAATTCGGCGCGGCCCACCCGAAGGACGTCTCGCCGCATCCGGGCAACGACCTGCACTGCGCGAACATCGTCGCCCTGGCGGACGAACTGGGCGCCTGACGCCGGCGAGCACTGCGGTCCCCGGCGCCGCGCCGTCCCGCACCGGCAAGGGCAGTTGGCTGACAGCCAGTGCCGTGCGGCAGGGCTGAAATGGCGGTTCTGATTCAAGCCAAGGAGCACGCCATGACACAGCAAGCCATCATCCGCGGGGAAGTGTGTTTCCGCGCCGGCGACGGCGTGATGGTGCCGATCCCGCCCGGGCCGGTCGAGATCGAGGTGGCCGACGACAGCGTCACGCTCGGCTGGACAGCGGACGGCGGCAGCCTCGGCTCCACGGCGATCACCCGCGACGAGTACGACCGCTACGTGAGCGAAGGCCACATCCGCGTGGACGACCACTGAGTTCCCGCGCGGGGGCGGCCGCCGGGCGCGGCGCACAATCGGCCCGATGAAAATCGTCTCGTCGTCGCGCCGCCAGATCGTCATGGCGGTACTGCTGACCCTCGCCGCCGTGGGCGCGGCCATGCGGTACACCGCCGACAACCCTTCCCTCACGCGTGACATCGGCACCCTCATGCTGGTGCTGTGGCTGCCCGCCGTGGGCAACCTCGTCGCATTCGTCATCCGCAAGTTCCCCCGCCGGGCGCTGCCCGCCGCCGGTTTCCAGCAGGGGCAGGCTTTCGCGCCGGAATTGCGTGCCGAGATCCGCCGCATCGACGCGACCCCGGCCGCCGCCGGGACCCCGGACGCCTTGCAGCGCGACTGCACGGTAGTCCTCGGCACGGAGGGCTTCAGGGCCCGCACGGCGACCCCGCTGTCGGAGCTGCCGGCCGATGGTTCGGCGCAGGCAGCGGACCTCCAGTTCCTTCGCCCCGACCTCGCGGTGCCGCGGCTGCCGCCGGGGACGGCCTTCACGCTGCTGGCCGGGACGGCCCTGGTGGGCACCGGGCGGGTGCTCGGGCCGACACAACCGGATACCAACTCAGCCGTCTCGTAGCTCAATCAAGGCTTTGTCCTACAGCTTTGGTGCTCGATTGTGGTGCCTCAGGTCAACGGACCAGGCACAGACCGCGTTGTTTGCTGGCAGCCCGTCCGGGCAGCATTCATCCCATCGTTTGGAAAGATCGACCTCATGAACAAGCTCCTCGCCATCCTCGCCGCCACGTTCTTCGCGGCCTCCTCGTTCGCCGCGTCGCACGTCGGCGCCCCGATGACGGCTGCTTCCGCCGCCAAGCCGGCCGCCTCCGCTGCCGCCGCCAAGGAAATGAAGGCCGACGCCAAGGCCGACGAAAAGGCCGCCAAGGCCAAGGCCAAGGCCGACGCCAAGAAGGCCAAGGCAGATGCCAAGGCCGCCAAGAAGGCCGCCGCCGCCGAAAAGAAGGCTGAAGTCGCCGCCGCCAAGGCCAAGGAAACCAAGGCCGTTGCCGGCGCCGAAGCCACCAAGGACAAGGCTGTCGCCGGCGCCAAGGCCGACGCCAAGAAGGCTTCCGCTTCCGACAAGAAGTAACCGTTCCCCGCCTCGCAAAAATGCCCGCTGCTGCGGGCATTTTTCATGGAGGCGCCCGACCCGCCCTAGCTCGGGCGTCCGGAATCCTTCGCGGGGCTGGGCTTGTCGGAGGCCGCGGACATTTCGTCGGCCATGGGGAAATTGCGGAACGGCTGGGCCATGGCCTGCTCGCGGCTGGCAATCCGGCGCGCCCAGAGGGCGTACGCCAACTCTTCATCGTCGCGGTCGTCGAACCGGGCCGCCCAGATCTCGGACAGGGATTCGATTTTGTCAGTGGCCATGGCAACTCCCAATCATGATGAAAAGAATGTTAGCGACTGCAGCCGAAACGTGACGTAGGACCGCATCGCTAGAATCGGTCTCCTTCGCGTCCCGCGCCTCGCGGATTGCGCTCCTTCGATGCAGTCCGCACCCCTTCCCTTCCTCGGCTACGCCTGGATACCACTGGTCCTGTGGGCTGCCCTGGCGCAGACCGCGCGCAATGCGGCCCAGCGTTCGCTGGTGGCGCAGGCCGGCACGCTCGGCGCGACGCTGGCCCGCTTTCTCTACGGCCTGCCCTTCGCCGCAGCCTGGGTCCTGACGTTGCACGCCTGGCCGGCCACGGCTGCGGCCCTGCCGCATTTCACCCCGGGCTATTTCGGCTGGCTGATGCTGGGCGCGCTCGGCCAGCTGGGCGCCACGGCGTTCATGCTGCTCGCGATGAAGCAGAGCAATTTCGTGATCGGCGTCGCCTTCTCCAAGACCGATGCCATGCAGGTCGCCCTGTTCGCCACGCTCATGCTGCACGAGATGCCGGGCTGGGTGACGATCGCGGCCATCGCGCTGGCCACGGCCGGCGTGGTGATGTTGTCGCTGCCGGCGCGGGCCCTCGTCGCCCAGCCCGGCGCCCGGCGCGGGTCCGGGCTGGCGGCGCTGTACGGGCTGGCGTCGGGCGCGGGATTCGCCCTGTCGGCGGTGGGCTATCGCGGCGCGGCGCTGCAGCTGCCGGAGGTTTCGCCCTGGCTCATCGGCGCGTGGGGCGTGTTGTGGGCCCAGGCCGCGCAGTCCCTGCTGCTGGGCGGCTGGCTGTGGTGGCGCTCGCCGGCGTCGCTGCGCGCCATTGCCACGGCCTGGCGCGTCTCGGCGATCGCGGGCTGCGCAGGGGCGCTCGCGTCGATCGGCTGGTTCACCGCGTTCGCGCTCACCTCCGCGGCCAATGTGCGCACGCTGGGGATGGTGGAGGTGGTCTTCAGCTACCTGGTGTCACGCCGCCTGATGCAGGAAAAACTGTCGCGCGCCGAACAGGCCGGCCTGTTGCTGGTGGTGGCCGGGCTGGCCGCGGTCTGCCTGCAGCTCTGAACGGTCCCGCAGCGGCGCACGCGAGCGCTTCGTACGCGCGGTCGCTGTCCCAGCCTACAAGCCCGGCCAGGGCCGCCCCCTAGCATCGGCCCCACATCATTCTTTTGGGAGCACACCATGGGTATTCTGGGAACGATCCTCATCGGGTTCATCGTCGGCCTGCTCGCGCGGGCCCTGAAGCCGGGCGACGACCGGCTGGGCCTGATCATGACCACGCTTCTGGGCATCGCCGGCTCGTTCGTGGCGCGCTACGCCGGCATGGCGATGGGCCTGTACAAGGAGGGCGACGCTGCGGGATGGATCGCATCGGTCATCGGGGCCATCCTCCTGCTGTTCCTGTACAGCATGGTCAGGGGCCGCTCGCCCCGCGTCTGACGGAGCGCTACAGTACGGTCTCCATCCAGGAGACCTCATGCTGCTGACCACCGACGTGCGGGGCGTGCTGCCCATCGCACCGACGCCTTTCTTCGACGACGGCACGATCGACACCGGCTCGATCGACCGCCTCATGGACTTCTACCTGTCCATCGGCGCCACGGGCGTCACGGTTCTCGGGCAGCTCGGCGAGGCGCCCAAGCTCGAGCACGGCGAATCGGTGTCCATTGCCACGCGCGTCATCCGCCGCTTCGGCGACCTGCCGGTGGTGGTCGGCGTCTCCGCACCCGGGTTCGCCGCCATGCGCGCGCTCACGCGCGAGGTGATGGACGCCGGTGCGGCGGGCGTGATGATCGCCCCGCCCAACACCCTGCGCACCGACGACCAGATCGTCGGCTACTACCGGCAGGCCGTCGATGCCATCGGCGCCGACGTGCCGTTCGTGCTGCAGGACTACCCGCTGACCTTCAGCGTGCAGATGACCCCCGGCGTGATGCGCCGCATCGTCACCGAGCTGCCCTCCTGCGTGATGCTCAAGCACGAGGACTGGCCGGGGCTGGAAAAGATCTCGGCGCTGCGCGGCTTCGAGCGCGAGGGCTCGATGCGGCACATCTCCATCCTCTGCGGCAACAACGGCCTGTTCCTCGACTACGAGATGGAGCGCGGCGCCGACGGCGCGAACACCGGCTACGCCTTCCCCGACATGCTGTGCGACATGGTGCGCCTGTCGGCGGCCGGCCAGCGCGAGGAGGCGCACGACCTCTTCGACGCCCACCTGCCCCTATTGCGCTACGAACAGCAGCCCGGCGTCGGCCTGGCCGTGCGCAAGTACATCATGATGCGGCGCGGCCTGCTCACCAGCGCAGCGCAGCGCAAGCCTGCCGCGCCGTTGACGGCGGCGGCGCGCGAGGAGGTCGAGCACCTGCTGCGGCGGCTGGCACGCCACGATTCGCGCGCGAAGCTGCCGGCGGTGTAACGCCTCTTCCTCGCGGCAAAGCCGCGTGCCGGTGGGCTGTACCGCGCGACAATCGGGGCATGAGCAAAGCCCCCGAAACCCGTTTCTCCACCCTCCCCCTGAACCCGGCCACGCTCGCGAACCTCGAACGCCTGGGGTACCTTGCGATGACGCCGATCCAGGCGGCCAGCCTGCCGCCGGCGCTGCTGGGCAAGGACATCATCGCGCAGGCCAAGACCGGCAGCGGCAAGACCGCCGCTTTCGCGCTCACGCTGCTGGCCAACCTGAATGCGCGCCGGTTCGCGGTGCAGTCGCTGGTGCTGTGCCCCACGCGCGAGCTGGCCGACCAGGTGACCACGGAGATCCGCCGGCTGGCGCGCGCCGACGACAACATCAAGGTGGTGACGCTGTGCGGCGGCGTGCCGCTGCGCGGCCAGCTCGCGACGCTCGAGCACGGCGCCCACATCGTCGTGGGCACGCCGGGCCGCGTGATGGACCACCTGGCGCGCGAAAGCCTGAAGCTCGACGCGCTCAACACGCTGGTGCTGGACGAAGCCGACCGCATGCTGGACATGGGCTTCCTGGACGACATCGTCACGGTGGCTCGCCAGTGCCCGAAGACGCGGCAGACGCTGCTGTTCTCCGCCACCTACCCCGAAGGCATCGCGAAACTCGCAGCGCAGTTCATGCGCGAGCCGGTCACCGTGAAGGTGGATGCGCAGCATGCGGGCGGGCAGATCGAGCAGCGCTGGTACGAGGTGAAGGACAGCGAGCGCGTCGCCGCCGTGAGCCTGCTGCTGAACCACTTCCGTCCGGCCAGCACGCTGGCCTTCTGCAACACCAAGGCGCAGTGCCGCGAGGTCGCCGATGCGCTGCAGGCCCAGGGCTTCAGCGCGCTGGCCCTGCTACGGCGAGCTGGAGCAGCGCGAGCGCGACCAGGTGCTGGTGCGCTTTGCCAACCGCAGCTGCTCGGTGCTGGTGGCCACCGACGTGGCCGCGCGCGGGCTGGACATCGCCGAGCCTCGCGGCCGTCATCAACGTCGACGTGACGCCCGACCCGGAAGTCCACGTCCATCGCATCGGCCGCACCGGCCGCGCGGGCGAGACGGGCCTGGTGCTCAACCTGGCCAGCATGGACGAGATGGGCTCGGTCGGGCAAGATCGAGCTGATGCAGGGCCGCGAGTCGGAATGGCACAAGCTCGATGAACTCAAGGCCACCGGCAAGGGGCCGCTCGCTGCCGGCCATGGTCACGCTGCACATCCAGGGCGGGCGCAAGGAAAAGATCCGCCCCGGCGACGTGCTGGGCGCGCTCACGGCCGACCTGGGCTACGCGCGCGAGCAGGTCGGCAAGATCGACGTGAACGAATTCTCGACCTACGTGGCGGTGGAGCGAGCCATTGCGCACGACGCCGCTCGGCGCCTGGGCGACGGGCGCATCAAGGGCAAAAGCGTCAAGGTGCGCGTGCTCGAGTAGGGCGCGCCCCTCAAGGATGAGCTCGCACCCCGCGCCCCGCCGTACGCGGGCAAATTGATCGTTTTCCGCGCTCTTGCCGTGCGCAAAAGTCGCTACCATCACCCCTGTTTTTTGGACAGGCAAGCATGGTTTCGACAGGACGAAGGGGCCCCACGGAATTTCTCGCAGGCGGCGGTGAGATGGGTGCGCTGATGCGCATCCGGGATTGGCGCCTGTCGCCCATCGGCCCGCCCGACAAGTGGCCGCAGAGCCTGAAGACCGCCGTGCGGCTGCTGCTGTCCACCGGCCACCCCATGTTCATCTGGTGGGGCCCGCGCCTCGTCCAGTTCTACAACGACGCCTACCGCCAATCGATCGGCCCCGAGCGGCACCCGTCCGCGCTCGGCCAGGAAGGCCGCGCCTGCTGGGAGGAAATCTGGCCGATCATCGGCCCGCAGATCGAGTTCGTGATGAGCGGCCGCGGCTCCACCTGGCACGAGAATGCGCTGGTGCCGATCACGCGCAACGGCAAGCGCGAAGACGTCTACTGGACCTACAGCTACGGCCCCATCGACGACCCGCTGGCGCCCACCGGCGTGGGCGGCGTGCTGGTGGTGTGCACCGAAACCACCGAGGCGGTGCTGACGCGCCGCCGGCTGGCGTTCGAGCGCGAGCAGTTCTCGCAGCTGTTCGAGCAGGCGCCGGCCTTCATGGCCATGCTGCGCGGCCCCGAGCACCGCTTCGAGCTGGCCAACCCCGCCTACCTGCAACTCGTCGGCAACCGGCAAGTGGTCGGCCAGACCGTGGCGCAGGCGCTGCCCGAAGCCGTGGAGCAAGGCTACGTGGCCCTGCTCGACGACGTCTACCGCACTGGCAAGGCCTTCACGGCCACCGGCAGGAAGTTCGTCTTCGAGGACGCGTCCGGCGGCCCGGCGGTGGAGCGTTATGTGGACTTCGTCTACCAGCCCATCACCAACCTGGACGGCCACGTCACGGGCATCTTCGTGCAGGGTGTCGACATGACCGAGCGCACGCTGGCCGAGCAGGCGGCGTACGTGTCGAAGCCGCCGCCTGAAAGCGCTGTCGCGGGTTTGGCGTAAGCTCGCATTCATGAGCGAAAAAATTCCCGCCACCCTGATCCCCGGCGACGGCATCGGCCCCGAAATCGTCGATGCCGCCCTGGCCGCGTTCGACGCCCTGGAGGCTCCCTTCGACTGGGATCGGCAAGCCGCCGGCCTGGCGGGCGTGAAGAGCGCGGGCGACCCGCTGCCCCAGGCCGCGCTGGACAGCATCCGGCGCACCCGCCTGGCGCTGAAAGGCCCGCTGGAGACACCCTCGGGCGGCGGCTACCGCTCCTCGAACGTGCGGCTGCGCGAGGAGTTCCAGCTCTACGCCAACCTGCGGCCGGCGCGCACCATCATTCCCGGCGGCCGCTTCGACAAGATCGACCTGGTCGTGGTGCGCGAGAACCTCGAAGGCCTGTACATCGGTCATGAGCTCTACATCCCGATCGGCGACGACCCGCATGGCGTTGCGATGGCCACGGGTGTCAACACCCGGCAGGGCAGCCTGCGGCTGCTCGAATTCGCCTTCGACCACGCCGTCAAGGTCGGGCGCAAGAAGGTCGCCATCGTGCACAAGGCGAACATCATGAAGGCGCTCACCGGCCTCTTCCTGGAAACCGGCCTGGACCTGTACGAGCGCAAGTACAAGGGCAAGTTCCAACTGGAAACGGTGATCATCGACGCCTGCGCGATGAAGCTGGTGCTCAACCCCTGGCAGTTCGACATGCTGGTCACCACCAACCTGTTCGGCGACATCCTGTCCGACCTCGTGGCCGGCCTGGTGGGCGGCCTGGGCATGGCGCCGGGCGCCAACATCGGCGCGGACGCGGCCATCTTCGAAGCCGTGCACGGCTCGGCGCCGGACATCGCGGGCAAGGGCATCGCCAACCCGATCGCGCTGCTGCTGGCGGCCGCGATGATGCTGGACCACTGCAAGATGGCCGATCGCGCGGGCCGCCTGCGCCAGGCGATCGACGACACGCTCAATGTCGACAAGGTGCGCACCGGCGACCTGGGCGGCACCGCCAACACCGCTGCGTTCACCAAGGCCCTGGTGGCACGCATCCGGAACGGCTGAAGGCAGCGCACCACGGTGGGGCATGCCTGCCCGTGGTGCCGCGAATCGGTACTCGTCCTACATTGCGCGGCGGTGCGGCGGCCCTACGATGGCGGCTGAGCACGCCATTCGCATCAGAAGGAGAAGCCGTGCAGGACATCGCCTTTCGCACGCTGCTGTACCGCTACTTCTTCTTCGGCTGGCTGTTCAAGGACGCGAGCCGCGGCAGCGTGCTCGAGCGCGCCGCAGCCTGGCGCTACAACAAGGAGCACTCGCGCTGGCTGCTGACGTACATGCGGCGCTGGCTGTGGTGCACCGTCCTGCTGTACGGGCTGGGCGGCCTGGTCGAGCTTTTGCTGCAGGCCCCCGCCCTCTCGGCATTCTTCTACATTCCCAGCGCGCTCGGCGCGTCGGTCAACGCCGTGATCGGCGCCGCGTGGCTCGGGTTGAAGGCGCTGCCGGGCCCGTTCTGATCGCGTCGGTTACTGATTGAGCAGCAGGTTCGCGATCAGGCCGGTCGCCAGGGCAACCAGCAGGTAGTCCCCGCCATCCGCCTGCACCCACTGGTAACCGTAGGGAGGTGCGTACAGGCCATGGTGCGCCCGCCAGTCATTCACGTAGTACTGGCGCTGGCGGAACTGGTACGGCAGCTGGTCGCCGCGCTGGTAGCGCGGGGCGCGCGCAGCCCATTGGCCGCCGTATTGGCCCCCGTACTGGCCATATTGGTGGCGCTGCTGGTACTGGTCACGCTGCCGGTATGGGTCGCGCTGCTGGTAGCGGTCGTTCTGGCCGTATTGCCCCTGCCGGCTGTACTGCGGCGGCTGGTACTGCTCGGAGCGCTGGAAGTTGCGCGATTCGCGATGGCCGTCGCGGCCGTCGCGCTGGGTATGGCCCTGGCGGTCGCTGCGTCCGTCGCGGTAGTGCTCCTCGCCCTGGGCATACGAGAGCGAGCCGAAGCCCATGGCCGCGGCGGCGATGGTGCAAACAATGACTGTGGATTTCATGCGGGACCCCCTTGGGTGGTTGTGAACTTCGATGCGTGCGCGCCCAAGGTGTCGCGCGTGCAAAGTCCGTGTCGCGCGCGGGCAAAGCCTGGTTGCAGACTGTGGACAATCGCACGATGCCCGGTGAATTCGCCGACCTGGATTTCCGCGAGCCCTTCGTCGTCGAGGAGGGTGAAGTCCGCTCGCTGCATTTCACCCTGGGCGAACTGCAGAGCAGCATGCGCGTCGACCGCCCGGACGAGCTGCAGGTCGATTACACCCGCACGATGATGGGATTCCTGCTGCTGGCGCCCCAGCCCCGCCGCATCGCCATGATCGGCCTGGGCGGCGGCTCGCTGGCCAAGTTCTGCCACCGCTTCCTCGCGTCGGCGCAGGTCACGGTGGTGGACAACAACCCCGGAGTGATCGCGCTGCGCCGGCACTTCGGCATCCCCGATGACGACGACAGGCTCACGGTGCTGGCGGACGACGGCGCGGCCTTCGTGGCGCGTTGCGACGGCGCCGCCGACGTGCTGCTGGTGGACGGCTTCGACGCCACGGGGCAGCCGCCGCAGCTGTGTTCGCAGGCGTTCTACGACGGCTGCCGCCGCGCGTTGACGCCCGGCGGCGTGCTGGTGGTGAACCTGCACGCCGATGATGCCCTCCACCCGCAGTACATGCAGCGTATCGGCGCGAGCTTCGCGGGCAACGCCATGCAGGTGCTGGCGCATGAGCAAGGCAATTGCATCGTCTTCGCCGCGCGCGACCGGCCCGTGACGCTGGCGTCGCTGCGCAGCCACGAATGGGCCGGCCTGCTCGATCCCCAGGCCCGCCGCGAACTCAGAGGCGAATTCGCGCGCATCGGCTGGAACGCCTGCGCGCTCCCGGCGCCGGCCGCGGGGCCATTGCGCTAGAGCGGCCGGGTGAGGTAGACGGCTTCCCTGCCGACGATCGGGGAACGCGCCGGCATGAATACCGTGCAGTCGTCGCACGGGGCCCTGATTTCATCGGGGCCGTCGTTGGCGATCAGCTCGCCCTTCGCGAATGTCTCCAGGCCCGCCAGCGGCCGCACGAAGGCAAAGCTTTCGGTCTTGATGACCGGTGTGGCCAGCAGCTCGAAACGCCGTGGCGGCCCGGCTGGCGTGGCGGCCCCATGCTCGATCAGCCCGAAGTGAGCCAGGAAACGCAAGGTGACATCCACGGCCGCGTCCGCGGTGCTTTGCAGGAAATGCTGGCCGCATTCGGCCACCAGCGCGACCCCTGCGCCCTCTTCGCGCCCGTGGCGGCCGTGCTGGATCAGCGGCGTGCCGGTATTCAAGCCCTCGGGCATGACCAGGTGCACGTCCGGATCCCCGATCGCCAGCGCCGCCGCCGTGTTGCGCGCATAGCCGGGATAGACCCAGAACGGGCACACCGGCTGCGCCGTGGAGTGCAGGTCCAGGATGTGGTCGGCCGCGGCCACCACGGGGCGCAGCACGCGGGCGCGCCGCAGCTCCGGGCTGTCCTGCGCGCCATCCAGCCATTCGGGCGACCAGATGCGGTTGAGGTTGTGCACCAGCTGGCGGCTCGCGAAGGGCTGGGCCCGGTCGAACGATTCGTAGGCCTCGACGTTCGCGAAACTCACGGTGAGCGTGCCGATGAGCGGACGCACGCCGGCATCGAGCAGGTGCGTGGCCGCGACCATGCCGCAGAACTCGTTGCCGTGCGTCAAGGCGTTGACCAGCACGTGCGGGCCCGGGCGTCCCGACTCGAAACGGTGCACGTAATCGACGCCGGTGTTCCCTTCCCGGTAAGGAGAAAGGTTTCGCGGCAGGACTTCGAAGGCAGACGGGTCGGAATTCATGAATTTCTCACAGGAAGCGTGCGTGCAAGGTCGCGTACTTGTTGTTACTATGCCACCGACGACGAGAAGCGGCACCCAGGTTCGCTTCCGCTGCAACGGAAGGAAGGGTATCCCATGGGCTATTTTTCGAGCTGGTTCGGGCGCAAACCCGCGCCCCCCGGGGGCCCTTCTTCGCAGATTGCCTCCGGCAATTCCCAGAATTCGAAGATCCCCGCCGGATCGGATATTGCCAGCCGGCGCAAGATGCTGGCGGTCGTGCTGCGAGACACACTCAATCGGCACGGCATTCCGGTGTCCTGGATCGGCGCGGAGATGCTGGTGGCCACGTCGCGCTCGCGCGAGTCCGGCATCCACTGGCGCCTCCAGGTCAAGCACTGGGACCCGCGGTTGATGACGCACGCCGTGGCATTGCAGCACCAGTTGATCAAGCGCGTCACCACGTTCGACCCCATGGCCGCGAACTGGCTGATGGGCATATCCTGGCAGTTCGCGTTGCAGGATGAATCGGTGTGCCCGGCCCTGCCGCATCCGGGCCTGTGGACCGCCGAACCGCACGAGCCCGCAGCCGCAGCGGCGCCCGTCGCCCCCGGCGGTTCGGGCGACGTGATCGCCGGTCCGGTGCTGATCGGCAAGTCGCGGGCGGCCGGCGATCCGGCAGAAACCCCGAAGGCGGACCTCGAGCGCCTCATGGCCGTGCGCGATGCGGACTTCCAGCAGCATGCGCAAGGGGAGGGCTCCGACGGCCCCGAGGCAACGCAGCCCATGTACCTGAAGACGCAGCCGATGCAACTGTAGGCCTCGTGCGGCGCGGCTGCCGTTGTCGCTTACCATTGGCGGGCGGGTCCCATCCGGAGACCGACTGGAGGAACTACCATGGCCAAAGGCGAACAGCGCAGCAACAAGATGGCGAAGAAGCCCAAGAAGGACACTTCGCCGCCCAAGCAAGGCGCGTCGGACCGCCCCACCCCGCCGGTGACCATGGTCATCCCGCGCGGCAAGGAAAAAAAGTAGCCCCGTCTTGACCCCGATCCCGAAGCGCCGCACGGGCGCGCTGGGCGACCTGCGCGGCGGCGCCAGGCTGGTGATCGACGGCGTGAAAGGGGTGACGGGCATCGTCGAGGCAATGCATTCGCGCATCGCCCGGGTGCCGCCGCCGGTGGGCACGCTGCACGACGCGCCTACGACGGGCATCACGGGGCTTGTCTATCGCAGCATTCGCGGAACGACCGGCCTGGTCGGCAAGGCCATCGACAGCGCCCTGGCCGGCGTCGAGGCGGTGCTGCCGCCCTCGCTGCAGGAACTGCCACCCGGCCGGGCCGATGCGAGCCGGGAAGCCGTGGTCGCCGCGCTCAACGGCGTGATGGGCGACCACCTGGAGCGCACCGGCAACCCGCTGGCAATCCGCATGGCCCTGAACGTGCGGCCGCAAGGCACGGCGAAGGGCCCGCATGTGCTGCTGCTCGTGCATGGCCTGTGCATGGCCGACCACCAGTGGACGCGCGACGGCCACGACCACGGACACGCGCTGGCAGCGTCGCTGGGCCTGACACCGGTCTACGCGCGCTACAACTCGGGGCGGCACATCTTCGCCAACGGCGCCGACCTGGCGCTGGAAATCGAGCGGCTGGCCAAGGAGTGGCCGGTGCCCGTTGAAAGCCTGGCGATCATCGGGCACAGCATGGGCGGCCTCGTCGCGCGCAGCGCGTTGCACCACGCCGCGCAGGCGGGGCTGGGCTGGCCGGAGAAGGTCAGGAAGCTGGTGTTCCTGGGCACGCCGCATCACGGCGCGCCGCTGGAGCGCGGGGGCAACTGGCTGCACCGCGGGCTGGGCATCAGTCCGTACGTGGCGCCGTTCACGCGCCTGTCGGGGCTGCGCAGCGCCGGCATCACCGACCTGCGCCACGGCAACCTGCAGGAACAGGACGCGGCCGCCGACCGTTTCACGCATCGCGACACCCGTGCCACGCTGGCGCTGCCGCATGGCATTGCCTGCTATGCCGTGGCGGGCACCCTGGGGCCAGGGGGCAGCGCGGACGAGTGGCTCGGCGACGGGCTCGTGCCGCTGGCCAGCGCGCTGGGACGGCACGAGCGGCCCACGCGCGAGCTGCACATTCCGCTCACCCACCAGTGGATCGCACGGGGCGTCAACCACCTGGACCTGCTCGGCAGCGAAGCGGTGTACCGCCGCCTGAGGCGCTGGCTGAAGGCGTGACCCCGACGCGGGCGCGTCAGCCCATCACGTCCTGGATCATGTCCACCACGAGGTGCAGGCCCTTGGACACCAGCAGGATGTCCTCGCCGGCCATCACGTACTCGTAGCCGTCGGGCTCGGGCGGCAGCTTGGACTTGGCTGATTCGGGCAGCGCGTGCGCCTTCACGCCGGGCTGCAGCGTCTGCCCGACGGCCCAGTACCGGCCTTCCACCGGCGGCGCACATCCCTTGGCGCCGCGCTCCATGCCCGGCGGGCATTCCTTGCCCTTGGCGTAGCGCTGCGAGAAATAGGAGCGCGCGGCCTTCCTGTGCTCCTCCTTGAAGAACGCGCCGAGCTTCACGCCGTAATTGGCCTGGCCCCCGGGGGCGGCCGCCGCGGTTTGCCCGGCAGGCGTGGCATCCGCCTTCGTATTGGACTTGGCCGCCGCGGCCGGACCTGCAGCCACCAGGCCGGACAGGGCCAGCGCGAGCAGGCAGTGGGAGTGCTTCGGGAAAATCATCTGTGTGTCTCCGACAGGTGAATGGGAACACCCGCAATGTCCCGTGCGCCGGCCCGATCCGGTGTAGGACAAGGCATGAAAAAAGCGCCTCGCGGCGCTTTGTTTCATGCGTTGGCGTTGCAGCTCAGCCGAGCAGGCCCACGATGATGTCGACGATCAGGTTGTTCTGCGTCTGCACCAGCACGATGTCCCCGCCGATGCGCGCGTAGCGGTAGCCATAGGGCGGCGGCGGCAGGTGGACCAGGACCGGCTGGGGCACCGGAGTAGACCACCACGCCGCGCGGGATGGGCTCACCTACGTTCCACTTGCGCGCCTGTCCGGGCGGCATGCAGCCGTTGTTCTTCTTGGCCAGGCCGGGCGGGCAGCGGCGGCCGTCGCCGTAGTGCTGGGCGTAGTACTCGCGCGCATACCTGCGGTGGTCGTCGTTGAAATACGCGCCCTGCTTGATCTCCTCGCGCTGGCGCTTGTCCGCGCGCTTCTCGGCCTTCTCGTACTGCTTGTCCGCGCGCTTCTCGGCCTTTCGTTCGGCCTTGTCGGCATGCTTGTCGGCCTTTCTCTCGGCCTTTTCTTCCTGCTTGTCCTGGCCGCGGCCGTGGCCCTGCCCCTGGGCGAAGCTGGGCGCCGCGATGAAGGCGGAAGCGATGGCCAGCGCTGCGATGCGATGGCTCAAGGTGAATTTGTTCATGGGTTGCTCCAGGCAGCTATGTGCCGGTCTGTACAACGCCCATCTCAACTCAGCGTTGACCCCGGCGTTGTAGGACGGGGCCGCAAACTCAACGGCGGGCCGGCGGGGGGCCGCTGCGGCCGGCGATGTGGCGGAACGTGATCCGGCCCTTGGTCAGGTCGTAGGGCGACATTTCCAGCGACACGTTGTCGCCGGCGATGATGCGGATGTGGTGCTTGCGCATCTTGCCGCCGGTGTAACAGATCACCTGGTGACCGTTTTCCAGCGTGACGCGAAAACGCGAATCGGGCAGCACTTCGTCCACGTGCCCCTTCATCTCGATCAGTTCTTCCTTGGCCATGTGTGGTCTCCTGTGCTGGGTTTAGGACGCGGCGAGGGCGGCGCCCTGAACGCTGGGGTGGGTGTGGCCAATCCATTGCAGGCCTTCGGCGGTGGCGTAGCGCACCGCGGCGAGCTGGGTCTGGAACAGGCGGGTCAGGCGCAGGACGCGGTCATGCGTGCCGCTGCCCGAGCCGGAGCGGATGGAAACGGAACAGGCGTACCAGCCGTTCTCCAGCATTCGGGTCAGGGGCGAAACCAGGTACTTGCCTACGGTGATGTTGTCGTGGGGATTCATTCTTGTCTTGAAAATTCTAGATGCCATGCGACAGCAACACTGCTGCCGCGAGAGAGTGTGTGGAAGCTTGCTTGGGCAAGCCGGCGCGCATCGATCCCGGTGGCATGGACCTCGCACGGAGGGCCGGGACTGCGTCTGGAATAAAGCCCGGCGTGGCGGCCGAAGCCAGGGCTTGGGTGCCCCGAAGACGCGTGCGCAGTGGTGAACTGGGGCGCCTGGGGAGTGGAGTAGTTGTTATGGGCGCGTTTCGATTCGCCTGCGCAATCGAAGTCGCTATTGTACCCGCCCCGCGCTTTCGGCGCTGGCGCGGCCATGGCAAGCGCCTGCGGGCAGGGCCGTCAGCTCAGACCGCAGCCAGCGCCGGCGCAATCGCGGCCTTGGACAGGCCCAGCCGTTCGGGCGACACGTACTGCTGGCGATAGGCCTCGAACGGCAGGCTGTCGGCCGCCTCGATCGCCCTCTGGTCGCGCAGGGACTGCTCGCTCAGCGCGGCGAAGCGCGCCTGCTGGGCCGCGCTGAAGGGCAGGCTGAGCAGCTTGGCCTTGGTCTGCTGTGACTGGGCCCGGGTGAATCCGAGGAAGGAGTTGCTGAAATCCTGCTCCATCACCGACAGCACACGCGCGCTGGGCAGCAGGTCGGGCTCTTCGAGCAATGCTTTCGCCGCGCGCAGGGCGTCGGTGTAGTCGGTGGTCTCGTGCGCGGCATCGAGGGCCGTCGCGATCGGCGCGAAGGACGCCACGAGTTCGGCGCCCCACTGCGTGAGCGGCACTTCCGACGACGCCGCGCTCGAGCACCAGGCCCGGCTCGCGGCCGAAGGCGGCCGTCTTGTGCTGGTTGCGCCCCAGCGCGGCGATTTCCTGCGGCGTGTCGGGCGGGCTGTCCGACAGCAGGCAGTGCAGCAGGAAAACGTCGAGGAACCGCATGGTCTGCGCGGTGATGCCCGTGGCCACGAACGGGTTGAGGTCCAGCAGGCGCACCTCGACGTATTCGACGCCGCGTTCGCGCAGCGCGTGCAGCGGCCGCTCGCCGGGACGGATGACGCGTTTGGGCCGGATCGTGCCGTAGAACTCGTTCTCGATCTGCAGCAAGCTGGTGGCCAGCTGGTTGTATTCGCCGCCCGGGTTCACGATGCCCACTGCCTCGTAGGCGGGGTAAGGGCGCGTCAGCGCATCCTGCAGCGATTGCGCGTAGCCGTCCAGGCCGTTGTAGCTGACGGCCAGGCTGGCCTGCGCGTCGCTCTGGTAGCCCAGGCGCCCCATGCGCAGCGAGGTGCCGTGCGGCATGTACATGGTGCCGCCGTCGCCGAGCTTTCTCAGCTCGTGCTGGCGGCCGGCGACGAAACTCGAACACACGGCCGGCGAAGCTCCGAAGAGGTACAGCAGCAGGAACGCGTGGCGGCGGAAGTTGCGGATGAGCGCGAAGTACTGCTCGCTGGAAACGTCCGGCAGCGACCAGTTGTAGTGGATGCCCGAAATGGTCTGCATGCGCCGGCCGTAGCGGTGCGCCAGCCCCATGCGGTAGACGCTCTTGGCGCGGCCCACGTTGGAAGACCCGTAGCGGCCGATCGGGATGTTCTCGTCGGCCGGCAGGCCGCACGGCATGCTCGACACCCACAGCATTTCGTCGCCCAGGGCACGGTAGGTGAACTGGTGGATCTGCAGCAGCTCTTCCAGGCAGCTTTCGGGCGTCGCGTGGACGCCGGTGATCAGCTCGAGCTGCGACTCGCTGTAGTCGGTGGTGATGTGCGGGTGCGTCAGCGCCGAGCCCAGCGCGAGCGGGTGCGGCGTCATGGCCAGCCCGCCCTCGGGCATGGCGCGCAGGCTTTCTTTTTCGATGCCGCGGCGGATGCCCTTCAGCCGCTGCGGCGAAAGGGCGGCCAATCGGGCCTGCAGGGTACTCATGTCAGGAAGTCGTTGTCTGGTGGATTGAGGCGGAAGGTAGCACGGCTTCGGATTTCATGCATCGGGACGGGCAAGGCCGAATTCTGGTAAATGGGCGCCTTTCGGCTAGGCATCCGCCCCTAGGAAAGATAGTCCCATTAGGTCGCTTTCACTAGGCCAGGTGGCCAGAATGACCTTATCAATTCCAGAAACGGAGCCCAGCCATGAACAGCACCAACTTTTCCGCCACCGCGACCGACCTGGTCGCGAAGCTTGGCACCACCGCTCACGAAGTCATCGGCGCCTACCGTGAAGGCGGCGAGCGCCTGGCCGGCACGCTGGAGCAGCGCTGGAAGTCCGCGCTGAAGGAAACCGGTCCCCGGCTGACGGCCGAGACCCGCAGGAACGCCGCCCGCGCGCAGCACGCCTTCTCCATGTACTACGCCCGGGGCCTGAACCTGTCGGCCGACGGCGCCGTGGTGGTGGTCGACACGCTGGTCGGGGCCACCGTGGCGGCGATCGGGCGCGCGTCGGCGCTGGCCCGGGCCGCATCGCAGAAGACGGCCTGAAGCCCTGGGGGTGGCAGAATGCCACCCACCCCATCACAGAGGAGACCCCCATGGCCGTGACCGTCAACATCGACCTGGGCTACGAATTCGACGTGCATGCCAAGGCCCCGGAAGTCTTCGAGGTCCTGTCGGACGTCCCCGTTTCGGTGTCGCACTTCCCCAAGGTCGACAAGCTCACCGACATGGGCGACGGCGTGTACAAGTGGGAGATGGAAAAGGTGGGCACCACGCAGGTGAACATCCAGACCGTCTACGCCAGCAAGTACGTCAGCAACAAGGCCAGGGGTTCGGTGGTCTGGACGCCGGTCGAAGGCGTGGGCAACGCGCTGGTCGGCGGCCACTGGAAGATCAAGGACAACAAGAAGTCCACCGGGATCGAACTCAAGATCAATGGCGAGATCACCCTCCCCCTGCCCGGCCTCATGAAGATGGTGGTCGCGCCGGTCGTCGAGAGCGAATTCGAGAAACTGGTCGACAAGTACATCGCCAACCTGATCAAGCGCTTCGGCGGCGAAGCCTGACGGCCGATGTCCGGCAAAGACCTGCTTTCCAAGGGCCTGCTGATCGCCTTCATCGGCCTGGCGGTCCTGCTGTCTCCCTATTTCATCGCGTCGCCCGCCATGCGCGAGGTCGTGGCGAAGTCCGCGCTGGTCGGCTGGTTCGCGCTGGTCCTGGGCGCGGCGTTCATCGTGCGCTGGGCGCTGGGACGGCGCCGGAAATAGCGGCTACGCCTTCGCCAGCACCTTCAGCAGCCAGGCGTTGAGGTCGGCGATCTCTTCCAAGCAGACCGAGTGCGCCATCGGGTACTCGTGCCATTCCACGTCGTAACCCATCGCCTGCAGCGCGTCGCGCGACGCGCGGCCGCGGCCGGCGTCCACGACGCTGTCCTGGGTACCGTGACCCATGAAGATGGGCGTGAGCGCGTTGGCATCGCTGCGTTCGCCCGGGGTGGTCGGCGCCAACGGAAGGTAGCCCGACATGCCGACGATGCCCGCCAGCCGTTTCCGGTGCCGCAGCCCGGTCATCAGCGCCATCGCGCAGCCTTGAGAGAAACCGGCCAGCACGATCCGATGGGCCGGCATGCCCCGCTCCTCTTCGCGCTCCAGCAGTTGCTCGACCTGCCCGAGCGAGCGGCGCAGGCCGTCCTCGTCCTCGCGCTTGACCAGGTCCATGCCCAGGATGTCGTACCAGGCGCGCATCCGGTAGCCGTTGTTGATGGTCACCGGGATCACGGGCGCGTGCGGGAAGACGAAACGCACGGGGCCGGCCGCGGACAGGTCGAGTTCCTGCGCGATCGGCACGAAATCGTTGCCGTCGGCGCCCAGTCCGTGCAGCACGATGACCGTCGCCTGCGGCCGCGGCCCGGTTTCGGATTCGATGGTTTCAAGCTCTGCCATTTCTGATTTCTCCAGCGAAGGGCGAGCATACAGGCTCGGCAGGGCGGCGCGGCTGGCACGCGCAGTCCGACAGTGTCCTGCCTGCAGTCCTACACGGCGTTGCCGCGGCTGTCGCCACACTGAAGGCACCAACCACAAGGATTTCCCCATGCAAGTACAAGTGAACACCAGCAATGGCGTCGAAAACAAGGAAACCCTGGAGCGCTGGGCCGACGAATTCCTCAACGATGCCCTCGCGCGCTTTCGGCAGGAGATCACCCGGGTCGAAGTGCAGATCACCGACGAGAACAGCGCGTCCAAGGGCGCGGCCGACAAGCGCTGCATGCTGGAGGCGCGCCTGAACGGGCATGAGCCGCTGGCGGTGAGCCACCACGCGGAAACGCAGGACCTGGCCTTCCGCGGCGCCACGCAAAAACTGATCCGGCTGCTCGAGCACACGCAGGGCAAGCTCGACCGCCACGAACACCGGGCCCGTGAGACCATCCGGAAAGACCCGAGCATCGTCGAGTAACTCGGCCGCTTCCGGCAGTTCTTTGATCCCGGTCAAGTCCCGAACCTGATTCGAAACTATTCTCATTCCTGTTGGCTTCCACCCGAAGCCGGATAAGGGATGAGATGACTGCTGTTCCGCTGAGCAGCCTCCACGCAGGCGCCGAAGCCACTGTCGTGGGGCTGCTGCCCCCGCAGGGCGTGCAGGACCACGACCTGCTGCTGCGCCTGATGGAGATCGGCTTCCTGCCCGGCGAGCCGTTGCGCGTCATCGCCCGGGCGCTGCCGGGCGGCGAGCCGATCGCCGTGCGGCTGGGCCATGCGACTTTCGCGTTGCGCCGCTTCGAGGCGGCCCTGGTCAGCGTCCTGGAGACGGCGCACGCCATGCACGCCATGACCGTGGACCTGCCCCACGTCGCGCTGCTGGGCAACCCGAACTGCGGCAAGACCGCCCTGTTCAACCTGCTGACCGGCAGCCGCCAGAAGGTGGCCAACTACGCCGGCGTGACCGTCGAGCGCCGCGAAGGCCTGCTTCGCACGGCGACCGGACGCCGGGTGCGCATCCTGGACCTCCCAGGCGCCTACAGCCTGAACCCGCTCAGCGCCGACGAAGCGATCACCCGGGACGTGGTCACCGGCGCGCGCGCCGACGTCGATGCGCCATCGCTGCTGGTCTGCGTGACCGACGCCAGCAACCTCAAGCTGAACCTGCGGCTCGTGCTGGAAGCCAGGCGCCTGGGCCTGCCGATGATCGTGGCGCTCAACATGAGCGACGTCGCGCACCGGCGCGGCATCCGCATCGACCGGGCCGCGCTGGAACGCGAACTGGGCGTGCCCGTGGTGGAGACCGTGGGCGTGCATCGCGAAGGCGCCAACGCGCTGGTCGCGCGGCTGGAGTCGCAGTGGCCCGCCGCACCATCCGCGCCCGCCGCCTGGGTGGCGCCCGATTTTCACGAGGTGCTGGAAACGCAGCAGCAGGTGCGGCGCATCCTGCGGGCCGCCGTGCAGGAGCCGGCGATCGATTCGCGCCTGGACGAAACCATCGACCGCGCGGCGCTGCACCCGGTGTGGGGGCTGCCGATTCTCGCTGCCCTGCTGTTCCTGATGTTCCAGGCCGTCTTCAGCTGGGCCCAGTGGCCGATGGAAGCCATCAAGTCCGCCATGCAGGCCCTGGGCGTGCTGGTCGGGGGCGCGATGGCCGCCGGGCCGCTGCGCAGCCTGCTGGTCGACGGCGTGATCGCCGGCGCCGGCAGCGTGCTGGTGTTCCTGCCGCAGATCCTGATCCTGTTCTTCTTCATCCTCGCGCTGGAGGATTCCGGCTACCTGCCGCGCGCCGCCTTCCTGCTCGATCGCACGATGGGCCTGGTGGGCCTGTCGGGCCGCTCGTTCATCCCGCTGCTTTCGAGCTTCGCGTGTGCCGTGCCCGGCGTGATGGCGACCCGCACGATCGGCAGCTGGCCGGACCGCCTCGTCACCATCATGATCGCGCCGCTGATGACCTGTTCGGCCCGGCTGCCGGTGTACGCCCTGCTGATCGGCGCCTTCATTCCCTCGCGCGAGGTGCTGGGCGTGTTCAACCTGCAGGGGCTGGTCCTGTTCGCCCTGTACGTGGCCGGCATCGTCTCCGCGATGGGTGTCGCCTGGGCCTTCAAGCGCCTGCGCCGCAACGCGCCGCAGGCGCCGCTGCTGATGGAGCTGCCGGCCTACCGGCTGCCGAACCCGCGCAGCCTGGCCCAGGGCCTGGTCGAGCGCGCCAGCATCTTCGTGCGGCGCGTGGGCGGCATCATCCTGGCGCTCACGGTGGTGCTGTGGGTGCTCTCCAGCTATCCGGCGCCACCCGCAGGCGCCGTGGGGCCGGCCATCCAGTACAGCCTGGCCGGGCTGATCGGGCAGGCGCTGGAGCCGGTCTTCCGGCCCATCGGGTTCAACTGGCAGATCTGCATCGCGCTGATTCCCGGCATGGCCGCGCGCGAAGTGGCCGTGGGGGCGCTGGGCACGGTGTATGCGTTGTCCGCCACCGGCGAGGCCCTGTCCCAGCAACTGGCCCCGATGCTGGGGGCGAGCTGGTCGCTGGCCACGGCCCTGTCGTTGCTGGCCTGGTATGTGTTCGCGCCGCAATGCATCTCGACGCTGGCAGCCGTGAAGCGCGAAACCCACTCGTGGCGTTATCCCCTGCTGATGGCGGCCTACCTCTTCGCCTTGGCGTACCTGGCCTCGTTCATCACCTATCGAACTGCGCTGGCATGGGGGGCCGCATGACGCAGTACCTCGTCATCGCGGCGATCGTGGTGTGGGCCGTGCTGTACAGCGCATGGGCCCTGATGCCTGGTGCGGCAAGGCGAAGGGCGGCAGCCTGGGTGGCCAGGCGTGCGCACCGCCTGGGCATCGCGTCCGCAACTTCACGCGCCCTTCAGGAGAAGCTGGAGTCAAAGCCGGGCTGCAGCGCATGTTCGAGCTGCGCCGGGTGCGGCAAACCGCCGGCTCAGTCGCGCTTGCGCTGAACGCGATCGACCGGGCCGTGGTAGCCCAGGGCGGCGGCCACCACGGCAGCTTCGTCCGTCGGCTGCTCGATCTTGGCTGCGCTCATCCCCCCGGGGATCGCGCACGCGGTCAGCAGGGATGCAATGCCTGCGAGCACCAGCAATCGGGTCATGAGGCTCTCCTGTTTCCCTCTCATTAACGGCCCCGCAGCGGGCAGGGAATGTAGGAGCGCAGCGCGGGCGAAGGCAGGCGCGCTCGGGCCAGCCGCAGCCCTGCGTTGGCCATTATTTTTGTAGCCTTGTGTGTCCGGCAATCGCGGCGTGTTGGCAGACGGCAACTGATGGGCACACAAGCACGGTGCAGGCGCGTATATTCATCCAGCGCCGTGGTGGGTCTTGCCGCCGGCGCCCGTTCCACAACCCATCCCTAGGAGCCTGAAGATGACATCCACGATGAAGAAAATGACATGCCGCGCCCTGGTCGTGTCCCTGCTGGCGCTCTCGTTCCAGACCGCCAACGCGGGAATGATCGGTGCCGACCAGGCGGCGGCGCAGGCTGCAGCGCAGACCGACCGCGGACTGGTGATGAGCGTGCTCAACCGCGCCGAGACCGCCGCGCAACTGCAGGCCCAGGGCATCGATCCCGCCATGGCCCGCGCGCGCGTGGCCGCCATGACCGACCAGGAAGTGCAGGCGCTGGCACAGGACATGCACACGGCTCCGGCCGGCGCGCTGACGAGCGGCGGCTGGCTCGCGGTCGTCGTGATCGCCGGCCTGATCTGGTACTTCGCGTATCCGCAAGTGATTCGGGTGCCGGGAGCGGCCGCATGACGCGGCCCCGCCACCATTGGGCCCGCATTGCCGCGGGCCTGTTCTTTTGCGCGCTGCTCGCGGCGCTGGCGGGTTGCGCGCAGCTGGTGCCGCAGACGATGGCGCTGCGCACCGGCTGGCCCGCCGGAGTGCCGCAGCAAATTGAACTGGCGCAGGTGCCTTTCTTCCCGCAGGAAGACTATCAATGCGGCCCCGCGGCGCTGGCCACGGTGCTGAAGTACAGCGGTGCGGACGTGACGCCCGACGCGCTGGTGAGCCAGGTCTACCTGCCGGCGCGCAAGGGCAGCCTGCAGCTCGAGATGCTCGCGACGGCGCGCCGCTACGGCCGCGTCTCCTACGCCTTGGCCCCGCGCTACGCCGACCTGTTGCGCGAAGTGGCGGCCGGCAACCCGGTCATCGTGCTGCAGGACGTCGGTCCCATGTTCACCCAGTGGCACTACGCCGTGGTGAACGGTTTCGACTACTCGTCCGGCACGCTGTTCCTGCGCTCGGGAACCACTGCCCGCCAGGAGATGCCGTTCACCGCTTTCGAGCGCGAGTGGATGAAGAGCGGCTACTGGGCGATGGTCGTCACGCCGCCCGAACGCATACCGGTCACCGCGACCGAAGACGGCTGGATGGCTGCCGTGCTGGCCATGGCCCGCGTCGGGCGACGCGCGACGCCGCCACACGGGCCTATGCGGCTGCCCTGCAGCGCTGGCCCGACAACCTGCCGGCCGCCATCGGCCTGGCCAACCAGTACCATGCCCGCGGCGCGCTGGCGGAAGCCGCCGCGGTGCTGCGCAAGGCGCAGGCGCGCCATCCGCAATCGGTCATCGTCATGAACAACCTGGCGCAGACCCTGTCGGACCAGGGCCGCCATGCCGAGGCGCTGGCGCAGCTCGACAAGGCCGGCGCAGATGCCGCAAAGTCCGTTCGCCGCGGAAGTGCGTGCTACCCGCCAGCTGATCCTGCAACGCATGGGCCAGAGAAAAGCCGGCAACCGCTGAGGGTTGCCGGTTTTTCTTGGCCTCGAAGCTGGCTGCGTCAGTTCCGGTCTGCGCGCGCCACCTTCTGCGGGGCCGGCTCAGGTGCCGGGCCCGCACCCATGGTCTGTGGCCGGTTCCGGCGCAGGGGCCGCGGCAGCGACCGGCTCGGGCGCGGGCGCCGGGGCGGCAGCCACAGGCTCGGGTGCGGGCGCCACGGTGGCCACTTCCGGCTCGCGGGTGATGGTGGCGGTGCGCATTTCGCCCAGGTGCGTCAGCACGCCGGTTTCGCCCATCGGTGTGATGTGCGTGCTCTGCTGGCCGGCGCCGATCGCGGGATTGGTGACGTACGGGTTCGGCGGTTCGCTCTGGGCGACGGCCACGCCGATCACGGCGACGGTGGAAAGGCCGGCGAGCACGCCTGCGCATTTGGTGAGTGCACTCATGAGAAAGCTCCTTGAAGTTGGTAATGAAAAGCCGCCAGCTTCCTGTGCCAGCTGTTTCACAGACTAGTGGACGCCTTGCTGCGCTGCGTCAGGCTCGCACTCCTGTGCGTGTGGGACGATGCCTGTCACCCCCGCCTTACATGCGCCGACACCGCGCAACGCAACATTTTGCAAGCACAGCTGTCATGCGCACGCTCGCCTTTGCGGCGCGGCTCTGGTAGCGTCACGTCGTGGAAATTCAAACCGACCCCTCCGACAGCCCCTTGCGCGATGCCGCAACGCGTGGTCATGCTCCGCGACGGCCCTGCCGGCCTCGAGGTCTTCCTGCTCAAGCGGCACGGCCTGTCCGACGTGCTCGGCGGCGCCTACGTCTTTCCTGGAGGCAAGGTCGACCTGGAAGACGCGAAGCTCGACATGCAGGCGCACCTGGACTTGCCGCCCTTCGAATTGCACGCGGCGCTGAACGAGCCCGAACTCGACGAGTCCAATGCCGCCGTGCTGTATGTCGCCGCCTTGCGCGAAGCCTTCGAGGAAACCGGCGTGCTGTATGCGCGTGGCGCGGATGCCGCGCGCGCGGCAATGGCGTTGGAACTGCTGCGCGAAGGCCGCGCTTTCGACGAGGTCCTGGCGTTGATGGGGCTGCGGCTCGAACCCAGCCGCCTGCAGCCGTGGTCGCGCTGGATCACGCCCAGCGTGGGCGGGGTGATGCGCAAGCGCTTCGACACGCGCTTCTTCCTGGCCGCCGTGCCTGAGGGCCAGACGGCGAGCCACGACAACCACGAGGCGACGGAAAGCGTGTGGCTGTCCCCGCGCGCAGCGCTGCAGCAATACTGGGACGGCGCGATCGAACTGGCGCCGCCGCAGATCATGAGCCTGGCGCACCTGTCGCGCCACGCCAGCGTCGACAGCGCGGTCGCGCAAGCGCGGATGCGGCCGCCGCCCGTGATCCGGCCCGAGCCATTCGAACATGAAGGCGCGCGATGGATCTGCTACCCCGGCGATGAGCGCCACAGCGTGCGCGACCAGGCGCTGCCGGGGCCGACGCGCCTGCACTTCCGCAATCGCCGCTTCGAGCCCGCCGACGGCTTCGAAGGCTTGTTCGCCTAGCGGGTTTCGCTGCCTACAGCCGGTCGGGCGGGCGGCTTGCGTGCGCACCGCCGCGCGCTGCCCAAACTTCCATGCAGCCGGCCGGGCCTCGCGCTACAACGACAGGTATCGTGCTTTCGCGCCGTTGGCGAAACGCAAGAACATTGTCCAGCGGGCCCGGCTGCCTCCGGCACCGCCGGGCCGCCGCACGAGCCGCTCTTCGTCCGCCAAGGCCCTCCGCGCCGCCTGGCAATCACTCAAAAAAAGACCGGGCAGCGCCCGGTCTTTTTCAGTGTGACAGCTGCGGAATCAGTTGCGATCGGCCTTGCTCGACTTCGGGGTGGCCGTGGCCGAAGGGGTGTCGGTCTGGGTCGTGTCGGTGGTCGTCGTCGTGGAGCCGCTCGCGCCCATCGTGGTCGAAGAGCTGCCGCCCGACGTCGTGCTGTTGGCGCTCGAGCCGCCCGGCGTGCCGGTCGAGCCCATGGGCGTCGTCTGGGTGCTTTGCTGGCCGGCGCCGACCGCGGGATCCTTGGCGGCCGGGTTGGGCGGAGTGCTCTGGGCGAGCGCCGCGCCGGCGATCGCAACGGCAGCCAGGCCGGCGAGCACGCCCTTGAATTGAGTCGATGCAGTCATTTGGGAAACTCCTTGATGGTGTGGAACTGGCGCTCTTCGCCAGAGCACCAAGGCTAAAAGTCCCGCGAACATCCTGCGTCAGCACAGGCCCGGAATCCCTGTAAGACGAAACCCTGCACGCGAGGCGATTCACAGCGAGCCGAACACCTCGCGCACCTGTCGCGTTTCCGGCAGGACATACACGATCGCCCGCCTGCGGCCCAGCAGTGGCAGCACCACGTTCTCATAGAAGGCGGCAGGGACCACGACGCAACCCAGCGAGGCCCGGTTGTCGCTCGGTGTGTCCGAAGCCAGGCTGGCCTCGCGCGACCGCAGGCTCGCCCCGGGCCGCAAACGGTGAATGGCGAAAGCGGCAGCGTAGTCGACCCAGACCACGTGCTCGCCCTTGAGGTTGCGCCCGGGCTGCGAGATGAAGCGCCCGGCCGGCGTGGTGCGCTCGTGCATCGGGACTTCGCCGGCTTGCGTGTGCTCGCCGACAGTGGGCGACGAGTCATCGCCGATCGCCTGGCCCAGCAGCGCGGGGGTCGCGCCAATCAGCCGGCCGCCACTTTCGAAAACGTACAGCCGGGCCTGCTTCTTGTCGACGACGACGAACGGCATGTCCGCGTGGTCCGCCGACTCCATCGCCCACTGCGCGACATAGCGGGCATCTTCCGACGCGCCTTGCGCATTGAAGTCCGCCGTGCCGCCCTGTGCCGCGCCTGCGGGCGCTGCCATGAAGGCCGCACCCACCCCCAAGGCGGCCACCGCCTTTGCGATCCAACCCATCCGAGTCCCCTGTATCTGCGTGAGCCGGGCAAGCGCGCGACTCGACAGGTGCGGATGCTATCAACTGCCGTTACCGGGGCAAAGCTTTGTAACGGTAACAGGCGGACCGTGGGGTTTTTGGGGGACGGCGCTTGCGCGCGCCGCTCAACGCTGCGCGACTTTGGCCGGCTGGTCGACGTCGTAGGAGCCGAACACCTCATGCGCCGAGCGGGTCTCGGGCAGGATGTAGATGATCGCGCCGGCGCTGCGCACCGTGGGCGCCAGCGCCTGTTCGTAGAACGCCTTGGGAAGGTTGATGCAGCCGTAGGAAACGCGGTTGTCTTCGTTGGTGGGAGTGGCAAGCCGCTCCAGGCGCCTCTCCGCGGGGTTCGTCGTGAGCACGCGGTGCATGGAGACGGCCGCCTGGTAATCCACCCAGACCACGTCTTCGCCGCGCGCGTTCATGCCCATCTCGGCGACGTAGCGTCCGGCCGGGGTGGTGCGCTCTTCGGGAAGGATGTCGGCGATCGCCTTGGTGCCGATGCCCGGCGCGTTGTCGTCGCCGACGGCATAGCCGAGCAACACCGGAGAGACCTCCTTCAGGCGGCCGGTGCGCTCGAAGATGTAGACGCGCGCGTCTTTCTTGTCGAGGACGACGAAGGGTTTGTTCTGCTGGTCGCCGACGTGCACGATCCAGTTCGCCAGTTGCCGGACGTCCTCGGTGGGGATCACTGCACCAAAATCGGCGCGGCGATTGGCGGGCACGCTCGCGGCGAGTTGCTGTGCATCGCGCGGCGCGGGCTTGCGCGCCAGGCCTCCCGGTGGCAAGACCATCGCCAGGACGGCAGCGCCCAGCAGCAGGCCTTTCTGCACCGAATCGAGGAATTCGGACCTGGGTGTGGCGATTGGGTCGGGCGGTGTCATGGCAGCTCGGCGCAAATCAGTCTGGCACTGTGTCTCGTGAAAAAAAGGACCCCGCCGGGCGAATGCTGCGGCGGGGCCGTTGGAAGGTCAGCCCCGGTCGGCCTGGGCGACATTGTTGCTGTTCGACATCGTCGAGGAATCGGTCGTCGTCGTGCTGCTGTTGGACATCGTCGAGGACGAGCTCGTGTCGCTGCTCGCGGCCGGTGCCGTGCTGCTTTGCGAGTTGCTGTAGCTGCTGCCGGCGCTGGAAGGCGTGCTGGTGTCCGTGCTCGGGCTGGTCTGGCCGATGGCCAGGCCGACGCCGCCGGCCAGGGCGGCCGCCGCGGCGAGTGTGGTCAGGGTTTTGCGGGTCGAGTTCATGTGTTCACTCCTTGGGTTTCGTGCCTCGAGGGCACAGGGCAGGTTGGAAGAAAAGCGCTGGCGGGTGCCAGCTGGTTTCCACATTAGGTCTGCCCCGCAACCGCGGGAAGTGGGGATTGGGCGGCAGCGCCTGTAGGACCGGCGCTGTCACCAGTTGCATCGCCGGCTGTCAGGCCGGGCTCTGCGGGAACGGCAGGACTTCCTGCCCCCAGCGCTCGATCTGCAGCGAGGGATACGCGCATTCGCAGCCCAGCGCCAGGTCCTCGTCCACGGACAGCCAGCGCGCGGTGGTTTCGGCCAGCGCTGCGGCGGCGGGGCGGGCGCCATTGAAGGCGAGCGGGTGTTGGGACGGATCGGGCATGGAATGCTCCGGTTGCGGTTGGATGAAGCCATTCTTCACCGCTGAGCCATCGCGCCCTATCCGCCGAGCGCGCGTCGTGGCGTAGGAGCCTGCCTACTCCTGGGCCGGGGCCTGCGCGGCGAGCCGCCAGAGCGAGGTGATTTCGCGCGATCGCGCGGCATGAAGCGGGTCCCGCGCGTCCCCGGCCTTCGGGTGTCGCGGACGCACGTCGTCGCGCGAAAGCACGCGCAGGCCGGCGCCTTCGATCAGCGCCAGCAACTCCGCGCGCGTGCGCAGCCCCAGGTGCTCGGCCAGGTCCGACAGGATGAGCCAGCCCTCGCCCCCGGCCGACAAGTGCTGGCCCAGGCCCGCGAGGAAGCCACGCAGCATGCGGCTGTCTTCGTCGTAGATGGCGTGCTCCACCGGCGAACTGGGCCTTGCGGGCAGCCACGGCGGGTTGCAGACCACCAGGGGTGCGCGGCCGGGCGGGAACAGGTCCGCTTCCACCACCTCGACCTGTTGCGCGCAACCCAGCCGCTCCAGGTTGTCGCGCGCGCACGCCAGCGACCGGGGATCCTGGTCCGTCGCGACGATGCGCTGCACCCCGCGCCGGGCGAGGATCGCGGCCAGGACGCCCGTGCCGGTGCCGATGTCGAAAGCCAATTCCATCGAAGGCAATCTGCCCCGGGCCACCAGGTCGAGGTATTCGCCCCGCACCGGGGAGAAGACGCCGTAATGCGGATGGATGCGGTTGGCCGGCCCGGGACCCAGCGCCGGGATCTCGACGCCCTTCTTGCGCCACTCGTGGGCGCCGACCAGGCCCAGCAGCTCGCGCAGCGATGCCACCGAAGGCTGCCCGTCCGGCAGGCCCCATGCTTCGATGCAGGCCTGGCGCAGGTCGGGCGCGCGCGGCAGCGCGATGCGGTAGTCGCCGTCCAGTTCCACCAGCAGCTTGCCCAGCACGCGCGATCGCTGGCCCTGGGCCTGGCGATGCAGGTGGAACGCCTCGACCGGCGATGCGGGCGGCGGCGCCGGGTTGCGCGGCTTGCGGTCGGCGCGCCGCGCCAGCGCCTGCAGCAACTGGCGGGCGTTGTGGAAGTCGCTGCGCCAGAGCAGGCCTGCGCCCTCGCTGGCGAGGCGATAGGCCGCGTCCGCGCTCAGCGTGTCATCCACGACCTGCACGCGCCTGGGCGGCGGCACGCCCGCCTCGGAGCGCCAGCGCGCGGTGCGCTGCAGGCCGGCCTCGGTCCATTCGATCTGCGCGGGAAGGCTCACGCGGCGGCCTTGCGGCGCCACAGGCGTTGCGCCAGCGTGACCACGGCCAGCACGACGGCGCCGGCCGCGATGCCCGCCAGGCCATTGAGCAGCATGGCGAGCAACGGCTGGAAACCCGCACCGCGCGCGGCCCATTGTTCGATGGCATGGGCCAGGGGCGGCACGCCGTGCACGAGGATGCCGCCGCCGACCAGGAACATGGCGGCCGTGCCCGCGACCGACAGGAATTTCATCAGCCAGGGCGCCGCGCGCAGGATCAGCTCGCCCGAGCGCTGGGCCGCGCGGCTGGCGCGGCCGGCTGAGGTGCAGGCCGAGATCGTCGATCTTCACGATGCCGGCGACGAAGCCGTACACGCCGATGGTCATCACCAGCGCGATGCCGGCGAGCACGCCGACCTGGACCGCCAGCGCGCTGTTCGCGACCGTGCCCAGCGTGATCGCGATGATCTCGGCCGAAAGGATGAAGTCCGTGCGCACCGCGCCCTTGATCTTGTCCTTCTCGACCTGGCACAGGTCGATTTGCGGGTTGGCCAGCGCCTGCGCCAGCTCCTGGTGATGCGCCTCGTCCTCCGCCCGGCTGTGCAGCAGGCGGTGCGCCAGCTTCTCGAAGCCTTCGAAACACAGGAAGGCGCCGCCGACCATGAGCAGCGGCGTCACGGCCCAGGGCGCGAACGCGCTGATGGCGAGCGCCGCGGGCACCAGGATCGCCTTGTTGACCAGCGAACCCTTGGCCACGGCCCAGACCACGGGCAATTCGCGATCGGCCTTGACGCCGGTGACCTGCTGCGCGTTCAGGGCCAGGTCGTCGCCGAGCACGCCCGCCGTCTTCTTCGCCGCCACCTTGGCCAGGATCGACACGTCGTCCAGGATGGTGGCGATGTCGTCCAGCAGCGCGAGCAGGCTCGATGCCATCGGGTTCTTCCCGCCTCAGTCCAGCGCGCGGCGCAGGCGGATTTCCTCGAGCTTGACGCCGCTGATGACCGACGTCTTCGCGGTGTTGAGCTCGCGCTTGAAGCCCGCCAGTTCGAAGAAGCGCAAGGCGCGATCGTTGCAAAGCGGCACCCAGAGAGTGACCTCGGTGCAGCCTTCCTCGATCAGGCCTTCGCGCGCGGCGTCCCACAAGGCGAGGCCGGCGCCCCGGCCCCAATGCGAAGGCTCGACGTAGAGGGCCCAGATCTCGCCGGTGGTGGGCTTGGACTTCGGGTCGCGCGAACGATCGAAGCCCACGAAGCCGATGGCGCGGCCGGCGTCGAGCGCCAGTTGCACCAGCGGTTCGCCGTATTCGATGGCGTCGCGCCAGAAAGCGCGCCGGCGCTCGATCGGCAGGCTCTGCGGGGCCTGGGGCGCGACGCCTTCGTAGGCGGCGTGGGAGGAGTTGGCGTGGACGGCGGCGACCTGTTCGGCATCGCTTTCCACCGCCGGACGGACCGGGTAGCTGGACATGGATCAATTACGGGACTTGGGTGGCTGATTATGATGGGCCATGACCGAGAGCGGCCAGGCGCCACCGACTCCCCCCGACGCAGCGCCGCGGCGCTTCACCGTCCGCTTCGAGCCGCAGGGCGCGACCTTCGAGGTGGCGGCCGACCGGCCCCTCTTGCTGGCCGCGGAACACGCCGGGGTCAACCTCCCCAGTTCGTGCCGCAACGGCACCTGCCGCACATGCATGTGCCGGCTGGTCGAGGGACAGGTGCGCTACCACATCCAATGGCCGGGCCTGCTGCCGGAGGAAAAGGCCGAGGGCTGGATCCTGCCTTGCATCGCGTACCCGCTGTCGGACCTGGTCATCACGCGCAACCGCTGAGTCAGTCGTTGCCGGCGGTGTACGGGCTGCGCCGGATGAACTTGTGTTCGCCGTCCGGGATCGGCTCGGCCTGGGGATCCGGCTCGTGCTCGACGGCATTGGATCCGCGCTCCTGCGAAGCGGGTGGTTGCCGCCGGTGATCGTCATCGGCGCTGGGGAGGGCTCTTCGGGGTGCTCATCGATATCTCCTTGGGCGATCTGGCGAATCTAAGCCCGTCCCGGCGCATTGCTTGTAGGACCGCTGCGCGCACGTCCGTGCGGTGGCATAGTCGGATGCACCATGAAGCATTTGACCTGCCTGCTGCTCGCGCTGGCGGCGGCCTGCGCCCAGGCCGCGCCGAGGTTCGAGGACACCATGGCGCAGCGCACCCTGGCCTGCACTTCGTGCCACGGCAAGGAGGGCCGCGCCGGGCCTGACGGCTACTACCCGCGCATCGCCGGCAAGCCGGCCGGCTACCTCTACAACCAATTGCTGAACTTCCGGGACGGCCACCGCCACTACGGCCTGATGGCGCGCCTGCTGGACCCGCTGTCCGATGCCTACCTGCTGGAAATCGCGCGGCATTTCGCCTCGCTCGAACTGCCCTACCCCGCGCCGCGCGCCGGCCGGGGTGACGGCGGCCCTGCTGCAGCGGGGCGAAACGCTGGCGCGGCAAGGCGATGCGGCGCAGAAGATTCCCGCTTGCGTGCAGTGCCACGGCGACGCGCTGACCGGCGTCGAGCCGAACACGCCAGGCCTGCTCGGCCTGCCGCGCGACTATCTCAATTCGCAGCTGGGCGCGTGGCGAACCGGCCAGCGCCGCGCCCGGGCGCCCGACTGCATGGCGCAGATCGCGCAGAAACTCCAGCCCGCGGACCTCACGGCCGTTGCCGCGTGGCTGGCGGCCCAGCCGCTGCCGCGGGTCACCCGCGCCGCGGCCTCGCTGCCGCGGCCACCCGGCATCTCTTGCGGGAGCGCGATGCTGCCTGCGGGAGGGGTGCAGCCATGAAGCGTCCGGTCATCGCGCTTGCTGCTCGGCGCATTGGCCGTGCTGGCGCTGGTGCTCTTCCTGAACTTCCGGGGAGAGGACAAGATCCACGACGCGCCGCCGCTCACGCCGCCGGCCGGCGAGAGCGTGGCGCGCGGCGCCTACCTGGTGCGCGCAGGCAACTGCATGGCCTGCCACACCGAGCGCGGCGGCGCGCCCTTCGCCGGCGGCCGCGCCATCGAGACGCCTTTCGGCGCCGTGTACGCGAGCAACATCACGCCCCACGGCGACCGGCATCGGTGAGCTGGTCGGCAACCCATTTCTGGCGCGCACTGCACCACGGCCGCTCGCGCGACGGGCGCCTGCTCTACCCGGCCTTTCCGTACCCGGACTACACGCGGGTGACGCGCGCCGACTCCGACGCCATCTACGACTACCTGCGCACCGTGTCCCCGGTGGAGCGCGCCAACACGCCGCACCGGCTGCGCTGGCCCTACAGCACGCAAGCGGCGCTGGCCGTGTGGCGCGCGATGTACTTCAGCCCCGGCGAACACAAGGAGGACAGCGCCCGATCGGCCGAATGGAACCGCGGCGCCTACCTGGTGCGGGGCCTCGGCCATTGCGGCGCCTGCCACACCACGCGCAACGCATTGGGTGCGAGCAGCGACATGATGGACCTGTCCGGCGGGCTGATCCCGATGCAGAACTGGTATGCCCCCGCGCTCACTTCGCCCGCCGAAGCCGGCGTCGCCGACTGGGAGACAGCGCAGATCGTGGGCCTGCTGCAGACCGGCGTGTCGCCGCGCGGAACCGTGCTGGGCCCCATGGCCGAGGTGGTCCTGCAGAGCACGCAGCACCTGGCGCCGGCCGACCTGCACGCGATGGCGGTGTTCCTGAAGTCACTCCCGCAAGGCAGGGCCGGCCCGCCGGCAGCGACTGCACTGCCCATGGGCGCGGCCATGGCCGAGCGCGGCGCGACGCTCTACGACAAGCATTGCGCCCAGTGCCACGGGGACGACGGCGGGGCGTGCCCGGCGCGTACCCGCCGCTGGCCGGCAACCGCGGCGTCACGCTGCCCGTCACCGCCAACCTGGTCCAGGTGGTCCTGGGCGGCGGCTTTCCGCCAGCGACGGCCGGCAACCCGCGGCCTTTCGGCATGCCGCCGTTCGCGACGGTTCTGAGCGACGCCGACGTGGCCGCCGTCATCAGCCATATCCGGGCGGCATGGGGCAACGGGGCCGGTGCCGTGAGCGAATTCGACAGTGGGCCGGCAGCGCGGCAGCACGGCGCCTTAGCCGCTCGAGCCGGCGCGGCCCGGCACAATCGGGCCATGGCCCTTCGTCCCGTTGTCTTGCCCGCCGCAGGTTGCCGGCTCGCTCTGGCTGGGGTCGATGCCCGGGCGCTTCGAGCCCTGGAGCCCGATTTCGAGGCGCAGGCGCGGCGCGCACGGCTGGAACTGGTGGTGTGCCTGACGCCGCGCAGCGAGATTGGCCGAGCTGTCGCCCCGCTATCACGCCGCCGTGGTGCAGGGCACGGTGCCTTTCCGGTGGCTGAACGTTCCCATGCCGAATTTCGGCGTCCCCGACGATGCGATCGCTTTCCGGCGCGACGTGCGGGAGATCGCCGCAGGCGCTGGAGCGCGGCGATGCCGTGCTGCTGCATTGCGCCGCCGGCATGGGCCGCACCGGCAGCACCGCCGCCTGCGTGCTCAAGGCGCTGGGGCTGCACCGCGACGACGCGCTGCAGCGCGTGCGCGACGCCGGGTCGAACCCGCAGAACGCGCAGCAGTCCGGGCTGGTGGACTGGTTCTAGCTGCGTTACCGGGTGAACGGATTCGCGAACACGAACATCATCGCGACGCCCACGCCGATCAGGAAGTTGGCGTCGATCAGGCCGGCCAGCAGGAACATCTTGGTCTGCAGCGGCTCCATCATCTCGGGCTGGCGCACCGCGCCGTCGATGAAGCGCCCGCCCATCGCGCCGATGCCCAGGCAGGCGCCGATGGCGCCCAGTCCGATGATCAAGCCGCACGCGATTGCAATCAGGCCTGTGTCGCTCATGGAAACCTCCATTTGTCGGGTGAACCCCGGATGGCTCGATGATGGGGTTGGCGGCGTCCCGCGGGCAATTACCCGCCAGGTCATGCGGCCGCTCAGATGCAGGTCAGTTCCTGCCCCGCGACGGCCGCCAGCTGGCCGGCCGTCACCAGCTGCGGCGCGACTTCCGCCAGCGGCACGAGCGCGAAGGCCCGCTGGTACAGGCGCGGATGCGGCACCAGCAGGCGCGCGCTGTCGATCCGCGCACTGCCGTACAGGAGCAGGTCCAGGTCCAGCGTGCGCGGCGCATTGCGGTAGGGCCGCTCGCGGCCGGCCTCGGCCTCGATGCGCAGCAGTTGTCCAGCAGTTCAGGCGCAGTCAGCCGCGTGGAGATCTGCCACCACGGCGTTGATGTAATGGGGCCGCTGGCATCCACCGGCGCGGTGCGGTAGAGCGAGGACTCGCGGGTGACCAGCGTGTGCGGCAGCTGGGCGATGCGCTCGACCGCATCCATCACAGAGCGGACCGGGTCCCCCAGGTTCGCGCCCAGGGCCACGTAAGCGGTGACCGGTTCGCGCATGGGCGTGGCGCGCCGTGGGCAGCGCCCCTAATCCGCCCCGCCCGGCTCGGCGGCCGGGCCCGCGCCGCCTTCGCCCGAAGGCTTGCGCCTGCGGCGGCGGCGCTTGCGCGGAGCGCCGGCGGGGCCGCCCTCGCCGGTTTCGGCGCTTCTCTCCTCGTGGGTTCGAGGGGCGCGCCCCTCGTCCTGGCGTTCCGCGGCCGGCTCGGCGGGCTTGGGCGAACGCACGCGCCGCTGTCCCTTGTGCTGTTCGTCGCGCAGTTGCGCCACCAGGTCCTCGCGCACGGCGTCGCTGGCCTGGCTGAACTCCTGCCACCAGTCGGCCAGCACGACGTCGACCTCGCCGATGTCGGCGCGCAGCCGCATGAAGTCGAAGCCGGCGCGAAACGCGGCTGCTCCACCAGGCTGAAGGGCGTGTTGCCGGTGCGCTTCTCGAAGCGCGGCTGCATCATCCAGATCTCGCGCATGTCGGCGGCCAGCTTGCCGCGGCCCGACACGTCGCCGATGCGCGCGTTGAAGACGTCGTCGATGGCGTCCTGCAGCGCCGGGAAGGGATGCTGCTTTCGCGCCAGGCGCTGCGGCCCAGCCGTCGCGCACGTCGGCCCACAGCACGCAGGCCAGCAGGAAGCTGGGCGCCACGGGCTTGCTCTCGCCGACGCGCCGGTCGGTGTCCTGCAAGGCGGCGTTCACGAACGGCTGCCTCGGCACGCTCCACCACCACGTCCAGCAACGGGTAGATGCCGCTGGCCATGCCCAGCTTCTTCAGCTGCTCGATGGTGGCCAGCGAATGGCCGGTCTGCAGCAGCTTGAGCATCTCGTCGAACAGGCGGCTTTGCGGCACGTCGGCCAGCAGGGCCTGGCACTGCACCAGCGGCGCGGCGGTCTTGGGGTCGAGCTTGAAGCCCAGCGGGTTGAGCTTGGCGGCGAAGCGCACGGCGCGGATGATGCGCACCGGGTCCTCGCGGTAGCGCGTGAGCGGGTCGCCGATCATGCGGATGGTGCGCTTCTTGGCGTCCTTGATGCCGTTGTGGTAGTCGACCACGGTCTGCGTCTCCGGGTCGTAATACATCGCGTTGATGGTGAAGTCGCGCCGCGTCGCGTCTTCTTCCTGCGGCCCCCAGACGTTGTCGCGCAGCACCCGGCCCGTCGAATCGACCGCGTGCTTCATGCCCGCCAGCTCGCTCTTGCTGGTCTTCTCGTTGCCGGCCACCTGCTCGGCGGCGGCGTTGTCCATGTAGGCGCGGAAGGTGGAAACCTCGATCACCTCGTGCTCGCGCCCGCGGCCGTACACCACGTGGACGATGCGAAAGCGCCGGCCGATGATGAAGGCGCGCCGGAACAGGCCCTTGACCTGCTCGGGCGTGGCGCTGGTGGCCACGTCGAAGTCCTTGGGGCGCAGGCCGACCAGCAGGTCGCGCACGGCGCCGCCGACGATGTAGGCCTCGTAGCCCGCTTCCTTGAGCGTATGCACCACGTTGAGCGCGCGGTCATCCACCAGGGACGGGTCGATGCCGTGCTCTTGCGGTCCCACTTCCTGCCGTTTGCCGAAATTGGGCTTGCCGCCCTTGCCCGCTGTGGACGTGCCGAACAGCTTGTCGATGAATTTTTTGATCATTTTTCCTTGAACAGATCAAGTATGCGCCAGCCGCGTCCGGCCGCTATGGCACGCAGGCGCGCATCCGGGTTGGTGGCCACCGGCACATCCACCTTCTCCAGCAGGGCCAGGTCGTTGACGGAATCGCTGTAGAAAGTGCTGTGGACGCCGGCCCAGTCCAGGCCGCGTTGCGGCCAGCCATTGCGCCAGGCGCGTGACCTTGCCTTCGCGCGCCGAGGGCACGCCCCGGATCTCCCCGGTGATCCAGCCGTCCGGCCCACGCTCGAGCTCGCACCGCGATCAGCTCTTCCACGCCGAAAGCCCTGGCGATCGGCCGTGTCACGAACTCGTTGGTGGCGGTGACGATCACGACGGTGTCGCCCGCCGCCTGGTGCGACCGCACCAGGTCCAGGGCCTCCTGCCGCAGCGCCGGCCGGATGACGCTGTGCATGAAGTCCAGGTGGGCGGCGGCCGCGTCTTCCGGCCCCTTGAGCCGCACCGCTTCGGTGGCGAAGCGCACGTAGTCGTGGATGTCCAGCGTGCCGGCCTTGTAGTGCTCGAAAAACTCGTCGTTGCGCTCCTTGAAGGCGACAGGGTCGGTCCAGCCGATCTCCTGCGTGAACACGCCCCAGGAGTAGTCGGAGTCGATGGGCAGCAGCGTGTGGTCGAGGTCGAACAGGGCCAGCCGCGTCTTGTTTGCGCTCACTCGTTCTCCAGCATCGACTTGATCAGCGGAATGGTGATGGCGCGCTTGGTCTGCAGGGCGTAGCCGTCGAGGTGCTCCAGCAACTGCATCAGGCTGCCGAGGTCGCGCGAAAAGCGCGTCAGCATGAAGTCCATCACCTCGTCGCCGAGGAAGACGCCGCGCGCGTCGGCGGCCTGCCGCAGCACGGACCGGCGCTCGGGCTCGCTGAGCACCTGCAACTGGAAGACATGGCCCCAGGCCAGGCGCGTGCGCAGGTCTTCCCGCAGCTTCAGGTCGGCCGGCGGCAGCGCCCCGGCGGCCAGCACGCCGCGCTGCAGCGTCTGCGCGTTGACGAACCAGTTGAAGGCGGCGTGCTGCTGCACGGCGGTGTACAGGTGGACGTCGTCCAGCAGCACGACGGCCCAGCTCTCGTTGAACTCGGGCGGTTCGTGGATGGTCGCATCCAGCCAGCCCGCGCTTGCGCCCTGCTCCCGCAGCGACTCGGCGACGGCCTTGAGCAGGTGGGTCTTGCCGCTGGCCGCCGCACCCCACAGGTAGGTCGGCACCGGCGAGCGCGTGGGGCTGCCGGCCCACAGCTGCAGGTGCCTGAGCGTGGCCTCGTTGGGCCCGGCAAAGAAGCTCGCCAGCGTGGGCGCGCGAGCCAGGCCGATGTCCAGGGCGATCTGTTTCATCAGCTTTGGTACAGCTTGCTGCCCATGTAGCCGGCGCGCAGGCGCCGGATCGCCACCAGCAGCACCGCGCTCGCGGGCAGCGCCACCAGCACGCCCACGAAGCCGAACAGCTGGCCGAACGCGAGCAGCGCGAAGATCACCGCCAGCGGATGCAGCCCGATGCGCTCGCCCACCAGCCGCGGGGTGAGGTAGAAGCCCTCGATGACCTGGCCCGTGCCGTACACGGCCGCCACCATGACCAGCGCCTTGATCGAGGCGAACTGCAGCAGCCCCGCCAGCACGGCCAGCAGCAGGCCGATGCCGAAGCCCACGTAGGGCACGAACATCGCCAGGCCGGTGAAGAATCCGATCGGCAGGGCCAGGTCCAGCCCGAAGAGGGCCAGGCCCGTGCTGTAGAAAATGGCCATGGTCAGCATCACCAGCAACTGTCCGCGCAGGTACTGGCCCAGCACCTGGTCGGCTTCGGTGGTGAAGGAGTCGACGCCGGGCCGTGTGCGCGGCGGCACCAGCTCGAGCACCGTGGCGACGAACCTCTTCCAGTCCAGCAACAGGTAGAACAGCGCGACGGGAATCAGCACCGCGTAGCCGACCACCGTGAGGGCGACGCTGCCGCCCAGGCGCAGCGACGGCAGCAGCGAGCTGAAGGCATCGGCATAGTTGGAGTTGAGGTAGCGCAGCACCAGGGCCTTCAGGCTTTCCAGGTCCAGGGCGATCCGGATTCCCAGCTGGTGCAGCCAGGGCGACAGCGCGGCGTCGAGCTTTTCGAACACCAGCGGCAGCTGCTCGCGCATGAGGGGCACCTGCTTCACGATCACGGGCACGATCAGCAGCACCAGGCTGATCAGCGCCAGGATCAGCAGCAGCTCCACGATGATCACCGCGATGATGCGCGGCATGCGCCCGTGCCCCAGCTCGTCGAGGCGGTCCACCAGCGGCGTCAGCGCGTAGGCCAGCACGGCCGCGACGACGAAGGGGGTGAGCACCGGCCCGAGCGAGCGCAATGCGAACACGGCCAGCAACGCGATCAGCAGCCAGGCCGCGGCGCGTTTTTGGGCGGAGGTGAATTGCATCGGGGCTGTTTCGGTGGCCGGTCGGCTTCGAAAGGCTCAGCGCAGCTGCAGGTCGTCGTCGCCGAAGCGGATCCCCAGCGGTTCGATGAGCAACTGCTTGGGCCCCGCTTCAATGGCGCCGGCCACGATGGCGGGCACGCCCGCCGCTTGCGCCACGTCCACCGTGCGCTGCGCATCCCCGGCTTTCACGAAGATCGCGAAGCCGGCGCCCATGTTCAGGGTGCTGTAGGCCTCGCGGTCGTCCTGGCGGGCCTGCTCCTGGATGAACCGCAGCACCGGCGTCACGGCGGGAACGGAATGGATGCGGTAAGTCAATTGCGCCGGATGACGCAGCAGCTTGCGCCAGCCATGGCCCGTGATGTTGGCGCAATACCGCGGCTGGATGCCCGCCTTGTACAGCGCCTCCGTGACGGGCGAATACAGCACCGTGGGCGCCAGCAGCGCTTCGCCGTAGGTCGCGCCGTCCGGAAGCGGCGTGAGGTAACCCTGGGGCAGGCGTTCCACCAGCTTGCGGGCGAGGCTCAGCCCGTTGGCGTGGATGCCGCTGGAGGCCAGCAGCACGATCGCATCGCCCGGGGCCAGCTGGTCCCCGAGCGACAGGCGCTCTTTTGGATTGATCAGGCCGGTGCACGAAGCCGCCAGGTCGATGCGGCCACCCTCGACGATGCCCGCCAACGCGGGGGTCTCGCCGCCGCCCCAAGCGACGCCGCAGATATCGCACGCGCGTTTCCAGCCGGCGACCAGCGCCTGCGAGCGCTGCGCGTCGGCGAACCAGTCGGACCCGCCCGCGGCCCAGTAGGCCTGGACGACCAGCGGGGTCGCGCCCACGGTGATCAGGTCGTTGATCGCCATGGCGATGGTGTCTTGCGCGATACTGTCGTAGTAGCTCTTGCCGGTGAGCTTGTGCATCTCGTCGGCGACCAGCGCCTTGGAGCCCAGGCACTCGACAATCGAAGCGAGGTAGAACGGCCCCACGTCGACCACATACGCCGATTCGCCGCGCGAGGCCTTGACTTCGCTGAAACCATGCACCGAAAGATGCGAGCCCGTGGCTGCCGCGGCACGCTGCGCCGCGATCTTCAGGGGGTCGATCAGGTCGTAGTTGACGCCCGCCTGCTCGTAGCTGAGGGTGCCGGCCTGAGTCGCTTGTTTCGAGTTCATGTTGAAATTATCGCCGCTATGCCTGCCCACCCTCCGCCCGTTTCCCCTTCCGCGACACGCCTGCCGGCCGGCATCTGGGTGCTCGGCTTCGTCAGCCTGCTGATGGACGTCTCGTCCGAGCTGATCCACAGCCTGCTGCCGGTCTTCATGGTCACGACGCTGGGCATCAGCGTGCTGGCGGTCGGCCTGATCGAAGGCGCGGCCGAGGCCACGGCCTTGATCGTCAAGGTCTTCTCCGGCGTGCTGAGCGACTACTGGGGCAAGCGCAAGCCGCTGGCAGCGCTGGGCTATGGCCTGGGAGCGGTCTCCAAGCCGCTGTTCGCGCTGGCGTCCAGCTCCGGCCTGGTGCTGGGCGCCCGGCTGATCGACCGCGTCGGCAAGGGAATCCGGGGTGCGCCGCGCGATGCGCTCATCGCCGACATCACCCCGCCGGAGATTCGCGGCTCGGCCTTCGGGCTGCGCCAGGCGCTGGACACCGTGGGGGCCTTCCTCGGGCCGCTGCTGGCCATCGGGCTGATGCTCATGTGGTCCAACGACATCCGCGCGGTGTTCTGGGTGGCGGTGATCCCGGCTTTCCTGTCCGTCGCGCTGCTCGTGTTCGCCGTGCGCGAGCCGGCCCGGCCCGCCGGCGAGCGGCGCGGCAATCCCATCCGCCGCGAGAACCTCGCCCGCCTGGGTTTCGATTACTGGTGGGTCGTGGGTGTCGGTGCGATCTTCACGCTCGCGCGGTTTTCCGAAGCGTTCCTGGTGCTCCGGGCCCAGCAAGGCGGCCTGGCCATGGCCTGGACGCCGCTGGTCCTGGTGGCGATGAGCGCCGTCTATTCGGTGGGCGCATACCCCTTCGGCAAGCTCTCGGACAAGGTGAGCCACCGGGGTTTGCTGGCGGCGGGCCTGGCCGTGCTGGTTGCAGCCGACCTGATGCTTGCGGCCGGCAACACAGGCGCATGGCTGTGGAGCGGCATCGGCTTGTGGGGGCTGCACATGGCGATGACCCAGGGGCTGCTTGCCACCATGGTGGCCGACACGGCGCCGGCGGACCTGCGCGGCACGGCGTTCGGCTTCTTCAACCTGGTCAGCGGCCTGGCGATGCTGCTGGCCAGCGGCGTCGCCGGCCTGCTTTGGGAGCAGTGGGGCGCGCCCGTCACGTTCATGGCCGGCGGCACCCTCGCCGCGCTCGCCATGGGCGCGCTGGCGATTCGTCGACCCTGATGTCCTAAAATGACCGAAAACGGTCCGGCATTGAGTGGCTGGGCTCGCCGGTCTTCTGGACAATCAGGCTCACCACTCAAAAGGAGTCCCCATGAAATCATGTCTCGTTCTGATCGATGCGCAGGAATCGTTTCGCCACCGCCCCTTTTTCACCGAGCGTGACCTGCCGGCCTGGCTGGCGGCCCAGAACGCCCTGATCGAGGCCTGCCAGCGGCAGGGCGTTCCTGTCGTTCGCGTCTTCCATGTCGCGGGCCCCAAGACGGCGGAGAACCCGTTCGCCCTGGAATCGGGCCTGGTCCGGCCGCTGGACGGCCTGTTGCCGGTGGAGCCTGCCGCCACGTTCCACAAGTCGCGCCACAGCGCGCTGGTCGGCACCGGCCTGGACGTCTGGCTCACGCAAAACGGCATCGGCAGGCTCGTCATCTGCGGCATCCGCACCGAGCAATGCTGCGAGACAACGGCGCGCCACGCCTCGGACCTGGGCTTCCAGGTCGACTTCGTGACCGAAGCCACGTTGACGTTCGACATGGCGCTGGAGGACGGCACGCCGCTGCCTGCCGCCGACATCAAGGCCCGCACGGCCACCGTGCTGAAGGACCGCTTCGCGCGCATCTGCACCGCGGCGCAGGCCATCGACCGCCTGGCGACGCTGTCCTGAACCCGCGATGGGCCGGCCGGCCATCCAGCTGTTCTTCGTGCTGCTGCCGGGCAGCCTGATCCTGGATTGGGCCGGCCCCGCGGAAGCCTTCCGCATCGCCAACCAGTTGCTGGCGGCGCAGGACGAGGCGGCGCGGTTCGAACTGCACTTCATCGGCGCGCGGGCCGACCCCGTGACGTCGGTCGGCATCAGGGTCTCCGGCGTGATGCCTCTGCCCGCGCGATTGCCCGAGTCCAGTTGGGTGCTGCTGGCGGGAATGCCCGGGCGGCGGTTCGATCCTCGCCAGGCGGGCGCCCCCGAGACCATCCGGTGGCTGCGGGGCCTCCAGCCCGGGCAGGCGGGCTTGCGCCTGGTCACCATCTGCGCCGGCGCGCTGCTGGCGGCCCATGCGGGCCTGCTGGACGGCCACAGGGCCACCACGCACCACCAGCACCTCGACGACCTGCGCGCCCTGGCGCCGGATTGCGAGGTCGTCGCCAACCGTGTCTTCGTGCTGGACGGCGCGGTGGCGTCGAGCGCAGGCATCACCACCGGCATCGACCTTGCGCTGCACCTCATCGCGCAGGAATGCGGCGCCGCGCTGGCCGCCCAGGCGGCGCAGACCATGGTGGTGGCGCTGCGCCGCGGACCGCAGGACCCGGAGTTGTCGCCGTTCCTGGCCTACCGCAACCACATGCACCCGGCCCTTCACCGCGTCCAGGACGCGGTGAGCGCGCAGCCCCAGGGCGACTGGACCGTGCCGCGCATGGCCGACGTGGGACACACCTCGCCGCGCCACCTGACGCGCCTGTTCCTCGACCATGCAGGGACGGCGCCGCTGCAATACCTGCGCCGCATACGGCTGGCGGTGGCCCAGGCCGCGCTCGAGTCGGGCCGCAACGTCGACCCAGGCCGCCGAACTGGCCGGTTTCAGCTCGGACACCCAGCTGCGCCGCGCCTGGCGCCAGTTCGGGCTGGCCGGGCGCCCGTCCGACGCGGCTTTGCTACAAAACCACTAGCGCAACAGGCCCGTCGGGCTTGGATACTGGACGGCGGAGCTGTTTTGGACCAGACTCCAGCTCCTCCCGAATCCGGAAAGACGCCCGATGCCCGTGATCGCAGTCGTGAACCGCAAAGGCGGCAGCGGCAAGAGCACCTTCGCCGCCCACGTGGCGGCGTGGTGCGCGCGCCAGGGCCATTCGGTCATGCTCGGCGACGTGGACAGGCAGCAGTCCAGCCGCGCCTGGCTCAGGCGCCGCGACCCGGCCCTGCCCGCCATCGCGCCCTGGTCGATGGACCAGAAACACATGCTGCGGGTGCCCACCGGCATCACCCACGTCGTGCTGGACACGCCGGGCGGCATCCACGGCTTCGAGCTGGCGCGTGTCGTGATGTTCGCGGACGCGATCGTGATGCCGGTCTGTGCATCGATGTTCGACCGCGAATCGGCCGCCGCCTGCCACGCTGAATTGATGGCGCTGCCGCGCATTGCGTCGGGGCGCTGCCGGCTGGCGACCGTGGGCATGCGCATCGACGGCCGCACCCATGCGGGCCGGCTGCTGGCCGACTGGTCGCGCAGCCTGGGCGTCGCCTTTCTCGGGCCGCTTCGCGAAACCCAGTTGTACGCGCGCAGCCTGGAGCAGGGCCTGACCCTGTTCGACCTGCCCCCCAGCCAGGTGGCCGCCGACATGGCGCAGTGGCAGCCGATCCTCGACTGGCTGCGGCCCGTCCTGGACCCGCCGCGTGCCGCCAACGACCCCGCGCCGGCCACAGCGCGGGTCTCACGCGTCGGCACGTCCCGCCCCGACAGCCTGATGCCCGCACAGGAAGCGCTGATCCATGGGGCCAGGCTGATGTCGGCTTCCGGCTCGCGCGCGGCCGCGGCCGCGCACTCCATCCCCGTGCGCACGCTGCCGCGCAGCGCGGGCGAACGCACCCAGATCCCGCAGTTCCTGAAGCGCTGAAGCTCCCGGCCGCCCGCCCGCAGGACGGCGCCGGGCCTTCAGCTCTTTTCCCGGCGCAAGTGGGCCACGCGGTCGGCGATGGCGTCGATGTCCAGGGCGTCCTGGGCATGCACCAGGTAGGTTTCCAGGTCGACCACGGCCCGCCCCGCGTGCCCCTGTTCGGCATGCGCCAGGCCGCGGTCGCGGTATTCGGCCCAGGCGTCGGGCAGCAGGATGACCAGCCGGTCCTGCACCGCGATCAGCCGCTGCCAGTCCTCCTGCGCGTGATGGATCTCCTTCAGGTTGCGCAGCATGCGGGCGATGATGTCCCGCGCCGGCGCGGCCTGCAGGTACAGGCCCAGCGGCACCTCGAATTCATCGACCAGGCCGCTGCGGCGCTTGTAGGGCTCGAGCCGCTCGGCGAGCTCCTCGCGCGACAGCGACTGGCCGGTGAACGGGTCGATCACCACCTGGCCCTTGGGCAGGTTCACCTTCACCATGAAATGCCCGGGAAAGCACACGCCCCGCGCATGCAGGCCCAGGCCTTGCGCCAACTCGATCCACAGCACCGCCAGCGAGATCTGGATGCCGCGGCGGGTGCGCAGCACGACGTTGAGGTAGCTGTTGTCGGGGTCGCAGTAGTCGTTGACGTTGCCGCCGAAGCTCAGGTCGCGGAAGAAGAACTGGTTCAGGGCGCGCAGGCGTTGCAGCGGCGCCGCATCGGCCGGCAGCCGGCGCTTCAGGCGCGCGAGCAGCTGGTCCACGTCGCCGAGCACCTGCTGCACGTCCAGCTCCGGATATTCGTCCTGCGCCAGGCTGGCCGCCGCTTCGAGCAGCGGGAACTGGTCGTCGCTTTGCACCAGCGAGCTGAAGTACTCGAGCGGCGTCGGAGCAGTCAGGTTCAGCAGCATGAGTTCTTTGTAATGGAGCCGTCCGCGCCCGTCAAGTTCGGGCGCGGCGCGGACGGCGTCAGCGCGTGACAAACTGCCGCAGTTTCAGCCCGGCCGCCCAGAGCGCTACAAAGTAGATAGCAGCCGATCCAATGAGGACCAGCGCCATCAATCCCACGCGCTGCAGCGCGTGGCCGCGCAGCGCAACCCACTGGAAGCTGCCGGCCGCCCACATCAGGAACACCGTGAGCAGCGCCGCGGCGGCGAAGACCTGCAGCGCGAACACGCCCCAGCCGGGCGAGGGCACGTAGCTGCGCCGCTTGATCAGCCCGACCAGCAGCAAGCCGGCATTGATCAGGGCCCCGATGCCGATGGACAGCGCCAGGCCGGCGTGCCTGAGCAGCGGCACCAGCGCGATATTGAGCAGTTGCGTGATGACCAGCACCATGATGGCGATGCGAACCGGCGTGCGCATGTCGCGGCTCGGCATAGAAACCGGGCGCCAGCACCTTGATGGCGACCAGCCCCACCAGGCCCACGCCGTAGCCGGCCAGCGCCAGCGCGACCTGCGACACGTCGCTGTCCTTGAAGGCGCCGTAGTGGAACAGCGTCGCCACCAGCGGCTGCGCGAAGACGAGCAGCGCGATCGAGCGACGGCACCGCCAGCAACACCACCAGCCGCAGCCCCCAGTCGAGCATGGCCGAATAGCGCTGCGGGTCATTGCCGGCGCGGGCGCTCGCCAGCTGCGGCATCAGCACCACGCCCAGCGCCACGCCCAGCAGCGCCGTGGGAAATTCCATCAGCCGGTCGGCATAACCCAGCCAGGTCACGCTGCCCGGGGCCAGCCAGGAGGCGATCTGCGTGTTGATGAGCAGCGAAACCTGCGCCACACCCACACCCAGCAGCGCCGGCAGCATCATGCGGGCCACCTGGCGTGCGCCCGGGTCGGCCCAGGCCGCGCGCAAGGCGCTCCATCCCAGGCTGATGCGCGGCAACAAGCCCAGCCGGCGCAGCGCCGGAACCTGCACCGCCAGCTGCAGCACGCCGCCCAGCATCACGCCGCCCGCCATCGCATAGATCGATTCGATGCCCAGCGATGCAAACCACGGCGCCCCCAGCCAGGCGGCGGCGATCATCGACAGGTTCAGCAGCACCGGGGTCGAAGCCGGCACGGCAAAGCGCTTCCAGGTGTTGAGCACCCCGGCCGACAGCGCCACCAGGGACATGAAGCCGATGTACGGGAACATCCAGCGCGTCATGAGCACGGCCGCCTCGAAGCTGCGCGGGTCCTGCTTGAACCCGCTGGCGAGCGCCCAGACCAGCACCGGTGCGCCGATGACCCCCAGGACGCATGTGACGAGCAGCGCCCACGCCAGCACCGTGGCCACGCTGTCGATCAGCCGGTGCGTGGCGGCGTCGCCGTCCCTCTCCTTGGAATGGGCCAGGGCGGGCACGAAAGCCTGGCTGAAGGCGCCCTCCCCGAACAGGCGCCGGAACAGGTTGGGAATCCGGAAGGCGACGTTGAAGGCGTCGGTGAGGGAGGTGGCGCCGAACATGGCGGCCATCAGCAGGTCGCGCACGAGGCCGGTGACGCGCGAGGCGAAGGTCAGCAGTGAGACGGTGGAAGCGGCTTTGAGCAGGGTCATCGATGGGGCGCGGTGCGAGCCGAGTGTATAGCGGCCCTTCGTGTGGATTTTTCCGCGCTCGCGGCACCCCATGGGGTGCCCCGGGCACCGGCCGGGCCGGAAACGGCGTGCGAGATATAATGGCAGGCTTTGCTGGCATCATCCTCAGACACAAGGAACCCTCACCATGGCATCAGCCAAACCCAAGAAGAAGAACCCGCGGCTCGCCTCGGGCCGCAAACGCGCCCGCCAGGACGTCAAGCTGAACGCAGCCAACACGTCCCTGCGCTCCAAATACCGCACTGCCGTCAAGAACGTCGAGAAGGCCGTGGCCGCCGGCGACAAGACCAAGGCGACCGAAGCGTTCGCCAAGGCGCAGAGCATCGTCGACACCGTGGCCGACAAGCAGATCTTCCACAAGAACAAGGCCGCTCGCGACAAGAGCCGCCTGGCCGCCAAGGTGAAAGCCCTGGCCCAAGCCGCCGCCTGACGCTTCAGGCAAACAGCCCGCAGGCCCGAAAGGCCTGCGCCGTTTGAAACGGGTGCGCTGCCAGCAAAAGCAAAAAAGCCGTCGCAAGACGGCTTTTTTGCTTTCCGGGCGGTCAGGCGCGCAGTTGCTCGGGCAGCAGGCAGGCGTCGGCGGTCTGGAGGTTGTTGTCCTTGGCGAAATTCATGACGAAATCCCAGGCCATGGGCTCGCAGGCCCGCAGCTCGCTGTTGACCACCACGGCCTTGACGCCGTTGATCAGGGTCGGGATGCACCAGGGGGAATAGCTGAGGTGGCTGTCCCGCTGGACGCCACCGGGGCGAAAGGGGCTCATCACCCCGGCCAGGCGCTCCGCCCAGTCGCTGGGACGGAAGATCCTGCCGTCGCGGGTGATGCCCTGGATAAAGACTTCTTTGGCTGTGCTGGAAACCATCGGGGGTGGGAGGTCTGGAATCGACGCCCGGCGAGCACGGGGATCACCCGATGCTGCGGCGCACAAGTATTGTATCTTATATAAGACCTGACGCTCCTGTCCGGCCGGCCCGCAGCGCGCATCGCTGTGATGCGGAATCGGCAACCAGCGCCGGCCGCGCCTGTGCCTAAAATCGGGCCTCAGCGGCTCACTCGTTGAGCCCGTTTTCATTTCTGGAGATCCAAATGGCGTTTATCGAGGCTTCCTCGCCCCACACCATGAACACTTATGGCCGGCTGCCGATCGCGCTGTCGCACGGCCAGGGCGTGCGACTGTGGGACGTCAACGGCAAGCAGTACCTCGATGCGCTGGCCGGCATCGCCGTGAACACGCTGGGCCACAACCACCCCAAGTTCGTCCCGGCGCTGCAGGACCAGGTCAGCAAGATCATCCACAGCTGCAACTACTACCACGTGCCCAACCAGGAGCGCCTGGCCGCGACGCTGGCCGAGCTGTCGGGCCTCACCAACGCCTTCTTCTGCTGCACGCGGGCTGGAGGCCAACGAGGCGGCGATCAAGCTGGCCCGCAAGTACGGGCACGACCGCGGCATCGACCGGCCGGAGATCGTCGTCTACGAGAAGGCCTTCCACGGCCGCAGCATCGCCACCCTCTCGGCCACCGGCAACGAGAAGGTGCAGCAGGGCTTCGGGCCGCTGGTGGAAGGCTTCATCCGGGTGCCGCTGAACGACATCGACGCGCTCAAGAGTGCCACCGAAGGCAACAAGAATGTGGTGGCCGTTTTCTTCGAGACCATCCAGGGTGAAGGCGGCATCAACCCGATGCGCGCCGACTACCTGCAGCAGGTGCGCCAGCTGTGCGACGACCGCGAATGGCTGCTCATGATCGACGAAGTGCAATGCGGCATGGGCCGCACCGGGAAGTGGTTCGCGCACCAGTGGGCCGGCATCAAGCCCGACGTCATGCCGCTGGCCAAGGGCCTGGGCTCGGGCGTTCCGGTCGGCGCGGTGGTGGCGGGGCCGAAGGCCGCCAACATCTTCCAGCCGGGCAACCACGGCACGACGTTCGGCGGCAACCCGCTGGCCATGCGCGCCGGCGTCGAAACCATCCGGATCATGCAGGAGGAAGGCCTGCTGGAGAACGCGGCCAGCGTCGGCGGCCACCTGAAGGGCGCGCTCGCGCGCGAGCTCGGGGGCCTGGCGGGCGTGAAGGAAATCCGCGGCCAGGGGCTGATGATCGGCATCGAGCTGGAGCGCACCTGCAACGTGCTGACGGCGCGCGCCGCCGAAGCGGGCCTGCTGATCAGCGTGACGGCGGACAACGTGATCCGGCTGCTGCCCCCGCTCATCATGAACCAGGGCGAGGCCGATGAGGTCGTCACTATCCTCACGCCCCTCGTGAAGGAATTCCTCGCCCAATGAGGACACCATGACCCTGAAACACTACCTCCAGTTCAGCGACCTGTCGGCCGCGGAATACGCCTGGCTGTTCCGGCGCGCGGCCATCATCAAGAAGAAGTTCAAGGCCTACGAGAAGTACCACCCGCTGGCCGACCGCACGCTGGCCATGATCTTCGAGAAGGCGTCGACGCGAACCCGCGTGAGCTTCGAGGCCGGCATGTACCAGCTGGGCGGCAGCGTCGTGCACCTCACCACGGGCGACAGCCAGCTCGGCCGCGCCGAGCCGGTCGAGGACAGCGCCAAGGTCATCAGCCGCATGGTCGACCTGGTGATGATCCGCACCTACGGCCAGGACAAGATCGAGCTGTTTCGCCAAGCACTCGCGCGTGCCGGTGATCAACGGGCTGACCAACGAGTTCCACCCCTGCCAGATCCTGGCCGACATCTTCACGCTGCTCGAACACCGCGGCACCGACGCGCAAGGCCTGCCGGACCCTTCCTTCCTGAAGGGCAAGATCGTGGCCTGGGTCGGCGATGGCAACAACATGGCCAACACCTGGCTGCAGGCGGCCGAGCTGCTGGGCTTCACGGTGCACGTCAGCACGCCGACCGGCTACGAAGTGGACCAGGCCGTCGCGGGCATCCGCAGCAGCGACAGCTACAAGGTCTTCAAGGACCCGATGGACGCCTGCCGCGATGCCGACCTGGTGACCACCGACGTGTGGACCAGCATGGGCTACGAGGCCGAGAACGAAGAGCGCAAGAAGGCCTTCGCCGACTGGTGCGTGGACACCGAGATGATGCGGGTGGCCAGGCCCGATGCGCTCTTCATGCACTGCCTGCCGGCCCACCGCGGCGAGGAGGTGCAGGCCGAGGTGATCGACGGCCCGCAGTCCGTGGTGTGGGACGAGGCCGAGAACCGGCTGCACGCGCAGAAGGCGCTGATGGAATACCTCCTGCTCGGCAAGGTCGCCTAGCCGCCGGGCTGCGCAGCGGCACCCATCCGCATGCCGGGCCGCGGCGCCAGCAGCCCCAGCTTGACCAGCCGGCTTTCGACGCTGAAAGGTGTTCGTCCCAGCTGGCGGGCGATTTCGTTCAGCCCCACGCCTTCCTGCCGGGCCGTCACCAGCCTGGCTTCGTCCTGCGGATCCCAGGCTTGCCGGCGTTGGGCGGCGGCTCGCGCCGCTCGCGCTGCGGCTTGCCGTCCAGGGCCTGCGACACCGCGAACAGCGCGCGGATCACCGGCGGGGCGTTGTAGGGGCTGTCTTCGGGCATCGCTTCGCCGGTGACGGGGTGAATGCCCCGGGCGAGGGTATCGATGATCTGGCGGGCGGTCTGCAATTCCATGCTTCCTCCTTGGATGAATGAACGATAGCTGTACGGATATACAGCTTATTCGCAACGCGCCGGATGCCGGGGAGGTTGACCGGGGCCCACTTCGCCCGCCAATTGCTTTAGGCTTAAACTATTTGGCCCCTTGTTGGAATAAACCGACACCACGGCCTTTGGCGCCAGCGCACACTTATTCGATGAAGAAAATCTGGGACATCTCGCCCCCGGTGGCGCCCGGCTCGCCCGTGTTCCCGGGCGACACGCCCTATGGCCAGGAATGGACGGCGACCCTCGCGCCGGGCTGCCCGGTCAACGTCAGCCGCATCACGATGTCGCCGCACGTCGGCGCCCACGCCGACGCGCCGCTGCACTACGACCCGGCCGGCCTGTCCATCGGTGCCGTCGACCTCGCGCCCTATCTCGGCCCCTGCCGCGTGATCCACGCGATCGGCAAGGGCCCGCTGGTCCTGTGGAAGCATCTTGAGCATGCGGTGGCCGGACTGCCGGCGCGTGTGCTGGTGCGCACTTATGAGCGCATGCCGGTGGACCGCTGGGACCGCCAGCTTGCCGCTTACGCTCCCGGCACGATCGAGCGGCTGGCTGCCCTGGGGGTGCAACTGGTGGGCATCGACACCGCCAGCATCGACCCGGCTGACAGCAAGACGCTCGACAGCCACCAGGTCATCCGCCGCCTGGGCCTGCGCGTGCTGGAGAACCTGGTGCTCGACGACGTGCCCGAAGGCGATTACGAGCTGATCGCCCTGCCCCTGAAACTGATGACCGCCGATGCCTCGCCGGTGCGCGCGGTGCTGCGCCAGCCATGACGACACTGCAAGACTGCCGCGCGCTGGACGCGCAAGACCCGTTGCGCGAATTGCGCGAGCTGTTCACGCTGCCCGAAGGCGTGATCTACCTGGACGGCAACTCGCTGGGCGCGCTGCCCCGCGCGGCGCCTGCGCGCGTGGCGCAGGTCATCGCCGAGGAATGGGGCCAGGGCCTCATCCGGTCCTGGAACAGCGCGGGCTGGTTCAGCCTGCCGCAGCGGCTGGGCGACAAGATCGGCACGCTGGTCGGCGCGCAGCCCGGCGAGGTGGTGGCCACCGACAGCACGTCGATCAACCTCTACAAGGTGCTCAGCGCCGCGCTGCACATCGCCGCCGCGCAGGACCCGGGCCGCAGGGAGGTCGTGAGCGAGCGAAGCAATTTCCCGACCGATCTCTACATCGCGCAGTCGTTGTGCAGGGAGCGCGGCTACACGCTGCGTCTGGTCGATGACGGCGACACCGATGCGGGGTCGGGCGACGGCGTCGCGGTCCTGATGCTCACCCACGTCAACTACCGCACCGGCGCCATGCACGACATGGCACGGGTGACCGCCGCGGCCCATCGCCATGGCGTGCTCACGGTGTGGGACCTGGCGCACAGCGCAGGCGCTGTGCCGGTGGACTTGCACGCCGCGCAGGCCGACTTCGCGATCGGCTGCGGCTACAAGTACCTGAACGGCGGCCCGGGCGCCCCGGCTTTCGCATGGGTGCACCCGCGGCACGCCGACCGGTTCGAGCAGCCGCTGTCCGGCTGGTGGAGCCACGCGGCGCCGTTCGAATTCACGCCGCACTACCGCCCGGCGCAGGGAATCTCGCGCTACCTGTGCGGCACGCAGCCCATCCTGAGCATGGCCGCGCTCGAGTGCGGGCTGGACACCGTGCTGGCCGCGCAGGCGCTGGGCGGCATGGCCGCCGTGCGCCGAAAGTCGCTGGCCCTCACCGACCTCTTCATCCGTCTGGTGGAAGAGCGTTGCGCCGGGCATGGGCTCGCGCTGGTGACGCCGCGCGAGCATGACGAACGCGGCTCGCAGGTCTGCCTCACCCGGCCCGAAGGCGCCTACGCGATCGTGCAGGCGCTGATCGCCCGCGGCGTGATCGGCGACTTCCGCGCCGGCGATGGCGGCAGTCACGGCGACATCCTGCGCTTCGGCTTCACGCCGCTGTACACCCGCTTCGAGGACGCATGGAATGCGGTGGACCACCTGAGACAGGTGCTGGAAACCGGCGAGTGGCAGCGCCCCGAATTCAACCAGAAACATGCGGTGACTTGACATGAATGAGAACAAGCCTGGCACCGCGCCTGCTTCCTCGCCGGAATCCATCGTGAACGAGGAAAACCCGCAGCTGGATTTCAGCCGCTCCATGAGCTACTCGGACTACCTGCAGCTCGATGCCATCCTGGGTGCGCAGAAACCCCTGTCGCCCGACCACAACGAGATGCTGTTCATCATCCAGCACCAGACCAGCGAGCTGTGGATGAAGCTGATGCTGCACGAGCTGCGCGCGGCCATCGCCAACGTGGCCCGCGACGAGCTGGGCAGCGCCTTCAAGATGCTCGCGCGGGTCAGCCGGATCATGGAGCAGCTGGTGCATGCCTGGGATGTGCTGGCCACGATGACGCCGCCGGAGTACAGCGCCATCCGCCCCTACCTGGGCAGCTCCAGCGGCTTCCAGAGCGCGCAGTACCGGTGCATCGAGTTCGCGCTGGGCAACAAGAACGCGGCCATGCTCAAGCCCCATGCGCACCGGCCCGAGCTGCTGGCGCAGGTGCAGGCCGCCTATGAGGCCCCGTCGCTGTACGACGAGGCGCTGCGCCTGCTGGCGCGGCGCGGCCTGCCCGTGCCGCCGGCCTGTGCGCAGCGCGACTGGTCGCAGCCGCTACGTGGAAAGCGCGGAGGTGGAGCAAGCCTGGCTGGTGGTGTACCGTGACCCCAAGCACCACTGGGACCTGTACCAGCTCGGCGAGGAGCTCACCGACCTGGAAGACGCCTTCCGGCTCTGGCGCTTTCGCCACGTCACCACCGTGGAACGCGTGATCGGCTTCAAGCGCGGCACCGGCGGCACCGGCGGCGTGAGCTACCTGCGCAAGATGCTGGACGTCGTGCTGTTCCCGGAAATCTGGAAGCTGCGCACCGACCTTTGAGGCGCGCAGCAGGCGCCCCTCACGCGCGGTACAGCCAGGGCTGGTCCAGCAGGCGCTCGCCCAGCAGCCGCAGCGACAGGTCGCGGCCCCATCGCACCAGCCCCGTCGCATGGAAGATGCGGCCGTTGCGGCGCGAACAGCTCCTGCACCCGCGCAGTCGCGCTCCCAGCGACCTGGCGCATAGCGGCGCAGCGCCGCGGGCACGTCGACGACGCCGCCCCGCGGCCGCCGTGAAGACGCGGCCGAGTTCGGCCGCGTCCTCGATCGCCATGCCGGCGCCCTGCGCGAAATAGGGGCGCATCGGATGCGCCGCGTCGCCCAGCAGCGCCACCCGTCCGCGCACCATCTCGTCGGCACTGCCCATCGGCGCGCGGTCGTGCAGCGTCCACAGCCGCCAGGCCGGCACGGCCCGCACCAGGTCGCGCAGCGGCAGGCACAGGTTGCCCATCGCCACCTGCAGCTTCACCGGCCAGGGCCGCCTGGTCCCAGTCCTCCGCCGGCCCGTCGGACTTGCCCTGGACGATCGCGACCACGTTGAGCCCTTCCCCGCCGCGCACCGGGTACGCCACCACGTGCAGGCGCGGACCGAGCCAGACGGTCACGTCCTGCGCTGCGCAGTGCGCGCGGGCAGGTCCGCCTGGGCGATCGACGCCGCGATACGCGAGGTGGCCGGTCGCCGTGGGCGGCGCGCGTCGCGCCAGACCTGCGCGCGCACGATGCTCCACAGGCCATCGGCGCCGACCAGCGCGTCGCCTTCGACCTCGCTGCCGCCCGTCCAGGCACAGCGCGACCGCGTCCTTCGACGGAAGCACGGCCGCGACCCGGCAGGACAGCTTCGGGTCGACCCCCGCCGGCGCGCGGCATCGAGCAGCAAGGCCTGCAGGTCGGACGCGATGCACGGTGGCATAGGGCGCGCCGTAGCGCTGCGCGATCTCCGCGCCCAGCCGCAGCACGCCCAGCTGCGTGCCGTCGTGCGCGCTGCGCACGCGCAGCTGCCGTGGAAAGGCCGCGATGCGCGCCAGCGCCGGTGCCAGGCCCCAGCCGTCCAGGATGCGCGTGGCGTTGGGCCCGAGCTGGATGCCGGCGCCGACCTCGCGGAACCGCGACGCCTGCTCGTACAGGCGCACCTGCCAGCCCGCGCGCCGGCAGGCGATCGCGGCAGCGAGGCCGCCCATGCCGCCGCCGGCGATCAGGACTTGTGGGCTCACGTGGACAACAGCTGCCTGAGCACGAAGGGAAGGATGCCGCCGTGCTGGTAGTAGTCGACCTCGATCGGCGTGTCGATGCGCAGCGTCACCGTGATTTCCTGGCGGCTGCCGTCGGCACGCGTCACGATCACCAGCGCGCCTCGCTCTGCGGCCGCAACTGCGGGTCGGGGATCACGTCGATCGTCTCCTCGCCGTTCAGGCGCAGCGACTGCCAGGTGTCGCTGCCCTGGAACTGCAGCGGCAGCACGCCCATGCCCACCAGGTTGCTGCGGTGGATGCGCTCGAAGCTCCTGGCGATCACGGCCTTGATGCCCAGCAGCTGCGTGCCCTTGGCGGCCCAGTCGCGCGACGAGCCGGTGCCGTACTCCTCGCCGGCGAAGATCACCGTCGGGCGGCCCTCGGCCATGTATTTCATCGCCGCGTCGTAGATGAACATCTTCTCGGCGTGGCCCTGCGCCATCGCGGTACAGCGTGACGCCGCCCTCCTCGCGCGAGCCGTCGGGCCCGGCCGGAATCATCAGGTTCTTGATGCGCACATTGGCGAACGTGCCGCGCATCATCACCTCATGGTTGCCGCGGCGCGAGCCGTAGCTGTTGAAGTCGGGCTTGCTCACGCCGTGGGCCAGCAGCCACTGCCCGGCCGGCGAGCTTTCCTTGATCGAGCCGGCCGGCGAGATGTGGTCCGTGGTGATGGAGTCGCCGAACAGCGCCATGATGCGCGCGCCGCGCACCGACACCGGCTCCGTGGCGGCTGCGCGGCGCCATCGTGAAGTCCTCGAAGAACGGCGGCTCGGCGATGTACGTGCTTTTCGGCCAGGTGTAGGTCTCGCCGCTCACGCCATGGATGTCCTGCCACAGCGCGCCCGGCTCGCTCCTGACCTTGGCGTAGTTGTCGCCATACACCTTGCCGTTCAGCGCGTACTTCATGAGCTTGTGGATCTCGTCGCTGGACGGCCAGATGTCGCCCAGGTACACGTCCTTGCCGCCGTGGCCCTGGCCCACCGGCTCGGTCATCAGGTCCCTGAGCACGGTGCCGGCGATCGCGTACGCCACCACCAGCGGCGGGCTGGCCAGGAAGTTGGCCTTGATGTTCGGGTGGATGCGCGCCTCGAAGTTGCGGTTGCCCGACAGCACGGCCGCGCACACCAGGTCGCTCTTCGTGATCGCGGCGTTGATCTCGGGCGTGAGGTCGCCGGAGTTGCCGATGCAGGTGGTGCAGCCGTAGCCCACCAACGAGAAGCCCAGCTTTTCCAGGTAGGGCAGCAGGCCGGTGCGCACGAAGTACTCGGTGACGATGCGCGAACCGGGCGCGAGCGAAGTCTTCACGTGCGGCTTGACGCGCAGGCCCGCCTCGACGGCCTTCTTTGCCAGCAGGCCGGCCGCCAGCAACACGCCCGGGTTGGAGGTGTTGGTGCAGCTGGTGATGGCGGCGATCAGCACATCGCCGTGGCCGATCGTCACGTCCTCCACTTCGATGACCGGCGGCGGTGCTTCGGATTTGGCGGCGGCCAGCGTCGGCTTGTTCCCCTCCATCTCCATTTCCATCCGCTCGGCGGCCGGCGGCGTCGGCGGGCTGGCCGGCACCTTGGCGTCGGGCACTTCACCGGCGGTGCGCACCAGGTGCCGCGTGAGCAGCAACTGCGCCGGCTGGTTGAAGCCGTTCTGCGCGACCGGCTTGCTGAACAGCTCCGCGAAGTTGCGCGAGACCTTGCCCAGCTCGATGCGGTCCTGCGGCCGCTTGGGACCGGCGAGGCTGGGCGTCACGTCGCCGAGGTCCAGGCGCACCACCTGCGAGTAGTCGATCTCGCCGGCCAGCGGCACGCCGAACATGCCCTGCGCCCTGAAATAGGCCTCGAGCGTGGCGATCTGCTCCTTGCTTCGGCCGGTGCCGCGGAAGTAGTCGATGGTCTTGTCGTCGACGGGGAAGAAGCCCATCGTGGCGCCGTACTCGGGCGCCATGTTGCCGATCGTGGCGCGGTCCGGCACGGCCAGCGTGCGCGTGCCTTCGCCGAAGAATTCGACGAACTTGCCCACCACCTTCTCGCGGCGCAGGATCTCGGTCACCGTGAGCACCAGGTCGGTGGCCGTGCAGCCTTCGCGCAGGCGCCCCGTGAGCTCGAAGCCCACCACGTCGGGCGTGAGCATGTAGACGGGCTGCCCCAGCATGGCGGCCTCGGCCTCGATGCCGCCCACGCCCCAGCCGACCACGCCGACGCCGTTGATCATCGTCGTGTGGCTGTCGGTGCCGACCAGGGAATCGAAGTAGTGGACGCCTTCCTGCGTGCGGTGGACGCCGCGCGCCAGGTATTCGAGGTTGACCTGGTGCACGATGCCGAAGCCCGGCGGCACGACGCCGAAGGTCTTGAACGCCTGCATCCCCCATTTCATGAATTCGTAGCGCTCGCGGTTGCGCTGGAACTCGAGCTTCATGTTCAGGTCGAGCGAATCCTTGCTGCCGTAATGGTCGACCATGATCGAGTGGTCGACCACCAGGTCCACCGGAACCAGCGGCTCGACGGCGCCGGCCTTCTTGCCCAGCCGCGCGGCCGTGCTGCGCATCGCGGCCAGGTCGGCCAGCAGCGGCACGCCGGTGAAATCCTGCAGGATCACGCGGGCCACGACGAAAGGAATCTCGTCGGTGCGGTCGGCGTTGGGAAACCAGTTGGCCAGCTGGCGCACGTGCTCGGCGGTGACCTTCTTGCCGTCGCAATTGCGCAGCACCGATTCCAGCACGATGCGCATGCAGACCGGCAGGCGGCTGACCTTGGGAAACTGCCGGGCCAGCTCGGGCAGCGAAAAGAAACTGGCCGGTCTTGCCCGGTGCGGCCTTGAATGTCTTGAGCGTGTCTGCGAAAGCGTGGGCCATCTCAACCTCGGTTGTTGTTGCTCTTGGCCTCATTTTGCAGCCAGAACGCCGACCCCGGCGTGGTTGCGGTTCCTTGCAGCTCTTGCGCCGCTACCGGTCCTGCGGCAGGTAGCGCACCGCCAGCACGCCCTCGATGCCCTTCAGGGCCGCGATGACGGAATCGCTCGACCGGGCTGTCGACGTCCACCAGCGTGTAAGCCATGTCGCCGCGCGACTTGTTGACCATGTTGTGGATGTTCAGGCCGGCATGCGCCATGGCCGTGGAGATCTGCCCCAGCATGTTGGGCACGTTGGCATTGGCGATGGCGACGCGAAAGCGCGATTCGCGCTCCATGGTGCACGTGCGGGAAATTCACCGCGTTGGTGACGTTGCCATGCTCCAGGTAGTCGCGCAGCTGGTCGGCCACCATGATGGCGCAGTTCTCTTCCGCCTCCCGCGTGGAGGCGCCCAGGTGCGGCAGCGCCACGACCCTGGGGTGCCGCAGGATCTTGCCGCTGGGGAAATCGCAGACGTACCAGCCGAGCTGGCCGCTGTCGAGTGCGGCAAGCACGGCCGCGTCGTTCACCACGCCTTCGCGCGAGAAATTCAGCAGCACCGCGCCCGGCTTCGGGTCAGGCGCGACGTTCTTCTCGTTGACCAGGTCGCGCGTGGCTTCCACCAGCGGCACGTGCAGGCTGATGAAATTCGCGTTCTTCAGCACGTCGGCCACGCTGGTGGCCTTCTTCACCTGCGCCGGCAGGCTCCAGGCCGCGTCCACGGTGATCTCGGGGTCGTAGCCCAGCACGTTCATGCCCAGCTTGATGGCCGCGTCCGCAACCAGGCAGCCGATCTTGCCCAGCCCGATGATGCCCAGCGTCTGGCCCGCCAGCTCGTAGCCGGCGAAGTTCTTCTTGCCGTCCTCGACCGCCTTGTCCAGGTCGGGCGCGGCGGGATCCAGCTTCTCGACGAACCGCTGCGCCGGCGCCAGGTTGCGCGCCGCCATCAGCATGCCGGCCAGCACCAGTTCCTTGACGGCATTCGCATTGGCGCCCGGCGCATTGAACACCGGCACGCCGCGCGCGCTCATGGCCTTCACGGGAATGTTGTTGGTGCCCGCGCCGGCGCGGCCGATGGCCTTCACGCTGGCAGGAATGTCCAGGCCGTGCATGTCGGCGGACCGCACCAGCACGGCATCGGGACTCGGGACGTCCTTGCCGCTGGTGTAGTTCTCGGCGGGCAGGCGCTTCAGGCCGTTCGGTGAGATCTGGTTCAGCACCAGGATCTTGAACGGCTCAGCCATTCCGGGCCTCGAATTCCTTCATGTATGCCACCAGCGCCTTCACGCCTTCGACCGGCATGGCGTTGTAGATCGAGGCGCGCATGCCGCCGACCGAGCGATGGCCCTTGAGCTGGATCATGCCCTTGGCCTGCGCGCCCTTCAGGAAAGCCTCGTCGAGCGACTCGTCCTTCAGCTTGAACGGCACGTTCATCAGCGAGCGGTCTTCCCGGGCGACCGGATTGCTGATAGAACTTGCTGTTGTCCAGGTAGTCGTAGAGGATCGCGGCCTTGGTCTTGTTGTGCGCTTCCATGGCCGTCAGCCCGCCCTGCTCCTTGACGTGCTTGCACACGAGGCCGGCGATGTAGATCGCATAGGTCGGCGGCGTGTTGTACATCGAGTCGTTTTCGGCCTGCAACTGGTAGTTGAACGCCGAAGGCGTGATCGGCAGCGCGTGGCCGAGCAGGTCGTCGCGCACGATCACCACCGTGACCCCCGACGGCCCCATGTTCTTCTGCGCGCCGGCGTAGATCAGGCCGTACTTCGACGATGTCGATCGGACGCGACAGGATGTTGGACGACATGTCGGCGACCAGCGGGACCGCGCCGGTGTCGGGCGTCCAGTGGTATTCGACGCCGCCGATGGTTTCGTTCGAGCAGATGTGCACGTACGAGGCCTGCGGGTCGAGCTTCCATTCGCCCTGCTTCGGGATGGCGGTGAAGTTGCTGGACTCCCCCGAAGCGGCGATGTTGACCTTGCCGTAGGTCTTGGCTTCCTTGATCGATTTCTTCGACCACTCGCCGGTGTTCACGTAGTCGGCCTTGCCGGTCTTGCCGATCAGGTTCATCGGCACGATGGCGTTCTCGCCGATGGCGCCGCCCTGCATGAACAGGACCTTGTAGTTCGCCGGCACGCCGAGCAGTTCGCGCAGCAGGCTTTCGGCCTCGGCGTGGATGGAAATGAATTCCTTGCCGCGATGGCTCATCTCCATCACCGACATGCCGCTGCCGTGCCAGTCGAGCATTTCTTCGGCTGCCTTGCGCAGCACGGGTTCGGGCAGGGTGGCGGGGCCGGGGCTGAAATTGAAGACGCGGGTCATGGGGATTTCTCTCTTGGCTGGGGATGGGAAGCGGTGGGCGCCGCGGGGAGCGCCAAAGCTTCCACAGCATACAAGAAAGGGAATTGCCCCCACGCCGGTCAGGCCCAGCCCACGCTCGGGGTGCGGCGCAGGCCGAGCCATTCCAGTTCGGCCAACGCCGCGACCGCCAGGCCGTGAATGACGACGTAGGCCTGGCCCATCGGCGGTCGCGGTCGCCGCGTTCATCATGAACACGACCGCGCAAGCGCCCACCCAGGCCCAGTTGGCCGCGATCAGCATGCCGACGCCGGTACGTGAGGTGGGCTCGAACGCCGCCAGGAACGCGGCCGCCCCGACATACACCAGCAGCGCAGCGCCGCTGAGGGCCAGCAGCCCCTCGGGCAGGCCGAGCCACCGGGCAAGCAGCCCCGCGGCCAATAGGTGCAGCAGGGCGCTGCCCGCGCCACAGGCGGCATCGGCCCAGAGCACGTTGCGCAGGAATTGGGGTGAAGCAAGGATCGACATGAGAGGCTCCATTTCAGGTTGGGAAGGCCTCGATGGTTCCGCCGCGGCGGGATGCGGTCGATTACGCGGCAGGTAATCGGATCCCGCGCCCTGCTTCCCCTACGATGGCGCCATGAACACCGCGACCCATTCCCTGCATCACGCGCCCCAGCCCTTCGGCGAACACCTGCGCCACTGGCGGCAGCACCGGCGCCTGAGCCAATTCGACCTGGCGCAGGAGGCCGAGATCTCGACCCGGCACCTGAGCTTCGTGGAAACCGGCCGCTCGCTGCCCAGCCGCGAGATGGTGCTGCGGCTGGCCGAACGGCTGGACGTGCCCCTGCGCGAGCGCAACGCCCTGCTGGTGGCCGCCGGCTACGCGCCGATGTACCGCGAACGGCCCCTCGACGACCCGGCACTCGCCGCGGCGCGGCAGGCGGTCGAACTGATCCTCAAGAGCCACGAGCCGTATCCCGCGCTGGCGGTGGACCGGCACTGGAACCTCGTCACGGCCAACCGCATGCTGCCGCACCTGCTCGCGGGCGCCGATCCTTCGCTGCTGCAGGGCCAGGTGAACGTGCTGCGGCTTTCGCTGCACCCCCTGGGCCTGGCCCCGAAGATCGTCAACCTCGCGCAGTGGCGCGGCCACCTGTTCGAGCGCCTGCGCCAGCAGATCCACGCGACCGGCGACACGCAGCTCGCAGCCCTGCTGGAGGAACTGCGCGGCTACCCCCTGCCCGAAGGCGCGCAAGACCTGCGAATCGAAGGCGAACACCTGGGCGTGGTGATGCCGTTTCGCTTCCGCAGCAGCTTCGGCGTGCTGAGCTTCATCAGCACCACGACGATCTTCGGCACGCCGGTGGACGTGACGCTGCAGGAGCTGGCGATGGAGACTTTCTTCCCCGCCGACGCCTTCACGGGCGACGTCCTGCGCAAGCTGCAGCCCGGCTGAGCCATCCGGCCCGAAGGCGAAGCCGATATGGAAAAAGCGGCCCGAGGGCCGCCTTTTTCATGAGCCGGGCAGTGCTCAGGCCGGCACGGTGTCCGCCGCGGCCTGGTAGTCCTTGATCTGGTCGAAGTTCAGGTACTGGTAGACCTTGTCGCTGGCGGCGGTGAGCACGCCCATGTCCACCATGTACTCCTCCTTCGTGGGGATGCGTCCCAGCTTCGAGCAGATCGAAGCCAGTTCGGCGCTGCCCAGGTACACGTTGCTGTTCTTGCCCAGCCGGTTGGGGAAGTTGCGGGTGCTGGTGGAGAACACCGTGGCGCCCTCCCTCACCTGCGCCTGGTTGCCCATGCACAGCGAGCAGCCCGGCATCTCCATGCGCGCGCCCGCGGTGCCGAGCACGCCGTAGTGGCCTTCTTCGGTCAACTGGGCCGCGTCCATCTTGGTCGGCGGTGCCACCCACAGCTTGACCGGGATGTCGCGCTTGCCTTCCAGCAGCTTGGACGCCGCACGGAAGTGGCCGATGTTGGTCATGCAGGAGCCGATGAACACCTCGTCGATCTTGGTGCCCGCCACCTCCGACAACGTCTTGACGTCGTCCGGGTCGTTCGGGCAGGCCACGATGGGCTCGTGGATGTCCGCCAGGTCGATCTCGATCACGGCGGCGTAGTCGGCGTCTTCATCGCCCTTGAGCAGCTGCGGATCCTTCAGCCATGCTTCCTGGGCCGCGATGCGGCGGCCCAGCGTGCGCGCGTCCGCATAGCCCTGCGAAATCATCCAGCGCATCAGCGTGATGTTGCTGTTGACGTATTCGATGATGGGCTCCTTGTTCAGGTGCACCGTGCAGCCGGCGGCGGAGCGCTCGGCGGAAGCGTCGCGACAGCTCGAACGCCTGTTCCACCTTGAGGTCGGGCAGGCCCTCGATCTCCAGGATGCGGCCGGAGAAGACGTTCTTCTTGCCCTTCTTCTCCACGGTGAGCAGGCCCTGCTTGATGGCGTACAGGGGAATCGCGTTGACCAGGTCGCGCAGCGTGACGCCGGGTTGCATCTTGCCCTTGAAGCGCACCAGCACCGATTCCGGCATGTCCAGCGGCATCACGCCCGTGGCGGCCGCGAAAGCCACCAAGCCGGAGCCGGCGGGGAAGCTGATGCCGATCGGGAAGCGGGTGTGGCTGTCGCCGCCCGTGCCCACCGTGTCGGGCAGCAGCAGGCGGTTGAGCCAGGAGTGGATCACGCCGTCGCCGGGGCGCAGCGAGACGCCGCCGCGCGTGGAGATGAATTCCGGCAGCTCGTGGTGCATCTTCACGTCCACCGGCTTCGGGTAAGCGGCCGTGTGGCAGAACGATTGCATCACCAGGTCTGCCGAGAAGCCCAGGCAGGCCAGGTCCTTCAATTCGTCGCGCGTCATCGGGCCGGTGGTGTCCTGGGAACCCACGGACGTCATCTTCGGTTCGCAATAGGTGCCGGGTCGCACGCCCTGGCCTTCCGGCAGCCCGCAGGCGCGGCCGACCATCTTCTGCGCCAGCGTGAAGCCCTTCTTGGTGTCCAGCGGCGCCTTGGGCAGGCGAAACAGCGTGGAAGGCGGCAGGCCCAGCGCTTCACGCGCCTTGGCCGTGAGGCCGCGGCCGACGATCAGCGGGATGCGGCCGCCGGCGCGCACTTCGTCGAACAGCACCTCGCTCTTGACCCTGAACTCGGCGACGACTTCGCCGTTCTTCAGCGCCTTGCCCTCGTAGGGGCGCAGCTCGATGGTGTCGCCCATTTCCATCTTGCTCACGTCCAGCTCGATCGGCAGCGCGCCCGCGTCTTCCATGGTGTTGTAGAAGATCGGCGCGATCTTGCCGCCCAGGCAGACGCCGCCGAAGCGCTTGTTCGGCACGAAGGGAATGTCTTCGCCGGTGAACCACAGCACGGAGTTGGTGGCGGACTTGCGTGAGGAGCCCGTGCCGACCACGTCCCCGACGTACGCCACCAGGTTGCCCCGGGCACGCAGCTCTTCGATGAACTTCACCGGGCCGCGCTTGCCCTCCTCCTCGGGCGTGACGCCCGGGCGCGGGTTCTTGTGCATGGCCAGCGCATGCAGCGGGATGTCCGGCCGGCTCCAGGCATCGGGGGCGGGCGACAGGTCGTCGGTGTTGATTTCGCCAGACACCTTGAAGATGGTGACCTTGATGCTTTGCGGCACTTCCGGCCGGCTGGTGAACCACTCCGCATCGGCCCAGCTTTGCAGCACGGCCTTCGCGTGGGCGTTGCCCTTGTCGGCCTTTTCCTTGACGTCGTGGAACTGGTCGAACATCAGCAGCGTCTTCTTCAGGCCCTCGGCCGCAATGCCACCGACCTCGGCATCGTCGAGCAGGTCGATCAGCGGGCCGATGTTGTAGCCGCCGAGCATGGTGCCCAGCAGTTCCGTGGCCTTTTCGCGGCTGATGATCATGCACTTCTCGGTGCCGTGCGCCACGGCCGCGAGGTAGCTGGCCTTGACCTTGGCGGCGTCGTCGACACCGGCGGGCACGCGATGGGTGATCAGGTTGAGCAGGAAGTCGGCCTGGCCCTGCGAGGGGTTCTTCAGCAGCTCGATCAGGTCCGCGGTCTGCTTTGCCGACAGCGGCAACGGCGGAATGCCGAGGGCGGCGCGTTCGGCAACATGTTCAACATAGGCTTGCAGCATGGGTATCGTTCTCCGTTCAAATCAATTCGTGTTCCGGCCGGCCGGGCCGCGCCGGCTATTTGGTGCCCGAGGCAGCCGGCGCCGCCGCGGCAGCCGGCGCGCTGGCAGCGGGCAAAGGCTCGAGCAAGCTCGGCATCGGGTTGGTCTTCAGGGCTTCGGCCACGGCGGCCTGGGCCGGGCTCATGCATTCGTCGGCCAGCCGGCGGCCCATCTTCTGGCTCATGAGCATGGACTTGTTGCCCAGCTGCAGCCACATGGCTTCGGCGACCGGGTCTTCCAGGCGAATCGCGCCCGTCTTGCTTTCGACGGGGTGCATCCGGAAGCGCTGGATGCCGGTACGCACGATGAAGAAACCTTCGCGCTTGTGCGGCGTGATGTGCACCGTGGCGCCCAGTTCGCAGGGAATGTCGCCGACATACACCTTCTTGGCGACCTCGAGGTCGCCCGGGGTCAGGGTGATCGCCGGGTCATCGTCGATCGCCACCGCCTCCTCCACGGTTTTCGGGACGGTCTTGCCGCCGCGTTTCTTGATCGTGCCCTGGGCCGCGGGCTTGCCGGCGGGCTTCGCCGGCGCGGGCGCCTGCGCCAGCGCCAGGGCAGGCGTCGCGGCAATGAGCAATGTGGCGAGAAGGACTTTCATTGATTTGTCTCCATGGTTTTGATGACGCGAGGTTCGAACCACGCGTGTGCTTCCTGCGGCAGCTTCCTTCCTGTGCGGTGCGCCCTCTCCAGCACCTGCCAGTAATAGCGGTAGCTCGCCCTGTCTTCCAGTTTTCCCTTGAAGCTGATCGGAGCCCAGTCCGCCCGGGCCGCCGCAGCGATGATTTCTGTCGCAGTCTCGATTTCGTGCGCACTCGGTGCGAACGCGTCCAGGATCGGCCGGATCTGGTCCGGGTGGATGCTCCACATCCTCGTGAACCCGAATTCGCGCGCGGCCCTGCGCGCCGCGGCGTGCAAGGCCGTCTTGTCCCTGAACTCCGTCACCACGCCATGCGCGGGAACCTTGCCGTGCGCATGGCAAGCCGATGCGATTTCCATTTTCGCGCGCAGGACCAGGGGATGCGTAAATTGCCCTTCGAGCCCCATGGCTTCGGCCGGGATGGCGCCGCCATGCGCCGACACGAAATCCATCAGGCCGAAACTGAGCGACTGCAGCCGCGGATGCGCCGCGATGTCGAAGGCACGATGCACCGCCGCCGGCGACTCGATCAGCGCCTGCACGGGCAACTGGCCCGCGCCGGCAGCGTCGAGCAGCTTGCAGGCGCGCTCCACGTCCTGCACGGTTTCGACCTTCGGGATCATGACGTGGCACAGCTTCTTGCCGGCCTTGCCCGCGATCGTGACGATGTCCTGCTCGAACGCCGGATGGTCCGCCGGATGGACGCGCACGGCCACGCGCGCCTTGTCGCTGGCCAGCGAGACCAGCGCCGACCACGAGGGCCGCATGGTCCGCCTCGCCGCCCACGGGCGCGCCGTCCTCGCAGTCGAACGTCACGTCGAACACGCAGGCGCCGAATTCCTCGGTCATCTCGGCCTGCAGCTGCAGGCTCTTGCGCATCCGCGCCTCGACACCGCTGTAATGATCGCAAACGGGCAGCGAGCCTGTCTGTGCCTGGGCGCCGAGGAGGACTTCTCGCGGGTGCTTCACTCAGCCTCTCGTCTTCAGAGCAGGTGGGCCACGCCGGCCTGCTCGTCCTGCAGTTCCTTCAGCGTCTTGTTGATGCGTTCCTGGCTGAAGGCGTCGACTTCCAGGCCCTTGACGACCTCGTACTTGCCGTTCGCGGTCGTGACCGGGAAGCCGAACATCACGTCCTTCGGGAATGCCGTAGTCGCCATTGGACGGGATGCCCATGGTGACCCACTTGCCGTTGCTGCCCAGGGCCCAGTCGCGCATGTGGTCGATCGCGGCGTTGGCAGCCGAAGCGGCCGACGACAGCCCGCGCGCCTCGATGATCGCTGCGCCGCGCTTGCCCACGGTGGGCAGGAACGTTTCAGCGTTCCAGACCTGGTCGTTGATCATGTCCTTGATCGACTTGCCGCCGGCGGTGGCGAAACGGTAGTCGGCGTACATGGTGGGCGAATGGTTGCCCCACACGGTGAGCTTCTCGATATCGCCCACGGCAACGCCGGTCTTGGCGGCGATCTGCGAAGCGGCGCGGTTGTGGTCCAGGCGCAGCATGGCGGTGAAGTTCTCGCGCGGCAGGCTCGGCGCGCTCTTCATGGCGATGTAGGCGTTGGTGTTGGCGGGGTTGCCCACCACCAGCACCTTGACGTTGCGGCTGGCGACCTTGTCCAGCGCCTTGCCCTGGGCGGTGAAGATCTGCGCATTGGCGGCCAGCAGGTCGGCACGCTCCATGCCGGGGCCGCGCGGACGGGCGCCCACGAGCAGCGCGTAGTCGGTGTCCTTGAAGGCGGTCATCGGGTCGCTGTGCGCTTCCATGCCGGCCAGCAGCGGGAAGGCGCAATCCTGCAATTCCATCATCACGCCCTTGAGGGCCTTTTGGGCCTTCTCGTCGGGGATTTCCAGCAGTTGCAGGATGACCGGCTGGTCCTTGCCCAGCATTTCGCCGGATGCGATGCGAAACAGGATGGCATAACCGATCTGGCCGGCGGCGCCGGTGACGGCCACGCGGACGGGCTTTTTGCTCATGGAATTCTCCGAATCGTGAGTTGGGAAACGGGTCCGGCTGTGGTCGCGAGCCCTGCGGCAAAAGCCCTGCCGGAAACCTGTGGAGTTTACTCTCGAAAACCCTAGTGCGTCAATTTGTCTTATGTCTTATATAAGATATGATTCCAGCAGTTTCGGGCACCCTTCCCAGCCTGCGACCGCACCCCAACAAAGAGACGCCTGCAGCGATGGCCCACACGCCCTCCTCTTCCGACAACGCCCTGGCCCCGGCCGACGCCGCGCCACAGGCGACGCCGGCGTTCAGCCCGCTGTACCAGCAGATCAAGGCGCTGATCCTGCAAAGCCTGCAGGCCGGCGAATGGAAGCCGGGCGAAGCCATTCCCAGCGAGATGGACCTGGCGGCGCGCTTTCGCGTCAGCCAGGGCACCGTGCGCAAGGCCATCGACGAACTGGCGGCGGAAAACCTGGTGGTGCGCCGGCAGGGCAAGGGCACCTACGTGGCCACCCATGCCGAGCAGCAGGTGCGCTACCGCTTCCTCAAGCTCATGCCCGACAGCGGCGACCAGCGACAGCGAAGGCCCGGCGCAGCGCGGTCGTGCTCGAGTGCAAGCGCGTGCGCGCGCCGGCCGAAGTGGCGCGCGCGCTGGCGCTGCGTTCCGGCGACCCGGTGGTGCAGGTGCGGCGCGTGCTTTCCTTCGGCGGCATGCCCACCATCCTGGAAGACCTGTGGTTGCCCGGCGAACGCCTTCAAGGGCCTGACCGCCGAGCAGATGACCGGCTACCACGGCCCGACGTACGCCATGTTCGAACTCGAATTCGGCGTGCGCATGGTGCGGGCCGAAGAAAAGATCCGTGCCGTCGCGCCGGACGCGCAGCAGGCTGGCACTGCTGGACGTGGCACCGCACACGCCGCTGCTGAGCGTCGAGCGCATCGCCTACACCTACAACGACGTGCCGATGGAACTGCGCCGCGGCCTCTACCGCACCGACACCCATCACTACCGCAACGAATTGAGCTAGCCGTTTTTTTTGAAGGCTGCGCGTCAGTTTTGTGCGTTGCAATAGAATTTTGGGTTCCCTGGGCTCCCGAATACGACTCCGCGCATGCCTCCCACCACGAAAGCCACGCCATGACAGAGCTAGCCAAGAAGCGGCCTGAATTCCGCAACATCAACGCGTTGAGCGATCTGCCGACGTACCGGCTGCCCCTCGCATCGCATGGTCTCGATCCTGCATCGCTTCAGCGGCGTCCTGATGTTCGTGCTGATGCCGTTCATCATCTGGATGTTCGACACCTCGCTGTCCTCCGAAATCTCCTTCGCCAGGTTCAGGGCCGCCTTCAACAGCGGCCTTTGGTTTTTTCCGGGCTGGATCATCAAGCTGGTGGCGCTGGCGCTGATCTGGGCCTTCCTGCACCACCTCATCGCCGGGCTGCGCCACCTCTGGACGGACGTGAGCCATGCGGCGGTGAGCAAGGAATTCGGCCGGAAGTCGGCGCTGTTCACCCTGGTCGCCAGCACCCTGCTCACGCTGGTGCTGGGCGCCAAGCTGTTCGGTCTGTACTAAACGAAATCACCCTGGGGGCGGGATTTTCAAGGCCGTCCCCACTGAATAGGAAACTGGTCTATGTCCGTGAATTACGGTTCCAAGCGCCTCGTCGTGGGCGCGCACTACGGCCTTCGCGACTGGCTCAGCCAGCGCGTGACGGCCGCCCTGATGGCGCTCTTTGCCCTGGTCGTGCTGGTGCAGGTCGTCTTTTCGAAGGGGCCCATCGGCTACGACAAATGGGCGGGCATCTTCGCCGCGCAGTGGATGAAGGTGCTGACCTTCACCATCATCGTCGCGCTGCTCCTGCACGTCTGGGTGGGCATGCGCGAAGTGTTCATGGATTACATCAAGCCTGCAGGTCTGCGCCTGGTGCTGCAGGTCTTCGCCATCGTCTGGCTCACCGCGTGCGCGGGCTGGGCCATCCAAGTTCTCTGGAGACTGTGAGCAATGACCTATAGCAAGAACAACATCACCCGCCGCAAGTTCGACGTCGTCATCGTCGGCGCGGGCGGCTCCGGCATGCGCGCCTCGCTGCAGCTGGCGCGCGCAGGCCTGAACGTGGCCGTGCTGTCCAAGGTCTTCCCCACCCGCTCGCACACCGTCGCGGCCCAGGGCGGCATCGGCGCCTCGCTCGGCAACATGAGCGAGGACAACTGGCACTACCACTTCTACGACACCGTGAAGGGCTCCGACTGGCTGGGCGACCAGGACGCGATCGAGTTCATGTGCCGCGAAGCGCCCAAGGTCGTGTACGACCTGGAGCACATGGGCATGCCGTTCGACCGCAACCCCGACGGCACGATCTACCAGCGCCCGTTCGGCGGCCACACGGCCAACTACGGCGAAAAACCCGTGCAGCGCGCCTGCGCCGCCGCCGACCGCACCGGCCACGCGATGCTGCACACGCTGTACCAGCAGAACGTCAAGGCCAAGACCAGCTTCTTCGTCGAGTGGATGGCGCTGGACCTCATCCGCGACGCCGACGGCGACGTGGTCGGCGTCACGGCCCTGGAAATGGAGACCGGCGACCTGCACATCCTCGAAGCCAAGACCACGCTGCTGGCCACCGGCGGCGCGGGCCGCATCTTCGCGGCGTCCACCAACGCATTCATCAACACCGGCGACGGCCTGGGCATGGCGGCACGCGCCGGCATCCCGCTGGAAGACATGGAGTTCTGGCAGTTCCACCCCACCGGCGTGGCCGGCGCGGGCGTGCTGCTGACCGAAGGCTGCCGCGGCGAAGGCGCCATCCTGCTCAACAGCAACGGCGAGCGCTTCATGGAGCGCTATGCGCCCACCCTGAAGGACCTGGCGCCGCGCGACTTCGTGTCGCGCTCGCATGGACCAGGAAATCAAGGAAGGCCGCGGCTGCGGGCCGAACAAGGACTACGTGCTGCTCAAGCTCGACCACCTGGGCGCCGAGACGATCCACAAGCGGCTGCCCTCGGTGTACGAAATCGGCGTTAACTTCGCCAACGTCGACATCACCAAGGAGCCGATCCCCGTGGTGCCGACCATCCACTACCAGATGGGCGGCATCCCCACCAACATCAACGGCCAGGTCGTGGTGCAGCAGGGCGACCGGCACAACGCCGTCGTCAACGGCCTGTACGCGGTGGGCGAATGCTCCTGCGTCAGCGTGCACGGCGCCAACCGCCTGGGCACCAACTCGCTGCTGGACCTGCTGGTGTTCGGCCGCGCCGCGGGCAACCACATCGTCGAGTTCGCGAGCCGGACCCAGTCGCACAAGCCCCTGCCGGCGGATGCGGCCGACGCCACCCTCGAGCGCCTCAACCGCCTGGAAAACACGGCCTCCGGCGAATACGCCCAGGACGTGGCCAACGACATGCGCAACGCCATGCAAAAGCACGCCAGCGTGTTCCGCACCCAGGCCATCATGGACGAAGGCGTGAGGCAGATCGCGGCGATGCGCGAGCGGGTCGGGTCGCTGGCGCTGCAGGATAAGTCCAAGGTGTTCAATACGGCCCGCATCGAGGCGCTGGAGGTCGAGAACCTCATCGAATGCGCCCAGGCCACCATCGTTTCAGCTGCCGCCCGCAAGGAGTGCCGCGGCGCCCACACCGTGAGCGACTACGAGCGCCCCGCCGACGACCCGGTCGCCCCGCTGGGCCGCGACGACGCCAACTGGATGAAGCACTCCCTCTGGTACAGCGAGGGCAACCGGCTGTCCTACAAGCCGGTCCAGCTGAAACCCCTCACCGTGGATTCAGTGCCGCCGAAGGTCCGAACCTTCTGAAACCGCCGGCTGTCCTACGTACTACCTCTGACCCGCAAAGCGCCTAGATTCAAAGAGACGGATCCTCCATGCAAAAACGCACCTTCCAGATCTACCGCTACGACCCGGACAAGGACGCCAAGCCTTACATGCAGACCATCGAGGTCGAGCTCGATGGCCACGAGCGCATGCTGCTGGACGCCCTGATGAAGCTCAAGGCGCAGGACCCGACCCTGTCGTTCCGCCGCTCCTGTCGCGAAGGCGTCTGCGGCTCCGACGCGATGAACATCAATGGCAAGAACGGCCTGGCCTGCCTGACCAACATGCTCACGCTGCAGGGCACGATCGTGCTCAAGCCCCTGCCCGGCCTGCCGGTCATCCGCGACCTGATCGTGGACATGACCCAGTTCTTCAAGCAGTACAACTCGATCAAGCCTTACTTGATCAATGACAATGTGCCCCCCGAGAAGGAGAGGCTACAGTCTCCCGAAGAGCGCGAAGAGCTCAACGGCCTGTACGAATGCATCCTGTGCGCCAGCTGCTCGACCAGCTGCCCCAGCTTCTGGTGGAACCCCGACAAGTTCGTGGGCCCGGCCGGATTGCTGCAGGCCTACCGATTCATCGCCGACAGCCGGGACGAGGCCACCGGCGAGCGGCTGGACAACCTGGAAGACCCCTACCGGCTGTTCCGATGCCACACGATCATGAACTGCGTGGACGTGTGCCCGAAGGGACTGAATCCGACAATGGCCATCGGCAAGATCAAGGAATTGATGGTGCGGCGGGCGATCTAGTGGACGACGGCGATGAGCTGATCGACGAGCGGGCGCTCAGCAAGCTGAAATGGCGGTGCCGCCGCGGCTTGCTGGAAAACGACCTGTTCATCGAAAGGTTCTTTGCCCGGCACGAGTCGACCCTGACGGTGAGGCAGGCCGCTGCCCTGAACGAGTTGATGGAATTGGCGGACAACGACCTGCTGGACCTGCTGCTTCGGCGCAGGGAGCCCGAAGGCGAGATAAGCAAAGACGACGTGAGAGAAGTGCTGCAGATGCTGCGAAGCCAACGACCGAATTAAGCAAGGAAACCGTTATGAAACTCGCTGACAACAAAGCCACCCTGTCGTTTACCAACGGCAGCCCCAACGTCGACCTGCCCGTCTACCAGGGCAGCGTGGGGCCGGATGTGATCGACATCCGCAAGCTCTATGCACAGACCGGCATGTTCACGTATGACCCGGGCTTCATGTCCACGGCAGCCTGCCAGTCGGCGATCACCTACATCGACGGCGACAAGGGCGAGCTGCTGTACCGCGGCTACCCGATCGAGCAGCTGGCCACGCAGTGCGACTTCATGGAAACCTGCCACCTGCTGCTGTACGGGGAACTGCCCAACGCCGAGGGCAAGCAGAAGTTCAGCCGCAACGTGACCATGCACACCATGGTCAACGAGCAGATGCAGTTCTTCCTGCGGGGCTTCCGCCGCGACGCCCACCCGATGGCCATCATGACCGGCCTGGTCGGCGCCCTGTCGGCCTTCTATCACGACAGCACCGACATCAACAACCCGGAGCACCGCGAGATCGCCGCGATCCGCCTGATCGCGAAGATGCCCACGCTGGTGGCCATGGCCTACAAGTACAGCGCAGGCCAGCCGTACATGTACCCGCAGAACGACCTCTCGTACGCCGGCAACTTCATGCGCATGATGTTCGCCACGCCATGCGAGGAGTACCAGCCGAACGAGGTGCTGGTGCGCGCGATGGACCGCATCTTCATCCTGCACGCCGACCACGAGCAGAACGCCTCGACGTCGACGGTGCGCCTGTGCGGCTCCTCCGGCACCAACCCGTTCGCCGCCATCGCGGCGGGCGTGGCCTGCCTGTGGGGCCCGGCGCACGGCGGCGCCAACGAAGCCTGCCTCAACATGCTCTACGACATCCAGCGCCAGGGCGGCGTCGACAAGATCGGCGAGTTCATCAAGCAGGTCAAGGACAAGAACTCCGGCGTCAAGCTGATGGGCTTCGGCCACCGCGTGTACAAGAACTACGACCCGCGTGCCAAGCTGATGCAGGAAACCTGCAAGGAAGTGCTCGACGACCTGGGCCTGCACAACGACCCGCTGTTCAAGCTGGCCATGGCCCTGGAAAAGATCGCGCTCGAAGACGAATACTTCGTCTCGCGCAAGCTCTACCCCAACGTCGACTTCTACTCCGGCATCGTGCAGCGCGCGATCGGCATCCCGGTGAGCCTGTTCACCGCGATCTTCGCCCTGGCCCGCACCGTCGGCTGGATCGCCCAGCTCAACGAGATGATCGGCGACCCCGAGTACAAGATCGGCCGCCCGCGCCAGCTCTTCACCGGCTCGACCAAGCGCGACATCCTCCCGATCTCCAAGCGATAACGACCGGTCCTGCGGCTCACGCCGCAAAAATCGGCATTCCAAGCCCGCCCTCCGGCGGGCTTTTTTGTTTCCCGCTCGGCAAGGTGGGCATCGTGGTTGACGATGACGAAGTCGCCCGTCATAAGGGAAAATCGACTTCCTCGTCGCCACACGCGATGGCCGGGACCTTCCACCTTGAAATCTTCCGAACGCAATTTCGCCCGCCGGATCGACCTCACGTCGCTGCAGCTGTTCGTGGCGGTGTGCGAGCTCGGCAGCATCGGCAAGGCCGCCGAGCGCGAATTCATCGCCGCGTCGGCGGTGAGCAAGCGGCTGTCGGACCTGGAAGCCACGCTGGACACGCCCCTGCTCTACCGGCACACGCGCGGGGTGGACCTGACGCCGGCCGGCGAAAGCCTGCTGCACCACGCCCGGTCGGTCCTGTTCAGCCTGGAGAAGATGCAGGGCGAACTCAGCGAATACGCCGACGGCGTGCGCGGCCATGTGCGGGTCCACGCCAGCATTTCAGCCATCGTCCAGTTCCTGCCCGAGGACCTGGGACGTTTCATCCAGGACCATCCCGAGGTCAAGATCGACCTGGAAGAACACCTGTCCACCGAAGTGCTGCGCGCGGTGCAGGAAGGCGCGGCCGACCTGGGCATCTGCAACACCGGCGTGCCGGGCCCGGGGCATGAGCTGCAGGTACGGCCTTACCGCCAGGACCAGCTGGTGCTGATCGTTCCGCGCCGGCATGCGCTGGCCCGCCGCAAGTCGGTCCCGTTCGAGGAGACGCTGGATTGCGACCATGTGGGCCTGCACTCCAACAGCTCCATCTACCTCGCGATGCGCGACGCCGCGGCGGCCGCGGGCCGCACCATCAAGCTGCGCATCCACGTCACGGGACTGGACGCCATGTGCCGCATGATCCACAACGGCCTGGGCGTGGGCGTGATGCCGCGGCGCGCCTTCGAGCTGATGCACGGCGTCGGCGACCTCGCGGTGCGTGGGCCTGGCCGACGGCTGGGCCACCCGCCACATCGACCTGGTCGCACGCGACTTCTCGACCCTGCCGGTCACGGCACGGCTGCTGGTCGACCACCTCTGCGCAGGCGCCCAGGAGCCCGGGCGTTGGCGCCACCGAATAAAATCATCCGCAACTGGAAGCACCCATGGGACGCACCCTCTACGACAAGATCTGGGACGAGCACGTCGTCCACACCGAGGAGGACGGCACCGCCATCCTCTACATCGACCGCCACCTGGTGCACGAAGTGACCAGCCCGCAGGCATTCGAGGGCCTGCGCGAGGCCGGCCGCAAGGTCTGGCGCGTCAGCTCCATCGTGGCCACCGCCGACCACAACACGCCGACCACCGGCTGGGAGCTCGGCTACGACGGCATCACCGACCCGATCAGCAAGGAGCAGATCACCACGCTGGACCGGAACATCGGCGAGTTCGGATCGGCCGCCTACTTTCCGTTCCTGTCCAAGCGCCAGGGCATCGTGCACGTGATCGGCCCCGAACAGGGCGCGACGCTGCCGGGCATGACCGTGGTCTGCGGCGACTCGCACACCTCCACCCACGGCGCTTTCGGCGCGCTGGCGCACGGCATCGGCACCAGCGAGGTCGAGCACGTGATGGCCACGCAGACGCTGCTGGCCAAGAAGGCCAAGAACATGCTGATCAAGGTCGAGGGCAAGCTGGCCCCCGGCGTCACGGCCAAGGACATCGTGCTGGCCATCATCGGCAGGATCGGCACGGCCGGCGGCACCGGCTACACCATCGAGTTCGCCGGATCGGCGATCCGCTCCCTGAGCATGGAAGGCCGCATGACCGTGTGCAACATGGCCATCGAAGCCGGCGCCCGTGCCGGCCTGGTCGCCGTCGACGAAAAGACCATCGAATACGTCAAGGGCCGGCCGCTGGCACCCACCGGCGTGGAGTGGGAGCAGGCAGTCGCCTACTGGAAGACGCTGCACTCCGATCCCGACGCGAAATTCGACACCGTCGTGGAGTTCGACGCCGCGCAGATCATCCCGCAGGTCACCTGGGGCACCTCCCCCGAAATGGTGCTGGGCGTCGACGCCCGCGTGCCGGACCCGGACAAGGAAAAGGACCCGAGCAAGCGCGGCGCGATCGAACGCGCCCTGACCTACATGGGCCTGCAGCCGGGCAAGGCGCTGGACGACATCTACGTCGACAAGGTCTTCATCGGCTCCTGCACCAACAGCCGTATCGAGGACATGCGCGAAGCGGCCGCGGTGGTGAAGAAGCTGGGGCAGAAGGTCGCCAAGACCGTGAAGCTGGCGATGGTCGTGCCCGGGTCCGGGCTGGTCAAGGAACAGGCCGAACGCGAAGGCCTGCATGAAATCTTCAAGGCTGCCGGCTTCGAATGGCGCGAGCCGGGCTGCTCCATGTGCCTGGCGATGAACGCCGACCGGCTGGAGCCGGGCGAACGCTGCGCCTCGACCAGCAACCGCAATTTCGAAGGGCGCCAGGGCGCCGGGGGGCGCACGCACCTGGTCAGCCCCGCCATGGCCGCCGCGGCAGCCGTGCATGGGCACTTCGTCGACATCCGAAAAATCTAAGGAGAAATCACGGCTGCCCTGCAGCCGTGAACTTGTGATGCAGAAATTCAACGTGCACAAAGGGCTGGTTGCCCCGATGGACCGCGAGAACGTCGACACCGACGCGATCATTCCCAAGCAGTTCCTGAAGTCGATCCGCAAGACCGGTTTCGGGCAGAACCTGTTCGACGAGTGGCGCTACCTGGACCATGGCGAGCCGGGCCAGGACCCGGCCACGCGCAAGTCCAACCCGGACTTCGTGCTGAACCAGCCCCGGTACCAGGGCGCATCCATCCTGCTGGCGCGCAAGAACTTCGGCTGCGGCTCGTCGCGCGAGCATGCACCCTGGGCGCTGGACCAATACGGTTTTCGCGCCATCATCGCGCCCAGCTACGCCGACATCTTCTTCAACAACTGCTTCAAGAACGGCTTGTTGCCGATCGTGCTGCCCGAGTCGCAGGTGTCCGCGCTGTTCGACGAGGCCCTGGCCTTTCCCGGCTACCAGCTCACCGTCGACCTGGAGCGCCAGGTGGTCGTCCGGCCGCAAGGCGAGGAGTTGCCCTTCGAGGTCCAGCCCTTCCGCAAGTTCTGCCTGACCAATGGCTTCGACGACATCGGCCTGACCCTGCGCCAGGCCGACAAGATCAAGGCGTTCGAAGCGCTGCGCCTCGCGCAAAAGCCCTGGCTGGCCCACTCCCTCGTGCGCTGAACCTTCCTCTTTCCTGGATACAGAAATGAAAATCGCAGTCTTGCCGGGTGACGGCATCGGCACGGAAATCGTCGCGGAGGCCGTGAAGGTCCTGAACGCGCTGGACCTGAAATTCGAGATGGAAACTGCGCTGGTCGGCGGCGCGGCGTACGAGGCGCATGGCCATCCCTTGCCGGAAGCCACCCTCAAGCTCGCCAAGGAAGCCGATGCGGTGCTGTTCGGCGCCGTGGGCGACTGGAAGTACGACAAGCTCGACCGTCCGCTGCGCCCCGAGCAGGCCGTGCTGGGCCTGCGCAAGAACCTCGGCCTGTTCGCCAACTTCCGGCCCGCCATCTGCTACGACGAACTGGTGGGCGCCTCCAGCCTGAAGCCCGAACTGGTCTCCGGCCTGGACATCCTCATCATCCGCGAACTGACGGGCGACATCTACTTCGGCCAGCCACGCGGCCGCCGCACGGCCGTGGACGGGCACTTCCCGGGCTCGGAGGAGGCCTTCGACACGATGCGGTACTCGCGCCCGGAGATCGAGCGGATCGCCCACGTCGCTTTCCAGGCGGCCCGCAAGCGCAATAAGCGCGTCACCAGCGTGGACAAGGCCAACGTCCTGGAGACTTTCCAGCTGTGGAAGGACGTGGTCACCGAAGTCGGCAAGGAATACACGGATGTTGAGCTGGATCACATGTACGTGGACAACGCTGCGATGCAATTGGTGAAGGCGCCGAAGAAGTTCGACGTGATCGTCACCGGCAACATGTTCGGGGACATCCTGTCGGACGAGGCGGCCATGCTCACGGGGTCCATCGGCATGCTGCCGTCGGCCAGCCTGAACGCCTCGAGCCAAGGGCTGTACGAGCCGAGCCACGGCAGCGCACCGGACATCGCGGGCAAGGGCATCGCCAATCCTTTGGCTACAATATTGTCTGCTGCCATGATGCTCCGCTTTTCGCTCAACCAACCCCAAGCCGCCGACCGGATCGAGTCCGCGGTGAAGGACGTGCTCGCCTCCGGCCTGCGCACGGCGGACATCCATTCCGAAGGCACGAAGAAGGCAGGCACCCGCGAGATGGGCGACGCCGTCGTGGCCGCCCTCGCCTCCACGATTACCAAGAAGACCACCAAGGGCTAGAACAGCTCCGGTTCGTCGCGCCCTCCCCGGCCCGAACGAGCCGGGGGACAAAAGGTTTGATTCAACTTTTGAAAAGGGCGATGCGATGAAACTCTCGAACGGACAACAACCCCTGGTCGGCCTGGTCGGCTGGCGCGGCATGGTCGGCTCGGTCCTCATGGACCGGATGCAGGCCGAGGGCGACTTCGCCCTGATCGAGCCGCTGTTCTTCTCCACCTCCAACGCCGGCGGCAAGGCCCCGGCCCAGGCGAAGAACGAGACCACGCTCAAGAACGCCTTCGACATCGACGCGCTGAAAAAGTGCGACATCGTCATCACGGCGCAAGGCGGCGACTACACCACCGAGGTGTTCCCCAAGCTGCGCGCGGCAGGCTGGAACGGCCACTGGATCGACGCCGCCTCCACGCTGCGGATGAAGGATGACGCCGTGATCATCCTGGACCCGGTCAACATGCCGGTCATCAAGAATGCCCTGGGCAAGGGCGGCAAGAACTGGATCGGCGGCAACTGCACCGTCAGCTGCATGCTGATGGGGGTGGGCGCGCTCTACAAGGCCGGCCTCGTCGAGTGGATGTCCAGCATGACCTACCAGGCAGCCTCGGGCGGCGGCGCCCAGCACATGCGCGAGCTGCTCACGCAGTTCGGCACGCTCAACGCCGAAGTGCGGCAGCTCCTGGACGATCCGAAATCGGCCATCCTGGAAATCGACCGCAAAGTGCTGGCCCGCCAAAAGGCCCTGTCCGGCGACGATGTGGCCAACTTCGGCGTGCCGCTGGGTGGCTCGCTGATTCCCTGGATCGACAAGGACTTGGGCAACGGCGTGTCGCGCGAGGAATGGAAGGCCGGCGCAGAGACGAACAAGATCCTGGGCCAGGGCGAAGGCTTCGGCACGCCCGCCACGCCGGTGGACGGTTTCTGCGTGCGGGTCGGCGCGATGCGCTGCCACAGCCAGGCGCTGACCTTCAAGCTGAAGAAGGACGTTCCCCTGGCCGACGTCGAGCAACTCATTGCCAACGACAACGCCTGGGCCAAGGTCGTTCCCAACACACGCGAGGCCACCATGAAGGACCTCACACCCGTTGCCGTGACCGGCACGCTCGGCATTCCCGTGGGCCGGATCCGCAAGCTGGCCATGGGCCCGGAATACCTCGGCGCCTTCACGATCGGTGATCAGCTGCTGTGGGGCGCTGCGGAGCCGCTGCGCCGGATGTTGCGCATCCTCCTCGACGCTTGATTGCGGCGTGCCCGCTCGACTCAACGCCTGTAATCAGCGGTTACAGGCGTTGTCGCATCACAACATCGCAGCGGCCGCAGGCGCCGTCGGACAAACGCGTCCGAAGTTAAAAGGTGTCTCAGCTTGTCAGCCTAAGACATTGATGTTATGGTCCTTTTAGCAAATTCAGCGTCGAGGCGTTTGTTCGCATGATGAGAAAAAAATTGCCTGCAGACCGAGCAATGGGGGCGCAAAAATCGATGGAAAAACCGCAATGGCGCGCAACCGCCCTGGCAATCGCCGCGGCCGCGCTGCTGGGTTTCTCAGCATCGGATGCCAATGCCCTTGCCTTGGGTCGAGTCACGGTCCAGTCGGCCCTCGGCGAGCCGCTGCGCGCCGATATCGACATTCCCGAAATCAACGCGGAAGAACTGGCAAGCCTGCGTACCGTGATCGCCTCGCCCGAGGCTTTCCGCGCCGCGGGCCTCGACTACAACCCGGCCCTCTCCGGCATCACCATCACGCTGCAGCGCCGCCCTGACGGCCGCCATTTCCTGCACCTGTCGAGCCAGCGTCCCGTCAACGAACCCTTCATCGACCTGATCCTGGAAACGCAGTGGTCCAACGGCCGCATCGTGCGCGACTACACGATGCTGTTCGACCCGCCGAACCTGCGCCAGAGTGCGCCCCCGCTGGCGGCCCAGGTTTCGCCGGCCCCGCGCGCGCCAGCGGCCCAGGCCCCGCGGGCCACCGCGCCGGCCGCCACTGCCTCGCGCACTCCCGCGCAGCGACCCGCGACCGGCCCGGCTGCCGAGCCCCGGCCGGCCGGCGGCGACGGCAAGCAGGTCACCGTTCAGGCCGGTGACACCGCAGGCAAGATTGCCGCGGCCAACAAGCCGGCCAACGTCTCGCTCGACCAGATGCTGGTGGCCATGCTGCGCGCCAACCCCGAGGCCTTCATCGGCGGCAACGTCAACCGGCTCAAGAGCGGCGCCGTGCTCGACGTGCCGTCCGCCGCAGAAGCCGAACTGGTGCCTTCGGGCGAAGCCCGCCAGACCATCGTCGCGCAAAGCCGCGACTTCAACGAATTCCGCCGCCGCCTGGCCGAAGGCCTGCCGACCACCCGTGTCGGCGGCAGCGAGCGCGAGGCGTCGGGCAAGGTGCAGGCCCAGGTCGAGGACAAGAAGCCGGGCGCGGCCGCGCCCGACAAGCTGACCCTGTCCAAGGGCGCCGTGCAGGCCAAGGCTGCCGAGGACAAGATCGCCCGCGAGCGCGCAGCCCAGGACGACGCCACGCGCGTGGCCGAGCTCAACAAGAACATCACCGACCTCAACAAGCTGGGCACAGCGGCGCGCTCCGGCCGGCGGCGCCAGTGCCGGCAAGGCCGGCGTGGCCCTGCCTGTCGGCGCTGCCAGCGCAGCCAAGCCTGCCGGTCCAGCCCCGGTAGCGTCCGCCGCGAAGCCCGCCTCGGCCCCGACCCCTGTCGCGGCTCCCGCCCCGCCTGGCCAGCGCCTCGGCGCCGGCATCGGCACCCGCCACCGCGGCGGCAACGGGCGCCGCACTGCCCGCCAGCGCCGCAGCGAGCGAGCCGGCGGCCGGCACCGTGGCCCAGGCCCCTGCCAGCGCACCGGTCGCCGGCGTGGCTCCCGCTGCGACAGCCTCCAAGCCCAAGGTCGTGGCGCCTCCCCGCCGCCCCCGAAACCAGCCTGGTCGACGACCTGCTGGAAAACCCGATCGTGCCGGCGACCGTCGGCGGCGTGCTGGCGCTGCTGCTGGGCTTCGGCTTCTACCGCGCCCAGCAGCGCAAGAAATCGACGCAGGTCGACAGTTCGTTCCTGGAAAGCCGGCTGCAGCCCGATTCGTTCTTCGGCGCCAGCGGCGGCCAGCGCATCGACACCAACGAAGGCAACGCCACCGGCTCGTCCATGGTGTATTCGCCCAGCCAGCTCGATGCGGCCGGCGACGTGGACCCGGTCGCCGAAGCCGACGTCTACCTGGCCTATGGGCGCGACCTGCAGGCCGAGGAAATCCTCAAGGAAGCCATGCGCACCACGCCCCAGCGCGTCGCGGTCCACGGCAAGCTGCTCGAAATCTATTCGAAGCGCCGCGACGCCAAGGCGTTCGAGCTGGTCGCCACCGAAGCCTATGCCCTGACGCGCGGCGAAGGTCCGGAGTGGGAGCACATCTGCGAACTGGGCCAGGAGCTTGACCCCTCCAACCCGCTGTACCGGCCCGGTGGCCACCCGGCCGAAGGCGCCGCCGCTGCGGCAGGGGCGGCCACCACCGCGCCTGCGAGCGACTTCGGCGCGACCACCGCCGCCCAGGCGGTGCCTGTGGCGCCCGCCAGCCCGGTGGACCTCGACCTGGACCTGGATTTCTCGCTCGGCGACGAAGAGCCCGCTTCCGCCGCTTCGGCGAACGCAGCGCAGAGCACTCTGGCGATGAATGTCCCGCCGGCCGCCGAGCCCATGCCTTCGCTGGACATGGACTTCGGCTCGCCGACCGTCGCCCTCGAATCCCCCGCGGCGGCACCTGCAGCAGTGTCGGCAGCGGCGCACCTGGATGCGCCGGACCTGAACCTGACCGAAAACAGCCTGGCCTTCACGACCGAGCCGCCCAAGGCACCGGCGCCGAGCCCGGTCGCCGCAAGCCCCGCTGCAGCCGCGGACGCCGGGATGATCGAATTCGACCTGGGCGCGCTCTCGCTCGACCTGGACGGCCCGGCGGCCGAAGCGCCTGCGTCCGCGTCCGCCGCGAAGGCCGCGCCTGCTGCGGCGACACCGGTTGCTGAAGCCGACGAAGGACCTTCGAGCACGGCTGGCGCGCCGCTGAGCACCGCCGGCTTTGAAGACACCGGCGGCGACCCACTGGCCACCAAGCTGGCGCTGGCCCAGGAGTTCAACGCCATCGGCGACCCGGACGGCGCGCGCAGCCTGGCCGAGGAAGTCCTGGCCGAAGCCTCCGGCGACCTGAAGAGCAAGGCCCAGCGTTTCCTCGCGGAAATCGGCTGATCCGGCTTCCGGCCGCGCCCGCCCCCATCCTGAAAGCCCGCCAATGAGGCTGGCACTGGGCATCAGCTACAACGGACAGGCCTACGAGGGCTGGCAAAGCCAGCCTTCGGGGCGCACCGTGCAGGACCGCCTGGAAGCGGCCCTCGGCGAATTCGCCACGCAGCCCATCTCCACCGTGTGCGCCGGCCGCACCGATGCCGGGGTGCACGGCGCTGATGCAGGTGGTGCACTTCGACACGCCCATCGCGCGAGAGGAGTTCTCCTGGGTTCGCGGCACCAACCGGTTCCTGCCGGCGCGACATCGCCGTCCAATGGGCCCAGCCCGTGCCCGACGCCTTCCATTCGCGCGCCAGCGCCATCGCGCGCCGCTACGCCTATGTCGTGCTGCGAGTCGCCGGTGCGGCCGAGCGTCGAGGCCGGCCGCGTGGGCTGGGTGTTCCGCCCGCTCGACGGCGAGCGCCATGCGCGAGGCCGCGGCGCTGCTGCTCGGCCAGCACGACTTCACGTTCGTTCCGCGCGAGCGCCTGCCAGGCGAAGTCGCCGGTCAAGACCATGCAAGCGCATCGACGATCGCGCCGCCGCGGCGCTACTGGCGCTTCGAGTTCGAGGCCGATGCCTTCCTGCACCACATGATCCGCAACATCATGGGCTGCCTGCTGGCGATCGGCCAGGGCACAGCAGCCGACCGATGGATGAGCGCAGGTGCTGGCGGCGCGCGACCGCGACGCCGCGGCGCCCACCTTCTCGCCCGACGGCCTGTATTTCCTGGGGCCGGTCTACGGCCCCGAGTGGAACCTGCCCGGCCGCACGGCTGCGTATGATTGGCTGCCATGACCGCCGCGAATGCGCTCGCAGCACGCACCCGCATCAAGATCTGCGGCCTGACGCGCGAACAGGACGTCGACGCGGCCGTGGCCGCCGGCGCCGACGCCGTGGGATTCGTGCATGTACGCCGAGAGCCCGCGCTTCGTCACGCCGCGCACGGGCCGCCGAGCTGGCGCGCCGGCTGCCGCCCTTCGTCACGCCGGTGCTGCTGTTCGTCAATGAGTCGCCGCAGGCCGTGCTGGCGGCCTGCGAACAGGTGCCCGGCGCCGCCGTGCAGTTCCACGGCGACGAGACGCCGGCGCAGTGCCTGGAAGCCACGGCCGGCGGCAAGCACCCTTATCTGCGCGTCGCCCGCATCCCGCTGGACGGAGCGGCGCCGTTCGACTTGGTAAAATTCGCCGCTGACTACTCACAGGCCCAGGCCATCCTGCTCGACGCCCACGTCGAGGGGTATGGCGGCGGCGGCAAAGCCTTCAATTGGTCACGTCTTCCACCAAGCGTCAACTGTCACCTCGTTTTGTCTGGTGGACTCACGCCTGCAAACGTGACCGATGGCATCGTGCAGGTGCGGCCGCGCTGTAAGACGCTGGCCGTCGATGTGAGCTCCGGCGTCGAGGTCGATGGCCCCGGCGGAACCCTCAAGGGCATCAAGGACCCGGAAAAGATCCATCAGTTTGTCGCCGCCGTGCGCGCCGCCGACGAGCTCCTTGCCTGAGAATCACCATGCCTTCCTATCAGCAACCTGACCCGACCGGGCCATTTCGGCATCTACGGCGGCAGCTTCGTCAGCGAAACGCTGACCCACGCCATCAGCGAACTGCGCGACGCCTACGCCAAGTACCAGCACGACCCGGAATTCCTGCGCGGAATTCCACTACGAACTGAAGCACTTCGTCGGCCGCCCCTCGCCCGTCTACCACGCCGCGCGCATGAGCCGCGAGCAGGGCGGCGCGCAGATCTACCTCAAGCGCGAGGACCTCAACCACACCGGCGCGCACAAGATCAACAACGTGATCGGCCAGGCCATGCTGGCGCGCCGCATGGGCAAGCCGCGCGTGATCGCCGAGACCGGCGCGGGCCAGCACGGCGTGGCCACGGCCACGATCTGCGCGCGCTACGGCCTGGAATGCGTGGTCTACATGGGCAGCGAGGACGTCAAGCGCCAGAGCCCCAACGTCTACCGCATGAACCTGCTGGGCGCCAGCGTGGTGCCGGTCGAGTCGGGCAGCAGGACGCTCAAGGACGCCCTCAACGAAGCCATGCGCGACTGGGTCACCAACGTCGAGAACACGTTCTACATCATCGGCACCGTCGCCGGCCCGCATCCCTACCCGATGATGGTGCGCGACTTCCAGAGCGTGATCGGCAACGAATGCCTGCAGCAGATGCCCGAACTGCGGCCGGCACGCAGCCCGACGTGGTCGTCGCCTGCGTCGGCGGCGGCAGCAACGCCATGGGCATCTTCTACCCCTACATCCCCTTCGAGAAGACGCGCCTGATCGGTGTCGAGGCCGCGGGCGAGGGCCTGGACAGCGGCAAGCATTCCGCGTCGCTGCAGCGCGGCAGCCCGGGCGTGCTGCACGGCAACCGCACCTACATCCTGCAGGACGAGAACGGGCAGATCACCGAGACCCACAGCGTCAGCGCGGGCCTGGACTACCCGGGCGTCGGCCCGGAACACGCGTGGCTCAAGGACATCGGCCGGGCCGAGTACGTCGGCATCACCGACAAGGAGGCGCTGGAGGCATTCCATTACCTGTGCCGCACCGAAGGCATCATTCCCGCGCTCGAATCGAGCCACGCGATCGCGTACGCCATGAAGCTGGCGAAGACCATGACGCCGCAGCAGACCATCCTGGTCAACCTTTCCGGGCGCGGCGACAAGGACATCGGCACGGTCGCCGACCTGGCCGGCGTGGACTTCTACGACCGGCCGTCGATGCGCGGCCTGCAGGTGAAAGGCGGCAAGTCATGAGCCCCCACGCTCACATTCGTTCGCTGCCCCCCAAGGGGGCGCGTGCCTCCCTAGAGGCGGCTCGTCGGGAGGCACCATGAGCCGCATCGCCGCGACCTTCGCCGCCCTCAAGAGCCAGGGCCGCAAGGCGCTGATCCCCTACGTTACCGCCGGCTTCCCTTTCGCCGACATCACGCCCGAACTCATGCACGGCATGGTGGCGGCCGGCGCCGACGTGATCGAGCTGGGCGTTCCGTTCTCGGACCCGATGGCCGACGGCCCGGTGATCCAGAAGGCCGGAGAGCAGGCCCTGGCCCTGGGCGTCGGCACTCGGCAGGTGCTGGAAATGGTCCGGCTGTTTCGCCAGGGCGACAACCAGACACCCGTCGTGCTCATGGGCTACGCCAATCCCGTCGAGCGCTACGACCTGATCCACGGCAAGGACGCTTTCATCCGCGACGCCGCGCAGGCGGGCGTGGACGGCATCCTGGTCGTGGACTACCCGCCCGAGGAGTGCGAGGACTTCGCAGCCAAGCTCAGGGCGCAAGGCCTGGACCTGATCTTCCTGCTGGCGCCGACCAGCACGGATGAGCGGATGCGCCAGGTGGCGCGCGTGGCCAGCGGCTACGTCTACTACGTGTCGCTCAAGGGAGTGACCGGCGCCGGCAACCTCGACACCGGCGCCGTCGGGCAGATGCTGCCGCGCATCCGGCGGCATGTGCAGATCCCGGTGGGTGTGGGTTTCGGCATCCGCGACGCCGCCACCGCGCATGCCATCGGCAAGGTGGCGGACGCGGTGGTGATCGGCACGAAAATCATCCAGTTGATCGACGGCCAGCCGCGCGAAAAAGTGGTTCCTGCCGTGTCGGACTTCCTGCGGGGAGTGCGGTCCGCACTCGACGCATAATTGTCGGTTCCGGGTCCTCGGCCGGGCAGCGCAGGCTGCCGGCCATCGTCCCGACCCTAGGAGCAATACATCCATGAGCTGGCTCGAAAAACTGCTGCCCCCCAAAATCCAGCCGACCGACCCCGCGGAGCGCCGCCAGGTCCCCGAGGGCCTGTGGGTCAAGTGCCCGAGCTGCGAAAGCGTGCTCTACAAGACCGACCTGGAGCAGAACCAGAACGTCTGCCCCACCTGCAGCCACCACCACCGCATCGGCGCGCGCGCGCGCCTGAACGGCTTCCTCGACGCAGAGGGCCGTTACGAGCTCGGCCAGGAAGTGCTGCCGGTGGACGCGCTCAAGTTCAAGGACAGCCGCAAGTACCCCGAGCGCCTGAAGGAAGCCCTGGAAAACACGGGCGAGACGGATGCGCTGGTGGTCATGGGCGGCGCCGTGCAGAGCATCAGCCTGGTCGCGGCCGCCTTCGAATTCGACTTCATGGGCGGCAGCATGGGCAGCGTCGTCGGCGAACGGTTCGTGCGCGGCGTTGAAGCAGCGGTGGAGCAGAAGGTGCCGTTCGTTTGCTTCACGGCCACCGGCGGCGCCCGCATGCAGGAAGGCCTGCTGTCCCTGATGCAGATGGCAAAGACCAACGCCGCCCTGACGCGGCTGGCCAAGAAAGGCCTGCCCTACGTGAGCATCCTCACGGACCCGACCATGGGCGGCGTCAGCGCCGGCTTCGCCTTCGTGGGCGACATCGTCATCGCCGAGCCCAAGGCCCTGATCGGATTCGCGGGCCCGCGCGTGATCGAATCCACGGTGCGGGTGACCCTGCCCGAAGGCTTCCAGCGCGCCGAGTTCCTGCAGCAAAAAGGGGCCGTCGATTTCATTTGCGACCGCCGCGAGCTGCGCAAGACGGTGGCCCACGCGCTGGCCATGCTGCAGCGCCAGCCCGCCGACGCCGTCAGCTGAAGCGCCTCGCGCGTCAGCGCAGCACGGCCGCCTGCAGGTAAGCCAGCACGATCGCTGCGACCTGCAGCGCGACCAGGAAGGCCAGCGGCGACAGGTCGATGCCCCCCACCAGCGGAATCAGCTTGCGCCAGGGGCGCAACAGGGGCGCGCAAAGGCGGTCGATCACGTCCACGATCGGCGAGTCGGCCCTCACCCACGACAGGATCGCATAGACGATCACCAGGCCCGTGAGGGCGGAGATCACCAGGCGCAGCACCCCGAACAGCGCCAACAGGGGCAGGATCTCGAATCCCGTGATCCGGCCCGTCATCAGCCACAGCAGGCTGAATTGCGCCAGCTCCACCAGGTACACCCCCACGAGGCTGGCCGTGTCGACGCGCCCCATGGCGGGCAATATCCGGCGCAACGGAAGCACCAGCCAATCAGTCAGCGCAAACACGAACCGGCCGATGGGGTTGCCGAAAGGAACGCGCTGGTACTGCATGTACAGCCGCAGCAGGAAGGCCCCGCCGAGCAGGCCGGCGGCAACATCCAGCAGGAAGGAAATGATTTGGTAGGCCATGGGACGCCGGTCAGTGGGTCGTGGGATGATAGCGGGCAGAAACGGGAATCCGATGTCGTCGTCCGCCCTCACCCTGCAGTCCCTGCCCCTGTTCCCCCTGGGGACGGTGCTCTTTCCGGACGGGGTGCTGCCGCTGCGGATTTTCGAGGTGCGTTACCTGGACATGATAGGCCGCTGCCACAAGGCCGGCGCGCCGTTCGGCGTGGTGCTGCTCACACAGGGCAGCGAAGTGAGGCATCCGGCCAGCACCGAAGCTTTCTCCCATGTCGGGACGCTTGCCACCATCAGTGAACTCGACACCCCGCGCCCCGGCCTGATGATGATCCGCGCCACCGGCGCGCAGCGCTTTCGCATCACGTCGAGCGACCAGTTGCGCCATGGCCTGTGGGTGGCGGATGTGGAGCGGCTGGCCCCCGACGTTTCAGTGCCGATCCCGGACGACTTGAGATTCACCGCCACGGCGCTGGGCAAGCTGATCGAGTCGCTGCGGCAAAAGGCCGGCACGCCCGGCCAGATGCCGTTGCAGGGACCCTGGCGGCTCGAAGACTGCGGCTGGGTGTCCAACCGCTGGTGCGAACTGCTGCCGCTGCCCATGCCGCTCAAGCAGCGCCTGATGGAGCTGGACAACCCGCTGGTGCGGCTGGAACTGGTGAGCGACGTGCTGGCGCGCACCGGCATCGCCAACTGACGGCCTGGCCGCCGGGCTAGCGCGGTGCGTATTCAGGAACCTGGCCGCGCAGCCAGCGGCGCAGCTGGTCATCGGCAGGCGACGGGCCTGCATCGTCGATCCACGACTGCACCGCCCCGATGTCGGGCAACTGGCCCGACGTCTTTGCCACCCGCAGCTTCGGGTGCGGTGTCGGCTCGGTGGTTTCGTCGTCGGCCAGCAATTCTTCGTAGAGTTTTTCCCCGGGCCGCAAGCCCGTATAGCTGATCGGGATCTCCTGTTCGGTCTTGCCCGACAGCCGGATCAGCATCCGGGCAAGTTCCACGATCTTCATCGGCTCGCCCATGTCCAGCACGAAGATCTGGCCCGAGCGCCCCATCAGCCCGGCCTGCAGCACCAGCTGCGCCGCCTCCGGGATGGTCATGAAATAGCGGACGATGTCGGGATGGGTCACCGTCACCGGCCCGCCGCGCGCGATCTGCGCGGTGAACAGGGGCACGACCGACCCGCTCGAGCCCAGCACGTTGCCAAAGCGCACCGACACGTACTGGGTGCCGGCGTATTCCTGCGCCGCACGCTGCACCATCAGCTCGGCCAGCCGCTTGGTCGCGCCCATCACGTTGGTGGGGTTCACCGCCTTGTCGGTGGAAATCATCACGAAGCGGCGCGCACCGCACTCCCCTGCCACGCGCGCGGCGTGCAGCGTTCCCAGCACGTTGGTGCGCAGCGCCTCGATCTCGTTGTGCTCCTCCATCAGGGGCACGTGCTTGTAGGCCGCCGCATGGAACACGACGGCGGGCCGGTGCTCATTCGCGATGGCCCGCAAGCGGTCCAGCTCACGCACGTTCGCCGTGTAGTACAAGCCCCGCATCTGCGGGTGCGCCTCCCGCAGTTCCTGCTCGAGCTGGTAGATCGCGAATTCGGAAACGTCGACGCAGACCAGCCGCGCAGCCCCGAGCCGCGCGATCTGCCGGCACAACTCCGAACCGATCGAGCCGCCCGCCCCGGTGACCAGCACGGTCTGGCCGGAGAACAGCTCCGCCAGCCCGGCCACGTCCAGTTGCACCGGCGCCCGGCCGAGCAGGTCCTCCAGCTCCACCCGGCGCGGGCCGGCCGCGTTGGGCCGCAGCCATTCGTCGCGCCGCGGCATGGTCAACAAGGTCATGCCCGAGCTGTTCGGTTGCAGCAGCACCGCGCGCCGCGCCTCGGTGCCCGGCGCCGAGGCGATCAGCGCCGTCGTGGCGCCGGCGTTGCGCGCCACCGCCTGCATGTCGGCGAGGGTGCCCAGCACGCGGATGTTCTGCAGCGACCGTCCCACCTCCGAGGGCAGCGGGCTGATGATCGCCACGGCGTGCCATTGGGCCGAGCCCTTGAGCGCCCGCAAGGCGTCGGCGGCCTCTTCCATGTTGCCCACGACGAGCAGCGGCCGCGAACCGTCCGCTCGCACCGATTTCTCGGCGAACGCGCGCCAGCCGGAGCGAACCGCGCCCAGCAGGATCAACGCGAGGATGGGGTGCAGCAGCAGCACCGAACGCGGAAAATTCGGGTAGCGCCACATCAGCACGCCAGCGGTGGCGAACAGCGCAGACAGCGCGGTGCTGTAGACGAGGCGCGTCAATTCGGGCATGCCGGTGTAGCGCCAGATCTGGCGGTAGACGCCCAGCACGTAGAAGCCGAAGCCGAAACTCAGCACCGGCCAGGGCAGCGACTCCCACACCAGCGGATTGAATTCCTCGGGAATGTCCAGGTTGAAGCGGAACCAGAACGCCAGCCACCACGCGAGGCTCACCAGCAGGGCGTCCACCGCGAACTGCAGAACGCGACGCTCCGTGGCGGACGCCGCGGAGCGTTCCGGCGCGCCTTCCGGCAGGTCTGGCAATGCGTCGTCCTTCAAGGGCCCGCCTTTCTGGCGACTATTTTCCATGACGAGAAGACGTGGCCGTCGGCGGGCTCGACCCGGCGCACCTGGCTCTCCTCCAGCAGCAGCAGTTGCCAGCCGGCGAACAGGTCCCGCAGGTGCGCTTCATCGGAAAAGTGCACGCGGCCGACACCGGTGAACTGGCCGCTGCGGTAGCCGCCCCGCGTGTACGGATCGGCATCGTCCAGGCCGGCGCGGAAATCGGAGTGCCGTGTCGAGAACCAGTCCACGCCGATGAACAGCCCGCCGGGCCGCAGCGCCTGCCAGGCAAGGGCCAGGCCGCGCCGGATGGATGCCGTGTCGTTGTGCGTGAGGCTGGCACGGTCCACCACCAGGCCGAAACCGGCGCCATGCGGCTGTTCGCTCGTGAAGTCACCCACCGCGATCTTGCCCGCCAGCTGCGGGTAGCGCTCGCGCAGCGTCTGCACGATGGTGGCACTGCCCTCGACCGCGTGATAGTCCAGCCCCAGGTGCACGAAGAGCGGGATGTTGGCCCCCGCGCCGCAGCCAAGTTCCAGCACCTTGCCGCGCTCGCGGATCAGGTCCCGGCAGTTGCGATAGACCAGGCTGACCAGGTCGCTCCACGGCCAGATGGACAGGTGCGTGCCTTGCGCATACCTTTCTTCCCACTCGTCACTGATCGCCATGGGCGCCTCCTTCGGCCGGCAATGCGCCAGGCCCGCAATTCATCCAGTAGTCCACCACGCTCAGCCCAGGCTCGAACGCGCCCCACAGCTGGGGGTAGGGCCCGGGCTGGAAATCCTGGAAACGCACCTCGATGCCGCGCTCGCGGAAGGCGGCGATGTCCAGGTAGTCGCGTCCGAGTTTCCCCGACAAGTAGTTGTCCGCCTCGTGCCGCAGGCAGAGGTTGAGGACGAGTTCGCTTTTGCCGCCCCCGACCGGCGCATCGCTCTGCCGCACGAGGCGCGTTGCGATGTTGAACTCCGCCATCCAGAACCGAAGGTGCTCCCAGCAGAAGTCGGCCAGGTTCTGCGTCGCCGCACCCAGCAGGGTTTCGAGCTTCGGGTACGCATAGTCGAAGAAACGGGCCTTGCGGTAATTCAGCGCCAGCGCCGCCAGGTGCTTGCGGCGCCAGGGCTGGCTGTCGTCCATCTCCGTGTCACGCAGGGTGGCATCCATATGGCCCTTCATCTTCACCGGCACAGTGAGCCACTGCGCGCCCTGCGAGGTCTTGATGCGATTGCGGTTGATGAAGCTGTTCTTTTCGAACTGCACCTCGTCCAGGAACACGAACACGTCGGAGCGCGCGATCTTGTCCAGGTAGCCGAGCCACGGCAGGTAGGCAGGCTGGTGGGCGGAAAGGATCATGGGCGGCAGGCCCGGTAGTGCTGGATCATCCGGTCCAGGGGCCGTGCATCGCCTCGTATTCGGCCTGGTAATAGCCCGGCTTGATGGTGGCCGGATTGCCTGCCACCAGCGAGAACGGCGGAATCACTCCCGCACGCACGACGGAGCCGGCGGCGATGACGCAGTGATGGCCGATCACGCTGCCCCCCAGCACCACGCTGTGCGAGCCGATGAAGACGTGGTCGCCGATCTCGATGTCGCGCCGGGTGTTGTGGTCGGACAGGCCCAGGCACATGCGGTGCGAATCGGCCGCGTTGATGGCCACGAACGACGCGATGTCGCAGCGCCGCCCGATGGCGACGCGGGCGTCCTTGGCGTTGATTTCGGAGAAAAAGCCGATGAAGGTGCCCTCGCCGATCTCCGGGTCTCCATTGATCCAGACGAGCGGATGAAAGGCGTTTTCCCTGTTCTGGATGGCCTGCAGGAAGCGGGCTTTGAATTCTTGCGCGTCCATGGGCTGCCTCACAGTTCGATCGGCTCGCCCGCGCCGTACGCGCGTGGCGCCGGCCGGTTGAGCACCACGTCGATCATGGACGGCGGCAAGCCCCGGCCGCCCGAGACCCGGCGCAGCGTCAATGCGTCCTCCGTCAACGGCTCGCCGGCCGCGATCGCGCGTGCAGCGACGACGCGGCGCTGGTACTCGCGCTTGTGGACGCGCTCGGTTGCCGTGGGCCGCACCAGCGGGCTGCCCAGCAGCTGGTATGCGCAGCGGATGCCGTCGACCCAGACTTTGAGTTCCGCCGGGTCGGCGGCGAACCAATGGTCGGGTCCGGGCAGGTCATGGTCCAGCGTGAAATGCTTTTCGAGGAAGCACGCACCCAGGCCGGTGGCCACCGCGGCCGCGACGGGGCCTTCCGTATGGTCGGAAAAGCCGATCGGCACGCCGGGGAAGGCGCTGCGCAGCGTGCCGATGCGCGCGAGGTGCGCATCCTGCGGCGGTGTCGGATACTGCGACGTGCAGACCAGCAGGATGGTGGGATAGCCGTCGAGCGCGCCGACGGCCTCCAGCGCCTGATGGGCCTCGGCCAGATCGGACATGCCCGAGGACAGGATCAGCGGCAAGCCGGCCTTCGCATAGCTGCGCAACAGGGGCAAGTTGGTGAAGTCGTCGGAGCCCACCTTGACGGCCGGAACGCCGACCTCGAGCAGGATGTCGAGGTCGGAGCGGTTCTGCGGCGTCGAAAAGAAGACCACGCCGGCCTTTTCGCATTCGGCTTTCAGGATCGCCCAGGCGGCCCGCGGCAATTCGTAGCGGCGGAACATCTCCAGCATGGACTCCGTCACTTCGCGGCCCTGCGAGCGGTACGTGAACATCTGCGACGGATCGTTCACGAATTCGGCCGCCTTGAAGGTCTGGAACTTGACGGCGTCCGCGCCCGCGCGCGCCGCGACATGGATCATCTCCAGCGCGCGCGCGAGGTCGCCGTTGTGGTTGATCCCGACCTCGGCCACCACGAAGGGCGCCTGCCCCGGTCCGACCAGCCGTTCACCGATTGTCACTGCCGTCATAGGCTCATCCTGCATCTTTCAGAAGGTGGTCGAGCACCCGCTGCGTTCCCTGGCCATCACAGATGTCGCGCGCCCTGGCCGACATGGCGGCCAGCTGCCGGGCGTCGAGGCTGTCCAGCCGGCGGGCATAGTCTTCCGCCGTGATCGCCTCGGCCCGCCCCAGCGTCACCTGCGCTCCCGCATCGGCCAGCTGCTGCGCGATCAGGGACTGATTATCCCCAACTATGGTCACCATGCTCGGCAGGCCCAGGGTGCATTTTTCCCAGCTGACGCCGCCGCCGGAGGTCACCGCGAGGTCGGCTTGCGCCATCAGCTGCGCCATGTGCGGCGTCTGGACATGCACCTGCACCGGCAGGCCGCAGTTGCGCACTTGCTCTCGCAGCGCGTCCAGGAAGGGGTAGCCCTGCCCGACGACGATGTCGATGTGCCCCAGGGTCCGCCGGGCCAGGCCCAGCCCCTGCAGCGCACGCGAGGTTTCGTTGTGCGGGTCGCTGCCCCCCATGAAAACCAGCACCCGGTCCAGCGCCTGGGTTTCGCGCCGCGCCAGGCTGGCCTGCCGAAGCGCGGCGAATTCGGGCCGCAGCAGGGCATAGCGCGGGCCCAGCAATTGCGTGCAGTCCGGCGGCACCAGCCCCGCATAGCGCGGCGCGCCGGCGCCTTCGAGGCTTTGGTCGACGAGGATGCGGCAAAGATGGGCGCGATTGGCGAGGTCGTCGATGACGAGCAGGCGGGGCGCTACTGTCTTCAGCGCCGCCTCCCATTGCGCATCGAGCGCGTAATGGTCCACCACCAGCCAATCGACAGCGCTGCCGCGCAGCGCCTCCAGGGTGTCCTGCGCGTCCTGCGCCTGCGAAACGCCCAGCCACTGCGCATAGGACTCGACAGTGTCCACCGCGGCAACCTGGGCAGGCGCGGGCAGCAGCTGCACTGCGAAGCCGCCGGATCCGATCAGGCCGGCCAGGTGACCCGGGTGCCCGCGGCACACGAATTCCACCTGCGCTCCCGCGGCGCGCGCCGCATGGGCCAGCGCCAGGCAGCGGACCACGTGGCCGGAGCCGATCATGGTCGATGCATCGACCCTGAAGGCAATCCTCAAGCCCGCTTTCTCCCGAGCATGAAGGCTTCGGCCGCGGCCACACCCACCGTGGCCCCGCGCCATTTCAGGAGCGCTTCGATGGCCCCCGGCGACCGCGGATGCGGCCATTCGCGCAGCTCGCCTTCATAGGCCTGAAGGGCAAGCATCTTGCGCTCGGCCCAGGCCGTGACGTCTTCGAACCAGTTGGGCGCGAACGGCGCGGCCGGGGCCACCTGCCATTCCGTGCTGGACGGCACCTCGAAAAACAGCAGGGTCTCCACGCAATGGCCGGGCTGCGGCCGGCACGCGGTGACCACCGCCTGTTGGACAAGCCGGTGATCGACGTTCAGGTCGCCGCCATGGTGGGTGAACACCAGCTGTGGCTGGCGCTGGGCGACCTGCGCTTCCACGGCCTGGACCAGTTCGAGCAGGTCGACCCCGTCCAGCCGGTTGTCAGGGAAGCCGCCGAAGGAAACCGAGCCCACGCCCAGCAGCTCACACGCCTTGCGAGCCGCCGCCTGGCGGACCTGCACGCCCGCGGAAGCATCGTGGCCGGGACGCGAAGTGACACCGTCCGCCAGGAAGGCGACATGGATGGCGGCGCCGCGGCTTGCCAGCTTGGCGAGCGTTCCCCCGCAGCCCAGGACTTCGTCGTCCGGGTGCGCGGCCAGCACGAGTACCGATGGGCTCATGGCTTTCTCTCCTGTTGGCGCCGCAGCGCCTGGAACATCAGTTCGGCGCGGGCCCAGTCGTCCGGCGTATCGATGTCCTGCACGCGCCAGCGCGGGACGAACACCGGTGCCGAGTGCTCGGCAAAGATCCGCAAGCCCGCCGCCCAGGCCTGCGGGCGGCCCCAGTAGAACTGCGCCGCATCGTGCCATGCCACCGGCAGGTCCTGCGAGCGCTTGTCGAAGTTTTCCGGAAAGAACATCCGCACGCCGCCCTGCTGCGTCGGGCCGAAGGCGCGGAAGATCGGCGCCGCGTATTCGGTCACGGAAAACGCATAGGCCCAGGCGCCGGCATCCAGCAACTCCAGCCCGCGCCGGATGTCCTGTGCCTGCACGAAGGGCGCGGTGGCATAGATGCAGCACGCGGCTTGCACGGCCCAGCCCTGGGCCTGTGCCCATTGCACGGCATGGGCGACCACCTCGGTGGTGCCCGCATGGTCGTCCGACAGCTCCGGGGGCCGCACGAACGGCGCCTGCGCCCCGCATGAGCGGGCGACGGTCGCGATCTCCTCGTCGTCCGTCGAGACCAGGATGTGCTCGAACAGCCCGCTGGCGCGCGCCGCCTCGATGGACCAGGCCAGCATCGGCTTGCCGCTGAACTCGCGGATGTTCTTGCGCGGAATGCGCTTGCTGCCGCCGCGCGCGGGAATGATGGCGATGTTCATGCCAGCGCCTGTCGCAGCGCCGCCACCACCACGTCCTGCTGCGCGTCGCCCAGTTGCGCGTACATGGGAATGCTGATCGCGCGGCCGTAGTAGTCTTCGGCGTTGGGGCAATGGCCGGGGCGAAAGCCCAGGCGCTCGTAATACGGCTGCAGGTAGACCGGGATGTAGTGCAGGTTGACGCCGATGCCGGACGCGCGCAGCAACTCGAACACCTCGCGATGGCTGCGCTTCACGCGGTCGAGCTGGAGCAGGACGATGTACAGGTGCAGGCCCGAATAGCTGTCGGGGTGTTGGGCCAAGGGCGTGACGGGCAGCGGCGCCAGCAGCTCGTCGTAGCGCCGCGCGATGGCGTGCCGCCGCTGCACGAACTCGTCCAGCCTACGCAGCTGGCTCAGCCCCAGCGCCGCCTGCAGCTCGGTCAGGCGGTAGTTGTAGCCCAGCTCGATCTGCTGGTAATACCAGGGACCGTCGCTCTCGTGCGTCATCTCCGCCGCATCGCGCGTCATGCCGTGGCTGCGAGAAAAGTCGCATGCGGCGGGCGAGGCTGGCGTCGTTCGTCATGGCCATGCCGCCTTCAGCCGTGGTGATGATCTTGACCGGGTGGAAGCTGAAGACCGCGATGTCGCTGAAACGGCAATTGCCCACCGGCTCGCCGCGGTAGCGCCCGCCGATCGCATGCGAGGCGTCCTCGACGATGCGGAAGCCGTAGCGCTGTCCCAGCGCCTGGATGGCCTGCATGTCGCACGACTGCCCGCCCAGGTGCACCGGAATCACCACCTTGGGCAGCGTGCCCTCCCGCTCGGCTGCTTCGAGCTTGCGGGTCAACGCCGCCACGCTCATGTTGCAGGTGTGCGGATCGATGTCGACGAAGTCGACGTCGGCGCCGCAATACCGTGCGCAGTTGGCGCTGGCCACGAAGGTGATCGCGCTGGTCCAGACGCGGTCGCCCGGTCCCACGCCCAGCGCCAGGCAGGCGATGTGCAGGGCGCTGGTGGCGCTGTTGACCGCGACGGCATGGGCGGCGCCGCAGTAGGCGGCCACGGCGGCCTCGAATCGCGGCACGACCGGGCCTTGCGTCAGGAAGTCCGAGCGCAGCACCTCCACCACCGCGCGCATGTCGGCTTCGTCGACATCCTGGCGGCCGTAGGGAATCATGGCGCGTGCTAGGCCTTGTGGCCCGGGTCGACGTGGGTCTGGATGAGCGTGCGCAGCTCGGCGACGCTGAGCTGCTGCGGGTTCGTGCCGCTGTTGTAGGTGAAGCCCTCGGCCACCGGCGCCGCGCCGGTGCGCTCGCAGTATTCCGTTCAGGCCGTACGAAGCGCCCATGGGCAGGATGGCGTAGTAGTCGCCCAGGTCCACGGTGTTGAGGCTGTCGCTGGCGGTGATCATCTCCTCGTGGATCTTCTCGCCCGGGCGGATGCCGACGACGACCTGGCGGCACTCCGGCGCCGATCGCGGTGGCGACGTCGGTGATGCGGTAGGACGGGATCTTGGGCACGAAGATCTCGCCGCCCCAGGCGTTCTCCAGCGTCCACAGCACCATGTCGACGCCCTCGCTCCAGCGCTGATGCTGAAGCGCGTCATCGCGCGGGTCGGTGATCGGCAGCTCGCCGCTCGCGCGCTTCTCCAGGAAGAACGGGATCACCGAGCCGCGGGTGCCCATCACGTTGCCGTAGCGCACGACGGAGAACCGCATGTCGCGGCTGCCCTTGATGTTGTTGGCGGCGACGAACAGCTTGTCGGAACACAGCTTGGTCGCGCCGTACAGGTTGATCGGGCGCGGCCGCCTTGTCGGTCGACAGCGCGACCACCCGCTTGACCCCGGTGTCGAGGCAGGCCTCGATCACGTTCTGCGCGCCGAGCACGTTGGTCTTGATGCACTCGAACGGGTTGTACTCCGCGGCCGGCACCTGCTTGAGCGCCGCGGCGTGCACGACGTAGTCGATGCCCTCGCAGCGCGCGGCGCAGCCGCTCCCGGTCGCGCACGTCGCCGATGAAGTAGCGCAGGCAGCTGGTACCGCTTTTCGGGAAACTCCTGCGCCATCTCGTACTGCTTGAGCTCGTCGCGGGAATACACCACCAGCCGGCGGATGTCCGGATAGCGGGCGAGAACGTTTTTCACGAAGGCGTGGCCGAAGGAGCCCGTGCCGCCGGTGATCAATACCGATTTATTGGAAAGCATCCGTGGATTTTGACTGAATATCGCCTCGCCCCGCCTCCAGGGCGCGCTGCACCACGCTGGCCACCCTTTCGGCCGCCCTGCCGTCGCTGGCGTAGCCGGTCGGCTGCGGCGCGGGACGGGCCAGCACCTCGGGAACCAGTTCGGCCAGTTGCGCCGGCGCGGGACATCCGGTGGAGACGCCCATCCGGGCCAGGCTGAACCCGATGTGGACCGAGGGCGCGTTCTCGATGGAGATGACCGGCTTGCCCGCCACGGCAGCTTCCAGGCCCACGGTGGAGTTCTGCACCACGACCAGTGCCGACGCCAGCACCAGCGGGTGGATGGGCTCGCGCGGCGGCACGCTGAAATGCACGCGCTCCTGGGCCGGTTCCGGCGAAAACGTGTGCCATTGGCTCGGGTGGTAGCGCACCACCAGCGCCAGGCCCGGGTCGCGCCGCACCACGTCGCGCAGGATCGCCTCGACCTCCAGCGCGAGCCCCTGCCCGGCCGGCACCGGCGTCGCCGGGTGGCTCTGCGGCTCGCTGTGGCCGGCCCAGAGGATGGGCCGCAATCCCCGCCAGTGCTGCGCCTGCAGGAACCGCTGCGCGGCCTGCTGGTTGGCCAGCGCGAACAGCCCGTCGAACGCCGGGTTTCCCGTCACCACCACACCCTCCGAGGGAAAGCCACGGGCCAGCAGCCGCGCGCGCACCGATTCGGCCAGCACGCAGGTCCACGGCGGCCGGCCCGGCCGGGTGAGATACGTGTCGTCGTCGGCGCCGAACAGGTCCACCAAGCCGATACTGGGGATGCCCCGTTCGATGGCAACATCCAGCGCCGCCTGCTCGCTGCGGGGCGAATTGGTCGACACCACCGCGTCGGGGGCCATCTCATCGAGCAGGCGCCGCATGAAATGCAGCGGGTAGAAGCCGTAGCGGCCCTGTTCCCGGTACCGTTGTTCGGCCCCGGCCAGGCCGTGCTGGGCGACCAGGTCCAGGTAATTGATCCCCAGGTAGGCCAGCGACTCCTCCGGCGACACGTCGGGGCTGGAATTGCCCTCGCTGAGCCGCCGCCCCCAATCCAGGGCCGCCGGCGCGTCCACCAGGTGCAGGAAGTCCTTGTAGCCCATCGGCCGCTCGCCCGCCGCGACTGCGCGGGCATGCCCGGTCGTCAATGCCAGCAGCCTGCAATCCACCTCGGGGGTGCGCTCGCGCAGCGCCCGCATCACGGGCAGCAGCATGGTGATGTGACCGCCCCCGTAGGCGACGAAGAGAACCTTGCGCGTCATGCCGGCAAGCCCTGCGCCCACAGCGCCAGCGCGGCCAGCGCGCGCAGCTCGCGAGTGAAATTCGCCGTCCCGTCGCGATGGCTGGAAAGCATGGTTTCGACCGCTTCGGGCCGGAACAGCCGGCGCAGCAGTTCGCTGCCTTCCAGCGTTTGCTTCAGCCAGGGGTAGCTGTCCGTGCGGAACCACTCGCCCACCGGCACGGTGAACATCTGCTTCTTGCGGCAGGCCAGGTCGGCCCCGATCAGCGGCGTCACGGCCTTCTTGTACCAGTGCTTCTTGTCGTCGCCGTGCAATTTGGTGGTGCCGCGCGAACGGAAGGCAAATTCCATCATGCGCCAGTCCAGGAACGGCGTGCGCGCCTCGATCGACACGGCCATGCCCATGCGGTCAGGCTTGACGAGGTTGTTGCCGGACAGCAGCAGCTGCATGTCGAGGTACAGCGCCTGGTTGAGCCGGTCGAAGTGCGCGGCCTCGTCGAACCACGGCTTGGCCGCGGCGTCGAAACTGTCCAGGCCGCCCAGCCGTGCCGCCACCGCCGGCTGGTACAGGGCCCATTTGGCCTGCGGCGCGAACAGCGAAATCGAGTCGAAATAGCTGCGCTGGAAGTCCGCAGCAGGCAGGCTTTGCGCCTCCGGCCGCGAAAAGAACTGGGCGTACTTGTCGTAGCCGGCAAACAGCTCGTCGCCGCCGTCACCGGTCAGGACCACCTTCACATGCCGTGCCGCCAGCTCGCTCACGCGCAGCGTCGGCATGAAGGATGCGTCGCCGTGCGGCTGGTCCAGGTGGTACAGCACCTGCGGCCAGCGATCGAGCATGTTGAGCTCCGCGATCTCGGTCGTGTGCTCGCAGCCGAACCGCCGCGCAGCCTCGGCGGCGAACGCCGATTCATCGAAGCGGGGGTCGGCGAAACCGATGCAGAAGGTCTTCACCGGCCGGTCCACGTGCCGCGCCATCAGGCCCACGATCGTGCTCGAGTCGACGCCACCGGACAGGAACGCGCCCCAGGGCACATCGGCGCGCAGCCGGATGCGCGTCGCATCGTCCAGGATCGACATGAACTCGCGGGCCCAGTCGGTGAATTCGAAGTCCTGCTCGCGCTGCGCGGCGAGGCTCCACCAGCGCTGCGTCTGCACGCCGCCGCGCGTGAACTTCATCCAGGTGCCCGGCATGACGTGGCGGATCCCGCGCCAGACCGTCCAGGGCGCCGGGATGTAATTGAAGGTCAGGTAATGGTGGATGGCCTCGAGGTCGATGCCATCCAGGCTGGCATCGGTGCCCGCCCAGGGCAGCATGGCCTTGATCTCGGAGGCGAACACGGCGCGCACGCCATCGTCGGCGACGTACAGCGGCTTGACGCCGATGCGGTCGCGCACCAGGTACATCGCATCCTCGCGCGCATCGTCGATGGCGATCGCGAACATGCCGTTGAGCTTGTCGAGGAATGAAATGCCCTTCGCGCTCGTACAGCCGCAGGATGACCTCGGTGTCCGAGGCCGTGCGCAGCGCGACGCCCTGCTGGCGCAGCTCGGCCGCCAGCTCGACGTAGTTGAAGATCTCGCCGTTCTGCACCACGGCCACCTGCCCGTCATCGGAGACGAAAGGCTGGTGCCCGCCGCCGATGTCGATGATCGACAGCCTGCGGTTGCCGAGGGCAACGCCGCGCTGCGGCTGGTTCCAGATGCCTTCGTCGTCCGGGCCGCGGTGCGCGAGCTTTTGCGCCATGGCCGGCAACGCGCCCGCAGGCAAGGCGCGCCGCTGCCGGTCCCAGTAGCCGAAGATGCCGCACATCAGTTGCCGCCTTTCCCGGACAGCCGGCCCAGTGTCCAGGCCAGCACCTTGAGGTCGAGCCAGAAACTGTGCTCCCGCGCGTACTGTAGGTCCAGCGCCAACCGTTGCGAAGGCCCGCCCTCGGAGCGCAGCAACGCCTGGGCCAGGCCGGTGATGCCGGGGCGCACGCTGCAGCGCGCCGCCCAGTCGGCATCGCTGTAGAGCGAGCGCTGCGCCGGCACGTCCGGGCGCGGCCCGACCAGGCTCATGTCGCCCGCCAGAACGTTCAGCAATTGCGGCAATTCGTCGATGCTGGTGCGGCGCAGGAAGCGCCCCACGCGCGTGATGCGGGGGTCTTCGCTGTCGGTATGCCAGGGGCCGATGGCAGCCGCGTTCCTGACCATGCTGCGGAACTTGTACATGCGAAATTCCCGGCCGCCCAGGCCCAGCCGCACCTGGCGGAACAGCACGGGCCGCCCGTCTTCCAGCACGATCGCGATGGCGGCGGCGATCAGCACCGGCGAGAGGATCGCGAGCGCCAGCAGTGACAGCAGCACGTCGAGCGCCCGCTTCATGCGCCCTGGCCTGCCGCGATGCGCTGGATCACGCCCGCGATGCGCGCTGCGTCGGCCGCCACCTGCCCGGGCGACCTGCGTGCCAGTTCCTGCTCGGCCTGCCGCAGCTTCGCGACTTCCGCCTCGAACGAATCGCCGGCATCGCCGCGGTGAAAGGTGCGCGACAGGATCACCGAGCCCGACCCCAGCCGCAAATGCTCCGCCAGCACATCGCGGCCCGGCAAGGCGCCTTCGTCGACGCGGGCGATGCCGCCGAAGCCGAAGCGCAGTCCCTGCGCGTGGGCCGCCTTCGCCACGCGGTCGACATGGCCCAGGGCCAGCGGCTCGAACATGAACCGGTGGCCGAGCGAGAGATGCAGGTCGTTGAGGCCCACATACACTTCGGCGAGGCCCGGGGTCGTGATCCATTGGTCCAGGCATTCCAGCGCCGCGGCCGTTTCCAGCAGCAGCACGATCGGAGCGCGGCCAGCCACGAGCGCGGCGAACTCCCGCACTTCGCTGTCGCGGGTGAACATGGGCAGCATGAGCAGGTCGGCGCCCTGCGCGAGCACCGCGTCCACCTCCGCGGCCGTGCCCGGATGGAGCGGGTTGACGCGCACCATCAGCGGCGACCGGCGCAGCGCCGCTTTGATGCGGCCCACGTCGTCCAGGGTGTGCGAACTGATGAAGGTATTGCGGCCCGCCTGGCGCTCGGCCTTGCCCAGCCGCTCGAGGTCGACGAACAGGCGGAAACTGCCGAGCGCATCGCAGCGCCCGGCGAACGCCGGGTCGTTCGTGATCTGGATCAGTTCGAGCATGGGAGGCCGGGATTATCGCGCCAGTGCTGCGCGCAGGTCGCTGCTGCCCCACCAGGTCACGCCCATGACGGCCAGGCCCGCGGCCGCCGCGGACAGCAGGCCGATCGCCAGGCCCGTCGATGCCACCGGCGCCTGCGCTGCCAGCCCCGAGACGGCCAGGAGGACGGCCAGCGAAAGGGCCATCGACCGCCATGGCAGCCAGGCGAGCCCCTGGGGACCGAGCGCGGCCACCACCGCCACCGCGACGCCGGCGAACAGCAGGTTCAACAAGGTCATCAGCGACGCGCCATCGCCTTGGCCTCGGGCGCCATAGGCCAGCAGGATCCCCAGCGCGAGCGCATAGGCGATCACGGCAAACTTCATCCGGCCACGCGACGCCAGCACCGTCAACGCGACGGCGATCAGCGCCTGCGGCAGCAGGCCCCAGGCGCCGAGCGCCCCCCACTGCGCCACGCGATCCAGTGCCTGCGGCTCCATGCGTCCCCACCCGAACAGCAGTCGGGCGATGGCCGGTGCACCCACGACCAGGGCGGATGCGGCGGCGCAAGCCAGGGCCCAGGACAGGGCGATCGCGCTGCGCACCGCGCCCGCCATGGTGTCCGATTGGCCGCCCGCCGTTGCCCGGGCGATGGCGGGGAAAGCCAGCGTTGCCACCAGCTGGATGGCGAGAACCAGCGGCAGCTCCACCAGCTTCCACGCGTAGTTGAAGGTCGCGAGCTCGCCCTCCCCCGCCTGCGACGCGATCGAGCGCGCCGCGAAGGGCAGCGCCAGCGGCAGCCCTGCGGACAGGATCGCCCACAGCCAGACCGGCGCCGCAGGCAAGCCCGGCCCGTGCGACGAACCGGCAGGCGGTCTGACCCGCGAGGCGCCGCGCCAGCGCAGCCAGGCCAGGCGCAGCAGCATTGCAGCGAGCAGCCCCGCGCCCAGCCAGGTCAGGGCAGCGCCGCCTGCCCCGCGGCTGCCGGCCCACCAGATCGCGGCAATGAGCACCGCGTTGACGACCAGGTTGGACGAGTACATGCCGGCGAAATCACGCTCATGCTGCAGGCGCGTGGCCCACAGGGCCGCCAACAGGGCTGCCGGGAGGGCCAGCGCGCTCCACACCAGCGCGCCTGCCGCCGCCGGGCGCATCGAGGGGGGCAAGCCGCTGGCCAGCCAGCCCAGTGCGGGCTCGCGCAGGATCACCAGCAACCCTGCCAGCAGGACGCCGCCGCCCGCCAAGGCCCAGGCCACCTTGCGCTGGGTGGCCGCGACCCGGGCGGTGCCTGCCCGGCCCAGGCCGGCACCAGCACGTAAGCCAGGGCGCCGCTGGCCAGCACGCCGGCCAGCCAATCGGGCAAGGTGAGCATCAGCACCACCACGTCGGCCAGGCCGGAGGCGCCAAACGCCGCGGCCTGCACCGATTCGCGCAGCAGGCCGAGCAGCCGGCTGGCCAGCAGCAGGGCCAGTGACAGGGCGCCGGCTTTCAAAAACATGGCGTGGATTATCGAGGGCGTCCCGGCCCCGCCCCCAACAAAAAACTAAAATCAGTGGTTTGGCTCGCCCAATCCCCTTTCCCCCATCCACTTCATGTCCGACCACAACACCCCTGCCGTGCCTGCGCCCGCCGTCGACGAGAACCAGCTGATCGCCGAGCGCCGCGAAAAACTCAAGGCCCTGCGCGAAGCGCAGCGGCAGGGCCTGGGCGTGGCCTTTCCCAACGATTTCAAGCCGGGCCACCACGCGGCCGACCTGCAGACCCACCATGGCGCCAAGACCACCGAGCTGCTCGCCGAACAGGGCATCCAGGCCAGCGTCGCCGGGCGGATGATGCTCAAGCGCGTGATGGGCAAGGCCAGCTTCGCGACGATCCAGGATTCGACCGGGCGCTTCCAGATCTACATCACGCGCGACGACGTGGGCGAGGAAACCTACGCCGCTTTCAAGCACTGGGACCTGGGCGACATCATCGGCGCCGAGGGCAAGCTGTTCAAGACGCGCACCGGCGAGCTGTCGCTGCACGCGACGCGCATCCGCCTGCTCACCAAGAGCCTGCGGCCGATGCCCGACAAGTTCCACGGCGTGGCCGACCAGGAAATGAAGTACCGCCAGCGCTATGTCGACCTGATGATGGACCAGGGATCGCGCGACCGCTTCGTCGCCCGCAGCAAGGCCGTGAGCGGCATCCGCGAGTTCATGGTGTCGCACGGCTTCCTGGAGGTGGAGACGCCGATGCTGCACCCCATCCCCGGCGGCGCCAATGCCAAGCCCTTCGTCACCCACCACAACGCGCTGGACCAGCAGATGTTCCTGCGCATCGCGCCCGAGCTGTACCTGAAGCGCCTGATCGTCGGCGGCTTCGAGCGGGTGTTCGAGATCAACCGCAGCTACCGCAACGAAGGCATCTCGGTGCGCCACAACCCCGAGTTCACGATGATGGAGTTCTACGCGGCGTACTGGAATTACCGCGACCTGATGGACTTCACCGAGGCGCTGGTCCGCGACGCCGCGCAACGGGCTGTGGACACGCTGCAGCTGACCTACAGCGGCCGGGAAGTCGACCTGTCGCAGCCGTTCGAGCGCCTGACGATCCGCGAAGCCATCCTCAAGCACACGCAGGCGGGCGAGAACGTCGACGACCGCCAGTGGCTGATCAATGCCCTGCGCAAGCTGGGCATGACGGAGGAGAAGGAAAGGCTGTCGACCCGCTCGCTGGCCAGCCTGCAGGTCATGTACTTCGAGGAGACCGTGGAGGAAAAGCTCTGGCAGCCGACGTTCATCATGGAGCACCCGACCGAGATCTCGCCGCTGGCGCGCGCCAACGATGAAAGGCCGGAGGTGACGGAGCGCTTCGAGCTCTACATCACGGGGCGCGAATTCGGCAACGGCTTCTCGGAACTCAACGACGCCGAGGACCAGGCCGCGCGCTTCAACGCGCAGGTCAATGCCAAGGACGCCGGCGACGACGAGGCGATGTACTACGACCACGACTTCGTGCGGGCGCTGGAATACGGCATGCCGCCCACCGGCGGCTGCGGCGTCGGCATCGACCGGCTGATGATGCTGCTGACGGACAGCCCGAGCATCCGCGACGTGATCCTGTTCCCCGCGTTGCGCCGGGAATCCTGACCGGCCCATGCCGGGCACCCTGCCCCATACCCTGGGCATCGATTTCGGGACGTCCAACTCGGGCGTCGCCACCGTAGGACCCGACGGGCTGGCCCGGCTGGTTCCGCTCGAGGGCGGCGAAACCTCGCTGCCCAGCGCGGTCTTCTTCAATGCCGAGGATCGCAGCATCCACTTCGGCCGCGAGGCGGTTTCGCTCTACCTGACCGGCGTCGAAGGCCGCCTCATGCGCTCGCTCAAGAGCCTGCTGGGCAGCAGCCTGCTGAAGGAGAAGACCCACACCCCGGGCGGGCTGGTGAGCTTCCAGGACATCATCTCGCGTTTCCTGCTGGAGCTGGGCGACCGGGCCCGGCAACACCTGGGCGGCGACCCGCGCCATGTGGTGATCGGCCGGCCCGTTCATTTCGTCGACGACGACCCCGCGCGCGACCGCCAGGCCCAGGGCGCACTGCTCAAGGCGGCCCACGCGGCCGGGTTCGACAGCGTCGCTTTCGAGCTGGAACCCATTGCCGCCGCTTTCGACTACGAAAAGCGGGTCGGGCGCGAAACGCTGGCGCTCATCGCGGACATCGGCGGCGGCACCTCGGACTTCACCGTGGTGCGCCTCGGGCCAGGGCGCGCGGCGCGCCCCGATCGCGGCGACGACATCCTCGCCACCAGCGGCATCCACATCGCGGGCACGGACTACGACCGCAAGCTGAGCCTGGAGCAGGTCATGCCGCTGCTGGGCCTGCGGCACATCGGACCGCACGGCCGCGAAGTCCCCGCGCCGGTCTTTTTCGACCTCGCGACCTGGCACCTGATCAACTGGCTGTACAGCCCCAAGTCATGGCAGCGGGCCCGGGAACTGCGGCACGACTACAGCGACACGCGGCTGCACGACCGCCTGCTCACGGTGCTGGAACATCGCCTGGGCCATCGGCTCGCCAGCGAGGTCGAACTCGCCAAGATCCGCAGTTCGGGCAGCGGCGGCGCGACCTCGATCGACCTGGCCTTCATCGAGCCCGGCCTGGGAGCGCGACTGGATGCGCCCGCCGTGGAGCAGCACCTCGACGGCCTGCTGCAGCAGGTGATGCAGTGCGCCCACGAGTGCGTGCAAAGGGCCGGCCTGAAAACAGCCGGCCTGGATGCCATCTACCTCACGGGCGGATCGTCGGCGTTGCGGCCGTTCCAGCAGGCGCTGCGCCGCAGCTTTCCCGGAATCGACCTGGTCGAAGGCGATCTTTTTGGGGGTGTCGCCTCGGGCCTGGCCTATGCCGGGCTGAGAACCTAGGGCCGCAACCGCGCCTCAGGGCAGGAGGTCGAGTGCATGCATGTAGTCGGGATGCGCCATCAGCGCCTCCCAGGCCAATGCCGGCCCGGCCGGCAGCAGCGCCAGCCGCCGCTGCTCGCTGGCCTCGCTGTCGCGCCATCTTCCCTTGAGCTGCGCCTCGGCCAGGCCGTCGAGCAGGTCGTCGACGGCCTGCGGGTCCTGCACCGACTGGTTGCACAGCAGCACCAGGTCGCAGCCGGCATTCAGCGCGGCGACGGCCGCTTCGGTGTAGCTCAGCTCGCGCCCTTCGATCATGCGCGCGCCGGCCATGCTCAGGTCGTCGCTGAAGATCGCGCCGCCGAAACCGAGTTCGGCGCGCAGGATGTCGTTGAGCCAGCGGCTGGAAAAGCCGGCCGGCCGCGCATCGACCTTCGGGTACACGACGTGGGCGGGCATCACGCTGGACAGCGTCGTGTTGAGCCACTTGTAGGGGGCGGCGTCGTCGGCCAGGATGGCCTTGAGGCTGCGCCGGTCCACCGGAATGTCGGTATGGGAATCCGCCTTGACGAAGCCGTGCCCCGGAAAATGCTTGCCGCAGTTGGCCATGCCCGCGCGCAGCAGGCCGTGCATCAGGCTCTTGGCGAGCAGGGCCACCACGCGGGGGTCGCGGTGGAACGCGCGGTCGCCGATGACGCTGCTTCGGGAAGCGCCGGGCCGCCCCAAGCTGACCGCGCCCCCTCGGGGGGCAGGAAGCGCTTGCGCTTCCGTGGGGGCATCATCCTGCCAGTCCAGGTCCAGCACCGGCGTGAAGCTGAAGTCCACGCCGCAGGCGCGCAGTTCGGCGCCGAGCACGTAACCGGTCGCCGTCGCCGCATTGGTGGCTGCCATGGCGCTGTCGCCCGGCTGGCCGCCGTCCTTCATCCAGAGCTCACCGAGGGCCCGCATCGGCGGCAGGTGGGTGAACCCGTCGGTGCGAAAGCGCTGCACCCGGCCGCCTTCATGGTCGACGCAGATCAGCAGGTCGGCGCGGACATCCTTGATGTCGGCGCACAGGGCCGAGAGCTGCGCCCGGTCCTTCCAGTTGCGCTGGAACAGGATGATGCCGCCGGTCATGGGATGCGCCAGACGGCGCGCGGTCGACCTTGGTGAGGGAAGTCCCGGCGATGTCCAGGATCAGGGGTGCGTGTACGCTCATTGGGCTGCTTTCTTCTCGACCACGACGAAGCTCGCCGCGTAGTCGCTTTCATCGGTGACGGTCACATGGGCCACCAGGCCCTGCGCCTCGAACCAGTCCTTCAGGCCGCCGTGCAGCACGATGACCGGCTGGCCGCTGGCCAGGTTGGCGATCTCGCACAGGCGCCAGGTCATGGGCATGCGCAGGCCCAGGCCCACGGCCTTGCTGAACGCTTCCTTGGCCGAAAAGCGGGTGGCCAGGTAGCGCAGGCCGCGCTCGGGCCAGCGGGCGCTGCGGGCCTGCCAGACGGCGAGTTCGCCGTCGCTCAGGACCCGGCGCGCAAAGCGCTCGCCGTGGCGCTCCAGCGAAGCGCGGATGCGCCGCACGTCGCAGATGTCGGTCCCGATGCCGTGGATCATGCGCGGGCAGGCGCTCCGAACGCCCGCCGGATGCTGGCCAGGTAGGCCTTCACGGTACCCGCATAGCCCAGCTCCAGCGCATCCGAGATCAGGGCATGGCCGATCGACACCTCGCGCACGCCGGGCACCGCGCGCAGGAAGTCGGTGAGGTTCTCGCGGTTCAGGTCATGGCCGGCGTTGACGTCCAGCCCGGCGGCCTGCGCGGCCCGCGCCGCCTCGGCGAAAGCGCCGAGCACCTCGGCCTGGCGGGCCGTGCCCCAGGCGCTGGCATAGCTCTCGGTGTACAGCTCCACCCGGTCGGCGCCGACGGCCTTGGCGTGCGCCATCGCCTGCGGCAACGGGTCCATGAACAGGCTCACGCGCACGCCGAGCGCCCTGGCCTCGGCGATCAGCGGCCGCAGCCGTTCGCTGTCGGCCGGCAGGTTCCAGCCGTGGTCGCTGGTGAACTGGCCCTCGCTGTCGGGCACCAGGGTGCACTGGTGCGGCCGCAGCTCGCGCACGAAGTCCATCAGGTTGTGGAACGGATTGCCCTCGATGTTGAACTCGACGCCCGGCCAGGATTGAAGCAACCGGTGCAGCGCGCGGACGTCGTCGGCGCGGATATGGCGCGCATCGGGCCGGGGATGCACGGTGATGCCGTTGGCGCCGGCCTCCAGGCACAGGCTCGCCGCGCGGGTCACGCTGGGGATGCCCAGGTGGCGCGTGTTGCGCACCAGGGCCACCTTGTTGAGGTTGACCGACAGCGCGGTCTGGGGTGCGTGTGGGGTCATAGGGCCTGCAGGTCGATCATCAGCTGCCGGGTGCGCAGCGTGGACACCCCGCAATGGTAGTGCAGCAGCGCGCGCAGCTGCGGCTTGAGCTCGGCCATCACCGGGGCGGCAGCCCGCAAGGTCGCAGTGAAAGGCGCCGGGTCGTCGAGGGCGCGCTGCAGCGCCAGCCACTGCGCGCCGCGCGAGCTGGCGCGGCCGTCCTGCTCGCGCGCCGCCACCAGGCCGCCCTCGGGCACCAGGCTGTAGCGGGCTTGCGCGCTCGAGCGGCGCCAGCGTCAGGGTCTGCATGTCCAGCACCGGCAGCAGGCCGATCTCGCGCAGCAGCAGCAGTTCGAAGGCGCGCAGCGCGGGCTCCAGCGCCTCGCCGTGCTCGGAGGCCAGCACGCGCACGGCGGCGGCATAGGCGTCGAACAGCTGCGGGTGCGGATCGTCGCGCGCCAGCAGCCGCAGCAGCAGCTCGTTGAGGTAATAGCCCGACAGCAGGGCGTCGCCGGTGGGCATGACCTGGCCGCCCACCCACTCGGCGCCCTTGAGCGTGCGGATCTCGCGCGTCGCCGCCGAAGGCCACCTGCAGCGGCTGCAGCGGCAGCAGCACCGGCCGGAAGTTGGAACTGGGCTTCTTGGCGCCCTTGGCGACCAGCGCCACGCGGCCGTAGTGGCGCGTGAACACTTCCAGGATCAGGCTGGACTCGCTCCAGTCGTAGCGGTGCAGGACGAAGGCGGGCTCGTCGGAGATGCGCTTGGCACCAGCCACGGACTCGAGCGGCTTACTCGTAGCCGAAGGACTGCGCACCCGCGCCTCGTCGTCGGCCCAGCCGGAGCGCACCTTGACCCAGATTTCCAGGAACACCTTGCAGTCCATCAGCTTTTCCAGCTCCTGGCGCGCCTCGGTGCCGATGCGCTTGAGCCGCTCGCCCTTGTCGCCGATCACCATGGCCTTGTGGCCGTCGCGCTCGACCACGATGGTGGCCGCGATCCTGCACCATCCGGCCGTGCTTGGGGCTGGGCTCTTCCTCGAACTTGTCGATCGACCACGGTGGAGGTGTAGGGCAGCTCGTCGCCGGTGAAGCGGAACAGCTTCTCGCGCACGGTCTCGGCGGCCAGGAATTTCTCGCTGCGGTCGGTCAGCTCGTCCGGCGCCGTACCACCAGGGCTGCTCGGGCAGGTATTTCTCGCAGATCGCCGAACAGGCGCTCGACGTCCTTGGCGTTCTTGGCCGACATCGGCACGAACTCGGCGAAATCGTGGCGCTGCTGCATGTCGCTGCAGCCAGGGCGCGATGTCGCCGCGGCGATGCACCTGGTCGAGCTTGTTGGCCACCAGCAGCGCCGGCATGCCGGGCTTGAGCAGCGACAGCACCTTGGCGTCGGCCAGGGTGAACTTGCCGGCCTCCACCACGAACAGCACCAGGTCGACGTCGCCCACCGCGCCCATCACCGTCTTGTTGAGCGAGCGGTTCAGCGCCGTGGCGTGCCGGGTCTGGAAGCCCGGCGTGTCGACGAAGACGAACTGCGTCGCGCCCACGGTGCGGATGCCCGTGATGCGGTGGCGCGTGGTCTGCGCCTTGCGCGAGGTGATGCTGATCTTCTGGCCCACCAGCGCGTTGAGCAGGGTCGACTTGCCCACGTTGGGCTTGCCGACGATGGCGATCACGCCGCAGCGCGGGGCACCGGCGGCTTCCATCATTTCTCCTTGGCCTTCAGGGCCAGCAGCATGGCCGCGGCGGCGGCCTGCTCGCCGGCGCGGCGCGAAGCGCCGATGCCGCGCTCGACGGCGCCGAGTTCGGCAATCTCGCATTCCACGTCGAAGGTCTGCTTGTGCGCCGCGCCCAGCGTGGCCGCCACGCGGTAGACCGGCAGCTTCATCTTGCGGCCCTGCAGCCACTCCTGCAGCTCGGTCTTCGGGTCCTTGGCGGTCGCCGCCATGGTGGGATTGATCTCCACGTCCTGCGAACAGGCGGCTGCACCAGCGCTTCGGCGGCGCCGATAGCCGGCGTCGAGGTAGACGGCGCCGATCAGCGCCTCCAGCGCATCGGCCAGGATCGAGGGGCGGCGGCTGCCGCCGGAGCGCGATCTCGCCCTCGCCCAGCCGCATGCAGCTCCGGCAGGCCGAGCGCCGACGGCGAGCTGGTGCAGCGTGTCCTGCTTGACCAGATTGGCGCGCACGCGGGACAGGTCGCCCTCGGGCAGGGCCTGCAGCCGCTCGTACAGCAGCGCGGCGACGGCGAGGTTGAGGACCGAGTCGCCCAGGAATTCCAGCCGCTCGTTGTGGTCGGCCGAGAAGCTGCGGTGCGTCAGCGCCCGCGCCAGCAGCTGCGGGTCGGAGAACTGGTGCTGCAAGCGCGCTTGCAGGGCGACGAGCTGGCCATCCACGCTTGCCTTGGTTATTTCGATTGCCCGGCGTACTTCAGCAGCAGGTAGGCGGGGCCGAACATGTGGATTTCCTTGTTGTAGGCGAACTTCACCACCACCTTGTCGCCGTCCTTGGAGATGTCGAGGTCCTTGGCCGTGACGGACTTGATGTCGTCGATCTGCGGCTGCCTTGTCGAAGATCTGCCGCACCTCGGGCACGGTGTTGCCGGCCGTGGCCTTCTGGACCGCCTTGAGAATGGCCTGGTACTCCACGACCGTGGGGAAGACCTGCGCCGCCCAGCACGCCAGGCAGGCCAGCACGCCCACCACGAACAGCAGGCCGATGAAGGAAATGCCCGATCTGTCTTGACTTGAGTCGAACTTCATGTGCTAATCCCTCGTGCAAAAAGAGAACCTATTCGAACGAACCGATGCGCTTGAGATTGCCGAAATTCATCCAGATGAAGAACGCCTTGCCCACGATGTTGCGGTCCGGCACGAACCCCCAGTAGCGCGAATCCAGCGAATTATCGCGGTTGTCGCCCATCATGAAATAGTGGCCCTCGGGCACCTTGCAGACAACGCCCTCGACACTGTAGCGGCAATTCTGCTTGATTGGGAAATTCCTCGACCCCGGGGATCGGAGAGCCCGGCGCGCCGGTGTCGTCATTGAGGAGGCGGTGCCGGCTGCCGCCGAGCATCTCCTCGAACTGCTTGAAGTACAGCATCGTGTCCTCGTCGAAGAAGTCCGGCACCGGCGACTTGGCGCACCGGCTGCCCGTTGATGGTGAGCTGCTTGTTCAGGTAGGCCACCTCGTCGCCCGGCACGCCGACCACGCGCTTGATGTAGTCCAGGCTGGGCTTGGGCGGGTAGCGGAACACCATCACGTCGCCGCGCTGGGGCGGCGTGCCCTCGGTCAGCTTGGTGTTGATCACCGGCAGCCGCACGCCGTAGGTGAACTTGTTCACCAGGATCAGGTCGCCGACCAGCAGCGTCGGGATCATGGAGCCGGAGGGGATCTTGAACGGCTCGAACAGGAACGAGCGCAGCACGAACACCGCCAGGATCACCGGGAACAGCCCGGCGGTCCAGTCCAGCCACCAGGGCTGCATCAGCAGCCGCTGCCGGGCCTGCGCCACGTCGCCATCGACCTGGCGTGATGCCCTTGGCCGCCAGCTCGGCGCGGCGCGCGCGCGGCGCTGCGCCTCCAGGCGTTCGGCCGCGAGCCGCCGCGCTGCGGCAGGAAATAAAGGCGCTCGGCCAGCCAGTACAGGCCGGTGACCACCGTGGCCAGGAACAGCAGCAGGGCGAAGTTGCCCTCCACATAGCCCAGGTACCAGGCGCCGGCGTAGCCGGCGAAGGCCGCGAGCACCGCGGCGGTGAGGAGCTTGCATCATTCTTCCACCTGCAAGATGGCGAGGAACGCTTCCTGGGGCACTTCGACCGAACCGATCTGCTTCATTCGTTTCTTGCCTGCCTTCTGTTTTTCGAGGAGCTTGCGCTTGCGGGTGATGTCGCCGCCGTAGCATTTTGCCAGCACGTTCTTGCGCAGCGCCTTGATGGTCTCGCGGGCGATGATATTGGCGCCGATGGCCGCCTGGATCGCCACGTCGAACATCTGGCGGCTGATGATCTCGCGCATCTTGGCCACCACGGCCCGGCCGCGGTACTGGGACTGGCTGCGGTGCACGATGATGGACAGGGCGTCGACCTTCTCGCCGTTGAGCAGGATGTCGACCTTCACCACGTCGGAGGCGCGGAACTCCTTGAACTCGTAGTCCATCGAGGCGTAGCCGCGGCTGACCGACTTGAGCTTGTCGAAGAAGTCCAGCACGATCTCGCCCAGCGGCATCTCGTAGGTCAGCATGACCTGCTTGCCGTGGTAGGCCATGTTCAGCTGCACGCCGCGCTTCTGGTTGGCCAGCGTCATCACCGGGCCCACGTATTCCTGCGGCATGTACAGGTGCACCGTGACGATCGGCTCGCGGATTTCCGTGATCTGGCCCTGGTCCGGCATCTTGGACGGGTTCTCCACCATGATCATCTCGCCGTCGGCCTTGAGCACCTGGTAGACCACGCTCGGCGCGGTGGTGATCAGGTCCTGGTCGAACTCGCGCTCCAGCCGCTCCTGCACGATCTCCATGTGCAGCAGGCCCAGGAAGCCGCAGCGAAAGCCGAAGCCCAGCGCCTGGCTGACCTCGGGCTCGTAGTGCAGCGACGCGTCGTTGAGCTTGAGCTTTTCCAGCGCGTCGCGCAGCGAGTCGTACTGGTTGGCCTCGGTCGGGTACAGGCCGGCGAACACCTGCGGCTGGATTTCCTTGAAGCCGGGCAGCGCCTCGGTGGCGGTGAAGGCGGCGCCCCCGGTGCCGGGCTTGATCAGCGTCACGGTGTCGCCGACCTTGGCGGCCTGCAGTTCCTTGATGCCGGCGATGATGTAGCCCACCTGCCCGGCTTCCAGCGAGTCGCGCGGCTCGTTGGCCGGGGTGAAGACGCCCAGGTTGTCGGCGTTGTAGGTGGCGCCGGTGGCCATCAGCTTGATGCGTTCGCCCTTGGCCAGGCGGCCGTCGACCACCCGCACCAGCATCACGACGCCGACGTAGCTGTCGAACCAGCTGTCGATGATCATGGCGCGCAGCGGCCCGTCGGGGTTGCCGCGCGGCGCCGGGATGCGGGCCACGATGGCCTCCAGGATCTCGTCGATGCCCATGCCGGTCTTGGCCGAGCAGGGAATCGCGTCGCGCGGCGTCGATGCCGATCACGTCCTCGATTTCCGCCTTGGCGTTTTCCGGATCGGCCTGCGGCAGGTCCATCTTGTTGAGTACCGGCACCACCTCCACGCCGAGGTCCAGCGCCGTGTAGCAGTTGGCCACGGTCTGCGCTTCCACGCCCTGGCTGGCATCGACGACGAGCAGCGCGCCTTCGCACGCGGACAGCGAGCGCGAGACCTCGTACGAGAAGTCGACATGGCCCGGCGTGTCGATCAGATTGAGGTTGTAGACCTGTCCGTCGCGCGCCTTGTAGTGCAGCGCAGCGGTCTGCGCCTTGATGGTTATCCCACGCTCCTTTTCGAGATCCATCGAGTCGAGCACCTGCTCTTCCATCTCGCGATCCGACAAGTCCGCCGCAACGCTGGATCAAGCGGTCCGCGAGCGTCGATTTGCCGTGATCGATGTGCGCGATGATCGAAAAATTTCTGATGTGATTCATCAACGGGAACGCTTAAGTGATTGAATTCAAAAGGAGCGGGAAAAGAAAAAAGGGCGCGTCGAGTGGTGACGCGCCCTGAACCAACAATCTATGGCAACTGCGATAGTTGGAGCTTCATTGTAGGCAAAAAGCCCCGGGCGTACAGCCGAACCGGCGTCCCGAACGGGCTCGTTGCAGACCAGCAACACGAATGTTATTCACAACTTATCAACAAAATTAGGGGGCAAGCTTTGGGACAACTTGTGGGCGATCTGTGGATCGGCGGTGCACCACTGGAATTCATCCCGCATGGTGGTTTGGGCGGTTTTCGATATGCCGCTAATCGCCGATGAGGTGCGCGGATTCTATCCAAAAATGTAATTAGCTCGCTTGATAAAGTTAGCGCGCGCAAACATCTTCGGTCGCCAATCGAGCTCGCAAAAATATTTCTCGGCGCCTCGTATTTTTTTGGGCACCGCACCTGAAAAAGCCCCAAACCCGACCTCGGGCTGGGGCTTTGTCCGGGACAGCGCGACCCTGCACCGCGCCTTCAGCGGGCCGGCCGGATCAGCAGGTAGGTGGCCAGCTCGCCGCGGCGCAGCAGCACCGGGATCGGCTTGCTCTTGTCGACCTTGGCCACCACCGCATCGAACTCCTTGACGCTGCCGATCTCGGTGTTGCCGATCGCCACGATGATGTCGCCCTCGCGAATGCCGGCGCGCGCGGCGCCGTCCGCGACGGCCTCGACCTTCACGCCGCCCTTGAGCTTGAGTTCCTTCTTCTGCGCCTCGGTCAGCTCGCTCACCGTCAGGCCGACCGACTGCGCCGCCGGCGAGCCCTTGGGCTTTTCTTCCTTGTCGGCGGTGCGGCGCACCGGCTTCTCGGGTTCGAACTCGGCGATCGTGACGCTCAGGTCCTTGGTGCCGCCGCGGCGGAACACCGTCATCGTGCTGCGCGCTGCCGGGCTTGGTGTTGCCCACCAGGCGCGGCAGGTCGGTCGCCTTGTCGATCGCCTTGCCGTCGAACTTCGTGATGATGTCGCCCGCCTCCACGCCGGCCTTGTCCGCGGGCGAGCCGCTTTCCACGCTGCGCACCAGGGCGCCCTGCGCCTTGCCCAGGCCGATCGATTCGGCGACGTCCTTGGTCACCTGGTCGATCTGCACACCGATGCGGCCGCGCGAGACGCGCCCGGAGAGCGCGCAGCTGCTCGCTGACGCGGATCGCCTCGTCGATCGGGAATCGCGAACGAGATGCCCATGAAGCCGCCCGAGCGCGAATAGATCTGGCTGTTGATGCCCACCACTTCGCCGCGCATGTTGATCAGCGGGCCGCCCGAGTTGCCGGGATTGATCGCCACGTCGGTCTGGATGAAGGGCAGGTAGTCGCCGGTGTCGCGCTGCTTGGCGCTGACGATGCCGGCCGTCACGGTGTTTTCCAGGCCGAAGGGCGAGCCGATGGCCATCACCCACTCGCCCACCTTCAGGCGGCTGATGTCGCCGACCTTCACGGCCGGCAGGCCGGTCGCCTCGATCTTGACCACGGCCACGTCGGTGCGCTTGTCGGAGCCGACGATCCTGGCCTTGAACTCGCGCTTGTCGGGCAGCGTGACGAGCACCTCGTCGGCGCCGTCGACCACGTGGGCGTTGGTCATGACGAAGCCGTCGCGCGGTCAGGATGAAGCCGGAGCCCACGCCGCGCGGCTGTTCCTCCTCGTCGGGCTGCGGGCGGTTGGGGCGCGGCGTCGGCGCGGGGCGCCGGGCAGGGGCTGGCCGAAGAAGCGCCGGAAGAACTCCTGCATCTCCTCGTCCATGGCACCGGGCGCGGCGCTGGCGTGCGCGAGCGCTCGATCGTGCGGATGTTGACCACCGAGGGCCCGACCTGCTCCACCAGGTCGGTGAAATCGGGCAGCGACCGGGCCTGGCGCCACGCGGGCTGTGCCGGCATCAGCGCCACGGTGCCGGAGGCCGCCAGGGCGATGCACCAGCCCATAGGCGCGCAGTCTCTTCCAATCGATCTTGAACATATCGACCTTTCAATCACACAGATAAATGCTGAGAGCGGCAGTGCGGCGAAGGGTTCGCAGCAGCCACGCGCGAACCATCGCACATTCCGCGCCAGTTGGGGGCTTATTTGCGGCGCTCAAGGCTCTGCGCGAAAGCCTTCAGCGTCTGCGGCGGCACCTCGCCCACGGCCGTGAGCCACCAGTCCTGGACGCGGCGCGTGAGCGTCTGGGTGGCGCCGCTGGAGAACAGCCCCTCCTGGACATGGCGCTGGCGGTCGTAGGGCTCGACGAACAGCGAGACCGCCGCCAGGCCGTCCGAGAAGATCCACTGCAGCGTGCCTTCCGCCGCGGGCGACGCCACGCCGGCCGCTTGTAGCAACTGATCGGCTTGAAGCCGGCGACGGCCGCCTTCAGCTGCCAGCCTTCGGCCGCTGCGGTGGTCTTGACCGCGTCGGCCTTTTCGACGCGCCAGCCTTCGGGCGCGCGCCATCATCTGGTTGAGCTTGTCGATGCGCACCGGCGCGTCGAGCTGCAGCTCGGAAAAGGCCGCCTGCTCCAGCACGTTGCCGTCGGCGTCCAGCGTCTGCAGCTTGACCACCAGGCCGCGTCTTCTTCTCGCTCCAGATGCGGTAGCCGAACCGCAGGTTGTCCTTGGGCGCGAGCTGCACCACGTCGGTCTCGAAACCGGCGACGCGGTCGCCGCCCACCCGGCGGGCGGCGTAGAACTCGGGGATCGAACTGTCGCTGGATTTGCAGCAGGTTCGGGAACAGGCCGAGCGATTCGCGCTTTTCCGTGCGGACCACGCGGCTTTCCGGCAGGAAGGTGACCACCTCGTCGTTGCGCCGGAAAGTCGAGCGCGGCGCGCCGGTCAGCGACTCGACCCGCTCGATCTGCTGCTCGCCGTCGCAGGCATGCCAGATGCGCGCGCTGGACATGCCGCCGGTGTTGGACGAAACGACGAAGGTGCCGATGTAGCTGCGCAGCCGGGAAGCCTCGTGCATGCGCATCAGCCACTCGCTGACGCTGCGCTCGGCATGCTTGCCATACGCCGCCGCGCCCGGCTGCACGGGCGCGGGCTGCGGCGTCTCCGCCAGGGCCACGCCCAGCATGCCCAAAGCCCAGAAGGCGGCGACAGTCCGGCCGGCGAAGATGCAGTTTGGGCGAGGCGATGTATCCCATGCGTGGCCGGCCGCCTCAGCGGGTGGGTCCTTCGAACGTGGCGTTGCGCAGGAATCCAGCCGGCATCTGCAGCGCCGAAGCGCCGCCGAGCTGGCGGTGCGCCGCCAGCAACTCGTCCAGGCGCGGGTCGCGGATCATGACGCCGCGCTCGCCTTCCGCCAGCACCGTGCCTGCCGGGACGCTCGCCAGCTGCGCCTGTTCGGGCTTGCTCGCGGCGCCGCCCACGATCGGTCCAGCCGATGGCGGCCATGGCGGCCAGCGAAGCGAAGCCGGCCACCAGCTTCCAGCGGAAACTGCCGTCGTTGGCGGCGATGCGATGCGGCGCCGGTTGCGCTGCTGCGGCCACGGCCGGGCGCGATCCGGCAGGACCTGCGCGGCGCTGTTCCTGCTGCAGACGCGACTGCAGCCGGCTGAGGAAGACCGTGGGCACCGTGCCGGCGGCGAATTCGCCCGAGCGCAGCACGTCGCCGATCAGGTGGTAGGTATGCCAGGCCTCGCGCGCCACGGGGTCGGCGGCGGCGGCCTCCACGCCGCGCGCGAAGGCCTCGCCCTGCAACTGGCCGTCGGCCATTGCCGAAATGAGTTCCTGCGTTTGCATCTTTTCCATCACGTCACCTCGCCGCATCGCGCCTCACCAGCGCTTGCCCGACTGGTTTTCCAGCAGGGGCTTGATCTTGGCCGAAATCGCCTCGCGCGCCCGGAAAATCCGGGACCGCACGGTGCCGATCGGGCAATTCATCACTTCCGCAATCTCTTCGTAGCTCAGGCCCTCGATCTCGCGCAAGGTCACCGCCTGGCGCAATTCGTCGGGCAGGGCTTCCATGGCCGAGTTGACCGCGGCGGCGATTTCCTTGGCGGCCAGCACCGTTTCGGGCGTTTCCGCGGTGGTTAGTTCGTTCTCCACGGCGGAAGTTTCATCTTCGTCGTCGCCTCCGCCCCGCAGGGCGCTTTCGGACACCAGCGGGTCGCGCTTGAGGTCGACCAGGGCCTTCTTGGCGGTATTCACCGCGATCCGGTACAGCCAGGTATAGAACTGGGCCTCGCCGCGGAACTGGGCCAGCGCCCGGTAGGCGCGGATGAAGGTTTCCTGCGCGATGTCCTCGACCAGGTCGGTGTCGCGCACCATGCGGCCGATCAGCCGCTCGATGCGGCGCTGGTATTTCAGCACCAGCAGCTCGAACGCCTTCTGGTCGCCCGCCACCGTGCGCTCCACCAGCATCAGGTCGGTGTCGGCAGGGCTGGGCGGGGCAGCGTGCAGGCGTCTTTGTCATGGTTTCGCTGCGGGTGGGCGCGGCTCGGGCAGCGCTTCGGTCTGGCGCGGGAATATACCGCACGACGCAGGTCATCCCAGCGTTCGGCGCGGCTGGCGCGCTCCAGCCAGAGCCAGTGCGACGCATTGCCCGCCGTCCAGCGCAGCAGCAGCCAGTGCTGCAGGTCGAGGCTGACCTCGAGCTGGCCACCTGGCCGTCTCGAGCCGTCCCGGCCCGGACCAGCTCCAGGTCTCCCCGTCCCATGCCAGCGATGCCGTGCGCGGCGCATGCCACCAGTTCCATGCCGCGAACGGCGCCGGCGGCCGCAAGCGCGAGCGCATGCGCCAGCCGGCCGCCAGCCGCGGCGACTGCGACTGAGCCACCACGACGGCGGTCGGCGGCGCCACCCAGCAGCCAGGCCAGCAGCAGCAGCGCGGCCGCAAAACGCGAACGCCCCACCGGATAGCTCACCGATGGGGCGCTGTGCATGGGAGGCGAGGTGTTCAAGGGCTGCTTCGATCCCAGGCTCCGCGCTCATTGGAGCCGCTTGAAAACGAGGGTGCCGTTGGTGCCGCCGAAACCGAAGTTGTTCTTCACGGCGACGTCGATCTTCATGTCCCGCGCCGTGTTGGCGCAGTAGTCCAGGTCGCATTCCGGATCCTGGTTGAAGATGTTGATCGTCGGCGGGCTCTTCTGCTCGTGCACGGCCAGCACGGTGAACACCGATTCGATGCCGCCGGCGCCGCCCAGCAGGTGGCCGGTCATCGACTTGGTCGAATTGACCACCAGCTTCCTGGCGGCGTCGCCGAACGCGGCCTTGATGGCGTTGGTCTCGTTGAGGTCGCCCAGCGGCGTGGAGGTGCCGTGCGCGTTGAGGTAGTTGACCTGGTCGGCGTTGATGCCGGCATTGCGCAGCGCATTGACCATCGAGCGGCGCGGGCCGTCCACGTCGGGCGCGGTCATGTGGTACGCATCGGCGCTCATGCCGAAGCCGGCCACTTCGGCGTAGATCTTGGCGCCGCGCGCCTTGGCGTGTTCGTACTCCTCGAGCACCAGCACGCCGCCGCCCTCGCCCAGCACGAAGCCGTCGCGGTCCTTGTCCCACGGGCGCGAAGCCGTCTTGGGGTCGTCGTTGCGGGTGGACAGGGCGCGCGCCGCGGCGAAGCCGCCGATGCCCAGCGGGCGACACGGCCGGCTTCGGCGCCGCCGGCGACCATGACGTCGGCGTCGCCGCTATTCGATCATGCGCGCCGACAGGCCGATGGCGTGCAGGCCCGTCGTGCAGGCCGTGACCACGGCGATGTTCGGGCCCTTGAAGCCGTACTTGATCGACACATGGCCGGAGATCATGTTGATGATCGAGGCCGGCACGAAGAACGGCGAGATGCGGCGCGGGCCGCGGCTGACCAGCTCGGCGTGCGTGTCTCTCGATCAGCGGCAGGCCGCCGATGCCCGAGCCGATGTTGCAGCCGATGCGGGTGGCCAGCTCGTCGTCCAGCGCATCGCCCGTGGGCAGGCCGCTGTCGGCCACGGCCTGGCAGGCCGCGGCAAGGCCCAGGTGGATGAAGCGGTCCATGTGCCGGGCTTCCTTTTCGGGGATGTAGTCCCCGATGTTGAAACCCTTGACCTCGCCGGCGAACTTGCAGGCGAAATTGGCCGCATCGAACTGGGTGATGAAGTCAATGCCGGGCTTGCCGGCAAGCAGGTTGGCCCAGGATTCGGCCACCGTGTTGCCCACGGGGCTGATGCAGCCCAGGCCGGTCACGACGACGCGGCGGCGGGTCATGCGAACAAACCTTTCCTGCCCCGGCCGTCAGGCCTTCTGGTGGGCGTTGGCGTAGTCGATGGCGTTTTGCACCGTCGTGATCTTCTCGGCATCCTCGTCCGGGATCTCGATGCCGAACTCGTCTTCGAGCGCCATCACCAGTTCCACCGTGTCGAGCGAGTCGGCACCGAGGTCGGCCACGAAGGCCTTTTCGCTGGTGACCTGGGACTCTTCCACGCCGAGTTGCTCGGCGATGATTTTTTTGACACGTGCTTCGATATCGCTCATGGTTCCCTCAAAGGGTTGTGAATGAATCCGCGATTTTAGCCGCCAGCGGGGTGCTTCCCCTGCCAGGCCGCCGCCGGGCGGATAAACCGGCCTGACCTGATCTTCAGGACATGTACATGCCGCCGTTGACGTGGATTTCCTGCCCGGTCACGTAGCCGGCCTGCGGCGAGGCCAGGAAGGCCACCGCGTGGGCGATGTCCGCGGGCTTGCCCAGGTGGCCCAGCGGAATCTGGCCCAGCAAGGCCTTGTGCTGCTCTTCGGGCAGGCCGGCCGTCATGTCGGTTTCGATGAAGCCGGGCGCCACGCAGTTGACGGTGATGCTCCGGCTGCCGAGTTCGCGCGCCAGCGCGCGGGTCATGCCGGCGACACCGGCCTTGGCGGCCGCATAGTTGGCCTGGCCCGGGTTGCCCGAGGCGCCGACCACCGAAGTGATGCTGATGATGCGGCCGTAGCGCTGCTTCATCATGGTGCGCATCACGGCCCGGCTCATGCGGAACACCGCCTTGAGGTTGGTGTCGAGCACCGCGTCCCAGTCCTCGTCCTTCAGGCGCATGGCCAGCATGTCGCGCGTGATGCCCGGCGTTGTTGACCAGCACCTGCAGGCCGCCGTGCTCCTTCACGATCGCATCGATCAGGGCCTCGCGCGGCGGCCGCATCGTTGACGTCCAGCCTCGCGCCGCTGCAACCCGGCGTGGGCGGACAGCGCGTTCGTGATGCTGGCGGCGCCCTCGTCGGTGGTGGCGGTGCCGATGACCTTCAGCGCCGCTTTGCGCCAGTTCCAGCGCGATGGCCGCGCCGATGCCGCGCGACGCGCCGGTGACCAGGGCCACCTGCCCTTCGAATTTCGGGTTCATGCCAGCAGTCCCTTCACTTCGGCCAGCGTGGCCGGGTCGTACAGGGCGACGCCGGTCAGTTCGGCGTCGATGCGCTTGCACAGTCCTGCCAGCACCTTGCCCGGGCCGCATTCGACGATGGTCGTCATGCCGCGGGCCTTGATCGCCTGCACGCACTCGACCCAGCGCACCGGGCCGAAGGCCTGCTCGTAGAGCGCGGCGCGGATGCGGTCGGGGTCGGTCTCGACCTTGACTTCGATGTTGTTGATGACCGGGATCTGCGGCGCCGCGAAGGTCGTGGCCGCCAGCTTTTCCTTCAGCTTTTCGGCGGCCGGCTTCATCAGGCTGGAATGGAACGGCGCCGACACCGGCAGCGGCAAGGCGCGCTTGGCGCCGTTGGCCTTGAGCATCTCGCAGGCCTTCTCGACGGCCGCCTTGCTGCCGGCGATCACGGTCTGCGCCGGGTCGTTGAAGTTCACCGCCTCCACCACCTCGGCCGGTGTTGGCGCCGAAGCTGCGCACCGCTTCGGCGCAGCCTTCGATCACCTTCTGCGCGTCCATGCCGAGGATCGCGGCCATGGCGCCGGTGCCCACCGGCACCGCGTCCTGCATGGCCTGCGCGCGAAAGCGCACCAGCGGCGCGGCCTGCGCCAGCGTCAGCACGCCGGAGGCCACCAGCGCCGAGTACTCGCCCAGCGAATGGCCCGCCACCACGGACGGGCGCCGCGCCGCCTTCGGCGCGCCAGGCGCGGTAGGCGGCCACACCCGCGACCAGCATCACCGGCTGGGTATTGGTGGTCAGGCCCAGCGCTTCCTTGGGGCCCTCCCTGATCAGCCTCGCCAGGTCCTCGCCCAGGGCATCGGAGGCTTCCTGCAGCGCCTGGGCCACGGCCGGGTGATCGCCCCAGGCATCGAGCATGCCGACGGACTGCGAGCCCTGGCCCGGAAAGACGAATGCGAACGGTTTCATGCTCGTTTCCAACAATGAAATGAGGCGGGCTTGTCGAAAGGCGCGACGCGCCTAGAAATCCAGCAGGACGGCGCCCCAGGTGAAGCCGCCGCCCACGCCTTCGAGCATGAGCGTGTCGCCCTTCTTGATCTTGCCGCTGCGCACCGACGCATCCAGCGCCAGCGGAATCGAAGCCGCCGAGGTGTTGCCATGCTCGTCCACGGTCACGACCACCTTGTCCATCGGCAGCTTCAGCTTCTTGGCCGTGCTCTGCATGATGCGGATATTGGCCTGGTGCGGGATCAGCCAGTCGATGTCGGCTTCGGTCTTGCCGGCCTTGGCCAGCGCGGCGCGGGCGGCGTCTTCCAGCACGCCCACCGCCAGCTTGAACACCGCCTGGCCATCCATCTTGAGCAACGGGTCGCCCAGCACCTTGCCGCCCGAGACCGTGCCCGGCACGCAAAGAATGCCCACGTGCTTGCCGTCGGCATGCAGGTCGCTGGCCAGGATGCCGGGCGTCGTCGGACGCTTCCAGCACCACGGCGCCGGCGCCGTCGCCGAACAGCACGCAGGTCGTGCGGTCGTTGAAGTCGAGGATGCGCGAGAACACCTCGGCGCCGATCACCAGCGCCTTGCTCGCCGCGCCGGTCTTGATCATGGAATCGGCGATGGTCAGCGCATAGACGAAGCCGCTGCACACGGCCTGCACGTCGAAGGCCGCGCAACCGGCGATGCCCAGCTTGTTCTGCAGGATGCAGGCCGCCGACGGGAACACCATGTCCGGCGTGGACGTGGCGACGATGATCAGGTCGATGTCGCTGGCCGCGACACCGGCGGCCTCGAGCGCATGCCGGGCCGCGTGCACGCCCAGGTCGCTGGTCGTGACATCGGGGCGCCGCGAAATGGCGCGCCCGGATGCCGGTGCGCTCGACGATCCAGTCATCGGAGGTTTCGACGCCCTTGGCGGCCAGTTCGGCGGCCAGGTCGGCGTTGGTCACGCGGCGCGGCGGCAGGTAGCTGCCGGTGCCGGTGATGCGGGAATAGGTTGTCATCGATCAGGATGCCACGGCTTCCACCGGCAGGGCATCCGCCCTCGCTGCCGACCAGCAAAGGCCTGGCATGGGCGATGCGCGCCTGGACGCGGTCGAGCAAGTTGTTTCGGGCCGCATCATACGCCCGGTTCAGAGCCTGCTCGAAGGCGAACTCGTCGGCCGATCCATGGCTCTTGAACACCAGGCCGCGCAGGCCCAGCAGTGCGGCGCCGTTGTATCGCCGGTAGTCAACGCGCTTTTTGAAGTGCAAATAGCACCGGATAGGCAGCAATTGCCGCAAGTTTGGTCAAAGGGTTGCGCGAAAACTCCTCTTTCAGGAAGCCGCCGATCATCGACGCCAGCCCTTCGCTGGTCTTCAGGGCGACGTTGCCCACGAAGCCGTCGCACACCACGATGTCGGTCGTGCCCTTGAAGATGTCGTTGCCTTCGACGTTGCCGTAGAAGTTCAGATCGCCGGAGTTGGCGGCAGATCGAAGCAATTCGCCGGCTTTTTTGATGACTTCGCTGCCTTTGATCACTTCTTCGCCGATATTCAGCAGGCCCACCGAAGGCGCTTCCACATGCCTCAGGGCCGACACCAGGGCCGAGCCCATGACGGCGAATTGCAGCAGGTGCTGCTCGGTGCAGTCCACGTTGGCGCCCAGGTCCAGCACCGTGGTGGCCCCGCCCTTGGCGTTGGGCAACGGGGACGCGATGGCCGGCCGGTCGATGCCGTCCACCGTCTTGAGCAGGTAGCGGGCCAGCGCCATCAGCGCGCCGGTATTGCCGGCCGACACGGCCGCCTGCGCCTGGCCATCCTTGACCTGCTGGATGGCCACGCGCATGGACGAATCCTTCTTGCGGCGCAGCGCCACCTCGACCGAGTCGTCCATGGCCACGACCTCCGACGCCGGCACGACGCGGGCGCGCGGGTGGTTGAAGGCGCGCAAGCTGTCCGGCGCGCCCACCAGCAGCAGCTGGGCATCGGGATGCTGTTCCAGGAAATGCCGGCAGGCGGCGAGCGTGACGCGGGGGCCATGGTCGCCCCCCATGCAGTCGACAGCCAGAGTAGTCATGAGCTCAAATGTAGAACGAATCGCCGGCCTTCAGCCTGCACCGCAACCGGTCGCAGGCTGACAATTGTGCCGAAGCGCATGTCGCCATTTTCGAGCGGCAAAACAAAGGCCCGCGCTGCGCAGCGCAGCCGGGCCTCGAGGCCGATGAGCCAGGATCAGGCTTCGTTCTTGGTCTTCAGCACCTTGCGGCCACGGTAGAAGCCGGTGGGGCTGATGTGGTGGCGCAGGTGCGTTTCGCCGGTGGTGGGCTCCACGGCGATGCCGGGCACGACCAGGGCGTTGTGCGAGCGGTGCATGCCGCGCTTGGACGGCGATTTCTTGTTCTGCTGGACGGCCATGAGGGGCTCCTGGATTCAAAAGGCCCTGCGCGCGGGGCGCCCAAGGCGGTTAAAGGGTTTGACGGTGAGTGCGCGGGCCGCGTGAGCTTGCTGGCGCGAAGCCCATGATTATAGCGCAACCGACCGAATTGCCTAGGATTTGCCGGACTTGAGCTTGCCCAGGAGGGCGAACGGATTCTCCCGCTCGGTCGAGGCGGCGTCGAAATCCTCATCGGCCACCGCCAGCTTGACCTGCTCCGGGCAAGCTTCGTGCCGCGGCGCCAGGGGCATTTCCATCAGCAATTCGTCCTCCACCAGCTCCACCAGGTCGAAGCTGCGGCTGAGCGCCAGCACGTCTTCTTCGGACTCTTCGTCCTGCGCCGCGGCCATTTCCTCGTCGGGCGCGAAGCGAAACGACCGGTCCACCGCCACGGGAACGTCCACCGGCGCCCAGGCACCGCTGGCACACCAGGGGCAGGATGGCCTGCGCCTGCAGGTGCACCCAGATCTCGGGGTGGACATGCCGCGGGTTGCGCATCTCGCCGGCGGCGGACCAGTGAACCAGGGAATCGCCGCCGCGCCCCTGCGTTTCTGCCATCAGCCGAACGTGCTGTTGCATCGGCTCCTGGCCATTCAGCACCGCGCCTTCCTCGGCGAAACCCTTCACGTCCAGCCGGCGGGCGACAAACTCTTTGCTCATTGGGCCAGTGTAAGAGAATCGGGCCATGTCCGAGGCCACTCCCCCACTCCAACAGCCGCCCGCTGGTGCTGGGCTCGACGTCCCCCTACCGGCGCGAGCTGCTGTAGCGCTTGCACCTGCCATTCGACGTGGCGGCTCCCGACGTCGATGAGACCGCCCTTGCCGGCGAGGCCCCGCGCGAGCTGGCACAGCGCCTGGCCCTGGCCAAGGCCCGCGCAGTGGCTGCGAAATTCCCCGGCGCCGTCGTCATCGGCTCGGACCAGGTCGCCGACCTGGACGGCCACCCGCTGGGCAAACCCGGCACGCACGAAAAGGCCGTGGCCCAGCTGCGGCAGATGCGCGGCCACACCGTCGTTTTCCACACTGCCGTGGCCGTGGTGTGCGCTGGCGACCGGCTTCGAGCAGCTGGAGCTGGCGCCGGTGAAGGTGAACTTCCGCAGCCTGACCGACGCGGAAATCGAAACCTACCTGCGCAGCCGAGCAGCCCTACGACTGCGCCGGCAGCGCCCGCAGCGAAGGCCTGGGCATCGCGCTGCTGGAGGCCATCGACAGCGACGACCCGACGGCCCTCGTGGGCCTGCCGCTGATCCGCACCTGCCGCATGATCCGCGCCGCCGGCGTCAAGGTCCTGTGATGGCCGCGGCGCCCGCCGGCAGGCTGTACCTCGTCCCCGCGCCGCTGGATTTCGGGTGCACGACCCAGGCGCCGCTGCGCGACGTGATGCCCGAGGGCACGCTGGCAACGGCCGCAAGACTCACCCACTGGATCTGCGAGAACGCGAAGTCGGCCCGCGCCTATCTCAAGCGCATCGACGAGCTGCACCCGTTGGCCGCGCCGATGCGCGAACAGCAGATGACCGAACTGCCGCGCGGGGTGCACAAGAAGGGCGACCATGGAGCAGGCGGCTTCGACGCCAGGCCGCTGCTGGCCCCCGCACTCGAAGGCCACGACATCGGGCTGCTCAGCGAGGCCGGCATGCCGGCCATCGCCGATCCGGGCTCATCGGTCGTGCGTGCGGCCCATGAGCTGGGTGTGCAGGTGGTGCCGTTGGTGGGGCCGGTGTCGCTGATGCTGATGCTGGCGGCGAGTGGCTTGAACGGCCAGAACTTCGCCTTCGTGGGTTACCTGCCGCAGGAAGCGACGGCAAGAACGCAGCGCATCCGGGAGCTGGAAGCGCTGGCCATCAAGACCGGGCAGTCGCAGTTGTTCATCGAAACGCCGTACCGCAACGCGGCGCTGTGGGATGCGCTGGTGAAGACCTTGCAGCCGTCCACCAGGCTGGCGGTGGCGAGTGGGCTGACGCTGGCCGATGCGCACATTCGCAGCCAGCCCGTGCGAGCATGGAGGCAGGCCAACACATCTGCCCCGGGCGACCTGCCGGCCGTGATTGGAATTGGCGCGTAAAAAGGCTGGCGGCTCAGCGATACCCGTGCGGGTTCATCGTTTGCCAGCGCCAGGCGTCCGCGCACATCTGCTCGAGCGAGCGGCTGGCGCGCCAGCCCAGCAGGCTCTGGGCGAGAGCCGGATCGGCATAGCACTGTGCGATGTCGCCGGCGCGGCGCGGGGCGATGTCGTAGGGCACGGGCTTGCCGCTGGCCGCCTCGAAGGCGCGCACCACCTCCAGCACGCTGTAGCCACGGCCCGTGCCCAGGTTCACCGTGAGGCTGCGGTCCAGCTCCAGCAGCGCCTTCAACGCGGCGACATGGCCCTCTGCCAGGTCGCTCACGTGGATGTAGTCACGCACGCCCGTGCCGTCCGGCGTGGGGTAGTCGTCCCCGAAGACCTGCAGGCGGGCCCGTTTGCCCAGCGCCACCTGCGCGATGTAGGGCATCAGGTTGTTCGGGATGCCCGACGGGTCCTCGCCGATCATGCCGCTGGCGTGCGCGCCGACCGGGTTGAAGTAGCGCAGCACCGCCACGCGCCAGTCCGGCTGCGCCGCGCACATCGCCGCGAGCATGTCCTCGATCACCAGCTTGGTGTGGCCGTAGGGGTTGGTGTGGCTGCGCGCGAAGTCCTCGGCGATCGGCACGCGAACCGGGTCGCCGTACACCGTGGCGCTGCTGGAAAACACGAGCGTGCCGCAACCGGCGGCCTGCATGGCCTGCAACAGGCTCAACGCGCCGCCCAGGTTGTTGCGGTAGTACTTGAGCGGTTCCGTGACGCTCTCGCCCACGGCCTTGTCGCCGGCGAAATGGATGACGCCCGCGATGGCGTGGCGGCGCAGCACGCCTTCCAGCCACGGCGTGTCGAGCACGTCCCCCTCCTCGAAAGCCACGGGGCCTTCGGTGATGGCCTCGAGCCGCTTCAGCACGCCGGGATGGCTGTTGGAGAAGTTGTCGACGACGACCGGCGTGTAGCCCGCCTCGGCCAGCGCCACGAATGTGTGGCTGCCGATGTAGCCGGCGCCGCCGGTCAGGAGGATGTTCATCGCGCGGATTCTAGGCCGCGGCTGCGCGCGCCTGGCGAAGCGTCTGCGCGGCCAGGCGCAGCGCGCGTGCCATGAACAGGGGGTTGCCCATCACGTAGCGGCGGAACAGCCGCCGCGGCTCCAGCGCCAGGCGGTATAGCCATTCGAGCCCGGTGCTGCGCATCCAGCCCGGCGCACGCGATGTCTTGTTGCCCAGGAAGTCGATGATGGCGCCGCCGCAAACGATCAGGCACGGATAGCCGAGGGCCGCGCGCAGCACCACCGCCACCTCCTCCTGCCGTGGCATTCCCATGCCCAGCACGATCAGGGCCGGCCTGTGTTCCGCGGCCAGGTGCACGTAGTCCTGGGTGTCGAGAAAACCATGCGCCGACACGCACTGGCTGGCGGGCGCCAGTCGCGTTTCCACCACTTCGCGGGCGCGCGTGAGGTACGGGTCCTGCGTGCCGAACATCGCGATCGATCGCCCGGCATAACGAGCCAGGATCTTCGGGATGAGGTCGGTGCCGTTCAGGTTCAGGCCGGGTGGCTGGTTGAGCATGCGCAACAGCAGGGCCATGCCGATGCCGTCGCGCAGCACGATGTCGGCCGACATCACCGCATCGAAAAAGCCGGCGGACGCCGCCGCCGAATTCATCGCGTGGGCGTTGACGAAGGCCAGCACCAGCGGCTCGACGGGGTGCGCCAGCGAGTCGATCAGCTGCTCCTCGCCGCGCGGGGACTGGACTCGCACGATGGCCTTGACCAGTTGCTCCCAGCGCGGCAGCCAGTGGCCGGCGGTGGCCGCCGCCGGGGTCATGCCCTGGCGGCGCCGTTGAGCACCGCGCCCACGATGGTCACGCCGAACTGGCGCAGGTCGTCGGCCAGCGCGGCCACGCGCGGCACCGAAGTCGCGTCCTGGCAGGCCAGCATCAACGCCGCGCCGGCACGCGCCGCGATGGTGCCGGCGTCGGCACTGGATTCGGCGGCCGGCGTGTCGATCAGGATCACTTCATAACTCGCCCGCATCGCGGCGATCAGCTTGGCAAAGCCGGGCCGCGCCAGAAGCTCCTGCGGATTCGGCGGCACTGCGCCGGCCGGCAGCACCCAGAGGTCCGGCAGCGCCTTGATTTCGCATACGGCTTCCCAGCCGGCGCGGCCGGCCAGCACGGCCGACAGGCCCACGCGGCCCGGGACGCCGAAAATCTGGTGCTGGCGCGGGCGGCGCAGGTCGGCGTCGATCAACAGCGTGCGCTTGCCCAACTGCGAGAACAGCACCGCCAGGTTGGCCGTGATGTAGCTGCGGCCTTCGCCCGACCCCGGGCTCACCACCGCCAGCGCGGCCTGGCGCGCGTCGTTCTCGAACCAGCGCAGCATCAGCTGGCTGCGCAGCGCGCGCAGGTGCTCCACGGCGTCGCTGTCCGGTTCGCGCGCGGCGATCAGCTCGCGGCTCAGTCCCGATTCGGGGGCCAGGCAGGGATGGCCGAACTGCGTCGCCAGCGCCTGAGCCACATCGTCGCGGTCGAGCAGTCCCATGGCGATGCCGGCTTCGCCGAACGGCAGCCCCGCCTTCTTCTGGAATTCGAGGATCCGGTTCACGTCGGCCTGGTCCAGCCGGCCCCAGTCGACCAGCATGGCGCCGATCGGCTTGGCGGCCTCGCCGAACGGCGCGCTGATGTCCAGGTCGAGCCGGGTGGTCGGCAGCGGAAAGATCTGGCTGTTCATGCGGCGCTCCTGGCGAGGGCGAGGCGGCGCGGCGCATTCCCCAGCCGCAGCGGCACGAGTGCGGCGCCCGCGTTCGGCACGGTGGCCAGGATGGGCAGCCGCGTGACCATCGACAGGTCGTCGACGGAGCGGATGCGCCGGTTGCCCAGCTCGAGCAGCAGCACGCCGGCGAGCGCCAGCAGGACGCCGCCGATGCCCGCGACCATCATGGTCTGCATGCCGGTCAGGCCGGTCTTCTCGGTGGGCTCGACCGCGGAGGCGATGCGCACCATGTTGGTCTGGTTGGCCAGGCTCTGCAGCCGCGACTGCGCGGCGCTGGCACTCACGGTCTCGAAGGCCTTCTGGGCCGAGTCCACCTCGCGCTGCAGCACGCTCAGCTGCCCGCGCTGCTTGGTCAGCGCCAGCACCTTGGCGCGCTGGGCGTCGATGGCCTTCTGCAGTTCCTGCTCCTGTTGCTTCGACGAGCGCAGCGCGCCCTGTGCGACGGCTCCGGCGTGTCCGCTTTCGGCGGCCATGCGCGAGCGCAGCGCGCCCAGCTCGGCCTGCATGCGCTGCATGGCCGGGTGGGCCGATCCCATGGTCGCGGCGCCTTCGGAAACCTTGGCCTCCAGCCGGGCGACGTCGGCGCGCAGCGTGGCCACCACCGGGTTCTGCGACTCGCCGCCGCTCGAGCGCGGACGGCTTTGGAGGTTGCTCAGCTGGGTCGACAGCTCGGTCAGGCGCGCGGTCTCGAAGTCGCCGCGCTCGTCTGCCGAGATGATGCCGGACTCCTGCTGGAAGGCCGACAGCTTGTCCTGCGCCACTCCCAGCCGTTCGCGCGAGATCTTGACCTGGTCGTCGAACCATTCCGCGTAGCGCTTGGCCGGGTTGGTCTTGACCTCCAGGCTCACGTCCAGGTAGGCCTGCGCGAACGCATTGGCCACGCGCGCAGCCTCGGCCGGCGTGCGGCCGACCCAGGCGATGTTGACGATGTTGCTTTCGCGCGCGGGCTTGACGTCCAGGTACTCCTGGATCTTGTGGGCGAGCCATGCCTGCGGCGCCTTCTTGGTGAGGGACTCTTCGCGCCAGCGCTTGACCGGCTCCTGGTCGGCCGGCAGCGTCTGCAGCACGCGCTCGGCCACGCGATCGCTCTTCACGATGTCGATCTGCGTCGCCATGTAGCTCGGGGCGACCATCCCCTGCAGGGCGGTGCCGCCGACGGGATCCATGCGCACGTCAACCAGCACCGGCGCGTTGGCCTTGTAGGTCGCGGGCCGCAGGAGGACCCAGGCCAGTGCGAGCGCGAGCGTCACCAGCAGGATCAGGCCTGCCGTCGCCATGCGCGCACGCAGGATCGAGAATAACTGGTGCAAGCTCATTGCCGGGCCCCCTTCAGAACAGGCTCTCGCGCACGAACAGCACGTCGCCGGGCTGGACGACGTCGTTCATTCGCGGTTCGATCTGCACCACCGCGCCGTCGGCGTTGGTGCGCGTGAGGCGCAGGCGGTTGAGCGTCCCGCGCGGGGTCGGCCCGCCGCTGGCGGCCAGCGCCTGCATCACCGTCATGCCGCGCTCGATCCGGTAGGAGCCGGGCTTCTGCGCTTCCCCGGCCACGTAGAACGTGGGCGCCTTGTTGACGTACACGGTGTCGCCCGACTTCACGACGACGTCGTCGGCGGCGCGCTGGCCGGCCATCAGCGCCGACATGTCGATCTCCTTGCGGAAGGGCTTGTTGTCGCGCACGCCCGTCACCACCACGATGTCGTCGCCGGTCGGCGCGATGCCGCCGGCCGCGGCGATCACTTCCGACACGCGCATGTTGAAGGTCTCCAGCGGGATGCGGCCGGGCTTGTTGACCTGGCCGACCACCGACACCTGGTTGCCGCGCACCTGCACGACGTTGATGTTGACCTGCGGCTGCTTCAGGATGTCCTTGGAGCGCAGCGCACTCGCGATGCGCTGCTCCGCGTCGGGGATGCTCAGCCCGCCCACCGCGAGGCTGCCCACCAGCGGGTAGCTGATGGTGCCGCTCTCGGACACGCGCGCTTCCATCGAAAGGTCCGGGTTCTGGTAGACCTGGACCTTGATGGTGTCGCCCGCGGCCAGCCGGTAGTCGTTGTTGGGCCGGGGGGCCGCCGTCTGGGCCCCGGCGAGCGTGCTCGCGGCGACCAGCGCAACTGACAGCATGGATTTAAGCAGGTTGGACATGAGACATCTCCCTTGGGTTGAAGGATGGGGTATCGCGCGGCTTCAGAATCTCGCTTTCACCGCGACGGCGAAAATGGTGGCGTTGTAGCTGGCGTTGGGCAGGTTCGACTTGAGCTTCTCGCCGCGCAGCCCGGTGGAGACGGTGAACGCCGGCCGCGGATCCCAGTCGGCGCCGATGCCGATGGTCTCCACGGTCTCGCGCCGTCCCGCATCCGCGCCTGCGGGCACGTCGCGCCAGCGGCGCTCGGAGCGGTCGTAGCGGAAGTTCAGGGCGACCTGCGGCGACATCTGCCACACCGGCGTGAAGTACAGCCGGTCGGTTTCGACGTGGCCGCCGGTGATCAGGCCCGAGGCCAGCAGGTCGTGCGCATAACCGGCGATCAGCCGGGTCTTGCCGGTGACCTCCCAGTTGACGCTCGCGCCGCCGACCATGCCGCTGAAATCCAGCTGGGGCGCGATGTCGTGCTCGCGCTTGAGGTGGGCGAGCCGGGCTTCGACCGAGGTCTTGGCCGTGACCGGCCATTTCAGCGCCAACTCGGCCTCCCGCTCCTTGAAGTCGCCGGCGGCCGCGCCGGCGCTAGCGTCGGTGTACTCGCCGTCGCCGCGGCGCAGCCGGGCCGTGAGCAGCGTGCCCTTCGGGGTCTCGTAGCCCACGCCGATGCGCGCGCTGCGCACGCGGGGGCTGGCATCCCAGCTGTGCGGCTCGGTGCTCTCGCTGGAAGTGTGGGTGACGCCGGCCAGGGCGCGCCAGCGGGCGCCCACTTCGTACATGCCTTCCAGCACCTCGGCGCGTTCGGTGCGGCGGCCGACTCGGTTGACGAACGTGGTGCTGTCGGTCGCCACTTCACGGGCCTGGCGGCGTTCGGCGCTGAGCACGCCGTGGAAGCGGGGCGTGATGCTCCAGTCCCAGGCGGCGGCGTAATTGATGGTCGTGTAGTCCAGGTTCGACTGGTCCTGGTACTTGTAGGTGGACGCTTCCACGTCGGCGCGCAGGCGTTGCAGGCCGAAACGCTTGTCGGCCTTCAGCCCGACGGACAGCGTGCCGATGTTGTCGGCGATTTCGCCGCTGCTCTGGCGCAGCACGTTGTTGTCGTGCTCGATGCCGGCGGACGCGCGCAGCTGGAAGGTGTCGGCGGGCTCGGCGCCGAAAGCGGCCGACCCGACGCACAGGGCGGCCAGTGAAAGCAATGGGCGGAAGGGCAAGTTCTTCAAGATATCCTCGGATTTATTGGTAGGCATCCCGTGCGCCGGGACATGCGTCCAGGGCCACGCTGAGCAACGGGGCCTTGGGAGGGATGGTGGCGCAGGGGCTGCGCACCTCGCAATGGCTCGTAAGCACTATATTCCACTCAATAGGCCGCGCTGTCCTGGAACACCAGGCGCACCGTCTTGAAGATGATGTACAGGTCCAGGCGCAGCGACCAGTTGCGCAGGTAGTCCAGGTCGCAGCGGATGCGCCCTTCCATCTTTTCCAGCGAATCCGTCTCGCCGCGGAAACCGTTCACCTGGGCCCAGCCGGTGATGCCCGGCCGCACCTTGTGGCGCACCATGTAGCTCTTGATGAGCGTGCGGTACTGCTCGTTGTGGGCCACCGCGTGCGGGCGCGGCCCGACGATGCTCATCCGTCCCTGCAGCACGTTGACGAACTGGGGCAGCTCATCCATGGACGTCTTGCGCAGGATCGCGCCGAGGCGCGTGACCCGTGCGTCATTCTTGCGGGCCTGCACGATCTCGTCTCCGTCCTCGGTGACGGTCATCGAGCGGAACTTGTAGACCAGGATCTCCTCGCCGTCCAGGCCATAGCGGCGCTGGCGGAAGATCACCGGCCCGGGCGAGCCGAGCTTGACGGCGAGGGCCAGCGCCAGCATCAGCGGCGACAGCAGGATGAGGATGAGGATCGCCAGGACGATGTCGCTCGCCCGCTTGAGCACGCCCGCGGGGCCGCGGAACGGCGTCTCGCAGACCGAGATGACGGGCAGGCCGCAGACGGAGTCGGGCCGGCCCTGGATCAGGTCCGTGACGAACATGTCGGGCACGAAGTACACCGAGGCCGTGGTGTCCTTCAGCGCGTCCAGCAGTTCCCGGATGCGCGGCTGCGACGCCATGGGCAGCGACAGGTAGATGAGGTGGATGCGGTTCGCCTTCACGTACGTGGCGATGTCCGGGATGCGGCCGAGCAGGCGGTGGCGTTCGCGACCGTGCTGGCGGTCCGGCGTGCGGTCGTCGAAGAAGCCCACCATGTCGATGCCGGTGTCGCCGGCACCGGACAACCGGTCGGCCAGGGCGCAGCCCTGCTCGTTCATCCCGACCACCACGGCACGCATCGGCGGCCCCTGCATGCGCACGAGGTGCGGCGCCGCCTTGCGCAGCGCCCAGTGCGCCGCCAGCTGGCTGGCCGGGGCGAACCACAGCCAGTTGAGCACCACCACACTGGAGAAGCTGCCGATGTGGCCGGTGGCGAAGCCCATGGCCAGCAGCAGCCCGGCCGTCCAGCCCCACGCCAGCAGCGTCGTGACCACCACCCGATGGGGCGGCATGCGCAGCAGCGAGCGGCCCGGGTAGGCCAGCGCGAAGGCGACCACCGAGACGATCATCCAGGGCGACGTGATCTCGCCTTCGAAATGCGAGACCAGCAGCCACAGCGACAGCACGGTGACGACGGGCTCGAGGGCGGCCTCGAGCGCGCGCAGCATCCGGTTCTGGCCGATGGCGGGCACCGCCGGCGACGGCATCGGCGGGGAACCCGGGTAGGTCGGCTCGGCTTCAGGCATACGCCTCCATGCGGGACAGCTTGGCCACGGCCTGCGCGCGGTTGGTGACGTCGAGCTTGCCGAAGATGCTCTTCATGTGGTTCTTCACGGTGAATTCGCTGATCGACAGGATGCAGCCGATCTCCGGGTTGGTCTTGCCGTGCGCGACCCAGGTCATGATCTGCCGCTCGCGCTCGCTCAACGCGGCGAGCCGGACGACGTTTCGGTCGAACCGGCTGTCGGCGCAATCGGCGCGCCGCGCCGGGGCCGGCGGCAGCTGCCGCAGGGCCGTGTCGATGTAGGGCAGCAGCAGCTTCAGCGTCGCCGCGGCGCCCGGCGCAGGGCTTTCCCGCCCGCTCAGGGCCGCGAAGATCCGCTCGCCGTTGCGCGTGCCAGCGCCCACGCCGTGAACGAGAGCCGTTCGCATGCCGGCAATGACGCCGGTGCGGTCCCAGCCGGGCGCGCGCTGGCCGACCAGGCGGCTGCAGCCGCTGACGTCGAGCTGGCACGGCAGGTGCTGCGCGGCCACCCAGCAATCGCGGAAATAGCCCAGCAGCGGCGCCAGGCCGGCCGCGGTGCAGTTCTGCGTGCGCATGTCCGGCAGGCTGGAGACGATGTCGAATTTCAGCTCACCGGTGCGAAAGTCCCCCCAGCCGACCAGCAGGATCTCGTGCGCCAGCAATTGCTGCACGTCGCCCTGCAGCCAGCGCCACAGGTCGGCATGGGTCGACAGGGACGCACCCTGGCCCGCGATCCGCAGGAAGTGGGCCGGATCATTGTCCGGCATTGGCACATTGGCGCTCATCGGGTGGCTCACAGGGTCGCTGACGTTGTTGGCTTGCCTTGATACTAGGCAGCAACAACACGGCGTTGTGTGCGGTGGCGAACATCCGCACGCCCCTGCGGGGGCCCGGCGGGAGTCTTTGTCCCGCGTCCGACGCGCGCGTCAGGCGGTGGCCTACAAGGCGAGGCCGCCGCCGGTCACGGCGCGATCAGGCCAGGGCGACCAGGGCCAGGTTGTCGACGACGCCGACGGCGGCGTTGTCGTTCTTCCAGACGAACACGTAACCGCTGGCCATGCCCTGCGGTGCCGTGAAGCTGAGCGCGCCGCTCACCGGCGTGAGGGAACTCGCGAGGGCCACTTCATTCACGAGCAGCCCGCCTGCACTGTCCAGCAGCTTGATGCCGACGAACACGCCTTCGGCGCTGGCCGTGATGCTGGCCGTGCCGGAGAGCTGGTAACGGGCGCCGGGGGTGAGCTTGGTATAGATATCCTGGGCCACGCCGCCGGCGGCGGTGCCCACCTGCAGGGCGCCGTTCACCGCCTGGGAGTTGCCCCAGTTGTTCCAGCCCGTGAGGCCGTCCGAGAAGCCGCCATTGACCAGCATGTCGCCGGCCACCACCGGCGCGGTCGTGGTGGGCGTCGTGGTGGTGGGCGCCGTGGTGGGCTGCGACGGGGCAGCGCCGGCCGTGGACCACCAGTTCCCGGAGGCGACCACCATGCTCAGCAGCTGGATTTCGCCGTCGTAGTAGCCGGTCGTGAGGTGGGTCGCGTTCCAGTTCCACATCGTGTCCAGGAACCCCTGGAAACGCGCGTCCACGCAGGCGCCGGCGCAGATCGGGCCATGGTAAGCGGGGCTGTTGCCGCCCGTGAGCATCGTGCCGTCGAGGGCGTAGCCGGTGCCGATCTTGTACGGGTCGCCGCCGGACCTGGACTTGAAGAAGTCGATCATCCTCCCGGTCACCGTGGCGAAGCGCGCGTCCCCGGACAGCAGGTAATCGGAGGAGAAGCGCCACGGGTTGCGGCAGGCGTTCCACCAGAAGTAGCCTTCCTTGTCGTTGCCGTCGCCGATGTAGCCGGTCGAGGGCGAAGGCGTCGACGTGTTGGTGTTGATCACGAAGTCCGGCATCAGGCCCACGCCCGGCGAATACACGGTCTGCATGCGGTCGAGGAGCCCGTACGCGCGGTCCACGGCCAGGTCCCACAGGCCGTCGCCCGTCGCCGCCTTGAACGCGCGGAAGTGGCCGATCATGTAGTCGGACGTCCGGTTGTTGTTGGCGCTGGGCAGGCCCTTGGTGGCGCCGTCGGCCTTCATGTTCCACGACTTGAGGGCCGCGATCGTGTTCCGGCCTTCCTGCAGGTAGTTCCAGGTGCCTGCGGAGCCCCACTGCCGGTCGGCCATGAGCAACGCCATCGCGATGTCGAGGTCGCCGTCCATGGCGTTCCAGCCGTCGCCGGCGGAGGTGCCGTTGGCGTTGAGCCGCCAGTCCATCAGGTACTTGCCATTGGCGTCGTACTGGCTGACCGCATAGGCCGGGCGGGCCCGCACCACCGCCAGCAGCCCGTCGAACAGGGTCCGCGCCTGCGGGTCATGTCCCGCGAACAGCACGGCCAGCAGCATGCCGTAGCCCATGCCTTCCGAGACCGCGAGGTAGGTCGTGTTGGAGAACTTCACGGCGTAGCCGCCGGCCACGATGGAGTCGGCAGGCGCGACGCGAGCGGCCTTCCACGCGCTGTACTGCGCGGTCAGGACGGCATCCATGGTCGCCGTGCTCTGGGTCGGGAGAATGCCGGCCGCGTACTTGGTGAGGCGGGCGCCGAAGGGGTAGGCGATGCCATTGGTCGGTGCAGGGGCCGGAGCCGGGGCCGGCGCTGGTGCCGGCGCGGGGGCAGGCGCTGGGGCGGACAGCCTCCGTTTTCCGGCCAGCGGGCCCAAGGCGGCCGTCGAGGCGTCTGCGGCGGCCGGGTCGGCAAGGGCCAGATCGGCTTCGCTGCCGCCGCCACCGCAACCGGTCAGTGCCAGCGCGGCAGTGCCGGAGCCCGACAGCAGGAAGAGGCGTCCGGCCAATTTCGAAAAGTCACGTCTTTGCATGGTACTGCTACATCCAGATGTAAGAACAGAAGCGCGACGACTCGGACGCGCCAGGAAGAGAGAGTTGCTGTGCGAGCCAGCCCCGGCTGGCAGGCCATGCGGAAAGTTCGTCGTCGAACCGAAGAGCTTCCAACTCAGCTTGGCGCGAATCGTAGTAGGAGATGGCCTACAAGGCCAATAGGCAATCACCGACAAAGCGTAAGCGTAGGACCTCAGTTTTCGCCCTACTGATGAGCTGGACCACAGTCGAAGGACCCATGTCGCGGTCGCGTGCCAGCCTCAGCAATTGCCCGCTGAGCCGCATGGAATCAGGCTCAGCAGGAAAACGGGCCACCACCGGGGCAGCTGGACAGTTGCGCAGGGCAAGTACGCGCAGGGACCGCTGCACACCCATCAGAAGTTACTCAGCGATGCTCCGGGGGAAATTTACTTACCGTGGATGCGTGAATTGTTCACGGTGTCCGGCGGCCGCGCTGCCTCGCTGTAGGACTTCGCCGCGACTCCTTGCTGCTGAGTTCGCAGCCGGCGGGCGGGGAGACAGAATTCCTGCAGCCTCCACCAACCCTTCCGACAAGATCTTGAAGACCTCGACATTTGCGCCATTGCTGCTCGCCGCCTGCATCGTGGGTGCCGCCGCGCAGACAGGCAACTCACCGCGCCCGGCCTCCCCCGGTGTCACCCAGAATTGCGCCGCTGTGACGCCCCAGACCTGCGCCGTGGCCCACGCGCTGGGCCGGGGCATCAACCTGGGCAACATGCTCGACGCGCCGCGCGAGGGCGACTGGGGCGCCAAGCTGGAGCCGGCCTACATCGACAAGGCGGCCACCGCGTTCAAGACCGTGCGCCTTCCCGTGCGCTGGAGCAACCATGCGGCGCCGACGGCCGATGCCACCCTGGACGAAGCTTTTGCCGCGCGGGTCGACAAGGTGGTGGACGCGCTGCTGGCCAAGGGCGTGTACGTGATCCTGGACATGCACCACTACACCCAGATCTCCGGCGATCCGCAACACCCCAACGAGTTCGCCGTGGACGCCTCGGTGGTGGACACGCGCCTGGTGAACATGTGGCGCCAGATCGCGCAGCGCTACAAGGACCGCTCACCCAAGCTGCTCTTCGAGCTGCTCAACGAGCCGCACGGCCGGCTCAATGGCGAACCGTGGAACGCGTTGGCGGCAAAGACGCTCGCGGTGGTGCGGGCCAGCAACCCGAACCGGATCGTGCTGATCGGCCCCGGCGAATGGAACGGCATTCCCGAGCTGCCCCGGCTGCGCCTGCCGGCCGACCGCAACCTGATCGTCTCGATCCACAACTACGACCCGTTTCCGTTCACGCACCAGGGCGTCGACTTCCTGGCCAAGCCCTTCCCCACCGGCACCACCTGCTGTGACGCCGGTCAGCGCAAGGCGATCGCCGACGCGATGGAGGCCGCCCGCCGCTGGAACCAGGCCCAGGGCTACCCCGTGCACCTGGGCGAATTCGGCGCCTACGAGGCCGCGGACATGGCGTCGCGCGAGGCCTACACGCGCATCGTGCGCGACGAAGCCGAGCGGCGCGGCATCGGCTGGGCGTACTGGGAGATGGTGACTTCGTTCGGCGTCTATTCCCCCAAGACGGCGAGCTGGGTCGAGCCGATCCGGCGGGCGCTTCTCGATTGACCCGTGGGCGCGTAGGACGGGAGCGCAATTGACTTTTGTCATCCCCGACGGGCTGCGGATGCGTGCATGATCCGCACATGCAACCAGACTCGACAGGCACGCCATGACCGAACTGCAAACCGAAGAACTCGAAGCGCAATACGCGCAGGCCGTGGACCTTGAAAGCGCGGCGCAGCACGCGTTGCAGGCCCAGGCGCCCGGCACCGAGGCTCATGGCCGCGCCTGGCAGGAGTGGAGCGCGGCGATCACGAGGACCAACCGCGCATGGCGGCAACTGGCGCTGCGCAGGCCCGGGGGCACGGGCGCGGCGGCCACTCAGGCGCAGGTGCCGCAGCTGTACTCCTGAAACCGGTCAGCCGGCGGCGGCGAGCCTGCGCTCGATGTGCTGCTGCACCGTCTGGGTGACCATCCGCTGGCTGGCACTGCTCGAGAACGTGTGGTCGCCGCCCTCGACGACGATCATCCGGAAGTTGGGATTCCCGGCCAGCCGGCTGCCCCGGTTGCCGAAGTGGAACTCCAGGTAGTCCCGGCCATCGTCATGCGCCGACACGACCACCAGCGTGTCGGTTCCACGCGCGCACAGCTGGCGCGTCCGCGCAAGGACGCCCTCTTCTTCGCGTCCACCGTTCGCCAGCCGGCCGACCGCGCGCCGGATCCGCGCCTCGATCACCGTGCCCACGCGCCTGGCGATGCCCTGCACGTCGACTTCGCCGCGCAGCATCCGCCGGTACACGCCGGGTTGCATCAAGGCGCTGCGGTAGAAGGCCGTGGACTTGTAGTTCAGGCGCATCGTCGCCTGCCAGGCGGCTTCGTCCGTTCCTTCCTGCCACTCCAGCAGGCGCGAATTCATCAGCACCTGGCCGCTCACCCGCGGGTCGGCCAGCGCCGCCTGGAACGCGACATACGAGCCTGAGCAGATCCCCATCACGTAGAAGCGGGTGCAGCCCTGTCCGGCGAGCCAGTCGATGGCGGCGCGCACGTCCACTGCCGCGTCCTTCGAAAAATAGTTGTGCGTGCGCGGGCCCGGCCCGCCCGCGCTGTCGCCCAGGCCCGCGAGGTCGAAGCGGAATGCGCGCACGCCGCCGGCCGCAAGCGTGCGCGCCATCTTGACGTACAGCCGGTTGGGCCCGATGCGGTAGTTGCCGCCCACGTTGAGCATCAGCACGGCCGTTTCGCGCCGGCCCGGCGCGGCCCGGGCCTCCGCCGGCTCGGCCAGGATGCCGAACAACGACTCCCCAGGCCCGAAAAAGACCGGCACTTCACGCACGCCCTCGGGCAGCAGCGCTTCGTCGTAACGCCGATGCGGCGGGCGCTCGACGGGCGCCGCCCGGGGCCGCGGGTGCGCCTGCGCCAGCCACTCGGCGATCGACTCCAGGCTGGCATGCTCGATCACGCCTTCATGCGGCTCGGCCATCATCCCGGCATAGCCGCGCAGCATCACGGAAGTGGTGTCGATGCCCATCGCGCGGTAAGCCGCCGGCAGCGGGCCCTCGCCGGGCATGTCGTCGCGGCCGATGAGCAGGACGCGCCGCGCGGGCGCCTTCTGCAGGCCACTGCAGTCGAGCGCCTGCAGGTCCTGCAGCGTCTGCGCCGTGTAGAGATAGCCCAGCGCCTCGATGCCGCCGTCGTCGGTGCCGGAGGACTGGCCGGAATGCGCCGCACGGTTCGCGCTGGCGGCGCGCAATTCACGCACGAAGGCGCGCCCCGTGACGCAGGGCGCCCACATGACCAGGCTGTCGACGCCGCCCATCTCGCAGGCCGCGTGCGCCGCCAGTGTCGCGCCCAGCCGCACGCCGAACAGGGCCAGGCGGGACACGCCCGCCAGCCGCTTCAGTTCGCCGGCTGCGGCCACGGTGCTGTCGATCCAGGCGCGCACCCGCGCCGGCTCTTCGTCGGCGCCGGCGGAGTCGCCCGTGCCCTGGTAGTCGAAGCGCAGCACGTCGAAACCCGAGCGCGCCAACACCTCGGCCAGCTGCGTGTAGGTCTGGTAGGCGCACATCGCCTCGTAGCCCTTGGGCCGGCACAGCACGACGCCGACACCGCGTGCAGGCTGCGCGGCGCGGTGGAACCATCCGAAACACCACGCACCGGCGGCGTCGAAGGTGACGGGAACGGCGGCAGGATTCGGGCCGGCACCGGTTGCGCAGGAGTCCATGGCCGCGCGCTCCTTCAGCCCGCGCCCAGTTCGGTCACGGCGCGGCGGATCGACTCGATGCTGCTGAAGACGTTGCGCTTGAGCATGTGATCGGGGAACTCGACCCCGAACGCGCCTTCCAGGGCCAGCATCACGTTCACGCTCGCATGCGACGTCATGCCTGACTGGTACAGGTCGCTGCCCGCATCGAGCAGGCCCGCGTCCCGGTTCAGGCGGCCATGGTCGCGCAGCACGCCGCGGATGAGGGATTCGGCTTGTTCGACTTCGGTCATATTGCAGTTGCAGCGGGTTCTTCGATAGGGGTGGCGGTGAAGAGCGCGGTGACGAAGGCGCCAGCGTAGTCACCGTCGTGGCTCAAGCTCAGCAGGATGGGCCCGGCGCCGATGCGGCTCGCATGCTCGGCCGCGCGGCCATGCAGCGCCACTTCGCAGCTGCCGTCGGCCAGCTTCACGACCTCGATGTCGCGCCACGCCGCGCCGGCATCGCCCAGCCGCAACGCCTTGATCACCGCCTCCTTGGCGGCGAACCGCGCGGCCAGTCTTTCGGCACACACGCCGTCGGCGCCATGCGCGTAATCGAGTTCGCCGTCCGTAAAAAGGCGGCGCTCGTACGCGGCGCCGAAACGCCGGATCGATTCGGCGACCTGGCTCACCTGCACGAGGTCGAAGCCCAGTCGCATGGGCGGCGGGTGCGCCATGGCCGCACCTTCACCAGCACTGATTCGGGACATTCGGGTGACTGCCTTTCAGGAAGAGCTGCCGCGCATTCATTGCGCGAGCCAACGCTCGCCAGGCGCCAAGATTGCCCGTAACCGAACGTCCAACGTGTAAGATGAAATCCCGTTTTGCGAGGGAAATTGCCGAGTTCGGCGTCCCCGTGTGGCCGTTGAATTGGAAGCATGCCTGTATGGATCGCCAACCGATGCGAATGGACCAGAGCTTCGCGCCCATGCTCGATGCGGTGCGGCGCATCGCCAGTGAAGTGGCCGCCCCGAACGCCGCCGATGTCGACGGCCAGGCCCGCTTTCCCGGCGAAACGCTGGCGGCGCTGCGCGGGGCGGGCGTTCTGTCCGCGGCCGTGCCGCGCGACCTCGGCGGCGCCGGCTGCACCCTGCACGAACTGGCGCAGCTGTGCTCCACGCTCGCGCAGGCCTGCGGTTCCAGTGCGATGGTGCTGGCGATGCATTACATCCAGCTCGCCTGCATCGCCCGCCACGGCCTCGAAAGCGAGTTCTTTCGCGACTACCTGCGGGGCATCGTCACGCACCAATACCTGCTGGCTTCGATGACCTCGGAGGTCGGCACCTTCGGCGAAACCCGCACCAGCATCTGCGCCGTGGAGCGCGATGGCGGGCGCTTCGTGCTGAACAAGGATGCAACCACCGGCTCCTACTGCGCGCACACCGACGCCATCCTGGTCACCTGCCGCCGCGACCAGGATGCGCCCGGCACCGACCAGGTGCTGGTGCTCGTCAAGCGCGAGGACTGCACGCTCACGCAGACCAGCTCCTGGGACACGCTGGGCATGCGCGGCACCTGCAGCCCGGGCTTTCGCCTGGAATCGTCGGGCCCGGTGGAACAGATCGTCCCGGGCGATTTCGCTGACAGCTCGGCGCTGACGATGGTGCCCTACTCGCACATCCTGTGGTCGTCGCTGTGGTGGGGCATCGCCGCCGATGCGGTGTCCAGGGCCGCGGGGTTCGTGCGCGGCCAGGCGCGCCAGCGTCCCGGCACGGTGCCGCCCACAGCGGCGCGGCTGGCGGAAGTGTCGCTGCAGCTGCAGAACATGAAGCAGCTCTGGCAATCGGCGGCCCTGGCGTTCGACGCCATCGCGCAGGACGCTGGATCCCAGGAGCAGCTGCTTTCCATGGGCTGGGCGCTGCGCCTGAACAACCTCAAGATCACCTGCTCGGAGGCGGCGCCGCAGATCGTGCACCGCGCCCTGCAGATCGTCGGCATCCTGGGCTACAAGAACGACAGCCCGTTCAGCATGGGCCGGCACTACCGCGACTGCCTTTCCGCGTCGCTGATGATCTCCAACGACCGCATCGCCGCCAAGAGCGCGGCCATGTTGCTGGTCTTCAAGGATTCGCCCTGAAGTGACTTACGACATCGAAGGCTTCTACGACGCCCTGGTCGAACACGGCCTGATCCTGCCCACCGGCGTGAAGGGCACCTACGGCCGCGGCCAGGTGTTCGAGGACATCGTGCGCGCCTTCAACGACCTGGTCAGCCGCATCGCGAAGGACGACGGCGCGCAGGAGGTGATGTTCCCGCCGGTCCTGGCGCGCGCGCTGATCGAGAAGATGGGCTACATGGACAGCTTCCCGCAACTCGCGGGCTCGGTCCACAGCTTCACCGGCAACGACGCCGCGGCACGCGAGCTGTCCGAGCGCATCCACGCGGGACGACGCTGGGAGGACCTGCTCGGCCCCACCGAGGTGATGCTGGCGCCCGCCGCCTGCTACCCGGTCTATCCCGCCTTCAGCGGACTGCTGCCCGGCGCCGGTCGGCTGATCACCGTGATGAACTGGGTGTTCCGCCACGAGCCTTCCGACGAGCCGACGCGGCTGCAGTCCTTTCGCATGCGCGAATTCGTGCGCATGGGCCGGCCCGACGAGGTGCTGGATTGGCGCGACGCGTGGCTGTCGCGCGGCCTCGAGCTGTTGCGCGGGCTGGGGCTCGCCGGCGCAAAGCGACGTCGCCGCCGACCCCTTCTTCGGCCGCGCCGGCAAGATGCTGGCGGCCAACCAGATGGAGCAGCGCCTGAAGTTCGAGATCCTGGTGCCCGTCATCTCGCTCGAGAAGCCCACCGCGATCTGCTCCTTCAACTGGCACCAGGACCACTTCAGCTCGAAGTTCGGCATCCGCACGGCCGACCAGGCGGTCGCGCACACTGCCTGCCTGGGCTTCGGCCTGGAGCGCGTCGCGCTCGCGCTCGTCAAGGCCCACGGCTTCGATCCGCAGCGCTGGCCCGCTGTCGTGCGCGCGCAGCTCTGGCCCGCGGGCTGACAGCTCATCCATAGGCCGATAGCTCTTCAGAGCTATCGCGCCCCCTGAGCGGCGGAGCCACAGCTACCATGGACCATCTGTCTTTGCGTGGAGCGTCATGGGATCCTTGGCTGTTGTTTCGAGCGCTGTTTTCGTCGGCAATGGCAGCCTTCTCATCCAGTGCGCGCAAGCCTGGCGCAAGCAGGGCCACGAAGTGCGCGAGGTGCTCACGCAAAGCCGCGCCATCCTCGATTGGGCCGAAGCCGAAGGCCTGCCCGCGCGTTCCATCGATGACGAGGCGGCGATACAGACCGACGCCGAGTTCGACTACCTGTTCAGCATCGCCAACCTGCGCGTGCTGCCCGCGGCCCTCATCTCCCGCGCGCGCAAGCTCGCGATCAATTTCCATGACGGCCCGCTGCCCCGCTATGCCGGCCTGAACGCGACCTCCTGGGCGCTGATGGCGCGCGAGCACACGCACGGCATCACCTGGCACGAGATGACGCCCGCCGTGGATGCGGGCCGCATCGTGCGGCAGGCGATGTTCGCGGTCGGCCCCGACGACACGGCCCTGAACCTCAATGCGCGCTGCTACGAGGCGGGCGTGGCGACGTTCGGCGCGATCGCCGAAGACATCGCGCGCGGCAGACCTCGTCCTCTCGCCGCAGAGCGGCGAGCGCAGCTACTTCGCGCGGGACCGCCGGCCCGATGCGCTTGCGACGCTCGACTTCTCGCGCCCCGCCGCGGAACTCGCGGCCCTCGTGCGGGCCCTCGATTTCGGCCCGTACCCCAACCCGCTCGCCCGCCCCAAGGTCTACCTGGGCGACAAGGTGCTCTGGGTGCGCACCGCACGCGTCGCCGACGCAGCATCCTCCGCGGCGCCGGGCACCGTGGTCGCCGCAGCCGGCGATGAGCTGCGCGTCGCCACCGCAGACGGCGACCTGCTGCTGTCCGGCCTGTCCGACGCCGGCGGCCCCGCCGCGCACGGGCTCGCGCCGGGCGCCGTGCTGCCACCGCTGGATGCCGCATTGCGCGAAAGGCTCGCCGGCTGCGCCACGCAGGCCGCGAAGGGCGAATCGTTCTGGCGCAGGGCCTTCGCGGCGCTCGCGCCGGTGGAGGTTCCGTATCCGAGGATGTCGCCGGCGGTTTCCCCGGCATCGCGCCAGGTGCGCGTTTCGCTTCATGTCCCCAACGGCGGTGCGAAGACGGTGGCGGCTTTCTTCGCCTGGCTGTCGGCGCTGACGGGCCAGGAGCGTGTCTCGGCCCTGTATTGCGACGCCGGGCTGGCACAGCAGGCGCAAGGCCTGGAGAGCTGGCTCGCGGCGTGGGTGCCGCTGACGCTGGCGACAAGCCCCGATGCGCTCGCGGCCCATGCGGCCGGCGAAGCCGAGGCAGTGATGGCGAAGGCGCGTGAGGCCGGCCCCTGGCCGCTGGACCTGCCCTCGCGCCTGGAGGACAGGCACCCGGCGCTGCCGCAGGTGGCGCCGGGTCGGCGTGTGCATGGCCCGCGCTGAACCGCCCCCCGGCATGGAACTGATGCTGGCCACCGACGCATCGGGCCGCAGCCTCGAACTCGTCGCCGACACCGGCATCTTTGCGCCGGGGACCGTCCTCGCGATGGCGGACCATCTCGGCACTTTCCTGAAGGCTTTCGACCGGGCCACGGGACGCATCGCCGCGATCCCGCTGGTGCCGCCGGGCGAGGCGCAGGCGATCGACGCGGCGAACGCCACCACGACTTTCTTCGACACGGCGTCCTGCGTGCACGAGGCCATCGCCGCACAGGTGGCGCGCACGCCCCAGCACGAAGCCGTGAGCTGGCAGGGCCGCAGCCTCGGCTATCTCGAACTCGACGCGCAGGCCACGGCGCTGGCCGGCCGACTGGTGCAAAGCGGCGTCGAGCCGGGCGACATCGTCGGCGTGTGCCTGGAGCGCACGCCGGAGCTGGTGGTCGCCCTGCTGGCCGATCTGGAAGGCGGGCGCCGCCTACCTGCCGCTCGACCCGGCCTACCCGCGCGACCGCATCGCCTTCATGATCGAGGACTCGGGCGACGTCGCGCGTGGCTGACCACGTCGCGTGACCGCAGGCTCCCTGGCGCATCGACCCGCGCAAGGCCTTCCTGCTCGATGACCCGCGGCCGCGCCGCCGCGCCTGCCGCGCCGAAGCTTCCGCAGGCGCGTCCCGACAGCGCGGCCTACGTGATCTACACCTCCGGCTCGACCGGCCAGCCCAAGGGCGTCGATGGTCGACGCACCGCAACGTGATGAACTTCTTCGCCGGCATGGACCGACGCGCATCCCGCACGACCCGCCCGGGCGCTGGCTGGCGGTGACCAGCCTGTCCTTCGACATCTCGGTGCTCGAGCTGTTCTGGACGCTGGCGCGCGGCTTCACCGTGGTGCTGCACGCGGACACGGTGCGAGCCAGCCGCGCGGCGCCGCGCGCCCGCGATCGACTTCAGCCTCTTCTACTTCGCGAGCGACGACGCGCGCGACGCCGACGGACCAGCTACCAGCTGCTGCTCGAAGGCGCGAAGTTCGCCGACACGCACGGCTTCGCCGCCGTCTGGACGCCCGAGCGCCACTTCCACGCCTTCGGCGGGCTCTATCCCGAACCCGGCCGTCACCAGCGCCGCGATCGCGGCGATCACCACGCGCCTGCAGATCCGCGCCGGCAGCTGCGTGCTGCCGCTGCACCACCCGATCCGCGTGGCCGAGGAATGGGCCGTCGTCGACAACATCTCGCAAGGCCGCGTCGGCGTCTCGTTCGCCTCCGGCTGGCAGCCCAACGACTTCGTCATCTCGCCCGCAGGCCTTCGCCGATCGCAAGGCGCAGATGCTCGAGAACATCGACGTGGTCCGGCGCCTCTGGCGCGGCGAGACGCGTCGCCTTCCCCGGCCCGCAGGGCAAGCCGGTCGACATCCGCACGCTGCCGCGCCCGATCCAGCCGGAGCTGCCGGTCTGGCTCACGGCCGCGGGCAACCCCGAGACCTTCCAGCAGGCCGGCGAGCTGGGCTGCCACCTGCTCACGCACCTGCTCGGCCAGAACGTCGAGGACGTTGCCGAGAAGATCAAGCTGTACCGCGAGGCCTGGCGCGAAGCCGGCCACCCGGGCGACGGCCACGTCACGCTGATGCTGCACACCTTCGTCGGCGACGACGAGGACGAAGTGCGCGAAACCGTGCGCGGCCCGATGAAGGAATACCTGCGCAGCTCGGTGGACCTGATCCGGCAGGCCGCCTGGTCGTTCCCGACGTTCGTGCAGCGCGGCGCGCAGGACGGCAGGACCCCGCTGGAGATCATGGACATCGCAGGCGCTGTCCGAAGAGGACATGGACGCGCTGCTCGAACACGCGTTCGAGCGCTACTACGGCACCAGCGCCCTGTTCGGCACGCCGCAGCGCTGCCTCGCCCTGGTGCGACCGGCTGAAGGAGCCTGGGCGTCGACGAGATCGCCTGCCTGATCGATTTCGGCGTCGATGCCGACCAGGTGCTGGCCCACCTGAACCACCTCAAGCAGCTGATGGACCTGGCGCGCCGGCCGCGACCGGTGGCGCAGCTCGTGCCGGTCGGCGACGAGATCGCGCAGCACGGCATCACGCACCTGCAGTGCACGCCTTCCATGGCCTCGATGCTGGTGGCAGACGCGGCCGGGCGCGCCGCGCTGTCGCAGCTTTCCGTGCTGATGGTGGGCGGCGAAGCGCTGCCGCTGAAGCTGGCGCGCGAGTTGCGCGCCGCTCGTGCCCGGCTCGCTGCTCAACATGTACGGCCCGACCGAGACCACCGTGTGGTCCACCACCTGCGACCTCGCGCAGCATCGGCGACTTCGTGCCGCTCGGCCAGCCGATCGCCAACACGCGGCTGTCCGTGCGCACGCCCTGGGGCAGCGAATGCCCGGCGCTCGTGCCCGGCGAACTGTTCATCGGCGGCGAAGGCGTGACGCGCGGCTATCTGGCAGCGGCCCGACCTGACGGCGCAGCGCTTCGTCCCCGACCCGGCCGAGCCGGGCGCGCGGCTGTATCGCACCGGCGACCTGGTGCGCCGCCATGCCGACGGCGCCCTGGAATTCCTCGGCCGCATCGACCACCAGGTGAAGATCCGCGGCCATCGCATCGAGCTCGGCGAGATCGAGGCCGTGCTGTCGCGCCAGCCGGGCGTGAAGGATGCGGTGGTGGTGGCCCGCGACGACCCCGGCGCGACAGCGCAGTTGATCGGCTACGTGACGGCGGCGACGGGCGCGGCGCCCGACCCCGCGACGTTGCGCGATGCGCTGGCGGGGCAGCTTCCCGCCGCGATGGTGCCGCAGCATGTGCTGGTGCTGCCCGCCTTGCCGCTGACGCCCAACGGCAAGGTCGACCGCCGCGCCCTGCCCGACCCGCGCGCGGTCATCGCGGTGCGTCCCGCGGCCGCACCCGAGAGCCAGCTCGAAAAGACGATCGCCGCGATCTGGGCCGAAGTGCTCGGCCTGCCCGGCGTCGGCACTTCGGACAACTTCTTCGACCTCGGCGGCCATTCGCTGCTCGTGGTGCAGGTGCAACGGCGCCTGCGCGAGGCCTGCGGGCGCGAGGTTTCCATCACCGACATGTTCCGCCTGCCCACGGTGCGCGCCCTGGCTGCGCACCTCGGCGGTGCGGCGCCCGCCGGCAGCGCCGTCGCCGACGGGTTGAGCCGGGCCCGGGCCCGCCGCAACATGCGAACGCGCGGCGGCGAGCCGTCGGCAGCCGGCTGAGGACGGCGCCATGGACGGCCCCACCCCTCCCATCGAACCCGGCAGTATCGCGATCGTGGGCCTGGCGGGCCGCTTCCCGGGCGCCCGCTCGCCGGGCGAGCTGTGGTCGCTGCTGGCCGCGGGCAAGGAAGCCACGCAATGGCTGACGGCCGATGAACTGCGGGCGGCCGGCGTGGCCGAGGACGACATCGCCGACCCGCACTACGTGCGCGCCAGCCTGGTGCTGCCCGACATGGAGATGTTCGACGCCGAGTTCTTCGGCTTCTCCAGGCGCGACGCGGCGGTGCTCGACCCGCAGCACCGGCACTTCATGGAATGCGCGTGGGAAGCGCTGGAGGACGCGGGCCACATGCCCGAGAACTTCGACGGCGCCATCGGCGTGTTCGGCGGCTGCGGCATGCAGGCCTACCTGCCCTTCAACCTGATGACCAACCCGGAACTGGTCAAGTCGATGGGCCTGTTCCTGCTGCGGCACACCGGCAACGACAAGGACTTCCTCTGCTCGCGCGTTTCCTACCTGCTGGACCTCAAGGGGCCGAGCGTCGGCGTGCAGACGGCCTGCTCCACGTCGCTGGTGGCGGTGCACATCGCCGCGCAGAGCCTGCTGTCGGGCGAATGCGACATGGCGCTGGCCGGCGGCGTGAGCATCGAGCTGCCGCACCGCCGGGGCTATCACTACGCCGAGGGCGAGATCCTCTCGCCCGACGGCCACTGCCGCGCCTTCGACGACGCCGCGGCCGGCACGCTGTTCGGCAGCGGCGCGGGCATCGTGGTGCTGCGCCGGCTGGAAGACGCGCTGCGCGACCGGGACAACATCTACGCGGTGATCCGCGGCTCGGCCGTCAACAACGACGGCTCGCAAAAGGCCGGCTACCTCGCGCCCAGCGTCGACGGCCAGGCGCGCGCCGCCGCCGAAGCGCTGGCCGTGGCCGGGGTCGAGCCTTCGACCGTGTCGTACATCGAAGCCCACGGCACCGGCACCCCCGTGGGCGACCCGATCGAGCTGGCGGCGCTGGCCCAGGCTTACGGCGGCGCCGTCCGCGGCTCCTGCGGCATCGGCTCGCTCAAGACCAACATCGGCCACCTCGACACGGCCGCCGGCGTGGCGTCGCTGATCAAGGTGTCGCTGGCGCTGCGCCACGGGTTGATCCCGGCCAGCCTGAATTTCAGCCGCCCGAACAGCCGCTTCGACATGGCGGCCACGCCTTTCCATGTGGTCGACCGGCCCCGGCCCTGGACGCGCGGCGGCGCGCCGCGCCGGGCCGCGGTGAATTCACTGGGCGTGGGTGGCACCAATGCGCATGTGATCGTGGAGGAGCCGCCGGCCGTGGCCACCGCGGCGGCGGCCGACGCCGATTGGCAGGTCGTCACGCTGTCCGCGCGCACGCCGGCCGCGCTCGAGCGCCTGAAGGCCCGGTGGCGTGAATTCCTGAAGGCGCCGCCGCCCGGCCTCACCCTGGCCGACGCGGCGTACACCACGCAAGTGGGGCGCCGCGCGTTCGAGCACCGCTGCGCCATCGTGGCGCGGGACCTCGCGGACCTGCGCTCGGTGCTGGAGGCGAAAAGCCATGTGCGCTGCGTATCGGGCCGTGCCGCCCCCGGCGTAGCGGGCGTCGCCCTGATGTTTCCCGGCGCTGGCGCGCAATACCCCGGCGCGGGCCGCGAGCTGCTCGGCCAGGCCGCGTTCCGGCGTGCGGTGGATGAGTGCTTTGCGCGGATGCCCGCCGATGCGCCGGGCGACTTGCGGGCACGGATGTTCGAGGACGATCCGCAGGATGCCGCCACGGCCGCCGCGCTGGACCGCCCGAGCTACGCCCTGCCGGCCCTGTTCACGCTGGAATACGCGCTGGCGAAGCAGTGGGAGAGCTGGGGCGTGGTCCCCACTGCGGTGATCGGCCACAGCGCCGGCGAGTACGCCGCGGCTTGCATCGCCGGCGTGATATCCCTTGCGGATGCGCTGTCGGTGGCGGTGCTGCGGGGGCGCCTGTTCGAGGAAGTGCCGCTCGGCGGCATGCTCTCGGTGGACCTGCCCGAGCCGGACCTGCGCGGCATGATGGACGGGCTGGACCTCGACATCGCGGCGATCAACGCGCGCGATCTGTGTATCGCCTCGGGGCCGCTGCAGGCGATCTCGCGCCTGGAGGAACGCCTGGCCGCCCAGGGCATCGAAGGCCGCCGCCTGCACATCAACGTGGCCGCGCATTCGCGGCTGCTCGACGGCGTGCTCGAAACCTTCCGCCAGCACATCTCGCGCATCCGGCTCAGCCCGCCTGCGATTCCGTTCGTCTCCAACCTCACGGGCACCTGGGCCGATCCTCAGACGCTGGTCGACCCCGAGTACTGGGTCAAGCACCTGCGCAACCCGGTGCGGTTTTCCGATGGCGTCCGTGCGCTGCTGGAACTGCCCGACACGCTCATGCTGGAAGCCGGCCCCGGCCAGGCCCTGTGTGCGCTGGCCCGCCACAACTGCCAGGGACAGCCACGCGGCATCCTGCCCTCCACGTCGAAGGCGCAAGAGCCGCACGCAGACCTGGCCCAGATGATGGCTTCCGCGGCGGGCCTGTGGGCGGGGGGCGCCGCGCCCGACTTCGAAACCCTGCGCGGCGCGGCGCAGCCCCGGCGCGTGTCCCTGCCGACCTATGCGTTCGAGCTCCAGCGCCATTGGATCGAGCCCGGCGCGGTGCACACCCAGGCCCGGCCGCCGGCCCCTGCAACCAACGACGCGATGCTGCGTCGCCTGGAGTCACGGGACGACTGGTTCACGGCGCCGCGCTGGGAACGCGCCGCACCGGCCGTCCCTGCCGGCAGCGCCGGGCGCTGGCTGGTGTTGGGCAACCGCTCGAGGCTCACGGCCGACGTGATGGCGCAGGCCACGCGCGACGGCGGCAGCGTCACGCTGGTCGAGCGCGGCGATGCCTTCGCGAATCCGGGCAACGGCAGCTTCACCATCGATCCCGCGAACGCCACGCACTACGCCGAGCTGCTGGCCGCGCTCGAGGGCGCCGGTGCGCTGCCCGATTGCGTCGTGGACCTGTGGCCGCTCGACACGACCCGGCAGAGCGCCGGCGGGCAGCGCATTGCGGGGCAGGCCCTCGCCTTCGACAGCATCGTCCACCTGGCGCGCGCGCTCCAGGAAGGCTGCGTGCAGTCGCCCATCCGGCTCACCCTCGTCACGGCCGGCAGCCAGGCGGTGCGGGGCGAGGCCGTGCCGCACCCCGAGCGCGCCCTGGCCCTGGGCCCGTGCCGCGTCATCCCGCGCGAACTGCCGAACGTCAGCGCGCGCATGGTGGACCTCGCGCCCTTCGACGTCTCGTCGGAGGGCGCCGCGCGCCTGATCGTGGCCGAAAGCCGGGCCGCGGACGACGACTGCGACCTCGTCGCCTATCGCGGCGGCGAGCGCTGGGTGCAGCAGCTGGCAAGGGCGGACCTGACGACGACGCCTGCCGATGCCCCGCAACGCGTGCGCAGCGGCGGCGTGTACCTGATCACCGGCGGGCTGGGCGACATCGCGCTGGAACTGGCGACCTACCTCGCGACCACGCACCAGGCGAAGCTGGCGCTGGTGAGCCGCCGCGCACTGCCCGCCAAGGCCAGCTGGCGCGGACTCGCCGCCAGCGCAGACCCTTCGCCCGAGGCGCGCACGATTCGCCGCCTGCTGGCGCTGGAAGGGCACGGCGCCCAGGTGCTGGCCTTCCGCGCGGATGTCACGGACCGGGACGCCATGGCGAAGGTGATGAGCGAATGCCGCGCGCACTTCGGCACGATCAACGGCGTCTTCCATGCCGCCGGCACGCTGGACGACGCGCCCATCGCCGTCAAGCGAGCCGGACAGCGTCGAGCGGGTGCTCGGCCCCAAGGTGGGCGGTGCGCAGGTGCTGCACGAATTGCTGCCGCCCGGCGACCTCGACGTCTTCGCCGTGTTTTCGTCCACCAGCGTCTTCCTCGGTCCCGCGGGCCAGGTGGACTACGTGGCCGCGAATGCCTGTCTCGATGCGCTGGCCGCATCGCGTCCCGACGGCCTCGTGATCCACTGGGGCGTCTGGGGCGACAGTGGCATGGCCGCCCGCGCCTACGGGCGCCACGGCCTCGGGCAGCCCGCGCCGCAAGGCTCGCACCCCCTGCTGGGCGTGCAGGCCGCGAGCGACGACGGTGTGCTGTTCGAAGCCAGCTATTCCAGCCGCACCGCCTGGGTGCTGCAGGAACATTCGGTGGCCGGGCGGCCGGTGCTGCCCGGCACCGCCTACATCGAAATCGCGCGCGCCGCGATGGCCGTGCTGCACCCCGGCGCGGCCGTCGAGATCCGCGCGCTCTCGTTCGAAGAAGCGATGGTGTTCGAAGGCACGTCGGCGCGGCTGGTGCGCACCGAGATGCGTCCTGCCGAGGAAGGCTACGACTTCCTGGTGCGCAGCCGCGGGCCGCTGGATGAGCACTGGCTGGACCACGCCAGGGCGCGCGTCGTGGAGTTCACGGGCAACCTGGGCGCTGCCCGGCCATTGGAAGACGGCGAATGGCGCAAGGGCGAGATTCCCCAGGCCCAGGCCGTCGCCTTCGGCCCGCGCTGGGACAACATCGTGCGCATGCGGCTGGAAGAGCGCAGCGCCGTTGCCGAGATTGCGCTGGCCGAGCGATTCGAAGGCGACCTCGCCGAGTTCGCCTGCCATCCGGCCATCACCGACATGGCCGCGACCTTCGGGCTGCACCTGATCGACGCCGGGGAAAGGCGCAAGCAGCTGTTCGTGCCGCTGTCCATCGAGCGCATCCGGCTGGTGGCGGCAGTGCCGGCGCGGCTTGTGAGCCGGGTGCAGCTGAAGGGCGACCTGCACAACCGGCTGGCCACCTTCGACGTCACGCTGCACACGCCCGACGGCCTGCCGGTGGCGAGCTTCGAGGGTTTCTCGCTGCGCGGCGTGCAGCCGGAGGCGGTGTCACACGACGACCGCGGACGCGGCAAGCGCGCACCAAGCCTGGCCGAAGCCATGCTGGCCTGCGGCATCAAGGCCGAAGACGCGCAGGCCCTCTTCCAACGCATTTTCTCGGGCGGGGGCCGTGATGTCGTGGTCTCCTCCATCGCGTTGCCCGACATCCGGCGCGCGATGGACGCTGCGCGGCCCAAGGCCGTGGCGCGCAAGCCGGCCGCAACCGGCGTGGCGGGCGCACCAGCGGAAGAGGCGCTGAGTGCCGTCGAAAGCGCCATCGCCGCGGCCTGGCGCGAACTGCTCGGCGTGGAAGAAATTGCCCGGGACGACGACTTCTTTGCGCTGGGCGGCCATTCGCTGGCTGCGGTGCGGCTGTTCGCCCGGATCCGCAAGCAATTCGCGGTGGACCTGCCGCTGGCGACGCTGTTCCAGGCCCCGACCCTGGGCCGCCTGGCGGCAGTGGTCGCGCAACACGCCGGCCTGGACACCGCCCAGGCCGAGGACGCGCCCAGGAAGGCCACGTCCAACGTGATCCCGCTGGGCACGCGGGCCTGGTCGCCGCTGGTCACGATCTGCCGCGGCCGGGCCGGCAGCAAGCCGCTGTTCTGCGTCCACGGCGCCGGCGGCAACGTGCTGAACTTCAAGGTCCTTTCCGACCGCCTCGGGCCGGACCTGCCTTTTTACGGGCTGCAGGCACAGGGCGCCGACGGCCGCCTGCCCGCGCTGCCCACCATCGAGGCGATGGCGGCGCAGTACGTGGAGGCGGTCCGCAGCGTCGACCCCGAAGGGCCCTATCGGCTCGCGGGCTATTCCGCCGGCGGCGTGATCGCACTCGAAATGGCGCAGCAGTTGAAGAAGACAGGCGCGGTCGTCGAGCTGGTCGCGATGATCGACACCCTGTCGCCGGTCGCTGCGAACCGCAGGATTTCCTACCTGCACAAGCTCTGGCTGATGCGGCACTGGTCGCTGAAGTTCCTGCTGGACTGGCCCGGGCGCCGCCGCCGCGGCAAGCTGATGGAGAAGAACTATGGGCTGGCGCTGGAAAAGCTCTCGCGCGGCGAGCCGTTGCACCCCGAGCTGGTGGAGCACCACCTGTTCCGCAACTTCGTCGCGGCGCAGGCGCTCTACCAGCCCCAGCCCTACGACGGCGCCGTCGCGCTGTTCAAGGCCACGGAAGGCGAGATGCAGTACCTCAATGCCGGGCGGCACCTGGGCTGGGACGAGCATGTGCGCGGCGAGATCCGCGTGACCGACATCGCCGGCTCCCACTTCTCGATGATGGCGGAGCCGGGCGTGACGCAGCTGATCGAGGCGCTGCGGCGGGAATTGGCCGCGGCGGACGAAAAGCCGCTGCATCCGCAGACGCGGGTGGCTTGAGGGTCCCGGCCGCCCTGCGCCTGGTCAAACAATCCGGACTTACCGGGCACCCGCGCTTGCGGGGCGCCCGAAAGCAGGCGAACATCCACGAGTCATCCGGCCCACGAAAAAGGACACCCCATGCGCAGCGAAGTGACAGTGAGCTTTCCAGGAAGCGACCCCCTGGCGATCAACCTCGACCGGGTCGAGCCGATGACGCTCGACGCCGCCCGCGCATGGCTGGATGGCCAGTTCACGGAGCTGGGCTGCGAGCCGCCGGTGCGGCCGACCGGCAAGGTGCTGTCGGCGGACAAGGTCGTCGTCGTGGCCGAGGCGGCCGGTGTGGCGAAATTCCAGGACGCCGCGTGGGCCCGGGACTTCGGTCGCGCCGTGAGTGCGACGATCAGCAAGCCCGTGGTGCGGATCGATGTGGGGTCGATGACGATCAGTTTTTGACGGCGACGGCCTGCGAGGCGGCCGCATGAAAAAGCCCCGCAGTGCGGGGCTTTTCGTTGCTGCAGGATGCCGCTGGGGACATCCTGGAATCTATTCCTGGCGGAGTGGACGGGACTCGAACCCGCGACCCCCGGCGTGACAGGCCGGTATTCTAACCAACTGAACTACCACTCCTGGTAGGCTGCTTTCGCCCTTGCGGGCCAAGTGCTGCCGGCTTGTTGCCGCATCATCCGGTGATGAATATTGGCGACCCTACGGGGATTCGAACCCCGGTACTTACCGTGAAAGGGTAATGTCCTAGGCCTCTAGACGATAGGGTCAAAACCTTGGATCACTTCTCTGATCTGCCTTCGGTGGTGGAGGTAAACGGGATCGAACCGATGACCTCTTGCATGCCATGCAAGCGCTCTCCCAGCTGAGCTATACCCCCATATTTCCGGCTCGCCGCTTCCGGCAGGCCGTCAATTTCCGAGCCTTGAATTATAGCCCGAAATTTCTTCAGGCCGCCTTCAGCCGCTCCAGCACTGTCTCGCGGCCGCACAGTTCCAGCACCGCGTCCAGCGACGGCGTCTGCGCCGTGCCCATCACCAGCACGCGCACCGGCATGGCCAGCTGCGGCATCTTCATGCCGGTGGCGCGCAGCACTTCCTTGATCGCTTCGCCGATCGCCGCCTTGTCCCAGGGGCAGGCCTCGAGCATCTTCGCCAGCATGCCGACCGCGGGCCGCACGCCGTCGACGACATGCTTGGCCATTTCTTCCGGGCTGGGGCTGGACCGGCGTGTAGAACCGCGCGGCCCAGTCCGCCAGGGCCACGGTGGTGTCGCAGCGGTCCTTGAACAGCGCGCAGATGCGCGGCAGGCGAGCGTCGGGCCGCGATGCCGCGCTTTTGCAGCTGCTGCGCCACCAGCACCGCCAGCGGCTCGTCCGCCATGGCCTTCATGTGCTGCGCGTTGACCCAGCGCAGCTTGGCCTCGTCGAACTGCGCGGCGCTGCGGCCCAGGTGGTCCAGGTTGAACCACTGCAGGAACTGCTCGCGGCTGAAGATCTCGTCGTCGCCGTGCGACCAGCCCAGGCGCGCCAGGTAATTGACCATGGCGTCGGGCAGGAAGCCTTCGTCGCGGTACTGCGTCACCGGCTTGGCGCCGCTGCGCTTGCTCATCTTCTCGCCCTGCTCGTTGAGCACGGTGGGCAGGTGGGCGTAGACCGGCGGCTCCTTGCCGAGCGCGCGGAAGATGTTGATCTGGCGCGGCGTGTTGTTCACGTGGTCGTCGCCGCGGATCACGTGGGTGATGCGCATGTCGATGTCGTCCACCACCACGCAGAAGTTGTAGGTGGGCGTGCCGTCGGGCCGCGCGATCACCAGGTCGTCGAGCTCGTCGTTGCTGATCTCGATGCGGCCCTTGACCTTGTCGTCCCAGGCCACGGCGCCGCCGATCGGATTCTTGAAGCGCAGCACCGGCTGCACGCCCTCGGGCACCGGCGGCAGCGTCTTGCCGGGCTCGGGCCGCCAGGTGCCGTCGTAGCGCGGCTTTTCCTTGGCGGCCATCTGGCGCTCGCGCAGCGCGTCGAGTTCGGCCACGCTCATGTAGCACGGGTAGACCTGGCCCGCGGCCTTCATGCTGGCCAGCACTTCCTTGTAGCGGTCCATGCGCTGCATCTGGTAGAACGGCCCTTCGTCCGGCTCCAGGCCCAGCCACGCCATGCTCTCGAGGATCACGTCCACGGCGGCCTGCGACGAGCGCTCGAGGTCGGTGTCCTCGATGCGCAGGATGAAGTCGCCGCCGCTGCGACCGGGCGAAAGCCCAGGGGTACAGCGCCGAGCGGATGTTGCCGAGGTGGATGAACCCCGTCGGGGAAGGCGCGAAACGGGTGCGGACCTTCATCACGCGTCCTGCGCGTTGGGCAGGGCCAGGCGCGAGGTGTCTTCCTCCAGCGGGTCTTCCTGGCCGACGCGCGCTTCATTGATGCGCACGATGTCGTCGGCGTTGATGTCGCCGGTGACGTACACGCCGTCGAAGCAGGACGCGTCGAAGCCATCGAGCTTGGGGTTGCAGCGAGCCGATCGCGCTTGCTTCATGCCGTCCACGTCCTGGTAGATCAGCGCGTCGCAGCCGATGATCTCGCGCACCTCTTCGACCGTGCGGCCGTTGGCGACCAGTTCGCTCGAGGTGGGCATGTCGATGCCGTACACGTTGGGAAAGCGCACCGGCGGCGCGGCGCTGGCCATGTAGACCTTGCGCGCGCCGGCATCGCGCGCCATCTGCACGATCTCGCGGCTGGTGGTGCCGCGCACGATGGAGTCGTCCACCAGCAGCACGTTGCGGCCCTTGAATTCGCTGGCGATCACGTTGAGCTTCTGGCGCACCGACTTCTTGCGCACGCCCTGCCCCGGCATGATGAAGGTGCGGCCGACGTAGCGGTTCTTGACGAAGCCCTCGCGGTACGGCATGCCCAGCAGTTGCGCCAGCTGCATCGCGCTCGGGCGGCTCGATTCGGGGATCGGGATCACCACGTCGATCTCGTTGGGCGGCACCGTGGAGATCACGCGCTTGGCCAGCGTCTCGCCCAGGTTCAGGCGCGCCTGGTACACCGAGATGCCGTCCAGCACCGAGTCCGGCCGGGCCAGGTAAACGAATTCGAAGATGCAGGGAAAGAGCTTGGGCGCATCGGCGCACTGCTGCGCGTGGACCTTGCCCTGCAGGTCGATGAACACCGCCTCGCCGGGCGCGACGTGGCGCTCGAACAGCGTGGCCCGTGCCTTCCAGCGCCACCGATTCGCTGGCGACCATCACCGTGCCGTCCTTGCTGCGGCCCACGCGACAGCGGCCGGATGCCGTACGGGTCGCGAAACGCCAGCACGCCGTGGCCCGGCGATCAGCGCGATCACCGCATAGGAGCCGCGCACCCGCCGGTGCACGTTGCGCACCGCGGTGAACACGTCGTCCGGCTGCAGCGGCACGCCGCGGGTGGCCTTCTCCAGTTCGTGCGCGAACACGTTGAGCAGCACTTCCGAGTCGCTCTCGGTGTTGATGTGGCGGTGGTCGGTGGAGAACAGCTCGGCCTTCAGCGCCTGCGCATTGGTGAGGTTGCCGTTGTGCACCAGCACGATGCCGAACGGCGCGTTGACGTAGAACGGCTGCGCCTCTTCCTCGCTGTAGGCGTTGCCGGCCGTCGGGTAGCGCACCTGGCCCAGGCCGGCGTTGCCCGGCAGCGCGCGCATGTTGCGGGTGCGGAACACGTCGCGCACCATGCCCTTGGCCTTGTGCATGAAGAACTTGCGCTCCTGCTGCGTGACGATGCCGGCCGCGTCCTGGCCGCGATGCTGCAGCAGCAGCAAGGCGTCGTAGATCAGCTGGTTGACTGGGGCGCTGCTGACAACGCCGACGATTCCACACATGTTGATGCTCTCGTTGATGCTTGCACTCGCTGCTCACCCGGCAGGTACTGCCCGAACCGCTCGGGCAATACCGGCTTCAAGCCCTTGAGCGCCGCCGATCGAGACCTCGGCGCCCTTCGATTCGGTCCACCACTGCCGCGCTGCGTGCCGGCGACATGTTGATCACCACGGCCACCGCCAGCAGCAGCACCGCGCCGCGCACCAGGCCGAACGCCGCGCCCAGCGTGCGGTCGATCGGCCGCAGGCCCACGGCCTCGACCAGCTTCTTGGTCAGCCAGGCCAGCAGCGCCGCCGGCGAACACCACGGCGATGAACACCAGCACGAAGCCCACCGCGTAGCGGCCGGCTTCGGGCGCCCGCTCCACCGGCAGCAAGGCCGCCGCATCCGGCGCCAGCCACTGCGCGACGATGAACGCCGCGATCCAGCTGATCACCGACAGCACCTCGTACACCAGCCCGCGCCACGCACCCAGCAGCAGCGACGCCGCCAGCACGGCCACAAACACCCAGTCCAGCGCGGCCATTCGCGGGCGCCCACCTACAAGGTGAGGATGGCGGCCGGCAAATCCAGCCCCTTGATCTTGTCGGCCGCCTTGTCGGCCTCGGCGCGGGTGCCGAACGGGCCGACGCGCACGCGGATGCGCTTGCCGTCCTTGGTTTCGGCCACGTTGGTATACGTCTTCAGGCCGGCGCGCTCGACCTTCAGGCGCGCTTCGCGCGCCTTGGCCGGGTCGGCGAAGGCGCCCGACCTGCACCACGAAGCGGCCCTCGGCGGCGGCCGCGCTCTCCGACCGGCTTGCCCTCGAGCAGGGCCTTGGCCTTGGCGCCGTCGTCGGGCTTGGGCTCGGGCTTGGCCTCCGACCTTGGGCTCGGGCTTGGGCTCCGGCTTCGACTTCGGGCATGGCGGCCGGCGCCGGCGCTTCGCGCGACTTCGGTTTGCCGCGGCGCGGGGCTGCGGCGCCGCCTTCGGCGCGGCGCCGACGGGCGCCGTGACGCGGCCCGGAGACGGCTGGCGCCTGGGCCGCGCGGCTGCGCCGGGACGGGCAGCGGCTTGACCTTGTTGCGGTCCGGAATCTCGATCGGGATGTCCACCGCGATGGGCCGCGGCTGGGTGTCGAACAGCAGGGGGAAGCCGACCACGCCGATCAGCACCAGCACGGCCGCGCCGATCAGCCGGTGCCTGGCGCGCTTGCGCATCGCCTCGACGCTTTCCGGCGGGTGGCGGGCAGCGTGCGACTCGTCGCCACCTTTGCGCATTTTGAAAAAGGCCATGAAACCTGTCGCCTGTTGGAACTCAGCTCGCGAGATGTTTGGCCTGAAGGCGGGGCACCCCGTCCTTCAGAACGCCCCCCACCGTGTAGAACGATCCGAAGACGACGATTCTATCAGCGGGGTCCGCCGCGGCGACCGCCGCGCGCAGCGCCTCCATGGGGTCGGCATGGGTGCTCGCGGCCACGTCCCGGCGCGTTTCCTGCGCGCTGCCATTTGGCGAGCAGGTCCGCGGCCGTGTCGGCGCGCGGCGTCGGCAGGTCGGTGAAGTACCAGCGGTCCACCAGCGGCCCCATCTTCGTCGAGCATCGGCGCGAGGTCCTTGTCCGCCATCGCGCCGAACACGGCGTGCGTCGTCGGATAGAAGCCCATCGCGTCGAGGTTGGCGGCCAGCGCCGCGACCGAATGCGGGTTGTGCGCCACGTCCAGCACCAGCGTCGGCTGGCCGGGCACGATCTGGAAGCGCCCCGGCAGTTCCACCATGGCCAGCCCGTTGCGCACCGCCTGCGCCGTGACCGGCAGCCGCTCGCGCAGCGCCTCCAGCGCCGCCAGCACGCCGGACGCGTTGATGAGCTGGTTGGCGCCGCGCAGCGCCGGATAGGCCAGCCCGGCGTAGCGGCGCCCGCGCCCGGCCCAGCCCCACTGCTGCTTGTCGCCGGAGAAATTGAAGTCGCGGCCCAGCAGCCACAGGTCGGCGCCGATCTCCACGGCACGGTCCAGCACGCTTTGCGGCGGCACCGGGTCGCTCACGATGGCGGGCTTGCCGGTGCGCATGATGCCGGCCTTCTCGCGGCCGATGCTCTCGCGGTCCGGCCCGAGGTAGTCCATGTGGTCCAGGTCGATGCTGGTGATCACCGCGCAGTCGGTGTCGATGATGTTCACCGCGTCCAGCCGCCCGCCCAGGCCGACCTCGAGGATCGCCACGTCCAGGCGGGATGCGGCCATCAGGCTCAGGATGGCCAGCGTCGTGAATTCGAAGTAGGTCAGCGAGACGTCGCTGCCGCGCCGCCTCGACCCGCTCGAAATGCGGCACCAGCGCGTCCGCCTTCACGATCTCGCCGTGGATGCGGCAGCGCTCCTCGAAATGCACCAGGTGCGGCGAGGTGTAGACGCCGGTGCGGTAGCCCGCCTGCAGCGCGATCGCTTCCAGCATGGCGCAGGTCGAGCCCTTGCCGTTGGTGCCGGCCACCGTGATCACCGGGCACTCGAAGCGCAGGCCCAGCCGTTCGGCGACGGCGTGCGACGCGCTCCAGCCCGAGCTCGATGGTCTTGGGGTGCAGGCGCTCGCAGTGCGCCAGCCAGTCTTGCAGGGTGTCCATGGGCTGCATTGTCCCAGCACTATGATTTGCTGATGAAGATCACCCTGTACGGCATCCCCAACTGCGACACCGTCAAGAAGGCCCGCGCCTGGCTGGCGGAGCATGGCGTCGCCCACGAATTCCACGACTTCAAGAAGCAGGGCGTCCCGCCGGCCCACCTGGACGAATGGATGGCGCAGGCGGGCTGGGAAAAGGTTCTGAACCGCAAGGGCACGACCTGGCGCAAGCTGGACCCGGCCGTCCAGGGCAGCGTGCAGGACGCCGCCAGCGCCAGGGCCCTGATGCTGGCGCAACCCAGCGTCATCAAGCGCCCGGTCGTGGAATGGGGTCCTAAGACCACTGTGGGGTTCGACCCTGTCACATGGGCGTTGCTCGCGCGCCACTGAGGGGGCCGCGAGGCCGGGTTTTACCGTCGCTTTACCCGAAGTTCGATTCGGCGGCGGCGCGATTTGCCTAAAATTTACGCATGGAAGCCAACGTCAAGGAGTCGTCATGAAACAAGCCGTCCTGTTGTCCGCGATGGGCATCGTGGCCTCATTGGGCACGCCCGCCTTCGCCGAGGAAGTGGGCCGCGTGATCTCCAGCACGCCGGTCATCCAGCAAGTGGCCGTGCCGCACCAGGTCTGCAGCCAGCCGATGGCGGTGCAGCAGCCCAGCTCCGGCGGCGGTGCGCTGGTCGGGGCCATCGTCGGCGGCCTGCTGGGGAACACGATCGGCCATGGCAATGGGCCGCGCGGCAGCCACGGGGGTGGGCATGGTGGCGGGCGCCGCAGTCGGCGACAGCGTCGAAGGCCGCGGCAACTACGCGCAGAACGTGCCCCAGTGCAGCACCCAGACCTCGTACGAAAACCGCACCGTCGGGTTCAACGTCGTCTACGAATACGCGGGCAAGGAGTACAGCGTGCAAATGCCGTACGACCCGGGCCAGACCATCCGCCTGCAGCTCACGCCCATGGGCTCCAGCGGCGCAGCGCCGGGCACGGCCATGGCGCCCTCGGGCCCGTCGCAGGCACAACCGGTGATCGTTGCGCCGCCCATGGACCGCGCAGCCGGCCAGCCCGTCGCGCAGATCATCTCGGCCGCGCCGCAATCGGTGTACCCGGCCTACCCGGCGCCGTATTACGCGCCGGCCTATTACGCGCCGGCCTATTACGGACCCGCGTACGGCGCACCTTATTTCTATCCGCCGATCGGGCTGTCCCTGAGCTTCGGCTATTCGGGCGGCTACCGCCACCATCGCGGCCATTGGCGCTGAGGGCCGGCCGCGGGGGGCGCAGGGGCTAAAATCAGCCCTTTTTCCCCCCACCGATGACAACCGAAAAGATCGACGGCGCGAGCGTCGCCGCCCAGGCCAATGTGTACTTCGACGGCAAGTGCGTGAGCCACACCGTCACCCTGGCCGACGGCACCCGCAAGTCGGTCGGCGTCGTGCTCCCGTCCCAGCTCACCTTCAAGACCGGCGCCCCCGAGATCATGGAATGCGTGGCCGGCGGCTGCGAATACCGGCTGGCCGGCAGCGACGCGTGGCAAAAGAGCGGTCCGGGCGAGAAGTTCAGCGTGCCCGCCAACGCCAGTTTCGACATCCGGGTGGACGACGCCTACCACTACATCTGCCACTTCGGCTGAACTTCAATCCATGAGCACCATCCTCGAGCACCTGCCCGCCGGCCAGAAAGTCGGCATCGCGTTTTCCGGCGGCCTGGACACCAGCGCCGCGCTGCACTGGATGCGCCAGAAGGGCGCGATTCCCTACGCCTACACCGCCAACCTCGGCCAGCCCGACGAGCCCGACTACGACGACATCCCGCGCAAGGCCATGCAGTACGGCGCCGAACAGGCGCGCCTGATCGACTGCCGCCTGCAGCTGGCGCATGAAGGCATCGCCGCCCTGCAGGCCGGCGCCTTCCACATCTCCACCGCGGGCGTCACCTACTTCAACACCACGCCGCTGGGCCGCGCCGTCACCGGCACCATGCTGGTGGCCGCGATGAAGGAGGACGACGTCCACATCTGGGGCGACGGCAGCACCTTCAAGGGCAACGACATCGAGCGCTTCTACCGCTACGGCCTGCTCACCAACCCCAGCCTGAAGATCTACAAGCCCTGGCTGGACCAGAAGTTCATCGACGAGCTCGGCGGCCGCGCGGAGATGTCGGCCTTCATGACCCAAGCCGGCTTCGCCTACAAGATGTCGGCCGAGAAAGCCTACTCCACCGACTCCAACATGCTCGGCGCCACGCACGAGGCCAAGGACCTGGAGCAGCTCTCCAGCGGCATCAAGATCGTCAACCCGATCATGGGCGTGGCGTTCTGGAAGGACGACGTCGCGGTGAAGGCCGAGACCGTCACCGTGCGCTTCGAGGAAGGCCAGCCCGTCGCGCTGAACGGCAAGACCTTCGCCGACCCGGTCGAGCTGATCCTCGAAGCCAACCGCATCGGCGGGCGCCACGGCCTGGGCATGAGCGACCAGATCGAGAACCGCATCATCGAGGCCAAGAGCCGCGGCATCTACGAGGCGCCCGGCCTCGCGCTGCTCTTCATCGCCTACGAGCGGCTGGTCACCGGCATCCACAACGAGGACACGATCGAGCAGTACCGCGACAACGGCCGCAAGCTCGGCCGGCTGCTCTACCAGGGCCGCTGGTTCGACCCGCAGGCGATCATGCTGCGTGAAACGGCCCAGCGCTGGGTGGCGCGCGCCGTGACGGGCGAAGTGACGCTGGAGCTGCGCCGCGGCAACGACTACTCGCTGCTCAACACCGAGTCGCCCAACCTCACCTACGCCCCGGAGCGGCTCTCCATGGAAAAGGTGGAGAACGCGCCGTTCTCGCCCAAGGACCGGATCGGACAGCTCACCATGCGCAACCTCGACATCGTGGACACGCGCGAGAAGCTGGCCATCTACACCCGCAGCCGGCCTGCTGACGCTGGGGGACGGATCGCCACTGCCGAGCCTGCCGGACGGCACGGACAGCGAACGCAAATAGAGGCTCCCGAACCTAGGGTAAAAGCGGTCCCCGGACCGCTTTTTCTTTGCGCCACGACAAAAACTTTCCACTTCGCCGGTGCTCGAATGCATCCACACCGGTCCCCCGGCTGGTGTGTTCAGGAGGTGAACCGTGAAGCATTGGCAAGACTCCACCAACGTGGCCTTGGGTGCCTGGCTGATCGTCGCCCCGCTGGCCCTGGGCTTTCAAAGCGATTTGACTGCCCTGGCCAACACCGCGATTGTCGGCGTGCTGCTGGTTGCCTGCGCGCTCGGCGCCATTTTCGTCCCACGCATCTGGGAGGAATGGACCGAGACGGCGCTGGGCCTGTGGCTGGCCGCCTCGCCCTGGGTGCTGGGATTCGAGCCCCAGGTGGCGCGGGTGAATGCGGTCGTGGTCGGCCTGGTGGTCCTGACGCTGGCGCTCTGGGCGCTGCAGGACTGGGGCACGCAAGCGGAAGAAACCCCCGCGCATTGATGGCCAAACACTGAGGGCCGAAGCAGCTCGTTGCCCGGCCCAGCCGCCCGCCTTTTGAGGGCGAACGCCACTCTCGCTAGACCACCACCGGTTCCGGCTCCAGCCGGATGCCGAAGCGCTCGTACACGCTCGTCTGGATCGCCCGGGCCAGCGTGACCACTTCGCCGCCGGTGGCGCCGCCGCGATTGACCAGCACCAGCGCCTGTTTTTCATAAACGCCGGCGTTGCCCACCGATTTGCCCTTCCAGCCGCAGGCATCGATCAGCCAGCCGGCCGCCAGCTTCACGCTGCCGTCGGGCATCGGGTAGTGAACGATGTTCGGCTCGCGGGCGATGATGTCCTGGCACTGGTCCGGCGTCACCGTGGGGTTCTTGAAGAAACTGCCGGCGTTGCCGATCACCCGCGGGTCGGGCAGCTTGGCCGCGCGGACGGCGCAAACCCAGTCGTAGATTTGCCGCGCCGAGGGCGCGGCGATGCCGGTTTCCTGCGATCTTGCGCTGCAGGTCCAGGTAGCCCAGCTCCGGCTTCCAGGGCTTGGGCAGCCGAAACCGCACGCGCAGGATCAGCGCGCGGCCGCCCAGGCCGAAATCGCCCTCCTTCGCGGCCACATGCTTGAACACCGAGTCGCGGTAGCCGAAGGCGCATTGCGCCGCATTGAGCGTGAAGAGCTTGCCGGTGAACAGGTCGATCGCATCGAGCGACTCGAACCGGTCCTGCAGTTCGACCCCGTAGGCGCCCACGTTCTGAACCGGCGCCGCGCCCACGGTGCCGGGGATGAGCGCCAGGTTTTCCAGGCCGGGGAAGCCCTGCTCCAGCGACCAGGTCACGAACTCGTGCCAGTTCTCGCCGGCGCCCGCCTCCAGCAGCGTCGCGCGCGGGCCGTCCTCGACCACGCGCCGCCCCGGCACCTCCACCTTGAGCACCAGCGGCTTCACGTCGCCCGTGAGCACGATGTTGCTGCCGCCGCCCAGCACGAATTTGGGGATGGCGCCGTATTCGCCATCGGCCAGCAGCTGCTGCACGTCGGCCTCGCCGCGCACGCGCACCAGCGCCCGGGCCTTGGCGACGATGCCGAAGGTGTTGTGGGGCTGCAGGGGTACGTTTTGCTCCACGATCATGGGAGAATTGTCGCATCAGCGCCAAGCACAACGGGGGAGTTACATGCCTACATTCGACACAGTCTGCGAGCCGAACATGGTGGAGGTGAAGAACGCCGTGGAAAACGCGGCCAAGGAGATCGGCACGCGCTTCGATTTCAAGGGCACCTCCGCCGGCATCGAGCTGAAGGACAAGGAAATCACGATGTTCGGCGACGCCGAGTTCCAGCTCACGCAGGTCGAGGACATCCTCACCAACAAGCTGACCAAGCGCAGCGTCGACGTCCGCTTCCTGGACAAGGGCGACGTGCAGAAGATCGGCGGCGACAAGGTCAAGCAGGTGCTCAAGGTGCGCAGCGGCATCGAGACCGAGCAGGCCAAGAAGATCACCCGGCTCATCAAGGACAGCAAGCTCAAGGTGCAGGCGGCCATCCAGGGCGACGCGGTGCGCATCACGGGCGCCAAGCGCGACGACCTGCAGGCCGCGATGGCGCTGATCCGCAAGGAAATCGACGACGTCCCGCTGTCCTTCAACAACTTCCGCGACTGACCCGATGAAGGTCCTGCTTTTTTGCGCGGCGCTGCTTCGCCAGCGCTGGCCGCATGCGCGCACAGACCGTGATGCTGCAAGGCATGCTCGGCGCCAAGGCGCTGCTGATCGTGGACGGCGCCGCGCCCAGGAGCGTCGCCGCGGGCGACTCGCACCAGGGCGTCAAGGTGGTTTCCACCGCGGGCGACCAGGCGGTGGTCGAGATCGGCGGCAAGCGGCACACGCTGCGGGTCGGCGAAGCCCCGGCCAGCGTCGGCGGCAGCCGGCGGCGCGGCGGCGCGGGGCAGCAAGATCGTGCTGACGGCCGGCACCGGCGGGCATTTCCTGGCCCAGGGCGCGATCAACGGGCGCGCCGTGCAGTTTCATGGTCGACACGGGTGCCAGCATGATCGGCCATGGGTGCCCCGGACGCCGAGCGGCTCGGCCTGAACTACAAGCGCGGCGCACCTGGCGCATGATGAGCACGGCCAACGGCAATGCGCCGGCCTGGCGCATCAAGCTGGGCGTCGGTGCGGGTCGGCGACGTCGAGGTGTTCGACGTCGACGCCGTGGTCTCGCCCCAGCCCATGCCCTACGTCCTGCTGGGCAACAGCTTCCTCACCCGCTTCCAGATGAAGCGCGAGAACGACCAGATGGTGCTGGAGCGCCGGTACTAGATGGGTTCCCCCCCGAAGCGGCCTGCGGCCGCCTCCCCCAGGGGGGCGCCACCAGCGGACCGGCGAAGCCGGATCCGCGGTGGCCCACGAAGGGGCACGCGGGTAGCAACCTGTACGACTGATGCCGGAACGAACGCCCTCCTCGCAAGCCTCGCCGCCTCCCGACGAATCGCTCTCGGCGTTCGCACCCCTGCGCCAGCCCGTGTTCCGCATGCTGTGGATCACGTGGATGGCCGCCAACACCACGATGTGGATGAACGACGTGGCGGCGGCCTGGCTCATGACGTCGCTGGCCCCGTCGCCGCTGTGGGTGGCCCTGGTGCAGACGGCGGGCACGCTGCCGGTGTTCCTGCTGGGCCTGCCAAGCGGGGCGCTGGCGGACATCGTGGACCGCCGGCGCTATTTCATGGTGACGCAGTTCTGGGTGGCCGCCATCGCCTCGCTGGTGTGCCTCACCGTGGTGATGGGCTGGATGACGGCGCCGCTGCTGCTGGCGCTGACCTTCGCCAACGGCGTGGGACTGGCGATGCGCTGGCCGGTGTTCGCCGCCATCGTGCCGGAGATCGTGCCGCGGCCGCAGTTGCCGGCGGCGCTCGCACTCAACGGCGTGGCGATGAACTTCTCGCGCATCGTCGGCCCGCTGGTGGCCGGGGCCGTCATTGCCAGCGTAGGCAGCGCCTGGGTGTTCGTGCTGAACGCCGTGCTGTCCGTGGCCGCGGGCTTCACCATCATGCGCTGGCGGCGCGAGCACAAGGAGAGCCCCCTCGGCCGTGAGCGGCTGGCCAGCGCCATGCGCGTGGGCATCCAGTTCGTCTGGCAGTCGGGGCGGATGCGCGCGGTGCTGCTGCGCATCTCGCTGTTCTTCCTGCATTCCACCGCCCTGCTGGCGCTGCTGCCGCTGGTGGCGCGCAGCCTGCCCGGCGGCGCGGCCGGCACCTTCACCGTGCTGCTGGCCGCGATGGGCGCGGGCGCCATCGTCGCGGCGCTTTCGATGCCGCGCATCCGCAAGCTCCTGCCCCTGCAGACGCTGCTGCTGACCGGCACGGCCGTGCAGGCGGCCAGCGCGGTCGTGGTGGCCTTCGCGCCCAACATCTTCACGGCCGTCCCGGCCATGGTCTGCGCAGGTGCAGCCTGGATCACGGTGGCCAATTCGCTCACCGTCTCCGCCCAGATGGCGCTGCCGGACTGGGTGCGCGCACGGGGAATGTCGATCTACCAGATGGCGCTGATGGGCTCGACGGCCACGGGCGCGGCGCTGTGGGGCCAGGTCGCCACCTGGACCAGCATCCACGACAGCCTGGCCATCGCAGCGGTTTCCAGCGTCGTGCTGATGGCGCTGGCCCAGCGGTTGGTGGTGGACCGCGGCATCGAGGAAGACCTGACACCCTCGCGCGTGTTCAAGGTGCCCCAAGCGGAGGCGCCGCCGCAGTCCGGCCGCATCCAGGTGAACATCGAGTACCGCATCGACCCGGCGCGGGCCGACGAGTTCATGGTGCTCATGCAGGAGAGCCGGCGCAGCCGCATGCGCCAGGGCGCGCTGGACTGGCAGGTGCTGCGCGACCTGTATGACCCGGCCCGCTACGTCGAGCAGATCACCGACGAATCGTGGACCGAGCACCTGCGCCGTTTCGACCGCGTCACGGCCGACGACGTGAAGCTGCGCGACCGCAAGCTGGCATTCCACACCGGCGGGGAGCCGCCGCTGGTGACGCGGCTGTTGATCGAACGGTAGAGCAGCCCGCGCGCCACGCGCCTTCGGCACGGCAAGTACCAGCCGTACAGCGGTTGGGGAGCGATTCCTACAGCCGCGCTGCCCGCCGCAAAACAGAATTCCTCCAGCGCCAACCGGGGCAGCGAGGCTCCGCAAAGCGCGTTGGATCGTCATCAAACAGGGAGCATCTCATGCACAAGACCATTCTGGCCACGGCCATCATTTCGCTCGGTGTGATCGGCCTGACCGGCTGCGACGTCAAGAAGACGCAGGAGGGCAACGTGACCGTGCCCAAGTACGAAGTGGAGAAGAAGCAGTCGGGCGACGTGACGCTGCCCAAGTACGACGTCACCGCGCCCGACGTGAAGGTGGGTTCGACCGAAAAATCGGTCACGGTTCCCACCGTGAAGACCGAGGAGCGGACGATCACCGTGCCGACCGTCGACGTGACGACGGCGAAGGAAAAGGAAGCCGCCGCCAGCGCCAAGCGCTGACGCGAGGGCTCAGGCCTTCTTCGCGCCCAGGCGGGACTCCGTCCCCTTGAGCAGCCGCGAGATGTTCTCGCGGTGCCGGTAAGCCAGCAGCATTGCCATCGCGGCCAACGCGAGGGCAATGCTCGCTTCGGCGTACCACTGGATGCGGTTGCCCAGCAGGTAGTAGGCCGGCGCGAACACCGCCGAGACCAGCGACGCGAGCGACGAATAGCGGAAGAACAAGGCGATGATCAGCCACGTGAGGGCGGTGGCCAGGCCCAGCACCCAGCTGATGCCGAAGACCACGCCGATGAACGTGGCCACGCCCTTGCCGCCCTGGAACCTGAAGTACACGGGCCACAGGTGGCCGAGGAAAGCCGCCAGGCCCACCAGCGCGATGGTGCCGTCCTGCAAGCCATGAGCCGGGCCGAACCACTTCACGGCCAGCACCGGCAGCAGGCCCTTCAGGGCGTCGAGCAATAGCGTGACGATGGCCGCCGGCTTGTTGCCCGAACGCAGCACGTTCGTGGCACCCGGGTTCCTGCTGCCGAAGGTGCGCGGATCCTTCAGGCCCATCAGGCGGCTGACGATCACTGCAAACGACAGCGAGCCGATCAGGTAGGCCGCCAGCGCGGCGAGGACGGGATAGAGCATTTGCAAGGCGGTGCCTCCAAGGCTGAGCCCCGCTATTCTGCCAGTGCGCAGTTCACCGGCTTCGCGCCGAGCAGGTCCACGCACACCTGGGGGGCAATGCCGACCAGGTAGCCGCGCCGCCCGCCGTTGATCGCGATCCAGGGCAGCGACAGGATCGTCTGCTCGATGTACACCGGCATGGCCTTGCGCGTGCCGAATGGCGAAGTGCCGCCGACGAGATAGCCGCTGTGGCGGTTGGCCACCTCGGGCTTGCACGGCTCCACCGTCTTCGCGCCGATCTGGCGCGCCAGGTTCTTGGTGGAAACCTTGCGGTTGCCGTGCATCAGCACGATCAAAGGCCGGGCCTTTTCGTCTTCCATCACGAGCGTCTTCACCACCGTGAAGGGGTCGAACCCCAGCTCCTGCGCGCTGTGCTGCGCGCCGCCATGCTCCAGGTACTCGTAGGGGTGCTCGGTGAAAGCGACGCCGCTCGCCTTGAGCAAGGCGGTCGCGGGTGTTTCGCTGACGTGGTCTTTCCTGGCCATGCCCTTCAGATCGCCGGGTCCCTGATGTCCCAGCGGATCCGGTCGATTTCCGCCAGCATTTCCGCGGAGAGCTGGGTGCCCCAGGCATCCAGGTCTTCCTCGAGCTGCGCCGGGGTGGTCACGCCGATGATCGTGCTGGCCACCTGCCACTTCGTGTAGCACCATGCCAGCGCCATCCGGGTGGGCGTCATGCCGTTGGCGCGCGCCAGGGCGTTGTAGCGGCGCGCGGCGGCCAGGCGCCTCGGGACGGCCCCAGCGCTGCTTGCGCACGGTCTCGTATTTCCCGATGCGCGCGTTGCGCGGCGTTCCCGGGCCGTCGATGCCCGGCTCGTCGTATTTCCCGGTCAGCAGGCCGAACCCCAGCGGCGAATACGCGAGCAGCGACACGCCGAGGCGGTGCATGGTCTCGTCCAGGCCGTTTTCCAGTCCGCGGCTGAGCAGGCAATAGACGTTCTGCACGGTCGCGATGCGGGGCAGGCCGTGCTGTTCGGCCAGCCGGACGAACTCGTGCACGCCGTACGGCGTTTCGTTGGACAAGCCGATATGGCGCACCTTGCCCTGCTTGACCAATTGGGCCAAGGCTTCGAGCTGTTCGTGCAGCGAAGTCTGCGTCCGCTCCTTCGTCGGGTCGTAATACATCTGGCCGAACACCGGCACGTTGCGCTCGGGCCAGTGGATCTGGTAGAGGTCGATCACATCGGTCTTCAGCCGCCTCAAGGACCCCTCGCAGGAAGCGGCGATGTCCTTGGCCGTGAGGCCGCCGCCTTCGCGCACCCATGGCATCCCGCGCGAGGGGCCGGCTACCTTGGTCGCCAGCACCAGTTTCTCGCGCGCGCCCGGGTGTTTGGCAAACCAGTTGCCGATGATGGTTTCCGTGGCGCCGAAGGTTTCGGCGCGGGCCGGCACGGCATACATCTCTGCCGTGTCGAGGAAATTCACGCCGCGTTCCAGCGAACGGTCGAGGATGGCGTGCGCCGTGGCTTCGTCGACCTGCTCGCCGAAAGTCATGGTGCCCAGGCAGATGGGTGTGACGCGCAGGTCGCTTTGGCCGAGTTGGACTGTTTGCATGGGGAGAGGGTTTGCCGGTGCGGGGATGACCGCGCAGAATAATCGATTTTCCGGGGCGACGCTCCCGCCTGGGCGACGCCCGCGCCGGCCCGCAGCTCAGGCAGGACTGCCCCGCGCCCGCTCCTCTTCCCGCAAGCGCAACACCCGCCGCTGCACCTTCCCGGTGGTGGTCATCGGCAGCGCCTCGATGAACTCGATTTCCTTCGGGTACTCGTAGGGCGCGAGCTTGCCCTTCACGTGCATCTGCAGCTGCGCGATCAGCCTGGCGTCGAAGGCGCCCGAATCCGCCGCCGGATTGCGCGCGGGTGGCGGCGAAATCCGGCGACAGCACCACGAACGCCTTGACCAGCGCGCCGCGCTCGCGGTCGGGCTTGGGCACGACGGCGGCGTTGATGACGGCCGGGTGCTTGACCAGGCAGTTCTCGATCTCGCTCGGGCCGATGCGGTAGCCGGCGGCCTTGAACACGTCGTCGGCGCGGCCCTGGTACCAGAGGTAGCCGTCCTCGTCGCGGGTGGCGAGGTCCCCGGTGCGGCACCAGTCGCCGGTGTACTTGTTGCGCGTGGCCGTCTCGTTCTTCCAGTAGCCGAGGAAGAAGATCGGGTCCGCATCGCCATGGACGTCGTAGCGGTTCACCGCCACGTCGCCGGCCACGCCCACCGGGCACTCGTTGCCTTCGTCGTCGATCACCGCCACCCGGTGGCCCGGGTAGCCCCGGCCCATGCTGCCGGCCTTGGCCGGCCAGCCGATGCCGCCCCCGGTGCGGCCGTTCATGCTGCAATTGCCGACGACGTAGTTGATCTCGGTCTGGCCGAACATCTCGTTCACGGTGACGCCCAGGTGGTCGCGGCAGTAGGCGAACACCGCGTCGCCCACCGCCTCGCCGGCGCTCATCATGGCCTTGAGCTTCAGCCTGAACTGCTTTTCAGGCTCGGGATAGGCCTTCATCATCGCCTTGAGCGCCGTCGGGAACAGGAAAGTGTGCGTGACGCCGTGTTCCTGCATCAGCGTGAAGGCCAGCTCCGGGCTGAAGCGGCCGTTGTAGCGCGACGATGGAGCGGCCGAAATACAGCGTGGGCAGCAGCGCGTCCATCAGCCCGCCGGTCCAGGCCCAGTCCGCGGGCGACCAGAAAACGGCGCGGGACTCGATGTTGGTCCTGCCGTCGAAGCCGAACCAGTTCTGGCTGCACACGAACCCCGGCAGGTTGCCGATCATCGCCCGGTGCGGGATCAGCGCGCCCTTGGGCGGGCCCGTGGTGCCGCTGGTGTAGATCAGCACGGCCCCTTCGTCGGCCCGGGTCTGCACCGGCGTGAAGCCGGTGCGCTGCCGGGCCAGCTCGACTTCGTAGTCCAGGTCGGCGTGGATCGCGGCCTCGCCCACCCCGATCAGGGTGCGCAATGCCGGGCAGTTGTCGCGCACGGCCAGCATGTTGGCGACCGAGCTTTCGTCGCAGATGGCCACGCCCGCTTCGCTGTCCTGCAGGCGGTATTCCAGCGCGTCGGGCCCGAACAGCATCGACAGGGGCATGGCCACGGCGCCGAGCTGGAAGATGGCCATGTAGGCCACCGCGGTCTCGAAGCGCTGGGGCATCACGATCGCCACCCGGTCGCCGCGCTGCACGCCCAGCCGCACCAGCATATGGCTCGGGCGTTGGCGCGGATCTGCAGTTCCAGGTACGACAGGTATTCGGCGCCCGCCTTCGCGCCGTGGGCGCGGATCGCGGTGCGCTCGATCGCGTCGCCCTTTTCGGCCCAGCGCGCGCAGCAGCACCTGGGCGATGTTGAAGTACTCCGGCACCTGCCAGCGAAAGCCCGCGTGCATGCGCGGGTAGTTGTCCCTGCCTTGACTGACGGCCATGGCTGGTCTCCTTATGATGGTCCTCAATGTAGCAAGCTATCCGCCGATGTACCAACCCCGAAGAACCGCCAGCAACCAGTTTGTCCCGATCCGCAACCTCCGGTACCACGTGCTGGTCTGGGGCGAGCCGGCGCCCGGCAAGGTGCCGCTGGTCATGGTGCACGGCTGGATGGACGTGGCCGCCTCCTACCAGTTCGTGGTGGACGCCTTCGCGCACGATCACTACGTCATCGCGCCGGATTGGCGCGGATACGGGCTGACCCAGGCCCCCGACGCGGACAACTACTGGTTCCCCGATTACCTGGCCGACCTGGATTTCCTGATCGACCATTTCTCGCCCGGCGCGCCGGTGCACCTGGTCGGCCATTCCATGGGCGGCAACGTCGCCATGTTGTACGCAGGCTCGCGCCCCGGGCGGGTGCGCAGGCTGGTCAACCTGGAAGGCTTCGGCATGCCGGCGACGCACGCATCCCAGGCGCCCCGGCGCTATGCCAAGTGGATGGACGAGCTGAAGGCCTACCACCGCGGCGAGATGGCGCTCAAAGGCTATGCCTCGGTCGAAGGCGTCGCCCAGCGCCTGATGAAGACCAACAAGCGCCTGGGCCAGGACAAGGCCGACTGGCTGGCCCGCCATTGGGCCCAGCCCGATGCAGAGGGCACCTGGCGCATCCTGGGCGACGCCGCCCACAAGATCACCAATGCCCAGCTGTACCGCGTGGACGAAGTGCTGGAGATCTACAAAGGCATCGCCGCGCCGACCCTGGCAGTCGAGGCCAGCGACGACAGCCTGGGCCTGTGGTGGCAGGGGAAGTTCACGCTCGCCGAGTACCACGAACGGTTGAAGGCGGTGCCCGACCTGCGCCGCGCCGTCATCGACGATGCCGGCCACATGCTGCACCACGACCAGCCGGCACAGCTGGCCCGCGTGGTGGAAAGTTTCCTCGAGCAGGCCTGACCCCGCCGCGGATGCGACAAATTACCGCTGGGCAGCACCGGATGAAGCTCAACAAGTAACAGCGCTTGAAGTAGGACCAGTCCTACCTCACACTGGCGTCACCAAGTGTGTTCGGGGTGACGAATGCGTAGGATATGTTGGGGACTGTTGCTGGCGGCCGTGACCTGGCCCTGCGCCGCCAGGGCTGATGAGTTCGACCAGGGCCTTGCCACCTTGTGGGAAGTCCTCTGGCATCAGAGCGGCACCCCGACCCGCGTCGTCCGCTGGGAAAACGACATCCGCGTGCGCTTCTTCGGCGTCAACGCCACACATCGCGAGCACACCCTGCAGGCCCTTCATGCCGTCGCTGCCGAGGCGGGCATCAAGCTCATCGACGTCACGGCCCAGCCCGATGCCGCGCAGGTGGCCAACCTCACGGTGGAAATCACCGCCGACACGCAGCTCGAAGACAACCAGCCCTGCGTGACCTACCTCGACTTCAAGACCGAGAACCGGATCGATTCCGCCGCGGTCCAGATGCGCTCGAAGGATGCCTGGCGCTGCGCCTACCACGAGGCCATGCACGTGATGGGCGTGCGCGGGCACCCGGCCGGCCAGACCGTGCTGAGCTATTTCCCGTGGAAGGTCGACGGGCTCATGGCGCTGGACAAGGTCATGCTGCGCGCGTGGTATTCGCAGCGCATGACCGGGGGCATGACGCCGTTCGAGGCCCTCCCCGTCCTGGCCGACGAATGGGTGGCCACGGCGCCGAACAAGGCCGCTGCGACGCAGGCACGGGATGCCTTCTTCGCGGCCACGATCCAGCAGATGCACGCCTATGCCAACGGCCAGGGCGACGTCCCCGCCGTGGTCAAGCGCTCGGGCAAGTCCACGCCCGAGGGCATCCGCTTCGGCCGCGGCGAGATGAGCTTCTTCCTCGGCATCGCCTACATGGAAGGCGTGACGGCGCCGCGCGACGGCACGCAGGCAGTGCGCTGGCTGGAACGCGCGGCCACCATGGGCAACCGCGGCGCACAGGCGAAGCTGGGGGCTTTCAAGCAATAGCCGAAGGACGCGTCCGCCGCAGGCGGCGCGTTTCGTGTTGGAGCGTAGCGGTCATGCGAGAATCCCGCTCTTCGAAGGATTTTCGCCATGGAAGCAGAACGCATCAACCAGATCGGCAGCCAGCTGGCCGACCTCTCCAATCGCACCCAGGCCCTCCGGGGGTATCTTTGACTTCGATGCCAAATCGGAGCGCCTGAGAACCGTCAACGCATCGCTGGAAGACCCGCAGGTCTGGAACGACCCCAAGAAGGCCCAGGAACTGGGCCGGGAAAAAAAGCAGCTGGATGGCGTCGTCGTGATGCTGTCCAGCCTCACGAGCGAGCTGGCGGACAACCTCGAACTGTTCGAGATGAGCAAGGAGGAAGGCGATGACGCCGGCCTCGCCACCATCGAGGCCGAAACCGCCAAGCTGGCCAAGGACGTGGAGGCGCTGGAGTTCCGGCGCATGTTCAACAAGCCGGCCGACCCGCTGAACGCCTTCCTGGACATCCAGGCCGGCGCCGGCGGCACGGAAGCCTGCGACTGGGCCAGCATGCTGCTGCGCCAGTACCTCAAGTACGCCGAGCGCAAGGGCTTCAAGACCACGGTCGAGGATGAAACCCCCGGCGACACCGCCGGCATCAAGAGCGCCACGATCAAGCTCGAGGGCGACTATGCCTATGGCTTGCTGCGCACGGAAACCGGCGTGCACCGCCTGGTGCGCAAGTCGCCGTTCGATTCGGCTGGCGGCCGCCACACCAGCTTTGCAAGCGTGTTCGTCTACCCGGAGATCGACGACTCGATCGAGATCGACATCAACCCGGCGGACGTGCGGGTGGACACCTACCGGGCCAGCGGCGCCGGCGGCCAGCACATCAACAAGACCGATTCGGCCGTGCGCCTGACGCACCTGCCGACCAACATCGTGGTGCAGTGCCAGGACAGCCGCAGCCAGCACAGCAACCGCGACGTGGCGTGGAAGCGCCTGCGCTCGCGCCTGTACGACCACGAGATGCGCAAGAAGATGGAAGAGCAGCAAAAGCTCGAGGACACCAAGACCGACGTCGGCTGGGGCCACCAGATCCGCAGCTATGTGCTGGACAACAGCCGCATCAAGGACCTGCGCACCGGCGTCGAGATCTCCGCCATCCAGAAGGTGCTGGACGGCGACCTCGACCCGTTCATTGAAGCGTCGCTCAAGCAGGGCGTATGAGAAAGGGATCTGCCATTGCGGGCCTGCCCGTGAAGACCGCCGCCCTGATCTTCGACATGGACGGCACCATGATCGACTCGATGCCCTGGCATGCGAAGAGCTGGGTCGAGTTCACGCGCCGCCACGGCATCCGGATGGACGTCGCCGAGGTCATGCGGCGCACGACCGGGCGCACCGGCGTCGAATGCATGTGCGAAGTGTTCGGGCGAGACGTTCCGGGCGACGAGGCGCTGGCGCTGATCCACGAGAAGGAAGCGATCTACCGCGAGCTGTTCTCGCCCGTGTTCGCCGAAGTCGGCGGCTTTCGCAGCTTCGCGGCACAGGCGATGGGCCGCGGCCTGAAGGTCGGCGTGGGCACCGCGGGCGACCGGCACAACATCTCCTTCGCCTTCTCGCACCTGAAAATGACGCCGGCGCCGCACGCGGTCGTCGGCGGCGACGAGGGCCTGCCCGGCAAGCCCGAACCCGCGATCTTCCTGGAGGCGGCCAGGCGCATGGGCGTCGTCCCCGCCCATTGCATCGTGTTCGAGGATGCCCCTTTCGGCATCGAAGCGGCGCGCCGGGCCGGCATGCGCGCCGTCGCCGTGTGCACCAGCCACCCCGCCGGCGAACTCGCCGGATCCCATGTGGTCGCGCAGGTGCGCGACTACCATGAACTCAGCAAAACGAACTTCCTGGAGAGCCTTTATGCGTGAAGGACAAAACAACGTGATCTACCGCTCGGACTACCAGGCGCCCCCCTACTGGATCGACACGGTGGAACTGACCTTCGACCTCGACCCGGCGAAGACCCGCGTGCTCAACAAGATGAAGCTGCGCCGCAACCCCGACGCGGCGCCGCAGTCGCTGCGGCTGGAGGGCGAGGAGTTGAACCTGGCCCGCGTGCTGGTCAACGGCCAGGGCACCTCGTTCAAGCTGGAGAACAACCAGCTGGTGCTGGAGAACCTGCCCGAAGGCCCCGAGCCGTTCGACCTCGAGATCTTCACCACCTGCTGCCCCGCCAAGAACACCAAGCTGATGGGCCTGTACGTCAGCAACGACTCGTTCTTCACCCAGTGCGAGGCCGAGGGCTTCCGGCGCATCACCTATTTCCTGGACCGCCCCGACGTGATGGCGAGCTACTCGGTGCTGATCCGCGCCGACAAGGCCGCCTACCCGGTGCTGCTGTCCAACGGCAACCTGGTCGACCAGGGCGAGCTGGAGGACGGCCGCCATTACGCGAGGTGGGTGGACCCGTTCAGGAAGCCCAGCTACCTGTTCGCCCTCGTTGCCGGCCAGCTGGTGGCGCGCGAACAGCGCATCACCTCGCGCGCCGGCAAGGAGCACCTGCTGCAGGTCTACGTGCGCCCGGGCGACCTGGACAAGACCGAGCACGCGATGAACTCGCTGATGGCCTCGGTGGCCTGGGACGAGGCGCGCTTCGGCCTGTCGCTGGACCTGGAGCGCTTCATGATCGTCGCCACCAGCGACTTCAACATGGGCGCGATGGAAAACAAGGGCCTGAACATCTTCAACACGAAGTACGTGCTGGCCAGCCAGGCGACGGCCACCGACACCGACTTCGGCAACATCGAAAGCGTGGTGGGCCACGAGTACTTCCACAACTGGACCGGCAACCGCATCACCTGCCGCGACTGGTTCCAGCTGTCGCTCAAGGAAGGCCTGACGGTGTTCCGCGACCAGGAATTCAGCATGGACCTGGCGGGCGAGCCGTCGGCGCGCGCCGTCAAGCGCATCGAGGACGTGCGCGTGCTGCGCACCGCCCAGTTCCCGGAGGACGCGGGGCCGATGGCGCACCCGGTGCGGCCCGACCAGTACCTGGAGATCAACAACTTCTACACCGTGACGGTGTACGAAAAAGGCGCCGAGGTCGTGCGCATGATGCAGACCCTGGTCGGCCGCGAAGGCTTCGCCCGGGGCATGGCGCTGTACTTCCAGCGCCACGACGGCAATGCGGTGACCTGCGACGACTTCGCGCAGGCCATCGCCGACGCCAACCCCGATTCCAAGCTGGCGCAGCTGCTGCCGCAGTTCAAGCGCTGGTACAGCCAGGCCGGCACGCCGCGCGTCAAGGTGGCCACGCACTACGACGCCGCCTCGGGCATCTACAACCTGACCCTGTCGCAAAGCTGCCCGGCCACCCCGGGCCACGCCGAGAAGGAGCCGTTCGTCATCCCGATCGGGCTGGGGCTGCTGGCGCCGGATGGCCGCGAACTGGCCAATGGCATGCACGTCCTCACGCAAGCCAGCGAGACGCTGACCTTCCCCGGCCTCCAGGCCGAGCCCGTGCCTTCGATCCTGCGGGCGTTCAGCGCGCCGGTGATCCTGGAGTTCGACTACAGCGACGAGCAGCTGCTCACCCTGCTGGCGCACGACACCGACCCGTTCAACCGCTGGGAGGCGGGGCAGCGCCTGGCCGTCAACCGCGCCCTCGGCTTCATCGGGCAGGCGGGGCTCGCCGCCGCCGACATCCGGCTCGACGGCCCTTATATCGAGGCCATGCGCACCATCCTGCGCCACCCCGCCCTCGACGCCGCCTTCAAGGAGCTGGCGCTCACGTTGCCGGGGGAAACCTACCTCGCCGAGCAGATGGACGTGGTCGACCCGCAGCGTATCCATGCCGTGCGGGAAGCGATGCGCGAACAGATGGCGCAGGCGCTTTTCGACGACTGGCAATGGGCGTACGAGACGCATCGCGAGAATGGCGCCTACCGGGCCGACCCGGTATCCTCCGGCCGCCGCGCGCTGGCGGGCATGGCGCTCACGCACCTTTGCCTGGCCGCGCGCCAGTCCGGCGACACGATCTGGCCGGGCAAGGCCTACCAGCGTTTCAAGGACGCGGGCAACATGACCGACCGGTTCAACGCGCTGGCGGCGCTCGTCACCAGCGGCCATGAGCTGGCAGCCCCGGCCCTGCAGCGCTTCCACGCGCTCTTCAAGGACGAGGCGCTGGTGCTGGACAAGTGGTTCGCCCTGCAGGCCGGCGCGCCGGACCGCGGTGGCAACATCCTGCCGGCCGTCAGGCAGCTGATGAAGCATCCCGACTTCCAGCTGCGCAACCCCAACCGCGCGCGCAGCGTGATCTTCAGCTACTGCAGCGCCAACCCGGGCGGGTTCCACCGCCCCGACGCGGCCGGCTACGTGTACTGGAGCGAGCGCGTCATCGAGCTCGACGGCATGAACCCGCAGGTCGCGGCCCGCCTGGCGCGGGCGCTGGACCGCTGGAAGAAGCTGGTCGAGCCGATGCGCAGCGCCGCGCGCGAGGCGATCGCCCGCGTGGCGGCCAAGCCCGACCTGAGCAACGACGTGCGCGAGGTGGTGACGCGCGCCCTGGCAGACTGACCCCGAGGAAACCCAAGCAATGGCCACGAAAAAGAACGCTTTCTATGCGCAATCCGGCGGTGTCACCGCCGTCATCAACGCATCGGCCTGCGGCGTCATCGAAACCGCCCGTGCCCAGCGGGCGAAGATCGGCAAGGTGTACGCCGGGCGCAACGGCATCATCGGCGCCCTGACCGAGGACCTCATCGACACCAGCAAGGAGTCGGCATCGGCCATCGCGCTGCTGCGCTCCACGCCGTCGGGCGCGTTCGGCTCCTGCCGCTTCAAGCTCAAGTCGCTGGAGGCCAACAAGCGCGAGTACGAGCGCCTGATCGAGGTGTTCAAGGCGCACGACATCGGCTACTTCTTCTACAACGGCGGCGGCGACTCCGCCGACACCTGCTACAAGGTCAGCCAGCTGTCCCAATCCATGGGCTACCCGATCCAGGCGATCCACGTGCCCAAGACGGTGGACAACGACCTGCCGATCACCGACTGCTGCCCCGGCTTCGGCTCGGTGGCCAAGTACGTGGCCGTCTCGGCGCTGGAGGCGTCCTTCGACGTGCGCTCCATGGCCAAGACGTCCACCAAGGTGTTCGTGCTCGAGGTGATGGGACGGCACGCGGGCTGGATCGCCGCGGCGGGCGGCCTGATCCAGGACCACGGCATTCCCGTCGTGGTGCTGTTCCCCGAGATCGAGTTCGACGAGAAGAAATTCCTGGCGCGCGTGGACGCGCTGGTCAAGCAGCACGGCTACTGCACCGTGGTGGTGTCGGAAGGCTGCCACTACCCGGACGGCAGGTTCCTCGCCGAGCAGGGCACGCGCGATGCCTTCGGCCACGCCCAGCTGGGCGGCGCGGCGCCGGTGGTGGCCAACATGGTCAAGCAGGCGCTGGGCCACAAGTTCCACTGGGCCGTGGCCGACTACCTGCAGCGCGCGGCGCGCCACATCGCTTCGAAGACCGACGTGAAGCAGGCCTACGAGCTGGGCAAGGCCGCCGTGCAGCTGGCGCTCAAGGGCCACAACGCCGTGATGCCGACCATCGAGCGCGTGAGCGACAAGCCGTACAAGTACAAGGTCGGCATGGCGCCGCTGGCCAAGGTGGCCAACGTCGAGAAGTTCATGCCGCGCAACTTCATCACCGCGGACGGCTTCGGCATCACCGAGCCGTGCAAGCGGTACCTGTTGCCGCTCATCCAGGGCGAGGACTACCCGAAGTACAAGAACGGGATGCCCGTTTACGCCACGTTGAAGAACGTGGCCGTGCCCAAGAAGCTGCCTGCCTTCGCGCTGAAGTAGTCGCGCGACTTTAGGCGCCCAGGCGCGCCAGGAATTTCGCGAGCAGCTCGTTGAACCGCCCGGGCTGGTCGAGGAACACGGCATGACCCGCCTGGGCGATGGTTTCGAACTGCGCGCCGGCGATCTGCTGCGCCATCGCCCGCTGGGATTGCGCGTCGGGCGAATCCGCCGCGGCGATCACCAGGGTCGGCCGGTTGAATTTCTTCAGCGCCGGCCGGCGGTCGATCAGGATGAAATCCGTCATCAGCATGCCCATGCCGATGTCCGGCGGCGTGCGCAGCCCCAGCTCGACGAATTCCTCGACCCGCGCACGGCCTGCGGGCGACTGGATGATCGCGCCCATCATCCCGCGCAGGTACTCGCGCGGGTAGCGCGCGTAGAGGCTCATGCGTTCGAGCTGCTGTTGCATCCCGGCCGGCGGGTCCATCGCGGCCGCCGGGCCCGCGCCGAGGGTGGAGTCCACCAGCACGTAGCCGGCCACCCGGTCGCCCTCGAACGCGGCCGCGTAGGCGGCGACATCCTGCACGCCCTGCGACCAGCCCACCAGCACGACATTGTCCAGCGACAGGGCCTTGATCACCTCGTGCAGGTCCACGGCGCGGCGCTCGGGCGTGTTCCCGCGGGGGGTGAGCGTCGAAAAGCCCTGCGAGCGGGGATCGATGGACACGACCCGGGCGCGCGAGGCGAAGGCGGCCATCGTGTCGCGCCACACGGCGGTCGACATGCCCCAGCCGGGCACGAAGAGGATGGTGGCCCGGGCGTTGCGGTCGCCGCCGTCGGTGACATGAATCGAAACGTCCTTGTCGACAGCGACGTCCTGCTGCTTCCAGGTCCCCTGCGTGCTCGCGCAGGCGGAGAGAACCCACGCCAGGCACAGTGCTGCGATGTATTTGTAGACAACCATCTTTGCCTCCTTCTTCGATGCGCGGCGCCGCCCCGGCGCGCGGGGTTCAGGGCACGTAGCCCACTGCCGCCAGCGCCCGGGCCGGGTTGACCAGCGTGCGCCGGCCGTCTTCGCTGCGATCAGCCGTCTTGCGCATGATGTCGATCACTTCGGCGGGCTTGAGCGAAGGCTTGACGGCGAACATCTTGGCCGCCAGGTTGGTCACCTGGGGCGAAGACATCGACGTGCCGGACAGCGCGATGCGGCGCCCGCCCGGAACCCAGCTCTCGACCTGGTAGCCGTTGGCGTGCAGCAGCACCGTCGGGCCGTAGCTGGTGAACGACGCTTCGTCGCCCGCCTGGTCCACGGCGCCGACCGACACCAGGTTGGGCAGCACGATGCCCGAGGGGTAGGCGTCGTTGAACGTCGGGTCGTTCGCCGAATTCCCCGCCGACGTGACCAGTAGCACGTCAGGCAACGATTCGAAAGCGGCCTTCAGCGCCTTGTAGTGCATGTCGAAGTATTCACGGGCCAGCGCCCGGCGCTCGGCAGTGTCCTTTCCGATGCCGCACTGCTCCAGCTCGACCTCGTAGGAGCGCAGGTTGCCGCCCCAGCTCATGTTGACCACCCGCGCGCCGCTCTTGCGGATGAACTCGGCGTAGCGAGCGAAGTTGTCCGCCGAGCGCTGCTCCAGCTCACGCGTCGGGCACGGGTCGGGCAGCAGCGTGTGGCCGAACTCGATGCGCGCAATGCCGACGCGCGCGTACGGGTTGCCCGCCATCGCGATGCCGGCCACGTGCGTGCCGTGCTGGTAGTTGCCGACCAGGCGCAGCTCTTCGAGCACCGCCTTGTATTGCGCCGGCGCCAGGTTCGACAGCAGGGCCTTCACCTCGGCGGCTTCGGGGCTGTCGATGTTGGAAGTCAGGTCGGACAGGCCCTTGCTGCGGCCCTGCAATGCATCGATCCTGGCCTGCACGTCGGCGGAGAGGGGTTCCAGCGCATGGGCCGACGGCATGGCCCGGCGGTCGAAAGCGATCATCGCGGGCTTGCCGCCGTCCGTGAGGACGCGGGCGGGGAACAGCGCGGCATCGACGCCGCTGTCCCACACGACGATCCCCACCGGCCGGTAGTTGCGCCCGGTCGGCAGCGCGACGTCTCGCGCGGCCCAGATGTCCGGCTTGTCCACCTTGTTGGCCGCCAGGTATCGGCCGTAGGTGTCCACCAGCGTGGCCTTGAGCGGCAGCATGAACTCCAGCACGTAGCGGGCGGAGACGAGCGTCGGCGCGAGGTCCGAGCTGAGCGCGCCGGACTGGGTGGCCACCGGCTGCAGCACGTTGCGCACGCCGGCCCAGGGCCAGCGCCTCGCCAAGCGTCTCCATGCCGGCCTTGGCCCGCTGGACGTCGTTCTTGATGACGATGTACGGCATGCGCGCCAGTTCATCGGCGATGTAGCGGGAGACCTCGGCCGCGTAGGCCGGCGAGTTCCGGCTGCCGGTCCTGGCCACGGCGGCCCCGATGGCGCGCACCGTCAGCCCCGACAGCAATTTGTCGGCGGGCTTTTCCTCCAGTTGCCGGATCTGCGCGGCGTGTCGCTGGGCGTCCTCGTAGCGCCCTTCCAGCATGTCGAGCTGGACGAGAACGCTGAGCAACCTCCTGCGTGTCGCGCCTTCGGCGATGTCGTAGCCGGCGAGCGTCGCTTCCACGTCGCGCCGCACATCCTTGCCCAGGGCATTGAAGCGCTGCGGGTCGCGCACGATGGCTTCCAGCTCGCCCTGCACCGGGTAGCTGAAGCGTGGCAGGTCGTCCGCCTTTTCGACGCGCTTGGGCGCCTGCGCGAGCGCGGCCGTCACGGCCAGGGCGCCCGCCAGGGCGCAGATCCAGCGGGAGTTCTTCATCTTGTCGCTCAGGCCGGTTGCAGGGAAGGCGCATCCACCGGGTAGCCACGCGGGATCGCCGCGAGCAGCTGGCGGGTGTAGGGATGCTGCGGGTTGGAATAGATTTCCTCGGACGTGCCGCGCTCCACGATCTCGCCCTGGTTCATCACCAGGATGTCGTCGGCCATGTACTTCACCACCGCGAGGTCGTGGCTGATGAAGACATAGGTCAGGCCGAACTCGTCCTGCAGGTCCAGCAGCAGGTTCAGCACCGTGGCCTGGACGCTGACGTCCAGCGCGCTCACGCTTTCGTCGCAGACGATGATCTCGGGCCGCATCGTCAGGCAGCGCGCGATGGCGATGCGCTGGCGCTGCCCGCCGGAAAACTCGTGCGGGTACTTGCCGAAGGCCTGCGCCGGCAGGCCGACCTTTTCCAGCCAGCCCAGCGCCAGCCGGGCGCGCTCGTCCTCGTTCGCGCCGATCCCGTGGATGCGCATCGGCTCCATGAGGATCTGGCCGATGGTGAAACGCGGGTTCAGGCTGGCGTACGGGTTCTGGAAGATGATCTGGATGCGCGGCCGGTAGGTCCGCATCTGCGCGGGGCGCAACGTGGCGAGGTCGATGCCCTCGAACATGATGCTGCCGCTGCTGGCGTCAGTCAGGCGCGTGAGCATCATGCCGATGGTGGTCTTGCCCGAGCCGGACTCGCCCACCACGCCCAGCGTGCGGCCCTTCTGCAGCGAGAAGTCCGCTGTCTTGACGGCGTCGATCACCTTGCGCCTGAAGAGGCCCTCTTTCAGGCGGTAGGCCTTGCTCAGGCCCTTCACCTCGATCAGGGCCGGGCCGCTCACCGGCGCGGGCTCGCGCTGGTCGGCGCTGACCGGCCGGTTGTTTACGATGTCGTCGATCACGGGCAGGCGGCGCGGGCGCGTGTCCAGGCGCGGGCGGCAGGCCAGCAGTGCCTTGGTGTACGCATCCTGCGGCGCGCTGAAGATCTGGTTCACGGGCCCGGCCTCGCGCACTTCGCCATGGCGCATCACCACGACGCGGCTGGCCACCTCGCCCACCAGCCCCAGGTCGTGGCTGATGAAGAGCACGCTCATCTTCTGGCGTTCCTGCAGGCGCGCCAGCAGGTCGACGATCTGCCGCTGCACGGTGACGTCCAGCGCCGTGGTCGGCTCGTCGGCGATCAGCAATTTGGGTTCGCAGGCGATCGCCATCGCGATCATCACGCGCTGCTGCTGGCCGCCGGAGAGCTCATGCGGGTAGGCGCCCAGGCGCGCCCGCGGCTCGGGGATCCCGACTTCGTTCAGCAATTCCAGCGTGCGGTCCAGCGCAGCCTTCGCGCCCAGCGGCGTGTGGATGCGCAGCACCTCGGCGATCTGGTCGCCCACGGTCAGCACCGGGTTGAGCGAGCTCATCGGCTCCTGGAACACCACGGAAATGTCCTTGCCGCGCAGGCGGCGCATCTGCTCGGGCGTGAACTTCGCGAGATCCTGGCCCTCGTGGAGGATGCGCGTGTCGGCGCCGAGGATGGCGTTCTCGGGCAGCAGGCGCACGATGCTCATCGCGCTGACGCTCTTGCCGGAGCCCGATTCGCCCACCAGCGCGACGGTGGTATTGGCCGGGATGTCGAAACTCACGCCGCGCACGGCCTCGTGGATTTCGTGGCCCATGCGGAAACTCACGCGCAGGTCGCGCACTTCGATCAATGAAGACATGGGGCGGCCGTCCTAACGCAGTTTCGGGTCCATCGCGTCGCGCAGTGCGTCGGTGAGCAGCGCGAAGGCGGTGACGAAGGTGGCCATGAAGGCCGTGGCGGCGACGAGCTGCCACCACTTGCCGAGCACGAGCTCGGTCTGGGCCTCGGCCAGCATGGTGCCCCAGCTGACCATGTCGATCGGCACGCCCAGGCCCAGGAAGGACAGGATCACCTCGGCCTTGATGAAGCTCACCACGTGCAGGCTCAGTTGCACCAGCACCACGTGGCTGACGTTGGGCAGGATGTGGCCGAACATGCGCGACATGTGGCTCGCGCCGATCGCTTCGGCGGCGCGCACGTACTCGCGCGAGCGATGCTTGATGTACTCGGCGCGCACCAGGCGGTAGATGCCCGTCCAGCCGACGACGCCCAGGATCGCCACCACCGGCACGATGCTGCTGGAGAAAACCTTGCCCAGGGGCCCGTACTTGAACACCGCCGCCAGGGCGAAGATCAGCAGGATGTAGGGAATCGAGGTGAAGACGTTGTAGACCCACTCGAGGAAATCGCCGGCCTTGCCGCCGAAGTACCCGCCGATCGCGCCCAGCAGGGTGCCGATCAGGGTGGCCAGGAACGCCGCGGCGATGCCGACCAGGATGGACACCTGCGCCCCCTTCACCGCCTTGTCCAGCACATCGCGCCCGATGCGGTCGCCCCCGAAAGGCAGCGTGGCGGCCCGCGCCGTATCGACGGTCTTGACCTTGGAGGCGCGCTCGTTCCAGTCCTTGTAGTACGGCGCGAGCGGGTCGATGTCGGACAGGTCGACGTTCGGCAGGCGCGGGGCCTCCACCTTCGCGGCCTCCCGGGCCTGCGCGCCGACGAAGGTCGGCGGCGCGAAGGGCTCGCCCACCTCGCGCTGCCACCCGCCGGCCAACAAGCCCACCTGCGCGAGCACGACCATCAGCAGGAACGCGCCGACGATCCAGAGCGACACCATGCCGACACGGTCTTCGCGCAGGCGGCGCCCAGGCCTGGGCCCAGACGCTGGGCGACCTGGGCAGGGCGACAGCGATGGCGGCCGCAGGCAAGGTGACGTCGTCGGCCGCCCGGGCCGGTACGGTCGGGACTGCGGTCATTTGAGCACCACGCGGGGATCGACGAACTTGTAGAGGACATCGGTGACCAGGTTGATCACCATCGTGAGCGCGGCCAGGTAGATGGTCACCGCCTGGATCACCGGGAAGTCGCCGCGGCCGACCGCTGCGTAAACCTCACGGCCCAGGCCCGGGATCGAGAAGAACACCTCGATCAGGAACGAGCCGATGAACACGCCGGGCAATTGCGTCGCGACATTGGTGAGGATCGGGATCATCGCGTTGCGCAGCACGTGCTTGAAGAGGATGGTCTTCTCGGGCACGCCCTTGGCGCGCGCGGTGCGCACGTAGTCGTGGCCGATCTCGTCCAGGAAGAAGCTGCGGTAAAGGCGCGTGTGCGGCGCCAGGCTCACCAGCACGGCCAGCATCACGGGCAGCGGCGCGTAGACCAGCAGGTTGGTCCAGGTGCTGGACGTCCAGCCCTGCACGGGAAACCAGCCGAGCTGGAACGCGAAGAGGTACTGCCCGATGATGATGTAGACCAGGAAGCTGATCGAGAGGGCGATCGTGCTGATGATCATCACCAGCCGGTCGGTGAGGCTGCCCCGCACGTAGGCCACGGCCATGCCGGCCACGATGGCCAGCCCCACCTCCAGGACGAGGATGGGAATCATGATGGTCAGCGTCGCCGGCAGGCGGGTGGCGAAGATGTTGGCCACCGTCTCCTTGGTGGACCAGCTGGCGCCCCAGTCGAACGTGACCACCTTCTGCAGGAAGAGCCAGAGCTGTTCCCACACCGGCCGGTCCAGGCCCAGCTGGCGCCGGATGGAGTCGATCTGCTCCTGCGTGGCCTGCAGGCCGCCCAGGATTTCAGCGGGGTCGTCCCCGAAGTACCGGAAGAGAAAGAAGACCAGCAGGATGACCCCCGCCAGGGTCGGGATCATCTGCAGGATCCGTCGCAGGATGTATGAAATCATTTGCAGTTGTGCGGGTCGCCGATGAGCACCCGGGGGTCGACTTGGGGAAACCGCTCGTGGCGGTGCGTGTCGGCGCGTATTATGCTTGCGCCCCGCGACCCCCTGAATAGGTGTTTCCAACCATGAAGTCCCGTCTCTGGGCATGGGCCACCAGCCTGTGCCTGGCCATAGGCGCCGCCCACCCGGCGTGCGCCCAAGCTGCGAATCCGGAAAAAGTCCTGCGCTACGCCTTTCTCGGCACCGAGACGGGTTTCGACCCCGCGCAGATCAACGACCTTTACTCCGCCGCCGTCATCGCCCACATCTTCGAGGCGCCGTACGAGTACGACTACCTCGCGCGCCCCGCCAAGATGGTGCCCAACCTCGCCGAGGCCCAGCCGGAGGTGGCGGCTGATTTCCGAACGTTCACCTTCCGGCTGCGCCCGGGCATCTACTTCTCGGACGACCCGGCGTTCGGCGGCAAGCCGCGCGAGCTGACGGCGAAGGATTTCGTCTACACGTTCAAGCGGTTCTTCGACCCGAAGAACAAGAGCCCCAAGTTTTCCGGCTTCGCGGAGGAAAAGATCCTGGGCGTCGACGCGCTGCGCAAGAAGGCCGAAGCCACGGGCCAGTTCGACTACGACACCGAGATCGAGGGCCTGCGCGCCCTGGACCGCTACACGGTGCAGATCAGGCTGGCCGAGACGCGTCCGCGCTTCATGTACGCCCTGGCGGACCCGGCAACGATGGGCATCGTCGCGCGCGAGGTGGTGGAGAAGTACGGCGACGCCATCATGGAACACCCGGTAGGCACCGGGCCGTTCGTGCTCAAGGAGTGGCGCCGTGCCTCGAAGATCACGCTGGTGCGCAACCCTTCGTACCGCGACAAGCGCTTCGACGCCGAACCGTCCGACGCCGTGGGCGAGGAAATCCTCAAGCGCACCAAGGGCCGGAAGCTGCCGATCATCGACAAGGTGGTCGTCTCCATCATCGAGGACCCGCAGCCGCGCTGGCTGGCGTTCCTCAACACCGAGCACGACTTCCTGGAGCGGCTGCCGCAGAACTTCGCCACCTACGCCATCCCGAACAACAAGCTCGCCCCGCACCTGGCCAAACGCGGCATCGCCATGGAGCAGGCGCCGCTGTCGGACTTCACGATTTCCTACATGAGCATGACGAACCCCGTGACGGGGGGCTACACGCCCGAGAAGGTGGCGCTGCGCCGTGCGATCGCCCTGGCGATCAACAGCGATGAGGAAGTGCGGCTGCCGCGGCGCGGTCAGGCCGTGGTGGCGCAGGGCTTCGTGATGCCCAACACGACGCTGTACGACCCGAAGTACCGCTCCGAGATGGGGACGCACGACAGCGCCCGGGCCATGGCGCTGCTGGACATGTTCGGCTACACCGACAAGGACGGCGACGGCTGGCGCGACATGCCGGACGGCAAGCCGCTGGTGCTGGAATACGACACGCTGTCGCGCGCCGACTACCGCGAGCTCGACGAGATCGTGAAGAAGAACCTCACGGCTGTCGGCATCAAGATCAACTACCGGATCGGCCAGTGGCCCGAACAGCTGCGTGCCTCGCGTTCGGGCAAGCTCATGATGTGGGGCTACGGCAACTCCGCGACGACGCCCGACAGCGGCAGCATCCTGGAGATCGGCTACAGCAAGTCGGCCGGCCAGCAGAACCACGCCCGCTTCGCCAACGCGAAGTTCGATGCGCTGTACGAAAAGCAGTCGGTGATGCCCGACGGCCCGGAACGGCGCGCGGTGATCAACGAGGCCCAGAAGATCCTGATCGCGTACATGCCGTACAAGGTGAAGGTCCACCGCATCGCGACCGACATGTGGCAGCCCTGGGTGAGCGGCTACAAGCGCCACCCGTTCCGTCGCGATTTCTGGCAGTTCATCGACGTCGACCCGGGCAAGATGCCCCGCAACGGCGCTGCCAACGGCTAGGACCATGCTCCAGGCCCTGAGAGTGATTGCGCGGCGCGCTGCCCTGCTGGCCGCGGCGCTCACCGTGCTCACGGGTACGGCCGGTGCGGCCGCGCCGGAGAAAGTCCTGCGCTATGCGTTCCCCGTCGCGGAGACCGGGTTCGACCCGGCGCAGCTGAACGACCTGTACTCGCGGATCATCACCGCCAACATCTTCGAAGCGCTGTACGGCTACGACTACCTCGCGCGGCCCGCCAAGGTGAAGCCCGTGCTGGCCGAAGCCATGCCCGAGGTCTCGCCGGACTTCCGCACCTTCACCGTGAAGATGCGCCGCGGCATCCATTTCGCCGATGACCCGGCCTTCGGTGGCCAGCGCCGCGAAGTGACCGCGGCCGACGTCGTGTACAGCTACAAGCGGATCATGGATCCCGCGAACAAGAGCCCGCTGGTCAGCGGGATCGAGGAAGAAAAGATCCTTGGCCTGTCCGAGCTGCGCAAGAAGGCCCTGGACGGCGGGAAGTTCGACTACGACACCGAGATCGAGGGCATGCGCGCGCTCGATCGCTACACCGTGCAGTTCAAGCTGGGCGAAGCGCGCCCGCGCTTCATCCTGACGCTGGCCGACCCGGGCATCATGGGCCTGGTCGCGCGCGAGGTGGTCGAGAAGTACGGCGAAGCGATCATGGAGCACCCGGTGGGCACCGGCCCCTTCATGCTCAAGGAATGGCGCCGCTCGTCGAAGATCACGCTGGTGCGCAACCCTGGTTACCGCGACGTGTTCTACGACGCGCAGCCCGCCCCGGCGACGCCTCGGCCCAGGCCATCGCCGCGAAGATGAAGGGCCGCAAGCTGCCGATGCTCGACCGGGTCGAGGTCTCCATCATCGACGACCCGCAGCCGCGCTGGCTGTCCTTCCTCAACGCCGAACACGACCTGATCGAGCGGCTGCCGGAAAACTTCGCGACGCACGCGATCCCCAACAACAAGCTGGCGCCCAATCTCGCCAAGCTGGGCATCCAGATGGAGCGCGTGCCGCTGTCGGACATCCGCATGCTGTACTTCAGCATGCTGAACCCGCTGGTCGGCGGCTACGCGCCCGAGAAGGTCGCGCTGCGCCGCGCCATCGGCCTGGCGATGGACAGCGAGCAGGAAGCCCGCCTGGCCATGCGCGGCCAGGCCATGGTGGCGCAGGGCTTCGTGATGCCGAACACCAGCACCTTCGATCCCGACTTCCGCTCCGAGATGGGCACCCACGACCGCGCCAGGGCGATGGCGCTGCTGGACATGTTCGGCTACATCGACAAGGACGGCGACGGCTGGCGCGACATGCCGGACGGCAAGCCGCTGGTGCTGGTGTACGACACGCTCTCGGCCGCCGACTACCGCGAGCGCGACGAGGTCATGAAGAAGAACCTCGACGCGGTGGGCATCAAGATCGAGCTGCGCATCGGCAAGTGGCCGGAACAGCTGCGCAACTCACGCGCGGGCAAGCTGATGATGTGGGGCTACGGCCTCTCGGCCAGCTCGCCCGACAGCGCCGGCGTCCTGGCGATGGGCTACAGCGGCTCGTTCGGCCAGCAGAACCACTCGCGCTTCAGGAACGACAGGTTCGACGAGCTGTACCGCAAGCAGGCGATGATGCCCGACGGGCCGGAACGCGATGCCGTGATCCGCGAGGCGGTGCGCATCCTGATCGCCTACATGCCCATCAAGGTCCGTGTGCACCGCATCGGCACCGATATGATGCAGCCCTGGCTGGTGGGCTACAAGCGCCACCCGAATGCACGCGAGTTCTGGCAGTACGTCGACATCGATACCGACCGCCTCGCCCGGAAGAAGTAGGCAGACCCAGCATCCCAAAAGGACACTCATGAAGAACAATGCACCCCCGCGTTTCGCCCTCCTCCTGCTGCTCGGCGCCATGGCGCTGCCCGCCGGCTCCGCCGTCGTTCCGGCCGGCGTGCAGCTGCACCCCACCCAGACCCTGATCCGCAACAACGGCTCCGAGCCGGAGACGCTCGACCCGGCGCTCGCCGAGACCGTGGGCGCGAACAACATCACGCGCGACCTGTTCGAGGGCCTCACGGCGAACGACGCCGACGGCAAGATCATCCCCGGCGTCGCCGAGAGCTGGAAGCAGACCAACGCCACCACCTGGGTGTTCAAGCTGCGGCAGAACGCGAAGTGGTCCAACGGCGACCCGGTGACGGCGCAGGATTGCGTGTACGGCATCCGGCGGTTCCTCGACCCGAAGACGGCCTCCAAGTACGCCTCGACGTACGGCGTGTTCCTGCAGAACGGCAAGGAAGTGGCCATGGGCAAGAAGCCGCCGTCGGAAGTCGGCGCCAAGGCGCTGGACAAGTTCACCGTGGAGATCAAGACGCCGTTCCCGGTCACTTTCCTGCCGAGCCTGCTGTCCAACAACAACCTGGGCCCGCTGCACCAGGCGTCGGTCGAGAAGTTCGGCAAGGACTGGACCAAGCCCGGCAACATGGTGAGCAACGGCGCCTTCACGCTGAAGGAATGGGTCGTCAACCGCAGCGTGGTGATCGAGAAGAACCCGCACTACTGGGATGCGGCCCACGTGCAGCTCACGCGCGTGACCTACCTGGGCGTGGAAGACGGCAACGCCGACGTGAAGCTGTTCGAGGCCGGCCAGAACGAGATGGTCTACCAGTTGCCGCCCGGAACCTACGAGGAAGCCAAGCGGAAGTTCCCGAAGGACGTGCGCAACGCCCCGATGCTGGGCCTGCGCTACTACACGCTGCAGACCCAGAGCCCGGCGATGAAGGACGTGCGCGTGCGCAAGGCGCTGTCGCTGGTGATCGACCGTGACATCCTGGCGCAGAAGGTCACCGCGGACGGCCAGGCGCCGGCCTACGGCATCATGGTCAAGGGGCTGGACGGCGCCGACATGGACGTCTACGAATGGTCGAAGTGGCCGATGGCCAGGCGCATCGAGGAAGCGAAGAAGCTGCTCGCCGCGGCCGGCGTGCAGCCCGGCACCAAGTACACCTTCTCGTACAACACCAGCGAATACCACAAGAAGATGGCGATCTTCGCGCAGTCGGAGTGGAAGACCAAGCTGGGTGTCAACATCGAGCTGGAAGCCATGGAGTTCAAGGTGCTGGTCAAGAAGCGCCATGACGGCTCCTTCCAGATCGCGCGCGACGGCTTCATCGCCGACTACAACGACGCCACCAACTTCCTGGCGCTGATCCGCTGCGACTCCGACCAGAACCTGAACTTCAACTGCAACCGCAAGGCCGAGGAGATCATCAACCAGGCCGAGCAGAGCGACGACCCCGGCAAGCGCAAGGGCATGCTGACCCAGGCGACGCGGATGATCATGGACGATTACCCGATCATCCCGCTGGTCCAGTACTCCCTGCCCCGGCTGGTAAAATCCTATGTTGGCGGTTACTCGCTGCAGAACGCGCAAGACCGGTTCCGCAGCAAGGACCTGTACATCATCAAGCACTGACCGCGCCACCTGCGCTGTCATCCGCGCTGCCGCAGCACCCCGCGGCAGTGCCCTCGCGAGAGTCATGCCATGTGGTCCTATACCCTGCGTCGCCTGCTGGCGACCATTCCCACCCTGCTGATCGTCATCACGGTCAGCTACATCCTGGTCCACGCGGCGCCCGGGGGCCCGTTCGACAGCGACAAACAGGTGTCCGAGGCCGTCCTGGCGAACCTGCAGGCGAAGTACCACCTGGACCTGCCCCCGTGGCAGCAGTACCTGCATTACCTGAACAACCTGGTGCACGGCGACCTGGGTGCCTCGTTCCGCTACGCCGACTGGTCCGTCAATGACCTGGTGGCCGCCGCGCTGCCCGTGTCGCTGGCCATCGGCGGCTCGGCGATGCTGATTTCCTTCGTCGTCGGCGTCGGGCTGGGCATTGCGGCCGCCCTGCGCCAGAACAGCCTCGCCGACTACAGCGTGATGCTCGTGGGCAACCTGGGCAGCGTGGTGCCCTCCTTCGTCATCGGCCCGGTGCTGGTGCTGGTGTTCGCCCTGTGGCTGCACTGGCTGCCCGCCGGCGGCTGGGACGCATTCGCCGTGAGCTACATGGTCCTGCCGGTGGCGCTGCTCACGTTCATCAACGTCGCAACGATCGCCCGCGTCATGCGCGGCAGCCTGATCGAGGTGCTGCACAGCAACTTCATCCGCACGGCGCGCGCCAAGGGCCTGCCCACGCACATCGTCGTGCTGCGGCACGCACTGAAGCCCGCGTTGCTGCCGGTGATCTCGGTGCTCGGCCCGCTGGCGATTTCCTCGATCACGGCGGCCCTGGTGACCGAGACCATCTTCTCCCTGCCGGGCATCGGCAAGCTGATCGTCAATGGCGCCGGCAACCGCGACTACACGCTGGTCCTGGGGCTCGTCGTCCTGATCACCGTGCTGGCCGTGCTGCTGAACCTCCTGGTCGACCTGGCCTACGCCGCGCTCGACCCGAAGATCCGGTATTGATATGAACCACCCCCGAAGCGACCTGCGGTCGCCTCCCCCTCAAGGGGGCGCAGCCAGCGGACCGGCGAAGCCGGATCCGCGGCTGCCCACCATCGACCTCATGCAAGACTTGGCCTCGGCGCCGCCGGGCCGCAGCCCCTGGGCCGACGCGCGCACGCGCTTCATGCGCAACAAGGCGGCGCTGGCGAGCCTGGTGGTGCTGCTGCTGATCGGCCTGGCCTGCATCGTCGGCCCGTGGCTGCTCCCCTATGAATTCGACACCGCCGACTGGGACGCGATGAAGCTGCCGCCGAGCTGGCAGGGCTTCCACTTCTGGGGCACCGACGAATCGGGCCGCGACCTGCTGGTTCGCTGCCTGATCGGCGGGCGCATCTCGCTCATGGTCGGCCTGCTGGCCACGCTCGCGTCGGTGGCGGTGGGCATCGCGTGGGGCGCGACCGCCGGCTTCCTGGGCGGCAAGATCGACAACCTCATGATGCGGATCGTGGACATGATGTACGCGATCCCCTACCTGCTCATCGCCATCCTGCTGGTCACCATCCTGGGCCGCGAGTTCTACCTCGTGGTGCTGGCAATCACGGCGTTCTCGTGGATGGACATGGCGCGGGTGGTGCGCGGCCAGACCCTTTCGCTGCGCAGCATGGAATTCGTCGAGGCCGCGCGCTCCATCGGGGTGCCCACCCGCCGCATCATCTTCAGCCACATCGTGCCCAACCTGCTGGGCGTGGTGGTGATCTACACGACGGTCACGGTGCCCTCGGTCATCCTGACCGAGTCGGTGCTGTCGTTCCTCGGCCTGGGCATCCAGGAGCCGATGACCAGCTGGGGCGTGCTGATCGAGGACGGCACCAAGGTGATGGAAGTGGCGCCCTGGATGCTGCTGTTCCCGGGTTTCCTGCTGTCGATCACGCTGTACTGCTTCAACTTCATCGGCGACGGCCTGCGCGACGCGCTCGACCCGAAGGAGCGCTGACATGGCAGCCCACCAGAAACTGATCGAGGTCGACGACCTGTCCGTGAAATTCAAGACGCCCGACGGCGATGTCACGGCCGTCAACGGCCTGTCCTTCGCCCTGGAGCGCGGCCAGACCTTCGGCATCGTCGGTGAAAGCGGCTCGGGCAAGAGCCAGAGCATGCTGGCGCTGATGGGCCTGCTGGCGATCAACGGCCGCGCCAGCGGGCGTGCCCTGTTCAACGGCGAGGACCTGCTTTCGATGCCGGCTGCCGCGCTCAACCGGATCCGCGGCAACCGGGTCGCGATGATCTTCCAGGACCCGATGACATCGCTCAACCCGTACCTCACGGTGGAGCGGCAGATGACCGAGGTGCTGGAGCTGCACAAGGGCCTGACGCGCAGGAGCGCGCTGTCGCTGGCCATCTCCACGCTGGAGCAGGTGCGCATTCCCGACGCCGCGCGCCGCATCCGCATGTACCCGCACGAGTTCTCCGGCGGCATGCGCCAGCGCATCATGATCGCCATGGCGCTGCTGTGCCAGCCCGACCTGCTGATCGCCGACGAGCCGACCACGGCGCTGGACGTGACGGTGCAGGCGCAGACCATGGCCCTGCTGCGCGACCTGCAGCGCGACTTCGGCACGGCCATCATCCTGATCACGCACGACCTGGGCGTGGTCGCCGGCCTGTGCGACCAGGTGATGGTGCTGTACGGCGGACGCATCATGGAGCAAGGCAGCGCGGAAAGCATCTTCTACCGGCCCACGCACCCCTATACCCTGGGGCTGCTGGGCGCCGTGCCCAAGCTCGACCACGAAGGCGAGCGCCTGGTGGCCATCCCCGGCGTGCCGCCGAACATGGCGCACCTGCCGCCCGGCTGCCCGTTCAGCGAGCGCTGCACGTTCGTGATGGATCGCTGCCTCGCCAACCGGCCGGCGCTCGCCGCGGCGTCCCACGACCCGCTGGTGCTGCGGGCCTGCCACCGCGAAGTCGTCGAGATCATGCGCCGGGCCGAAGAGGTGCTGCCATGACGGACCGGCGCGAACCCCTGCTGTCCGTGCGCGACCTGCAGGTGCACTTCAAGGTGCGCGGCGAGGGCCTGTTCGCCCACAAGCGCTCGCTCAAGGCCGTCAACGGCGTCAGCTTCGACCTGTACCCCGGCGAGACGCTGGGCATCGTCGGCGAGTCCGGCTGCGGCAAGTCGACGCTGGCGCGCGCCATCCTGAACCTGATCCCGGCCACGGCGGGGAAGGTGGTCTGGATGGGGCGCGACATGTCGGGCGCCACGCCCGCCGACTGGCAGCAGGTGCGCCGCCACGTGCAGATGGTCTTCCAGGACCCGCTGGCCTCGCTCAACCCGCGCATGAACGTCGCGCAGATCATCGGCGAGCCGCTGCGCACGCACCGGCCCGACATGCCGGCCGGCGAGGTGCTGGCGCGCGTGCGGGCCATGCTGGTCAAGGTCGGCCTGAACGAGAGCCACCTGAACCGCTACCCGCACGAATTTTCCGGCGGCCAGTGCCAGCGCATCGGCATCGCGCGGGCGCTGATCCTGGAGCCGAAGCTGATCGTCTGCGACGAGCCGGTGTCGGCGCTGGACGTGTCGATCCAGGCGCAGATCATCAACCTGCTGAAGGACCTGCAAAAGGAGATGCAGCTGGCGCTGATCTTCATCGCGCACGACCTGGCCGTGGTCAAGCACGTCAGCCAGCGCATCCTGGTCATGTACCTGGGCCGCACGATGGAGCTGGCCGACAAGCACGAGCTCTATGCCGATGCCAAGCACCCCTACACCCGGGCGCTGCTCTCGGCCGTGCCCCTGGCCGACCCGCGCCGCGAACGCGGCAAGGTGGTCCAGATGCTCCCGGGCGACCTGCCCTCGCCGATCGACCCGCCGTCGGGCTGCGTCTTCCGCACGCGCTGCCCGCATGCTTTCGACCGTTGTGCCGCCGAAGTACCGCCCCTGAAGGCCGTGACCGGCCACACGCAGGCGGCGTGCTGGCTGTATTGATGGATGGCGACGCTTCTGCCACTTCCGCCGGCGCGACTGCCCTGGCGCGCCGCCTGATCGCGCGCCTGTCGCTGCCCCCGGGCGACCTGTTGCGGGACCGCCTGTACCGACGGCTGTGGCTGTCGATCCTGATCAGCTCCTTCGGCGGCCAGATCACCATGCTGGCCATCCCCCTGACGGCCGCCGTGCTGCTGCACGCGACCCCCACGGAGATGGGCCTGCTCACGGCCATGGAACTGGCGCCCTTCGTGATGTTTTCGCTGCCCAGCGGGGTTTGGCTGGATCGCGTGCGCAAGCTCCCGGTCTATGTCGGCGGCGAACTGCATGATCGCCGTGGTGCTGGCCAGCGTCCCCGCTGCCTGGGCGCTGGACCGCCTGTCCATCGGCTACCTGTACGGCGTGGCCTTCGTGATCGGCTGCGTGTTCACCACCGCCGGCACCGCCGCGCAGATCGTCCTCACCCAGGTCGTGCCGCGCTCGCGGCTGGTGGAAGCCCACGCCAAGAACGCGTTGGCCGGTTCGGCCGCCGAAGTCGCCGGGCCCGGCGTCGCGGGTGCGCTGATCCGCCTGGTCGGCGCACCGGCCGCCCTGCTGGCGGATGCGGTGCTGCTGCTGGGCAGCGTGCTGATCCTGCGCGGCCTGCGCATCGAGGAGTCGCCGGGCGCCAGGGTCCCGGGCCGCTTCTGGATGGCGCTCAAGGAAGGCCTGCGCTTCGTGGCGGGCCTGCGCCTCCTGGTCGTGCTGGCTTTGCTGGTGGGTGTGTGGCAGATGTGCCACCAGACCGCGATGGTGGTGCAGATCCTGTTCGCGACGCGCGAGCTGGGCCTGAACGAGCGCCAGGTGGGCCTGTGCTACGTCGGGCTGGGCATCGGCACCGTGGCCGCCGGCGCGCTCGGGCACCGCATTTCCAGCCGCATCGGGACGGGCCCGTGCCTGCTGTGGGGCTTCGCCATCTGCGGCCTCGGCTGGCTGCAGCTCGCCCTGGCGCCGGCCAACGCGTGGGGCGTGGCCTCGTTCGTGTTCATGCTGGTGTGCTTCGGCCTGGGCGCTGTGCTGATCTTCATCAACTTCCTGGCGCTGCGCCAGGCGGTGACGCCCGAGCCGCTGCTCGGGCGCATGACCAGCACCATGCGCTGGCTGATCCTGATCCCGGCCGTGCCCGGCGCGCTGCTCGGCGGCTGGCTGGGCGAACACCTCGGCCTGCGCTGGGCCCTGGCGGCCGGCGGCATCGGCGCCCTGGCGCTGGCCCTGGGCGGCTGGCGGCTCACCCACCTGCGGTCGCTGCGCGAGTTGCCGGAGCAGGCAGTCCACCCGGCGGCGGCCGCCGCGTAATCGGCCCGGGCAAAAAAAATCCACCGCGAACGGTGGATTTCTCGAGGCAGTGACCGGCAGGACAAGGGCTTGCGCCCTCATCCCGCGGAACACCAGCGATCAGAACGTGTGGCGCACGCCGATGCTGTAGTAACGGCCAACCGCGCCGCTGTAGTCCAGCGGGTTGTAGCTGACGGCGCCGTAGGTGGTCTGGTCCAGCGGCGGCTTCTTGTCGAGCAGGTTGCGGATGCCGCCGAAGATCGTGGTCTTGTCGTTCAGCTTGTAGCGGGCCGTCAGGTCCACCGTGGTGAAGGAACCGATCTTGCAGATCTCGTCGCCGTTGGCCAGCACGCTTGCGCAGCCGGTCTCGGTCTTCTCGAACTTGTTGTCGAGCGAACCACGGTAGTTGATGACCGTCGCCAGGTTCCACGGGCCCATTTCCCAGCCCAGGGACAGGTTGATACGGTCCTTCGGCGTGCCGATGCAGTTCGTGACGTCGCAGTTGCCGTGCGTGCCGGCGAACTCGAGTTGCGTGCCATCGGGCTCGACCCGCAGCCACTTGAACAGGTGCGTCCAGGTCACGGCCGAAGTTCACCTTGCCGTTGCCGCCGCCGAGGTCCCAGCGATGCTTGAAGTCCAGGTCTGCACCACGCACCGTCGATTCGGCGGAGTTGATGTAGTTGGTCAGCACGGCCGTGATGGCGCCCGGGTCACCGGGGAAGCCCGGCAGCGCGGTGGACGCGTCACGCGAGACGTGGCCCGCCGCGATGGCCGCGGAGCTGGTCTCCTGGTTGATCTCGTTCTTGCGCTTGATCTGCCACAGGTCGAGCGAGACGCTGGTCTTCGGGGTGATGTCCCACACCGTGCCCAGGGTCAGGCTGGTGGCCTTTTCCGGCTCCAGGTTGGGGTTGGGCGACGTGATGATGGCAACGTTGGCCGGATCGCAGCCGATGGCGCCGGCCGTGGCCGTGCAGCGTGCCGGGTCCCGCGCCGTCGTGAAGGCGGCCAGGCCGCCCACGCCGTTTTCAGCCGAGCTCGGAGCGCGGAAGCCCTTGGCATAGGTGCCGCGGAAGGCCAGCGTGTCCAGCGGCCTCCACTTGGCGCCCAGCTTCGGGGTGACCGAGGTGCCGGCGTCGCTGTAATGGTCGGCGCGCAGGGCTGCGCTCAGTTCCAGCCGCTTGGTGACCGGGAAGTTGGCTTCGCCAAAGGCCGCGATCACGGTGCGCGAACCATCGTAGGCCGAGTAACCCAGGCCGATGATGTTGCCGCGATCCGTGCCGCTGGTGGGCTGCAGGTCGATCGATTCACGGCGTGCTTCGGCGCCGAAGGCGATGCCGATCGGGCCGCCTTCGAGCTTGCCGAGTTCGCGCGACACGCGGAAGTCGATCTGGGTCGTCTTGGCGGTGGCGTCGTTGCCGATGGTGGGCGACAGGGCCGCGTACATGGCGGCGGAGTTCAGGCCGGCGTTCTCGCCGATGCGCCAGACGGTGCCGGCCGGCAATGCTGCATAGGCCGGTTCGGTCATGGCAGCAGCGACGTTCGCCGCCGTCGGGTTCAACAGGGCGAAGGCCACGTTGCGCTGCAGGAAGCCGCCGCGCGTGTTCGAGACCTTGTTCTGCGAGAACAGGAACGCGGTGTCATAGTCCCACGCATCCCAGCTGCCCTTCAGGCCTGCCACGAAGCGCAGGAAGTCGCCGTCGACATGGCTGGTGCGGGGGCCGACGTCGGCTGCGAGGTAGCGCAGGCGTGCAGCACGGCCGAAATACGGGTTGTCCGGATGGGACGCGCCCAGTGCCACGCCCGTGTTGGCGACCGGGCCGCCGGGGTAGCCGGTCGAGCCGCTGACGCCGGACGGGGTGCCCGACGAATCGGACTTGTTCTGGTACAGGTTCAGTTCGGCGTAGAGCTCGGTCTGCGCATTGAGCTGCTTGGCGGCGCGGGCGAAGAAGTTGATCGTCTTGGCGGCGGGCTGCACCTGGCTGTACATCTGCGGCGCGTCGATCAGGCAGCCGCCGAGCGGGTCGCCCTGGGTGGAGCCACCGGCCACCGCGGCGCAGGCGCCGGGGAAGGTGCGGGTGAAACCGTTGCCGGCCGAGGTGTCGTGGCGGCTGAAGTATTCGAACGTGTCCGGGTTGCGGACGTTGCCGATGACCGAGCTGACGGCCGCGCCGCGCTCGGCGATGATCGCGCCGGTGCCGCCGTTGGCGCCGCCCGAGTTTTCGGCATCGAAGCCTTCCGGACGCAGGTCGGAGCGGCCCACGGCGCCGCGGCCTGCGCGGTCGCGGTTCCAGATTGCCTGCTTCTTGCTCAGTTCCAGGTTCAACAGGATGTTGAAGCCGTTGGTGTCCATGTCGCCGAAACCGTGGGTCAGCGTGCCGCGCGCTTCGTTGCCGTCGTGGTAACGCGACGTGCCGACCGAGGCGGAGGCCACGGTGCCCTTGAAGCTCTTGCGCAGGATGATGTTCACCACGCCGGCCATGGCGTCCGAACCATAGATGGCGGAGCCGCCGTCCTTCAGGATTTCAACCCGTTCCACGGCTTCCAGCGGAATGACGTTCAGGTCGGTGAAGACCTTCTGGCCGTCGTCTGCCAGGCCGTAGGGCGCGATGCGGCGCCCGTTGATCAGGACCAGCGTCGAGGCCGCGCCCATGCCGCGCAGCGAGATGCCCGAGGCGCCCGGTGCGAAGCCGTTGCCGAAGGTGGTGGGCACGGAGCCCTGGTTGTCCACCGCCAGGGTCTGCAGGTATTCCGCGACCGAGGCCTTGCCGGAATTCTGGATTTCTTCCCGTGTGATGGTCTGGACCGGCGATGCCGTTTCAGTGTCCGTTCGCCGGATGTTCGACCCGGTGATTTCGACGCGTTGCAATGAGGATGAAGCCTGCGCAAGGGTCTCTTGCGCAACCATCATCGACGCGGTGCCGCACAACGCCGTGATGATGGCGCGTGTGACAACCGTTTTTCTAAACCTCTGTGTACCGGTTTTCATGTGTTCTCCAGACTTGTTCCTGCTACATGAGTTCGGGCCCGAGCCCTCCCTCGCACTGGGGACCGGCAGCCTGAAAACAAGGCTTTTCCAGACTGAACGGACCAACCAAGGTTTTTACACAACTGACATGATTGCGTCACCCGGCTAATACCCGGGTTGTTGCCCAAAAACATCGGTGCCTGGAGATTGCGGTGCCGCAGCGCGCACCAACGAAGAACGGTCCCGAGCGGCGAGTTCGTCGCCGGGGACCGATCGATGACCGTACTGCATCATGAGGGTGCGTATCGCAGCGTGAAAGTCACGCCCGCCGGCCAGGATGGTGCCCGTGGCACCACCCAAGCCGGCGACGGGAGGTTGCTTACTCCATCCTGAAGACGAACTCCTGCGTGGCGATGATGTCGCCCGAGCCGCTGACGCACCGGTACTTCTTCATCGCCTCGATGATCGGCGCGTGGAAGGGCCGGGCACCCGAGAGGATCTTCACTTCGACCACGGCGCCGTCGCGGATCAGGGCTTGCGCCTTCACCACGTACTCCTCGCCGGGCTTCACGGCCCGCGCAGGCATTTCAGGCTTGACCTGGGTCGGACAGGCCACGCCCATCTCCTGGCGTCCCGACGGCGCCGGGGGCGCCGGGGGCGGCGGCGGCGCGATCACGGCCGGAGCCGTGGGCGGGGTCGGCATCGAGACGATGGACGGCGCTGTCGTGGTCTGCGGCGGCGTCACCTCGGGGGGCGGCACGAACGGCGGCGGCGGGGCGTCCACCTTCGCCTGCTTGGGCTCGGGCGGGCGAATTTCCTTGGGCGGCGGCGGCGGCGGCGGGGGGATGATCACTTCCTGGATCACCGCTGCTTCCAGCGGCTTCTTGATGATCTCCAGGCCCTTGCGGGCCGTTCCGCTCACCAGCGCCCAGCCCACCAGCACGTGCACCAGCACGACGACGATCCAGCCGATGGTGCGGCGCGACGGGTCGGCGCCCGTGTAGCGCCGTCGATTCAATGTGTCGGCGATCATTGGACAAACTGCTCGCTGCCGATGACGGCCAGCTTGGACAGCCCTTTGCGTTTGGAGGTGGACAGCACGTTCGCGAATACCGCGTACTGGCAGTCCTTGTTCGGCCGGATATGCACTTCCGGCTGCGGGGTCGCCAGCGCGACCTGGGTCATCTTCTCGTCCAGTTCCTGCGCGGAAACGGGCAGGCCCTGCCAGTAGACAGTGCTCTTCTCGTCGATGTCGATCTGCACCTTTTCGGGCTTGATCAGGTCGCTGGGCGGGGTGCCCACGGGCATCTCGAGATTGACCGCATGCAGCTGGATCGGGATGGTGATGATCAGCATCACCAGGAGCACCAGCATCACGTCGATCAGCGGCGTGGTGTTGATGTCCATCATGACGTCGGGATCGCCGCCTTTGCCGAAGCGCCGGGATTTGAGGCCCATATGCGTCTTCCTTGTATTTGGTTGCCCGGGGGCGTCAGCCGCCCAGGGGCGGGGGTTCGGTGATGAAGGCGACCTTGACGATGCCGGCGCGCTGGCAGGCATAAAGGATCTTGCCCACGCCGTTGTAGCGTGCATCCAGGTCGCCCCGGATCTGCACTTCGGGCTGCGGCTTCATCTTGGAGACGGCCTTGAGCTTGTTCACCAGCGCTTCGGTGTTCGGCATCCTGGCGTCGTACCAGTAGATGTTGCCGCCCTTGTCGACCGAAATGATGACGTTCTCAGGCTTGGTTTCACGCACCTCGACCCGTTCCTTGGGAAGGACGACGGGAATCGAGGTGGTCACGACCGGGATGGTGATCAGGAAGATGATCAGCAGCACCAGCATCACGTCCACGAGGGGCGTGGTATTGATGGTGGAGATGACTTCGTCTTCTCCGCCCTCGGATGGGCCGACGGCCATTGCCATGGCTAAAGCTCCGGGGAAGCCGGGCGCCGCTTACGCGGCTTTCCCGGCCGAGCCCAGGATCACGGCGTTGAGTTCTTCGGAGAACTCGCGCACCTCGTCCATCACCGCCTTGTTGCGGCGGGCCAGCCAGTTGTAGCCGAGCACCGCGGGAATCGCGACCGCCAGGCCGATGGCCGTCATGATCAGCGCTTCACCGACCGGGCCGGCCACCTTGTCGATGGACGCCTGGCCGGAGATGCCGATGGCCGTCAGCGCGTGGTAGATGCCCCACACCGTGCCGAACAGGCCGACGAAAGGAGACGTGGAGCCGACGGTGGCGAGGAACGCCAGGCCGCCCTGGGTCGTCGCGTGGACGCGGTCGACGGCGCTGGTGATGCTCATGGGAATCCACTCGTTCATGGGGATGTGGCTCTTGAGGCCCCCATGGTCACTGGTGGCCTGCACGCCGGCTTCGGCGATGAAGCGGTAGGCGCTGTTCTTTTCCAGCGCGCCGGCGGCGGCGCCGACCGACTGCGCGGCCCAGAACTGCTTGTCGACGGTGCGCGCGTGGCGGTTCATCTTCGACTGCTCAAGGAGCTTCACGATCATGATGTACCAGCTGCCCACGCTCATGATGCCCAGCAGCACCAGCACGGAGCGGGCGATGGTGTCGGAGCCCTTCCAGAGCGCTTCGATGCCGTAGGGGTTGTCGACGGTGTCGCCGTTCTTCTTCGCGGCGGAGGCTCCGGGCGCGGGCACCGGCGTGATCGCAGGGACCGTGGCCACTGCCGCAGACGCGTCTGCGGCCGGCGCGGAGGCCTGGGCGGCGGCCGGCGAGCCGGCCAGTGAGAGTGCGAGCAGCAGGAAAGTGGCTGCGAAAACACGTAATGGGGCCAAGGATAAGGTCCGCAAGATAAGTCCTTTGTGGGTTTGTGATGCCAAAAGGCTCTGGGCGCTTGTGTGTCCGGTAGGGCACTTGACGCCTCAAGCTTTGCCAAGCCCACGAGTATAGAGCGCCCGGAACCCCTGCCGCCAGCCGAGCCGCGTCCCCGCTTGATGGTTTTCCCCAAGAGCCGGGCCGTCGGCCGGAAGCGAAAAGACCGCCCGGGGAGACTGTGATTTCAGCCAGCCCCGCCGCGAGGCCTGCGCCTGGCACTATATAATCGCGGGCTACGCACAAAACGCCGGTGTAGCTCAGTCGGTAGAGCAGCTCATTCGTAATGAGAAGGTCGGGTGTTCGATTCATCTCTCCGGCACCACTTGCAAAAGCCCCTGGCTGTCATGGCCAGGGGCTTTTTTTCATGGGGGCCCGAGGATGGGCTGGCGATCACCCCACGGAAACCGCCGGATCGCGCAGAATGCGATTTCCTCAACCAGGGAGGTTCCCATGCGCTTCTTCAAATGCATTGCCCTTGTGGCCGGTCTCCTGTTCAGCGCCGTGCTGAACGCCCAGACGATTTCCAATGCGTACACGTACTCGGGCCTCAGCTGGTCCATGTCCACCAGCACGAGCGGCCTCGCGGCCTGCACCGATCTCCTGCTCGACGCGACCGGCGACATCTACAACAGCGACAACTACGCGGTGTACGGCCAGCTGTACTGCCCGGCGCTCGGGGGCGGCTACGCCAGTTCGGGCAACGCCTATTTCGACTCGCTCGGCAGCTTCCACATGACGGTGAGCCTGGGCGTGACGTACCAGATGGTGTGCGACAACATCAACGGCTTCACCCTGAGCGGCTCGTGCCCGATCTACAACTACCTGGGCGCCCAGATGGGCACGGCCTTCATCACGTTCTACTGACGCGCCGGACATGAAATGGGCGCTGCTGCTCGCCGGCGCGATCCTCGTGGGCCTGGTGCTGTGGCTCCTGCCGCCGGCCGGCCCCGAGCCGCCCGCGCAGCGGGCGCTGACGCAGCCCCCGGTGGCCGCGCAGGCCCCTGCGCCCGCTGCGCCACCGGCACCGGTCGTGCAGCAACCCGTTCCCGAGCCCCCCGCCATCGTGCTGGGCGGCCTCTTGTATCGCGGCAAGGAAAACCCGCAATCGCAGGCCTTGTTGGCCGTGCGGGGCAGGCCCCAGCAGCCCTATAGCAGCGGGGACGCCGTCGGGGACGGCTGGGTGCTGCGATCCATCGAAGCGGACCACGTGTTGCTCGCCAAGGGCGCCACCACCGCGCGGCTCGAAGTCGTTGCGGGCCCCGCGCCGGTGGCCGTCGCGTCACCTGCAGCAGACGCGGCTTCGGCCGCGGCCGCGCAGGCGCCCCTGCCCGGCTTCGCGCTGTCGCCACCGCCGCGGGCGGCGCGCGAAGGCTCGGCCACGGAGCGCAACCGCCGCTTCCTGCAGGCGGCGCAGAGCAGGCGAGCCGCCAGCCAATAGGCCGGGTCCCGCGCGTCAATCGAAGGCCGCCTGGCGTTTTCGGCCAGAATGCCATTCGTTGAACGCCATGATCACTTCCGTCCTGTCCGTCTGCGCCGGCGCCTCGCTGGGCGCCTTGCTTCGCTGGGTCCTGGCGGGGCGCTTCAACCCCTTGTTTCCCGCACTGCCGCTGGGCACCCTGGGAGCCAACCTGGTCGGGGGCTACCTGATCGGGGTCGCGGTGGCGATCTTTGCCAACATGCCGCAGCTGCCGCCGCAGTACCGCCTGTTCGTGATCACCGGCTTCCTGGGCGGACTCACCACCTTCTCGACCTTCTCGGCGGAGGTGGTCACGCAGCTGCAGCAGGGCCACACGGCCTGGGCCTTGGCCACGGCCCTGGTGCACCTGCTCGGATCCTTCGCGCTCACGGCCCTGGGCATCGCGACGGTCGCCTGGCTGCGCGCGTGAGCGCGCCTAGGCAAACAACCTAAGGCCCCGCCGACGTTTCCCTTAATGCGTGGGAGTGCGCGCCGCGCAGACTTGGCTCATCGCTTTTTCATTGCGACGGGAAATGTGTGATGCCAAGTGTCTACGACACGCTCTACCGGTGGGCCCGGAAGACGACCTCTTTCGCGGAACCGCGCTTCGTGCCATCAGAGCGTGACGCCATGGACTCCGAAACCGACCCCCTCATCTACCGGCTCAAGCGCTGGCCGGACCTGCCTTGCCACACGAGGACGGCTGGTGTCCTGCGCACCCTGTCGATGATGAGCACCCACCCCGTCAACCGCCACTGGATCCTCGCCAACTCCAAGCTGCGGGCCTGCGATGTGGACCAGCTGCTCGAGCGCCTGGTCGAACAGGACGCCGTCGAGGTGATCGACGGCTCCAAGTACCCGCCCGACAGCGTCCCCGGCCGCTAGGCGCTACAGCGGCTTGGGCGCGGGCTGCAGCGGGCTCTTGCGCTGCGCCATGCGGTCCACCAGCTTCTTCATGTTGGCCAGCGACGCCAGGTGCATCGAGACCAGGTGCAGCTCGCCCGAGCGGAACAACGACAGCGCCACGGCATCGGGCAGCGCCATCAGCTTCTGTTCGTCGACCACCAGCAGCCCGCCGACGGTGAAGCTGCGCCCGTCCACCAGGTCGGCCTTGGCGTTCATCTCGCGTCAGCAGGCCGGCCTGTTCCAGGCGCCGGCAGAACGCTTCCGTGCGCTGGTACTCCTGCTGGTAGCGCTCCAGGAAATCGATCGCATTCTGCAGGAACGGCGTGTTGTGGCCCTGCGCGTCGAAGAGCGGCTCGCCTTCCTTGTCGCTCAGTCCCGCAAAGGCCTCGTCGATGCACACGCCCATGGCCTGCCCGGAGAGCTCGGCCAGCACGAACGGGTAGCGCCGCACGAAAGCGGGGATGTAGGTCGCCGTCCACTGCCCCTGCTCGTCCACGAACAGGTTCTCGCGGCTGCGCAGCCCGAGCATGGCCACCGGCAGGACTTTCTGGTTCGCGCCGCGCGTGAACACGATCGCGTATTCCTTGCCGGCCTCCGCGAATTCCACGCCCGCCAGGTACAGCGAATTGGCCTTTCGCGCGAAGGCGAAGCTGGTGCTCGGGCCGATGCGGCGGCGCCGATGGCGCTCGCGGTCCAGCATCACCGGTTTCTCGTAGTACACCGCGTCGGACATGCGCCCTCCTCCCGTTTCAGGCCGTGCCGGGCCCGGGCTGCGACAGCGACAGCGGGCGGGCCGTGGCCAGCACCTTGTCGATGCGCTTGCCGTCGAGGTCCACCACCTCGAAGCGCCAGTCGCCGCAGTCGATGCGCTCGCCGGTGGCGGGCAGGCTGCCGGACACCGACATCAGGAGCCCGGCCACCGTGTTGTAGCGGCCCTTGTCCTCGTCCGGCAGCTCGCGGATGTCCAGCCGCGCCTTGAGCTCGGCGACGGGCATCTGGCCGTCGAGCAGCCAGCTGCCGTCCTCGCGCAGCGTGGCCCAGGCGTCGGCCTGCGCGCCCGGCTGCAGCTCGCCGGTGATGGCCTCCAGCAAGTCGTGCGGGGTCATCAGGCCCTGCACCACACCATATTCGTCGACCACGAACACCATGCGCCCGGATTTCGAGCGGAACTGCTCGAGCAGCTCCATGCCGGTCAGCGTCTCGGGCACGAAGAGCGCGGGCGTGGCGAGCCGCTCGACGCTCTCCTCCGAATTTGCGCCCATCGACAGCAACCGGGCCACGCTCACCACGCCCACGACGTCGTCGAGCGAGCCGCGGCAGACCGGGTACCAGGAGTGCGCGCCTTCCTCGCCGATCTGGCTGAGCGCGTGGGCGGCGTCCAGCCGGGCGTCGAGCCATTCGATGTCGGAACGCGGCACCATCATCGAAGTCAGCGAGCGGTCGTCCAGGTGAAACACGTTCTGCACCATCTGCCGTTCGTGCTGCTCGATCACGCCGGCGTCCACGCCTTCCTCCAGGCTGTGCGCGATCTCCTCCTCGGTCATCCCGCGCGCGCGCGTGGTGTCGATGCGCAGCAGCCTGAGCACGGCCAGCGTCGATACCGTGAGCAGCTTGACGAACGGCCCGGCCGCGCGCGCCAGCCATGCCATGGGCTGGGCCAGCAAGCGCGACACCGCCTCGGGGTAGAGCTGGCCGATGCGCTTGGGCACCAGCTCGCCGAAGATGATGGTGATGTAGGTGATCACGGTGACCACGATGGCGGTGGCCGCGTAGGCCGAAGGCCGCGCGCCCATGCCCAGGCCCTGCAGCCATTGCGCGAGCGACGCGCTGAACGCCGCTTCGCCCACGATGCCGTTGAGCACGCCGATGGAGGTGATGCCGACCTGCACCGTCGACAGGAAGCGCGTGGGCTGCTCCATCAGCTTGAGCGCCGCCGCAGCGCCCTTGTCGCCGTCCTCGGCCATCGCCACCAGGCGCGCCTTGCGGCTCGAGGCCAGTCCCATCTCCGACATGGCGAAGACGCCGTTCAGCAGCGTCAGCAGCGCGATCAGCAGGACTTCCATGGATGAGGCCGGTCAGGGCCTGAGAGAATTGGACACCATGGCACTTTACTTGATCGGCGACGTGCAGGGCTGCGACGGCGCCCTGGGCCGCCTGCTCGAAAAAATCGGTTTCTCCCCCAGCCGCGACACGCTCTACCTGCTGGGCGACCTGGTCAACCGCGGGCCGGAATCCGGGGCGGTGCTGCGGCGGGTCATGGGCTATGGCGACGCCGCCCGGTGCCTGCTGGGCAACCACGACCTGAGCCTGCTGGCGGTGGCCCACGGGCTGCAGGCGCCGCACCGCAACGACACCATGGACAAGGTGCTGCTGGCGCCGGAGCGTGACGCGATGCTCGAATGGCTGCGCGGGCAGAGCATGGCGATCCAGCGCGCACGGCCTGCTGATGGTGCACGGCGGCGTACTGCCGCAATGGGACGTGGCGCAGACGCTGGCGCTGGCCGCGGAGGTGGAAGCCACGCTGCGCGGGCCGGGCCTGCACGATTTCCTGGCACAGATGTATGGCAACGAGCCGGCCGCTGGGACGATTCCCTGCAGGGCGCCCCGCGCCTGCGGATCATCGTCAATGCGCTGACACGGCTGCGGTTCTGCACGCCCGATGGCGTGATGGACCTCAAGGCATCGGGCGGGCCGGCCGACGCCCCGCCGGGCTACCTGCCCTGGTTCGACGTGCCGGGCCGCAGGAGCGCGGGCGCGACGATCGCCTTCGGGCACTGGTCGACGCTTGGCTTCCTGCAGCGGCCCGACATCATTTCACTGGACACGGGCTGCGTCTGGGGCGGTTGCCTGAGCGCGCTGCGCCTCGCGCCGCAAGGCGCCCACGAGCTGGTCCAGGTGAAGTGCGAACAGGCGCAGGCGCCGGGGGATTGATGGGTCCGCTATTGCAGGCCAGGCCCGTGACCCGACAGCCTCACTCCGACTTGAACAGCGCCGCCACCTTGCGCTTGGGCTTGATGTTGGTGGAGACACGGCTGGTGGCGGGCTTGGCGCCTGCCTCCCAGGCCGGCTGCGCCTCGGTGGCCGGGGCCTCGTAGGGCTGGTCGAAGAACGGGTCGCGCGGGGCCGCGGGCGCGCGGTACTCCCGCTGCGGGCGCGGCGCGCGTTCGCGCTCGCGTTCACGTTCACGCGGCGCGTCGAGCACGTCGCGCGGGTCGCCCACCTCCCCGGCTTCGCGCCAGGCGCGGCGGCCGTCGTTGATGCGGCCGCGCGGGCGGTCGTCCTCGAACTCCAGCGCTTCCAGCTCGATCTTGCGCTTGAGGAGTTTTTCGATGTCGCCGACCAGCCGCGTGTCGCTGCCGGACACGAACGTCACCGCCAGGCCCGACTGCCCGGCGCGGCCGGTGCGGCCGATGCGGTGCACGTAGTCTTCCGCGTTGAACGGCACGTCGAAATTGAAGACGGCCGGCACGTCCTTGATGTCCAGGCCCCGTGCGGCGACGTCAGTGGCCACCAGCAGGTCCACTTCGCCGGCCTTGAACGCGGCCAGCGCCTTCAGCCGCTCGTCCTGGCTCTTGTCCCCGTGCAGCGCCGTCGTGTTCATGCCCTCGCGCTCGAGCGAACGCGCCAGGCGCGCGCAGCCGAGCTTGCTGTTGACGAACACGAACGCCTGCTTCAGCCCGCGCTGGCGGACGATCTGCTTCAGGGCGCGCCGCTTCTCGTCGTCGGTCACGCTGTAGAAGTGCTGTTCGACGGTGGAAGCCTCCTGGTTGGGCCGCGCCACTTCGATGGTGACGGGGTCCTGCAGGTAGCTGCTGGCGAGCCGCTTGATCTCGGGCGAGAACGTGGCGGAGAACAGCAGCGTCGTGCGCTGCTTGGGCAGGAACGACAGGATGCGCTGCAGGTCCGGCAGGAAGCCGATGTCCAGCATGCGGTCGGCCTCGTCCAGCACCACGTATTCGACCTGGTTCAACACCGCGTTCTTGGCCTCGATGTGGTCCAGCAGGCGGCCGGGCGTGGCCACCAGGACCTCGACGCCCTTCTTCAATTCGAGGGTCTGCGGCTTCATGTCGATGCCGCCGAACACCACCGCGCTGCGCATGTTGGTGTACTTGGCATACAGCTTGATCTGCTGCGCCACCTGGTCGGCCAGTTCGCGCGTGGGCAGCAGCACGAGGGCGCGCACCGGGTGGCGAGCGGGCGACGTCGAGGTGTTCTCGTGCTTCATCAACCGCTGCAGCAGCGGCAGGGCGAAGGCGGCGGTCTTGCCGGTGCCGGTCTGGGCGGCTCCCATGACATCCTTGCCGGTCAGGACGACCGGGATGGCCTGCGCCTGGATGGGGGTCATGGATTCGTAGCCCATTTCGGCCACGGCGCGTGCCAGCGGAGCCGCCAGCGAGAGATTGGAAAAGGAACTAGGCATCTAGCCTGCTATTGTCGCATTTACCGGGCGCCGGGCTTGTGTCAGGCCGTGCAGGCCCCGCGGAACGGCGTGCAGCCCCGCCACCCCCCGGAATGCGGACTAATTTCTACAGGTCGCGGCTGCTGAAGGTGTCGCAGGCCTTCACGCTGCCGGACTTGAGCCCCGTGGCAAACCAGCGCTGGCGCTGGGCGCTGGTCCCGTGGGTGAAGCTCTCGGGCACCACGGCGCCGCCGCGCGAGCCCTGCAGCGCGTCGTCGCCGATCTTGGCGGCCGCGTTCATCGCCTCTTCCACGTCGCCCTGCTCCAGGATCTGGCGCGCGTTCTGCGCGTGGTGCGCCCACACGCCGGCGAAGCAGTCGGCCTGCAGTTCCACCTTGACGCTCATCGCGTTGCCCTGCGCTTCGCTCGCGCGGCCGCGCAACTGCTCGAGCTTGTCGGTGATGCCCAGCTGCTTTTGCACGTGGTGGCCGACCTCATGCGCGATCACGTACGCCTGGGCGAAGTCACCGGGCGCGCCGAGCCGGCTCTTGAGCGTCTCGTAGAAGTTCAGGTCGATGTACACCTTCTGGTCCTGCGGGCAATAGAACGGCCCCATCGCGGACTGGCCCTGCCCGCAACCGGTCCGCACCGCGCCGCGGAACAGCACCAGCTTGGGCTTGGCGTACGTGGCGCCGCCCTTGCTGAAAAGATCGGTCCACACGTCCTCGGTATCGGCCAGCACGGTGGACACGAACTTTGCCATGGTGTCGTTGGCCGGGGGCGCGGGTGCCGGTCCCTGCTGTTGCGTCGGGGCCGGGCCGCCGCCGCCCGAAAGAATGCTGAGGATGGTGAGCGGATTGATCCCGAAGACCGCGCCGCCGATGAGCGCAATGACGATGGTGCCGATGCCGATGCTGCGCCCGCCCAGGCCGAATCCTCCTCCGCCGCCGCCTTCGCCCCGCCGGTCCTCGACGTTGCCCGATTCCCGATTGCCTTCCCACCGCATATGTGTCTCCCGTTCGTTGCCTCGACGCGTGCTGCGTTACAGTGAACCATGGTATCTGCATCGGCCCCGGCCGTGGGCCGCTTTCCCGCCGTGTTGGTAACCGGTTTCGAGCCGTTCGGCGGCGAGACGCTGAACCCGAGCTGGATGGCCGTGCAGGCGCTGCATGGCCGGGTGGTGGCGGGGCACCGGCTCATCGGCGCGCAGTTGCCCACGGCCTTCGGCCAATCGCTGCAGGCATTGCGCGACCTGTTGCACCGTTACCGCCCGGCGCTCGTGCTTTGCACCGGGCAAGCGGGCGGGCGGGCGGCGCTTTCGCTGGAGCGCATCGCGATCAACGTCAACGACGCGCGCATCGCGGACAACGCGGGTTCACAGCCGATCGACACGCCTGTCGTGGCAGGCGGACCCGATGCCTACTTCACCAGCCTGCCCATCAAGGCGATGCTCTCCAGCCTGCTGGCCGAAGGCATCAACGCCGAGGTCTCCCAGACCGCGGGCACTTTCGTGTGCAACCACGTCTTCTACGGCCTGATGCACGAACTGGCCACGCGGCACGACCTGCGACGCACGCGCGGCGGCCTGGTCCACGTGCCCTGGCTGCCCGCGCAGGGGCAGCCTTCGATGCGGCTGGACGAGGTCGTGCAGGGCCTGCGCGTGGCCATCGCGTGCGCGCTGGTGACCGTGGAGGACGTCCGCAAGGAAGCGGGGGCGCTGAGCTAGGACGGAAGCGTCATGGGCGGGTCGCCCAACTGGGCCGAGATGCCGAAATAGCGCTTGTGCACCCGGCCCACGTGCGAGAAGAACCCGGCCAGGGAAAAGCGATCCTCGTAGAGCGTGCGGCCATTGCGCACCAGGCGTTCCATCGTCGCGGGCTCGCGCAGGACCTGCTGCAAGCCCTCGGCAATGCTCGCCGGGTCGCCCGCCTTCACGAACAGCGCGTTGACGCCGTCGTCCAGCAGCGCCGGGATTTCACCCACTGCCGTGGTCACGACGGCCACGCCGTGCGCCAGCGCCTCGAGCACCACCAGCGGCAGCACTTCGGTGTGCGATGGCAGCACCAGGACATGCGAGGCCGCGAGCAGCCGGTCCGCCTTGGCCTGGTCGCACCACCCCTCGAAGTGCACCACGCCGTCCAGGCCGAGGGCATGAGCCTTGCGGCGGTAGCGGGACACGTCACCGCCCCCGGCAATGATCACTTCGAGGCCCGAAGTATCGAGTGCGGGGTGGGCCAGTGCACGCAACAGGTCGCTCAGCCCTTTGCGGTCCGAGAGGTTGCCCAGGAAAAGCACACGCTTGGGCGCGTCGGGGCGCGCGTTCGCACACGCGGCGCGGGGAACGCCGTTGATGACGATCTCGACCCGCGAAGCCGGCACTTGAAGCACATCCAGCACGAAACGCCGGGCCACGGGGCCGATGACCACCACGCCGGAAGCCAGCAGGAAGACCTTGCGCGTCAGCCGCTGCAGCAGCGGCCGCAACGACAGGTAAAAGCCTTCCATCTCGGCATGAAGGTGCAACACCACGGGCACGCCCAGCGCGTGGCACGTAGCGACCACCACGCCTTTGCGAAAAAGGCTCATCCGCTCGCCCATGTTCACGTGCACGCCGGCCAGGCCGCCGCGCAGCCGGCCCCAGGCGATCTTCGCCAGCGCCGTGGCCAGGACGGCGAGCGACAGGACCGGGCTGGCCGCGCCGCGCGTGTCCAGGGGGCGCAACTGCGCTGCCTGGGCCGCTGGACGGATCACTTGGGACTGGATCAGGTAATCGGCCACCTTGTACATGCCGCCGCCGACCGGCGTCCATGGACAGGCGATATAGATGTACCGAGCGACCTGCGAGCGCTTTGCGGCGGTCGGTACGATGTCCATGCCTGCACGGGTTCGAACCATTTTGTTGCCTGAAGCTCGTTGAGCTTCAAAGGCATACACACTGTCGCAAGGCCCAACCATAGCGACCGTAGGACAAGGACGCGGAAGCAAATGGTTACGCACTGCTGAGTTCGCGCGTGAACCAAGATTCGAGCAGGGACAAGCAACATGTCGCAACTCAAGAACCTTGCCAGGAAAGGCCTGGACACTGCCGACCGGCTGGCCCTGGCGCTGGATCGCGGCAGCGGCCGCCGTGCCGGGTCGCTGGTCCCCGTGCTGTTCCATGCGCTCTACGAGAACGACGCCCAATTGGCCGACGTTTCGCTTGCACCGAACCAGGACGTGACCGTTGCCGTGTTCCGCTCGTTCGTCGCGCAAATGCTCGAGTCGGGCTACATGGCCGTGTCGCCGGCCCAGGTCGATGCCGGGCTGGACCCGGCCGGGCGGTACCTGATGATCACTTTCGACGACGGCTACTTCAACAACACCCTCGCGACCGGCGTGCTGGCGGAGTTCCGCGTCCCCGCGACGTTCTTCATCTCTTCCGACCATGTTCGCCAGCGCAAGGCGTTCTGGTGGGACGCCTTCAGCCGTGAACTGACCGCCAGGGGGGTCGCCGGGGCCGACCAGCGCGCACACATCGAGGCAGTGAAACGATGGACAGCGGAAGAGATCGAGGCATGGCTGCTTGGGAAGTTCGGCGAGCGCGTGCTCGAGCCCCGGGGCGACCTGGACCGCCCTTTCACCCCTGGGGAGCTGCGGCAGTTCGCGGCCAGCCCCTGGGTTCACCTGGGCAACCACACCCGCAACCACGCGATCCTCACGCGCTACGAGGCGCAGGCCATGGCGTCCCAGGTCGCCGGCTGCCAGCAGGCGCTGGCCGAAATGGCCGGCTACAAGCCGATCGCGATTGCCTACCCCAACGGCAACGTCTCTCCCGGCGTCGTGCAGGGCTGCGCCGATGCGGGCTTGCGCCTGGGTTTCACGGTGGTTCCCGAGCGCGCCCGGCTGCCGCTGGCGGGCGGTCCGGCGAGGATGGCGATCGGGCGCTTCCTCTTCCACGGCGGACGGGACCTGCGGCGGCAGTGCCGCTCGTATGCGACCCGCTTCGTTCCCAGCCATTGGGTCCGAAGCGTGATCCGTCCGGCCGGCTGAAGCGCGCGCCCAACTGACATTCCTGGCACCCCGGAAAACGCGAGCCGCCTAAAATCGGGCAGTGCCCATCCTCAACGCCGACCTGCATTGCCACTCCGTGGTGTCCGACGGCACCCTGACGCCCGAAGAGCTGGCCGCACGCGCCGCCGCCAATGGCGTTGAACTCTGGTCCCTGACCGACCACGACGAGATCAGCGGCCAGCAGCGCGCGGCCGCCGCGGCCCGCAGCCACGGCATGAAATACCTCACCGGCACCGAGATCTCCGTGACGTTCGCCGGCCAGACGGTGCACATCCTCGGCCTGGGCTTCGACGCCGAAGACCCCGACATGCTGCGCGGCCTGCTGGAAACGCGTGGCGGGCGCGAGGCGCGCGCGCGCGAAATGGCCGCCGGGCTGGCCATGGTCGGCATCCAGGACGCCTATGAAGGCGCGGTGAAGTACGTCGGGAACCCCGAGCTGATTTCCCGCACGCACTTCGCCCGCTTCCTGGTGGAGAGCGGGGTGTGCCGGGACACCGGCGAGGTGTTCCGCCGCTTCCTGGTGGAAGGCAAGCCGGGCTACGTCTCCCACAGCTGGGCTTCGCTGCGGCACGCCGTGCACTGGATTACCCAGGCGGGCGGCATGGCCGTGATCGCGCATCCCGCCCGCTACCGCTTCACCGCCAATGAGGAGTACGCCCTCTTCACAGAATTCAAGGCCCACGGAGGCCGGGGGGTGGAGGTCGTCACGGGCAGCCACAGCGCCGCCGAGTACGTGACCTACGGTGAGGCCGCGCGCGAATATGGCCTCGCGGCCTCGCGCGGCAGCGATTTCCACAGCCCCGGCGAAAGCCATACCGACCTGGGCCAGCTGCCTTTCCTGCCCGGCGAGTTGACGCCGGTGTGGGAAGTGCTGGCCGACCGCATCCAGTGAACGGCGCGCGACCAACGCCTTCGGCGCGCGGCCGCAGCACGGTGGCCGGGATCGTGCTGGTCGTGGCGGCGGTCGCCTGCTTCTCCGCGCTGGACACCACGACCAAGTTCGTCAGCGCCTCGGTGCCGCTGCTGATGGCGCTGTGGTTCCGCTACGCGTTCCAGGCGGTCGCCACCACCGTGACGGTGCTGCCGGTGCGTGGCATGTCGGCGCTGCGCACGCTGCACCCGAAGTTCCAGGTCCTGCGCGGCGTGCTGCTGCTGGCGAGCAGCCTGTTCGCCTTCGCCAGCCTCAAGTACATGCCGGTGGGCGAGTTCACCGCCATCGTGATGATCGCGCCCCTGGCCATCACCGTGCTGGCTGCCACGGTGCTGAAGGAAAAGGTGTCGCCCTTGCGCTGGCTGTTCGTGGCGGGCGGCTTCGCCGGCACGCTGGTGATCATCCGCCCGGGCGGCGACGCTTTCCAGTGGGCCAGCCTGCTGCCCCTGGGGCTGGTGGCCACCAATGCCTGGTTCCAGGTGCTCACCAGCAAGCTGGCGCGCACCGAAGACCCGGTGACCATGCACCTGTACACCGGCTGGGTCGGCACGCTGATCGCGTCCGCAGCGCTGCCCTTCGTGTGGGTCACGCTGCCTGCATGGTGGTTGTGGGCCGCCCTGTGCTTCATGGGCCTGATGGCCACCGTCGGCCATTTCATGCTGATCCTGGCCTACCAGCGCGCGCCTGCAGCGACGCTCACGCCTTACCTGTACGCGCAGATCGCCTTCGCGATGGTGGGCGGCTGGCTGGTCTTCTCGCATGTGCCCGACCTGTGGGCGATGGTGGGCATCGTCATGATCGCCATCTGCGGCGCGGGCGGCGCCTGGCTCACCGTGCGCGAATCCCGGCTGGCGCTCGAACCCCTGGAAGTCTGAATCCGCAACCATGGCCCAATACTTCGAAGTCCATCCCGTCAACCCGCAGGTGCGCCTGCTCAAGCAGGCCGTGGCGCTGCTCGAAGGCGGCGGCGTGGTCGCCGTGCCGACCGACTCCAGCTACGCCCTGGCCTGCCACCTGGACGACAAGGCGGCCGCCGACCGCCTGCGCCAGATCCGCGGCGTGGACGAAAAGCACCACCTCACCCTGCTGTGCCGCGACCTGAGCGAGCTGGCCAACTACGCCCGTGTCGACAACCGCCAGTACCGCCTGCTCAAGGCGGCCACGCCGGGCGCCTACACCTTCATCCTGGAGGCCACCCGCGAAGTGCCGCGGCGCGTGAGCCATCCGCAGCGCAAGACCATCGGCCTGCGGGTGCCCGATCATCGCGTGCTGCAGGAGCTGCTGGCGCTGCACGGGGCGCCGCTGCTGGCCACCACCCTGATCCCGCCGCACGAGACCCAATCGCTGAACGACGCGCAGGAGATCCGCGACCGTTTCGAAAAGCTGATCGCCGGCGTCATCGACGCGGGCGCCTGCCCGTCCGAGCCCACCAGCGTGATCGACCTCACGCCGATGGGGACCGGCGGCGATGCCGTCGTCGTGCGCGAGGGGCGCGGCGACATCGCAGCGCTGGGGTTGTGAGCTCCCGTTGCAGGGCGGGGCCGGCCCGGTGAGGTCTGAGACAATCCGCCCGGTGAACTATTTCCAACCTCATCCAAACCGTCCTGATCTACGCGCTGCCGGTGCTGTTCGCCATCACCATCCACGAGGCGGCGCACGGCTACGTGGCGCGCCACCTCGGCGACAACACGGCGTACATGATGGGCCGCGTCACGCTCAACCCGCTCAAGCACATCGACCCGATGGGCACCATCCTGATGCCGCTGCTGCTGTACTTCGCGACCTCGGGCGCCTTCCTGTTCGGCTATGCCAAGCCGGTGCCGGTGAACTTCGGCCAGCTGCGCCATCCCAAGCGCGACATGATCTGGGTGGCGCTGGCCGGCCCGGCCTCCAACTTCATCCAGGCGATCCTGTGGGCCATCGGCTACACGCTGCTGGTGGGCGACGGACGTGAACGAGCGCTTCTTCCTGGAGATGTGCAAGGCCGGCGTGCTGGTCAACCTGGTCATGTGGGCCTTCAACCTGTTTCCGCTGCCGCCGCTGGACGGCGGGCGCATCCTGGTGGGCCTGCTGCCGCGCCGCGCAGGCCTTCGCCGTCAGCCGCCTCGAGCCCTGGGGCTTCTTCATCGTCATGGGCCTGGTGCTGCTGGGCGTCGTCGGCACCTACTGGCTGCGCCCGCTGATCGCCGTGGGCTACGGCGCGATCGACCTGCTGCTCACTCCCCTCACCTCGCTGTTCAACTGACCGCCATGAGCTCGACCTCGCCCGTCCGCTTCCTCACCGGCATCACCACCACCGGCACGCCGCACCTGGGCAACTACGTCGGCGCGATCCGGCCCGGCGGTGGAGGCCAGCCGCCGCGCCGGCACCGAGAACTTCTACTTCCTGGCCGACTACCACGCGCTGATCAAGTGCGACGAACCGGCGCGGATCCAGCGCTCCACGCTGGAGATCGCGGCCTGCTGGCTGGCCGTGGGGCTGGACCCCGAGCGCGTGCTGTTCTACCGCCAGTCCGACATCCCGGAGATCCCGGAGCTGACCTGGCTGCTCACCTGCGTCACCGGCAAGGGCCTGCTCAACCGCGCGCACGCCTACAAGGCCGCGGTGGACAAGAACACCGCCGCCGGCAGCGACCCCGACGTCGACGTGAGCGCGGGCCTGTTCATGTACCCGGTGCTGATGGCCGCCGACATCCTGATGTTCAAGGCCCACAAGATCCCGGTGGGGCGCGACCAGGTGCAGCACGTCGAGATGGCGCGCGACATCGCCAACAGCTTCAACCACCTGTACGGCGAGCTGCTGGTGCCGCCCGAGGCGCAGATCGACGACACCGTCGCCCTGCTGCCCGGCGTGGACGGCCGCAAGATGAGCAAGAGCTACGACAACCACATTCCGCTGTTCGCGCCGCGCGCGCAGCTGCGCAAGCTGATCGCCGGCATCGTCACCGACTCGCGCGCTGCCGGGCGAGCCCAAGGAGACCGACGGCTCGGCGCTGTTCCAGATCTACGAGGCGTTCGCATCGGTCGGGGAGACGCAGCAGCTGCGCCAGGCCTATGCCGACGGCATTTCGTGGAGCGACGCCAAGCAGCTGCTGTTCGACCGCATCGACCGCGAGATCGGCCCGATGCGCGAGCGCTACGAGGCGCTGGTCGCCGACCCGGCGCAGATCGAGGCCATCCTGCGCCGCGGGGCCGAGAAGGCGCGCGCCATCGCCACGCCGTTCATGGCCCGGCTGCGCGATGCGGTGGGCCTGCGCAGCCTGGCCGCGACGCCGGGGGCGGCCCGCAAGCCCAAGGCCGCCAAGGCCGCGCTGCCTGCGTTCAAGCAATACCGCGAAGCCGACGGCCGCCACTATTTCAAGCTGGTGGACGCCGACGGCCGGCTGCTGGCGCAAAGCGCGGGCTTCGCCTCGCCCCAGGAAGCCGGCCGGGCCGTGGCGCAACTCAAGTCGGGCGCGGACGGCGCGGCGCTCGATGCCTTGCAATTGCCTGACGGCGTCACGAAGGAAGAGATCACAGCCGCGCTGGGAGCGCTTTCCCAAGGCTGAGGCGGGCTGGCGGTGATGGCATGCTAATAACCGCCCCTACCGCCGGCACCTAAACGGAGTTATCCTTAGTTCTTATGTCTGCCGATACCAAAACCCCGCCCCCCAAACCGATGAGCCTGTATGTGATCGACGACCATCCGCTGATGCGCGAAGCGGTCGTCATGCTGCTGCGCCGCCTGCGTCCCGGCGCCAATGTGGTCGAACTCGATCGCATCGGCGGCGTGGAAGCCGCCGTCAAGCAGCACGGCAAGCCGGACCTGATCTGCCTGGACCTGAAGCTGCCCGACACGACCGGCACCTCCGGCATCCACGAGCTGAAGAACCGCTTCGCCGACACGCCGCTGGCCGTGCTCTCCGCGTCCCCCGCCGCCGACGCCGAAGAACAATGCATCGAAGCGGGCGCCGACATCTACATCGAGAAGTCCTCGGGCGCCCAGGAAATCGGCAACGCATTGCGTGCCCTGCTCAACGCCGACGGCGGCTTCGAGGAGCTCACGCCCACCGACAACAAGCTCTCGAAGCGCCAGAAGCAGCTGATCGTCATGCTGGACCGGGGCCTGTCCAACCGCGAGATCGCCGACGAGCTCGGCATCAGCGAACACACCGTGAAGGTCCACCTGTGGCGGCTGTTCCGCCGCCTGGGCGTCAAGAGCCGCACGCAGACCATCCATTACGCCCGCACTCACGGCATGTTGACCAGCTGAGAGATCGTGGCCGCGCGGTCGGCCGCTTCCTGCGCGTCGGTCGGCTTGAGCATCAGGCGGAAGACGGTGCCCCGCCCCGGGCGCGAAGCCAGGCTGAGCGGGTGCCCCAGGATGGCCGCGAGGCGGGCCACGATATACAGCCCCAGCCCGAATCCATCCTCCGTGCCGGCGTGGCTGGGCACCTTGTAGAACTCGCGGAAGATTTCGCGCTGGTGTACCGGCGCGATGCCCAGCCCCGTGTCCCAGATCTCGATGCGGCGCCCCGCCGCCGTGGCGCGCGAGGCCACCAATAAGCCGCCGTGCTGCGTGTACTTCACGGCGTTGGACACCAGGTTGCCGACGATGCGCCTCAGCAGGATGGGGTCGGACAGCACCGTGCCCGGCGTGACGTGCACGCGGAATTCCAGTCCCTTGGCCTGAGCGAGCGGTCGGTATTGCAGTTCCAGGTCGTGCAGCAGGCGGCCGAGGTCCACCGGCTCGATGTTCAGCTTGATCTTTCCGGAATCCAGGCGCACCAGGTCGAACAGCGAGTCGAACAGGGCGTTCACGGCCTTGGTGGATTCCACGATCTTCGGCGCGATCTCGTGCACCAGCTCCGGCTCGCTGCCGAGCCAGTCCGCGTACAGGCTGAGCGCGTGGACCGGCTGGCGGATGTCGTGCGCCGCGCTGGCCAGGAACCGGTTCTTGATCTCCACCGCGTCCAGCGCCGCCTGCGTCTGGCGCGTGAGCGATTCGATCAGCTGGTTGTTGCGGTACTGCAGCTCGAAGTTCTTGCGGTGGGTTTCGTGCAGCCGCAACCCGGCCTGGCGCAGCACCTGCCAGAAGATCAGCAGCAGGGCGACGACCCAGTAGTGGTAGTAGGGCCCATGGAACTCGAGCTGGACGCCGATGCGCCAGAGCATGACAGCCAACGCCGTGACGGCCAGCGTGTCGAGGTACGCGCGCAGGGTCGGCAAATGGCTGGACAGCGCGTTGATCGAGAACATCGCCAGGCCGGCCATGATCAGCCAGCAGATGAACTGGTCCGCCAGCGGTGCCCGGTCGAAATAAAGGTACGTGGACGAGGCCCAGACCAGCGCGCTCAGGGGCCACAGCGCGCGGTAACGGCCGAAGAACCGCAGGTGTTCCGCCGTCCCGCCAGCCATCACGTCGGCCACGTACCTGCGGATCACCGCAAAACGCGCAGTGGCCACCAGCAGCGCGGCCAGCGTCCAGATGGCCAGCATGGGCCAGGTGGCGTCGTCCCACAGCACCATGACGAAGATCGGGATGAGGAACAGGCCGACCAGCTGGGTGCTGCGCGCCGTGCGCATCAGGCTGCGCACCAGTTCGGCCTCGACCCACTGGGCCTCGGCCGGCGTGGCGATCACGGGGGCGACGTCGGGCTTCATCGGCCCCGAGTCTAGAGCAGAAAAAAGGCTTCGCTTACAGGGCCGAACAGAACTCGATGAACTGCTGCATGTCGTGCGCCTTGTGGAAGACCGCCTCGGCGCCCAGCGCCATGCAGTGCTTCTCGATGGCGGGGGACACGTAGTTGCTCAGGACCACCGCCTTGCCGCCGGGGGACCACGAGCGGCACTTGGCGAGCACGCCCATGCCGGTGCCCGCGTCCAGGATCAGGTCGATCACGGCCAGGTCCCAGCCCCGCGGGTTCTCTTCGAGCCAGAGGTTGGCCTCGGCTTCCGTCGTGACCGTGGATACCGGCCTGATGTCGCCGATGCTTTCGAGCAATTGGGCGACGATGCCGTGCACCCGCCGGTCATCCTCCACCAACAGCACGCGAATAGTCACATCGGTCGGGGCTGTCGCCCCCGGTTAGGGTTCACCACAAAAAACCGGTTTCGCATGGGAGCGAACCGGCGGCCACGTCGACCTTTGAGAGGTTTCTTCTGGACGCATCGCCCCGCGGCTCTGCGGCGCGCGGTGACGTGTCGTCGAGGTGCATTGTTGACGTTTTGCCCCCTGAGGTCTGCCAGACATCTCCTACAACCGCCTACAGGGGCCAGGCGTTACCTCCGGTAGCACGCGCACCCTTTCCCAGCACATCCGCAGTAGGCTTGTTTGCCCGCGACCCGTCGCCCATCCCCCATTGAAAGGACATGAAATGACGCTCCCGCATTCATCCTCCGGCGGCAAGGACAGCACCGCGGCGGGGCCCCGCCGCAGGCTGCGCGGCTTCGCCGCGATGGACCCGCAGCGCCAGCGCGAAATCGCCAGCCTGGGCGGCCGCGCAGCCCACCAGAGCGGGCACGCGCATGAATTCACCAGTGAAGAGGCCCGCGTGGCCGGCCGCAAGCGGCACGCGCGCGACGACCGCCCCGAGCCGGTCGGTAAGGGCACGTAGGCCATCCCGGCCGGCTGTAGGACACAGCGGGCCGGGTTTGGTCCCGGGCTCTGACAGGGCCGGCAGGCAGCCGGCCCTAGGATGGCTTCAGACATCCGCCAAGGAGCCGCTTCATGAAACTTGCATTGGCCGCGCTGCCGGCCCGCCCGGGGGATCCGCGATGAACGCCGCCACGCCCGAAGCCAACGCCGTCACGCTGTCGCGCGCATGCGCGGCCCTCTGGACAGCGACCCTGGCGTTGATGACTGCCTTCATGACGACCTCCGCCCCCGCGCACCGCTACCTGATCGCGCGCAAGATCGCCCGGAACCTGGGCACGCTGCAGCAGCAGGATTGCTTCACGGTGGAATGCCGCATGATCTTCTCGAACCTGTCCGAGCGCTGGACGGCCAAGGCCGACCTGCTGGCGAGCCAGGAAGACCGGCCGCGCGGCGGTTTCGGGCTGCTGCAGCCGGCGCTGGCAAAGCCTCGCTGACCACCGGTTTCCCGTGTCCGGCCTGACCTACCACCTGGCCTGGTTGGCAGCCGCACTCGTGCTCGCGGCAGCGGCCAGCGGCGCCATTACCCGGCATTTGCGCCAGCGCATCTCGCGGCGGGCCAGGGCGGCCCGATTGCTGGAGGCGCTGGCCGCCTACTCGGCGTGGGTCGCATCGCAACGCCGCAGCACTTTCTTCCAGGGCGACACGCAAGGCGATCAATCTCCGCTGGAGGAAATGCGCGAGCTGGGGCGACAGTGGTTCCCGCAGATTTCCGATGAAGCGGCCCAGCTGCTGGGCGTGCATGGCCTGCTCATCGACTTCCTTTGGACGCAGCAGATGCTGCGCCTGAAAGACGCCGAGGCGTGGCTGGAGGCGGACCACGACGCGCGCTTCATGGCGCTGTGGCGGCTGCATCGGCAGGCCGTGCAGGCGGTCCACGAAAAGCTGGTGGTGCTGGGCGCCATCCCGGAGCTCGAGCGGGAGGCCGCTTCCGCCTTTCCCGCCTCGGCAAGCTAGCGCAAAAAAACCGGCCGCTACACATTTGATAGCGGCCGGTCCTTGTGGTTGGCGGAGCAGGTGGGATTCGAACCCACGGTACGGCATAACCGTACACCGGATTTCGAGTCCGGCGCATTCGACCACTCTGCCACCGCTCCTGATTCGGTTTCGCGTGGTGCGAAGCCCGAGATTCTAACCGATCATGGCCGGATGAGCGCCACTCCGCCCATGTACGGGCGCAGCACCTCGGGCACCGTCACCGAGCCGTCGGCGTTCTGGTAGTTCTCCAGCACCGCCACCAGGGTGCGGCCCACGGCCAGGCCGGAGCCGTTGAGCGTGTGCACCAGCTCGTTCTTGCCCTGCGCGTTCTTGAAGCGGGCCTGCAGGCGGCGCGCCTGGAAGGCCTCGCAGTTGGACACCGAGCTGATCTCGCGGTAGGTGTCCTGCGCCGGCAGCCAGACTTCCAGGTCGTAGGTCTTGGCGGCGCCAAAGCCCATGTCGCCGGTGCACAGCAGCATCACCCGGTAGGGCAGGCCCAGCTTTTGCAGGATGGCCTCGGCGTGGCCGGTCATCTCTTCCAGCGCCTCGTAGCTCTTGTCGGGGTGCGCGATCTGCACCATCTCGACCTTGTCGAACTGGTGCTGGCGGATCATGCCGCGCGTGTCGCGCCCGGCGCTGCCGGCCTCGGAGCGAAAGCACGGCGTGTGCGCCGTCAGCTTGATCGGCAGCTCGTCCTGCGGCGACGATCTCGTCGCGCACGAAATTGGTCAGCGTCACCTCGCTGGTCGGGATCAGGTACAGCGCCTGCTGGTCCTCGGCCCTCGCCTTCCTGCCCGCCCTTCTTCACGGCGAACAGGTCGGCCTCGAACTTGGGCAGCTGGCCGGTGCCCGCAGCGTCTCGGCGTTGACGATGTAGGGCGTGTAGCACTCGGTGTAGCCGTGCTCCTGGGTCTGCACGTCCAGCATGAACTGCGCCAGCGCGCGGTGCAGCCGGGCGACCTGGCCCTTCATCACGGTGAAGCGCGAGCCACTGAGCTTGACGCCGGTGTCGAAGTCCAGGCCCAGCTTCTCGCCGATGTCCACGTGGTCCTTGACCGCGAAGTCGAAGCTTGCGCGGCTCGCCCCACTTGCGCACTTCCTGGTTGGCGTGTTCGTCGGCGCCCACCGGCACGCTCTCGTGCGGCAGGTTGGGCACGGCCAGCAGCAGCGCCTGCATCTCGGGCTGGATCTGCTCCAGCCGCGCCGCCGAGCTGTCCAGCTCGGCCTTGAGCGCGGCCACCTGCGCCATCACGGCGTCGGCGGATTCGCCCTTGGCCTTGAGCTGCCCGATCTGCCTGGACAGCTGGTTGCGCTGCGCCTGCAGCTCCTCGGTGCGGGTCTGGATGGTCTTGCGCTCGGCCTCCAGCGCCGTGAAAGCCGCCACGTCGAGGAAGGCCTGGGGGCTTCTTGCGCGTCTCCAGGCGGGCCACGGCCGAGGCCAGGTCTTTGCGTAACAGGGTGATATCGAGCATCGGTGGATTTTAGTGGAGCGGCCCCCGCGGGCCCGCCGTCCTACGCCAGCGTCGCCGGATCCAGGTTGGCGCCGCAGATCACGAGGCAGACGCTCTCGTCTGCGCGCGGGCGGTAGGCGCCCGTTTGCAGTGCCGCCAGGCCCAGCGCTGCCGCCGGCTCCACGGCCAGCTTCATCTCCTTCCACAGCCACAGCTGGGCGTCGCGGATCGCCGCGTCGGGCAGCAGCAGCGAATCCTGCACGTAGCGCTGGGTGATCTCCCAGGCGATGGCGCCGATGCGCTTGGCGCCGAGCGAATCGGCGGCGATGCCGCTGACGGCCACGTCCACCGGCGCGCCGGCCTGCGCGCGCGCGTGCAGCGTGGGCGCCAGCTCCGGCTCCAGCGCGACCACGCGCGCATCGCTGCCCGAACCAGGCCGCGATGCCGGCGATCAGCCCGCCGCCGCCGACGCTGACCAGCACGCTGTCCGGGCCGGCCGCCCTGCTCCTCGATCTCCCGCGCCAGCGTGCCGGCGCCGGCCACCACCTCGGGCTGGTCGTAGGCGTGCGTGAGCAGCGCGCCGGTCTCCTTCTGGCGCGCCAGGCAGGCCTCCAGCGCTTCGGCGTAGACCGCGCCGGTGACCACCACCTGCGCGCCCAGTTCGCGCAGCCTGGCCTGCTTGGCGCGGGCTGCAGACGGTGGGCACGAACACCTCGCACGTCACGCCCAGCGCGCGGGCGGCGGCCGCCGTGGCGATGCCCGCATTGCCGCCCGACGCGACGATCACGCCGCTGGCGGGAATCGGGTTGGCCAGCAGGCGGTTGAGCATGCCGCGCGCCTTGAAGCTGCCGCCCACCTGCAGCTGCTCGAGCTTGAGCCAGACCTCGGCGCAGCCGACGCCGAAGGCGGCGCCGGGCAGCTTCCACAGCGGCGTGCGGCGGATGAAGCCGCTGCGTCCTGCGAAGCGCCGCTGCCGCGGCCTCGACCTGTTCGCGCGCTTCACAGCTTCAGCCCCTTGGGCAGCGGAAACTTCACCGTCTCCTCGATGCCGTCCATCTTGCGCACCGACACCGCGCCCAGCGCCTTGATGCGGTCGATCACCTGCTGCGACCAGCACCTCCGGCGCCGAGGCGCCCGCCGTCAGGCCGACGCGCGACTTGCCCTCCAGCCACTCGGCGCGCAGCTCGTCCGGCGCTGTCCACCATGTAGCTGTCGACGCCGAGCTTGCGCGCCAGTTCGGCCAGGCGGTTGCTGTTGGAGCTGGTGGGGCTGCCCACCACGATCACGCACGTCGACCTGCGGCGACATGATCTTCACGGCGTCCTGCCGGTTCTGCGTGGCGTAGCAGATGTCCTGCTGCTTGGGCTCGCGGATGTTGGGGAAGCGCTGCGCGCACCGCGGCCGTGATCTGCGCCGCATCGTCCACCGACAGCGTGGTCTGCGTCACCACGGCCAGCTTCTCGGTCTGCGCCGGGCTGCACCTGCGCCACGTCGGCCACGTCCTCCACCAGGTGGATGCCGTGGTCGAGCTGGCCCATCGTGCCTTCGACCTCGGGGTGGCCCTTGTGGCCGATCATGATGAACTCGTAGCCCTCCTTGGCCAGCTTGGCCACCTCGACGTGCACCTTGGTCACCAGCGGGCAGGTGGCGTCGAAGATCTCGAAGCCGCGCGCGCGCGGCCTCGTCCTGCACCGCCTTGCTCACGCCGTGCGCCGAGAACACCAGCGTGGCGCCGGGCGGCACCTCGGCCAGGTCCTCGATGAAGATCGCGCCCTTGGCCTTGAGGTCGTTGACCACGTAGGTGTTGTGCACGATCTCGTGGCGCACGTAGATCGGCGCGCCGAACTTCTGCAGCGCGCGCTCGACGATCTCGATGGCGCGGTCGACGCCGGCGCAAAAGCCGCGCGGCTCGGCCAGCAGGATCTCGACGCCGAGTGGCTTGGCGCTGCTGGCTCACAGCACGCCGATCACCTGCACCTCGAAGGTCACCGGCTGGCCGGCCAGCGGGTGGTTGAAGTCGAACAGCACGGCGTCGGCCTTGCCGTCGCCATCGCCGTCCTTGCCCACCTGCTGCACCGCGCCGGCGTAGCTGGCCCATGCCGTCGGGCGTGGGGAACTGCACCACGTCGCCCGACGTCGTATTGCTCGTCCGGGTCGCCCATCTCGTCGAGCAGCTTGCGCGCCACCCACTGCACCATCTCCGGGTTGCGCTCGCCGAAGGCCTCGCCGGCGGGCAGCTCGAAGCGTGGCGTGCGCGCCCTCCTCCAGGCCGATCAGGCGCTGCTCCACGGCGGGCGACAGCTCGCCCGTGCCCAGCGTCAGCGTGGCGGGCTTGTCGCGGAAGGTGTTGATGATGTCGCCGCCCGGCCCGGCCAGCCGGTAATGCAGCGTGAGGAAGGAGCCCGGCTGGACGCGGTGCGGCGGTGGTGGCCATGGAAGTCCCGATAAACTGGCCTCCATTGTAGAAACCCCGACCCTGGCCAGCCCGACCATGCCCCTGAAAGACCTTCCCGCCGACGCCCGGCCGCGCGAAAAGCTGCTGGCCCGCGGCGCCGGCGCCCTGAGCGACACCGAGCTGCTGGCCCTGCTGCTGCGCACCGGCACGGCCGGGCGAGGGCGTGCTGCAGATGGCGCAGGAGCTGCTGGCCGAGCCGGCGTCGGACCGGCAGACGGGACGCTGACCGGCGGCTTCGGCGGCATCGCCGGCCTGCTGCACGCCGACGCGGACGACCTGAAGCGCATCAAGGGCCTGGGCGGCCCGGCCAAGCGCGCCGAGCTGGTGGCCGTGCTGGAACTGGCGCGCCGCGCCCTGGCCCAGCAGCTGCAAGGACGCGCGAGGTGTTCAGCTCGCCCGACGCCGTCAAGCACTACCTGCAGCTGCACCTGGCCGCCAAGGACGCACGAGGTGTTCGCCGTGCTGTTCCTGGACGCGCCAGAACCGGCTGATCGCGATGGAGGAGCTGTTTCGCGGCACGCTGACGCAGACCAGCGTCTACCCGCGCGAAGTCGTGCTGCGCGCCCTGCACCACCACGCCGCCGCCGTGGTGCTGGCGCACAACCACCCCAGCGGCACGGTGCAGCCCTCGCGCGCCGACGAGGCGCTGACGCAGACGCTGAAGGCCGCGCTGGCGCTGGTCGACGTGCGCGTGCTCGACCACGTGATCGTCGCGCCGGGCGAGGCGCTGTCGATGGCCGAGAAGGGCCTGCTCTGACGGACGCGGCATGAAGTCCAAGTCGCTCAAGGACCTGCAGCACATCCAGCGCAAGCTGGCCGAGCAGCAGGCAAGCGGCGGCCGCGCAGGAGGCCGCGCGGCGCGAAGCCGAGCGCCGCGCGCATGCCGAGCGGAACCTGTTCGTGCGCGCGGCCGGCGCCGTGCAGCCGATGCGCGCCCACGGCCGGGTGCACCTGGCGCCGGACCCGCCGCCGCCGCTTCGCGGTGCAGCAGCAGCTGGACGACCAGCGCGTGCTGCGCGAAGCCATCAGCGACGAATTCGACGCCACCACCCTGCTGGACGTCGACGACGCCCTGAGTTTTCGCCGCCCCGGCATCGGCACCGACGTGACGCGCAAGCTGCGCAAGGGCGACTGGAGCATCCAGCGCGAGATCGACCTGCACGGCCTGCGCCGCGAGGAAGCGCGCGAGGCGCTGGCCGACTTCATCCGCGAGGCGCACCGCCGGGGCTGGCGCTGCGTGCGCGTGGTGCACGGCAAGGGCCTGGGCTCGCCCGGCAAGACGCCGGTGCTCAAGGGCAAGGTGCAGGGCTGGCTGGTCCAGAAGAACGAGGTGCTGGCCTTCGTGCAGGCGCGCGCCGACGAAGGCGGCGCCGGGGCGCTGGTGGTGCTGCTCAAGCCGGGCCTGGCCGTGCCCGTGCGCTAGCCGCTGCGAACCGGTAGCATGCCCGCACCATCGTCAATGTGGGCGCGAACCGCCCCGGAGTAAAGAAGCGTGAAACATCCTTTCGCAGACCTCATTGACTTGCAGTTCGAAGACAGCCGGCCGGGTTCGAGCACGCTCACCCTGGTCGTCGGGCCCCCGCACCTGAACCCCCATGGCGTGGCCCACGGCGCCGTCCTGTACGCGCTGGCCGACACAGGCATGGGAGCGGCCCTTTACCCGACGCTCGAAGCCGGCGAAATCTGCGCGACGATCGAAATCAAGATCAATTATTTCAAGCCGGTTGCGACCGGCAAGGTGGTCTGCACAACGGAAATCATCAATCGGGGAAAGACCGTCGCCAACCTGGAGTCCCGGCTGTACGTGGAGCAAACCCTGGTGGCGCAGGCGAACGGCAACTACGCGATCTTTCGCCCGAGGCGCGCCGAGCCCTGACCGACGCGCCGCTCCGGCCGCTAGTTCCGCACGCGCTCCACCTGCAGGACGATGCCGCCGGTGCCGATCTTCACGACCTTTGCCGCGGAGAGCAGGTCTCCCGCTTCGGGCATGGCCATGCCGGATTTGGAAATCCGCGCTTCCACTTCCACTTCGCCCGCCGTCGACAGCAGCGCCTGCGGGTTCATCGCCATGGAGTCGTCCAGCTTGAAGGCCAGCGGCAGCTGCGACGCGGGCGCGCGCATCACGGCCAGCGGCATGCGCGTGCCCGGCAGGCGCGCGATGACCATCACGGTGTCGCCCGGCGCGGCCCTCGCCTTCAGCGCGGGTGCCAGTTCCACCGTGCCGCTCACGCCCGCCTTGGAAGTGGAGGCCGCCGTGGCAGTCGGGGTGGGCGTTGCGGCGGCAGGCGCCGGCGCGGCCGCAGGTGCCGCCGCGAGCGGCGCGCCCTTGCCGGCGCGCGCGCGCACTTCGTCCATGGCGCCTTGCAACATGCGCTCGTCCTCGGAGCCCGGTGCCAACAGGGGCAGCAGCTTGCCCCAGGTTGCCAGGGCGCGGTCGTAGTCGTTGCGGCTCATCGCTTCGGTGCCCGACAGCCACAGGGCCATCGCGTTCTGCGGGTCGGCCTTGAGCGCCTTTTCGATCAGCTGCGCCGGCTTGCCCTTGAAGTTGCCCCCGGCGTTGGAGGCGGCGACGTCCGCGTAATTCGCGAGCATCTGCGCGTCGTCATCGATGATGGCACCCGCCCGTTCGAAGGCCAGCTCGGCCTCCATGTTGCGGTTCAGCACCTTGTAGGAGCGGGCCAGCATGGCCCAGCCCTTGAGGTTGTCCGGTTCCTTTTCCAGCTTCTGCGCCAGCGCGGTGACCATCTTTTCCAGGTCCTGCTGGCCCACGTGGCCGGCATTGCCGGCAGCCGGGTCCATGCTGGCCGGGCTGCCGATCAGCATATAGAGCCCCAACGCGACGGCCGGCACGGTGATGCCCAGGGCCAGCATCGTCCTGCGCGGTGCGTGCAGCGTCGGCGCGGCGTCCACTTCGCTGGTGTCCTGCAGCACGCGCCGCTGCAGCTCGGCGCGGGCCTGCCCGTAGTCCTCGGCGGCCAGGGTGCCGTCGGCCAGGTCCTGGTCCAGCTTGGCAAGCTGCTCGCGCAGGATGGCGGCGTTGAGCTGGCGCTGCGACGCGACCGCCACGGCGCCCTGGCGCAGGTAGAACGGGCGCAGCAGCAGCGCGAGGGTGAGCGCCAGGGCCAGCAAGGCGCCCACGATGAATCCTGTCATTTCTCGGTCTCCTTCAGCAGCGCCATCGGCGCGGCTGTTTTCCTCTTCGGTCAGCACCTCGTCGCCCAGCGCACGGTTGCGCCGGCGCAGGTAGACCAGCAGCACGATCACGCCCACGGCCATCAGCAGGAACGGGCCCGACCACAGCAAGATGGTGATCGGCTTGACCGGCGGGCGGTACAGCACGAAGTCGCCGTAGCGGCTGACCATGAACTCGCGGATCTGCGCGTCGCTGCGGCCGAGCTTGATCTGCTCGCGCAGTTCGCGGCGCAGGTCCTGCGCCAGGTCCGAGCGCGAGCCGGCCAGCGACTCGTTCTGGCAGACCAGGCAGCGCATCTCCTCGGAGATCTCGATCAGGCGCTTCTCGACGACCGGGTCCTCGGCCAGCGGCGCGGCGTCCTTCGCGAAGCCGGTGGTGAAGGCCAGCGCGAGCAGCAGCAGGGCGGCAAGGCGTTTCATGATTGCTTCTTCAGCTCGTTGATGAGGGGCAGGATGGTCTTTTCCAGCGCCTCGGGGGTGATCGGCCCGATCTGCTTGTGCCGGATCACGCCGTTCTTGTCGATGATGAAGGTCTCGGGCACGCCGTAGACGCCGTAGTCGATGCCCACGCGGCCGTCGCCGTCGAAGGCCGACAGGTCGTAGGGGTTGCCGTGCTGGCTGAGGAATTTCAGCGCGTCGGGCCGCTTGTCCTTGTAATCCAGGCCGATCACCGGGACGATCTTCGGCGCGGCTCAGGTCCACCAGCAGCGGGTGCTCCACGCGGCAGGCGACGCACCAGGAGGCCCAGACGTTGAGCATCCAGACCTGGCCCTTCATGTCGGCCGGCCGAACGTCTTGTCTTCGGCCGCCAGCTGCGACACCTTGAACAGCGGCGCCGCCTTGTTCACCAGCGGCGACGGCACTTCGCGCGGGTCGCGGTTCAGGCCGACGGCCAGGAAGACGACCAGCACGACGAACATCGCCAGCGGAATCAGGAACCTCGCCTTCATGCGGAGGCCCCCCGCAGGGCAGTGGTGGTTTCCGGCGCCGTGGACTTCACCCGCAGGCGGTAGCGCCGGTCGGCGACGGCGATCAGCCCGCCCAGCGCCATCAGCACGCAGCCGCCCCAGATCCAGTCGACGAACGGCTTGTAGTACACGCGCACCGCCCAGGCCTGGCCTTCCAGCGGCTCGCCGAGCGAGACATAGACGTCGCGGGTGAAGCCGGCGTCGATGGCCGCCTCGGTCATCGGCATCGTCGAGGATTGGTAGTTGCGCTTTTCGGGAAGAGCGAGCGCGCCGCGCGCGCCGCCCTTGGTCACTTCGAACTCACCCCGGGCCGCCATGTAGTTGGGGCCCTGCACATTGCGCACGCCCTTGAACTTGAACAGGTGCCCGCCGACCGTCACCGTGTCGCCCGGCTCCATGCGCACGTCCTTTTCCTCCTGGAAGCCGCCGACCAGCGTGACGCCGACGACGAACACGGCGATGCCCAGGTGGCCCAGGTGCATGCCCCAGTAGGACAGCGGCGGCCATCCGGCCTTCAGGCGCGTGACGATCTGCTGGATCATCGACGCGGCCACCCACACGGCGAGCGCCGAGCCCAGCCCGGTGAGCAGGGTCCAGCCGCCCATCAGCAGCGGAATCGCGACGCTGGCGACCACGGCCAGCGCGGCGGGAATCCAGAGCCTGCGGGTCATGTCGCGCAGCTGCGCGTTCTTCCAGCGGGCCAGCGGCGCGATGGCCATCAGGAACAGCACCGGCGCCATCACCGGCACGAACACCGCATTGAAGTACGGCGGGCCGACCGAGATCTTGCCCAGCCCGAGCGCGTCGATCAGCAGCGGGTACAGCGTGCCCAGCAGCACCGAGCCGGCCGCCACGACCAGCAGCACGTTGCCCGTGAGCAGCATGCGTCTCGCGCGAGAGCAGGCTGAAAGTGCCGCCGAGCGCGACCTTCGGCGCGCGCCAGGCGAACAGCGTGAGCGAACTGCCGATCACCAGGGCCAGCAGCACCAGGATGAAGATGCCGCGGCGCGGGTCGGTCGCGAACGCGTGGACCGAGGTCAGCACGCCCGAGCGGACCAGGAAGGTGCCCAGCAGCGACAGCGAGAAGGCGCCGATCGCCAGCAGCACGGTCCAGCTCTTGAAGCTGCCGCGCTTTTCGGTCACGGCCAGCGAATGCAGCAACGCGGTGCCGATCAGCCAGGGCATGAACGAGGCGTTTTCCACCGGGTCCCAGAACCACCAGCCGCCCCAGCCCAGTTCGTAGTAGGCCCACCAGGAGCCCAGCGCGATGCCCAGCGTGAGGAACACCCAGGCCGTGGTGGTCCAGGGGCGCGACCAGCGCGCCCAGGCGGCGTCCAGCCGGCCCGACAGCAGCGCCGCGATGGCGAAGGCAAAGGCCACCGAGAAGCCGACATAACCCATGTAGAGCATCGGCGGGTGGAAGACCAGGCCCGGGTCCTGCAGCAGCGGGTTCAGGTCGCGGCCTTCCTCGGCCGCCGGCATCAGGCGGTCGAACGGGTTGGACGTGAGCAGGATGAACAGCAGCAGGCCGGTGGCCACCAGCCCCAGCACGCCGAGCACGCGCGCCACCATGGTTTCGTCGAGCGTGCGCGACAGCTGTGCCACGGCCACGGTCCAGCCGGACAGCATCAGCACCCACAGCAGCAGCGAGCCTTCATGGCCGCCCCACACGGCCGACAGGCGATAGAGCGTGGGCAGCAGCGAATTGGAGTGGCCGGCGACATAGGCCACCGAGAAGTCGTTGACGTAGAAGCTCCAGCCCAGCGCCACGAAGGACGCGGCGACCAGGAGGAAGAACGCCTGAGCGGCGGGCCGCGCCAGCACCAGCCATTCGCGGCGGCCCTGGTGCGCACCGATCAGCGGCAGCGTGCCGAGCACGGCGGCCACGCACAGGGCGAGGATGAGGGCGAATTGCCCGAGTTCGGGGATCATGGCTTGGCGGCTCCTTGGGCTTTCTTGGCCTGGTCCAGCGCGTGCTGCGCCGCCGGGGGCATGTAGTTTTCGTCGTGCTTGGCCAGCACTTCCGAGGCCGTGAAGTTGCCGTCCGGGCCCAGGCGGCCCTGCACCACGGCGCCCTTGCCCTCCTTGAACAGGTCGGGCAGGATGCCCGTGTAGGCAACGGGGATTTCCTTGACGGTGTCCGTCACGACGAAATGCACGGTGAGGTTGTCGCGCTTCACGGACCCGTCCTTGACCATGCCGCCGATGCGGAAAGCCTGGCCCTTGGGCGACTTGCCCGCGGCCACTTCGCTCGGCGTCACATAGAGCGCGATATTGCTGTTGAGCGCATTGAGCACCAGCGCGGCCGCGACGCCCACGGCGATCAGGCCGCCGGCGACGATCGCCCCACGCTTCTTCCAGTTCTTCATGACACCTCCTTGTCCATCCGTTCGGCCCGCGCATTGGCGCGCAGGCTGTGCAGGATCGCCCGGCGGCGCCTGCCCAAAAGTATCGGCTCGAGCACCAGCGCCAGTGCGCAGACGCCGAAGCTGCCCCACACGTAAAGCCCGTACCCGCCCATCGCGAAGAATTCGCTGGCCGACCCCCAATTCATGGCGCCACCTCCGCCAGCTCGCGCGCCCACTCGGTGTGTGACTCGCGTTCGAGGATGATGGTTCGCACCCGCTTGAGCGTCATCGCGATCGAGTACATCCAGAAGCACAGCGCCATCAGCAGCATCCCCCACAGCATCGTCTGCGCCATCGAGGGCGCCTTGGTCATCGACACGCGACGAGCCCTGGTGCAGCGTGTTCCACCACTTGACCGAGAAATAGATGATCGGCACGTTCACCACGCCCACCAGCGCCAGGATGGCGCCGGCCTTGTCGGCGCGGCGCGGGTCGTCGATGGCTGCCTGCAGGGCGATGAAGCCCAGATACAGGAAGAACAGGATCAGTTCCGAGGTCAGGCGCGCGTCCCAGACCCACCAGGTGCCCCACATCGGCTTGCCCCAGAAGGCGCCGGTCCACAGCGACAGGAAGGCCATCAGGGCGCCGGTGGGCGCCAGCGCCTGGGCCATCATGCCCGACAGCCGGGTGTTGAGCGCCAGCCCGATGCCGGCCCAGGCGGCCATCACCAGGTAGATGAACATGGACATCCAGGAGGCCGGCACGTGGACGAAGATGATGCGGTAGCCCTCGCCCTGCGTGGCATCGGTGGGCGCGACGAAGAAGCTGATCCACAGCCCGGCCGCGCCGAACAGCAGCGCCAGCGCCCAGAACCACGGCGTCATCTTGCCGGCCAGCGGGTAGAAGCTGTACGGGCTGGCGAACCTGAACCAGTTGACGATGCGATTGCTCATTCGAGTGCGATCCTCAAAGCCGCCGTGGTCGCCCACGGCGCGAAAAACAGGGCCAGCGCCAGCAGCGCGGCCAGCAGCGACAGGTGCCCACCCGCCCCCTGCCCGGACACATGGGCCTGCACGGCGCCGGCGCCGAAGATCAGCGTCGGGATGTACAGCGGCAGGACCAGCAGCGACAGCAGCACGCCGCCCCCGCGCACGCCCAGGGTCAGCGCCGCGCCGATGGAGCCCACCAGCGACAGCACCGGCGTGCCCAGCAGCAGCCCGAGGACCAGCACGCCCAGCGACTCCGCGTCCAGGTCGAACTGCAGCCCCAGCAGCGGCGCCAGCACCACCAGCGGCAGCCCGGACAGCAGCCAGTGGGCGAGGTTCTTGCCGGCCACCAGCAGGCCCAGCGGCGTCGGCGACAGCACCATCTGCTCCAGCGTGCCGTCGGCATGGTCGGTGGCGAACATGCGCTGCAGGCCGAGCATGGTGGCCAGCAGGGCGCCGACCCACAGCACGCCCGGAGCGATCTTGCGCAGCAGCGCGGGCTCCGGCCCGATTCCCAGCGGGAACAGGCTGGTGACGATGACGAAGAAGAACAGCGCCGTCAGCACTTCGGTCTTCCGGCGCATCGCCAGCAGCAGGTCGCGGCGCATCACGGCGAGCATCGCCTTCACAGGTCGAGCCCCTTGCCGCCTTCGATGGGAATGGCCTGGTGGCTGGTGACCACGGCCATGCCGCCGTCGGCCACGTGTTCCGCGATGAGCGAGCCGAGCAGCTGCACGGCGCGGGTGTCCAGCGCCGTGAACGGCTCGTCCAGGATCCAGAGGCGGGCCTTGCGCGTCACCAGCCGCGCCAGCAGCACGCGGCGCTTTTGCCCGGCGGACAGGAACCTGACCGGCAGGTCTTCCCGGCCCTGCAGGCCGAAGCGCTTCAGCGCGGCGATCGCGTCCTCGCGCGACAGGTCGGCGCCGTCCAGCTCGGAGGCCAGCTGCAGGTTTTCCAGGGCGGTGAGCTCTTCCTTCACGGCCGAATGGTGGCCCAGATACAGCAGGTCGCCGCGGAAGGCCTGGGCGTCCTCGCCCACGGGCCGGCCGTCCCAGCGGATCTGCCCGTGCGCGGGCTGCGACAGCCCGGCCAGCAGCCGCAGCAGGCTGGTCTTGCCGGAGCCGTTGGCACCCCGCACGTGCAGCCACTGACCGGCCTCGACCGCGAAGTCGACGCCGGCGAACAGGGGACGCTCCCCGCGCACGCAGGATAGATCGGAGGCACTCAGCATTGAATGGATTGTCGGCAGGGCGGTCGCCGCTGCCAACGCAGCGAAACCATGCCGGTTGACTTAGGTCAACGCGCCGGGAAGGAGCCCCGGAGGGTGCATGGGTTCGCAGCTGCCTTTGCAGGGCCGCCTACTATAACCGCACGCTTTTCCCGGACCCCGGCGGGGGCCGCGCGGAACCGCCTATTCCCCAAAAACCCTGTGGTTATTCGGGCTTGACATAGCCCCTGGGCAGCTTGTGCGCCACGCCCCTGTGGCAGTCGATGCAGGTCTTGCCCTCCTCGCGCGCCTGCATGTGCTTCTTGTACGGCTCGGGCTTCTGCAGGCTGGCGCTCATCGCGTCGAAGGCATGGCAGTTGCGGCATTCGCGGGAGTTGCTGGCCTGCAGGCGCTCCCACTCGTGGGTGGCCAGCTCGAGCCGCTTGGCCTCGAACTTCTCGCGGGTGTCGATGGTGCCGGTCACCTTGCCCCAGATCTCCAGGCTCGCCCTCATCTTGCGGGCCATCTTGTGCGACCAGTCCTTGGGCACGTGGCAGTCCGAGCAGATCGCCCGCACGCCGCTGGGGTTGCTGTAGTGCATCGTCTCCTTGTATTCCTGGTACACGGTGTCGCGCATCTCGTGGCACGTGGTGCAGAACTCCAGCGTGTTGGTCATGTCGATGCCGGTATTCAGGCCGCCCCAGAACAGGATGCCGGCCATGAAGAACACCGAGGCGATCGCGAGGAGCGAATAGCGCGTGCTCGGTCGCCTCGCGCGCGCCCAGAATCCTTCGGCAGGCCGGGTCCGGTCGTCGTCGGGACTTCTTTCGCCAGTTGTCAATGGAGGCATGCTCACGCGAAAAGCACCTGCGGTCGTCCCCGATGGCAGGCGCACCGGCGGCTCTTGCCCCATATTGCAGGGCGCCGCCACATGTGGATATCGGCGTAAGCGCAAAGTAACCATCGGAGATTTCCGATGGCGCGGCGCGGGCGGGCGCTATTCGCGGGCCGTGTCGAGCAGGTTGTGCTCGATGGCGTAGCGCACCAGGTCGACCTGGCCGGCCAGGTTCATCTTGGCCAGGATGTGCGACTTGTGGGTGCTGACGGTCTTGATGGACAGGCACAGCTCGTCGGCGATCTCGGTCAGGCTGGCCCCCCGCACGATGCGGCTGAAGATGCCGTACTCGCGGTCCGACAGGAGGGTGTGGGGCGGGCAGTTGTCGCTGCGCGAGACGTCGGTGGCCAGCAGCTGCGCCACCTTGTCGCTGACGAAGCAGCCGCCGGCCGCCACCTTGCGCATGGCCGGCAGCAGCATGTCGCTGTCGCCCTCCTTGGACAGGTAACCCGAAGCGCCGGCCCGCATCGCCCGCACCGCGAACTGCTCTTCCTGGTGCATGCTGAACACCAGGATCGGCAGCCTGGGCCGCTCGGCCTTCATCAGCTTGATCAGCTCCAGCCCGCTGCGCCCCGGCATGGACATGTCCAGCACCACCATGCCCCAGTCGCGCTCGCGGACCCGGTCCAGCGCCGCGTTGCCGTTGGCGGCCTCGCCGGCCACCACCATGTCGCCGGTGTCGGCCAGGATCTTCTTGAGCCCGTCCCGGATGATGGCGTGGTCGTCCGCGACCAGTACTTCGATCTTCATGCGATTTCCTTTTCCTCCACCGGCTGCCCCAGCGGCAAGGTGACCTCGATCGTCGTGCCGGCGCCCGGCTGGCCGGCGATGGTGAATTTGCCCGCCGAGCGCCGTGGCGCGCTCGCGCATGCTGACCAGCCCGATGCCGGCTGCCCGGCCCGGTTGCCCGCTGCAATGCCCGCGCCGTTGTCGCGCACCGTCAGCACAGAGCTCGTCGCCGTCGGAGGTCAGGCGAACTGGTCACGCTGGTGGCGCCGGCATGGCGCACCACGTTGGTCAGCGACTCCTGCACGATGCGAAACAGCGCCGTCGCCAGCACGTCGTCCCTGACCAGCGCCTGCGCCTGCAAGTCCAGCTGCACGTCCAGCCCGCTGCGCTTGGCGAATTCCGCCGTCTGCCAGGCCACGGCCTCGCCGAAACCCAGGTCGTCCAGGATCAGCGGGCGCAGGTCGGTGGCGATGCGCCGCACCGACGCGATCGCGGTGTCGAGCAGCTGGCGCATCGCGCCCACCTCCTCGGGCGTGGCCTGCCGGCCTTCCTTCATCCGGCCGCCGAGCCAGGAAAGCTCGAGCTTCAGCCCCGTGAGCTGCTGCCCGAGGTCGTCGTGCAGTTCCATCGCGATGCGCGTGCGCTCCTGTTCGCGCACCTCCTGCAGCGAGGCCGACAGGCTGCGCAGCTGGCGGTTCATCTCGCGCAGGTCTTCCTCCGCGCGGCGGCGCTGGGTGATGTCGCGCAGCACCGCCGTCAGCTGGGGCTTGCCTTCGATCAGCGTCTGGGAGATGGTGGATTCGATCGGGAACTCGGTGCCGTCGGCGCGCATGCCGCTGATCTCGATGTTCGCGGCCATGGCGCGCGACTCACCCTGCGAGCACATGAAACGGTCCATGTGCAGCGCATGGCCTTCGCGCACGCGTTCGGGCACCAGCTGCGACAGGGGCTGGCCGATCACGTCCTTCTGGGCCAGGCCGAACATCCGCTCGGCCGCCGGGTTGAACAGCAGGATGTGGTGGGCTTCGTCCACGGCGACGATGGCGTCCATGACCGAATCGATGGTCTGGTGGTAGCGGTCGTTGGCGTCGCGCAACGCGCGGGACAGCTCGGCCTGGCGATTGACGCCGCGCACCAGCAGGCCCGCCGCCGCGGCGATGAAGGCACTGACCAGCATCGCGCCGAGCACCACGACGATCGAATTCTCGCGCCAGGCGGCCAGCGCCAGCTCCTCGTCGTTCGGCACGCCCACCAGCAGGGGAAAGCGCCCCGTGCGCCCCAGCGCGAAAGCCTGGCGGCCGCCGTCGCCGGTCGCGTGGTCGACCATGCGCACGTCGTCGCCGGGCGCGGGCAGCGCGCCGGCGCCCAGCTCGGGCGCGAACTCGCCCATCAGGTTCTCCCGGTGCGGCAGGCTGGCCACCAGCGTCCCGTCGGCCAGGTACAGGGACATCGGGCGCGGATGGTCCGCCTTGATCGACCGGTAGGACTGTTCGAGCTGCGAGATGTTCATCGCGGCCACCGCCACGCCGCGGAACTTGCCGTCCGTGCCGGTGAAGGCGCGCGCGATGTGCAGCGCCCAGCCGCCCTGCCGGGCGTCGCGCACCGGCCGGCCGATGTACAGGCCCTCGTTGCCGCCGCTGGCGAAAGTCCGGAAATACTCCTGTTCGGCGTGCGAGCCCCCGAGGATGTCGTCGTCGCGCGACGAATTGACCACCACCCCGCGGGCGTCGAGCAAATACAGCGCTCCCAGCTGCCGGATGCCGAAGATGCGGGCGCTGAGCAGCAGCCGCACGGCGCCGCTGTCCAGCGCCAGCCCGCCGCCGTAGGCCGTCTGCATCCGTTCCTGGACGCCCCGCAGCACGAGGTCGACCTGGTCGAAGGTGTGCTCGGTTTCCTCGCGGATCACGTGGGTGTAGCCGAAGGTGTCCAGGCGCGCGGCCTCCAGGTCGCGCTTGCGCATGTCCCACAGCAGGAAAGCGACCGCCACCGCGATCAGCACGATCGTGAGGGTCGCCAGCAAGCCAATGGCGCGGGTGGGGCGGATGTGCAGGCGCATGTGGTATTTCTGTCGGCTCCCTGAAGGACCGGCCTCGGTGTTCATAGGAGTTGTCCGATTCCACACCATGGACAGCGGGCCCCGTTGACTTAAGTCAACTTCCCCCTATGCTGTCCCGACACACTTGGCCCACAAAAGTTGCGAACCCATACGGCCCTGCCGGTTTGGGGCCCTCACGAGGGACTGCCCGCCGGCCTGGGCATGGGGAAGCACATTTTCTGAATTGACTGAAAACATGACCAAGCACTTCGAGTCGACTCTTTCCCACCTGCAACGCCTGGCGCTGGCCTTCCTGCTGGCGGCCGCCTGTTTCGGCCTGCCGGGCACGCGCGCCCAGGCCGCGGAACCGCCCGCCCCCACGCTGGACAATGCCACCTGCCTGACCTGCCATGACGGCAAGAAGGGCAAGCTCGAAGTGCCCGGCGCCGAGGGAGCCAAGCCCAAGACGCTGCACGCCATCCCGACCGACAAGTTCGGCAAGAGCGTGCACGGCCGCATGGAGTGCGTGGCCTGCCATACCGACATCAAGGACAACGCCGACAAGGGCAATGTCCACGCGAGGAACACGGCGGAACCCCTGAAGAAGGTCGATTGCGCAGGTTGCCACCAGGAGCTGTGGGACCAGACGGTCAAGCGCGGCAGGACCGAGGAGAGGCCGCGCATGGGCGTGGTCGCCAAGAACATCGAGGCCTACAAGAAGTCGTTCCACGCGCGCCCGAACGCGGACGACAAGACCAAGCCGAACGCCGCCTGCGACAACTGCCACGACACCCACACCTTCAACGTGCCGGCGAAGAACACGCCGGAGCACAACCAGTGGCGCCTGTCCATTCCCACGATCTGCGGCACCTGCCACACCGACCAGCTCGAGGCCTACCAGGATTCCGTGCACGGCAAGGAAAACGCCAAGAGCATGCTGGCCCAGGCGGCGGTCTGCTCGGATTGCCATACCGCGCACGCCATCAGCAACACCTCCGGCGACCCGTTCAAGCTGGTGGTGAGCACCAATTGCGGCAACTGCCACAAGCGCGAGCTCGACACCTACAAGGAAACCTTCCACGGCAGCATCACGACCCTGGGCTACAGCTACACGGCCAAGTGCTACGACTGCCACGGCAGCCACCAGATCAAGCGGGTCTCCGACCCGGAATCCAAGGTCCATCCGGACAACCGGATGAAGACCTGCGCGACCTGCCACAACGCCAAGAAGGGCCTGGCGGACGCGCCCAAGGGATTCGCCAGCTTCCAGCCGCACGGCGACCATCACGACATCGGACGCTATCCGCAGATCTGGGTGGCGTTCCAGATGATGACCGGCCTGCTGGTGGGCACCTTCGCCTTCTTCTGGCTGCACACCGCCCTGTGGTTCTACCGCGAATACAAGGAGCGCAAGGCGCGCGGCGGCCACGAGCACATCCGCGTCGACGAGGTTCCGGCAGCGCTGCGCCAGAAGCACGTGCGGCGATTCAGCCCGATCTGGCGCATCGCGCACCTGACGTTCGCGCTCAGCCTGATGACGCTGACCCTGACCGGCATGCCGCTGTTCTACCCGGACGTCGCCTGGGCGCCGGCCATCATGCAGATGCTCGGCGGCCCCAAGGTGGCGGGCATCATCCACCGCACGGCCGCGGTCATCTTCGCCAGCGTGTTCTTCTGGCACCTGATCTACATCGTGATCCGCGTCGGGCGCAACTGGAGGACGTTCCAGCTGTTCGGCCCGGACTCGCTGGTGCCGAACCTGCAGGACCTGAAGGACATCATCAACATGTTCAAGTGGTTCTTCGGCATGGGCCCGCGCCCGGTGTTCGACCGCTGGACGTACTGGGAAAAGTTCGACTACTGGGCGCCCTTCTGGGGGGTGACGATCATCGGCGTGAGCGGCCTCATCATGTGGGTGCCGGGCTTCTTCGGCAGCTTCCTGCCGGGCTGGGTCTTCAACGTCGCCGCCATCTTCCACGGGGAGGAAGCGTTCCTCGCGGTGGTGTTCCTCTTCACGGTGCACTTCTTCAACAACCATTTCCGTCCCGACAAGTTCCCGGTGGACGTGGTGATGTTCACCGGCACGTTCCCGCTTGACGAGTTCAAGAAGGACCACACGGTGGAGTACCAGCGCCTGGTCGCCACCGGCGAGCTGGAAGGCCGCCTGGTCGACGCGCCCTCGGCGCTCAAGGTCAAGCTGTCGCGCCTGCTGGGATTCACGCTGATCGCCATCGGCCTCACGCTGCTCACGCTGGTCGGCATCGGTTTCTTCAGGGGCGGTTGAACGGGATGCCCCGGGGCCGAATGTGTTTGTTTTGATCCGAAGGAGACATGAAATGAAATTGCTTATGACCCTGGCTGTTGCGGGTGGCCTCATGGCCGCCTCCGTCGCCCACGCCGCCGTCGACGCCGACGCCGCGCAGGCCATGCTGAAGAAGAGCGACTGCCTGAAGTGCCACTCGGTCGACAAGAAGAAGGACGGCCCCTCCTTCAAGGAAACCGCGAAGAAATACAAGGGCAAGGCCGACGCCGAGGACAAGCTGGTCAAGCACGTCACGACCAGCCCCATGATCGAGATGGACGGCAAGAAGGAAGAGCACAAGGCCCTGAAGACGAAGGACGCCGCCGAGGTGAAGAACGTCGTGCAGTGGATCCTGGCCCAGTAACGTCCTGACCGGGGTGGCAGAGGGGTCCGGCGCGCGCAACGCGTGCCGGGCAGGTGCGTTCACGCTCGCTTCCTGAAAGGAACGACGATGCCTACAAGAGTGATATCCAGGGTTCGCAGGTGGGTCGCGGGCAAAAGGGCGATCGTCGTCCTGGCCGCCGGCTTCCTGGTGGCGGTCGTGGGCCTGGGCCTGTTCGGCACGACCATGATCTACACCAGCACGGAGGCGTTCTGCGCGACCAGCTGCCACGAGATGGCCAACAACTCCAACATGGAGTACATCGGCTCGAGCCATGACAAGAACCGCACTGGGGTCCGCGCCACCTGCGTCGACTGCCACGTGCCCCACGCGCCGATCCCGCTCTACATCGCCAAGATGGGCGCCCTGAACGACCTGTGGAGCCACCACGTGACCCACACCGTGGACACGCGCGAGAAATTCGAGGCCCAGCGACCGAAGATGGCCCAGCGCGTCTGGACCTACATGAAAGGCAACGACTCGCGCGAGTGCCGCCACTGCCACACCCCGGCGAACATGGATCCCGACAAGCAGTCGCCGATCGCCGTGGCGCGCCATGAAAAGGGCAAGCGCGAGAAGCTGACCTGCGTGGACTGCCACTTCGGCATCACGCACCACGAGCCCAAGAGCGGTCCCGGCCCGCAGGAGCTGGACGTGGACCGCAGCCTGATCCCCAGAAGCGCGATTTTCTAAGGAGAAGGTCCAGATGTCCAAATTCCTCAACAAACTGCGCGGCTGGGGCGCCCGCCCCGGCAGCCTGCTCGTCCTCGTGATGGGCCTGGCCGTCGGCGCGGTGGCCTTCGCCTCGGCCGGCTCGTTCATGGTGTACGCCAATTCCGAGCATTTCTGCGCCAACGCCTGCCACGAGATGCTGCCCCTGCAGAAGGAGCACAAGGGCACCATCCACGACCTGAACCGCAGCGGCGTGCGCGCCACCTGCAACGACTGCCATGTGCCGCACGAATACGTGCCGAACTACCTGGCCAAGCTTGGGCTCCTGTCCGACGTCTGGGGCCACTGGACCGGCTCGATCAACACCCCGGAGAAGTTCGCCGCCAAGCGCTACGAGCTCGCCAAGCGCGTGTGGGTCTACATGAAGGCCAACGATTCGCGCGAGTGCCGGCATTGCCACACCACGGCCAAGATGGACCCGGACAAGCAGACCGAGAAGGCGCTCAAGCGCCACGAGAAGGGGCGGCTCGAAGGGCTGACCTGCATCGAGTGCCACTTCGCCATCGCCCATTCCGAGCCGGACGGCGCCGGTCCGCAGGAGCTCTTCTCCGCGAAGGCGGCGCCGGCAGATGCGCCCGCCGCGGCTGCATCCACACGAAAGGAATAGCCGTGCTCATCGAATGCTACGAATGCAAGGCGAAGATCAGCGACAGCGCCGCCAGCTGCCCGCACTGCGGCGCACTGCCCCCGGACTCGGGCAAATCGCTGAATGTCGTGGTCACCGACCTCGACATGAAGTTCAGCACGATCTTCTGGTTCCTGATCAAGGCCGCCGTCGCGGCCGTGCCGGCGGTGGTCGTGCTCTATACCGCCTCCACGGTGATCGGCGGCGTGCTGTCGCCGCTGCTCCACTTGTAGAGCTGGCTGCCACGCTGTCGCCGCTGCTGCACTTGTAGAGCTGGCCGCCACGCTGCGGCCGGCCCTCAAGTCGCTTCGCACAAGCCCCTTCAACCCCACCTGGATCAACCTTGACGCGCTATAGGAATTATCCGAAGGCAATCTTGATCGGGTTCCGATATCGCCTGTCTTTCGCGGCTACCAGAATGGACTTACAGGTTGATGGATCGCATGTTTCTCCTGTGCAGCGCGGGCTCATACCGCAAGCGGCAATGCCGCCTGTTGATGTGGGTCAAGAAATAAGTCCAAGGCGTGCACAGGATCGATGAACGGGCAGTGCCAGAGACCTGAAAAGGTTCAGCAAGTACTCGTCATCCGACGTCACGGAGTCACTATGAAGCTCATGTTTGCCAGATTAGGAACAGCGGCAGCGGCCGCGTTCACCATCGCCCTCTCGGGTTGCGGTGGAGGTGGAGGCGGCGAGGATACGACCACGCCCCCGCCGCCCCCCCCGACGCAGAACGTCTCGGCGGCCCTGTCGGCAGCAGCCGCCCAGACCGCCAACGACTCGTCCGTCAATTCGACGGCCTCGTTCTCGGTGCTGCAGGCAGCCGGCGTGCCGGCCGTCACGGTCAACAGCGCGCCGAAAGTGAACTTCGCGGTGTTCTCCAATGGCGCCGTCAAAACCGGCCTGGCACTGTCGAACGTGAGCTTCACGTTCGCCAAGCTGGTGCCCGGCACCAATGGCGAACCGGACAAGTGGGTCAGCTACGTGTACCGCAAGGAAGTCGCCACGGCCGGCGTCGGCCCGAACGGCACGCCCGCCCTCGCCTCGGCGATGCAGGCCACCTCCGACCCGAAGCAGACAGACGCCGCGCTCGCCGCGGCGCAGCTCGTCTACAACCCGGACGGCTACTACACCTACACCTTCCGCGCGGACGTCACGAACCCGAACTGGACCACGACGGCCGGCACGACCGCGTACTCCACGAACGGCGTGACGTATGAGCCGAACCGGACCCACCGTGTGGTGATCCAGCTCAGCTACCTGAACGCGGCCGGCGAGACGATCCGAGTGAACCCGTACTACGACTTCACGATCGACTCCGCAGGCAAGTCTGTCCCGGCAACCGCCAGCCAGACCCGCAAGATGGTGGACATCGCCACCTGCAACACCTGCCACGACAAGCTCGCGCTGCACGGCGGCGGTCGGGTGGACACGCAGTTCTGCGTCACCTGCCACAACACCGGCACCACCGATGCCAACAGCGGCAACGTGCTGACGCTCTCGACCATGGTCCACAAGATCCATGCCGGCCAGCTGCTGGCCGAAGAGGGTGAGAACTACACCATCTGGGGCAATTCGAACAGCAAGCACGAATACGGCGAAGTCGGCTTCCCGCAGCCCATCCGCAATTGCGCCAAGTGCCATGACGGCGCCAACCCGTTGACCCCGCAAGGCGACAACTGGAAGTCCGTGCCCAGCAAGGAAGCGTGCCTCAGCTGCCACCAGTCCGGTGCCACCAGCGCATGGTCGGCCACGCACGTCACGAACCTGAGGCTCGGCACGTCGGCAGCGACCATCCCCAACTCCACCTGCGCATCCTGCCACGGCGCCAACAGCACGTTCGGTGCGGAGCGGGTGCACTGGGTCCAGGAACTGGCGAATGCCGCGCTGTACCAGGGCAAGATCGACAGCGTCACGTTGAAGACGGCCGCCACCGCCACCACCGCGGGCAAGCTCACGGTGAAGTACTCGGTCGTCAACCCCGCCACCGGCGCGGCTTACGACCTGCGTGAAGGCTGCTCCGCCGCGGCGACCACCGACTCCGCAGGCGCTTCCATCGTCGGCTGCAACAGCAACTACCGTTGGGACGCCGTCCTGCCGCCCGCCGTGCCGGGCAAGCCGACCGACAAGTTCGGCATGTTCGCGGTCTACCTGGGCGCCGAAACGCTCGCCGGCATCACCGCCGACGACGCGACGGCCACCGCCAGCTATGCCGCCTACCGCGGCGTGGACGACGGCACGCACCACTACTCCGCAGACCTGACGATCCCCGCCGGCGCCAAGGGCAACGCCCGCGTCATGATCATCGGCGCCGTGTCAGAGCGCCGGATCGACCCGGTCTCCCGCAACCCGGTCGGCGCCGTCCCGCCGGTCACCAATGAAGACCTGGCGTATGTGCCGGTGAAGAACACCATCAAGGATGTCAACATCGCCAGCGGCGCAGCCTCGACGGCGGCTCGCCGCCAGATCGTCAGCAACGACAACTGCAACAGCTGCCACGCCATCCTGGGCCTGCCCATGGGCGCCGCCAAGGTGGGCTTCCACAAGGGGCACCGGAACAACTCCGACGGCTGCGCGGTCTGCCACAACGCCAACCAGGCCGGCAGCTACACGCTGATGACCGACGGCACGACCGGGCCGGTCGCGGGCGACAGCCAGCTCGCAGCGGGCAACACCAGTTCGTTCCTGCACGAGTCCTACCAGGCCAAGCGTTTCATCCACGGCATCCACGGCAAGGAACAGCGCACCACTCCGTTCACGCACTGCATGAACGTCGGCGGCGCGTACAACCTCGACGGCACCAACAAGGTCGCCGGTGGCCCGAGCCTGGGCACGGCAACCTGCGTGAACCAGTATCCCGGCGTGACCGACAACTTCACCGCTGAAGTGGCCTACCCGGCCCACCTGGGCAACTGCGCGAACTGCCACGTGAACGACTCCTGGAAGCAGGACCGCAGCGTGCTCGGCTCGGTGGTGTTCAAGCCCACCGGCGTGACCAACATGCTCGACTGGCTGGTGATCTCGCCCAAAGCCGCGACCTGCACGTCCTGCCATGACGCCAAGAGCGTGCAGACCCACGTGACGACAGTGGGCGCCAGCTTCGGCAACTTCACGCAGAACGACCTGCTCAACAAGGGCCTGGTGTTCGAGTCGTGCGAAGGATGCCACGCACCGGGCAGCGCCATCGGCGTGGACGTGGTTCACAAGAAGTAGGGATTGCCGCCGCAATCAGGAAGATGCTTAATCGAGGGACAGGGCCGGCGGGCCCATCCCCAATTGACCGGGAAACCGGTCCAGGAGTGACGACGTGAAGAATCATTGGCTACGAACAGGTGCCGCAGTTCTCCTTGCGCTGGCAATTGCCGGTTGCGGGGGCGGCGGCGGCGGTGGCGACACCGTCACCCCCACCCCGGTTCCCCCCGGTTCCCTGAAATCGGCCATCGATTCGGCTGCCACCGTGGCGGCCAACGACACGTCGGACAACTCCTCGGCTTCGTTCACGGTGCTGCAGAACGCAAGCGTTCCTGCGGTCACCGTGGCCGGCCCTCCCAAAGTGAACTTCGCCGTCTTTTCCGACGGCAAGGCGAAATCCGACCTGGCACTGGCCAACGTGAGCTTCGCCATCGCCAAGCTGGTGCCCGGCACCAACGGCAATCCCGACCAATGGGTCAATTACATCTACAGGACCGAGACGGCCACGGCCGGCGTCGGCCCCAACGGCACGCCCGTGCTGGCAAGTGCCAAACAGGCGACCACCGATTCCAAGCAGACCGATCCCGCGCTGGCTGCCGCGCAGCTGGTCTTCCATGACGAGGGGTACTACACGTATACCTTCCGCACCGACATCAAGGACCCGACCAAGACCAATGGCGTCACTTTCGAGCCCAACCGCACGCACCGCGTCGCGATCCAGTTGAGCTACAAGAACGTCGCGGGCGAGACGATCCTCGTCAACCCGTATTTCGACTTCACGCTCGACGCCAACGGAAACTCCGTAGCCGTCACCGACCCGAGCAAGACCCGCAAGATGACCGACGTGTCCTCCTGCAACGGCTGCCACGAGAAGCTCGCGCTGCACGGCGGCGGGCGCGTCGACACCCAGTACTGCGTGATGTGCCACAACCCTGGCACCACCGACGCCAACAGCGGCAACGTGCTGACGCTCTCCACCATGGCGCACAAGATCCACGCCGGCAAGCTGCTCAAGGCCAAGCTCGACGCCGGCCTCGGCGGCGAGGACTACACCATCTGGGGCTACAGCAACAGCAAGCATGACTACGCGGAAGTCGGCTTCCCGCAGGACCTGCGCAATTGCACCGTGTGCCACAGCGGCGCCAACCCCGCCACGCCCCAGGGCGACAACTGGAAGACCCGCCCGAGCCGCGAGGCCTGCCTGACCTGCCACGCCAACAAGGCCGGATCGCGCTGGCTCAACACGCACACGATCCTGAACAACAACCAGGACCCGCTGGCCCCCGCCACGCTCATGCCCAACAGCGCCTGCGCCGGCTGCCATGCGCCCGGCTCCGCCGTCGCGCCCGAGCGCGTGCACTGGAACCAGAACGAAGAGAACGCCGCCAAGTACAAGGTGAACATCGAAAGCGCCGTGTACGACGCGACCGCCCGCGTGGTGAACGTCAAGTACTCGCTGACCGATCCCACCAACGGCAATGCCGCCTACAACCTGGTGACGTCCGACTGCACCGGCACCGGCGCCGCCCTGACCTGCTCCAACAACACGAAGTTCGGCAACCTGCGCTTCTACCTCGCCTACCAGAACATGATCGGCCAGCCCCTGGGCGTGACCGAGTGGTCGGCCAACAACAACGGCGGCAGCGGCGCCAACGCGTTCTTCTACAAGGGCACCAACGACGGTTCCAACCACTACACCGTGGCGATCCCGGTGCCGGCCGACGTCCCCGGCATCTCCCTGGCCGCCGGCAGCGCCCGCGTGGTCAGCATCGGCCAGATCAAGGAACCCAAGCTGCAGGTCAAGGCTGCAACCGACCCGCGGCCGGTGGTCACCCCCACAGAACTGGTCAGCGTTGTCGTGCAGAACACCTTCATCGACCTGGCGCTCAGCGGACCGCTGGTGCCGCGCCGCACGGTGGTCGCCAGCGAGAAGTGCAACGTCTGCCACGGCGCACTCGGCACGACCTCGGGCTCCAACACCCTGGCCAATGCCTTCCACGGCGGCGCGCGCAACACGGTCGAGGCCTGCGCGGTCTGCCACGACGCGAACAAGGTGTCGTCCACCGTGATGACCAGCGGCCTGTCGCTCAACGAGTCCTACCAGTTCAAGCGCATGATCCACGGCATCCACGGCAACAGCAAGCGCACGTATCCGTTCACGCACGGCAACGTCGTGCAGGGTGCGTTCAACAAGGAAGGCGCGCTGACCACCGGCGGCACATTCTTCGCCGACCAGAAGGTGACGATCGGCGGCGTGTCCACCACGGTGATCGGCGCCGGGACGGCCGTTGCCGCGGGCAACACCTTCCAGACGATCGCGGACATCGTGACGGCCGCCGCGCGCGCCGCCGGCTACACCGGCAACGCCGTGAGCGCCGCCGAGAACTATGCTGCCGAGGTCGCGTACCCGGCCGTGGGCCTGAACTGCAACGCCTGCCACGTGAACGACTCCTACAAGGTCGACCACGGCACCCTGGGCGCGGTGGTGTCCAAGCCTGCCGGCGTCACCGACCCGATGAAGTGGATGGTGATTTCGCCCAAGGCGGCCAGCTGCACGGCATGCCACGACTCGCCCCCGGCCATCGCGCACGTGACGAGCTTCGGCGGCGCGTCGTTCGGCAACCGGACGCAGGCGCAATCGCTGCAGACGCAGGAAATCTGTGCCGACTGCCATGCAGCCGGCGGGTTCAAGGGCGTGGACATCGTCCACGGACAGAAGTGACCGGCGCCGGCCCCGCATCCACGGGGCCGGTCGTCAGAGGAGATCCAATGCGAATCAAGCGAGCGATGGCGGTGATGGCCCTGGGCCTGTTCGCCCTGATCGGGACCCCCTGGGCCGCGGGCGTCGATGCGGCGGCTTCGGCCGCCTGCGTGAAATGCCACGACGAGGAAGACCTGGCGGACAACAGCCGGCACGCCCACGCGATGTCGGCCGACCCTCGAACGCCCACCTGCGTCACCTGCCACGGCCCGAGCCCGACGCACGCCAACAAGCCGGCGGACGTCAAGGAGCGGCCGGCGCCCGACCGGATCTTCAGCAAGAAGTCCAAGAACGCGGTGGCGCAACTCAATGGCGCCTGCCTGAGCTGCCACCAGAAGGATGCGAAGCGCACCCTGTGGGGCGGCAGCCAGCACGAGATCGGCCGACCTGGCCTGCTCGACCTGCCACAAGAACCACACCAACCAGGACAAGGTGCTGGCCAAGGCCACCCAGACCGACGTCTGCATCACCTGCCACAAGGAGCAGCGCACGCAGCTGGCCAAGCCCTCGCACCACCCGATGCCCGAAGGCAAGATGACCTGCTCCGACTGCCACAACGTCCACGGCTCGGCCGGCCCGAAGCTGGCCAAGCGCGACAGCACCAACGCCACCTGCTACACCTGCCATGCCGAGAAGCGCGGCCCCTTCGTGCATGCAGCATGAGCCGGTCACCGAGGACTGCGCGAACTGCCACAACCCGCACGGCAGCAACGTTGCCGCGCATGCTCAAGGCGCGCGCGCCCATGCTGTGCCAGCAGTGCCACACCCCGCACGTGGCCGGCGGCGTCGGCGCGGTGGGCGGCCAGCCCGGCGTGTTCCCGCCGGCCGCGCCCGGCCAGCTCTCGTCAGCGATCACCGGCAGCACCGGCGGCAAGAACGTCGTGAACATCTGGCAGGGGCGCAGTTGCATGAACTGCCACACGCAGGTGCACGGCTCCAACAACCCGTCGGTCACCAACCCGACGCCCAGGTTCCTGTTCCGCTGAGACCGGAGAAATGACCATGACCCTTCATGTCCGGCCCTTCAATGCCCGCCTCACGGTGCTGGCATTGGCACTGCTCTCCGCCTTCCCGATCGCCCAAGCCCAGACCGCCCCGGCGGTCGAAGGCTCCGTGAGCGCCGGCGTCGGTCTCATCACCGGCGACCGCGAAGACCGCTCGCTCTACAACCAGTACAACGGCTTGCGGCCGGGCAGCAACGGCGTCGGCCTGTTCAGCGCCGACTACTACCGGCGCGACGACGAACGCAACACCGTGACCCAGTTCGAAGCCACCGACCTGTTCAACGGCAATCGCGAACTCGGCTTCCGCTGGAAGCGACCGGGCGACTGGAAGTTCTCGGCCGACTACCGCGAGGGCGTGCGCTACGACCCGAACATCCCCAACACCGGCTTGGCCGGCGCGGGGAGCACCACCCCCTCCGTCGTGGCCCTGACCGGCGGACCGGGCACCGGCAATGACTACGACCTGAAGCTCAAGCGCAGCAACCTCGGGTTCGGCTTCTCCAAGGTCATCACCCGCCAATGGCTGTTCGACGCCAGCGTGCAGACGGAGCGCAAGGAAGGCTCGCGCCTGTTCGGCGCCGGCTTCAACTGCCCCTCGTTCATCGCGCCGGGCTGCCGCACCACCACCGGCACCGAGGTGGGCTGGGCGGTGCTGATGCTGCCGGAGCCGGTCGACGCCACGCACACGCAGGCCGAGGCCCGCCTCACCTACGGCGGCGGCGGCAAGCTGAACCTCTCCGTGGGTTACTACGGCTCGTTCTACCGCAACGCCAATGGCAGCATGACGCCCAATGTGCCGGGCAGCCTGTACAACGCACTCGGCGTCGTCACGCCGCTGTCCACCGGGCTGCAGGCCATCATGGGCCAGCCGGTGGCCTTGCCGCCCGACAACCAGGCCCACCAGCTGGACCTGTTGGGCAGCTATGCCTTCAGCAACACGACGCAGATGAATTTCAAGCTCGCCTATTCGCGAGCCACGCAGCACGAGAACTTCGCCGCCTCCGGCCTGACCGGCGCGCCGGCCGGCGTCTCCGACCTGGGCGGCACGATGGCGACCACCCTGGCCCAGATCGGCGTCACCTCGCGGCCCATGCCCAAGCTGTCGCTGATGGCCAACCTGCGCTACGAAAACCGCGACGACAGCACGCCGGTCGCCGTGTACAACATCGAAGGCACGTCCACGTACACCAACCGCAGGCTGCCACTGACCAGCCTGCGCGGCAAGCTGCAGGCGGCCTACCAGTTCACGCCCGAATACCGCGGCAGCCTGGGCGTCGACGTCAACTCGGTCGACCGCGACACGTTCACCGCGACCAGCGCGGTGGCCGGCATCACCGCCCTGCGCATGAAGACCGACGACACCGCCGTGCGGGCCGAGCTGCGCAAGCGCATGAGCGAGGACCTGAGCGGCGCCGTGAGCCTGGAGACGAGCCGGCGCACCGGCTCCAACTGGCTGCGCGACAACAGCGGGCTGGGCGTGACCGAAGTGTCCGACCCCTCCGCGGCCGGCGCGGGCTTCGCCAACGGCATCTTCAGCCCCACGCTGATGGACCGCCACCGCGACAAGGTCAAGTTCAACGCCGACTGGCAGCCCATGGAGAAGCTCTCGCTGCAGGCCAGCGCCGAACTCGGCCGCGACCGCTTCGACTCGCCCAGCGGCTACGGCGTGCGCAGCGCGGACATGGACCAGGTCAGCCTGGACTGGACCTATGCGCTGAACGACAAATGGGGCCTGAACGGCTTCGTCAGCCGCGGCACGCAGCAGCTCGACCAGTCCCGCCCCGCTGCGGCCATCATGGCGTTCGACAACACCAGCACCACGCTGGGCATCGGCTTCACCGGCAAGCCCACGGGCCAGCTCGAAGTGGGCGGCACACTCGCCTACATCGACGACCGCAGCGCCTATGCGCAGACCCTCGACGCGGGCGCCGACCTCGGCAGCGCCGCGCTGCTGGCGGCCACCGGCGGCCTGCCCGACATCACGTTCCGGCAGACGACGCTCAAGCTGTTCGGCAAGTACACGCTGGACAAGCAGTCCGCGGTGCGGGTCGAGCTGGCGCACCAGCGCTCGCGCTGGACCGACTGGGCCTGGGGCTACAACGGCACGCCGTACGTCTTCTCGGACGGCACCACCGTGAACCGCAACCCCACGCAGAACGTCACCTTCCTGGGCGTCACCTACATCCGGCGCTGGCCGTGACCGGCCGCGCAACTGCAGCGGGGATAAGCTGCGGTTGACTTTTGTCAACGGCACCCCCCGCGACAGGCGGCACCATGATCCTGAATACATCCCGAACCAACCCCCTCAAAGGAGTTATTGAATGAAAGTCCAACACCTCATTGCCGCCGCGGCCGCCGTCATGGCGATTTCGCTGCCCGCTGCCGCCGCCGTCGATGCGGACGCCGCCAACAAGATGGCCAAGGACAACGGTTGCACCAAGTGCCATTCGGTCGACAAGACCAAGAAGGGCCCTTCGTTCCAGAAGACAGCCGCCAAGTACAAGGGCAAGGCCGACGCCGAAGCCAAGCTGACCGAATTCCTCACCAAGAGCCCCAAGGTGAAGATGGACGACGGCACGGAAGAAGAGCACAAGGCCGTCGCGGCCAAGGACGCGGCCGGCCTGAAGAACCTGATCCAGTTCATCCTGGCCCAGTAAGCACCCTCCGTCAGCAGGACCCGCACCATGCCGCCGCCCCCCTCCATCGACGCCGGCGTGGCCGGGCCCGCCCTGGCCCCCGCGCGCACCCTGCCCATTCCCCGGTACCTGGAGCAGGTGTACTGGTGGGCCTACGTCCACCCGAACGCCGTGCAGGTGTTCGAGCGCGAGTGGCTGGTCAACCTGATCCTCTTCGGCAACTACGGCCGGCTGCGCGACGCGGCGCTGGACGACCTGGGCGCCACCGTGCGCGGCCGCACGCTGCAGGTGGCCTGCGCCTACGGCAACCTCACGCCGCGGCTGCGCGACGCGCCTGGCCCCCGACGCGAGGCTGGACGTGGTGGACATCCTGCCGATCCAGCTGCAGAACCTGGCGAGAAGCTGCCGGCCGACGAGCGCATCGCGCTGCATGCAGGGCGACTCCTCGTCGCTGGCCATGCCCGGACGCGAGCTACGACCAGGTGCTGCTGTTCTTCCTGCTGCACGAGCAGCCCGAGGCGCGTGCGGCGCAACACGCTGGCCGAGGCGATGCGCGTGGTCAAGCCGGGCGGCAAGATCGTCATCGTCGACTACCACCGGCCGGCCGCGCGTGGCATCCGCTGCGCCTGCTGATGACCGGCGTGTTCCGCAAGCTCGAGCCCTATGCGATGGACCTGTGGGAGCAACGAGATCGAGGCCTTCCTGCCGTCGGGCGTGGAGGCCGGTGTCGATCGTGCAAGCAAACCTACTACGGCGGCCTCTACCAGAAACTGGTGCTGACCCGCTGACAGAAGAAGAGGCCGCCGATGGAAACCTTCAAGGCCGACGTCGCGATCGTCGGCGCCGGCGGGGCGGGCCTGCGGGCCGCGATCGCCGTGGCCGAGGCCGACCCGTCGCTCACGCATCGCGCTCGATCTCCAAGGTCTACCCGATGCGCAGCCACACCGTGGCGGCCGAGGGCGGCGCCGCGGCGGTCACGCAGTCGCACGACAGCCTGGAGGCCCACTTCCACGACACCGTGGCCGGCGGCGACTGGCTGTGCGAGCAGGACGTGGTCGAATTCTTCGTCGGCCAGGCCCACGAGGAGATGGTGCAGATGGAGCACTGGGGCTGCCCGTGGAGCCGCAAGGCCGACGGCCACGCCAACGTGCGCGCCTTCGGCGGCATGAAGATCGAGCGCACGTGGTTCGCCGCCGACAAGACCGGCTTCCACATGCTGCACACGCTGTTCCAGACCTCGATCAAGTACCCGTCGATCAAGCGCTTCGACGAGCATTTCTGCGGCGACCTGGTGGTCGACGAAGGCCGCGTGCAGGGCGTGGTCGCGATCGAGATCGCCACCGGCGAGTTCACGCTGATCCAGGCCAAGTCGGTGATCATCGCCACCGGCGGCGCCGGCCGCGTGTTCCGCGAGAACACCAACGGCGGCATCGTCACCGGCGACGGCATGGCGCTGGCCTACCGCCACGGCGTGCCGCTGCGCGACATGGAGTTCGTGCAGTACCACCCGACCTGCATGCCGGGCACCGGCCTGCTGTTCACCGAGGCCTGCCGCGGCGAAGGCGGGCTTCCTGCTGAACAAGGACGGCTACCGCTACCTGCAGGACTACGGCCTCGGCCCGGCCGAGCCCACGCCGCGCAACAAGGCGATGGAGCTCGGCCCGCGCGACCGCCTGAGCCAGGCCTTCTGGCACGAGAAGCAGAAGGGCCGCACCATGAACGACCCGCGCTGGGGCGATGTACGTGCACCTCGACCTGCGCCACCTGGGCGAGAAGAAGCTGCGCGAGCGCCTGCCGCAGATCTACGAACTGGCCGTCGAATACCTCGGCGTCGATCCGGCCAAGGCGCCGTTCCCGTGCTGCCGGCGGTGCACTACACCATGGGCGGCATCACCGCCGACGGGAAGACGGCCGCGCCCCTGCCGGGCCTGTACTCGGTGGGCGAATGCTCCAGCGTCGGCATCCACGGCGCCAACCGGCTCGGCTCGAACTCGCTGACCGAACTGATCGTCTTCGGCAAGGTGGCGGGCGTCGAGGCGGCTGCCTATTCGCGAAGGCGGTCGCCGCACGGCAACGACGCGACGCTGCAGCAAGCTGGCCGAGGAGGCGCAGCGCGCGTGCCATGTCGATCGTCGGCGCGGCGCGACGGCAACGAACGCATCGCGACGCTGCGCCGCGAAATGGCCAAGAGCATGGAAGACGGCTGCGGCATCTACCGCACCGCCGCCGACCATGCAGGCCACCTGCGACAAGCTCGCCGAGCTGAAGCAGCGCTACCAGCGCGTGCAGGTCGACGACCACTCCAGGGGCTGGAACACCGACTGGCTGCTCGCCATCGAACTCGGCTACCTGCTCGACGTGGCGCAGGCGATGGCGCATTCGGCCCTCAACCGCCGCGAGTCGCGCGGCTCGCACCAGCGGCTGGACGGCTTCGAGGAGCGCGACGACGTGAACTTCCTGAAGCACTCGCTGGCGCACTACGCCGGCGACGACGCGCCGCGCATCGACTACGGCCCGGTGAAGATCACGACCTCGCGCGCCCGGCACGCGCGCCTACGGCGCGGCCGGCGAGGAGGCGGACCGCAAGGCGAAGGAGGAGGCTCCATGCCTGACGGCAAACGAATCGAGATCCAGGTCCTGCGCTACCGCCCGGAGCAGGAAGAGCGAGCCGGTCTGGCAGAGCTACTACGTGCCGTTCACCGACGACATGTCGGTGCTGCAGGGGCTGCAGTACATCAAGGACGACCTCGACGGCACGCTCAGCTTCCGCTGGTCCTGCCGCATGGCGATCTGCGGCAGCTGCGGCATGATGGTCAACGGCAAGCCCGAGCTGTCGTGCCAGACCTTCCTGCGCGACCTGCTGCCCGGGCCGGTGCGCATCGAGGCGCTGGCGCACTTCCCGATCGAGCGCGACCTGGTCGTGAGCGTCGGGCGACTTCGTCAAGAAGCTCGAAGGGCATCAAGCCCTACATCATCCCGAAGGAGCCGCGCACGCTGGGCGAGGGCGAATACCTGCAGACGCCCGAGCAGCTCGAGCAGTTCGAGCAGTTCAGCTCCTGCATCAACTGCATGCTGTGCTACGCGGCCTGCCCGCAGTTCGGGCTGAACCCGGACTTCACCGGGCCCGGGCGTGCTGGCGCTGCTGCACCGCTACAACGCCGACTCGCGCGACGGCGGCCGCGCCGAGCGCATGGAGATCATGAGCACCGAGGAGGGCGTGTGGAGCTGCACGGCCGTGGGCTACTGCTCCGAGGTCTGCCCGAAGCACGTGGACCCGGCCAACGCGGTGAACCAGAACAAGGTGAACAGCGCCAAGGACTACTTCCTGCGCTTCCTCGTCACCGAAAGGAGCGGCGAAATGAACCGCAACGCAGCGGCGCGCAAGGCGCTATGTCCGGCCCGATGCAGGGGCTGGTGGCGCCGCGATCCCTTCTTCATGCGCTACATGATCGCGCGAAGTCACGGCGTTCGCCGTGCTCGCCTACGCGATCGTGCTGGCCGTGGGCGTCGTGCGCCTCGCCCAGGGCGAGGCCGCCTGGAACGGCTGGCTGGCGGCGCTGCGGTCGCCCGGCTCGATCCTGCTGCACGTGGTGCTGCTGGTTTCCATGGTCGATACATGCACGCAGCTGGTTCGAGATCATGCCCAAGACCATGCCGATGATGGTCGTCGGCGGTGAGCGGGTCGCAGGGATCGACCATCACCCGCACGGGCTGGGCGGCCGCCGCGGCCGTCACGCTCGTGGTGATCGCACTCGCCTGGTGGTGGCAAATCATGAAGCGCTCCAACGCACCGGTCTTCTGGCTTCTGTTCGGCGCCGGCGGCATGCTGTCGGCCCTGTTCGGCACCGTGCTGGTGTTCATCACCGGCATCGCCGCGCCGCTCGGCTGGCAGTCGGGCCCGAACCTCATGAGCTACCGCGCATGCTCGCCGTTCGCGCAGAACTGGATCGGCAAGGGCTTCCTCTTCGCCGTCATCGCGCTGTTCGCCTGGCATGCCGTGCACCGCATCTACCACAGCCTGCACGACGTCGGCGTGCCGCTGAACTTCTGGACCAAGCTGGTCTGCTACGGCACGCGCGCTGGTGATCACGGTGGTCGCCGCTGTTCGCCTGCTGTCGATCGGCTTCTGAGTTTCGCGCACGCGGGCGAGGCTCGCTGCAATACACGCGGCAAGGCTGCGCGCCGGTTGGCTGCGACGCGCGGTCCAGCCGTTCGGCGCTGAAGCGCCGAAACGCTTCCGGTGGACGGATTTGCGGCCTTGAGACTCCCCGTGGTCGCACCTCACGCTCCGGAATAGCCCGCGCGCTTGTCGCGCGCGCGGCCGCAAACCGGCCACCTCCAGCTCGTCTGGCCCTGATTGCGCGCCGCAGCCAACCAGCACGCATCCTTGCAGAGCCGTGCCGGCATACAAGGGCCCACTCCAGTGCGACCGCGGAACCGGCTTTGCCGGGCCGCTGGTTGCGCCCCCTTGAGGGGGAGAGGGCGAAGCCCGAGGGGGCATCGCCGAAGGCGCTTCGGCGGTGGGTCATTACTCGGGTGCGGGCGGGCTGTGGCGCGCGATCAGGGCGGGCCGAGGCGCAGGTGGTCGGTTTGCGGCCGCGCGCGCGAACAGCGCGCGGACATCTCCGGAGCGATGGGGCCGGACCACGACTAGTCCCAAGGCCGCAAATCCGTCCACCGCAGGCGTTTGCGCGCCTTCAAGGCGTGCAACGGCCCGACCGCGCGCCACAGCCCGCCCGCACCCGGCTTCGCCCCCCACTCGCAGGCCGGTGAAAGGTTCCCGTTACGCCGGCGCAAGTGCAGGCTGGGAACGAGCCGCCCGCCGCAGCTCCCATTCCTTCACCAGCGCATACAGCGCCGGGATCACCGCCAGGGTGAGCACGGTCGAGGAGATCATGCCGCCGACCATCGGGGCGGCGATCCGGCTCATGACTTCCGAGCCGGTGCCGGTACCCCACATGATGGGCAACAGGCCCGCCATGATCGCCACCACGGTCATCATCTTGGGCCGCACCCGCTCCACGGCGCCCTCCATCACCGCCGCATACAGGTCGCCAGCGGACGGCGCCTGCCCCTGCGCCTGGCAACGCTCCTTCGCCTCCTTCCAGGCGTGATCGAGGTAGATCAGCATCACGACGCCGGTTTCGGCGGCCACCCCCGCCAGCGCGATGAAGCCCACCGCCACGGCGACCGAGACGTTGTACTCCAGCAGCCACATCAGCCAGATGCCGCCGATCAGTGCGAACGGGACCGACAGCATGACGATCACCGTCTCGGTGATGCGCCTGAAGTTCAGGTACAACAGCAGGAAGATGATCAGTAACGTGACCGGGATGACCAGCTTCATCTTCTCCAGCGCGCGCTCCATGTATTCGAACTGGCCGCTCCAGGCGATGTAGTAGCCCGGGGCGAACTTGACGTTGTCCACCACCGCCTTGCGCGCGTCGGCCACGTACGAGCCGATGTCGCGGCCCCGGATGTCCACGAAGATATACGCGGAGAGCAAGGCGTTCTCGGTGCGGATGCCCGGCGTGCCGCGCACCACCTTCACATGCGCCACCTGGCCGAGCGGGATCATCGCGCCGTCCATGGCCGTGAGCAGCACCTCGCGCTCGATCTGCTGCGGATTGCCGCGCAGTTCGCGCGGATAGCGCACCGTCACGCCGAAGCGCTCGCGCCCCTCGACCATGGTGGTCACCATCTCGCCGCCCAATGCCGTGCCGATGACCTCCTGGAGTTCGCCGATCGACAGACCGTAGCGCGCGAGTTGTTCCCGGTCGGGCTCGATGTCCAGGTAACTGCCGCCCGTGATGCGCTCGGCAAATGCCGACGTGGTGCCCGGCACCTTCTTGACCACCGCCTCGATCTCCTTGGCCAGGCGCTCCATCTCCACCAGGTCCTTGCCGAACACCTTGATGCCGATGGGGGTGCGGATGCCGGTGGAGAGCATGTCGGTCCGCGCCTTGATCGGCATGGTCCAGGCGTTGGAGATGCCCGGGAACTGCAGCGCGTTGTCCATCTCCGCGATCAGCTTGTCCTGGGTCATCCCGGCGCGCCACTGGTCCTGGGGCTTGAGGTTGATCACGGTCTCGAACATCTCGGTGGGCGCCGGGTCGGTGGCGGTGTTGGCCCGCCCGGCCTTGCCGAAGACCGAACTCACCTCGGGAAAGCTCTTGATGATCTTGTCCTGCGTCTGCAGGACTTCGGCCGCCTTGGTGATCGACATGCCCGGCAGCGACGCCGGCATGTACAGCAGCGTGCCTTCGTTGAGCGTGGGCATGAACTCGCTGCCCAGCTGCGACGCGGGGTAGATCGACACGGCCATGGCGATGAAGGCGGCCAGGATGGTGACCTTCTTCCAGCGCATCACCCACGCGATGATCGGCCGGTAGACCCAGATCAGGAACCGGTTCACCGGGTTCTTGGCCTCCGGCATGATGCGGCCGCGGATGAACAGCATCATCAGCACCGGCACCAGCGTCACGGAAAGCAGCGCGGCGCCCGCCATCGAGAATGTCTTGGTGTAGGCCAGCGGCGAGAACAGCCTGCCCTCCTGCGACTCCAGCGTGAAGACCGGCAGGAACGACACCGTGATGATCAGCAGCGAGAAGAACAGCGCGGGGCCGACTTCCCGGCAGGCGTCGAGCATCGCGTCGGCCCGGTCCTTCACCGTGTGATCGGGTGCCAGCCGCTCGATGTGCTTGTGCGCGTTCTCGATCATCACGATGGCTGCGTCCACCATGGCGCCGATGGCGATGGCGATGCCGCCCAGGCTCATCAGGTTCGAGTTCATGCCCAGCAGGCGCATCGCGATGAAGGCGATCAGCACGCCGACCGGCAGCATCAGGATGGCCACCAGCGCCGAGCGCACGTGCAGCAGGAAGATCACGCAGACCGCCGCCACGATGAGGCTTTCCTCGATCAGCGTGCGGGTGAGCGTGCTGATCGCGCGATGGATCAGGTCCGACCGGTCGTACACCGCTTCGATGGTCACGCCCTGCGGCAGGCCGCCCTTGATCTCCTCGACCTTGGCCTTCAGGTTGGCGATGACCTCCAGGGCATTCTGCCCATAGCGTGCCATCGCGATGCCCGAGACGACTTCGCCCTCCCCGTTCAGCTCGGTCAGTCCGCGCCGCTCGTCGGGCGCCAGTTCGACGCGCGCCACGTCGCGGATCAGCACCGGCGTGCCGGCCATGCTCTTGACCACCAGCAGTTCGATGTCGTCCTTGCCGCGCAGGTAGCCCCTGCCGCGCACCATGTACTCGGTCTCGGCCATCTCGACCACCCGGCCGCCCACGTCGCGATTGGAATCGCGGATGACCTGCGACACCTTGGACAGGGGAATGCCGTAGCTGCGCAATTTCACCGGGTCCACGGTGACCTGGTAGGTCTGCACGAACCCGCCGATCGACGCCACTTCGGCCACGCCCTGGGCCTTGGTGAGCTGGTAGCGCACATACCAGTCCTGGACGGTGCGCAATTCGGCCAGTGTCTTGTCCTTGGCCAGCAGCACGTACTGGTAGACCCAGCCCACGCCGGTGGCGTCCGGGCCCAGTGCCGGCGTCACGCCCTTGGGCAGCCGGCCCGCGGCGAAGTTCAGGTACTCCAGCACGCGGGTGCGCGCCCAGTAGATGTCGGTGCCGTCCTCGAAGATCACGTAGACGAAGGACGCGCCGAAGAAGGAGAAGCCGCGCACCACCTTCGACTTGGGCACCGCGAGCATCGCCGTCGTCAACGGATAGGTGACCTGGTCCTCGACGACCTGCGGCGCCTGGCCCGGGTATTCGGTGTAGACGATCACCTGCACGTCGGACAGGTCGGGCAGCGCGTCGAGCGGCGTCTTCATCACGGCGACGACGCCGGCGATCACGATGAACAGCGTGGCGAGCAGCACCAGGAAGGGGTTGCGCCCCGACCACTGGATGATTCGGTTCAGCATGGCGGCTCCGGCTTCAGTTGCGGGCCGACGGGACGATCGAGGTGATCACCCATTCGCCCGCCCCACGCTCGACAAACTCGAATGTGACCGGTGCGCCCGGCTTCAGGTCCTTGAGCAGGGCGCCGTTGGCCACCTTGAACTCCATGGTCATGGCCGGCCACTTGAGCGATTCGATGGCGCCATGGGCGATGTTCACGGTGCCGGCCTTGGCATCGACGCTGTCCACCTTCCCCTGGCCCTTGTGCCCCACCGCGGCTGCGGCAGCGGCGGCGGGCGCCGCGGGCTGGCCCGCGCCAGCACCCAGGCCGCCGATCGCTGCCTTCAGATTGCTTTCCGCGTCGATGAGGAAGTTGGCCGCAACGACGACCTGCTCGCCTTCCTTGACGCCCTCCTTCACCTCGAAGTAGTTGTCGCTGTGCGCCCCGAGCTTGACCTCGCGCGGCTCGAACCGGCCTTCCTGGAGTTGCACCAGCACGACCCGGCGCGTGCCGCTGTCGATCACGGCCGAGTCCGGCACCGTCAGCACCGGCGCCTTGGCGCCCACCTGCATCTCGACCTGGGCAAACATCGCCGGCTTGAGCAGCTGGCCCGGATTGGCCAGCTCGACGCGCACCGGCACCGTGCGCGTCTCGGCCTTGAGCGTGGGATAGACGTAGGTGATCCTGCCCTCGAAGATCTTGTCCGGGTAGGCGTTGATCTTCACGGTGGCCTTCGCGCCCGTTTTCACCAGCGCGATGTCCTGCTCGAACACGTCGGCCAGCACCCACACCGACGACAGGTCCGTCACCTGGTAGAGCGCCTCGCCGGGCATGAAGCGCATGCCCTGCAGCGCCTTCTTCTCGGTGACGATGCCCGAAACGGGCGAGCGGAAGGTGATGGTGCGCCGGGCTTCGCCGGTCTTGACCAGCGCCGCGATCTGTTCGGGCGACAAGTCCCAGTTGCGCAGGCGAGCCAGCGCCGGATTCGGCCAGCTGCTTCATGCCGGCTTGCGCCTCGCCGCCCGCGGCTTCCATGGCGCGCACGCCCTGCGCCGCGATCGCGTATTCGCGCTGGGCCGACACCAGCTCGGGGCTGTAGACCTCGAACAGCGGCTGGCCGCGGCCGACCGGCTGGCCGGTGACGTTGACGTGCAGGCGCTCCACGTAGCCCTCGAATTTCGGCGAGATGGCATAGACGTGGCGCTCGTCCGGCTCGACCCGGCCCGCCGCGCGCACCGTCCGGCCGAGCGCACGCACCATGGCGACTTCGGTCTTCACGCCCAGCTTCTGGATCTTCTCGGTGCTGATGCGGATCTGGTTCGCGGCGCCTGGCTTGGCTGCGCCCTCGTCCTCGCCTTCGTAGACGGGGATGTAGTCCATGCCCATCGGGTCCTTCTTGGGCGTCGGCGAGGTGTCGGCCAGGCCCATCGGATTGCGGTAGTAGAGCAGCTTGCGCGCCTTGGGCGCGGCCGGGGTGCTCGCGCCGGCAGCGGCGCTCGCCGCGGCCGTGTCGCCACCCGCAGCCGGAGCGCGGCCGCCAAGCCAAAAGCTGCCGGCGCCGACGCCCGCGAGCACGAGGAGGGCCAGGATCAGGTTGGAGGTTTTCACAGGTCTTCTCCCACGAGGCGTTCGATCTCGGCCAGGCGCATCTGCGCTTCGGCCTGCGCCTTAAGGCGGTCCTGGCGGGCCTTGCGGATCTGCCGCTGGGCCTCCAGCAGCGCCGTGAAGTCGAGCTTGCCGTTCTCGTACGCCGCGATGGCCGAGCGCAGGCTCACCTCCGATTGCGGCAGCGACTGGTTCGCCAGCAGTGCCTCGGTGCTCCGCGCTGCCTCCAGCGCGGCGAGCTGCTCGCCCAGGTCGCCGGCCAGCTGGTTGGCCAGTGCCTGCGAGCGTGAGCGCGACGCGCCCACCATGGCCTGCGCCTCGGCCTCCTGCGCGCGGCGCGTGGTCTGCTGCAGGGGAATGTTCACTTCCACCATCACGCCCCAGGTGGTGATGCGCGAGCCCATCTGGCTCGGCGACAGGCCGACGGTCACGTCGGGATAGCGGTTGCGGCGGGCCAGCTCGCTGGTTTTCTCAGCGCCGCGCAGCCGCGCATCTTCGGCCTGCAGCTGCGGGTTGCTCGAGCGCGCCCGCTGCGCGAGCGCCACCGCGTCCAGCGCGCCGATGGCAGGCAGCGGGCGCAGCGCGACGGGTTCCGCCAGTGGCGCCGATGCGTCGCGCGCGAGCAGCGCGTTCAGGCGCGCACGGGCCTGCCGCTTCTCGCTGTCCAGCATGATGAGTTCCGAGCGCATGCCGGTCTGCTCCAGCTGTGCCCGCAGGGCGTCCTGCTGCGCCACCAGCCCGCCGGCGTAGCGCGCCTGCGCGATCTGCTCCACGCTCGCCATGAGCCCGAGGATCTCGCGCGTCAGGCGCTCGTTGTGCGCCGCGAGGTAGTAGCGCGCGTAGCTGGTCTTGATGCGCATGGCCAGCTCGGTCCACGCCGCGGCCGTGCGCGCGGTGGCCTGCCGGACGTCGGCAGTGGCGACGTCGCGGCGCAGGTCGCGCTTGCCCCAGGCGGGCAGCATCTGCATGAGCGTGTACTTGGTTTCACCGACCCGGCCGGGCAACAGGTTGAAGCCCGCGTCGCTGCCGTAGTTGTTCACGTTCATCAGCTCGACCCGCAGCACGGGGTCGGGCAATGCGCCGGCCGGCTGCACGCGCTGGGCGGCTGCCTCGGCCTCCAGCCGCATGCCGGCGAGTTCGGGGTTCTGTGTGCGGGCGTGTTCGAGCAGGCCCTGCACGGTGCTGCCCAGCGCGCCTTCCTGCGCCAGGACGGGGCCGGCCCCGCCGAGCGCAAAGGCCAGCGCCAATGCCAATGTGAGATTCGATCGCATGAATATCCTCCAGATTGAGACCGGGAAAGCAGCGTGCGGGCGCCAATTCGGCGCGCACGGCCAGCCGGTGTCAATTCCGAAGGACGAGCAGCGAGAGGTACAGCGGCAGCGGGTCGGGCGGGCCGGTCAGCGGGGCTGCGCGCTCCAGCGGGATCGGCAGCAGCACCGTGGTGACGGGCTCGATCACGCGCTGCAGCAGGGCGACGGATGCGGGGTTCGGCTGCAGGTCCGGAGAGATCGCACGGGCGGCCGACTGCGCCTCATTGGCGCAATGCGCCTTGCACAGCTGGGGCCGGGCCGGGTCGGGTGCTTCATCCGTGTCATGGCAGTCCGGCATCCCCGCCATGGCGGCATGGGCGGGGGGCGCGCCATGTTCCGCAGTCGGGCAGGCGTACGCGGACACGGCGACCTGCGTGAGCAGGATCGTCATCATCAATGCGCCGGAAACCCAGCGCCGCAACCGCCTGGAGAGAGCCATGCGCCGAGGATAACCCCGGCCAACCGGCTTCGCTTGCGTTATATCAAGTGGCCCGGCGACGCCGGGCGACGCTCATCCGTGGGTGTTGCGCATCCAGTCGGCCGTCTGGAAGAAGCTGTCTTTGAGCCGCTCGCGCAGTGCGGGCGGCACACCGGTCTCGGCCATCGCCTGGTCCATGCAGGCCAGCCACTGGTCACGCTCCCTGATGCCGATGGGAAACGGCATGTGGCGCGCGCGCAGGCGCGGGTGGCCGAAGCGGTCGGTGTAGTGCTGCGGCCCGCCCAGCCAGCCGCAGAGAAACCAGAACAGGTGCTGCCGGGCCTTGGCCAGCTCGCTGCCGTGCACGGCCCGCAGCGCGGCATATTGCGGCTCCAGGTCCATGAGGTCGTAGAAGCGCTCGACCAGCGCGTGGACTTTCCCTTCGCCGCCGATCCAATCGAAGGCGCTCGCGGGCTGCGGTAACTCCTGCATGTCCCGATTGTCACTCCGGCGCGCGCCGCAGCGTTTCCACCACCGGCCGGTTGAGCACCTCGCGCAGGCCCCACCAGCCGGCGGCCAGCGCCAGCACCGCGCCCGCCAGCGCGCCGAGCAGCGGCACCCAGGGCGAAGCCGTCCAGTCGAAATCGAAGGCGTATTGCGCCAGGCCCCAGCCCACGACCGACGCGACGATGCTGGCCAGAAAGCCCGCCAGCAGGCCCACGCCCACCAGCTCGGCGCGCTGCACCTGGCGCAGCAGCGCGCTGCTGGCCCCGACCGCGCGCATGATCGCGAACTCGCGCGCCCGCTCCTCGCGCGTGGCGGTCACGGCGGCGAACAGCACCACCACGCCGGCCGCCAGCGTGAAGCCGAACAGGAACTCGACGGCGCGGATCACCTTGTCCAGCACGCCCTGCACCTGGTTGATGGTGCTGGTCATGTCGACGCTGGTGATGTTGGGAAAGGCGCGCACCAGCGCGTTGTCGAAGCCCTTGCGGCCGGGCGCGCGGAACGCGCGTCATGTAGGTGACCGGCACGTCCTGCAGCTGGCTCGACCGGGTAGATCACGAAGAAGTTGGCGTGCATCGAGCCCCAGTCCACCTTGCGCAGCGACGTGATCTTCGCGTCGGCTGCCATGCCGCCGATGTCGAAGCGCAGCGTGTCGCCCAGCTTCAGGCCCAGCGTGTTGGCGATGCCCTCCTCCACGCTGACGGCGCCGCGCTCCTCGGGCTGCCAGCGGCCGGCCACGACCTGGTTGTGCGGCGGCTGCAGCCGCGCTGTGCGACAGGTTGAATTCGCGGTCCACCAGGCGCTTGGCGCGGTCTTCCAGGTAGTCGTCGGGCGTCACGGTCCTGCCGTTCACGGCCGACCAGCCGGCCGCGGATCATCGGGTACCAGTCGAAGCGCTGCACGCCCGCGTCGCGCAGCGCCTTCTGGAAGGCCTCGCCCTGCTCGGGCATCACGTTGATGACGAAGCGGTTGGGCGCGTCGGGCGGCGTGGCCTGGCGCCAGCTCGCGACCAGGTCGGTGCGCAGCAGCACCAGCAGCACCAGCGCCAGCAGGCCCACCGCCAGCGCGCTGACCTGCACCACCGCATAGGCCGGCCGCGCCGAGATCTGCCGCGTGGCCAGCACCAGCCAGCGCGGCGCCGTCGCTTCGTTGACCGACCAGGCGCAGCAGCTTGACGGCCAGCCAGCTCAAGCCCGCGAACAGCAGCGCGGCCGCGGCGAAGCCGCCCACGGCGATGCCGCCCAGCACCAGGTCGCTGCTGGCCGCCAGCAGCAAGGCCGCGAAGCCGGCGACGCCGATCGCCAGCACCGCCGCCGACGCGGGCTTGAGGTTGCCCAGGTCGCGCCGGATGACGCGCAGCGGCGGCACCTGCGCCAGCTGCAGCACCGGCGGCAGGCCGAACGCGAACAGCAGCGTCAGGCCCATGCCGATGCCGAAGGCCACCGGCCACAGCGTCGGCGCCGGCAAGGCGGACTCGACCAGGCCGGACAGCAGCACGAGGAAGACGAAGTGCACCGCATAGCCGATGGCCACGCCCAGCGTGCTGGCCGCCACGCCGATCAGCGGCGAACTCGAAGGTGTAGCTCTGCGCGATGGTGCGCTGGCTCTGGCCCAGCACCCGCAGCATCGCGCAGTCGTCCAGGTGCGCGGCCGCGAAACCGCGCGCGGCCAGCGCCACCGCCACCGCGCTCAGCAGCGCCGCCAGCAGCGCCACCAGGTTCAGGAATTTCTCGGCGCGGTCCAGCGTCTGCCGCATCTCCGGCCGCCCGCCTTCCAGCGACTCGACGCGCACGCCGCGCACCGTCGGGCTTCTTCGCTTCCTCCGCCGCCCATTTGACGAAGGCGCTGACCTTGGGGTCGGCGCCGGCCACCGCGAAGCGGTAGCCGACGCGGCTGGCCGGCTGGACCAGCTTGCTGGCGGCCAGGTCGGCGTCGTTGATCATCACGCGCGGCGCGAAGTTCACGAAACCGGTGCCGCGGTCGGGCTCGATCACGATGACGCGCGCGATGCGCAGCTGGGTGTCGCCCAGCAGCACGGCGTCGCCCATCTTGAGCCGCAGCGCGTCCAGCACGGGCGCGTCGACCCAGGCCTCGCCGCGGGCGGGGATGTCGCGCGTGTCGGCCCCCGGCGCTTCCGGCTCGGTCGGCCACCTTCAGGTTGCCGCGCAGCGGGTAGCCCGGCGGCACCGCCTTGAGCGCCACCAGCTTGCTGGCGCCGCCCTGCGCGTCCGGCGCCCGGGCCATGGTCGGGAAGCGAAGCGTGGTGATGCCCTGCAGGCCCAGCGCACGGGCCTTGTCGACGAAGGCCTGGGGCGTCGGGTTGTCGCTGGAAACCACGGCGTCGCCGCCGAGCAGCTGGCGCGCGTCGCGCGCAAGCCCTCCCTTGAGCCGGTCGGCGAAGAAGCCGACGGCCGTGAGCGCCGCCACTGCCAGCGTCACGGCCACGATCAACAGGCGCAGCTCGCCGGCGCGCAGGTCGCGCCAGAGGGTGCGCCAGCCCAGCTGCCAGGAGGGAGGAACGGTCATGCCGCCAGCTTACCGGAGAAGACTCAGCCCGGCGTTAGGCCCGGCTCAGGCGGCGCGCAGCTTGGCGCCGGCCAGCTCGGGCTGCAGGCGCAGCCGCTCCTGGGCGCTGTAGCAGAGGAAGTGCTTGTTGGTGGCGCGGCCGATGGCGCACAGGCCCAGCCGCTGCGCGATCTCGTGGCCCATCTGCGTGATGCCGCTGCGCGACACGACGATGGGCACGCCCATCTGCGCCGACTTGATCACCATCTCGCTGGTGAGCCGCCCGGTCGTGTAGAACACCTTGTCGTGCGTCGCGACCGGCGGATTCCTGCAGCCACATCCAGCCGGCGATGGTGTCGATGGCGTTGTGGCGGCCGACGTCCTCGACGAACAGCAGCATCTCCTCGCCGCGGAACAGCGCGCAGCCGTGCACCGAGCCGGCCGACTTGTAGGTGCTCTCCTGGAGCCGGATCGCGTTGAGGATGCCGTAGAGCTGGGCCTGGGTGATCGCCGCCTCGGGCAGCGCGATGGCGTCGAGCTCGTCCATCAGCCCGCCGAACACGCTGCCCTGGCCGCAGCCGGTGGTGACCACGCGGTGCGCGGTGCGCTCCTCGATGCGGTCGATGCCGGTGCGCGTCTTGACGGCGGCCGCGCCCACCTCCCAGTCGACCGTGATGGACTCGACCTCGTCCACCGAGTCCACCAGCCGCTGGTTGCGCAGGTAGCCCAGCACCAGCCATTCGGGCCGCGCGCCCAGCGTCATCAGCGTGACCAGTTCGCGCTTGTCGACGTACACCGTGAGCGGCCGCTCGGCGGGAATGGAGATCGCGCCGCGCTCGCCGTGCTCGTTGACGGTCTCGATCTCGTGCGTCAGCGGTGCGCGCGCTTGGGTGAGGACGGCAGGGGCATGGTTGTGAGGCTACCGCAAAACGAGTCCGCGGTCGCCCGACGGGTCTATTCGCGGGCCACCGCGGATCCGGCTTCGCCGGTCCGCTGGTGGCGCCGCCCCTGGGCGGGCAGGCGGCCGCAGGCCGCTTCGGGGGGGTTACTTCTTGGCCGGCGCCATCTCGGCCGAATTCGGCTTCACGCTGGGAGGGCTGGCGGCCGTGCCGGTCGGCGAATGCGCGCCCGAGGTTTCCAGGGGCTTCTGCTCGGGCGGGTTGTAGGCGAAGGCCCCGGGTCGGTGCAGGGCGGCGGCGGCTTGGAGGCCACCGGCGTGCCGGAGGCCGCGGGCTGCGCGGCAGAGGCAGCGGCAGCGGCGGCGGTCGAGGCGGCGACCGGGGCCTTCGCCTCCTTCGACGCGGCCTTGCCCGTGGTCTTGAGGTAGGCGCCGCCACCTTGTCCTGCACCTTGCACAGCTGGTAGGCGTCGACCTTGGCTTGCCAGGCGGCCTTGGCCGCGGTTTCCGCGGCCTTGGCCTTGGCGGCATCGTCGAGCTGCGGCGCGGCAGCTTGGCCAGGGCCAGGCCGCAGGCCGCGATCGCCGCACCGGTCAACAGAATTCGCTTCATGGTTGTTTCTCCTGCTTCTCGCTTCAGGCCGGTGCGCGGGGTTTCCACGTCCTCGGCGACCCGCGGCTGGCTGCGCTGGGCGGGGATCTTGCCGGCCTTGATGTCGTCGTACCAGTAGGCGTGGTGCTCCCGGGCCCAGGCCTCGTCCGACATAGCCCGTCGCGCATCGCCTTGTAGGCGCCGCGCATGCCGATCGTGCCCAGGTAGATGTGGACCAGGAACATGCACATCATCAGCACCGTGGAGATCGCGTGGACCATGTGCGCGATCTGCATGGTGCTGCGCTCGTAGACCACGTTCGGGAACCAGCTTGTCCATCACCAGGCCCGAGGCGACCACGATGACGCCCAGCAGCAGCACGCCGCACCAGAAGACCACCTTCTCGCCGGCGTTGAAGCGGTGCGACGGCGGCTCGTCGCCGATCTTGCTGAAGGCGCCGCCCATCTTGAGCAGCCACTTCAGGTCGCCGCGCTGCGGGAACTTGTCGCGCACGAAGGTGAAGAACACGATCACCAGCGACACCGCGAACACCGGCCCGGCGAAGTTGTGCAGGTTCTTCAGCACGTAGGTGAGCCCGCCGAACAGCGTGCCGCCGATGACGGGCAGCAGGAAGAACTTGCCGAAGGCCATGACCAGGCCGGAAATCGCCAGGATGGAGAACGCGATCGCGTTGGCCCAGTGCGCCGAACGCTCGAACGGGGTGAAGCGCTCGATCCTGCGGCCGCCCCCCTCGACGTCGGCGTGGCCGAGTGGGCCGCGCGCGAAAAAGAAGATCGCCAGCGCGCCCACCGCGATCAGGAACAGCGCGCCGCCGTAGGGAATGATCCAGTTGTTGCGCACCTGGCGCCAGGCCTCGCCGGCCGTGGTCATGCGCGAGCCGGGGTACTGCACCGGGGCCTGGATCAGCATGCCGGCTTCGGGCGCCTCGCTCTTGGGCAGGCTGGTGTAGCCTTCCATGCCGGACGCGACGCCGCGCCACATCGGCGCGTTGTTGCCGGGCTGGACCTTGTTGCGCGCCGCCGTTGTTCTGCTTCATGTAGTTCGGGTCGGAACTGGCGTCGGGCTTGACCTCGGGCTTGACGTCGAAGATGTTCTGGCCCTGGATGCCGCCCTGGCGCGGCGGCCGGCGCCGCGGGCGCCGGGTCGTCCTGCACCTTGGGTCTGCGCGAAAGCGGAAACGCTGGCGGCCAATGCCAGGGTCAGCAGCGATGGAACGCAGCATTGCGGCAGCCTTTCAGTTGACCTTGGTGTAGTCGTTCTGGCCGTTCTGGGTGCGCGTCTTGAGCTGCTGCTCCCAGCTGGTCTTGTCGCCCTGCTTCCAGCCGGGCGCGGCGTACGGCATGCCGGTGCCCTGGAACGCGGCCGCGTCCACGCGGTTGGCGCGGACCAGGGTCTGCGGCTTCTCGCCGCAGGCGGCCAGCAGCAGCGCCGCGGCGGCCATGAGGATCAGGTGCGGCTTCATGATTTCGCTCCGCCGGGCTGGCCGGCCTGCTTGGAACCGTAGGCCGTGCCCCAGCCCCAGACTTCGGCGCCCTTGCCGCGCTTGAGCACGCGGTTGCGGAAGATGTCGGCGACCACGTCGCCGTCGCCGCCGAGCAGCGCCTTGGTCGAGCACATCTCGGCGCAGGCCGGCAGCTTGCCTTCGGCCAGGCGGTTGCGGCCGTACTTCTCGAACTCGGCCTGCGAGCCGTTGGCCTCGGGGCCGCCGGCGCAGAAGGTGCACTTGTCCATCTTGCCGCGCACGCCGAAGGTGCCGGTCGCCGGGAACTGCGGCGCGCCGAACGGGCAGGCGTAGCTGCAGTAGCCGCAGCCGATGCAGACGTCCTTGTCGTGCAGCACCACGCCCTCGTCGGTGCGGTAGAAGCAGTTGACCGGGCACACCGCCATGCAGGGCGCGTCGGAGCAGTGCATGCAGGCCACCGAGATCGAGCTCTCGCCGGGCACGCCGTCGTTGAGCGTGACCACGCGGCGGCGGTTCACGCCCCAGGGCACCTCGTGCTCGTTCTTGCAGGCGGTGACGCAGCCGTTGCATTCGATGCAGCGCTCGGCGTCGCAGATAAACTTCATTCGTGCCATGTGAAGCTCCTTCGGGTCCCTTGTCCTGTCATGCCTTCGCGATGTTGCAGATCGTGGTCTTGGTTTCCTGCATCATCGTCACGCTGTCGTAGCCGTAGGTCGTGGCGGTGTTCACCGCCTCGCCGCGCACGACCGGCGCCGCGCCGCTCGGGTAGTAGGGCAGCATGTCCGCGCCCTGCCAGCGGCCGGAGAAGTGGAACGGCATCCAGCACCGTGTCCGGCCCGACGCGCTCGGTCACCAGCGCCTGCACGTTCAGGCGCGCGCCGGTCGGCGTCGTTCAGCCAGACGCGCTCGCCGTTGCGGATGCCGCGCGCGGCGGCGGCCTTCGGGTTGATCTCGACGAACACTTCCTGCTGCAGCTCGGCCAGCCAGGGGTTGGAGCGGGTCTCCTCGCCGCCGCCCTCGTACTCGATCAGGCGCCCGGAGGTCAGGATCAGCGGGAATTTCTCCGCCACCTTGTCGGCGACGTTCTTCTGCTGCAGCGTCTTGTACAGCGTGGGCAGGCGCCAGAAGGCCTTCTTGTCGTCGTGCGTCGGGTACTTGGCCACCAGGTCGGGCCGCGTGCTGTAGAGCGGCTCGCGGTGCTGCGGAATCGCGTCGGGGAAGTTCCAGACCACCGCGCGCGCCTTGGCGTTGCCGAACAGTGGCAGCCGTGGTTCTTCATGGTCACGCGGATGATGCCGCCCGACGGGTCGGTCTTCCAGTTCTTGCCTTCGGCCGCGGCCTTCTCGGCGTCGGTGAGTTCGTCCCACCAGCCCAGCTTCTTGAGCAGCACGTGGTCGAACTCGGGGTAGCCGGTGGTGATGTCGGCGCCCTTGGAGTGCGAGCCGTCCTCGGCCAGCAGGTTGACGCCGTCGCGCTCGACGCCGAAGTTGGCGCGGAAGTTGCCGCCGCCGTCCATCACGTGCTTGCGAGGTGTCGTACAGGTTGGGCGAGCCCGGGTGCTTGAGCTCGGGCGTGCCGAAGCAGGGCCACGGCAGGCCGAAGTAGTCGCCGTCGAGGTCGTAGCCGGTCTCCTTGTCCTTGCCGCCCTTGGACTTGAGCGTCTTCACGTCGAAGACGTGCATGTTGCGCATGTGCGCCTTCAGCCGCTCCGGGCTCTGGCCGGTGTAGCCGATGGTCCAGACGCTCTTGTTGATCTCGCGCAGGATGTCCTCGGGCACGGGCTCGTCCAGGCCCTTGACCTTCTGCATCTTGTAGTTCTTGACCAGCTCCTTGCCGAAGCCGAGCTTGTCGGCCAGCTGGTACATGATCATGTGGTCGCTGCGGCTTTCCCACAGCGGCTCGATCACCTTCTCGCGCCACTGCAGCGAGCGGTTGGACGCCGTCACCGAGCCGCTGGTCTCGAACTGCGTCGCCGCCGGCAGCAGGTAGACGGCGCGGTTCGGGTTCAGGTCCTCCGGCCTGCCGGGCATGGCCGCCATCGCCGCCGTCGCCGACGGGTACGGATCGACCACCACCAGCAGGTCGAGCTTGTCCATGGCCCGCTTCATCTCCAGGCCGCGCGTCTGCGAGTTGGGCGCATGGCCCCAGAAGAACACGCCGCGCAGGTTGGGCGTCCTGGTCGATCAGCTCGTTCTTCTCGAGCACGCCGTCGATCCAGCGCGACACCGTGATGCCGGGCTTGGTCATCATGGCCGGCGTTCGCGAACGGCCCTTGATCCAGTCGAAGTCGACGCCCCAGACCTTGGCGAAATGCTTCCACGAGCCTTCGGCGATGCCGTAGTAGCCGGGCAGCGAATCGGGGTTGGGGCCGACGTCGGTGGCGCCCTGCACGTTGTCGTGGCCGCGGAAGATGTTGGCGCCGCCGCCGGACACGCCGACGTTGCCCAGCGCCAGCTGCACGATGCACGAGGCGCGCACCATCGCGTTGCCGATCGTGTGCTGGGTCTGGCCCATGCACCACACCAGCGTGCGCGGCCGGTTCTTGGCCATCATCTTGGCGACCTTGGCCATCTGCGCCTCGCGGACGCCGCAGGCCTCCTCCACCTTGTCGGGCGTCCACTTGGCCAGCACGTCCTTCGTGCACCTTGTCCATGCCGTAGACGCGGTCGTTGATGTACTTCTTGTCTTCCCAGCCGTTCTTGAAGATGTGGTACAGCATGCCGAACAGGAACGGGATGTCGGAGCCCGAGCGGATGCGCACGTACTCGTCGGCCTTGGCCGCCGTGCGGGTGAAGCGCGGGTCGACCACGATCATCTTGCAGCCGTTTTCCTTGGCGTGCAGCATGTGCAGCATGCTGCACCGGGTGCGCCTCGGCGGCGTTGGAGCCGATGTACAACGCGCACTTGCTGTTCTGCATGTCGTTGTACGAATTGGTCATGGCGCCGTAGCCCCAGGTGTTGGCGACGCCGGCCACCGTGGTGGAGTGGCAGATGCGGGCCTGGTGGTCGCAGTTGTTGCTGCCCCAGAGGCTGACGAACTTGCGCAGCAGGTACGACTGCTCGTTGTTGTGCTTGGACGAGCCGACCAAGTACACGCGAATCGGGGCCGCTGGCCTTGCGCAGCTCCAGCATCTTGGCGCTGATCTCGTTCAGCGCCGTGTCCCAGCTGATGCGCTCGTACTTGCCGTTGACCAGCTTCATCGGGTAGCGCAGGCGGAACTCGCCGTGGCCGTGCTCGCGCATCGCCGCGCCCTTGGCGCAGTGCGCGCCCAGGTTGATCGGCGAGTCGAACACCGGCTCCTGGCGCACCCAGACGCCGTTCTCGACCACCGCGTCGATCGCGCAGCCCACCGAGCAGTGGCGTGCACACGGTGCGCTTGACCTCGATCTTGCCCTGGCCGATGGCCGGCGCCTTGCCGTCGGCGGCCTGGGCCTTCTTCACCAGCGTGAGCGGCGAGGCGGCGATGCCGACGCCGACACCCAGGCCGGAGCGGCGCAGGAAGGCGCGCCGGTCCATGGTGGGCAGCGCGTGCGACAGGCCGCGCTGCAGGCTGTGCAGGAAGGGCGAGCGCGCGGCGCCCTGGGCGCCGCCCGATTTCTTGGTCAGCAACATGGACATCTCCTGGGCGAAGGAGTTAGACGAGGGTGGTCTTGTAGTACCGCTTGACGTGTTCCGTCAGCTGGTAGCCGCCGCCGCGCGGCGGGCGGCTGCTTGGCTTCGGGAATGGCGGCGGATTCCTGCTGCGCACCGGGCAGCAGTGCGGCGGCGGCGGCGACGGCGCCGGCGGTACCGGCGCCCGCGAACAGTGTCCGGCGCGATAGCTTGCTCTTCGGCTGGGTCATGTATGTCTCCTGGGCTCCCAACGGGGAGTACTGCTGGAACCAATCGAATGTAACGTCAGCAGATGCCTTGTGCAAGCATGCAAACACAGGGCATTCACTACCTCCAAAAGCATGCGCCTTGCGCCGCCGCTGTTGCTGCGTTGCAGCATCCTGCGGCGAGCGTCGGGCGCGCCGTTACGCGCCGTCGAGCATGTCGAAGCCCTGCACCTCCACGCTCATGAAGGCCCGCGTGAACGCCGCCAGCGCCGCGTAGAAGCGCGCCTTCGGATGCGCCGCGATGGCGTCGCACAGTTGCGCGGCCCAGGGCTGGACATGCGCGGCGAAGAAAGCGCGCTGGCGCGTCAGGTTGGCGACGGCCACGTCGTCGCCGGCGATCAGGTAGCGCATCACCTCGCACAGGTAGGCGATGTGGTCTTCGGTCTCGGGCATGCTCGTCGCCGCGGGCCAGGCCCAAGCGCGGCCAGGTCGGTGCGCAGCCGCGCCAGCGGCTTCTCGTTGAGGAAGCCGCTGAGGTAGTGCGAGCCGAACAGGTAGACCTCGGGCTTGCCGACGCCGCCGAACAGCGCGTCGTATTCGCGCGCCACGGCCTCGTCGCCCATGTCGCGCGCGGCGCCCACCACGTCGCGCCAGGGCTCCTCCAGGAAGCCCCCGGCCGCCGGCGCCTCGGTCACGGCGACGCGCAGTCGCATTCGAGCAGCGACGGCTCGGGCGGCGCGTAGTACAGCTGGGCCAGCAGGCCGTAGACCTCGGCGCGGGCGGTCTCCTCGTCGAGGGCGGAGCTGAAACAGGGCAGGGTGCGCGTTCATAGGTCCGTGATTTTCACTTCGTCCTGCGCCGAGTAGATGTCGATCACCCGGCAGTCGCCGCACATCTTCAGGCGCTCCAGCGCCGCGCCCTGGAACATCGAGTGGCCGGCCAGCTTGCCCAGCATCGCCTCGATGGCCTTGAGCGTGCCGAACGGCTTGCCGCAGCGCACGCAGGCGTAGGGCTGCGTTTCGTTGAGCACGCGCGCTTCCTTGCGCTCGCGCGTGAGCAGCAGGCGCGGCTCCAGCGTGATCGCGTCCTCGGGGCAGGTGGTGGCGCACAGGCCGCACTGCACGCAGTTCTTCTCGATGAAGCGCAGCTGGGGCAGCTGCGGGTTGTCCTGCAGCGCGCTGGCCGGGCAGGCGCTGACGCAGCTCAGGCACAAGGTGCACTTGTCCTTGTCGACCACCACGGTGCCGAACGGCGAGCCCGGCGCGGGCAGCGCGATGGCCTCGGGCCGCGCCGGCGCGTGCTCGACCAGGTGGTCCAGCGCCAGTTCCAGCGTGCTGCGCTTTTCCGGCGCGACGGCGAAGCGCGGCGGCGATCGCCGGCACGGCTGGCCGCCGCGCCGCGGCGAGCGACAGTTCCTGGTCGAGGTCGGTCGGGCTGCGGGCCTGGATCAGCGCGAAGTGAGCGCCGTCGTAGCCCAGGCCGTTCAGGATGGCCTGCGCCACGTCCATCTGCTGGCGCAGGGCGTCGCGGTACTGCGGCGCCTCCTCGTCGGTGGTGAGCACCACCACCTGCGACGCGCCCTAGCGCGATGGCGCCGAGCCAGAGGTCCAGGCCCAGGCTGGCCGTGTGCCACAGCGGCGACGGGGATGCACGTTGGCCGGCACGCCCTGCGCGACGCCCAGCTGCGCGGCGCGGCCGAGCTCTTCCACCAGTGCGCGGCCGCGCTCCTGGCTGTGCAGCAGCAGCGCCGGCTGCTTGCCGCCGGCCTGGCGTAGGTGGACAGCAGCGTCCTGAACTTCGAGCCCTGCTCGCTGGCGCGCGGATAGGCGTAGGTCAGCGCGCCGGTCGGGCACACCGTGGTGCAGGCGCCGCAGCCCACGCACAGGTTGGGGTTGACCTTGATCTGCTGGCGCGATTTGTCGCTGGTGATCGCCTCGGCCGAGCAGATGTCGACGCAGGCGTTGCAGCCCACCGTCTCGTTGCGGCTGTGCGCGCAGAGCTTCTGCTTGTAGGCGAAGAACTTCGGCTTCTCGAATTCGCCGACCAGCTCGCGCAGCTTGAGCAGGACGGAGCACATCCTGGCCATCCGGCGTGGAAGTAGCCCTGCGGCGGCGCATGCTGCAGGAAGGCGGGCGCGGCGCGCAGGTCCAGCACCAGGTCGAACTGTTCGCTGAAGGCCTGGCCTTCGCGGCTGAAGTCGATGGCGCCGGCCGCCTCGCACACCTTGACGCAGGCGCGGTGCGACGCGCACTTGCGCCAGGTCGACCTGGTAATCGAGGCCGATGGCGCCCTCGGGGCAGGCGGCCACGCAGGCATTGCAGCGCGTGCACAGGTCCAGGTCGATCGGGTTGTCGCGTGTCCACTTCAGCTCGAAGGCGCCCAGCCAGCCCTTGAGGCTGTCGATCCGGCCGCCCAGCACGGGGTAGCGCCGCTCCTGCGCGCCGGCGCCGCCCTGCGCGAACAGCGTCACGTCGAGCACGTCGGCCAGCAGCGCGGCCGCGCGCTCGGCGGCTTCGAGTGCGCCGATGATCAGCAGGCGCCCTGCGCTGCGGTAGGTGACGGTGGGCACCGGCTCCGGGTCGGGCAGGTGGGCGGCGGCCAGCAGCGCGGCGATCTTGGGCATCGCCGCGGCCGCGTCCCGGCTCCAGCCGCCGGTCTCGCGGATGTTGACGAACCTGATCGGCGGCGACCGCCCCTTCGGTGTTGCTCGCCGATTTCGCCGAACAGCCGCTTTTCCTGGGTGCAGGCGACCACCACGTCGGCGCCGCCCTTGATCGCCTGCTGGAAGGCGCCGGCCTCGCGCCGGCACAGGCTGGAATGCAGGGTCAGCTCTTCATCCAGTGCCTCGCCCAGGAGCTTCTCCTGCAGCGGCATGGTCTTGTTGCAATCGCAAATCAGGGTCGGCATGTTCGGGCGGCTCGGGTACTGCTGGGGGGACCGGTTCGCACTGTGCCACGGTTTGCGCAGTGGGGTTATCCGCAACATCCCTTGCCTGGCGCGCGGCTTCGTGCGCGGCCTCTTCCTTTCCTCTTCGTCGAACAGGCCGAGGAATTTGGCGCTGGCGAGCTGGCGCAGCATGGAGTCGGGAATCGGATCGGGCTTGGAGTAGTCGTCGATGTAGATGTCCAGGCCGTCCATCACGTTGTAGTGCGGATCGGAGAACAGCTTCTTCATCGCCGCGTTCTTCACTTCCGGCGGCACATCGGCGGCGGCGAAGCGCTTGAAGTCGGACTCGGGCGTGAGGGCCCTGACATCGTCCAGCGTCGGAGGCGGCGGCGCCTCGGGCTGGCGGCGGGCGGCGCCGGAGCACGGCCCGGCGGCAATGCCCTGCGGCGGGAACAGGCGTTTCGCTGCGCCGTTCCAGCCGCGGGCGCAACGTCTGCGGGCAAGGGCTGCGCCTCCAGCGGCTTGCCCTCGCTTCGCCTCGAGCTTGCGCTGGACCAGCGCCCCAGGAAGCCGTCAGCCATTGCCGCCCCCGCCGAACTTCTTTTCGGTGGACACCGAAGCCGGGTTGCCGAAGCGGTCCTGCAGCGCCCTGAAGCTTTCCGGGCGCTTGCGCTTCTTGGGTTCGACCACGTAGTGCTCGTCGGCGAATGCGCGCATCCACTCGACCACCTGCGCCGGCGCCGGCACCTGCTCCACCGTCTCCTGCGCGTCGAGCCAGCGGCCGGCGTCGTGGTAGCTCAGCGACACCATGGCCGGCCGCGGCATCGGCTCGTCGGCTCACGCGTCGCCTCTTCTTCCATGCGCCACAGCACGAACCAGCACGGCGCGGGCGTGGTGACGTTGAGGTAATAGCCTTCGGCATCGTCGCGGAACAGCTCGACGGCGAAGCCCGGGTGCAGCCAGCGCTCCTCGTCGTCGCTCCTGAACAGCAAGCGCGGCTCGCTGCCGAAGCCCGGCTCCTGCGGCACGACGTCGGCCAGCACCCAGCGCCAGGGCTGCCAGCGGTTGTCGATGCGCTCGCGGCGCATGACCACGGCAACCTCGATGCCGGGGCGGTCCACCGTTACGTGTCCTTGGAAATCTTGATCGACGGGAACTTGGACGAGAAGTCCTTGGCCTTGGCGGCGATCTTGATCGCCACCTGGCGCGCCACGGCCTTGTAGATGCCGGCCAGCTCGCCATCCGGGTCGCTGACCACGGTGGGCCTGCCGCTGTCGGCCTGCTCGCGGATCTTGATGTCCAGCGGCAGCGCGCCGAGGTAGTCCATGCCGTACTCCGCGGCCATGCGCTTGCCGCCGCCTTCGCCGAAGATGTGCTCGGCGTGGCCGCACTTGCTGCACACGTGCACGGCCATGTTCTCGACGATGCCCAGGATGGGCACGCCCACCTTCTCGAACATCTTGATGCCCTTCTTGGCATCGAGCAGCGCGATGTCCTGCGGCGTGGTGACGATCACCGCGCCGGTCATCGGCACGCGCTGCGACAGCGTGAGCTGGATGTCGCCGGTGCCGGGCGGCAGGTCGACGATCAGGTAATCCAGGTCGGCCCAGTTGGTCTGGCGCAGCAGCTGCTCCAGCGCCTGCGTGGCCATGGGGCCGCGCCAGATCATGGCTTCGTCCTGCGCCACCAGGAAGCCGATCGACATGACCTGCACGCCGTAGTTTTCCAGCGGCTCCATGGTCTTGCCGTCGGAGGACTCGGGCCGGCCTTCGATGCCCATCATCATGGGCTGGCTGGGACCGTAGATGTCGGCGTCGAGCAGGCCCACCGCCGCGCCTTCGGCCGCCAGGGCCAGCGCCAGGTTCACGGCCGTGGTGCTCTTGCCCACGCCGCCCTTGCCGGAAGCCACCGCGACGATGTTCTTGACCTTCGGCAGCAGGGCCACGCCGCGCTGGGCCGAATGCGCCACGATCTTGCTGGCGACGTTGACTGAAACATTGTTGACGCCCGGCACGCCCTTGGCGGCTGCGATCAGCTCCTTGCGGAACTGCGGGATCTGGCTCTTGGCCGGATAACCGAGTTCGACGTCGAAGGAAACGTCCGCGTCGTTGACTTGCAGGTTCTTGACAGCCTTGGTGCTGACGAAGTCCTTGCCGGTGTTGGGATCGATGACGGCCGCGAGGGCCTGTAACAACTGCTCTTGGGTAGGCATGGGGTGTGGTGGTTCCTGTTCCGGATGCAGTGTAACGGTGGGCCAAAGCCCCCACGGGCTTTGTCCTGCCCTGCGAAGGGGCACAGCCGGCCGGTCCCGGCCCCTCGCCGGCACTAAAATGCCCGGTTCCCCCTGGAAAAACCCCTCATGCCCGCACAGCGCAAGCTCTTCGTCACCACCGCGTTGCCGTACGCCAACGGCAATTTCCACATCGGCCACATCATGGAGTACATCCAGGCCGACATCTGGGTGCGGCACCAGCGAATGCAGGGCAGCCTGGTCCACTTCGTGTGCGCCGACGACGCGCACGGCGCGCCGATCATGATCGCCGCCGAAAAGGCCGGCCAGACGCCGCAGCAGTTCGTGGCCGGCATCGCCGCGGGCCGCAAGCCCTACCTGGACGGTTTCCACATCGCCTTCGACAACTGGCACAGCACAGACGCGCCCGAGAACCACCAGCTCGCGCAGCAGATCTACCGTGACCTGAAGGCCAGCGGCCTGATCTCCAGCAAGGTGATCGAGCAGTTCTTCGACCCGGCGAAGAACATGTTCCTGCCGGATCGCTTCATCAAGGGCGAATGCCCCAACTGCCACGCCAAGGACCAGTACGGCGACAACTGCGAGGTCTGCAGCAAGGTCTACAGCCCCACCGACCTGATCAACCCCTACTCGGCCCTCTCCGGCGCGACGCCGGTGCTGAAAAGCTCGGAGCACTTCTTCTTCAGGCTGTCCGACCCGCGCTGCATGGCTTTCCTGAAGGAATGGACCCGCAGCGAAGGGCGGCTGCAGACGGAAGTGCTCAACAAGATCAGCGAATGGCTGGAGCCGGATGCCGACGGCAAGACGGCCATGGGCGACTGGGACATCAGCCGCGACGCGCCCTACTTCGGCATCGAGATCCCGGATGCGCCGGGCAAGTACTTCTACGTGTGGCTGGACGCGCCGGTGGGCTACCTGGCGTCGCTCAAGAACTACCTGGGCAAGATCGGCGTGGACTACGACAAGTTCATCGCCGACCCCGATGTGGAGCAGTACCACTTCATCGGCAAGGACATCATCACCTTCCACACGCTGTTCTGGCCGGCGATGCTGCACTTCAGCGGCCGCAAGGTGCCCAACAGGATCTTCGTGCATGGCTTCCTCACCGTGAACAACGGCGAGAAGATGAGCAAGAGCCGCGGCACGGGCCTGGACCCGCTGAAGTACCTGTCGCTGGGCATGAACCCGGAGTGGCTGCGCTATTACCTGGCCGCCAAGCTCAATGGCCGCAACGAAGACATCGACTTCAACCCCGATGACTTCATGGCACGGGTGAACAGCGACCTGATCGGCAAGTACGTGAACATCGCCAGCCGGGCGGTGAAGTTCGTCCCCGGCGGCAAACTGGCCGCCATGGGCAGCGACCTTCCCATGCTCAGGGCGCCGCAGCTCATCGAAGACGTCAGGCAGCTGTACGAGGCCCGTGATTACGGCCGCGCGCTGCGCGAAATCATGGCCTTCGCGGACGAGGTGAACACCGCCTTCGACAGCGCCGCGCCGTGGAAGCTGGTGAAGGAAGGCAAGCACGCCGAAGCGGCGGCCATCTGCACGTACTGCCTCGAGATGTTCAAGGCGATGACCGCGTGCCTGAAACCCGTGCTGCCCGCGCTGGCCGCGCAGGCGGAAGCGTTCCTGCAATGCCCGCCCCTCACCTGGGCCAACGCCGCCACGCCGCTGGGCGAGGGACACCAGGTCGGCGATTACAAGCACCTGATGCAGCGCGTGGACGTGAAGCAGCTCGACGCCCTGTTCGAGCCGACAGCGGAAGCCGAGCCCGAAAAGCTCGTGCCCGGCGGCGAAGAGCTCGCCCCCGCCATCTCCATCGACGACTTCGCAAAGATCGACCTGCGCATCGCGAAGATCGTGGCGTGCGAAGCGGTGGAGGGCTCGACCAAGCTGCTGCGCCTCACGCTCGATGCCGGCGAAGGCAGGATGCGCAATGTCTTTTCCGGCATCGCGTCGGCCTACAAGCCGGAAGACCTGGCCGGCAAGCTCACCGTGCTGGTCGCCAACCTCGCGCCGCGCAAGATGAAGTTCGGCGTGAGCGAGGGCATGGTGCTCGCCGCCAGCCACGCGGACGAGAAAGCCAGCCCCGGCATCTACGTCCTCGAGCCCGGGCCCGGCGCGCAGCCTGGAATGCGGGTGCGCTGAAAACACACAGCCTGTTTACATCTGCCCCCTAGAATTCGCGGGTCCCCAGCAGTATCGGACCCGCACATGAAATCCCTCCTCCTGGCCGCCGCCTTCTGCCTTTCCCTGGGCGGCTGCGCCGTCATCACCGTGGCCGGTGCGGCCGTTGGCGTGGCCGCGACGGGCGCCAGCCTCGCGGTGGATGCCGCGGTGGGCACGGTGAAACTCACCGGCAAGGCCGTGGGCGCCGCCGCCGGCGCGATCACTCCGGGCGGCGATTAACCGCCGGCGTCGCGCGGCAGGCGCAACCCCGGCCGGATGTCGACGATCACCGGTGGGCTTGCCAGGGCGACCAGCAACAGCGCGATCGGGATCGTGGCGCTGAACCCCATGGCCTTGAAGGCGAGCGCGCCGACGATGCCGCCCACGAAGAACAGGCCCAGGATGGAAGCGTGGATGAAGAGCTTGTCGCGATTGGCCTGGACGAAATGGATGTCGTCGAGGTCGCGCGTGCGGTTCCAGTAGACCAGGCGCCCCAGTTCGATCCCGAGGTCGGTGACGACGCCCGTCATGTGCGTCGTGCGGATTTCGGCCTGCGATATCTTGGTGACGATCGCGTTCTGCAGGCCCATGATGAAGCAGAGCAGGAGCACCGTTACCGGCACCAGCAGGTACGCAAAGGCAGCCAGGTTGGCGCCCACGAGGCCGAAGACGAGGAGCAACGCCGCTTCCAGCAACAGCGCGAGCGCGTACTTGCTGTGCATCTGGCGCCGCCGCGCCCAGTTGATCAGGAGGGCGGTGCTCGCCGCGCCGCCGATGAACGACAGCAGCAACGCCATGCCCCCGAGCGCGAGCGCTAGGCTGCCGGTGGCGATGTCGTCCGCCATCGCGGAGACGATGCCCGACATGTGCGATGTGTAGCGTTGCACGGCGAGGAAGCCGCCCGCGTTGATCGCGCCGGCGACGAAGGCCAGCACCGCCCCCAGTTGCCGGTTGGCGCGCCGGGTGCGCTGGCGGGAGGTGAGGTCGTGCAGGAACTTGACCATCACGCGCCCTGCCCTCGGGCCGCCGACGCAGCCGGATGGCAGCGCTGCACGGCCGTCAGGATGCCGCGCAGGATGTCGATCGGCGGCGGCGGGCAGCCCGGCACCGTGAGGTCGACCGGGATCACGCCGGCGACGCCACCGCAAGTCGCGTAACTCTCGCCGAAGATCCCGCCATCGCGTCCGCAGTCGCCGACGGCCACCACCAGCTTGGGCTCGGGCGTGGCGTCATAGGTGCGCCGCAACGCCGTCTGCATGTTGCGGGAAACCGGGCCGGTCACCAGCAGCATGTCGGCATGGCGGGGGCTGGCCACGAACTTGATGCCCAGGCCTTCGATGTTGTAGTAGGGGTTGCCCAGGGCGTGGATTTCCAGCTCGCAGCCATTGCACGAGCCCGCGTCCACCTGCCGGATGGTCAGGGCCCGGCCCAGGATGTCCAGCAGCGCACGCTGGATGCGCTGGGTCTCGGCGCGCAATGCTTCGATGGCCTGCGGCGGCGCTTCTGTCGGGATGCCCCCGCGTGCGACTTGCTTGATGACGTTCCACATGGCGATGCTCAGGATGGGGAGGGGCTCACAGGTCGTGCCCCGAATAGCTGAGGTTGAAGGACTTGTTGATGAGCGGAAAGTCCGGGACGATGTTGCCGATCACCGCATGTTCGAGCACCGGCCAGTTCTGCCACGACGGGTCGTGGCAGTGGCACCGCAGCACCCGCGCCTGGCCCTCCTGCCACTGCAGCTCCAGCGCCACCAGGATTTCGCCGCGCCAGCCTTCCACCCATCCCGCGCCGCGCACGGCCGTGGGCCCCAACGGCACATCGATGCGCACCGGGCCGGCCGGCAAGGCGTCCGCGATCGCGCGCAGCAGCCGCAGCGACTCGAACACCTCGTCGAAGCGAACCGCCACCCGGGCCGCGACATCGCCGCCGGCGCTGGTCACCAGCTTCACGCCCAGCGCGTCATAGGGCGGCCAGGCCTGGCTGCAACGCAGGTCGCGCGGCTCACCGCTCGCGCGCGCCGCCAGGCCCGTGAGGCCCAGGCGCGCGGCCAGTTCGGCGCTGACCCGGCCGGTGCCCGCGAAGCGGTCCTGCAGGCCGGCGTGCTCGTCGAGCATGTTGCGCAGCGATTGCACCGCGCCCTCGATGGTCGCGCACTGGGCGGCCATGCGCCGGGCCGCGCCCGCATCCATGTCGCAGGCGACGCCGCCCGGCACCACGCGGTCCATCATGAACCGGTGGCCGAAGAAGTCCATCGACAGGCGCAGCCAGTCCTCTTTCAGGCGCGAGAAATGCGCCAGGGCAACGCCCAGCCCGGCGTCGTTGCCTATCGCGCCCAGGTCGCCGAGGTGGTTGGCGACGCGCTCCCGCTCGAGCATGAGCGCGCGCAGCCATTGGGCCCGCGGCGGGATGTCGCACTGCGCGGCGGATTCCAGCGCCATGCAATAGGCCCAGGCATAGGCCACCGTGGAATCGCCCGACACGCGCCCGGCCAGCCGGTGGCCTTCCAGCGGGGGCAGCTGGGTGAAGCGCCGTTCGATTCCCTTGTGCGTGTAGCCCAGGCGCTGCTCGAGGCGAAGCACTTTTTCCCCGACGATGGAAAAGCGGAAATGCCCGGGCTCGATGATTCCGGCGTGCACCGGTCCCACGGCAATCTCGTGCACGCCGTCGCCTTCGACCCGTACGAACTCATAGTTGGTGAGCTGCTGCGGGCTGTCGGACGCAGGGCCCGCCGACGCCGCATGCTGCAAGGGAAATGGTCAGCCGGCCAGGCGCCGTGGTTCAACCACGGGCGCATGTCGGCCGCCTCCGCGGCTCGCACGCCCGCCAGGTCGTGCGCCGCACGCTGCATCCGCCCCGCCGCGGGAAAGGTCGCCGACAGATCCGGGATAGGCGGGATCGTCGGCGTCCAGTTTCAACTCCAGCCAGACCAGGCCGCTCGCCATGGCGTAGGCCGCATGGACAGCGGCGCCTGCAGCCTCGCCCGCCGGCGAGCCCCAGAGGGCAACCAGCCTTCCGCCCGAGCGCGCGACAGTGCTCGCCGCGGCCTGCCAGCCGGTCGCATCGACGACGCCGTGCATGACCGGAAGCGCTCCGGGCTGGCGCGTGAGGTCGGTGTGGATGCCGGCGATTTCCATGTCAGCCCCCCAGCATCCGCGCCGCTTCCCGATACCAGGTGTCCAGGTAAGGCGGGATGTACAGCCCCAGCATCAGGCCCAGCCCGAGGTGCACGAACACCGGCAACAGCGCCGGCGAATGGGCCAGCGGCTTCACGGTGGTTTCGCCGAAGACCATCGGCAGCACCTTGCTGAACACCGCGGCGAAAGCCACGGCCAGCGCCAGCAGCAGGAAGGGCGTGGCCCACGGCTGCTCGCGCATGGCGGTGGTGAGGATCAGGAATTCGCTGGCGAAGACGCCGAAGGGCGGCATGCCGAGGATCGCGAGCGACCCCAGCATCAGGCCCCAGGCGACCGTGGGGCTGACCTTGATCAGGCCGCGGATGTCTTCCATCACCTGCGTGCCCGCCTTCTGGCACGCGTGGCCCACGGCGTAGAAGATCGCGGACTTGATGAGGGAGTGCACCGTCATGTGCAGCAGCCCCGCGTAGTTGGCAATCGGCCCGCCCAGGCCGAAGGCGAACGTGATCAGCCCCATGTGCTCGATCGACGAATACGCGAACATGCGCTTCACGTCCCGCTGGCGCGACAGGAAGAACGCCGCCACCACCACCGACAGCAGGCCGAAGGCGATCATGAGCTGGCTGGCCAGCGGGCTGTGCAGGGCGCCGTCGGTCAACACCTTGCAGCGCAGGACGGCGTACAGCGCCACGTTGAGGAGCAGGCCCGACAGCACCGCCGACACCGGTGTCGGGCCTTCGGCGTGGGCGTCGGGCAGCCAGTTGTGCAGCGGCACCAGGCCCACCTTGGTGCCGTAGCCGATGAAGAGAAACGCAAACGCCAGGGTGATGATGTTCGGGTCCAGCTGCTCCTTCACCTCGGCCAGGTTGGTCCACAGCAGGCCGCCGCCTTCCGGGCCCAGCACCCGCTCCGACGCCATGTGCAGCAGCACCGTGCCCAGCAGCGCCAGCGCGATGCCGACGCCGCAGAGGATGAAGTACTTCCATGCCGCTTCCAGGCTGGCCGCGGTGCGGTAGACGCTGACCAGCAGCACGGTGGTGAGCGTGGCCGCCTCCATCGCCACCCACAGGATGCCCATGTTGTTGGTGGTCAACGCCACCAGCATGGTGAAGCTGAACAGCTGGTACATGCTGTGGTACAGGCGCAGGCGCGGCGGCGTCATCTTGCCGTGGTCGCGCTCCACGCGCATGTAGGGGCGCGAGAAGATGGCCGTGGTCAGCCCGACGAAGGCCGTGAGCGTCACCAGGAAGACATTGAGCGGATCGATGAAGAACTGCCGGTTCAGGGCGAACAGGGGCCCGTCCGAGATCACCTGCGCCGTCAGCGCGCAGGCGGACAGGAAAGTGCCCAGGCTGAAGGCGACGTTGATGTCGCGCGCGCGGTCCCGATGGCCCACCATGGCCAGCACCGCGCTGCCGAGCACCGGCATGCCGAGAACGAAGTAGAGGGGGCTGCAAGCTCAGTCTTCCTTCAGCTTCTCGAGGTTGCGGATGTCCAGGCTGTCGAACTGCTCGCGGATCTGGAACATGAACACGCCCAGGATCAGGATGCCCACCAGGACGTCGAGCGCGATGCCGAACTCCACGATCATCGGCATGCCGTTGGTCGCGGCCGTGGCCGCGAAGATCAGCCCGTTCTCCATCGAGAGGAACCCGATGACCTGCGGCACGGCGCGCGAGCGGGTGATCATCATCATGAACGCCAGCAGCACGCAGGCCAGCGCGATGCCGAGCGATCCCCCCGCGATCGACGCGGACAGGCGGGAGACCGGCAGCGCCAGGCTGAAGGAAAAGATCACCAGGCCGATGCCCGCGATCATCAGCGTGGGCACGTTGATCAGCGGCTCCACGTCCCAGCGCACGTTCAGCCGGTGGATGACCCGGTACAGCATCCAGGGAATGAGGATGACCTTCAGCGCCAGCGTCAGGGCCGCGGAAACGTAGAGGTCCGGGTTGGAGCCCTCGTACCCGAGCAGCACCGAAGCGGCCACCAGCGCGGCGCCCTGCAGCGCGAAGATATTGATCAGCGAGGCGATGCGCCGCTGGGAGATCATCGCGAACGACAGCAGCAGGATCCCCGAGGCCAGCAGGTTGATCAATTGGGGGATGAACTTCACCATCTCAGAGCCCGCCCGGCCGCCCGTAGGGCTCTGAGCGCCCCCCTGGGGGGCAGCGAACGTAGTGAGCGTGGGGGCAGACCATTTCTAGGCCCCCAGCAGGATGCTGACCAGCAGGCCGATCACGGCGAGCATGAAGGCCGTGGCCAGGAACTCCGGCACGCGGAAGATGCGCATCTTGGCGCTGATGGTCTCCAGGAACGCCAGCACCGCACCGCCGATCGCCAGCTTGAACACCAGGGCCGGCATCGCCAGCACCAGCGCGAGCGGCGCCCCGGCTTCGGCGACGCCCCAGGGGAAGAACAAGGCCAGGCCGACGCACGAATAGGCGAACAGCTTGAGGCTGGCGGCCCATTCCATCAAGGCCAGGTGGCGCCCGGAATACTCCAGGATCAGCGCCTCGTGGATCATCGTCAGTTCCAGGTGCGTGGCCGGGTTGTCGACGGGGATGCGGGCATTCTCCGCGAGCGAAATCATGGTGAAGGCAACGCCGGCGAACGCGAGGCTGGGATAGATCGCCAGTTCGCGATGCGCGAGCGTCTCGACGATGGTGGTGAGCGACGTGGACCTGGAGATGAGCGAGGCGCAGAAGAACACCATCAGCAGGGCCGGCTCCGCCAGGAACCCGACGAACATCTCGCGCCGCGCACCGAGCGAGCCGAAGGCCGTCCCGACATCCATGGCCGCCAGGCTGATGAACACCCGGGCCAGCGCGAACAGGCCCACCAGCGCAATGGCGTCGGCGGCCGGCGACAGGGGCAGGTCCGTCGACAGCGTCGGCACGATGGCGCTGGCCAGCACCATGCAGCCGAACACGATGTAAGGCGCGGCCCGGAACAGTTGCGAGGCGTTGTCGGCCAGCACCGAGTCCTTGTGGAACAGCTTGTGCAGCATCCGGTACTGCTGCAGCAGCGGAGGCGCCGACTTGTTCTGCAGCCAGGCGCGGCACTGGTTGACCCAGCCCGTCATCAGCGGCGCGAGCAGCAAGGCCGCCGCGATGGCCAGCAACTGGGAGAGAAAACCCAGGGCGCTCATCGCATCACCACCAGCAGCACCGCGACCAGGGTCAGGAAGCTGTAGAGCAGGTAGACCGCGATGCGGCCCTGCTGCAGCAGGCCGATCCACCTGGACATGCGCTCGACGCCGGCCGCGACGGGCAGGTAGAGCCAATGCCAGAAGTGGTCGCCTATCGTCACGCGGTAACGCGGCTGCGCATCGAACGGAGAAGGCAGTTCCCGCTCCATCCGGAAGAAAGGCTCGAAGATCTGCCGGATCGGCTGGCCGAAGCCTTCGGCAGTGTCCTGCATCCTTGCGGTCTGCCACGGGAAGCCGCAATCCCATGCCGGCGAACGGCGGGAACGCCCGTGGTACAGCGCCCGCACCAGCAGGTAGGCCAGCGCCGAGCCGGCCGCCACGCCCAGCAGGAAGATGACCGGCCCGTAGCTCGCCCGCTCGATGGAAACCGGCACCAGCAGCCAGCCGACGGCGGCCACCGTGGTCCCCAGCCCGGCGCCCGCCAGCTGCCGGGTGACCGGGTCGATGACGGCGATGAACTGGGTCGGGAACAGGCCGAGCAACACGCAGCCGGCCACCAGCCAGAGCATGCCCAGGCGCTCCCAGGCGCCCGCGTCATGGGCACGGGACAGCGCCTCCTCGCGCGGCTGGCCGAGAAACACGACGCCGAAGAACTTGACCATCACATAGCCGGAGAGCGCGGCCACCAGCGCGATCAGCGCCGCCACCACGGGAATCAGCATGTTCAGGAACGAGCTGGGCAGGCCGGGCGTGAACAGGAAGCTTTGCAGCAGCAGCCATTCCGACACGAAACCGCCCAGCGGCGGCAGGCCGGCGCAGGCCAGCGCCCCGAACAGGGTCAGCCACGTCACCCAGGGCATGTAGCGGATCAGGCCGCCCAGCTTGCCCAGGCTGCGCTCGCCCGTGGCGTGCAGCACGGCGCCGGTGCCGACGAACAGCAGGCTCTTGAAGAACGCATGGCTGGCCACGTGGTACAGGGCCGCAGTGAGCGCCAGCGCGGCCATCGGCTTCATGCCGTAGGCCGAGAACAGCACGGCCAGCCCGATCGCCGCAAAAAGCAGGCCGATGTTCTCGATCGACGAATAGGCCAGCAGCCGCTTCATGTCCACCTGCGCGGCGGAGAACACCACGCCGAACAGGGCCGTGGCCAGCCCCAGGCCGAGCAGCACGACGCCCCACCACCAGATCTGCACATGGAGCAGGTCGAACGAGACCCGCAGGACGCCGTAGACAGCGGTCTTGAGCATGACGCCGCTCATGAGCGCCGAGACGGGCGAAGGCGCCGCGGGATGGGCTTCGGGCAGCCAGACGTGCAGCGGGACCAGGCCCGCCTTGGCGCCGAACCCGAACAGCGCCAGCAGGAACGCGACCGACGCCCAGAACGGCGTGTGCGGCTGGGCCCGCATGTTGGCGAACGTGTAGTCACCCGTGTTGGCCTGCAGGACACCGAAGCAAAGGAGGATGCCGATCGCCCCGATGTGCGCAATCAGCAGGTACAGGTAGCCGGCGCGCCGGATCTCGGGGATGCGGTGGTTGGCGATGACCAGGAAGAACGAGGACAGGGCCATCGTCTCCCACATGACCATGAACGCGTACGCATCGTCGGCCAGCACCACCAGCGCCATGCTGGCGAGGAACACGTGGTATTCGAGGCAGAGGAGGCCGGGCGGCGTGCCCTCCCCCTTGCGGAAGTAGCCGGCCGCGAAGGCCGACACCCCGGCCGACGCGCCGGCGATGACCATCAGGAAGAAGGCCGACAGGCTGTCCAGCCGCAGGTGAAAAGGCAGGCCCGGCAGGCCCACCGGCAATGTCGCCACTTGCGGGGGACCGAAGGCGGCGCTCAAGGCCACCCCGAACAGCACGAGGGCGATGGCGCCCCCGGCGGGGAACAATACCCGGGCGACCAGGGTCATGCGGCGCAGGGCAAACGCCCCCAGCAGGCCCACCACCAGCCAGGCACCGACCATCAGCAGGACCCAATCCAGGTGAACCCACGACGCCGGCGCAAGGAACCCGCTCATGATCCCAACCCGGCCATCGCGGCCGATCCAGGTACGCCGAACAAGGAGCCATCCATCACCGGTCAAGTGTAATGGACGCCTGCGCCATGACCTGCCGCAAACGGCCCGGCGGGCCGCGCGGCGTAAAATCGGCCCAAAAGGCTCTCCCCATGTCCATCTTCCTGCGCATCTTCCGCCGTCCGGACTACAACTCGGACGTGACCGACCTCATCGAGGGGCTCAAGTCCGCCAAGCCCGACCTGGAAGCCCAGCAACGCTTCGCCCGCGGCCTCCTGTGGGACAAGCACGTGGACCGCGAGGCCCAGGGCGAGTGGCGCGAAGCCCGCGTCGCGCAGAAGCCCTACGTCTACCAGACCGAAGGCAAATGACGCCCGGCGGCGAAACGACGCTGCCCGAGGCGGCGGCGCCCGGAATTCCCGGCATGCCCGACGTCGTCGACCAGGTGGCGCTCGCCCGCCTGTATGGCGAACCGCTGTTCGCCATGCCCACCGACCTGTACATCCCGCCGGATGCGCTGGAAGTCTTCCTCGAAGCCTTCGAGGGGCCGCTGGACCTGCTGCTGTACCTGATCCGCAAGCAGAACTTCAACATCCTGGACATCCCCATGGCGGGTGTCACCCGCCAGTACCTGGTGTACGTGGACGAGATCCGCACCCGCAACCTGGAACTGGCGGCCGAGTACCTGCTGATGGCGGCGATGCTGATCGAGATCAAGTCGCGCATGCTGCTGCCCCCGCGCAAGGCCGCCGAGGGCCAGGAGCCGGAAGACCCGCGCGCCGAGCTGGTGCGCCGCCTGCTCGAATACGAGCAGATGAAGCTGGCCGCCGCGCGCGCTGAACGAGGTGCCCCAGATGGGCCGCGACGTGCTGCGCGCGCAGGTCTACATCGAGCAGGCGCTGCAGCCGCGCTTTCCCGACGTGAACGTGGTCGACCTGCAGGAGGCGTGGCGCGACATCGTCAAGCGCGCCAAGCTGGTGCAGCACCACAAGATCACGCGCGAGGAGCTGTCGGTGCGCGAGCACATGAGCATCGTGCTGCGCAAGCTCCAGGGCCGCAAGTTCGTCGAATTCGAGAACCTGTTCGACCCGTCGCGCGGCATCCCGGTGCTGATCGTCACCTTCATCGCGATGCTGGAGCTGGCCAAGGAAGCCCTGATCGACCTGACCCAGGCCGAGGCCTACGCCCCGATCTACGTGCGGCTCGCGTACCAGCCGGCCTGAACATGGCCCCCACGCTTGCCCACTGCGTGCGCTGCGCTGCCCCCCGAGGGGGCCCAGTCGCCTTGGGGCGGCCCGGCGGCGACTGACATCCTATGAGCACATCAAACACATTCGTCCGGGATTTCGACGTCTTGATCGTCGGCAGCGGCCTCGCCGGCCTGTCGGCCGCGCTGCACCTGGCGCCCACGCACCGCGTCGCCATCCTCACCAAGCGCTCCATGAGCGACGGCGCCAGCGGCTGGGCGCAGGGCGGCATTGCCGCCGTGATGGCGGAGGACGACAGCTTCCAGTCCCACGTCGACGACACGCTGGTGGCCGGCGCGGGCCTGTCGCAGCTGGATGCCACCCGCTTCGTGGTGGAGCACGCGCCCGAGAGCATCGCCTGGCTGCGCCAGCCTGGGCGTGCCGTTCTCGCAGGAGGCCGGCCACCTGCACCTGACGCGCGAGGGCGGCCACAGCGCGCGCCGCATCGTCCACGTGACCGATGCCACCGGCGCGGCCGTGCAGCAGACGCTGATCGCGCTGGTGCGCAACACCCCCAACATCACCGTGTTCGAGCAGCACACGCTGGTGGACCTGATCACCAGCCGCAAGCTGGGCCTGCGCCGATGGCAACACCTGCCTGGGCCTGTATGCGCTGGACGACGCCACCGATGAAGTGATCACCTTCCGCGCGCCGCAGACCATCCTGGCCACCGGCGGTGCGGGCAAGGTGTACCTGTACACCACCAACCCCGACACCGCCACCGGCGACGGCATCGCCGCGGCCTGGCGCGCGGGCTGCCGGGTGACGAACATGGAGTTCATCCAGTTCCACCCGACCTGCCTGTACCACCCGCACGTGAAGTCCTTCCTGATCAGCGAAGCGGTGCGCGGCGAAGGCGGCCAGCTCAAGCTGCCCGACGGCACCCGTTTCATGCCGCAGCACGACAAGCGCGCCGAACTGGCACCGCGCGACGTGGTGGCGCGCGCGATCGACTTCGAGATGAAGAAGCACGGCCTGGACTGCGTCTACCTGGACATCTCGCACCAGCCGGCGGAGTTCATCCGCGAGCATTTCCCGAACATCCACGCACGCTGCCTGGAACTGGGCATCGACATCACGAAGCAGCCGATTCCCGTGGTGCCGGCGGCGCACTACACCTGCGGCGGCATCCACACCGACCTGGCCGGCCGCACCGACCTGGCCGGCCTGCACGCGATCGGCGAGACCGCCTACACCGGCCTGCACGGCGCCAACCGCCTGGCCAGCAATTCGCTGGTGGAGTGCATGGTGTTCGCGCGCTCGTCCTCCAACGACATCCTGGCGACGCCGCTGCCCGTGCCGCCGCAGCTTCCGGCCTGGGACGAAAGCCGCGTCACCGACGCCGACGAAGCCGTGGTGATCTCCCACAACTGGGACGAACTGCGCCGCTTCATGTGGGACTACGTGGGCATCGTGCGCACGAACAAGCGGCTGGAGCGCGCCTCCCACCGCATCCGCCTGCTGCAGGAAGAAATCCAGGAGTTCTACGCCAACTTCCACGTCACGCGCGACCTGCTGGAGCTGCGCAACCTGGTGACGGTGGCGGACCTCATCGTCAAGTCCGCGCAGGCGCGGCATGAAAGCCGCGGCCTGCATTTCAGCCGGGACTATCCGCTGCTCGAGGACGTGGCGCACCCCACGATCCTCGTTCCGCCGCGATAGGGGCTGCCTCCGGCCGGCACCGGCCCGGCGCGAAGGGCCTCAGGCCGCGCCGATGTCCGGCACCAGCGAGCCCGCCGGTTGCCCCGCCTTGAGCGCCGCGGTGAAAGCCAGCATGCGGTCGATCGGCACGCGCGCACGAAGGCCCAGCTGCGGGTCGACGCGCACTTCGTTCGCGCCGGTTTCCAGCACGTGGGCCAGCCCGGCCAGGCCGTTCATCGCCATCCACGGGCAATGCGCGCAGCTCTTGCAGGTGGCGCTGTTGCCGGCCGTCGGCGCTTCGATGAAGAGCTTGTCCGGGTTGAGCGTGCGCAGCTTGTGCATCATGCCGTTGTCGGTGGCGACGATGAACTCCGTCGCCTGCATCTCGCGCGCGGCCTTCAGGATGCCCGAGGTCGAACCGACGGCATCGGCCAGCGCCACGACGTCGGCCGGCGACTCCGGGTGCACCAGCACCTTGGCCCGGGGGTACTGCTTCTTGAGCGCTTCCAGCTCGAACGCCTTGAATTCGTCATGCACGATGCACGACCCGTTCCAGGACACCATGTCGGCGCCGGTCTCGCGCTGGATGTAGGAGCCCAGGTGCTTGTCGGGCGCCCACAGGATCTTGTGGCCCTTGTCCTTGAGCGCGCGCACGATGTCCAGCGCGCAACTCGACGTCACCAGCCAGTCCGACCGCGCCTTCACGGCGGCGCTGGTGTTGGCATAAACGACCACGGTGCGGTCCGGGTGCTGGTCGCAGAACGCGCTGAATTCGTCGATCGGGCAGCCCAGGTCCAGCGAGCAGGTGGCGTCCAGGTCGGGCATCAGCACGCGTTTCTCGGGCGACAGGATCTTGGCCGTCTCGCCCATGAACTTGACGCCCGACACCACCAGCGTCTGCGCCGCATGGTCGCGGCCGAACCGCGCCATCTCCAGGGAGTCGCTGACGAGGCCGCCGGTTTCCTCGGCCAGGTCCTGCAGGTCCGGGTGCACGTAGTAGTGCGACACCATCACGGCGTTGCGCTCCTTGAGCAGGCGCTTGATCTTCTCCTTGAGCGCCACGCGTTCCTGCTGCGAAGGTTCGGGCGGCACGCGGGCCCAGGCATGCTTCGTGTCGCACGTGTTGCCCGGCAGCGGGTGCTCGTATTCGACGTCCTTGATGGGAATGACTGCACTCATCGGATTTCCTTCAGCCGCATCGAAAAATCGACGGCCTTCACGTCCTTGGTCAGCGCCCCGATGGAGATGCGGTCCACGCCGGTTTCCGCGAGTGCGCGCACGCTGTCCAGCGTGACGCCCCCGGAAATCTCCAGGATGGCGCGGGCATTGTTGATGCGCACCGCCTCGCGCAGCGTCGCCAGGTCCATGTTGTCCAGCAGCACCATGGCCGCGCCGTTGGCCAGCGCTTCCTCCAGCTGGGCCAGGGTCTCGACCTCGATCTCGACGAACGAGGCTTGGGCCGCGACCTGCGCCGCGGCCTTCAGGACGGCGGTGACCCCGCCGGCCGCGGCGATATGGTTTTCCTTGACCAGCACGGCGTCGTACAGGCCGATGCGGTGGTTCACGCCGCCGCCGGCGCGCACCGCGTACTTCTGCGCCAGGCGCAGGCCCGGCAGCGTCTTGCGGGTATCGACGATCTTCGCCCGCGTGCCGCTCACGGCTTCGACATAGGTCGCCGTCTTGGTGGCCACTGCGCTGAGCAGCTGCAGGAAGTTGAGGGCGGTGCGCTCGGCCGTGAGCAGGCCCCGGGCCGACCCTTCGATCTCCAGCACCACCTGGTCGGCCATCGTCCGCAGGCCCTCAGCTCACCAGCCAATGGACCTGCACGCCCGGGTCCACCTGCCGCAGCGCCGCGTCGACCCATGGCGCGCCGCAGATCACGGCCGCCTCGCGCGCGAGCACGCGCGCGCGGGCGCGCCGGCCTGGATCGATCAGCCTGGCGGTCAGGTCGCCCGGCCCCACGTCTTCGGCCAGCGCCCGCGCGGCGTCGGCCGCGGCAAGCTCGGCCACGGCCGGCGCGGAGAAATCGAACAAGGCTGTCATGGGATCAAGCATAGCGGCATCCCGGCCGTGCCGCCGGCACGGCAGCGCAATGCCCGCCCATCAGCGCGGTTCCATGCCCAGCTTGCGGATCAGCTCGGTGTACAGGGCTTGCGTGCGCTTCATGTGCGCCGCGAACCGCTCCGTGGTCCCGCCGACCGGCTCCTGCCCGGCTTCGCGCATCAGGGCGGCGAATGCCGGATCCGTCAACGCGCGATTCGCGGATGCGGCCAGGCGCGCCACTTCATCCGGCGCGGTCGCCGCCGGCACGAAGAACCCCATGAACCCATCCATGAGGAATCCCGGCCAGACATCGCCGAACAGGGGGACGGCGCCGGGGACCATGCCCCGCGACGAGGATGCGAGGGCGCGCAGTTTGCCGGCTTCCACCAGCTTGACGGCGGATTCGGCGCTGACGAACAGCATGTCCACGTGCCCGCCCAATGCCGCAGTGACCGCGGGCGCGACGCCGGGGTACGGAATCGCCGTCACCTTGCCGCCCAGGCGGCCGCCCAGCTGCGCGCACGCCAGCGCCATCGGCCCCGGCGGTGCGCCGCAGTTCAACCCCTGCGGCTGCGCGCCGGCGGCAGCCGCCAGGTCCGCCACCGACCGGATGCGCGATTCGGCCGGCACGACCAGCAGGAAGTTCGAGTAGGACAGCTGCACGACCGGACGCAAGTCGTCCGCCGGCGAGAAATGGACGCGGCGCAGCAGCGGCGCCAGCACGATCGTCGAGCCGGCCAACAGGACCGTGCGGCCATCGGGCACCGCGCGGGCGACCGCCTCGGTGCCGATCATGGTCTCGGCCCCGGCGCGGTTTTCCACCACCCAGCTGTCGCCCGCGGGCGTCGACAGTTTCGAGGCGAGGCCGCGCGCGAGCATGTCCAGCGATCCGCCTGCCGGCGCCGGCACGACCAGCCGCACCACCCGGTCTTGCGCGTGAGCGGGCACGCCGGCACAGGCCAGCGCTACCAGGAGAGAGGAAGCCAGTGTCTTCATTCGATCGGCAAGGTTGTCATGGGCACAGCGCAGCGGCTTCCGGCGACGCGTTGACGGCGCGCCGCACGGCGGCGCGCATCACCTTTCCGGATGCGTTGCGCGGGAGTCTTTCGGTACGAAGCACGATGCGGGGAACGCAATTGGGTGACAGCTGCGCGCAGCGGCGGCGCATGCCGTCGAGGTCGATTTCCCCGGCTGCGCTCACCACCAGCACCGCCAGGACCGCCTGGCCCAGGCCGTCGGGCACGTCCACCACCGCGCATTCGGTGATCGCCGGATCCTTCTGGATGGCCTCTTCGACCGCCGCCGGGTCGACCTTGGCGCCGCCGAGATTGAGCACATCGTTGACTCGGCCCTCGACCCGCACGATCCCGTTCGCCCACACCGCACCCGTGTCGCTGGAGTAGAACCAGCCGTCGCGAAACGCGCGCAGGTCGACCTCTTCGGTCGCGCCCACATAACCCAGCGCGAGCGCCGGGGACCGCAGCCGCAGCCGGCCGGCGGTGCCGGGTGGCAGGGGCTGGTCGTCCGCGTCCACGGCCTCGACCTCGATCCACGGCAGAAGCCGCCCCGAACTTTCCGGGAAACGCTCGCGGGTGGGCGCATCGAGCACCGCCACGAGGTGCGTTTCGGCGGCGCCGTAATGGACGAACACGTTCGGGCAGACGTGGCGGCGCAGGATGTCCTGCAACTGCGGCGACACCTTGGCGCCGCCGATGGACAGGGCCCGCAGCGCGGCGGGCGGCGTGCCCTGGCGGCCGGCCTCGGCGGACGCCAGCCGGGCGATGCCTGCCGCGGTGCCCGGGGCCACCAGCGCATGCACGATCCCGTCCCCATGGAGGATCTGCAGGATCGCTTCGGACGCCAGCGACTTCGCCAGCACGGCGCAGGCGCCCGCGAACAGGCACCGGAGCCAGTTGTGCGTCGCGAAACCCATCGCCACGCTCATGCCGATCAGCACGCGGTCGCCGGGCGCGACCGGATACACCGTGCGCGACAGGTTCACGTTGACCAGGCTGCCTTCGTGCGAATAGAGGATGCCCTTGCGGTAGCCGGTGGTGCCGGAAGACAGCGCAATGTGCCAGGGCTCGCGCGGATCGACCGCCGCGATGCCGGGCACCCGTTGCGCCTTCGCGGCGACGGGATCCTGCAGCGGCGCGGCGCCCTTGAAACCTTCATGGCCGAGCTCGTAGCCGCCCGTGCCGTTGTAGAAGACGAAGTTCACGCGCAGCCGCTTCGCGATGTCCTCGATCTGCTCGCGTTCGCCTTCGGTCTCCACGGACACCGCGCCGATCCAGGCCAGGGCCAGCGTGGCGCCCACATAGGCGATGGGCCCGGCCACGACGGCCACCGTGTCGCCGCGGCCGACACCGGCGGCTGTGAATCGGACGACGAAGCGCTTGACGTTCTGCAGCAGCTCACCGTACGTCACGGTGCGGTCGCCGACGGAAAGCGCCGCCCGGCCGGGCTCGGACAGGGCCTGGCGGACGAAGGGGGCAACGAGGTTCATGGACTGGAGAATAACGGGTGCGGCAGTGGCCCTACTTCGGGCCGAGGCCCAGCCGCTGGATGATTTCGGCCCAACGCTGTTGTGCATTGCGCAATGTCATTGCGAACTGCAGCGGGCTGCCGCCCACCAGCTCCTGCCCGCCCTCGCGCATGGCAGCTCCCACTTCCGGGTCAGCCAGGACCTGCTCCACGGCACGATTGAGCTGCGCGATCCGGGCGTCGGGCGTGCGTGCCGGAACGAACAGGCCCGACAGGCCCTCGAGCAGGAACCCGGGCCACAGCTGCGACAGCAGGGGTGCGTGGGCCGCCGAAGGGATGCTGCCGCGGCCCGACACGGCGAGCACCCGCAGGCTGCCGCCCTGGATCAGCCTGGATGCGGATGCGCCGATGATGAAAGCCAGGTCGGCATGGCCGCCCAGAAGGGCGTTGATGGCCGGCGCCACGCCGGGATAGGGCACCACCGTCAAGCGTCCGTTGAGGCGGGCCTTGAGTTGTTCGCAAGCCAGTGCCGTCACGCCCGGGGCCGTGGCGCAGTTCAGGCCCCCGGGGCGCGAAGCCGCCAGCCTCTCTAGCTCTTCGATGGACGCGGGCCCGCCTGGGCTCACCACCAGCGCATAGCTTTCGCGCGACACCTGGATCACCGGCGCCAGCTCGTCCAGGGGCGAGACGTTGAACTTCTGCACCATCCCGAGGAAGACCACGCCGGTGCCGGCCAGCAGCACCGCGCGCCCGTCCGGCGCCGCGCGCGCCACCCATTCGATCCCGATCTGCGTGTTCGCTCCGGGGCGGTTGTCGACCACGTGGAGCTCACCGGTGAGGGCGCTGAGTTTGTGCGCCAACATCCGCGCGGTACCGTCGAGATTGCCGCCGGGCGGCGCCGGCACGACGATGTGCACGATGCGGGCCTCGTCGGCGAGCGCCGGTGGCAGCCAGATGGGGATCGCCAGCGGCAGCAAGGCGAGCAACAGGAAGCGCAGAAGGGACGGCAGGTTCGGCAAGCGGTGGTTCATGGCGCGCTACGCGGGCGATTATCGTTGTGCTTCCCGGGGCGGCCCGGGCATGGTGCGTCATCGCCGGCCGACCCGCCCGCCGGAACCGGGCCTACGGCCCGCGCCGGCCCGGTTTGCCACAATGCGTGCATGGACACCGTGCCTTCCCTCGCAGAACCCTCCCGCGCCGACGTGGACGCCATGGCCGGCGCGACGTTGCTGGAATTCGGAACCTCCTGGTGCGGCTGGTGCCGCGGCGCCCAGCCCCTGATCGCGCAGGCGCTGGCGCAGTTTCCCGCCGTGCGGCATGTCAAGGTCGAGGATGGCAGTGGGCGCCCGCTGGGGCGCTCGTTCCAGGTCAAGCTGTGGCCCACGCTGGTGTTCCTGCGCGACGGACGCGAGATCGAACGCCTGGTGCGTCCGGGGTCCAGCGAGGGCATTTCCAGCGCGTTGCGGCGCATCAGCCTGCCGGCCTGACCATCAGTGCGCTGCCTGCGGCGCTACCTGCGCCTGCAGTTGCCGGCGGATGAGGTTGCGCCGGATCTTGCCGGACTCGCTGCGCGGCAGGCTGGCCAACTGCACGACGAGCTCCGGCACATAGCGGCGCCCCAGCTTGTTGCCGCAGCGCTGCTTGAGGGCAGCGATGTCCAGTTCACCGGACACCACCACCGCGGCGACCAGCACCGGCCGGCCCTGCGGGCCTTCGAGCGCAACCACGACGCTTTCGAGGATGGCCTCGTCCTGGTTGAGCACTGCTTCCAGCCTTTCCGGATCAACCTTGTTGCCCAGGATGTTGAGGACATCGTCCGCGCGCCCCACCAGGTGCACGCGGCCATCTTCGCTCACGGAGCCGACATCGGTGGAATGGAACCAGCCGTCACGGAACGAGCCCTGCATCGCCTCCGGCCTTCCGGCGTATCCCAACGCCATGAGCGGCGTGCGCACGCGCAGTGTCCCCATCTGCCCGCAGGACAGCGGCGCTCCGGCGGCGTCCACTGCCTCCACCTCGGCCCAGGGCACCAGCCGGCCCGCGCAGGCGGGCTCGGCTTCCTGCAGGGCGGGGTCGGCCACCGCAATCAGCCCCGTCTCCGAAGACCCGTAGTTCACGTACAAGCCCGGGCAGATGTGGCGCTTCACGCCGTGTACCAGGGCACGCGACATGGCGGCGCCGCCCACGGCCATGAACCGCAGATCCGACGCCGGCTCGGCATGGGGGCTTCCTTCGCGCCGCGCATCGGCCAGCAGGTGGATTGCGAGCGCCGGCGTCGTCACGAGCTGCGTCACCCGATGGGCGCGCAGCAGCTCGTTCGCATGCGACGCGTCCCCGCCGCTGGCAAGGATGGCGGTCGCCCCACAGGCCAGCGCCCGCAGGCAGTAGTTCATCCCGAAGGACTGGCCGACCCCCATCCGGATCATCAGGCGGTCGCCGGGAGCGGTCGGGAACAGCGCGCGCAGCAGCTGGTTCTTGAGCAGCGATGCGCCGTGCGAGAACACGATGGGCTTGGGCAGGCCCGTGCTGCCGGACGACATGGCGATGCGAAAGGGGTCCCGCTGCCCTACCCGCGCCTGGGCGGGTGCCGGCAAACCCGGCCGGCGCTGGAGGCTGCGCAGCGAGAGCGCCTTCACCCCCGGATACTCCGGCGCCTCGCCGTCCTCCCGGTCGTGCACCACGAAGGCGATGGCGCAGGCCTGGGCCAGCTCGAAGTTGACCCCGGCACCCTGGCTGCCGGAGACCAATGCGACCGAAACCGCACCCAGGTGCGCGACGGCCAGCGTCGCGATGACGTAGGGCGCGCCGCTTCGCATTTCGACGCCCACCCGGTCCCGCGGGCCGACGCCCTGCGCCTGCAATGCCGCCGCCATTGACTGCGCCGCGGCCATCATGTCGCGGTAGCTCAGCACGCGGCCGGCGGACACGAGGGCGTCGCTGCCCGGCCGCTGCAGCGCCTGCCTGCGGATCGGCTCGAGGAGATTCATGGAGATTCAGTCTTCGCGCCGTGCGTCGCGCGCCATCAGCGCCGCGACCGCCGTCGCCGGGGTCAGCTTGCCGTCCAGCAGGTCCACCACGCCGCGCGTGATCGGCATGTCCACGCCCAGCCGCCCGGCGCGCTCGGCCACGGCGCGCGAGGAATACACGCCTTCGGCGACGTGCCCGAGCGACGCCACCGCCTGCGCCAGCGTGCGGCCCTGCGCCAGCAGCAGCCCGACCTGGCGGTTGCGGCTCAGGTCGCCGGTTGCGGTGAGCACCAGGTCACCGAGGCCCGACAGGCCCATGAAGGTTTCGGGCTGCGCGCCCAGCGCGACGCCCAGCCGGGTCATTTCGGCCAGCCCGCGGGTGATGAGTGCGGCGCGCGCATTCAGGCCGAGCTTCAGGCCGTCGCACAGGCCGGTGGCGATGGCCAGCACGTTCTTCACGGCGCCGCCGACTTCCACGCCCGGCACGTCGTTGCTGGCATAGACACGGATGTTGTTGCCGTGGACGGCGGCCACCAGGGCGTCACGCACTGCCGCGTGTTCGCTCGCGGCGACCAGCGCCGTCGGCTGGCCGCGCGCCACTTCCTGGGCGAAGCTCGGGCCGCTGAGGATGCCTGCCTGCAAGCCGGGCGCGACCTCGGCCTTGATCTCGTGGCCCAGCAGCCCCTGCCGGCCGGGCAACGCGGCTTCGAACCCTTTGCACAGCCAGGCCACGGGGACACTGCAGCCGCGCAAGGCCACCAGCATCTGGCGCAGGCCGGCCATGGGCGTGGCGATCACGACCAGCTCATGGGCGCCCGCCAGTGCGCCGATGGCGCCCTCCTGGCCTGACACAGGCTCGATCGCAGCAGGCAGCGGCACGCCGGGCAGGTAACGCCGGTTCTCGCGCAGGGCGGCCAGCTCCGCGCGCCTGCACCGCGTCCCGCGCCCAGAGCGTCACGGCGTGGCGCGGCGCAAGGCTGACCGACAGGGCGGTGCCCCATGCGCCGGCGCCGAGGACCAGGATCTTCATCCTTGCCCGTCCACCGTGGCGGCTGCCCGCGGCGGCACAGCCGGCCTCACGCGGTGGTGATGATGCGCGAAGGCTCTTCGGCCTTCTGCAATTCGACCTGCTGCTGCTCGAACATGGCCTGGAAATTGATCTCGGCCAGGTGCACCGGCGGGAAGCCCGCGCGGGTGATGATGTCGGCGACGTTGCCGCGCAGGTAGGGATAGACGATCTGCGGGCAGGCGATGCCCATCACGGCGTTCATCTGGTCTTGCGGCAGGTTGCGGATCTCGAAGATGCCGGCCTGCTTGGCCTCGACCAGGAACACCGTCTTGTCCTTGACCTTGGTGGTGACGGTGGCCGTCACGCAGACTTCGTAGATGCCGTCGGCGGCCTGGGCGGCTTCGACGCCGAGCTGGATGTCGACCGCGGGCGTGTCCTGCTCCAGCAGGATGGCGGGGGAATTGGGCTGTTCGAGCGAGGCTTCCTTGAGGTAGACGCGCTGGATCTGGAAGACGGGTTCAGGTTGCTGGTCGGCCATGGTTTTCTTTCGGTCAATGCAAAGGCCCGCCGGTGCGGCCGAAACGGGCTGGATCGGGGACAGGCAGGGATTATCTCAGGCGCCGGAAAGCAGCGGATCGAGGCCGCCGCTGCGGTCGAGCGCCATCAGGTCGTCGCACCCGCCCACGTGCGTGCCGCCGATGAAGATCTGCGGCACGGTGCGCCGGCCGGTGATCTCCATCATCTTCATGCGCTCGGCGGGCTGCATGTCGACCCGGATTTCTTCGATGGCGTGGACGCCCTTGGCTTTGAGGATCTGCTTGGCGCGGATGCAATAGGGGCAAACGGCCGTGGTGTACATCTTGACGGACTGCATCGTGTCTTTGTTGGTGAACTCGCCTGCGGCGGCGGCCGCCGCATTCGGTGCTACTTCTCGACCGGCAGGTTAGCTTCTTTCCAGGATTTCATCCCGCCGGCCAGGACTTGGGCCTGCTCGTAACCCAGTTTCTTGGCCACGGCCAGCGCCCGGTTGGCGCGCGCGCCCGAAGCGCAGACCAGGATCAGCGGCACGCCCTTGTTCTTCACCACTTCGGGCAGGCGCTGCTCCAGCTGGGCCAGCGGGACGTTCTTCGCACCGCCAACGTGACCGGCCGCGAACTCCCCGGTTTCGCACACGTCCACGACCACCGCGCGCTCGCGGTTGATCAATTGCACCGCCTGCGCGGCGGACAGTCCGCTGGTCGTGGCGCCCTGGATGGCGGGCCACAGCAGCATGGCGCCGGAGGCCAGCGCCACCGTAATCAGCATCCAGTTGTCGATGAGAAATTTCACGTCTTTCCTTGTAGTTCGGGCGGGGTCAACCTGCGATTCTAAAATGGCGGGTCAAGCCAACCGCATTCCAAGGCCTTCCCCCCATGTACAAACTCGTGCTGATCCGCCACGGCGAATCGACCTGGAACCTCGAAAACCGCTTCACCGGCTGGACCGACGTGGACCTGACGCCCACCGGCGTGGAGCAGGCCAAGACCTCGGGCCGCCTGCTCAAGGCCGAAGGCTACGACTTCGACCTCTGCTACACCAGCGTGCTCAAGCGCGCCACCCGCACGCTGTGGCACTGCCTGGACGAGATGGACCGCACCTGGCTGCCGGTGGTGCATTCCTGGCGCCTGAACGAGCGGCACTACGGCGCCCTGCAGGGCCTGAACAAGGCGGAAACGGCGAAAAAGTTCGGCGACGACCAGGTCCTGCTGTGGCGCCGCAGCTATGACGTCCCGCCGCCGGCCCTGGAGCCGGGTGACCCGCGCAGCGAGCGCACCGACATCCGCTACGCCAGGCTGGAGCCGGCGCAGGTGCCCCTGACCGAGTGCCTGAAGGACACGGTGGCGCGGGTGCTGCCGTTCTGGAACGAATCGATGGCGCCCGCCATCCTGTCAGGACGGCGCGTGCTGGTGTCGGCGCACGGCAACTCGATCCGGGCCCTCGTGAAGTACCTGGACGACATTTCGGACAGCGACATCGTCGGCCTGAACATCCCCAACGGCATCCCGCTGGTCTACGAGCTGGACGACGCCCTCCAACCCCTGCGCCACTACTACCTGGGCGATGCCGAGGCGGCGGCCCGGGCCGCGGCCGCGGTCGCTGTCCAGGGAAAGGCCTGAAGCGCCGGGCAAACGGGTAAAGGGCGTGTAAACATGGGACTTTTCCACAAATAGCGCCGCCCCCCCGGAACCCTGGCGCAACTGTTGCGTCATACGCCATTCGCAGGTGTATATTTTCAGGCACTGCAGAGGATTGGATTCTTACGATATGAGCCACAAACTCAAGATTGCCGGCTGGATTTCCGTAGGCGCCCTTGGCCGGTGCGCTGACGACGGTGTCGTTGCAGACCGTGGCGCGCGGCTCGCTGGCGCCGCTGCCGCTCGAAGAGCTGCAGCAGCTGGCCGCCGTGTTCGGCATGGTCAAGAGCGACTATGTCGAGCCGGTCGACGAGAAGAAGCTGATCACCGACGCCATCTCCGGCATGGTGGCCAGCCTCGACCCGCACTCGCAGTACTTCGACAAGAAGTCCTTCAAGGAATTCCGCGAAGGCACGTCCGGCCGCTTCGTCGGCGTGGGCATCGAGATCTCGCAGGAAGACGGCCTGGTCAAGGTGGTCTCGCCGATCGAAGGCTCGCCGGCCTTCCGCGCCGGCCTCAAGCCCAACGACCTGATCACCAAGATCGACGACACCGTCGTCAAGGGCCTGACGCTCAACGAGGCCGTCAAGCGCATGCGCGGCGAGCCCAACACCAAGGTCATGCTGACGATCTTCCGCAAGGACGAGAACCGCACCTTCCCGGTGACCATCACGCGCGAGGAAATCCGCACGCAGATCGGTGCGCGGCAAGGTGATCGAGCCCGGCTACGGCTGGATCCGCCTGTCGCAGTTCCAGGAGCGCACCGTCGACGACTTCGTCCGGAAGGTCGACGAGATCTACAAGGACGAGCCCAACCTCAAGGGCATGGTGCTCGACCTGCGCAACGACCCGGGCGGCCTGCTGGACGCCGCGGTGGCCATCTCCGCCGCCTTCCTGCCCGAGAACGTCACGGTGGTCTCCACCAACGGCCAGCTGGCCGAAAGCAAGTTCATCTACAAGGCCGCGCCCGAGTTCTACCAGCGCCGCGGCGGCGCCGACCCGCTGCGGCGCCTGCCGGCCGCGCTGAAGACGGTGCCGCTGGTGGTGCTGGTCAACGAAGGCTCGGCCTCGGCCAGCGAGATCGTGGCCGGCGCCCTGCAGGACCACAAGCGCGCCACCATCCTGGGCAGCCAGACCTTCGGCAAGGGCTCGGTGCAGACCGTGCGCCCGCTCGGCCCCGACACCGGCCTGAAGCTCACCACGGCGCGCTACTACACGCCCAGCGGCAAGTCGATCCAGGCCAAGGGCATCGTGCCCGACGTGATGGTCGACGAATCGGAGGAAGGCAACGTCTTCGCCCTGCTGCGCACCCGCGAGGCCGACCTGGACAAGCACCTGGGCAGCGGCCAGGGCGCCGAAGTCAAGGACCCGGCGCGCGAGAAGGCGCGCGAGGAAGCCCGCAAGAAGGCCGAGGAAGAGGCCCGCAAGGCCCATGGCCGACCGCAAGGTGCCCGAATTCGGCACCGACAAGGACTTCCAGCTGGTGCAGGCCCTGAACCAGCTGAAGGGCCGCCCGGTGCTGGTCAGCAAGACCCAGGTGGTCGAGGGCAAGAGCGCCAAGAAGGAAAACTGACCGGGTGCGGCGCAGCGCGCCACCCCGGCGAAAGCCGGGACCCAGGGGAAAAGCCGGCTTTCGCCGGCTTTTTTCATGGCTGACTTGCTTGGCATCAAATGCCCGGACGCCCCGGGCGGGCACACTGGAAAGAACCGAGGCGCAGGCGCGCGAATCGTTTCGCCGCCGAAGCCGGGGATGTCGCCGAAAAGCCTCAAGTTCAAAGTCAGCCTGTACCTGACCCTCGTGCTCGTGGCGGTCATGATGCTGTTCGTGGTGCTCCTGGTCCAGCAGGAGCGCGGCGAGCAGCTGCGAACGCTGGTCACGCACATGTCGCAGCTGTCGCAGGTGATCGAGCGCTGCACGCGCCACGCGATGCTGCTGGACGAGCCGGAAATCGTGGACAAGATCATCGAGGACATCGGCAAGCAGGAGGGCATCCGCCGCGTGCGCGTGCTGCGCAAGGACGGCGTCATCGCCCATTCGAGTTTCCCGGGCGAGATCGGCCAGCGGATCGACAAGGAAGCCGAGCATTGCTCGCATTGCCATGAGGGCCAGAAGGTGCTGACCGATATCCCGAACCACAAGAAATGGCGGATCTTCGACGCGGCGGACCGCCAGCAGCTGCTCGGCAACATGGAAGTGATCCGCAACGAGCCTTCGTGCTCCAGCGCGGCATGCCACGCGCACCCGGCCAGCCAGTCGGTGCTGGGCGTGGTCGACATCACCTATTCCCTGGACGAGATCAACCGGACCATGAAGGCCCACGTGGTCAACATGGTGGCCGTGTCCGTCGGGTTCATCCTGCTCGTCTCCCTGAGCGTCGGCTGGCTGCTGCACCGGTTGATCTACCTGCCGCTGGGGGACCTGGCAAAGGGCGCGAAACGCATCGCCTCGGGAAACTTCGACCTGCCGATCCCGGTGCGCGGCGAGGACGAATTCGGCAGCCTGGCGCGCTCCTCGAACACGATGATGGCGACGCTGAAGAAGTCGCGGCAGGAACTGGAGGAATGGGTGCAGACCCTCGGCCAGAAGGTCAAGGAGCGCACCGAAGAGCTGCGGCTGGCGGAAGCCGAGGTCGCCCGCGGCGAGAAGCTGGCGTCGATCGGGCAGCTGGCGGCCGGCATCGCCCACGAGCTGAACAACCCGCTGACGGGGGTGCTGACCTTCACTTCCCTCATGCGCAAGAAGATGCCCGAGGGCAGCCAGGACGCGGAGGACCTCGACCTGGTGATCCGCGAGACGCGCCGCTGCGCGAGCATCATCCGCAGGCTGCTGGACTTCGCGCGCGAGAAGCCGCCCGAAAAGGCCCGGGTCGACCTGAACCCCCTGATCGAGGAAACCGTGCGCTTCGTCGAGCGCTCGGCGGCGCTGCATCACGTCGACATCACCATGCAGCTGGACGCGAACCTGCCGCAGCTGTACATCGATGCCGACCTGATCAAGCAGGTGCTGATGAACATCCTGGTGAACGCGCAGCAGGCGATCGCGGAGCAGGGGCACATCGTCGTGCGCAGCCGCCTGCACCCGGCCCGCCGGCTGGCCGGCGGCGCCGAGGCGCCCCGGCCGGCGGTGGAGATCGCGATCAGCGACACCGGCTGCGGCATCGCCAAGGAGAACCTGCAGCGCATCTTCGATCCCTTCTTCACGTCCAAGGAGGTGGGCAAGGGCACCGGCCTGGGGCTGTCGGTGACCTACGGCATCGTGAAGGCGCACGAGGGCGAGATCGAAGTCGAGAGCGCCGTCGGCGAAGGATCCACCTTCCGCGTCTTCCTGCCGGTCGCGCCCCCCGTCGACCAGCCTGAGACCGAACCCGATACCTCGGAGAGCACCGCATGAAAGCCCGCATCCTGATCGTCGACGACGAGGAGATCGTCCTTCGCAGCTGCGCCCGCATCCTGGAGAGCAACGAGTACCAGGTCGAATCGGAGCTGGACCCCTGGGAAGCGCTGCGGCGCATCGACGAGAACGGCTTCGACGTCCTGCTGCTCGACATCATGATGCCCAAGATCGACGGCCTGCAGGTGCTGCAGCACGTCAAGGAACGCCACCCCGACGTCGACGTCATCATGATGACCGGCCTGTCGCAGATCCAGACCGCCGTGAAGGCGATGAAGCTCGGCGCCTTCGACTACCTGTCCAAGCCGTTCGATCCGGACGAGCTGAAACTGGTGGTCGATCGCGCGATCGAGCGCCAGCGTCTGCTGCGGGAGAACCGCACGCTCAAGAGCGAGGCGGGCTCCAAGTACCGGTTCGAGAACATCGTGGGCGGCAGCGCGCAGATGCAGGGCGTGTACCGGCTGATCGCGCAGTGCGCGCCGACCAACTGCACCGTCCTGATCACCGGCGAAAGCGGCACCGGCAAGGAAATGATGGCGCGGGCGATCCACTACAACAGCCTGCGCAAGGACCAGCCTTTCGTCGCCGTGGACTGCAACACGCTCTCCGAGAACCTGCTGGAAAGCGAGCTGTTCGGCCACGTGAAGGGGGCCTTCACCGGCGCCGTGGCCAGCAAGCGCGGCATGTTCGACATGGCCAACAACGGCACGCTGTTCCTCGACGAGCTGGGCAACATCCCGCTGTCCACCCAGGCCAAGCTGCTGCGCGTGATCCAGGAACACGAATACAAGGCAGTGGGCGACACCCGCACCCAGACGACCAACGTCCGGCTGCTCGCGGCGACCAACCGCGACCCCAAGGCCATGGTGGCGGAGGGCACCTTCCGCGAGGATCTCTACTACCGCATCAACGTCTTCCCGATCCACATCCCGCCGCTGCGCGAGCGCCGCGACGACATCCCTGCCCTGGCTTTCCAGTTCCTCAAGTCGTTCAGCGAGGAGCTGGGCCGGCCCCTGCCGAAGTTCTCGGAGGGCGCGATGAGCCTGCTGATGAACCACGCGTGGCCGGGCAACGTGCGGGAGCTGCAGAACGCGGTGCACCGCGCGGTGATCCTGGCTTCCGACGACACCATCCGACAGGCCCACCTGGCCAACATCCTGGACAGCGCGCCGCGCGCCGACCTCGAAGTGCCGCGCACCAGCGAAGACTTGAAGCGCGTGAAGAAGATCGCGCGCGAGAAGTCGGTGGAGGACATCGAGAAGCTGTTCGTGCACGAGACGCTCAAGCGCAACGTGTGGAACGTCACCCGCAGCGCGGAAGAGACCGGGATGCAGCGCGCGAACTTCCAGGCGCTGATGAAGAAGTACAACATCCGCGTGCGCGACACGGAGCCGCCCGCGGGCGAGGGGCAACCGGGCTAAGCCCGGCCGCCGCCTCCGGCCTCCCTACTGCGCCAGGATCCACTGCACCAGGTTCTTCACCTGGGCGGCGTCCTTCGTGCCGACGGCCTTGTGCTCTTCCTCGCTGCCGTCGTCCATCTTGACCTTTGGGCTCTTCGTCATGAATTCGGTCAGCTTGGCTTCGGCATCGGCCTTGCCCTTGAACTTGGCGGCCGTCTTCTGGTAAGCCGGGCCCTTCTTGGCCTTGTCGACAGAGTGGCACTTGGTGCAGCCGCTGTCCTTGGCCAGCTTCTGGGCCGCGTCGGCGTCCACGGCCGCGGCGGCCGGGAGGGAGAAGGCGAAAAGGACGGCGGCAATCGCCGCGAGGGGATGGAATGTCATCTTTGGGCTCCTTGTGGGATGGGTTGAGTGGGAATCGATGGAAATCTCAGGTGGCCGGCCGCCTGCTCACTTGGCTGCGATCGTGTATTCGCCCGCCTGCGTCCACTTGATGTCGGCGTCGAGGAACCCGGTCTTGAGTTCGGGCCGGTACATCTTCACCATGTCGTGGGCTTCGCCGCTGCGGCCACCGGCGCCGCAGAAGAACACGATCGGCTTGTCCCTGGGCAATTTGTCGAGGTTCTTCTCGAGCGTGTTGATGGGCATGTTGACGGCGCCCTTGAACGTGCCGGAAGCGAATTCCTGCGGCTCCCTGACGTCGATCAGATGGACCGTGTCCGGGGCCTCTCGGTAGATGCGCTCGAACGATGCGACCGTGATCGTTCCCGCATCCTTCCCGGCCTCCAGTTGCGGCGCACTGCGGGCCCCGGAAGCGGCTGCACCCGACCCCGGGCCGTACGCTTTCTCCCAACCCGGATAGCCGTCGGGCACGACCTTGACGTTGGTGTAGCCGAGCTTGATGGCCTTCTCGGCCGAATCGTTGCTCAGCTTGCAGGCCAGGCCATCGCAATAGAAGAAGATGGCCGCGGCCTTGTCCGCCGGCAGGCGCTCGGCCGCCAGCTTGTCGAACTGCGAATCCGGCAGGCTGACCGCGCCGGGGATGTGGCCCTTGTCGTACTTGCGGTCCTTGGGCCGCGCGTCGACGAGCGTGATTGCCGCCTTCTCGTCGATGAGCTTCTTCACATGCGGGATGCTGACGGCATGCAGGTTGCCGCTGCGGATCCAGTCCGGGAAGCCCTCGGCGTAGACACGCACCTGCGTGTAGCCCAATTTCTCGGCCTTGAATGCCGAGTTGTGGCTCAGCATGCATTCCGGCCCGTCACAGTAGAAGATGACCAGCTGCGACTTGTCCTGCGGCAACAGGGCCTGCGCCAGCTTGTCGAATTGAAGGTCGGGGATGTTCACCGCCGTCGGGATGTGGCCGATATCGTATTTGCGCGCGGCCGGCCGCGAATCGACGATCGTGACGCCATCACGCTTGGGCAGCACGGCGTACTGCTTGACGAAAGCCGCATCCACGCGATGCGGATACCAGGCGGCTTTCGGCTGCGAGGCCTGGGCCGGGGCGTCCGTTGCCGCCAGCGCGGCGACGCCGGTCAACGCCCCGGGAAACAGCAGCATGGCGCCGGAGAGCGCGGCGGCGAGGGTCTTGAGACGGAATGTCATTTGATGCAACTCCTGAAGAATATGGAAAGCAGCCCTTCGGTCGGCCCTCATGACGGCGCCGCCTGGGAAAGGGGAGCCGCTGCAGGCGCCGGCTCTTCCTCGACGTCCTCGTAGCCGGTGATCATGGCCTTGATGTGCGCGGTGGGCGTGTGCCCGAGCGTGGCCAGGTAGGGGTGGATCAGCAGGTAGAAGACGAAGAAGATGAAGATCAGCACGTGCACCGTGTCCACCACCCGCACGCCGCCCACCATGTCGACGACGCCGGAGAACCGCTTGATGTCCCAGAGCAGCACGCCCGTCACGAACTGCAGCGGCAGCAGGAACAGCATCAGGATCTGGTAGAGCATGCGCTGCAGCGGGTTGAACTTGTCGTACGGGTCCATGTGGTGCGGGCTGTGCTCGCCCTTGAAGATCCCGTAGCCGTAGTACTGCATCTGGCGGAACGAATCGCGGGCCAGCTTGAGCAGGTTGAACTCCGGGTGGTACGCCTTGTTCTTGTCCGAGAACAGGTAGAACAGCAGCCAGATGAAGAAGTTGCCGATGAGGGCGAACGCCACCCAGTTGTGCACCGTCACCGCGTTGCGGAACGACATGAAGTCGAACAGGTCGAGGTAGCGGATCTGCACGCCCGTCACGACCAGGACGATGAAGAGGACCGCATTGGCCCAGTGCCAGATCCGCACCGGGAGCGGGTTCACATACAGCTTGCTCATGGTCAACTCCTTAATGGGTCTCGGTGCCGTTGCCCGCATCGGCTGCGGGGGCCGCCTTGCGCTTGCGCGCGGTGACCAGCTTGACGGTCAGGTGCGCGCCGGGGATCAGGATGCCGGCCGACAGCGCCATCACCAGCAGGATGTCGAGGACCTTGATGCGCGTGCTGCCGATCGCGTAGAACCCCCCGACCGAGCCGATCGACTCGACCGAGTTCAGCATGTCGGTGCTGGCGCCGTGGCGCAGCGGCCTGCCGTCCGGCCCGGCCATGCTCACGGTCACCTTCTGGAAGGAAGCGGCGCCCTGGCGGTGGCAGGTGGCGCAGTCCTTGAGCGCCTTGCCCTTTTCGGCCAGCGAGTGCGACTCGACGCCGGTCTGCACTTCGAGCCGCCCGCGCACGATCGTCCTGGCGTCCGAGCCGCTGCGGTTGAAGTCCTGCAGCAGGCTCCACAATGCGCGGCCGTCGATGCCCGATCCTTTCGGGTCGGCGGTGCTCGCGAGCTTGATGAACTGGGGAACGCCCACCTTCTCGGCCGCCTGTTGCGGCGCGGCCGTTCCTTCGTAGATCCTCAGGTTCACGCGCCGCGTCGCGCCGGGCGAATGGCAGGCGGGGCATGAGATGGCTTCGAGGTGGCGCGCGGTGTTGGGCAGCCACTCGGCGTGGCTGGTCGCCACTTCGCGGTGGCACGAAACGCACTGGTCCTTCAGGTGGTTGCCCAGCGACGCCGCCTTCACGTTGTGGGTGCGGTGGCAGTCCTTGCATGCCAGCGCTTCGTCGCCGCTCGCGCCGTGGATGCTGGTCGCGAACGCCTGCGACACCGCCTTGTGGCACTGCTGGCACAGCACGCTTTCCGACTGGCCGGCGGTGGCTTCCTTCACGGGGCGGGTGGCATGCGGGTTGTGGCAGTCGGCGCACAGGGGCGCCTTGGCGCTGCCCGCCTGGACTTGCGCCGAGTGGACGCTGTCCTCGTACTGCTTCATCGTCTTCTTGTGGCAGTCCCGGCAGGTCTCCATGAGCTGCGCCGAGTGCTCGCGCTTGCTCTTGACGACCTTGGGCTCCTTGCTGTGGCCCTTGAGGTCGATGTCCGAATGACAGCCTTCGCAGCCGCTGGAGTTGTGCATCGACTCCGCGAACCCCTTCGGCGGGATGTAGAGCGGCAGCGATTCGCCATTGGCCAGGGTCTTGGCGAGGCCCGGCTTGGCGTGGCATTCCAGGCAGACCTTGTCTTCATTCGACAGACTCGTGTCCTTGGGAACGGCGGCCTGCGCGGCCGTCCCCAGCAGCAGTGCGGCCGCCAGCGCCAGCGCCGCGCCCAGCACGGTGCGGGCGCGGCGCGGCAGGAGCTGCATGCCATCGAATTTGCGGGAGCGTGTCATGGGAACCTCTCTCTTCGCTCTGAACGATCAATCCATGCCGATGGCCGTCACTCGGCCGGCGCTTGCCGGGTGGCCGCCTTCGCGGCCGTCCAGACCAGCATTCCGAGCGCTGCGAACGGCAGGACGACCAGGTAGGCCAGGCCGACGAACGGAGCTGCCAGGAGCTTGAGCGCCACCTTGGCGGCCGCCCACGCCTCGCGGGCGCGAGGTTGCTTCATGAGGGCCTGCCCGGCGAACCAGAACAGCATCCCGAGCCCGACGAAGGGCAGCAGGACCGCATACACCAGCCCGACGAACGGGGCCGACAGGAACAGCGCCATGTTGCGGATCAGCCCGCCCTTCCTGGCGGCCTGCGGCTGGACTTCGGCTGCGGGCATTGCCGCCGGGGCCGGCGCGATCTCGACCACCGGCGCGGCCAGGGTTTCCGCCGCGCGCACCGCGCTGGCAGCGCTGTCCTCGATCATGTCGGGCGACAGGGGCTTGCGCAGGAAGCCGCTCACGCCCGCGGCGCGGGCGCGCGCTTCGTTGGCCGGGGAGCCATAGCCGGTCACGATCACGACCGGCGTCCAGGGCTGGTTGGCCTTCACGCTCTCGGCGACCTGCAGGCCGTCCATGCCGGGCATGCGCAGGTCGGTGAACACGACGTCGAACTTCTCGTCCTTGAGCTTGGCCAGCGCGTCGTAGCCGTTTTCGGCCGAGACGACGATGTAGCCCTTGCCGGAAAGCACGCGTTTGAAGCTGGTGCCTACCACCGGATCGTCGTCGACGATCAATACTTTGCGGAGTGCTGTCATGATATTTCCCTCACAAAATCGGGTTTGTCGGAAACCCGGCCGTCTCTTCTGGAGAACTTGATTGCTGGTTCGCCGCGCCAGGCGCGGCGGCGTCGTTTCTCAATGCCCACCGCTTGTGCAGCATGGCGGCGTTGGCCGCGCCGATCACCTGCTCGGGGCCGACCGGCTTGGTCAGGTAGTCGTAGGCGCCGAGCGTCACGGCTTCCTTCGCGGAGGCCAGCGTCGGGTAGCCGGTGATGATGATCACTTCGCTCTCGGGCCAGTGCTGCTTGATCGCCCGCAGGACGGTCATGCCGTCCATGCCGGGCATGCGCAGGTCCAGCAGCACGAGGTCGAAGGGCTCGTCGCGCATGGCCTCGGCGACCTGGGTCCAGGTCCACACCGCTTTGACCTTGCAGTTGGCTCCGGCCAGGATTCGCATGTAGCTCAAGCGAACCACTTCCTCGTCATCGACTATCAGGATTCGGGCTGTGGTGTTCATGGTGCCGACGCGGTTTGTTTGCACTGTTGCCAACGCATCAGGTGTGCCATGTCGCGATTTATTTGCGATTTCCCTTTGAACTCAATGACTTGGCGCGAAAAACGCGTGCCCGGCACGGGCCTCCAAAAGCGCGATCCGGCGCGCGAAGTACAAGGCGCGCATGCACCCCTGCCGATGAGCCGGAAAATCCGCAATCGAATCAACGGCTTGCGCCATTTCGCGGGTGTCGCTTCTTTTCATGCACCCCGGGGACCGCGCGCTTTTCCGCCACAATGCCGGCATGACGGACGACCAGTTGCTGCGCTATTCGCGCCACATCCTTCTCGAGGAAATCGGGGTCGAGGGACAGGAGCGCCTGATGGCATCGCATGCGCTGGTGATCGGCGCGGGCGGCCTGGGTTCGCCGGTGGCGCTGTACCTGGGCACGGCCGGCGTGGGGCGCATCACCATCGTCGACCACGACGCCGTCGACCTGACCAACCTGCAGCGCCAGATCGCGCACAACCTGGCCCGCGTGGGCCAGCCCAAGGCGCTTTCGGCCCAGCAGGCAGTGGGCGAGATCAACCCCGAGGTGCTGGTGCGGCCGATCGTGCAACGGGCCGATGCGCAGCTGCTGGACGAGCTCGTGCCGGGCGCCGACGTGGTGGTCGACTGCTGCGACAACTTCACGACGCGCCAGGCCATCAACGCCGCCTGCGTGAGGCACGGCAAGCCGCTGGTGTCGGGCGCGGCGATCCGTTTCGACGGCCAGATCTCCGTCTACGACACCCGCGACGACAACTCACCCTGCTATGCCTGCGTCTTCGCGCCTTCGGACGACTTCGAGGAAACGCGCTGCGCCACCATGGGCGTGTTCGCGCCGCTGGTGGGCATCATCGGCACGATGCAGGCCGCCGAGGCGCTCAAGATCCTCTGCGGCATGGGCGCGTCGCTCGTGGGCCGGCTGCAGATGCTGGACGGCCGGGCGATGGAGTGGAACGAAGTCAGGGTGCCGCGCAATCCGCAGTGCCCGGTCTGCCGGGACCGTCACGCCTGACGCAGGCTCGCCCTCAGGCCGATTCGTACAGGCGCGTCAGCACGAATTCCCGGTGGCCCAGCGCCTCGGCCGCGGTAAGCCGGCCGTTGGCCGTGCGCAGCATCGATTCGAGCAGCATGTCGCCGGCCTGGTCGAGGTTGATCTCGCGCTGCAGGAGGCCGGAAGTGTCGACGTCGATGTGCTCGCTCATCAGCCGCACCGTGCGTGGGTTCGCGCAGATCTTGATGACGGGCAGGATCGGGTTGCCGATCACATTGCCCTGGCCGGTCGGGAAGAAGTGCACCGCGTAGCCCGAGGCCGCGCACAGCGTCACCATCTCGGCCGCGGCGCTGGAGGAATCCATGAACCACAGGCCCGGGTGGGTCGGCGCCTCGGCCTTGTCGATCACGCCGTCCACCGTGCATTTGCGGCCGATCTTCTGGATGTTGCCCAGCGCCTTTTCCTCGATCGTCGTCAGCCCGCCGGCGATGTTGCCTTTGGTCGGCTGCGAGTCCGACAGGTCGCTGGTCTTGTGCCGGTTGATCACGTCCTGGTAGCGGTTGAACATGAACATGAACTTGTCGCGCACGGCGTCGCTGGCGCAGCGGGCCGCCACGATCTGCTCGCCGCCCGTGAGCTCCGTGGTCTCGCCGAAGCACAGGTAATTGCCCAGCGGGTGCAGCTTGTCGAAGGCGTTGCCGACGGTGGGGTTGGCGCCGCAGCCGGACGTGGTGTCGGACTCGCCGCATTTGGTCGACACCCACAGCTCGGCGATGGCGCAGCGCTCGCGCTGCTTCTCGCTGGCCCATTGCACGTACTCGCGCGCGGCCTTGCTGGCGCGCATGATGGTGTCGTGGTCGCCGTGGCCTTCGATGCCGAAGCCGCTCACCGGCTTGCCCGTCGCCGCGATGCCGTCCACAACCTTCTTCGTCCAGCTGTCCTCGATGCCGATGACCACCACGGCCGCGACGTTCGGGTTGCAGCCGGTGCCGATCAGCGTGCGGAAATGCAGGTCCAGGTCGGCGCCGAACTGCAGGCGGCCGTAGGGGTGCGGGATCGCCATCGCGCCCTTGATGTTGTGGGCCACGGCTTCCGCGGCCGCGTTGGACAGGTCGTCCAGCGGCAGGATGATGACGTGGTTGCGCACGCCGACACGGCCGTTCTCGCGCCGGTAACCGAGGAAAGTGGTTTCCTTGTTGATGATGGACATGGTGCTTACCAGCGCTTGGTCTTGATGTTGTGGACATGGGCGTGCTGCCCGGCCTGGATCGGCGCGACGACCTTGCCCATGTCGATGCCGTACTTCACGGCCGTGTCGCCCACGGCCATGTCCTTCAGCGCGATCTTGTGGCCGATCGGGATGTCCTGGCGCGCGACCAGGTCGACCATGCGGTCGTCGTCCATGATCCAGCCGGTGAGTTCGGCGCCGGCCTTCACGCCTTCGACCACCACCACGGCCACGGTGTCGCGGGGGTCATGCAATACGAAGTGAATCAATTCGGGTTCTCCGGAAAAGTTCGAAAGTGCAGTGTCGCGAGCGAGGGCTCCCGCTGTCAATCAACTCATATAGATGACCGGCCGTGTCACTTAAACTGGGGGCGTGAAACCCTCCCCTGCCCATGGGCTGCAAAGGCTGGCCGCCGGTGGCCCCCGCCCGCTCTACCGCCAGGCCAGGCGCGAACTGCAGCGCGTGGTGGAAGCCGGCCGCTACGGGCCGGGCGACGCCCTCCCGAGCGAGGCCGTGATCGCGCGGGCGCTGGGCGTGAGCATCGGCACGCTGCGCAAGGCCGTCGATGAACTCGTGCACGAGCACGTGCTGGTGCGCAGGCAGGGCAAGGGCACCTTCGTGGCCCTGCACAACGACGACCGCTTCCTGTTCCAGTTCTTCCACGTCGAGCCGCGCGGCGATTTCTCCGCCGCCGACGAGTTGCGCGGCCGCGAATACCCGCAGGTCGAATGCGTGGGATTCGCGCGCGGCCGGGCCGACGAAGCGGAGGCGGCCGCGCTGCGCATCCGGACAGGCGACCCGGTGCTGCGCATCGACAACCGCCTGTCGCTGGCCGGGCGCGCCGTGGTGCACGACCGGCTGGTGGTCGCAGCGCAGCTCTTCAAGGGCCTGACCGAAAAGCGCTTCCTGGAGCGGCCCGGCACGATCTACAACCTCTACCAGGCCGACCTCGGGATCACCGTGCTGCGCGCCCGCGAACGGGCGCGCGCCGTTGCCGCCGGCCGCGAGACCGCACGCATCCTCGGTGTGACGATGGGTCGGCCGGTGCTGGAAGTCCACCGCCTGGCGCTGACCTTCGGCGACAAGCCGGTGGAATACCGCATCTCGACCATCAACACGGCGACCCACGACTACGTGAGCGTGCTGGCCAAGCGCCAGCCGGCTTAGGGCCCGTACAAGCTGCCGGAGCCCGCCGGTGCATGCTGCGATTGCGATTCCGATGCGGCAGGCGGGTTCTTGCGCCGGTCCTTGTCGGGCTCGGCCTTTCCCTCGGCGGGTGCCGCCGGTCCCCCGAGTTGCGCCGCGCGCTTTTGCACATCGGGCTGCGACATGGCGGCGATGCGCGCCGCGGCGTACGGCGAGACGGCTTCGCGCAGGGCCGGCCCGCAGTCGGCGTCGCGCCCCGGCCCGGTCTCGATCGTGGATGCCAGCCCCAGCAGCGGATTGATGGCGGCCAGCGCCAGCGTGAGGCCGGCGCGGCCGGCCAGCGCGCCCTTGTCCGGCCCGATCTTCGGCGCGGCGAAGCTGCCCGCCATCTTCAGCGGCGAGCGCAGCGACAGGATGCTCATGTCCTTCGGGTAAGGGTGCAGCGTGAGGTCGATCGACTCGCTGGCCAGGCTGACCTGGCCGTTGCCGTAGATCACCGTGTCGGTGGTGTCCATCACCAGCGCGCGGCTGGTCATCAAGCCGTTGCGCACGTCGAAGGCGGCGCCTGCGCAGCGCAGCTGGACGTTCTGGTCGCCCTTGATCATGAACTTGATGATCTCGCCGCCGTCGATGCCGGCCAGCTCCAGCAGCAGGTTGCTGATCTCGCCCCGCCCCATCAGCATCGCGACGGCGCCGCCCGACGTGCCCAGCATCTGCGCCACGGAATTGCCCCGCCCCTTCAGGTCGATGTCGCCGTGGAGCTTGCCGAAGCTCGCGCGTGTGAGTTTCACGCCGGGGAACAGCTTGCCCAATTCGAGCGATTTCGCGTCCAGGTTCACCTGGGCGACGGCCGGGTTGCTGTTTCCGTCGATGCGCAGGCGCCCGGTCATGCTGCCGCCGGCGACGCCGACGTCCATCGGGTCGAGCTGCAGCACGCCTGCCTTCATGCGCACATGCACGCTCATGCGCTCGAGCGGCAGCTGCCTGGCGTGCGTGATCTTCGCGGCCTGGTAGCGGACGTCGGCGTCCATGGCCTTCAGGCGCGGCAGGTCCAGCGCGGCCGTGGGCAACACCTTGCGGCCGGCTTCGCGCGACGGCCGCGAAGTCTGCACCGCCGGCGCGGCCCGCGCGCCGGCCACCTGTGGCAGTGCCGCCGCGCTGCGGGGCTGCTCGGGCAGCCCGACCAGCGGCGCCAGGTCGTCGAAGTCGAGCGAGCGCGATTGCACCTTGCCCGTCAGCAGCGGCACGCTGCCCGTCCGGTCGAACGAGAGCTCGCCCGCGAGGTCGGAGTTGCCCAGCTTGCCGTTGATCTGCTGCACCTGCCAGACCTCGCCTTGCCTGGAGACGTTGCCTTGCAGCGCATAGCGCGGAGTCGCCGGCAGCACCACCCCCACCAGCTTGTACAGGTCCGCGAGGTCGTGGCCCTGCAGGTTGATCGCGATCCGGGCGCCGTCCAGCGTCGCCAGGCTGGCGACAGAGCCGCTCGCGCGCAAGGTGGTGTGCCCGGCGCTCGCCTGCACCTCCATCGGGAAGTCGCGCTGCAGCGGCGCGCCCAGGTACAGCACGTTGCCGGTGCGGCCCTGCGCGGTGAACGGCTCCTTCTGCCAGGTGCCGCGGGACTTGAAGGTCAGGGGCATCGCGCTTGCGGGCGACGAGGCCCGGGCTTCCGCTGGCGTCGCGGCCTTCGCCGCGCCGTCGATGGCGAATTCGGTGTGGATGTCGGCGCCGTGGCCCATGGCGATGAAATGCATGCTGCCCTGGTCCACCACCAGCGCACCGATCTGCGGCCGGTTGCGCGGGTCCGCGGTGTCGCGGCCCAGGGCCCAGGTGCGGCGCCCGTCCGGGTCGACCTGCAAGCCCAGCTGGGGCCGGCGCAGCTCGACCAGCGGCAGTTCGATGCGGCGCGCCAGCAGGGGCAGCAGGCGGATCTCGATTTCGGCGCCCTCGGCCTTGACCAGGAGCGGGTCATGCGCCCACTCGGGATTGGCGAACTCGATACCGTCCGCGATGATCCGCGTCGTGCGGCCCAACCGGACGTCGAGCCTGCGGGTGATTTCGAAATGGCGGCCGGTCTTGTCGCTGACGTAGCGGTTCAACGGCCCGCGCAGCACATCCCACGGAAAGAAGATCAACAGCAGCCCGAGCAGTGCAACCAGCAGACCGAAGCCGGCAAGGACCTTGGCCCACAGCGGAAGGCCGCGGGGCTGTGGGATGCTGGCAGCTCCATCCATGCCGTCCCGTCAGCGACCGCGCTTCGATGCATCGATCGCGGCGGGCTGCGTCGCTGCCGCGACCATGGCGTTCGATGTTTGCGCCGTTGGTACCGGCCGGCTGGCCACGGCCAGGCTCGCGCCCGACGGTTCGCCGAGCGCAACCAGGCCCGCGGCCATCAGCGTGCCGAAGAAGATCATGGCGGATTGGATCAGCAGTTTCATGGCGTCCTCGCAGGCCGAGGCCTGTGTCAATCGAGTGTCCGCAGTGAAGAGGTGTTGACCGGTCAGTGGCTTGCGGCAGGTGCTGTGGTCCGGTGCCTACAAACGAGGTGTAGGAAACATCCTACGCAGTCGGCGCGGCCCGGCTGGCAGAATGAACGATCGCGGGGGAGACAGAGAGAGATCGGTCAGCCGGCAGAAGCCGCTCGAGAAAAACGCGTTGGAACCCCGCCACGCATTGAATGAGCTGCTGTGGACTTGAGAACATACATCGTCGAAGACAACGCCACGATCCGCGAGAACCTGATCGGCACGCTGGAGGAGCTGGCGTCCATCGAGGCATTGGGCTGGGCCGAGACCGAGAACGAGGCCAAGAGCTGGCTGTCCCATCACGAAGGCAGCTGGGACCTGGCCATCGTCGACCTCTTCCTGAAGCAGGGCAGCGGCCTGGGTGTGCTGGAGGCCTGCCGCGGCCGCGCACCTGGCCGGCGCGTGGTGGTGCTGAGCAACTACGCCACGGCCGACATGCGCAAGCGTTGCCTGCAGCTGGGCGCGGACGCGGTGTTCGACAAGTCCAATGAAATCGACGCACTGGTCGAATACTGCATCGGCCTGTGCGAGCAACCCGGCGCCTGACCGGTGCGGGGCGGGGCGATCAGTCGATCAGTTTGTTCTTCAGCGCGTAATACGTGAGGTCGCTGTTCGATGCCAGGCTCATTTTTTCCATCAAGCGGGTGCGGTAGGTGCTGACCGTCTTCACGCTCAGCGACAGGGCCTTGGCGATGTCGCCGGCCGTCTCGCCCTTGGCCAGCTTGAGGAACACCTGGAACTCGCGCTCGGAAAGCTGCTCGTGAGGCGCGCCGCCTTCCTTGCGATTGAGCTGCTGCGCGAGCAGCTCGGCCACGGCCGGCGAGATGTAGCGCCGCCCCAGCGCAATGGTGCGGATCGCGTTGACGATCTCCATCGGCTCGCATTCCTTGTTCAGGTAGCCGCTGGCGCCCTGCCGGATCAGGTTCATCGCGTAATGCTCCTCCGGGTAGCCCGAGAGGATCAGGATGCCGACATCCGGCGCCTTGGCGCGGATCATGCCGAGCGCGTCGATGCCGCTTTGCCCGGGCATGGACAGGTCCATCACCAGGACGTCGAGTTCGGTGGTGCGAACCAGGTCGATGGCTTCGCGGCCGCTGGCCGCTTCGCCCACGACGCGCAGGTCGACCTGTTCCGAAAAGAACTGCTTCAGTCCGGACCGGACGATCGCGTGGTCATCCACAATGCCGACTTTGATCATGTCTTTTCTCTTTCGTGGTCAGGTTTCGAGGGCCATTGTGCCCAACTTTCGGCCGAAAGGGCCTACCCTTCAGTCATGACTATGCACGATTTTATGCACAACAACGGCAGTTTGGGATGAGATTCATGCGTTCATTCTCCGTCCCGAAGCTGGCTTTGGCCCTGGCATTGGCCCTGTTGGCCGCCGTTGTACTGATCGGCATCAACGAAACCGGCTTCAACCAGTCGACCGGTGCGCTGGACGACATCGCCGAGGCTTCGCGCACGCGTGCCTCGCTGAACCGGGTGCTGCAGCACGTGCTGGATGCCGAGACCGGCTCGCGCGGGTACCTGCTGACCGGCGATCCGCGCTACCTGGAGCCGTACAACGCCGCCGTGGCCGGGATCGGCCAGCAGCTCGATGCCTTGCGCCTGCTTTACGCGCCCAGCGCGGATGAATTCGCCACGCTGGCCCAGCTGGCCCGCAACGTCCAGCGCAAGCTGGCCGAGATGGACCTGTCGGTGCGCATGCGCAAGCAGGGCAACGAAGACGCCTGGAAATTCGTGCTCATGACCGACGTCGGCAAGGAGCACATGGACGCCATCCGCGAGGAGGCTTCCAAGCTCATCAACGCGTCCAGCCACCGGATGGAGGTCAGCCAGGTGCAGGTGCGCAGGTCGCTGCTGCTGTCGCGCATCGGCATCGCCGCCGTCACCATGGCGGGCCTGCTGGCCTTCTATCTCTACCTGAGGCAGACCACCGCGCTGAAACTCGCCGGCGAGCAGCAGCAGAAGGTGCTGCAGCAGGAGCGCGACCTGCTCGAGCGGCAGGTGCGCGAGCGCACGGCCACGCTGGCCGAACTGGCGACCCACCTGCAGAACGTGCGCGAGGAAGAGCGCGGCCACCTGGCGCGCGAGCTGCACGACGAGCTCGGCGCGCTGCTGACGGCGGCCAAGCTGGACGTGGCGCGGCTGAAGTCGCGCCTGGGCCCGCAACCCTCGCCGGAGATCCTCCAGCGGCTGCAGCATTTGACCGACGCCCTGAACAGCGGCATCGCGCTCAAGCGCCGCATCATCGAGGACCTGCGGCCCTCGTCGCTCTCCAACCTCGGACTGACGGCCTCGCTCGAGATCCTGGCGCGGGAGTTCTCCGAGCGCTCCGGCATCGAGGTCACCACGGGCCTGGAACAGGTGGACCTGGACGAATCGCGTCAGCTCACCGTCTACCGGCTGGTGCAGGAGTCGCTCACCAACGTCGGCAAGTACGCGGAGGCCCGGCAGGTCGAAATCAGCGTGCGCAAATACGAGAACCACGTCGAAGTCGACATCCGCGACGACGGCAAGGGGTTCGACCTGGCGCAGGCCAGGCCGTCCACCCACGGCCTGGCGGGAATGCGCCACCGGGTCGAAGCCGCGGGGGGACGCCTCTCGGTGGCGTCCGCGCCCGGATCGGGCACGCGCATTTCGGCGGTGCTGCCCATGGGCTTGCCCGCCTGATGCGCGAGCGCGCACTTCCGAAACTTCCCCAACGCGCGTCGGCGGATTCCTACAACCGCCTATCTCTCCTACCGACAACCACACAGGCCCGCCGCTGATCACCAGCGGATGACATGGCGGTCTAACCTTGCTGCAGGCGGCTTGCGCAGGAGCAAGGCGCCCCAACCCCGGGCGCGCCCGTGAAGGAGATCGAGATGCTGCACTACGCCATTGTGTTCCTGGTGATCGCGCTGATCGCCGCCCTGTTCGGCTTCGGGGGCATCGCGGCCGGCGCCGTGGAGATCGCGAAGATCCTGTTCTTCGTGTTCGTGATCATGGCCATCGTCGCATTCGTCGTGAGCATCGGGCGCAAGCGCTAGCGGTGACCGCGACAGTTTCACGGCGGGGCCGCGGGCGCCGCCGACCTATAACCAACGAGAGGAAATCATGACCACACCGACCAAATCCCTGCGCGCAGGCGCTTCCGAATACACCGACGAGGCGCTGGCCTCCACCAGCCACGCGCTCGACACGACGCGGCAGTACGCCAGCCAGGCCCTCGAGCGGGCCGAGGAAAAAGTCCGCGACCTTCGCTACGGCATGAAGGACCTGGCCAGCAAGGGCGCCACGAGCGTGAGCCACGCCAGCGCCGCCGCGCAGCGGCAGCTGGGGCACTATGCCCAGGCGACCGGGCGCTACGTGTCCGAGCAGCCGCTGAAGTCCGCGTTGATCGCAGCGGCCGTCGGCGCCGCCGTGGCCGCCCTGGTGCTGGCCCTGCGCCGCCGCCAGGACTACTGAAAAGCCATCGCCGCGCAGGAACCCGCATGCTGCATCCGATCTTCTCGCTGCTGATCCGCCGGCCTGAGCTGGTGATCGACCACGTGGCCGGCTACGCGGCCCTGATGCAGGAGGAGGCTTCCAGCGTCGGCGGGGAAGTGGCCAGGCGCGCCATCGCGTGGGCGGCGGTCGCCGTCGGCCTGCTGGTGTTCCTGGTGCTGGCCGGGGTGGCCGCCATGCTCGGCGTCATGCAGGGAGAATTCCACTGGGTCCTGGTGGTCGCGCCGGCCATCCCGCTGGCGCTGGCGGCGGTGGCATGGCCCATTGCCCGGCAGCGCCTGCCCGCCAAGGCATTTACCGAACTCAAGGCCCAGCTCGATGCCGATGCGCAGACCCTGCGCACGCTCGGGGCCGAATCATGAGCGAGGCCGCCGACCGGCTGGCACGCAGCCGCCTGGCCATCATCGAGCAGATCCACAGGCGCGAACGGCACACCGGGCAGCGCGAAGGCGACCGCGAATACGGCGGCGCAGCGCAGGCTCGCCCGTTCGCGGGCAGCTCCCGTGGCGCCGCCCGGGGTGGCTGGTTTTCGGGCGTGAAGCGGGCGCTGGGCACATGGTGGCGGCACCACCCTGCGCACATGGGCGTGGAACTGGCTACGCCGATGCTCTCTTCCTATGCGCGCCGCAAGCCCCTGCAGTACCTGGCCATCGCCGCGGCCGTCGGCGCTGTGGTGGTGGTGGCGCGCCCGTGGCGGCTGATCTCGGCCACCGGCCTGCTGGTGGCCGTGCTCAAGTCGTCGCAGCTGTCCGGCATGCTGATGTCGGCCCTGTCGGCCGCCGATGACGGAGGCGACGAAGCGTCGCCCTATGAATGAATGAATGAACGCAAGCCGGACGGCGTGGTGCGGTCGTCCGGTTGGCATCTTGGAAGTCTCGGCACCGGGAAACAACCCATCAACTGAAGGAGAAAGTCATGAAATACGCCCGAGCCCTCGCGTTCGCCCTTGTGGCAGGCGCCACCATCGTCAGCACCGGCTGCGCAGTCGTGCGCGGACAGGAAACCGTGGGCGCCTACGTGGACGACGCGTCCATCACGACGGCGGTGAAAGCCAAGTTCGTGGAAGACAAGACCGTCGACGCCGGCGCCATCAAGGTCGAGACGCTCAACGGCACGGTCGCCCTGTCCGGTTTCGCCAAGTCGAACGCCGAAAAGGCGCAGGCCGAATTCATCGCGCGCAACACCAAGGGTGTGCGCGAGGTGCGCAACAACCTGACGGTCCGCCCGTAAGCGGCCGGCACGGCAGGGCCGGCTCACCGGCCGGCACGATCAAGGGCAGGCGAGTCCGCGGGCGCGCCTGCCCTTTTTTTAGCTGGGGAGACCGCGATCCATGAAGACCTTCCGCTGCGACCATTGCGGCCATCCGCTGTTCTTCGAGAACGTCCAGTGCCTGCAATGCGGCAGCGCCCTGGCTTTCCTGCCTGACCGGCTGGCCCTGTGCGCCATCGAGCCGGTGCCCGGCGACGAAGCGGCGGCATTGTGGCGGCGCAAGCTTGCGAAGCGCAGCAGGACCGAAGGCCGTCACTACCGCCTGTGCCGGAACCACACCCAATACCAGGCCTGCAACTTCGCCGTTGCGGCCGCGGACCCCAACCCGCTGTGCGTCTCTTGCCGGCAGACCCGGCTGCTGCCGGACCTTTCGGTGGCGCAGAACCATGACCGCTGGTACCGCATCGAGGTGGCGAAGCGCCGCCTGTTCTACACCCTGGCCCAGCTGGGCCTGGTGCCGCGGCGATCCGCCCGGCGGCGGGCGTGACGCGCCGGTGTTCGAATTCCTGGCCGACCAGCCCGGGCAGCCAGTCCTGACCGGCCACTGCGACGGGGTGATCACGCTCAACGTGGCCGAAGCCGACGACGCCGAGCGCGTGCGCCGCCGCGCTCGCGCTGCACGAGCCCTACCGCACGCTGCTGGGCCACCTGCGCCACGAGTCCGGCCACTACTACTGGGACCGGCTGATCCGCGACGAGGGCCGCACCGAGGCCTTCCGGACCATGTTCGGCGACGAGCGGGCCGGACTACGGCCCGGCGCTGGACGCGTACTACGCCGCCGGGGCGCCCGCCGGATGGCAGGCGCAGCATGTCAGCGCCTATGCGACTTCGCACCCCTGGGAGGACTGGGCCGAAACCTGGGCCCACTACCTGCACATGGTGGACCTCTGGAGACGGCGTCTTCGTACAACACGCGCCTGGTCGTGCCGGGCAGCGATGCCGAGGAGGCCGAGGAAGTGGCCAACCCCTTCGACGACGAGATCAAGGACTTCGACCGGCTGGTGGAGCAGTGGGTGCCGCTGACCCTGTTGCTCAACAGCCTCAACCGCAGCCTGGGCCAGGATGATGCCTACCCGTTTGCACTGACCGCGGGGGCGCTGGAGAAGTTGCGCTTCGTGCACGACACGATCCACGCGCAACGCCCGGCAGCGGCGCAGGCGAAGGACGCCGAGTCCTGCCAGTCCCGCGACGCACCCTCGATGGCCTAGCCGCGGACAAGTCATCACGGCCCGGCGTCGCGCTCCATGTCCTTCAGGATGCGGTCCAGCCGTGTCGACAGCTGCTCGGTGGTCAGCTGTTCGCGAAAGCGCTCGACCATCAGCGGCAGGCTCATCGGGCTGGGATGGCGCAGCGCCGCGAACTGCACCGACTTGCGTTGCAGCCGGGACAATGTCTTGCGCAGTCGCGAAATTTCCAGCTCCTGGCTCAGCACCTCGCGTTCGGCCTGGCCCAGCAGCAGGTTGCCCTGGTCGTACTTGCGAAACACCTCGAAGAACAGGCCGCTGGAGGCCTGCAGCTGCTTCGCGCTTTTGGGCTGGCCGGGGTACCCGGAGAAAACCAGCCCCGCCACCCGGGCGATCTCGCGGAAACGCCGCTGGGCAAGTTCGGTCGAGTTGAGCGAGGCCAGCACGTCGTGCAGCAGGTCGGTGGTCGCGAAAACGCTCATGTCCGTCACCGGGCCAAGGTCGAAGTCCTGTGCCGCCACCAGTTCGAACCCGTAGTCGTTGACGGACATGCTGAAAGTGTTCGGCCGCTGGCGCGCAAGCCGCCAGGCCAGCAGGCTGGCCAGCCCCAGGTGCACATGGCGGCCGGCGAAAGGGTACACATAGAGGTGCCAGCCTTCGCGCGAGCGGAAGGTTTCGACCAGCAAGGTATCGGGCGTCGGAATGCGCGAGAGCCGGGCCTGCGTTTCCAGCATGGGCCGGGCCGCTTCGAGCTCGGGCTCGAAGAAGTCGCCCTGCGCCGCGCGCTGCATCATTTCCAGCACCGCGTCGCCCATCTCGGTCGAGAGCGCCATCTTGCTGCCCTGCCAGGTCGGCACCGTGCCCTTGTTGCGCGTGGCCTTCCTCACATAGGCGGCCATGTCCTGCACCCGGATGAACTCGAGCAGCTTGCCCGCGAAGAAGAAGCAGTCGCCCTTGCGCAGGCGCGCGATGAAGCCCTCCTCGATCGTTCCGATGTTGGCGCCGCTCATGTACTTCACCTGCATGGCCGCGTCGCTGACGATGGTGCCTATGCCCAGCCGATGGCGCTTGGCGATCGCCCGGTCCTTCACGCGGTAGGCGCCATCTTCATCCAGCGCGATGCGGTGGTAGTCCGGATAGGCAGTGAGGCTGTCGCCGCCGCGCTCGCAGAAAGCCAAGCGCCCAGTCGAACTCCCTGCGGGTGAGTGCGCGGTACGACCACGCCGTCCGCACTTCCAGGTACAGCTCGTCGGCACGGAAGCCACCGCCCAAAGCGATGGTGACGATGTGCTGCACCAGCACGTCGAGCGGCTTGTCGGGTGCCTCGCGCTGTTCGACCCGCCCGGCGTAGGCCGCGCGCCGCGCCGCCGCGGCTTCGATGATCTCCATGGTGTTGGTCGGCACCAGCGTCAGGCGGCTGGCCCGGCCGGGCGCATGGCCGCTGCGGCCGGCCCGCTGCATCATGCGGGCCACGCCCTTGGCCGACCCGATCTGCAGCACCCGTTCCACCGGCAGGAAGTCCACGCCCAGGTCCAGCGAAGACGTCGCCACCACCGCGCGCAGGCTGCCCTCCTTCAGGCCCTGTTCCACCCACTCGCGCGTTGCCTTGTCCATGGAGCCGTGATGCAGCGCGATCGTGCCGGCCCACTCCGGCTTCGCCTCCAGCAGCAACTGGTACCAGATCTCGGCCTGGGACCGCACGTTGGTGAACACCAGCGTCGTCCCCGATTGCGCGATCTCGTCGACCACGGGCTGCTGCATGCGCGCCCCCAGGTGACCGGCCCATGAATACTTGCCCGGGTCCGGTGGGATCAACGTGTCGATGACGAGGTTCTTGTCGATGCGTCCGCGCACGAGGACAGGCATCGAAGCGGCATCCAGCCCGGGATGACAGAGAACTTCCATCGCCTCCTGCAGGTTGCCGAGCGTCGCGCTCAAGCCCCACACGACCAGCCGCGGGTTGAATCGCCAGAGCCTGGCGATGGCCAGCTGCGCCTGCACGCCGCGCTTGCTGCCGATGAGTTCGTGCCATTCATCGACCACGACGTACTCGATGCCCTGCAGTTCCTCGCGTGCGTTGCTCGCGCGTGAGCATCAGGGTGAGCGACTCGGGCGTCGTCACCAGCACCGTGGGAAAGCGCCGGTCCTGGCGCGCGCGTTCTGCGCTCGGTGTATCGCCCGTGCGCTGCCCGATGGTCCAATGCGGCGCGAGGTCGTGCAGCGGCTCGGCGAGCGCCTTGGTCGTGTCCGAAGCCAGCGCGCGCATCGGCGTGAGCCAGATCGCCCGCAGCGGCTGCGCCGCCGGCTTGCGAACGCCCGTCGGCGCCTCGCTGTCGAGGTCATGCCTGCGCAGCAATTCGGCCAGCATGCCCAGCCACACGGCGTAGGTCTTGCCCGAGCCGGTCGTGGCGTGGAGCATGCCGCTGCGCCCGGCGGCCACGGCCTGCCAGACCTCACGCTGGAAATCGAAGGGCGCCCAGCCGCGCGCGGCCAGCCAGGATTCAACCCTCGAGGAATCGGCTGCGGGGGCGGGCATGAAACGGTGGCTGCTGCAATGATTTGGACAATTGATTGTGGGGCGTTTGTTGCCCGGCCGGGCGGCCGTGTCGCACACGGTGCCAGGCCATGCCGCAACATTTTGCGGTCACTCCGGTCGCGCTTGGCATACTCCCTGTCATGCCGCGCTTTTCCCATTGGCTTCCCTTCCTCAAATGGCCGCGCCCCGGATTCGCCTTGCTGCGCGGGGAGTTCGCCGCCAGCCTCACGGTCGCCGTCGTCATGGTCCCGCAGTCGGTCGCATACGCCAGCCTGGCCGGCATGCCCCTGGTCGCGGGGCTGTACGCAACGTTCCTGCCGGCCTTGTTCGCCGTGCTTTTCAGCGCCTCGACGCGGCTGTCGGTCGGGCCGTCGGCCCTCACCAGCGTGCTGGTGGGCGCCTCGCTGGTCGGGCTGGCCGAGCCGGGCAGCGCGCAATGGGTGGCGCTGGCGGCCTGGCTGGCCCTGCTCGCGGGAGGGGTCCAGCTGGGCCTGGGCGCGGCGCGCGCGGATTGGGTGCTCAACCTGGTGAGCTCGCCGGTCCTGGCGGGCTTCAGCCAGGCGGCGGCGCTGCTGATCATCGCGTCGCAGATTCCCGCGCTGCTCGGAATACAGGGGCCCTTGTCCAGCTTGCTGGATTCGCCGCAGGTGGATATGGCCGCGCTCGCCTATGGGCTGGGCAGCCTGCTGACTTTCGTCGCCGCCAAGCGCTATCGCGCCGCGCCTTCCGATCGTGCTGCTGGTGGTCGCCGTCGCGGGCGCCCTCAGCCACTGGAGCGGCTATTCGGCGCACGGCGCCGTGATCGGGTCCCTGCCGGCCGGCCTGCCCGCCTTCTTCTGGCCCGGCCTGCCGGGCTGGGGCGCCGCTGGGCGCGCTGGTGGTGCCGGCGCTGGTCATCGCGCTGGTGAGCTCGCTCGAGATGGCGGCCAGCGCCAAGATCGAAAGCCAGCACGACGGCAAGCGCTGGGACGCCGGGCAGGACCTCATCGGCCAGGGCATGGGCAAGCTGGCCGCCGCGTTCTCCGGCAGCTTTCCCGTCAGCACCTCGTTCTCGCGGTCGGCCATCACCCTGTACGCGGGCGCACGCACCGGCTGGGCCACCGTCTTCGCCACCGGCGTGGTGATGGTGGTGCTGCTGTTCCTCACGCCGGCGCTCTACCCGGTGCCGCGCTCCGTGCTGGCGGCCGTGGTCGTCGTTGCGGTCGCGGGCCTCTTCAAGCCGCACACGCTGCTGCGCCTGTGGCGCATCGACCGGGTCGAGGCGGTCACCGGCGTCGTGACCTTCGCCGTCACCGTGGTCACGGCGCCGCGGATCTACTGGGGCGTGCTCACCGGCGTGGTCATGGGGCTGGCGCACTTCCTCTACCTGCGCCTGCACCCCCGCATCATCGAAGTGGGCCTGCACCCGGACGGCAGCCTGCGCGACCGGCGCGTGTGGAACCTGCCGCCGCTGGCGCCGGGCCTGTACGCGCTGCGCATGGACGCCGAACTCGATTTCGCCTCCGCCAGCGAGTTCGAGCGCGCCATCGTCGAGCACCTGGCCGCCCATCCGCAACTGCGGCACGTCTGCCTGTTCGCATACCCCATCAACCGCGTCGACGCCACCGGCGTGGAAGTGTTCATCCGGCTGCGACGGCTGCTGCAGGAGCGCGGCATCGACCTGCACATCAGCGGGCTGAAGCTGCCGGTGGAACGCGTGCTGCGCAAGTCCGGCGCCCTGGACGATGGGCCGCGGCTGGCCACGTACCGCACCGATGCCGAGGCGCGCTGGCCAGGCCTTCACCCACTCTCAAGCCGTGATGATCCAGCCTTCCAGCGGATCGAGCTGTTCGGGCAGGCCGTAGCGCGGCGCGCCTTGCCGCTGGGCCCAGGCGGCCTGCACCAGGCACAGCACGGCGTCGAGGCTGTCGCCGCTGGCGTCCTCGCACCAGCGCGTCGCGCTGCGCATGCGTGAGCTTCAGGCGCAGGTCCAGGCGCGTGCGGCCCATCTCCAGCGCCGTGACCAGGTCCTTGCGCGCGATCAGCCGCTCGGGCGTCTGCCTGGCCTTCTCGTCGCTCTTGTAGCTGCGCCGGCCGATCAGCTCGCGCGCCAGCAGGCCGGGGTAGGCCTCCAGCGCCACGCGGCGCGGGATCGCCCGTCGTGCAGGCCCGGGAGTGTGAACGCCGGCCGCCAGCAGCAGCGGCAACGCGGCGTGCAGCATGTAGGCCACCGGCGGGTTGACCCATTTCATCGACGGGCTGGAGCCGGCGAGCTGGTCGAAGGCGCGGTGGGCGAACTTGGCGCCCGACCGGCCGCGCATCGCAGAACGCGGCGAAGGTGGCGCGGATCTCGGCGCGGCTCAGAGCCCGGCGTAGTGCCCGATGCAGCTCGCGCCACTGCAGCGGCCAGCCCAGATGCTCGACCAGTTCGCGCGGCAGGCCGAACGGAAAGTCGAAGCCGCCCACCCAGTCGCGCGGTTGCGCCAGCCAGGCGGCGAAGCGCGTCCAGGGTGTCGAATCGTCTCCAGCCGCGCCAGCGACCACGCGGCCGCCGGCCGCGCGGCCCAGCGCCAGCACGATCGGCTTGCGGCGGGTGGGACTGCTGGAGAAATCGCAGCCGACGAGCGGCAGGGGCACGGCTCAGGACGGTCACACCCGGCCGCAGATGGCGGCGGTGGCCATCAGGTCTTCGAGCAGCGCCAGCGACACCTTGCCGGAGACCGCATAGGGGTCGAGCTCGGGCTTTTCGGAGTACTTCAGCAGGATGGAATGGTTCAGCTTGGACAGGTTGACCTGGCCCATGCTCCAGCCGCCGAAGCGCCGCTCGGAGATCTCCTCGTAGTGCAGCAGCGCGACGTCCTTGTGGCGCGGGTCCTTCTGGATGTGGCCGAACAGCTCGCTGACCTGCATGCGGCCGCCTTCGATGGCCTGCAGGAAGATGCCGCCGCCGTAGCACAGGATGCCGGTGATGCCGCTTGCCGGGTTGTGCTGGCGCGACTGCGTCAGGATGGATTCGATGGCCTCCGGGCTGGTGTCCACCGCCCGGCTGGCGTAGAGAAGTCGTACCAGCATGGTCAGTTCTTTCCCGGGAATGAGGGCCAGGAATTCGCGGCGCAGCGCGGAATCCTTGAGGAAGACGCCGCGCATGACCGAATTGATCATCTTGGCGTCCATGTCCTTCACGCCGCGCCAGGCCATGCAGTAGTGGCTCGCCTCCATGACGATGGCCAGGCCGTCGGGCTGGGTCTTTTCCATGATCAGGTCGGCCAGCTGCACCACGGCCTCTTCCTGGATCTGCGGGCGGCCCATCACCCACTCGGCCAGCCGCGCGTACTTGGACAGGCCGATCACGTTGGTGTGCTCGTTGGGCATGACGCCGATCCAGACCTTGCCGATGACCGGGCAGAAATGGTGGCTGCAGGCGCTGCGCACCGTGATCGGGCCGACGATCATCAGCTCGTTGAGGTGCTCGGCGTTGGGAAATTCGGTGATGCTGGGCGCGCTTCGACGTAGCGGCCCTTGAACACCTCGTTGAGGTACATCTTGGCCACGCGGCGCGCCGTATCGTTGGTGTTGTGGTCGCTGCCGGTGTCGATCACCATGCTGTCGAGCACGCCCTGCATCTTGGCCTCGACCTCGTCCAGCAGCTGCTCCAGCTCGCCCGGCTGGATGAAGTCGGCGATGTTGTCGTTGGAATGGAAGCGCTTGCGCGCCGCCAGGATGCGCTCGCGGATCTTCACCGACACGGGCGTGCCGCGCGTCGTTGCCTCGGCGGCTTCGGAGGCTGGATTCGGCTTTCATGAGCATGCGAAATAGTAACACTGCCCGCTTTCAGCCGGGAATGCAAGGTTTTTGCGCCCGGACCCTTGTCCAGCGTGCGACAGACGCTACAACTTCAATAGCGTTTCCAGGTCCTGCAGGGTGTTGGCCTCGTGCAGCGGCTTGTCAAGGCGGATCCGCAGCATCCGGGGAAAGCGCACCGCGATCCCGCTCTTGTGGCGTGGGCTGCGGTTGATGCCCTCGAAGCCCAGCTCGAACACCAGCGACGGCCTGACGCTGCGCACCGGGCCGAACTTCTCCAGCGTGGTCTTGCGGATGACCGCATCCACCTGCCGGAACTCCTCGTCCGTGAGCCCCGAGTAGGCCTTGGCGAAAGCGACCAGCTGCAGGCCATCCGGCCGGGGCGGCTCGCGCCGCGCCATCGCTTCGATCACCGCTTCGGCCTCCTCTTTGCCGGCCGGCGCGCGGTTCCACACCGCGAAGGTGTAGTCGGTGTAGACCGAAGCCCGGCGGCCGTGGCCGGCCTGCGCGTAGATCAGCACGCAGTCGATCGTCATCGGGTCGATCTTCCACTTCCACCACAGGCCCTCGCGCCTTGGTTCGGCCGGTGCCGTAGGCCGCGTCCAGGCGCTTGAGCATGAAGCCTTCGACGCCCGCGCTCGCGCGACTGCTCGCGCCGCGCGGCGAACTCCAGCCAGGACGAAGCCGTTTCGACCGGCGACAGCTTGAAGCCGGTGCCCTCGAGCAGCGCCTCGAGCCGGGCGCGGCGCTCGCGCTTGCGGCAGGTCGCGAATGTCCCGCGCGCTCCTGCTCCAGCAGGTCGTAGGCCATGAAGGTCACCGGCGCGTCGGCCAGCACCTTCTTCGTGAGCGTCTTGCGGCCGATGCGCTGCTGCAGCAGCGAAAACGGCGCGGGCCGGCCGCCCTGCAGCCCGGCGCCCGGCTCTCGTCTCCTTCCAGACCATGATCTCGCCGTCGAGCACCGTGCCGTCGGGCAAGCGCCTGCGCCAGCGCCTCGATCTCGGGAAAGCGCTCGGTCACCAGTTCCTCGCCGCGCGACCAGACCCAGACCTTGCCGGAGCGCTTGACGATCTGGCCGCGGATGCCGTCGTACTTCCACTCGACCTGCCAGTCGCCGACGGGCCCGAGCGCGCGACGCGAACACCTCGGGCGGCGCGTCCAGCTGGTGCGCCAGGAAGAACGGGATACGGCTGCCCGTCGTCCTCGCGGCGATCGGCGCCGCCTCTCGTGCCGCGCGATGAGCGCCTGGAAACGCTCGACCGACGGCATCACCTTGCCGTCGGTGTAGCCCATCATCCGCTGGGCCACGCGCTTGGCGTCGACGTCCGCATGCGCCGCCAGCGCGCGCTGCACCAGCAGCTTGCTGACGCCGACGCGAAAGCCGCCGCCGACCAGCTTGGTCAGCAGGAAGCGGCCCTGCGTGATCGAGCTCGCGCCAGTACGACTTTCACGCGCGCCGCGATCTCCGCCTCGCCCAGGCCGCGCAGCGGCAGCAGCCGCTCCTCCACCCACTCCGCCAGCCCGACGTCGGTGGGCTCGCCGCCCTGCGGCAGCACGAGCGCGATCGTCTCGGCCAGGTCGCCGACGGCCTGGTAGCACTCGTCGAACAGCCAGGGCCGGCAATGCCCGCGACTTCGCACGCCAGCATCGCCAGGTGCGCCGTCGGCACCACCTGCCGCGGCTTGCCGCCGGCCAGGAAGTACACGGCCCAGGCCGCGTCGCGCGCCGGCGCCTGCGCGAAATAGCGCTGCAGCGCATCGACCTTCGCGTTGGTCGAGGTCGTGGCGTCGAGCTCGGCGAACAGGGCGGCGAAGCGCTTCATGGCGCAGGCCCCTCCTGCGCGCCGCCTCTCCACGTCCGCCTCCACCACGTCGCCGCCGTACTCGGTCTCGAACGCCTCGGCCTGCAAGCCCTGCTCGGCCAGGTAGCGCACCATCACGGGCACGCTGCCGTGCGTGACGATGACGCGCTGCGCACCGGTGGCGGCGATGGCGCTCATGAGGCCCGGCCAGTCGGCGTGGTCCGACAGCACGAAGCCGCGGTCCCAGCCGCCGCGCCGGCGGTTGCCGCGCACCTGCATCCAGCCGCTGGCGAACGCCGTGCTCGCGTCGCCGAAGCGGCGCATCCACGGGCTGGCGGCGGCGCTCGGCGGGCAGACGACCAGTGCCCGCTTGAGGTCGGCCGGTCCTTGACGTCCGTGACCATGCGGGTTTCCGGCAGGGCGACGCCGGCCGCGCGGTAGGCGCGGTTGAGCGGCTCCACCGCGCCGTGCACGATGATCGGCCCGATCGACGGGATCGACGCCCGCTCAGGATGCGCTGGGCCTTGCCGAAGCTGTAGCAGGTGAGCACGCTGGCGCGCCCGGCCAGCACGTTGCGGCCCCACCAGTCGTTGATGTCGGCAAAGATCTCGTCGTCGGGGCGCCAGCGGTAGATCGGCAGCCCGAACGTCGACTCGGTGATGAACACGTCGCACCGCACCGGCTCGAACGGCGCGCAGGTCCGGTCCGGCGCCACCTTGTAGTCGCCGCTGGCCACCCAGACCTGCCCGCCATGCTCCAGGCGCACCTGCGCCGAGCCCAGCACATGGCCGGCCGGATGCAGCGACAGCGTGACGCCGTTGTGCACGATGCGCTCGCCGTAGGCCAGCGTCTGCAGGTCCAGCTTCGCCCAGCCGCGTGCGCAGCACGCCTTCGGACGGGTGCGACGGCCAGGTAATGGCCATGGCCGGCACGCGCGTGGTCCGAATGCGCATGCGTGATGACGGCGCGCGCGACCGGCCGCCACGGGTCGATGTAGAAGTCGCCGGGCGGGCAGTACAGGCCCTCCGGCCGCTGGACCACAAGGTCGTCGCTGCGTCGCTGGGCGGGACGTCGGCCACGGCGCGCTTCAGAGGTATTTCTTGCCCTGCACCGCCAGGGCCAGCCGCATGAGCGCGAGCGCCACGCCTTCCATGAAGCGCTGGCGCAGCGGCCGGTTGCGGTAGTCGTCCGGCTCCATCTCCTGGCCCTCCTCGCGCATGGCCCGCACCAGGCGGCCGCGCAACTGCGCGGCAAAGTCCTTGTCCTCCACCACCACGTTGGCCTCGCGCGCCAGCAGCAGGCTCAGCGGGTCCAGGTTGGACGAGCCCACCGTGGCCCAGCGGCCGTCGATCACCGCCACCTTGGCGTGCAGGAAGCTGGGCGAGTACTCGTAGATCTCGACGCCCGCGCGCAGCAGCGCGCCATAGATCGGCCGCGCCGCGTAGTACTGCATGAAGTACTCGTAGCGGCCCTGCAGCAGCAGCCGCACCCTGACGCCCGCGCCCCGCCGCCGACACCAGCGCCTTGCGCATCTTGCGGCCGGGCACGAAATAGGCGTTGGCGATGATGATTTCCTCGCGCGCGCGGCCGATGGCGCGGCGGTACGCGCGCTCGATGCGCGCGCGATTGCGCAGGTTGTCGCGCAGCACCAGCGCGGCGCGCGAGCGCGGACGCTGCGGGCGCGGCCGCTGGCGGCGCGGAACCCGCGCATGGCCGGACGCGCGCAGCGAGTCCAGCGCGCCGCCCAGCTTCGCCCGCTTGATGTCGCGCACCGCCTGCATGCGCAGCCACAGCCGCTGCATGGTCGCGGCCACCTCCGCCACCAGCGGCCCGGTCACCCGCACCGCCGAAATCCAGGCGCGGCGACTCGAGCGGTGCCGTAGTTGGGGTCGTGGAAATCGTCCAGGATGTTGATGCCGCCGCAAAAGGCGATCTCGCCGTCCACCACGCACAGCTTGCGATGCAGCCGGCGCCAGCTGCCGAGCCAGAGCATGCCGAGCCAGCCGAGCGGAGAGTACACACGCCAGTCCACGCCGGCGTGCAGCGAAGCGCTCCTCCCAGGCGGGCGGCAGCGGGCGCGCTGCCGAAGCCGTCGACCACGACCTTCACGCTGACGCCGCGCAGCGCCGCCCGCTCCAGCGCGCGGGCGACCTCCGCGCTCTGCCCGGTGAAGTCGAAGATGTAGGTCTCCAGCCGCACTTCGCGCCGGGCCGCATCGATCGCCTCCACCAGCGCCGGGAAGCAGCTCGCTGCTGCCTTGCAGCAGCTGCAGGTGATGGCCGCTGCGCAGGGGAGGAAGGGCATGCGACATGGTGGCGCCCGCAGCCTGCTAGACCTTGAACTCCGCGATCAGCGGCAGGTGGTCGGACATGCGCCACCAGATGCGGCCGCGCGGGATTTCGACGCCCACCGGCTTGAGGCCGCGCGCATAGACGTAGTCCAGCTGGGTCAGCGGCAGCCGCGCGGGATACGTGAGCTGGCGCTCGCCGAGGAAGTCCTTCAGCCCCAGCTTGTTCATCGCCGGGCGCAGCTTGCCGCCCCAGTCGTTGAAGTCGCCGGCGACGACCAGCGCCGCCCGCCGCGGGACTTCGCGCTCGATGTAGAGGCCCAGCTGCTCGACCTGGCGCAGCCGGCTCGCCGCGATCAACCCCAGGTGCAGCACGATCACATGGACCGGGCGGCGGCCGATGTTCACATGCACGTGCAGCAGCCCGCGCTGCTCGAAGCGGTGGTCGGACATGTCCTCGTGGCCGTGCGACACGACCGGCCAGCGCGACAGCAGCGCATTGCCGTGCTCGCCGTGGCGGGTGGTCGCGTTGGTCTTGTAGACGGACTCGTAGCCTTCGGGCGCGAGGAACTCGGCCTGCGGCAGCTCGGGCCAGCGGGTGAAGTACTGCTCCTCGCGCCGGTGCAGCTTGCGCACCTCCTGCAGGCAGACGATGTCGGCGTCGAGCTGCTCGACCGCATGGCCGATGTTGTGGATCTCGAGCCGCCGGCCGGGCCCCACGCCCTGCACGCCCTTGTGGATGTTGTAGGTCGCGATCCTCAAAACCGATGAACTCATGCTTCAAATTGTGGCAGCATCAGGATCGCTTCGGCGTTGGAAGGCGAGAAGCAGGCGTCGGCCGCCTCCCGCCAAGGTAACCAGCGGTATCCCGTGTGCTCGCGCGGGTTCAGCGTGACCGGCGTGCCTTCGGGCACGCACAGGCCGAACACGTGCTCGGTGTTGCGCGTCACGCCGGGCGCGTAGCGGTGCTGCCAGCGCGGGTAGATGTCGTAGATGTTCTCCAGGCCCCAGTCCTTCAGCCCGGCATGCAGCACGGTGCCCGGCCCGCAGTCGATGCCGGTTTCCTCGAACACTTCGCGCACGGCCGTGTGCGCCGAGGTCCTCGTCCGCCTCGTCCTTGCTGCCGGTCACCGACTGCCAGTAGTCGGGCGCGTCGGCGCGATTGATCAGCAGCACGTTCGCGCGCGGCGTGTGGATCACCACCAGCACCGACTCGGGGATCTTGAAGGGACGGTCCATCGATGGAAAGGGCGCCGGCGAGGCGCCCTTTCATTCTGCCCCAGGCACGTGCTCAGGCCGGGCGTGCACGTTGCGCAGGCGGATGTGCAGCTCGCGCAGCTGCTTCTCGTCGACCGGGCTGGGCGCCTGGGTCAGCAGGCACTGGGCGCGCTGGGTCTTGGGGAAGGCGATCACGTCGCGCAGGCTTTCGGCGCCCGTCATCAGCATCACGAAGCGGTCCAGGCCGATGGCGATGCCGCCGTGCGGGCGGCGCGCCGTACTGCAGCGCGTCCAGCAGGAAGCCGAACTTGGCCTGCGCCTCCTCGGCGCCGATCTTCAGCGCGCGGAACACCTTGCTCTGCACGTCCTCGCGGTGGATACGGACCGAGCCGCCCCCGAGCTCGATGCCGTTGAGCACGGCGTCGTAGGCCTTGGCGACGCAGCGGCCCGGGTCGGTCTCCAGCCAGTCCTCGTGGCCGTCCTTGGGCGAGGTGAACGGGTGGTGCACCGCGTTCCAGCGCTGGCCTTCCTCGTCGAACTCGAACATCGGGAAATCGATCACCCACAGCGGCTTCCACTCGCCCTCGACCAGGCCGTGGGCCTTGCCGAACTCGCTGTGGCCGACCTTCACGCGCAGCGCGCCGATCGCGTCGTTGACGACCTTGGCCTTGTCGGCGCCGAAGAAGATCAGGTCGCCGTTCGCGGCGCCGGTGCGCTTGACGATTTCGGCGATGGCGCGGTCGTGCAGGTTCTTGACGATCGGGCGACTGCAGGCCCTCGCGGCCCGTCGCCGCGTCGTTGACCTTGATCCAGGCCAGGCCCTTGGCGCCGTAGATCTTGACGAACTCGCCGTAGCCGTCGATCTCGCCGCGGCTCATCGCGGCGCCGCCGGGAACGCGCAGTGCGACCACGCGGCCGTCCGTCGGCGTTGGCCGGGCCGGAGAACACCTTGAAGTCGACGTCCTTCATCACGTCGGTGACTTCGGTGAACTCGAGCTTCACGCGCAGGTCGGGCTTGTCGGAGCCGTAAAGGCGCATCGCGTCGGCGTGCGTCATCACCGGGGAAGCGCGCCGATGTCGATGCCCTTCACGCTCTTGAACGTGGTGCGGATCATGCCCTCGAACATCTCGCGGATTTCCTCTTCCGTGAGGAACGAGGTCTCCACGTCGATCTGCGTGAACTCGGGCTGGCGGTCGGCGCGCAGGTCCTCGTCGCGGAAGCACTTGGTGATCTGGTAGTAGCGGTCGTAGCCGGCGATCATCAGCAGCTGCTTGAACAGCTGGGGCGACTGCGGCAGCGCGAAGAACATGCCGTCGTGCACGCGGCTGGGCACCAGGTAGTCGCGCGCGCCCTCGGGCGTGCTCTTGGTGAGCATCGGCGTCTCGATGTCGATGAAGCCGTTCGCGTCGAGGAACTTGCGCACCTCCATCGTCACCTTGTAGCGCAGCATCAGGTTGTTCTGCATGTAGGGACGGCGCAGGTCCAGCACGCGGTGCACCAGGCGCGTGGTCTCCGACAGGCTTTCGTCGTCCAGCTGGAACGGCGGCGTGACGGAGGGGTTGAGCACCACGAGTTCATGGCACAGGACCTCGATCTTGCCGCTCTTCAGGTTCTCGTTGGTCGTGCCTTCCGGGCGGGCGCGCACCAGGCCCTTGACCTGGACGCAGAACTCGTTGCGCAGGCCCTCGGCGATCTTGAACATCTCGGCGCGGTCCGGGTCGCACACGACCTGCACGTAGCCTTCGCGGTCGCGCAGGTCGACGAAGATCACGCCGCCGTGGTCGCGCCGGCGGTTCACCCAGCCGCACAGGGTCACGGTCTGGCCCAGCAGGGCTTCGGTCACGAGACCGCAATAGGTGGTACGCATTTGGGACATAGGATTCTCTGGCAGGAAATGTTCACGGGCCCCGCGGGGCGCTGCGTCAACGGTTCTTGTTGCTCGGCGATCCGGGGACGACGACGCCCATCGAAATCACGTACTTGAGCGCTTCATCGACGCTCATCTTCAGTTCGACGCAGTCGCTCTTGCGCAGCATCACGAAATAGCCGCCCGTGGGGTTGGGCGTGGTGGGCACGTAGACGCTGACGTAGTCGCCCACCAGGTAGTTGGTCACGTCGCCGCCGGGCGTGCCGGTGACGAAGCCGATGGTCCAGACCTCGGGGCGGGGCCACTGCACCAGCACCGCGGTGCGAAAAGCGTTGCCGCTGGGCGAGAACAGCGTGTCGGAAACCTGCTTGACGCTGGAATAGATGGACCGCACCACCGGGATGCGGCTGACCAGCGTGTCGCCCCAGCTCACCAGCTTCTTGCCCAGGAAGTTGCTGACCACCGCGCCCACCACCAGCAGGATGGCCAGCGTCAGCAACACGCCGAAGCCGGGAATGTGGACGCCGATCAGGCGGTCGGGCTGCCAGGCCTCGGGCAGGATCAGCAGGGTCTGGTCGAGCGTGCCGATGATCCACTGCAGCACGGCGATGGTGATGGCCACCGGCACGATGACCAGCAAGCCGGCCAGGAGCCATTTGCGCAGGGCGAGCATCGGGTTGTCCTCGACTTTCAGTGGCAGGCGCAGCCGCCGCCGGCAGCCGCCGGCGGCTGCCGGGGCGTCGGGCTTGGCGGGCGCCGCGGGGGCGCTCTCGGCGGGCTTTGTCGCCGCCCTTGGCGCCGGCGTCGGCAGGCTTGGCCGCGCCGTCGGCCTTCGCGGCATCGGTCTTCGCGGGGGTGGCAGCGTTGCGGAAATCGGTGGCGTACCAGCCCGATCCCTTGAGCTGGAAGCCGGCGGCGGTGACCTGTTTGCCGAACGAGGCCGCGCCGCAGGCGGGGCAGACAGTCAGCGGCTCGATCGGAGAGCTTCTGCAGCACGTCCTTGGCATGGCCGCAGGAGCCGCATTTGTAGGCGTAGATGGGCATGGCGCGAGAAGCTGGGTTAGTGAGGGTGCAAAGCCCTCAATTATAGGCGGAGGGGCCGGTTTAAAGCCCCCCGCCGCCCTGCGGGCCTGCCCGCGCCGCAGCTCAGGTGGCCGTGCTGCCCTTGAAATGGTGCACGTGGCCCTTGTGGTCCGCCATCGCCTGGGGCACCAGCGAACCCACGATCATGCCCGCCAGGGCGGCCAGCAGCCCCGCAAGTTGCTGCGGAAACGCCTCGGACAAGGCCGGCGTGGCCAGGAAGACGAGCCACGTGCCCAGGCCAAGCACGATGGAGGCCAGCGCGCCCTGGGTGGTGGCCCGCTGCCAGTACAGGCCGAACACCAGCGGCACGAAGGCGCCGACCAGGGGCACCTGGTAGGCCCCGGAGACCAGTTCGTAGATCGAGGTGCCCTGCATGGTGACGGCGTAACTCAGGACGATCGCCGACAGGGTGAGCACCGACAGGCGCATCGCCTTCAGCGTGGCGGCGTCGCTCATGCCGGGCCGGATGTTGCGCAGGATGTTTTCGACGAAGGCCGTGCTCGGCGCGAGCAGGGTCGCCGAGGCCGTGGACATGATGGCCGAGAGCAGCGCACCGAAGAATGCCACCTGCAGCAGCACGGGCATCCGGGTCATGACCAGGGTGGGCAGCACCTTCTGCGGGTCGTCCTTGAGCAACGCCGTGGCTTCCGGGCCCATCACCATCACTGCGGCCGTCACCACGAACATCGGGATCAGCGCGAACAGGAAGTAGAGCGTGCCGCCGATCACGGGGCCGCGCACCGCGGTCTGCGCGCTGTTCGAGGACATGACCCGCTGGAACACGTCCTGCTGGGGAATCGAGCCCAGCATCATCGTGATGGCCGCGGCGAAGAAGAATACCCACTCCTTGGCGCCGCCGCTGGGAAAGAACTGGAACTTGCCCTCGCGCGCCGCGTATTCGAACACCTTGGCCGAGCCGCCCGCGAGGTCGGCCGCGAACCAGGCGATGGCGATCAGGCCCAGGCCGATCACGATCATCTGCACGAAATCGGTGAGGGCCACCGACCACATGCCGCCGAACAGCGTATAGACCAGCACCACGCCGATGCCGATCGCCATGCCGGCGGGAACGGAAATCGCGCCGCCCGACAGGAGGCTGAACACCAGGCCCAGCGCGGTGACCTGCGCGGCCACCCAGCCCAGGTAGCTGATCACGATGATCACGGTGCAGATGACCTCGACGTTGCGCCCGAAGCGCTGGCGGTAATAGTCGCCGAGCGTGATGAGGTTCTTCTGGTACAGCTTGTAGGCGAAAAACAGGCCGACGAAGACGAGGCACATCGAGGCGCCGAACGGGTCCTCGACGACGGCGCCCAGCCCGCCGGAGACGAACCGGGCGGAAACGCCCAGCACGGTTTCCGAGCCGAACCAGGTGGCGAAGGTGGTGGCGATCACCACCGGCAGCGCCAGGCTGCGGCCAGCCACCGCATAGTCGGCGGTGTTGTTGACACGCTTGGCGGCGTACAGCCCGATCGCCACGGAGGCGAGGAGGTAAAGCACGACGAAAGTGATCAGCATGGCATCTCCGTAAGGGGCGTCGCGATTACGCCCTGCGCCTCCGCGTGTGCCGCGGATTGCCCGGCATTATCCGGAAAAACCGGCGCCTTCCCTAGAACAGTCGTACCCGCACAACGATCTGCATGACGATCAGCCCCAGGGCAAAACCGATGCCGCCATAGATGATGCCCTGCAGCAGGCGGTTGGTGCGTTTCTGTTCGTCCAGCAATTCGCGCAGGTCGCGCCGATCGTCCCGGGGGCGATGCGCGAGGTAATCGTGCAGCAGGCGCGGCAGGTCGGGCAGCATCTTCGCGTAGCGCGGCGCCTGGTCGCGCAGCTCGTCGATCAGCTTCTGCGGGCCGACCTGCTCGAGCATCCACTTCTCCAGGAACGGCTTGGCGGTGTTCCACAGGTCCAGGTCCGGGTCGAGCTGGCGGCCCAGGCCCTCGATGTTCAGCAGCGTCTTTTGCAGCAGCACCAGCTGCGGCTGGATTTCCACGTGGAAGCGGCGCGAGGTCTGGAACAGCCGCATCAGCAGCATGCCCAGCGAGATCTCCTTGAGCGGGCGGTCGAAGTACGGCTCGCACACGGTGCGCACCGCCGACTCCAGTTCGTCCACCCGGGTCTCCGGCGGCACCCAGCCGGACTCGATGTGCAGCTGCGCCACCCGCTTGTAGTCGCGGCGGAAGAACGCCGTGAAGTTCTGCGCCAGGTATTCCTTGTCGTATTCGGTCAGCGTGCCGATGATGCCGAAGTCCAGCGAAACGTAGCGGCCGAACGTCGCCGGCTCGATGCTCACCTGGATGTTGCCGGGATGCATGTCGGCGTGGAAGAAGCCGTCGCGAAAGACCTGGGTGAAGAAGATCGTCACGCCGTCGCGCGCGAGCTTCGGGATGTCCACGCCGGCCTGCCGCAGCCGGTCCACCTGGCTGATCGGCACGCCGATCATGCGCTCCATCACGATCACCTCGGGATGGCAGTAGTCCCAGATCATCTCCGGGATCAGCACCAGGTTCAGGCCCGCCATGTTCCGGCGCAGTTGCGCGGCGCTGGCGGCCTCGCGCACCAGGTCCAGCTCGTCGTGCAGGTACTTGTCGAACTCGGCCACCACCTCGCGCGGCTTGAGCCGCCTGCCGTCGTCGGACAGCCGCTCGACCCAGCCGGCCATCATCCGCATCAGGCTCAGGTCCTTCTCGATGACGTGCAGCATGCCCGGCCGCAGGACCTTCACGGCCACGTCGCGGGTGTGGCCCGTCCGGTCCTTGAGGGTGGCGAAATGCACCTGGGCGATCGACGCGCTGGCCACCGGCTCGCGCTCGAAGGTCGCGAAGATCGTGTCCACCGGCTGGCGGAAGGCCCGCTCGATCGTGGCGATCGCGATGCTGGAGTCGAAGGGCGGCACCCGGTCCTGCAGCTGCGCCAGTTCGTCGGCGATGTCCACCGGCAGCAGGTCGCGCCGGGTCGACAGCACCTGGCCGAACTTCACGAAGATCGGCCCCAGGTGTTCCAGCGTCTGCCGCAGCCGCTGGCCGCGCGGCGCGCGCAGGTCGCGCCCGAACGAGAGCACGCGAGCCGTCGACGTCAGCCATGGCCGCTGGAAGCTGTTGAGGACCAGCTCGTCCAGGCCGTAGCGCAGGGCGACCCAGACGATGTAGATGCCGCGCAGGTACCGCGTCATGCCTGTCCCGGGCCCGCGGCGGGAGGCTGGCCCGCGGCCGGCCGCGCGAACTGCCGCAGCGCCTGGACCATCCGGCGCGCCGCTTCGCCCATCGCGTGGGCCGGCGCATCGCCGATCAGCCGCGACAGGTCTTCCTCCAGGTCCCAGCGCACGTTTTCGACCAGCCAGTTGACCTCGGCGGCGAACTGCACGTCGCCGGTCGATCCGCACCGGCGGCTTGTCGCCGCGCAGCGCCGCCTGGGCCAGGCCCCAGGGCGACTCCTCGGTGAGCGTGAGCGTCAGGTCAGGCGGGGCCGCGGCGGGCGCCAGGTCCAGCAATCCGGCCGGCGTGGCCACCAGGCGCACGGTGAAGATGCGCCAGCGAGCCTCGAGCACGCGAGCGGACTGGCGCGCCAGCCGGGCCTGTGCCTCGGGCTCCTGCATCAGCACGTGGTTGAACAGCAGCACCAGCCGGCGCTGCGTCTCCTCGACCACCCAGGGCGGCGGCTGCAGGCCGGTGCGCAGCTGCTCGAAGAAGGTGTCCAGAAAGGGAAAGGGGGACTGTGTTGCCATAGCCCCCCATTCTCCGCGAAAAGAAATGCCGCGCCGCGCAGGCGGCGGCCCCGCGCTATTGCAGGGCCTGCACCCCCGCCACCAGCCAGCCGCTGCTGCCGCTCTTGGGCTTGGTCATGTTCCAGACCTCGCGGAACGGGCTGGGCCCGGCCGAGGGCTCCTCCCGGATCATCCCGGAGAACTCCACGCTGGCCATGTAGTCGTCGCCCAGGTCCTCGATGCCCAGGAGCTGCGCGTCGAGCATGACCACCTCGGTCTTGTTCGGCTGGCCCGCCAGGTGGCCTCTCGCGCTCGGCCAGCTGGGACTTGATCTCGCCCAGCATGTCGTCGGTCATCATCGAGCGCAGGGTCGGGATGTCGGAGCGGTCCCAGGCGTCCTGCAAGGTCACGAAATTGCGCTTGGCCGCGGCCACGAAGCCTTCGGTGTCGAAGCCGGCGGGAACGCCCCAGTTCTGCGAGCCGGCCAGGGCCGAGCCGATCTGCACGCCGCTGCCCTGGCCATACTTGCCGGCCTCGAACGCCATGCTGCTGCGCTCCCAGGGGCGGGCCGAGGCGTCGTTGCCGACCTTGTCCGGGCTGTACTGGCGGGGCGGCTGGGCCAGGTCGGCCGGCGCGCCGGCGCCCTGCAGCGCCAGGCCGCCGCGCGGCTGGGCGCCGGCGCGACCGCATGAACCAGCCGAACGCCAACATGACGACCAGCACCACCAGGGCGATCAGCAGGAACTGGCCGAAGGCCGCGCCCAGGCCCAGCGAATGGGCCAGCCAGGCCAGCCCCAGACCGGCGGCCAGGCCGCCGAGCATGGCGCCCCAGGGACGCTTGGGAGCGGCGGCCGCAGCCGGATTGGCGCCCGGCTGCGTTGCCGGCGCTGCCTGGTTTGCATTGGCGGGCGCGGTGGGCGTGCGCGTGGCCTCGCGCTGGGTCACGTTGCCCGACTGCCTGCCGATCGAGCTGCCGCCGCCCAGGCGGCGGGCCGCGTCGGCCTCGAAGCTGGACAGCGCCAGGATGGCCACGAAGATCCAGGACCAGAATTTCATATCGTCTCCATGGCGCTCAATCGCGCCTCAGCACTTGATTCCAACATGCAGTGCCACCACGCCGCCCGTGAGGTTGTGATAGTCCACATGGCCGAAACCACTTTTCTTCATCAACGCCTTCAGCTCTTCCTGCGCCGGATGCATCCGGATCGACTCCGCCAGGTAGCGGTAGCTGGCGTCGTCGCCGGCCACCAGCTTGCCCAGCCGCGGCAGCACCTTGAACGAATACCAGTCGTAGGCCTTTTCCAGCGGCTTGGCCACCCTGGAAAACTCCAGCACCAGCAATTTGCCGCCGCGGCTTGAGCACGCGGTTCATCTCGGCCAGCGCCGCGTCCTTGTGGGTCATGTTGCGCAGCCCGAAGGCCACGCGTCACCAGGTCGAAGCTCTCGCCGGCGAACGGCAGCTTCTCGGCGTCGCACACCAGGGTCGGCAACGCCACGCCGGCGTCCAGCAGGCGGTCGCGGCCGGTGCGCAGCATGGCCTCGTTGATGTCGGTGTGCACCACCTGCCCGCCGGCGCCCACCTTCTTGGCGAAAGCCAGCGCCAGGTCGCCGGTGCCGCCCGCGATGTCCAGCACCTTGTCGCCCGGCCGCACATTGGCCGTCATCACGGTGTAGGCCTTCCACGCGCGGTGCAGGCCCATGGACATCAGGTCGTTCATGAGGTCGTAGCGGGGCGCGACCGAATCGAACACGCCGCGCACGCGCCGCGCCTTTTCGCGCTCGTCGACCGACTCGAATCCGAAGTGGGTCTTGCTCATGATCCGCACGCGTGGCCGGCCTTGGCCGGCATGGGCGCGTCGCGCTCGACGCCCGCCTCCTCCAGCCGGCGCTCGTAGTCGGCCCACAGCTTCTCCTGCTGGGCGCCCAGGAAGTACAGGTAGTCCCACGAGAAGATGCCGGTGTCGTGGCCGTCGGAGAACGTCGGCTGCACGGCGTAGTTGCCCACGGGCTCGAGCGCCGTGAGGGCCACCTCGCGCTTGCCGGTCTGCAGCACTTCCTGGCCGGGGCCATGGCCCTGCACTTCGGCGGAAGGCGAGTAGATGCGCATCAACTCGAAGGGGATGCGGAAATGCGCGCCGTCGGAGAACGATACTTCGAGCGTGCGTGTCTGACCGTGCACGGTCAGTTCGCGCGGCGTCGGGGTTTCGGGATTCAGTCCAGCCATGCGTAGAGTTTACGCGCGGGCCGCGGAAAACCCTGTGACGATGTCAGAACCGCAGTGACAGGTTGACGTAGAACCGGTCGTCGCCGCGCTGGGGCGATGCCGAGTTCAGGGTCAGCGGCACCTTGCTGCTATTGAGCAGGCGCCCATAGTCGAGCGAAACCGCGAACGGCTCCCTGGCAAAGCGCAGGCCCAGGCCCACGCTGGCCAGGTGGTCCGAGGCGGGCCTGGCCAGGGCGTCGGCCTTGTTGTTGCCCAGCCAGCCGGCATCCAGGAAGCCCAGCAGTCGCAGGCCCGGCGCGAGCTCGGGCGTCGTGACTTCCATGGACGCGGACACACCCTTGTCGCCCGTCATCGGCCGGTCGGTGCTGGTGCCGCGCACCGACCCGAGACCGCCCAGGCCGAACTGCTCGCCGGAGATCAGCACATCGGGGCTGTATTGGTATTGGGCGCGCAAGGTCCACAGCCAGGTCTGCGCCACCGGCCTCACGTAATTGACGCCGCCGCGAAGCGCCTTCCAGTGCACGGTGTCGATCCGCGCGTCTTCGCTCTGGTACGAGGCGAGGTCGTTGTGGCGGCCGCTTCCCGTGTTGGCGGACAGGCTGAGGTTGTAGCCCCAGACCGCGGCGTCCGATTCGGTGCGCGCCGTATAGCCCACGGTGACGGGGCGGCTGCGCCTGTCCTCGACGCCCGGCACCGCGACGCCGTTGATCATCGTGGCATCGAAGACCTTGTCTTCCAGGCCGAACGTGGCGTAGCTGCGACGCCCGCCCACCGGCGGCAGGTAGAGCGTGTAGTCGACGCTGAAGGTGTGCCCCGCGCCCGTGCTGGTGAAGGCGCCGAAATTGCCGACCACATCCGAGCGCGTGTAGGCGGCGCCGACGACGCCGCCCAGGGCGTACAGCGGCACGCGGTACGAGAGGCCCACCTGCTTGACGTCGCTGGTGCGTTCGATGGACGTGGTGTAGGCACCGACGAACTGGTGGTCGCGGTTGAACAGGTTGGTGTGGCCACCCGACAGTGTCAGCCGGTCGCGCCCCGATGATTCGGAGCCCGCGTTCGACAGGCTCGCGCCGAAGGTCCAGGGCCGGCTTTCCTTCACCGTGATGGTGGCCTCGATCTGGTCGGGCTGGTCGGCCTCGCGCAGGCCCACCTGGACCTGCTTGTTCGGGTTTTCGTTGGCGATGGCCGTCTGCACGGCCAGGGCCTTGAAGTTGGGGCTCGCGCCCTCGCGCAGTTCCGGCAGCGTGCGCCGGACGTTGCCCTCGTCGTAGATGCTTCGTCCTTCGATATTCACCTTCGAGATGGTGAACCTGACGATGGTGAGCGTCACGACGTCGCCCACCTCCTGCGGCGGCAGCGACACGCGATGCAGGCCGAAGCCCCTGTCACGCAGGGCCGTTTCCAGGGCCGCCGTGGCTTTCTGCAGGGTCTCCAGGGTGGCGTCGCTGCGCAGGAACGGCGCCAGCACGCCCGAGGTTTCGCCTTCGCCCAGCGGGTTTTCGCCCGTGACCTTGAAGCCCTTGATGGCGAAGACCGGCGATGGCGCGGCCCTGGCCATGGGCGCCGCGGGCGCCTGCGCGAGCGCGGTTCCGGCGCAGCAGACCGCCAGGGCGAACAAGCCCAGCCGATACCCTGTGACCATATTGTTCTTGCCCCTCTTGTTCGAGTCCGGGTGCGGGAATTGTCTCATCGGAGCGGCCGCATTGTCACCCCGGACAGCCTACCGGCATTGGTTGTTGCGCGGGACGCCCGATTCGGCGAGCACGCTGACCAGCAGCGGATTCCTGGAATTGGGCAGGGGCAGGCGGTCGAAGTCGATGAACTTCGGGATCGTCGTCGGCCGGTGCGTGTCGCCGTTGTTGCCGGCGAACCCGGCTTCGCCCCGGCCCAGGTGGAGTACTTCGCCGGCGGTCGCGATCTCGATGTGGCCATCCCGCACGAAGACGAACAGGCCCTCCTCCGCGTCCGAAACCGTGTCGCTCGAAAACAACTTCGGCGGTACCGTCACGCCGTCCGGGCGCGGTCCTTCGATGGGCGGCTGGGTGTTGATTTCCCGGATGCCGCCGGGCGAGATGAACAGGCCCTGCCCGGCCTGCAAGACCTGCAAAGCGGTCTGGCCCGTCTGGTTCACGACGATGGAGCCCAGCCAGGTGAAGAGCGTCAGGCCGGAATCGGGATCGCCCGCCTCGCCGGCGCAGGCCCCGGTGCAATTGATGTCCAGCCCCGTGCCCCGAATGCCGATGGTGGCCGTGGCGGTGGTGAATCCCACGTTGCGGTTGTTGGCCTTGGCGATCAGGCCCGTGAGGGCGCGCACGGTGCCCTTGAGCACCGACACCAGGAAGCGGCCTTCGCCGGCGTTCTGGCTGTCGTACACGAAGTTGTCCACCCGGAAGCGCGTGGTCGAGCCCAGGGTGATGCGGGTGTCGTCGCGGAATGCCAGCACGGCCTGCGTGGCGCCGCCGGTCTCCACCAGGTCACCCGGGTAGACGCTGCCGCCATCGACCAGGCGCCGCCGCTGCCCGGCGCTGTCGACCGCGTTGACCTCGCCCCGTGCGGAGACGACCTTGGCGCTGGCCAGCACCGCATTGGGCCGCGCGGTCGCCGCCACGCGGGCGGACTCGGCGCCGCAGTCGCCCGCGCAGACGCGGGCGTCGAAGTCGGTTCCGCGGATGCCGATGGTGGCCGTGCTGGTCTGGATCCGTGCCGCGTTCGGCGCGTTCTTGGCGATCAGCCCGGTGACGGCGCGAAAGCCGCCGCGCACCAGCTGCATCAGCATGCTGTTGTCCGGCGCGTTTTCCTTGAAGTGGTACTGCTGCACCACGATTTCGGAATTGGGCCGCACGGTCATGCGGGTGCCATCCTCCAGCCTGATGATGGCCGACGCGCCTTCGGATGTGGTGAGGCGGTCACCTTCCCGCAGCGGCAGGCCCTTGCCGAGCGTCCGCGGCGTCCCGCCCGGAGTCTGCGCGAAGCCCACCCCCCGGGAGAACTCCACTTCGCCGGCCTGCTGTGCGATGGCACCGGCGGCCGCGAGCAACAGGACCGTTCCCAGCAAGGCGCGCGGCAGGACCATTTTTCGGATTTTTGGGGCGACCATGGCGTAACCTCGCGGACGATTCTCTTCCTCTGTACACCTCTGCTGCAGAGTTATACACGGTTGCGGCCAATGCACCTATGGCCGCAGCCCGAGGGGGCGCGCGCACAACGTGCGGATTTTCACGGAGCCGTGCAAATTCCCGGGCCGGCGGCCAACCGGCCGGCAAGGTCCTGTTCCAGGGCCGGCAACCGCTGTTCGAGCGCCGCCAGCAAATCGGGCGTTGCCTCGCGTTGTGCCGCGGCCCAGACGGGCGCGGGGAAATGGCTGTCCCAGGCGAAGCGGGCGATGATGTGCCAGTGCAGGTGCGGCACCACATTGCCCAGGGCGGCCAGGTTGACCTTGGCCGGGCGCAGGTGGTCGCGCAGCGCTTCTTCGATGCCGGCAACCGCCTCCATGCAAAGCTGGCGGTCGGCCGGCGACAGGTCGGAGAATTCGGCCGCGTGATCGGTCCAGACCAGCCGGTAGAAAGCCGGGAAGCCCGCCTCGGCAGCGCGCACCACGCGGAACCTCGGCCCCTGGAAGACAAGGGCCCCGCCGGGCCCTTCGCACAGGGGGCAGCCCGTCGCCGTCATCAGACCAGCACGCGCTCGATGCCGCCGTTGTTGGCGGCGTGCACGTACTCGGGCATCCAGTTCTCGCCCAGGATCTGGTTGGCCATCTCGACCACGATGTAGTCGGCCTCGAGCAGGCCGTTCTGCAGGTCGTGGCTGTAGCGGGTCAGGCCCTGCAGGCAGCTCGGGCAGCTGGTGAGGATCTTGATGTTGTCCCTGGCGCCCACGGAACCGCTCGCGCGAAGGGCCGCTTCGTCCTTGCGCAGCTCTTCCTCCTTGCGAAAGCGCACCTGCGTCGAGATGTCGGGGCGGCTCACGCCGAGCGTGCCCGACTCGCCGCAGCAGCGCTCGGACTTGCGCACGTTGTCGCCCACCAGCGCCTTGACCGTCTTCATCGAGTCGCCCAGCTTCATCGGGTTGTGGCAGGGCTCGTGGTACATGTAGCCGCCCTGGCCCGCGGGCAGCGTGATGCCCTTTTCCAGCAGGTATTCGTGGATGTCGATGATCCGGCAGCCCGGGAAGATCTGGTCGAACTCGTAGCCCTGGAGCTGGTCGTAGCAGGTGCCGCAGCTGACCACCACGGTCTTGATGTCCAGGTAGTTCAGCGTGTTCGCGACCCGGTGGAACAGCACCCGGTTGTCGGTGATCATCTTTTCGGCCTTGTCGAACTGGCCCGAGCCGCGCTGCGGGTAGCCGCAGCACAGGTAGCCCGGTGGCAGCACCGTCTGCACGCCCGCGTGCCACAGCATCGCCTGCGTGGCCAGGCCCACCTGCGAGAACAGGCGCTCCGAGCCGCAACCGGGGAAGTAGAAGACGGCCTCGGTTTCGGCGTTCGTGGCCTTCGGGTCACGGATGATCGGCACGTAGTCCTTGTCCTCGATGTCCAGCAGGGCGCGCGCCGTCTTCTTGGGCAGGCCCCCCGGCAGCTTCTTGTTGATGAAGTGGATGACCTGCTCTTTTACGGGCGCGGTGCCATGGGTCGAGGGCGGGCGCTTGACCTGCAGGTGGGCGAACCCGCGCAGCAGGTTGTTGCCCAGGCGCTGCAGCTTGAAGCCGATGCCGATCATCAGGCGCGCGGATCAGGTTGATCGCGTCCGGGCTGGTCGCGTTGAGCATCAGCATGGCGGCGACATTGCCGGGCCGGAAGCTCTTCTGGCCCATCTTGCGCAGCAGGTTGCGCATGTTCATGGACACGTCGCCGAAATCGATCTTCACCGGGCACGGCGACTCGCACTTGTGGCAGACGGTGCAGTGGTCGGCCACGTCCTCGAACTCCTCCCAGTGCTTGATCGACACGCCCCGGCGCGTCTGCTCCTCGTACAGGAAGGCTTCCACCAGCAGCGACGTGGCGAGGATCTTGTTGCGCGGGCTGTACAGCAGGTTGGCGCGCGGCACGTGGGTCGCGCACACCGGCTTGCACTTGCCGCAGCGCAGGCAGTCCTTGACGCTGTCGGCGATGGCGCCGATGTCCGACTGCTGCATGATCAGCGACTCATGCCCCATCAGCCCGAAGCTGGGGGTGTAGGCGTTGGTCAGGTCGGCGTAGACCGACGCCGGCGAATCCTGCTGCGCGTGCCGCAGCAGCTTGCCCTTGTTGAAGCGCCCTTCCGGGTCCACCTGCTGCTTGTAATCGGCGAACGGCTTGAGCTCCTCGTCGGTGAGGAACTCCAGCTTGGTGATGCCGATGCCGTGCTCGCCCGAGATCACGCCGTTCAGCGACCGCGCCAGCACCATGATGCGTTTCACCGCGGCGTGCGCGGTCTGCAGCATCTCGTAGTCGTCGCTGTTGACCGGGATGTTGGTGTGCACGTTGCCGTCGCCGGCGTGCATGTGCAGCGCCACCCAGACGCGGCCCTTGAGCACGCGCTTGTGGATCGCGTTGCATTCGGCCAGGATGGCCGCGAACGCGCTGCCCGGCGAAGATGTTCTGCAGCGGCGCGCGGATCTGCGTCTTCCAGCTGGCGCGCAGGCTGTGGTCCTGCAACTGCGGGAACAGCGGCTCGACCTGGTCCAGCCAGCCCTGCCAGAGCGCGCGCACTTCGCGCACCAGCTCCAGCGCCTGGGCCACGCGGTCTTCCAGCAGTTCGGCCGACGGAATCTCGCCGGCATCGTCCTGCTTGCCCAGCGGCAGGTTGCCGCGCGCGAAGAACGCCTCGAGCTCGTCGGCCAGCTTGATCTTGTTGGCCAGCGACAGCTCGATGTTGATGCGCTCGATGCCGTCGGTGTATTCGGCCATGCGCGGCAGCGGGATCACCACGTCCTCGTTGATCTTGAAGGCGTTGGTGTGCTTGCTGATCGCCGCCGTGCGCTTGCGGTCCAGCCAGAACTTCTTGCGCGCCTCGGGGCTGATGGCGATGAAGCCTTCGCCGCTGCGCGAGTTGGCGATGCGCACCACCTCGGAGGTGACCCGGGCCACGTCGTCGGCGTTGTCGCCGGCGATGTCGCCGACCAGCACCATCTTGGGCAGCACCGCCCGCTTGGACTTGGTGGAATAGCCCACCGCCTTCAGGTAGCGGTCGTCCAGGTGTTCCAGCCCCGCCAGCAGGACGCCGGAGCGCTGTTGCTCGGCGAACATGAAGTCCTTGATCTCGACGATGCTGGGCACCGCGTCCTTGGCGTTGCCGAAGAACTCCAGGCACACCGTGCGGGTGTGCTGCGGCATGCGGTGCACGATCCAGCGGGCGCTGGTGATCAGGCCGTCGCAGCCTTCCTTCTGGATCCCGGGCAGGCCCGAGAGGAACTTGTCCGTGACGTCCTTGCCCAGGCCCTCCTTGCGGAACGTCGCGGCCGGGAATGTCGAGCCGTTCGGTGCGCACCGGCGTCTTGCCGTCGGCCTCGAAGTAGCGCAGCTCGAAGCTGGCCATTTCGGCGTCGTGGATCTTGCCCAGGTTGTGGTCCAGCCGCGTCACCTCCAGCCACTGCGCCTGCGGCGTCACCATGCGCCACGAGACCAGGTTGTCCAGCGCCGTGCCCCAGAGCACGGCCTTCTTGCCGCCCGCGTTCATGGCGATGTTGCCGCCGATGCACGAGGCCTCGGCCGAAGTCGGGTCGACCGCGAAGACGAACCCGGCCCGCTCGGCCGCGTCCGCCACGCGCTGGGTCACGACGCCGGCCTCGGTCCACACCGTCGGCTTGGGTTCGGCGTGGCCGGGGATGGCGACCATCTCGACCTCGGTCATGGCCTCCAGCTTTTCGGTGTTGATGACCGCGCTTTTCCAGGTGAGCGGGACCGCGCCGCCGGTGTAGCCGGTGCCGCCGCCGCGCGGGATGATGGTCAGGCCCAGTTCGATGCAGCCCTTGACCAGGCCGGCCATCTCGGCCTCGGTGTCGGGGGTGAGCACGACGAACGGGTACTCGACCCGCCAGTCGGTGGCGTCGGTCACGTGGGAGACGCGAGACAGGCCGTCGTACTTGATGTTGTCCTTGGCGGTGTACCGGCGCAGCGCGCGCTGGGTCTGCCGGCGCAGCTGCGCCATCTCGCGAAAGCTCGCGTCGAAAGCCTCCACCGCGAAGCTCGCCGCCTTCAGCAGTTCGCCGACCAGGGCATCGCGCTCGGGATCGGTGTCGGGCGTGCGGCGCTTGCCGACCTCGGCCAGGCGGTGATGCAGCGCATCGACCAGCTGGCCGCGGCGCTTGGGGTTGTCCAGCAGGTCGTCCTGCAGGTAGGGATTGCGCTGCACCACCCAGACGTCGCCGAGCACCTCGTACAGCATCCGGGCCGAGCGGCCGGTGTGCCGCTCTTCGCGCAGCCGGTTCAGCACCTCCCAGGCGCGGGCGCCCAGCAACCGGATCACGATCTCGCGGTCGGAGAACGAGGTGTAGTTGTAGGGAATCTCGCGCAGGCGGGGGGCGTCGCCATCGGCCGCGGCCATGAGGTGGTTGAGCGTTGTCGGTGCGTTCATCGTGTGGTGAGGGGCCCCGGCGCAGGGCGTTTCCATTCAGCCAGACGAATGCGGACGCGGCTGAAAGGGGATGTTACCGCAGTGCAGCATCGCCCCTGCCCCCGAACAGGCATGCGCGCCGAAGGGTTACGGCGTCACGCCGGCAGGGTCGAGTAGGCGGCCGCCAGCTGCTCGAATGCCGCGAGCTGCGGATCGACACCCGTTTCCTGCCGCAGCAGGGCCGCCACGGCAGGTGCCATTGCCGCGGCGCGCCGGGCATCCAGGAACAGGATGCGGTGGCGGCGCGCCAGCATGTCCTCCACGGTCCGCGCGTACTCGTGGCGCGCGGCGAACCGGACCATGCCGGCGGTGAGCCCCTCGCCCAGCGGCTCCTCACCCTGCTCCAGCGCGGCCACGCTGCTTGCCTCGCTCCCATAGCCGTGATAGCCGGGCGCTGTGCTGAGTGGCAAGTGGCTGCCTGCCGGGCCGTCGGCGCCCACCAGCGTGAGCTGCCGCGTGACGCCTCCCGGTCGCGCGGTCCAGCAATTTCGCGTCGAAGCAATGCCCGAGCACATCCTCTGCCATGGAACGGTAGGTCGTCCACTTGCCGCCCGTGACGCTCACCAGCCCGGAACGGCTGACCCGAACCGTGTGTTCGCGACTGATGGCCTTGGTGTTGCCTTCGCCATCGGCATCCTCGGGCTTGACCAGGGGGCGCAAACCGACCCACACGCTGCGCACGTCGGCGCGGGACGGCGCCCGGGACAGGTACCGCGCCGCCTCGCCGAGGATGAATTCGACCTCCTGCGCGAACGGGGCCGGTTCGCGGCTGAGGTCATTGCGCGGCGTGTCGGTGGTTCCCAGGATCGTCTTGCCCAGCCACGGCACCGCGAAGAGCACACGGCCATCGGCCGTACGGGGCACCAGCAGCGCATGGTCCGTGGGCAGGAACTCGCGGTCCACCACCAGGTGCACCCCCTGGCTGGGGGTCACCATGGCCGCCACGGCACGCCCCGTCGCCTGGCCGTCCTCGCGTCGCAGCTCGTCCACCCACACGCCGGTGGCGTTGATCACGCAGCGCGCCCGCACGGTGTGGCGCGCGCCGCTCTCGCGGTCTTCGCAGACGAGGCCGGTCACCTTGCCCTCCTCATGGATGAGCCCGGCCGCCTTGCAGTAATTGAGCACCAGGGCGCCGTGCGCGGCCGCCGTGCGGGCCAGCGCCAGGGCGAGGCGGGCGTCGTCGAATTGGCCGTCCCAGTACTTGACCCCGCCCTTGAGCCCCTCGGCCCGGACCGTGGGCAGCAGGGCCAGCGTCTGCGCGCGGCCCAGGATGCCGGTGGCTCCCAGCCCCGCCCGGCCCGCGAGGGCGTCGTACATCTTGAGCCCCAAGCCGTAAAACGGGGTCTGCCAGTAACCATAGGAAGGCATGACGAACGGCAGGGGCTGCGCCAGGTGCGGCGCGTTGCCAAGCAGCGTCGCCCGCTCCCGCAGCGCTTCGCGCACCAGCGCGACGTTGCCCTGGGCCAGGTAGCGCACGCCGCCGTGCACGAGCTTGGTCGCGCGCGAAGAGGTTCCCTTCGCGAAGTCGTGCGACTCGACGAGCACGGCGCTGAAGCCCCGCGCCGCCGCATCCAGCGCGATGCCCAGCCCGGTCGCGCCGCCCCCGACGATCGCCACGTCGTACATCCGCCCCGCGGCCAGGGCGGCGAACAGGTCCGCCCGGACCGTGGGCAGCGCGCCGGGCGGGTGGGTCACGTGGCCTCGGCGCCGGGGGCGATCTCGCAGCGCACGTTGGCCTCCGCGAGCAAGGTGGGGAAAGGCTCGGGCGGCGGCGCGTCGGTGAACAGGCGGTCGATCTGCGACAGCGTCGCGAGCTTGACCATGGCGGGCCGGTGGAACTTGCTGCTGTCCGCCGCCAGCCAGACCTCGCGCGAATTTTCGATGATGGCCTGCGCGACCTTGACCTCGCGGTAGTCGAAGTCGCGCAGCGAGCCGTCGGCTTCGATGCCGGAGATGCCGATCAGCGCGATGTCCACCTTGAATTGCTGGATGAAATCGACCGCTGCCTCCCCGACGATGCCGCGGTCGCGCATGCGCACCACGCCGCCGGCGATGATCACTTCGCAGTCGGGGTTGCTGCAAAGGATGCCCGCGACGTTGAGGTTGTTGGTGATGACGCGCAACCCGCTGTGCCCGCGCAGCTCGCGCGCGATGGCCTCGGCCGTGGTGCCGATGTTGATGATGAGCGAGCACCCGTTCGGCACGGCCCGGGCGACTGCACGCGCGATGGCGGCCTTGCCCGGGGCGTTCAGGCTTTCGCGTTGCTGGTGCGCGATGTTCTCGATCGTCGAGCCAGGCACGCGCACGCCGCCGTGAAAGCGTGCCACCAGGCCCGCTTCAGCGAGGCGCTGCACGTCGCGCCGCACGGTCTGCAGGGTGACGCCCAGGGCGGCCGCCAATTCTTCGACCGTGATGGATCCGCGCCGGCAGACGACGTCCAGCAGCTTGATCTGCCTTGGGTTGGAGTTCAAAACGTCAATGATTTGGTCGGCAAAAGAGCCTGGGAGGATTCTAAATCGAACCGAAACGAACCAATTTAGGGAAAACCTGAGCATTAAACGCGCAGAACCGAACAATAATTCATCGTCCGGCCAACCCGGACGCAACCCAGGGGAGGCGCGCCATTGCCAGCCAATCGATCTGCGAACAGCGCCCGCTGCGCCACCCGAATGCTGGCTATGGAAACCCCGCTTGTGAGCCAACTCTGCGGCCGGTCAAATCCGCTGTCACAAACAATGTGTAGCCTTCGGGCGGTCCAAACTCAGGAGATTTCATGAAATTGCAGCTTTCCGCCGCGGCCCTCGCGGTTGCCTTCGCCCTGCCGGCCCAGGCCCAGACTGAAGTCCAGTGGTGGCATTCCATGGGCGGCGCCCTCGGCGAGTGGGTCAACGACCTGGCCAAGGAATTCAACGCCAGCCAGAAGGACTACAAGATCACCCCGACCTTCAAGGGCAGCTACGACGAATCGATGACGACCGCCATCGCGGCCTTCCGCGCCGGCAATGCGCCGCACATCCTGCAGGTCTTCGAAGTGGGCACGGCCACGATGATGGCGTCCAAGGGCGCGATCAAGCCGGTGGCCGAAGTGATGAAAGGCGCCGGCTACAAGTTCGACCCGTCGGTCTACGTGCCCGCCGTGGCCGGCTACTACACGGCCCCCAACGGCCAGATGCTGAGCTTCCCGTTCAACAGCTCGACGCCGGTGTTCCACTACAACAAGGACGCGTTCAAGGCCGCCGGGCTGGACCCGGAGAAGCCGCCGACGACCTGGCCGGAAGTGGCCCTGGCCGCCGCCAAGCTGAAGGCCTCGGGCCACAAGTGCCCCTTCACCACGAGCTGGATCAGCTGGACCCAGCTGGAGAGCTTCTCGGCCTGGCACAACGTCCTGTACGCCACCAAGAACAACGGCTTCGGCGGCCTGGACACGCGGCTGGCCTTCAACACGCCGCTGCACGTGCGCCACATCGAAAACCTGGCCAACATGGCCAAGAGCGGCCTGTTCGTCTACAAGGGCCGCAACAACGCCGCCGACGCCACCTTCGTCTCCGGCGAATGCGCCATGGCCACCGGCTCCTCGGCGCTGTACGGCAGCGTGACGCGCAACGGCAAGTTCGCCTACGGCATCGGCACCCTGCCCTACTACCCGGACGTGCCGGGCGCCCCGCAGAACACCGTGATCGGCGGCGCGAGCCTGTGGGTCATGAACGGCAAGAAGCCCGAGGAATACAAGGCCGTGGCCGCGTTCTTCGACTTCCTGTCCAAGCCTGACGTGGCGGCCAAGAGCCACCAGCGCACCGGCTACCTGCCGGTGACCAAGGCCTCGTTCGAGCTGACCGACAAGTCCGGCTTCTACAAGAAGAACCCGGGCACGGACGTCTCGGTGACGCAGATGATCCGCAAGACCACCGACAAGTCGCGTGGCGTGCGCCTGGGCAACTTCGTGCAGATCCGCACCATCATCGACGAGGAACTGGAAGGCGTGTGGAAGGGCAGCAAGCAGCCCAAGGAAGCACTGGACGCGGCGGTGAAGCGCGGCAACGACCAGCTGGAGCGCTTCCAGAAAGCCAACAAGGGCTGACGCTCCTGCCCCGCCGGCCGGCGAGAGCGCTCGCGGCCGGCCCGGGGGCACTCCCCGCCCACCCCCCGCACCCGCGGGGGTCCGTTTTTCCGGTTCGCGCCCGCCCACATAATCCACCCATATGGCAATCGAGAAGAGGGTCCTGTTCAAGTCGGCGTGGCTGCCCTGGGTGCTGATCGCGCCGCAGATGGCGGTGATCCTGGTCTTCTTCTTCTGGCCGGCCGCGCAGGCGGTGTACCAGAGCGTGCTGCTGCAGGACGCTTTCGGCTCGTCCACCGAGTTCGTCGGGCTCGAGAACTTCCAGCGCCTCTTCGACGACCCGGGCTACCTCGAGTCCTTCAAGACGACCGCCCTCTTTTCCGCGCTGGTCGCGGTGTCCGGGCTGACGCTGGCGCTGCTGCTGGCCGTGATGGCCAACCGCGTGGTGCGCGGCGCCGGCATCTACAAGACCCTCCTGATCTGGCCCTACGCAACCGCACCGGTGGTCGCGGGCGTGCTGTGGCTGATGATGTTCGCCTCGCCGTACGGCGCCATTGCCTACGGATTGCGGGAAATCGGCTTCGAGTGGAACCACGTGCTCAACGGGCGTCACGCCATGGCGCTGATCGTCATGGCCGCCGTGTGGAAGCAGATCTCCTACAACTTCCTGTTCTTCCTCGCAGGCCTGCAGTCCATCCCCCATTCGCTGATCGAGGCGGCGACGATCGACGGCGCCTCGCCCTGGCGCCGCTTCTGGACCATCGTGTTCCCGCTGCTGTCGCCGACCACGTTCTTCCTGTTCGTGATCAACGTCGTGTACGCCTTCTTCGAGACCTTCGCCATCGTGGATGCCGCCACCCACGGCGGCCCCGGCCAGGACACCTCGATCCTGGTCTACAAGCTCTATTACGACGGCTTCAAGGCCATGGACATCAACGGTTCGGCCGCGCAGTCCGTGATCCTGATGGCCATCGTCGTGGCCCTCACCGTGATCCAGTTCCGCTTCGTGGAAAAGAAGGTGCAGTACTGATGGAATCCGCCGCATGATCCAGCGCAACCCGGTCCTGGACTTCTTCACCCACGTGATCCTCATCCTCGGGGTGGTGATCGTCTTCTTCCCGATCTACGTCACCTTCATCGGCTCGACGCAGACGGCGCAGCAGATTTCTTCCAGCAACCCGATCTCCCTGCTGCCGGGGAACAACTTCGTGGAGAGCTACCGCTTCGCGCTCTTCGGCGGCAAGACGGAAGCCGGCGCCACGGTGGCGCCCGCGCTGCCGATGATGGGCATCAGCCTCGCCAGCGCCCTGATCATCTCGATCGGCAAGATCGCCATCTCGCTGCTGTCGGCCTTCGCCATCGTCTACTTCCGCTTCCCGGCCAAGAACCTCGTGTTCTGGATGGTTTTCGTCACGCTGATGCTGCCGGTGGAGGTGCGGATCGGCCCCACCTACGAAGTCGTCTCCAACCTGGGCATGCTCAACACGATGGCCGGCCTCACGGTGCCGCTGATCGCGTCGGCGACGGCGACGTTCCTGTTCCGGCAGTTCTTCCTCACCATCCCGGACGAACTGGTGGAGGCGGCCCGCATGGACGGCGCCGGCCCGATGCGCTTTTTCAAGGACGTGCTGCTGCCGCTGTCCAAGACGTCGATGGCGGCGCTGTTCGTGATCCAGTTCATCTACGGCTGGAACCAGTACCTGTGGCCGCTGCTCGTGACCACCGACGAACGCATGTACCCCATCGTCATGGGCATCAAGCGCCTGATCTTCGGCGAGGTGTACATCGAGTGGAACGTCGTGATGGCCACGGCGATCCTCGCGATGCTGCCCCCGGCGGTGGTCGTGATGCTGATGCAGAAGTGGTTCGTCAAGGGCCTGGTGGACACGGAAAAGTAGCTGAAATGACCTTGCGGGACAGATCTTCAGCTCTGTCCCCAACTGACTAGAAGAACCATGGCATCCATCCAACTCAAGAACGTCATCAAGCGCTACGGCAAGGGCAAGCACGAGCTGCAGGTGATCCACGGCGTGAATGCCGAAGTCGCCGACCGCGAATTCATCGTCATCGTCGGCCCCTCGGGCTGCGGCAAGTCCACGCTGCTGCGGATGGTGGCGGGCCTGGAGGAAATCTCCAGCGGAGAAATCTGGATCGGCGACCGCGTGGTGAACAACCTCGAGCCGGCCGAGCGCGACATCGCGATGGTGTTCCAGAACTACGCGCTGTACCCGCACATGAGCGTGTTCGACAACATGGCCTACGGCCTCAAGATCAAGAAGGTGCCCATCGACGAGATCAAGGCCCGGGTCGACAAGGCCGCCGGCATCCTCGAGCTGGGCCCCTTCCTGGACCGCAAGCCGCGCCAGCTTTCGGGAGGCCAGCGCCAGCGCGTGGCCATGGGGCGCGCCATCGTGCGCCAGCCCCAGGTGTTCCTGTTCGACGAGCCGCTCTCCAACCTCGATGCCAAGCTGCGCGCGCAGACCCGCATCGAGATCCAGAAGCTGCACCGCGAGCTCGGCATCACGGCCCTGTTCGTCACCCACGACCAGGTCGAGGCGATGACGCTGGCCGAACGCATGATCGTCATGAACGCCGGCGCGATGGAGCAGTTCGGCACGCCCGAAGAGGTCTATCACCGGCCCGCCTCCACGTTCGTCGCCAGCTTCATCGGCTCGCCGCCGATGAACCTGCTGCTCAATGCCCCGGGCGGTCGGGCGCGCACGGTCATGGGCGTGCGGCCGGAGCACCTGGACATCGGCACCGGCGGCTGGGCGCTGCAGGTCGAAACGACCGAGCTGCTGGGCGCCGAACGGCTGGTCTACGGGCGGCTGGGCACCGAGCAGGTGATCGTGCGCTGCGAGGAAAGCCAGCCGGTGCCCGCACCGGGCTCGACGATCCACGTCCAGCCGCGCGAGGACCGCGTGCACTGGTTCGATGCCGCGACCGGCAAGCGTATCTAAGGACGGCACGATGGACGCCTGGCCCTATCCCCGCTGGGTGGCGCACCGCGGCGCCGGCAGGCTGGCGCCCGAGAACACCTTGGCGGCGTTCAAGCTGGGCGCGCAGCACGGCTACCGGATGTTCGAGTGCGACGCGAAGCTCTCCGCCGACGGCGTGCCCTTCCTGATGCACGACGCCACGCTGGGCCGCACCACCAACGCCCGCGAGATCTTCGGCCCCGCCGCGAGCGAGACGGGCGGTGACCACACGTGGAGCGAGCTGGCGCGGCTGGACGCCGGCAGCTGGCACTCGCGCGCCTTCGCGGGCGAGCCGCTGCCCACGCTGGAGAACGTGTCGCGCTTTTGCCTGGCCAACGGGTATTTCCTGAACATCGAGATCAAGCCGACGCCCGGCGCCGAGCACCACACGGGCGAAGTGGTGGCGCGCCACGCCGACCGCCTCTGGAACAACGCACCGGTGCCGCCGCTGCTCACGTCGTTCCGGCCCGAAGCGCTGGAAGCCGCCCGCGACACGGCCGCGAACCTGCCACGCGGGCTGCTGCTGGATACGCTGTGGAAGGGCTGGCTGGAAACGGCGCTGTCGCTGGGCTGCCAGGCCGTCGTCTGCAACCACGCCCTCTGGGACACGAGCAGCGTGACGCAGGCCAGGAGCGCGGGCTTCCGGTGCCTGAGCTACACGGTCAACGACGAATGGGCGGCGCAGCGGCTGGCCGACCTGGGCACCGACGGCATCATCACCGACCGGGTCGACCTGTTCCCGCCTACTTGAGGTCGCCGGCCAGCGAGGCCAGCGTTTCCGGCGCGATCGTCACGTGCGCCGGGTAGTTGCGGTGGTCGCAGCCGAGCTTGACGCTCGCGCCCGCCTTCACCGCCGACACCATCGCGGGCGTGAGCTCGAAGCGGACGAAGTGCACCGCCGAGGTCTTTTCGTCGTTTTCGCGGTCCAGGTCCTCGTCGGCGATGGCGTACACGCGCTCGTTGCCTTCCACCTCGACGAACATGCGGTCTTCCACGCCGATCAGCCTCGCCAGCTCGCGCCGGCGCTCGTTCTCGTCCGGGTACTCGATCATCATCGTGGCCTTCCAGTTGCTGCCATCGGGCATCAACGGGGCGTAGGCCTCGATCTCCTGCTCGATGCCCTCTTCCTCGAAGATCTTCTCGATGCGCAGCATCTCCTGGATCTGGTAGCGGATGGTCATCTCGCTTTCGAACTGCAGCGTGACGTGGTCGCCCAGCGGCACGCTGCGCAGCTTGCGATGCGCGATGACGTCGGCCTTGTGCGCCTTGCGGTACCTGCTGTAGGCCTCCAGCGTCATCAGGCTTTCGGCGGTGATCTTTCCGGTGAGTTGCATAGGAAGTCCTGGGTTGCGAGTCAGGCCCGCAATGACGTCATTCGATACCGTAGGCCATGCGCACCAGCGTCAGCGGGTGCGCCAGCGTGGGCGTGCCCAGGGCGTTGCGGTCGAACCCCTGGTCGATGTGGTGGCCGCCAAGCGGGCAGTCGGAGCTGATGTAGTCGGGGACGCCGCCGTCCGGGTGTTCGGACATGCGCTTGAACAACGGCTTGCCGATCTTCATGGCCTGCTCGTGGAAGGCCTTCTTCACGCCGAACGTGCCGGCATGGCCGGAGCAGCGCTCGTTGGTTTGCACCGAGGTGCCCGGCACCATCTTGAGCATTTCCTCGGTCTTCTTGCCGATGTTCTGCACCCGGCTGTGGCAGGGCACGTGATAGCTCACCTTGCCCAGAGGCCGGCTGAAGTCGGTCTTCAGCAGGCCGTCGCGCTTGCGCTGCATCAGGTATTCGAACGGGTCCCACATCGCTTCCTTGACGGCCTGGACGTCGGCGTCATCGGGGTACATCAGCGGGAGTTCCTGCTTGAACATCAGCGTGCAGCTGGGCACGGCCGTGAGGATGGCGTAGCCTTCCTTCGCGTACTTGGCCAGCACGGGAATGTTGGCTTCCTTGCTGGCGTTGACCGACTCAAGATCGCCAAGCTCCAGCTTGGGCATGCCGCAGCACTTCTCCTTGCTCACCAGGACATACGGCACTTCGTTGTGGTCCAGCACCTTGAGCAGGTCGTGGCCGATGCCGGGCTCGTTGTAGTTGACGTAGCAGGTGGAGAAGATCGCGACCTTGCCGGGCGTCTTGGCGCCGTTCCTGGACCGCGAAATCCGTCGACTTGGGCGCGCCCGAGCGGAACCTGCGCGTGGCCAGCGCGGGCATCCAGGCGTTGCGGTCCACGTTCAGCACGCTTTCCATCGCGGCGCGCGCCGGCTTGGTCTGGTTCACCGCATTGACCACCTGCACCACGATCGGGATGCCGGCGAACTGGCCGTGCACGTCGGTGGAGGACAGGAATTTCTCGCCGAAGCCCACCTCGCCCTTCTTGAACTTGATGGCCTTGGCCCGCAGCATCGTGTGCGGGAAGTCCAGGTTCCACTCGTGCGGCGGCACGTAGGGGCACTTGGTCATGTAGCACAGGTCGCACAGGTAGCACTGGTCGACGACCTTCCAGTAGTCCTTCTTGTCGACGCCGTCCACTTCGCCGCTCTTGCTCTCGTCGACCAGGTCGAACAGCGTCGGGAAGGATCCGCACAGGCTCACGCAGCGGCGGCAGCCGTGGCAGATGTCGAAGATGCGCTCCAGCTCGTGGAAGGCCTTGCCTTCGTCGTAGTAGTCGGGATTCTTCCAGTCGATCGGGTGCCGGGTGGGCGCTTCGAGGTTGCCTTCGCGGGGAGCAGACATGCGGGTTCTTCTTGGATGGGGGCTGGGGTGAGGGTCCGGCGGGACCCTCGCCCCAACCCTCTCCCGGGGGAGAGGGGAGGACGGGGTCAGTCCACCAGTTCGTTCAGCGCCTTGGTGTAGCGGTTGGCGTGCGAGCGCTCGGCCTTGGCCAGCGTCTCGAACCAGTCGGCGACTTCGTCGAAGCCTTCGTCGCGCGCGGTCTTGGCCATGCCGGGGTACATGTCGGTGTACTCGTGCGTCTCGCCGGCCACTGCGGCCTTCAGGTTGTCGCGGGTCGCGCCGATCGGCAGGCCGGTCGCCGGGTCGCCGCACTGCTCGAGCCATTCGAGGTGGCCGTGGGCATGGCCCGTTTCGCCTTCGGCGGTGGAGCGGAACAGCGCTGCCACGTCGTTCTGGCCTTCCACGTCGGCCTTGTTTGCGAAGTACAGGTAGCGGCGGTTGGCCTGCGATTCGCCGGCGAAGGCGGCCTTCAGGTTTTCTTCCGTCTTGGAGCCTTTGAGTGCTGCCATTTTGGGAATCTCCTAGTTGGGTTGATGAAACGTTTCGTCGCCTTGAACACGGGGTCAAAGACCTTTGGAGATTAGTCCTCCTTCAGGGGTCCGTCTAATTGCCTGCGTCAATGCGATCGATTGACTTAAACTATTCATAAGTCAACATTGATAGTTTACATGAAACCGGCGGTCCGCGCCCCTGGAATGGGTGCATTGAATTACGGTATAGTAAATGCGTTACGCATTAGTAAATCCAGGAGACCCCATGGCCGCCGTTCTGAAAGACACCCGCGCCCTGCCTGCGCCGCCGCCCATCCACCAGCTGCACCACTACGCCTACCGCGCCAAGGACGCCGAGGAAACGCGGCATTTCTACGAGGACATCCTGGGCCTGCCGCTGTACCACATCATCCAGAGCGACTACGTGCCGAGCACGGGCGAATACTGCCCCTACACGCACTTCTTCTTCCGCCTGCAGGACGGCTCGTTCATCGCGTTCTTCGACCTCGGCGACGACGAGGCAGCCCAGCCGTCCCCCAACACGCCGCTGTGGGTCAACCACATCTCCTTTCGCGTCGACTCGCAGCAGGCCCTGCTGGACATGAAGGCCCGGCTCGAGGCGCATGGCGTCGAGGTGCTGGGCGTGACCGACCACCACATCTTCCACAGCATCTATTTCTTCGACCCGAACGGCGTGCGGCTCGAGCTCACGGCGCAGCTCGCCGACGAGTTCCAGATGCTGCAGGAGAGCAAGACGGCGCACGCGCGCCTGGACGAATGGACGGCGCGCAAGGAACAGTGGCGGCGCGACCGCGCGGCCGGCAAGGCCAGCGAACCGCTCAAGCCGCAGCGCAATGACCGCCCCGAGTTCGTCAAGAAGAAGTAGACCTGCAGAGCAGCGAGGAGGCTCCATGGCGGCCAGCTACGCCGAAACACCAGTGTCCAACGAGTTCGCGCAGGGCCGCGGCTATGTGCTGCCCGAGTACCCGTTCGTCGAGCCGCCCGAAATTCGCTCGGGCCAGCCCAGCCACCACCCTGTCGTCATCGTCGGCGCCGGGCTGGCCGGGCTGACGATGGCTTGCGCGCTGGCGCGCTACGGCGTGCCGGCCGTGCTGCTGGACGAGGACAACACCGTGGGCGCGAAGGGCGCGTCCTCGCGCGGCATCTGCTACACGCAAAAGTCGCTGGAGATCTTCCAGCGGCTGGGCATCTACGAACGCATCGCCGCCAAGGGCATCCAGTGGAGCGTGGGCCGCACCTTCGCCGGCAACGACGAGGTGTATTCGTTCGACCTGCGCCAGCAAAGCGGCTACAACCTGTCCAGCCAGCCGCCCTTCATCAACATCCAGCAGTTCTACATCGAGGCCTACCTGGTCGACCGCATCCGGCAGCTCGGCCATGTGCAGCTGCGCTGGTCGAACCGGGTGACCGCTTTCGAGCAGAACAACGAATGCGCGACCCTGACGGTGGCAACGCCGGCGGGCGAGTACCAGATGCGTGCCGACCACGTGATCGACGCCACCGGTGCGCACAGCCCGTTCCGCGCCTGGGTTGGGGCTTCCGTCACGGCGAAGAAGGGCGACGACCGCTGGTGCATCGCGGACGTGCGCTTCACGAAGCACCCGCCCGTGGAGCGCCACACCTGGATCGAGGCGCCCTTCAACGAGAACCGCGCCGTCTGGCAGCACCTGATGGGCGACGACGTCTGGCGCATCGACTACCAGATGGCGCCCGACGCCGACCCGGAATACGTCAGCCGCGAAGACGTGGTGCGCGAGCGGCTGGCCCGGCAGTTCGGCGCCGACTGCGAGATCGACATCGTCTGGGTCGGGCCTTACGCCTACCGCAGCGAATGCATCGACCGCATGCGCCACGGCCGCGTCTTCTTCATGGGCGACGCGGCCAAGGTGGTCAGCCCCTTCGGCGCCCGCGGCGGCAACACCGGCGTGGCCGACGCCGACAACCTGGCCTGGAAGCTGGCCGCGGTGATGAAGGGGCGCGCCGCCCCCGCACTGCTGGACAGCTACCACGAGGAGCGGCATGAGGCGGCGCAGCAGAACGTGCTGGTCACCAACCGCACGGCGCGCTTCCTGCGGCCGGCCGACGGCGTGGAAAAGCTGTTCCGCGACGCCGCGCTGGGCCTGGCGCGGCAGCACGTGTTCGCGCGGCAGCTCGTCAACACCGGCCGCATGGCCATCGCCAACCCCTACACGCCGCTCCAGCGCCTGCGAGCCGACCGGCGGGCAGTCGGTGCAGAACGTGGGCTTTCGTCTGGGCGGACGGCTCCAAGGGCACGGTCAACGACCTGCTGCAGTGGGCCGACGGCCGCCTGCTGCTGCTGCTCTTCGGCGACGCGAGCCCCGAATGCCTGCAGCGGCTGCGCGACCTGGGCGAGACGGCGCCGGTGCGCTGCGTGCAGGTGCTCGGCGCCGACCGAGCCGGCCGCCGCGCGCGAGCACGTGCGCGATCCGCAGGGCCACCTGCAAGGCGCCTGCCACGTGTTCGGCCACGCCTGGGCGCTGGTGCGGCCGGACAGCTACGTCGCCGCCACCGGCGAAAGCGTCGACGCGACACTGGTGCACGCCGTGGCCAAGGCCCTCGGAGCCGACGGGAGAAGCCGCATGATGAAGACCGCCTTGAACCTGCAGGACGCCGACGGCTTCTACGAGCAGCTGCTGGATGCGCACCAGGGCCTTGTCGCCGGAGCAATCGGAGCTGCTGAACGCCCGCCTGATCCTGCTGCTGGCCAACCAGGTCGGCGACGCCAAGGTGCTCAAGGAGTGCATCGAGGCGGCGAAGGACCTGCATTGACGCCAAAGTAAAATCGCGGTCACTTTCCCCACCCGGTCATCCAAACGGCACCCGCGGGTGCCGTTTTTCGTTTACCTATGAGCGACACCACGCCTGCCCAACCCGGCCTCGACAGCCTGTCGAAGTCCTTCGAGCCCGCCGCCATCGAGGCGAAGTGGGGTCCGTTGTGGGAGCAGCGCGGCTACGGGCGGGCGGGCTACCGCGGCACCGGCGAGCCGCAGCGACGGCGAGCCCGCCTTCTCGATCCAGCTGCCGCCGCCCAACGTCACCGGCACGCTGCACATGGGCCACGCGTTCAACCAGACGATCATGGACAGCCTGACGCGCTACCACCGCATGCGCGGCTTCAACACGCTGTGGGTGCCGGGCACCGACCACGCCGGCATCGCCACGCAGATCGTGGTGGAGCGCCAGCTGCAGGAGCAGGGCCAGTCGCGCCACGACCTCGGGCGCAAGAACTTCGTGGCCAAGGTCTGGGAGTGGAAGCAAAAGTCCGGCAACACCATCACCACCCAGATGCGCCGCATGGGCGACAGCGTGGACTGGTCGCACGAATACTTCACGATGGACGACGACCTGTCGAAGATCGTGACCGACACCTTCGTGCAGCTGTACGAGCAGGGCCTGATCTACCGCGGCAAGCGACTGGTGAACTGGGACCCGGAACTCAAGACCGCCGTCAGCGACCTCGAAGTGGAGAGCGAGGAGGAAGACGGCTTCCTCTGGTACATCAGCTATCCGCTGGCCGACGGCACGGGCGGCCTGACGGTGGCGACCACGCGGCCGGAAACCATGCTGGGCGACGTCGCCGTGATGGTCCATCCCGAGGACGAGCGCTACCGGCACCTGGTGGGCAAGCAGGTGAAGCTGCCGCTGTGCGACCGCGAACATTCCCGTGATCGCCGACGACTACGTGGACAAGGAATTCGGCACCGGCGTGGTGAAGGTCACGCCCGGCGCACGACGCCAACGACTACGCCGTGGGCCAGCGCCACCAGCTGCCGATCATCGGCGTGCTGACGCTGGACGCGAAGATCAACGACAACGCGCCGGCCAAGTACCGGGGCCTGGACCGCTTCGTCGCCCGCAAGCAGGTGGTGGCCGACCTCGAGGCGCTGGGCCTGCTGGTCGAAACGAAGAAGCACAAGCTCACGGTGCCGCGCTGCGAGCGCACCGGCCAGATCGTCGAGCCGATGCTCACCGACCAGTGGTTCGTGGCGATGAGCAAGGTGAGCGACAAGGACCCGACCGGCAAGTCGATCGCGCAGAAGGCCATCGACGCGGTGCAGACCGGCGCGGTGACCTTCGTCCCCGAGAACTGGGTCAACACCTACAACCAGTGGATGAACAACATCCAGGACTGGTGCATCTCGCGCCAGCTGTGGTGGGGCCACCAGATCCCGGCCTGGTACGACGAGGACGGCAAGGTCTACGTGGCGCGCGACGAAGCCGCAGGCGCAGGCCCAGGCGCCGGGCAAGAAGCTGCGGCGCGACGAGGACGTGCTGGACACCTGGTACTCCTCGGCGCTGGTGCCGTTCTCGACGCTGGGCTGGCCCGCGAAGACCAGGGAGATGGACCTGTACCTGCCCTCCTCGGTGCTGGTGACGGGCTACGACATCATCTTCTTCTGGGTCGCCCGGATGATCATGATGACGACGCACTTCACCGGGCAGGTGCCGTTCCGCCACGTCTACATCCACGGGATGGTGCGCGACCACGAAGGCAAGAAGATGAGCAAGTCCGAGGGCAACGTGGTCGACCCGGTGGACCTGATCGACGGCATCGACGTCGAGACCCTGCGTGCACAAGTGCACCGTGGGCCTGCGCCGGCCCGAGACCGCGCCCAAGGTGGCAGCCCGCGTGCGCAAGGAGTTCCCGCACGGCATGCCGGCGTACGGCGCCGACGCGCTGCGCTTCACCTTGGCCGCTACGCCAGCCTCGGCCGCAACATCAACTTCGACACCAAGCGCTGCGAGGGCTACCGCAACTTCTGCAACAAGCTCTGGAACGCGACGCGCTTCGTGCTGATGAACTGCGAAGGCCAGGACCTGGCCGAGCAGGACAACGCGCTCACCCCGGCCGACCACTGGATCGTCTCGACGCTGCAGCGCGCCGAAGCCGACGTGGCCAAGGGCTTCGCCGAGTACCGCCTGGACAACGTCGCCAACGCGATCTACCAGTTCGTCTGGGACGAGTTCTGCGACTGGTACCTGGAGATCGCGAAGGTGCAGATCCAGACCGGCGACGCCGCCCAGCAGCGCGGCACCCGCCGCACGCTGATCCGCGTGCTCGAAGCCATCCTGCGGCTGGCGCACCCGGTGATCCCGTTCATCACCGAGGAGCTGTGGCAGAAGGTCGCGCCGGTCGCCGGCAAGACCGGCGAATCGATCAGCGTCGCGCCCTACCCGGCCACCAACAGCGCCGCGATCGACCCGCAGGCGGAAGCGTAGGTGGGCAAGCTCAAGGGCATGGTGGACGCCTGCCGCAACCTGCGCGGCGAGATGAACGTTTCGCCCAGCACCAGACTGCCGGCCTACGTGGTGGGCGACGCGGCCTTCATGCGCGAGGCGGCGCCGGTGCTGCAGGCGCTGGCCAAGCTGAGCGAGGTGAAGGTGTTCGACGACGAGGCCGCCTGGGCCGCTGCCGCCAAGGCCGCGCCGGTGGCCGTGGTGGGCGACGCGCGCCTGTGCCTGCTACATGGAAATCGACGTCGCCGCCGAGAAGACCCGCCTGGGCAAGGAAGCGGCGCGCCTGCAGGGCGAGCTGGCCAAGGCCAACGGCAAGCTGTCCAACCAGGCCTTCGTCGCCAAGGCGCCGCCGGCCGTGATCGAGCAGGAGCGCAAGCGCATCGCCGACTTCACCGCCACCTCTCGGAAGATCGAGGACCAGCTGCGGCGGCTGGGCTAGAGCCCTAACGGATGATGAACTGCGGCGGGCTCTGCGGGCCGCTGTCTGCCGGGGACGTCCAGGTCCATCGGGCCGCTGGGCGCTGATCGAGCTGCCGGTGCGCGGCGCGGTCAGCGTTTCGTGGATGCGATGCGCCACATACCAGCTGGCCCGCAGCCGCGACTCGCGCGTGTGCGAGACCCAGCCGCGGCGTGAGGAACAGGTTGTCCAGGTCGTGCAGGGGCGTGCCCTTGGAAGCGAAGCCCGCCTCGGCGCCGTCGAGCATGCAGGCCTCGATGCGGCCATCCATCAGCGCCTCGGCCAGGGCGTCCGCGTCGAACAGCTGCGAGCGGCTGATGCCCACCCAGACCTGGCCGGGCTTGCAATGCGCGAGCACCTTGTCGTTGATGAAGCCCTGGTAGCGCGACGCGTACATGACCTGCACCGAGACGGCGTCCGAGTGGGCCATCAGCTCCTGCAGGCTCACGGGCTGCACCTGCAGGCGGCCCCAGATCGGCGCCGTGTGGTGCACCGCCGGGTCGTAGCCGATCAGCTTGGCGCCCAGCGCATGCAGCATCAGGGCCAGCGTGTGGGCGGTGGGCGCCAGGCCGAAGATGCCGACCACGCTGCCATTGAGTTCGCGTCCCAGCCGGATGTCGGCGTGGCGGTCGCCGATCAGCGAGGACCCGATGCCGCGGCGATACAGCAGCAGCAGGCCGGCCAGCAGGTATTCGGCGTTGGAGCGCACGTTGGCCGTGGTGGCCTGGATCACGCGGACCTTGCGGTCGCGGCAGGCTTCCAGGTCGGTGTTGTCGGTGCCCACGTGCATGCGGGCCACCGCCTTGAGCAGGGGCGCGAAATCGAGGAACTCCCGGGTGACCACCACCTTGCGCGGCAGCACGACCGCCTGCGCGTTGTAGATGGCCTTGCGCAAGGCGCTCGGGTCGGCGGCCAGTTCGGGGCGGCGACTCGACCGAATGGCGAGCCTCGAGCCACGCGAGCGCCTCGGGCACCAGCCGTTCGAGAAGTAAGATGTCCACCCGGATGCGTCCTTGTCTTACAGAAGCCGCTGCCGTTTGCTCAGATAGTTAGGGGCCCAGCCTCCCGAAAACTGGGCAAACTTTAGCGGTAAACGTATCACGGGTCGATGAACAAAGTCACAAAAATTCACAAGGCCGTCTTTCCAGTCGCCGGCCTCGGCACGCGCTTCCTGCCGGCCACCAAGGCCCAGCCCAAGGAAATGCTGCCGATCGTGGACAAGCCGCTGATCCAGTACGCGGTCGAGGAGGCGTACGACGCCGGCATTCGCCACATGATCTTCGTCACCGGTCGCAACAAACGTGCCATCGAGGACCATTTCGACACCGCCTATGAGCTGGAAAGCGAACTGGAGGCCGGCCACAAGCACGAGCTGCTGGCGCTGGTGCGCGCGATGCAGCCCGACGACATGGACTGTTCCTACGTGCGCCAGCCGCGCTCGCTGGGCCTGGGCCACGCCGTGCTGTGCGCGCAGCCGCTGGTGGGCGACGAGCCGTTTGCCGTGCTGCTGGCCGACGACCTGATGAGCGGCCCGGACGGCGGCCCTCGGTGTCTGACGCAAATGGTCGAGGTGTTCCAGGAGATGTCCAGACATCTTTGTTAGCCGTCCAGGAAGTGCCGCCCGAACAGGTGCGGCGCTACGGCATCGTGGCCGGCGACGCGGCGGCGAGCGGACTCATCAAGGTCAACCAGATGGTCGAGAAGCCCGAGCCGCAATCGGCGCCCTCGCGCATGGGCGTGGCCGGCCGCTACATCCTCACGCCGGCGGTGTTCGAGCAGATCCGCAACAATCCGCGCGGCGCCGGCGGCGAGATCCAGCTCACCGACGGCATCGCCAAGCTGATGGACACCGAAGGCGTGCACGCCTACCAGTACCAGGGCAAGCGCTACGACTGCGGCAGCAAGGAAGGTTTCCTGGAAGCGACGGTGGAGCTGGCGCTCAAGCACCCCGAGGTCGGCCCGGGCTTCCAGGAGTACCTGAAGAAGCCTGGTATGCGCCTGAGCTTAGCGCCGCCGCAGCACGTGGATGAACTCCTCGCCCACGGTCTGCTGCTCCACCAGTTCGTTGCCGGTCTGCTTGGCGAACGCCTGAAAGTCGCGCACCGACCCGGCGTCGGTGGCCACCACCTTGAGCAGCTGGCCGCTCTGCATGTCGGTCAGCGCCTTCTTGGCCTTGAGGATGGGCAGCGGGCAATTCAGGCCGCGGGTGTCGATTTCCTTGTCGAGTCTCTGTTCATGGCGATCGTCCTGGACAGGGTTTCATTCTGGGCAGCGCGCTCAGTCGCGCCGGGGCAGCTCGATGAACTGCGGCTCGCACGCCGCGGCCGCGCAGCCAGTCGGCCAGCGCGTAGCCGGTGCCGGCCGGCCAGCACTTCACCGCATCGTAGCGTACAGCTTGTAGTCCACCAGCTCGGGCGACAGCTTCACCTCGCCCTGCGCCACCGCGTGGTAGGCGATGATCACCTGGTTCATGCGCTGGAAGTCGTAGACGCCGATCAGGTTGAGCTCGGACGCGTCGAGGTTGGTTTCTTCCTTGATCTCGCGCGCGATGCCGTCCTCGCGGCGTCTCGCCGGCCTCCATGAAGCCGGTGATCAGCGCGTACATCTTGTGGGCCACGCGGCGTTGCGCGCCAGCAGGATCCTGTCCTGGTACTGGATCACCGCCGCCAGCACCGGCGTCGGATTGTTCCAGTGCGTCCAGCCGCAGGCGGCGCAGCGCAGCCGCTGCTTTTCGCCGCCGTCCTCCATCTGCGCGATCAGCTCCAGCGGCGTCGCGCAGTTGGGGCAGAACCTGTATTGATGGCTCATGCCGGGAACGACCCCGGTCGACAGATAGCGGTCGCCGCGGTCGCACACGACGAACACGATGGTCGCGTTCTCCACCGTCTTCGCGATCTCCTGCGCGACCCAGCAGGCGCCGGCGGCCGAGATGCCGCCGAAGATGCCCTCCTCGCGCGCCAGCCGCCGGCACATCTCCTCGGCGTCGTCCTGGCTCACGTACACCAGCTCGTCGACGGTGCTGGGGTCGTAGATCTTCGGCAGGTATTCCTGCGGCCACTTGCGGATGCCCGGGATGCGCGAGCCTTCGCTGGGCTGCGCGCCGATGATCCGCACGGCCGGGTTCTTTTCCTTCAGGAAGCGCGACACGCCGGTGATGGTGCCGGTGGTGCCCATGGCGCTGACGAAGTGCGTGATCCTGCCCTCCGTGTCGGCCCACAGCTCGGGCCCGGTGGTCTCGTAGTGGATGCGCGGGTTGTCGGCGTTGGCGAACTGGTCCAGCACGCGGCCCTTGCCTTCGCGCTGCATGTTCTCGGCCAGGTCGCGCGCGTACTCCATGCCGCCGCTCTTGGGCGTGAGCATCAGTTCGGCGCCGAAGGCCTTCATCGTCTGCGCCCGCTCGACCGACAGGTCCTCCGGCATGATCAGCACCATGCGGTAGCCCCTGATCGCCGCGGCCATCGCCAGCGCGATGCCGGTGTTGCCCGAAGTCGCCTCGATCAGCGTGTCGCCGGGCTTGATCTCGCCGCGCTCCTCGGCGCGCTTGATCATCGACAGCGCCGGCCGGTCCTTGACCGAGCCGGCCGGATTGTTGCCCTCGAGCTTGCCCAGGATCACGTTGCCGCGCTGGCGGTTCTCGGCCGCACCGATGCGCTGCAGCGCCACCAGCGGCGTCTTGCCGATGGCGTCCTCGATGGTGGGGTAGTTCATGGCCGTCACTGTGCCATAATTTCCGGCTTCGCTTATGCCCTGCCGGAGTGGTGAAATTGGTAGACGCAGGGGACTCAAAATCCCCCGGGGGAAAACGCGTGCCGGTTCGATTCCGGCCTCCGGCACCAGGGCAAAAAGGCCCACCGAGGGTGGGCCTTTTTATGGTGCAGATGCGATGGCTTACGAACCGAACACCGTCAAGACGCCCGAGGTGTTCACGATATTGCCTTCTTCAGGATTGGTGACGCCGATCAAGACGATGGCTGCAATCTGAAGTCCTGCACCATTGCTGGAATCGAAAATAACGATCGAGTCCGCTCCAGTCGTCCCTGCAGTCCCGACGGTAAAAACGCCTGTACCAGAATTGTATGCACCCTGAACGATGTTGTATTCATTGGCAGCGAGGTTGTTGTTAGCGTCCGCGACCAAGCTCGCATTGCCGAGGTTCAACGTATCCCCTGTTGTCAAGTCGTTGATTACTTCCACACCCGTGTAAGTGTTGCCTGCGGCAGGCTTGTCTTGAGCGCTCCCGCCGCCACCACCGCCCTGCGCAAAACCTATCGTGGCAGCCTGACCCGTGGCGTAGTTGAACGTGTCGCTCCCGCCGCCACCCGTCAGGATGTCACTGCCGACCCCGCCGACAATGGTGTCGTTGCCCAGGCCCCCAATCAACGTGTCGTTGTTCGCGCTGCCCGTGAGAGTGGTGGCCGCGCCGGTGTTGGTCACGCTGTAGCCGTTGGCGCCGCCAGCCGACGCCAGGTTGACCGCAAAGCCGGCACTGGTCAGGTTCGCCGTTCCGGCATTGGTCGTGGAGGCCGTCGCCGTGAAGATCGCGTTCACCGTGGCGTTGGCCGTCGCGCCGGCAGACACCACCAGCACGTCCGAGCCGCCGAGGTCGGTGATTGTGTCGGTGCCCGAGTCCACGTTGAACGTGTCGCTTGCCCGTGCCGCCAGTCATCGTGTCGCTGCCGGCGCCACCGGTCAGGGTGTCCGCGCCGGTTGCACTGCCTATCAGGGTGTCGTTGCCGCCGCTGCCTACGATCGCCACGCCGGTCGTGCTGCTGTTGGTCACGCTGTAGCCCAGCGTAGCCGATACCGTGGCGGCCGACAGGTTCACCCCGAAGCCCGCACTGCTGAGCGTGGCCGTGCCCATGTTGGTCGTCGCCGAGGTCGCCGTGAAGGCCGCGCTTACCGTGGCGTTTGCCGTCGCGCCGCCGGAGACCACCAACACGTCCGCGCCGCTCAGGTCGATGATCGTGTCGGTGCCGGAATCGACGTTGAACGTGTCGCTGCCCGTGCCGCCAGTCATCGTGTCGCTGCCGGCGCCACCGGTCAGGGTGTCCGCGCCGGTAGTGCCGCCTACCAGGGTGTCGTTGCCGCCGCTGCCAACGATCGCCACGCCCGTCGTGCTGCTGTTGGTCACGCTGTAGCCCAGCGCAGCCGATACCGTGGCTGCCGACAGGTTCACCCCGAAGCCCGCGCTGCTCAGCGTGGCCGTGCCCGCATTGGTGGTGGCCGCCGTGGCCGTGAAGACCGCGCTCACCGTGGCGTTGGCTGTCGCGCCGGCAGACACCACCAGCACGTCCGTGCCGCTCAGGTCGGTGATCGTGTCGGTGCCCGAGTTGACGTTGAAGGTGTCGCTGCCGGCCCCGCCGGTCAGGCTGTCGCTGCCAAGGCCCCCGGTCAGGGTGTCCGCACCGCCGCCTCCCAACAGGGTGTCCGCGTTGGCACCTCCGGTCAGCGAGTCGTTCCCGCCGCTGCCCGTGAGGGTGGTTGCGCCGCCGGTATTGGTCACGCTGTACCCCAGCGCAGCCGACAGCGTCGCTGCCGTCAGGGTGACAGCAAAGCCGTTGCTGCTCAGGTTGGCCGTTCCCGCATTGGTGGTGGCCGCCGTGGCCGTGAAGATCGCGCTCACCGTGGCGTTGGCCGTCGCGCCGGCTGACACCACCAGCACGTCCGCGCCGCTCAGATCGATGATCGCGTCGGTGCCGGAATCGACGTTGAAGGTGTCGCTGCCCGCGCCGCCGGTCAGGCTGTCGGCTCCTGCACCACCGGTGATGGTGTCCGCGTTGGCTCCGCCGATCAAGGTGTCGTTGTTGGCGCTGCCGGTGAGGGTGGTCGCCGCTCCGGTGTTGGTCACAGTGTAGCCGTTGGCTCCGCCGGCCGAGGCCAGGTTGACCGCAAAGCCAGCACTGGTCAGGTTGGCCGTCCCGGCATTAGTCGTGGAGGCCGTCGCCGTGAAGATCGCGCTCACCGTGGCGTTGGCCGTGGCGCCGCTGGAGACCACCAGCACGTCCGGGCCGCTGAGATCCGAAACGGAGTCCGTTCCGGCGGTGACGTTGAAGGTATCGCTGCCAGAGCCGCCGACCAGGGTGTCGGCTCCCGCGCCGCCCGTCAACGTGTCGTTGTTGGCGCTGCCGGTGAGGGTGGTGGCTGCCCCGGTGTTGGTCACGCTGTAGCCGTTGGCGCCGCCGGCCGAGGTCAGGTTGACCGCAAAGCCGGCACTGGTCAGGTTCGCCGTTCCGGCATTGGTCGTAGAGGCCGTCGCCGTGAAGATCGCGTTCACCGTGGCGTCGGCGATCGCGCCGGCAGACACCACCAGCACGTCCGTGCCGCTCAGGTCGGTGATCGTGTCGGTGCCGGAATCGACGTTGAAGGTGTCGCTGCCCGCGCCGCCGGTCAGGCTGTCAGCACCCGCCCCACCGGTGATCGTGTCCGCGTTGGCACCGCCCGTCAACGTGTCGTTGTTGGCGCTGCCGGTGAGGGTGGTGGCCGCTCCGGTGTTGGTCACGCTGTAGCCGTTGGCGCCGCCGGCCGAGGCCAGGTTGACCGCAAAGCCGGCACTGGTCAGGTTGGCCGTTCCTGCATTGGTCGTGGAGGCCGTCGCCGTGAAGGCTGCACTCACCGTGGCGTTGGCCGTGGCACTGGCGGAGACCACCAACACGTCCGAGCCGCTCAAATCCGTGATCGTGTCCGTGCCGGAGTTGACGTTGAAGGTGTCGCTGCCGGCACCGCCGGTCAGGCTGTCGGCACCCGCCCCACCGGTGATCGTGTCCGCGCCTGCGCCACCCACCAGGGTGTCGCTTCCCGCTCCTCCTGTCATGCTGTAGTTCGCCGTGGCTTCGGTCTCCGCCGACGCGTCGAGAGACACCGTGTTTCCGGCACCCAGTGCGGAGCCGTCGATGGACAGCGTCTGGCCCGCCGTCAACGTAGCGTCGTGGAAGGTCAGGCTGTAGTTGTTGCCAGCGGCCAGCACGATGTTCTCGACGTTGGTCAGCGTAGCGGCTCCGAAGACGACGCCGCCACCGTAGTTTCCGCTCAGGTTGAGCGTGTCGGTGCCGCTTCCGCCGTCGATGCTGTCCGCGGCCGTGAATGCGGCGCCTGCGTTGATGGTGTCGCCCCCGCCCTGTCCCGACACGCTATCGTTGCCGCCTGCCGTGATGTCAAACGTATCCGCCCCTGCGGTCCCCGTCAGCGTGTCGTCGCCGCTGTGCCGGTTGTTCCGGTCGGGGTACTGAAATCCAGCGTCGTGGTGTCGCCAATGCCGGCATAGGCATTCCCGCCCGCATCCGTGAGCACTCCCGCCGCCAGTTGAACGTAGTAGGTGGTACCGGTGTTGAGGTCGGTTGTCGGATTGATGGTGACTGTATTGCCACTGATGGTCACCTGGGTCGCGTCACCAACTGCAATGGTGCGCGTATCCGCCCCATCGGAGATAACAATATTGCCGCTGCCCGCCGCCACCGTCTCGCTGAACGTGAGAACGACGTTGCTGCCTACCGCCACTGCGATGGCGTTGTCTCGTCGGTGTGCTGGAGGACAGGGACGGCGCCGTGATGTCGTACACGTAGCTGGCCGTGGCCTGCGTGGCCGGGTTGCCCGCCACATCGCTCACGTCGGCCGTCACGTTCACCGTGCCTTCGGCCAGCAGCTTCAGCGCCGCCGAGCCCACGTTCACGCTCCACGCGTTGGAGCTCACCGTCGTGGTGTAGTCCACCCCGCCCACGTTCACCGTCACCGTCTGGCCGTCCGCCGCTCCGCTGGTGGTGCCCGAGATGGCCAGGGCCGACTCGTCTTCCGCGTTGTTCACATACCCGCCCGAGATCGGCGTGGTGATCGCAATGGTCGGCGCCGTGATGTCGTACACGTAGCTGGCCGTGGCCTGCGTGGCCGGGTTGCCCGCCACATCGCTCACGTCGGCCGTCACGTTCACCGTGCCTTCGGCCAGCAGCTTCAGCGCCGCCGAGCCCACGTTCACGCTCCACGCGTTGGAGCTCACCGTCGTGGTGTAGTCCACGCCGCCCACGTTCACCGTCACCGTCTGGCCGTCCGCCGCTCCGCTGGTGGTGCCCGAGATGGCCAGGGCCGACTCGTCTTCCGCGTTGTTCACATACCCGCCCGAGATCGGCGTGGTGATCGCAATGGTCGGCGCCGTGATGTCGTACACGTAGCTGGCCGTGGCCTGCGTGGCCGGGTTGCCCGCCACATCGCTCACGTCGGCCGTCACGTTCACCGTGCCTTCGGCCAGCAGCTTCAGCGCCGCCGAGCCCACGTTCACGCTCCACGCGTTGGAGCTCACCGTCGTGGTGTAGTCCACGCCGCCCACGTTCACCGTCACCGTCTGGCCGTCCGCCGCTCCGCTGGTGGTGCCCGAGATGGCCAGGGCCGACTCGTCTTCCGCGTTGTTCACATACCCGCCCGAGATCGGCGTGGTGATCGCAATGGTCGGCGCCGTGATGTCGTACACGTAGCTGGCCGTGGCCTGCGTGGCCGGGTTGCCCGCCACATCGCTCACGTCGGCCGTCACGTTCACCGTGCCTTCGGCCAGCAGCTTCAGCGCCGCCGAGCCCACGTTCACGCTCCACGCGTTGGAGCTCACCGTCGTGGTGTAGTCCACGCCGCCCACGTTCACCGTCACCGTCTGGCCGTCCGCCGCTCCGCTGGTGGTGCCCGAGATGGCCAGGGCCGACTCGTCTTCCGCGTTGTTCACATACCCGCCCGAGATCGGCGTGGTGATCGCAATGGTCGGCGCCGTGATGTCGTACACGTAGCTGGCCGTGGCCTGCGTGGCCGGGTTGCCCGCCACATCGCTCACGTCGGCCGTCACGTTCACCGTGCCTTCGGCCAGCAGCTTCAGCGCCGCCGAGCCCACGTTCACGCTCCACGCGTTGGAGCTCACCGTCGTGGTGTAGTCCACGCCGCCCACGTTCACCGTCACCGTCTGGCCGTCCGCCGCTCCGCTGGTGGTGCCCGAGATGGCCAGGGCCGACTCGTCTTCCGCGTTGTTCACATACCCGCCCGAGATCGGCGTGGTGATCGCAATGGTCGGCGCCGTGATGTCGTACACGTAGCTGGCCGTGGCCTGCGTGGCCGGGTTGCCCGCCACATCGCTCACGTCGGCCGTCACGTTCACCGTGCCTTCGGCCAGCAGCTTCAGCGCCGCCGAGCCCACGTTCACGCTCCACGCGTTGGAGCTCACCGTCGTGGTGTAGTCCACGCCGCCCACGTTCACCGTCACCGTCTGGCCGTCCGCCGCTCCGCTGGTGGTGCCCGAGATGGCCAGGGCCGACTCGTCTTCCGCGTTGTTCACATACCCGCCCGAGATCGGCGTGGTGATCGCAATGGTCGGCGCCGTGATGTCGTACACGTAGCTGGCCGTGGCCTGCGTGGCCGGGTTGCCCGCCACATCGCTCACGTCGGCCGTCACGTTCACCGTGCCTTCGGCCAGCAGCTTCAGCGCCGCCGAGCCCACGTTCACGCTCCACGCGTTGGAGCTCACCGTCGTGGTGTAGTCCACCCCGCCCACGTTCACCGTCACCGTCTGGCCGTCCGCCGCTCCGCTGGTGGTGCCCGAGATGGCCAGGGCCGACTCGTCTTCCGCGTTGTTCACATACCCGCCCGAGATCGGCGTGGTGATCGCAATGGTCGGCGCCGTGATGTCGTACACGTAGCTGGCCGTGGCCTGCGTGGCCGGGTTGCCCGCCACATCGCTCACGTCGGCCGTCACGTTCACCGTGCCTTCGGCCAGCAGCTTCAGCGCCGCCGAGCCCACGTTCACGCTCCACGCGTTGGAGCTCACCGTCGTGGTGTAGTCCACCCCGCCCACGTTCACCGTCACCGTCTGGCCGTCCGCCGCTCCGCTGGTGGTGCCCGAGATGGCCAGGGCCGACTCGTCTTCCGCGTTGTTCACATACCCGCCCGAGATCGGCGTGGTGATCGCAATGGTCGGCGCCGTGATGTCGTACACGTAGCTGGCCGTGGCCTGCGTGGCCGGGTTGCCCGCCACATCGCTCACGTCGGCCGTCACGTTCACCGTGCCTTCGGCCAGCAGCTTCAGCGCCGCCGAGCCCACGTTCACGCTCCACGCGTTGGAGCTCACCGTCGTGGTGTAGTCCACCCCGCCCACGTTCACCGTCACCGTCTGGCCGTCCGCCGCTCCGCTGGTGGTGCCCGAGATGGCCAGGGCCGACTCGTCTTCCGCGTTGTTCACATACCCGCCCGAGATCGGCGTGGTGATCGCAATGGTCGGCGCCGTGATGTCGTACACGTAGCTGGCCGTGGCCTGCGTGGCCGGGTTGCCCGCCACATCGCTCACGTCGGCCGTCACGTTCACCGTGCCTTCGGCCAGCAGCTTCAGCGCCGCCGAGCCCACGTTCACGCTCCACGCGTTGGAGCTCACCGTCGTGGTGTAGTCCACCCCGCCCACGTTCACCGTCACCGTCTGGCCGTCCGCCGCTCCGCTGGTGGTGCCCGAGATGGCCAGGGCCGACTCGTCTTCCGCGTTGTTCACATACCCGCCCGAGATCGGCGTGGTGATCGCAATGGTCGGCGCCGTGATGTCGTACACGTAGCTGGCCGTGGCCTGCGTGGCCGGGTTGCCCGCCACATCGCTCACGTCGGCCGTCACGTTCACCGTGCCTTCGGCCAGCAGCTTCAGCGCCGCCGAGCCCACGTTCACGCTCCACGCGTTGGAGCTCACCGTCGTGGTGTAGTCCACCCCGCCCACGTTCACCGTCACCGTCTGGCCGTCCGCCGCTCCGCTGGTGGTGCCCGAGATGGCCAGGGCCGACTCGTCTTCCGCGTTGTTCACATACCCGCCCGAGATCGGCGTGGTGATCGCAATGGTCGGCGCCGTGATGTCGTACACGTAGCTGGCCGTGGCCTGCGTGGCCGGGTTGCCCGCCACATCGCTCACGTCGGCCGTCACGTTCACCGTGCCTTCGGCCAGCAGCTTCAGCGCCGCCGAGCCCACGTTCACGCTCCACGCGTTGGAGCTCACCGTCGTGGTGTAGTCCACCCCGCCCACGTTCACCGTCACCGTCTGGCCGTCCGCCGCTCCGCTGGTGGTGCCCGAGATGGCCAGGGCCGACTCGTCTTCCGCGTTGTTCACATACCCGCCCGAGATCGGCGTGGTGATCGCAATGGTCGGCGCCGTGATGTCGTACACGTAGCTGGCCGTGGCCTGCGTGGCCGGGTTGCCCGCCACATCGCTCACGTCGGCCGTCACGTTCACCGTGCCTTCGGCCAGCAGCTTCAGCGCCGCCGAGCCCACGTTCACGCTCCACGCGTTGGAGCTCACCGTCGTGGTGTAGTCCACCCCGCCCACGTTCACCGTCACCGTCTGGCCGTCCGCCGCTCCGCTGGTGGTGCCCGAGATGGCCAGGGCCGACTCGTCTTCCGCGTTGTTCACATACCCGCCCGAGATCGGCGTGGTGATCGCAATGGTCGGCGCCGTGATGTCGTACACGTAGCTGGCCGTGGCCTGCGTGGCCGGGTTGCCCGCCACATCGCTCACGTCGGCCGTCACGTTCACCGTGCCTTCGGCCAGCAGCTTCAGCGCCGCCGAGCCCACGTTCACGCTCCACGCGTTGGAGCTCACCGTCGTGGTGTAGTCCACCCCGCCCACGTTCACCGTCACCGTCTGGCCGTCCGCCGCTCCGCTGGTGGTGCCCGAGATGGCCAGGGCCGACTCGTCTTCCGCGTTGTTCACATACCCGCCCGAGATCGGCGTGGTGATCGCAATGGTCGGCGCCGTGATGTCGTACACGTAGCTGGCCGTGGCCTGCGTGGCCGGGTTGCCCGCCACATCGCTCACGTCGGCCGTCACGTTCACCGTGCCTTCGGCCAGCAGCTTCAGCGCCGCCGAGCCCACGTTCACGCTCCACGCGTTGGAGCTCACCGTCGTGGTGTAGTCCACCCCGCCCACGTTCACCGTCACCGTCTGGCCGTCCGCCGCTCCGCTGGTGGTGCCCGAGATGGCCAGGGCCGACTCGTCTTCCGCGTTGTTCACATACCCGCCCGAGATCGGCGTGGTGATCGCAATGGTCGGCGCCGTGATGTCGTACACGTAGCTGGCCGTGGCCTGCGTGGCCGGGTTGCCCGCCACATCGCTCACGTCGGCCGTCACGTTCACCGTGCCTTCGGCCAGCAGCTTCAGCGCCGCCGAGCCCACGTTCACGCTCCACGCGTTGGAGCTCACCGTCGTGGTGTAGTCCACGCCGCCCACGTTCACCGTCACCGTCTGGCCGTCCGCCGCTCCGCTGGTGGTGCCCGAGATGGCCAGGGCCGACTCGTCTTCCGCGTTGTTCACATACCCGCCCGAGATCGGCGTGGTGATCGCAATGGTCGGCGCCGTGATGTCGTACACGTAGCTGGCCGTGGCCTGCGTGGCCGGGTTGCCCGCCACATCGCTCACGTCGGCCGTCACGTTCACCGTGCCTTCGGCCAGCAGCTTCAGCGCCGCCGAGCCCACGTTCACGCTCCACGCGTTGGAGCTCACCGTCGTGGTGTAGTCCACGCCGCCCACGTTCACCGTCACCGTCTGGCCGTCCGCCGCTCCGCTGGTGGTGCCCGAGATGGCCAGGGCCGACTCGTCTTCCGCGTTGTTCACATACCCGCCCGAGATCGGCGTGGTGATCGCAATGGTCGGCGCCAGCGTGTCGATCGCGTAGTTGTTCGAGTTGGTCGTGCCCGTGCCCGCGTTGCCCGCCCCATCGGCCACGCCGGTGTTGGCCAGCGTGATCACGTTGCTCGTGTCTTCCAGGCTCGCCGTGGGCGTGAAGGTCGCCGTCCAGGTGATGCCCCCGTCCCCGCTGGCCACCGCGCTGAGCGTGCCGTTGGCAATCGTCAGGTCGCTGTTGTCAAACCCGGTCACCGCCTCGCTGAAGGTGATGGTCACCAGGCTGGTCTCGCCCACCGCCAGCGCCGTGTCCGTCACCACGATGCTGGCCGTCGGGCGCAGCGTGTCGATCGCGTAGTTGTTCGAGTTGGTCGTGCCCGTGCCCGCGTTGCCCGCATGATCCTTGACACCCGTGTTGGCCAGCACGATGGCATTGCTCGAACTCTCGAGACCCGCTGTAGGCGTGAACGTTGCTGTCCAGGTGACCCCGTCGTCTGCACTGGACACAGGGGTCAACGTACCGCCGGCCACCGTCAGGTCGGTGTTATCGAACGCGACCACCCGCTCGCTGAAGGTGATCGTTACCAGCGAACTCTCGCCGATCATGAGTGCATTGTCTGCAACCACGATTGCGGACGTCGGCCTCGTGGTGTCCTCAGAGACATTCGTCACCGTCACCGCGATCGCCTGGCTGTCGCTGAAAACACCGTCCGAAACCTGGACGACGACGTCGTAGACATTGTTGGTTCCCGCATCCCCGGGCGACTCGAAGTTCGGCGCGGCGACAAACGAAAGAACCCCCGTCGATGCGTCGATATGGAACTTCCCGGCATCGGCCCCGCCGGTAATGCTGTAGGTCAGGATCGCGTCCGGGTTCGAGTCCGACGCCGTCACGGTGGTGACGGCCGTGGAGTTCTCCGCCACCGAAAGACTCGCCGTATCGCCGCCTCCGTCCGACGTGATGAGCGGCACAGGCGGGGTGCCCCCGCCTCCACCCACCGGCATGCCGGGAATCAGGTCTCCCACGGTCGCCGCTGCGATGGCTGCGGCGAGGTTGGCGCCGGAGAAATCCCCCAGCACCTGGTCCAGGCTGCCACCGCCCGAGATCGCATCCTCGAGCGCCTGCGGCACGCCTTCCTGCGCGACGTGAGCCGCCTTGGCCAGATCGGTGAGCGTGGTCGCGTCGTCGGCCGCGTTGTTGGACGCCGCAGTGATCTGCGCGATCGTGCCGATGGCATCCAGGATGCCGGCGGACAGGCCGTCTCCCAGGTATGACTCGGCCGCGTCGACCAGCACGCCCTCGATCGAGGCCGCATCGGTCAGGAAGAGTTCGCCGGCCACCAGCGCGTCGCCGATGGCATGCAGGACGAAATCGGCGGCCTCGAGCAGATCCAGCCCCGTTCCCGCGGCCAGGCTGACCGAGGCCTGGGTGATCAGGTTCACCACCTGAACCGCCATGGCCTGCATGTCCAATGCCTCGGCCTTTTCCTGCGGCGTGGCTGTCGCGCTCGCCAGCACGGCAATCGGATCGTAGTTCAGCAGGTTGAGCCCCGCCGGCAATCCGAGCGCCTGCTTCACCAGGTCGGAACCCGCCTGCGCACTGGCCACGTGGCCTGCGCTCAAAAGCTCCTGGATCAAGGTGGTGAAGGGGTTGACCACCGTCGCCCCCGCCGGCGCGGTCATGACGCCCTGGAACGCGGACCCCGTCATGATGTCCGTGCCGCCGAAGGCGACCAGGTTGCCGGTAGCGGTGTCACCGCTGATGTTGAAGTTGCCGGCCGCGTCCGTAGTGGTGCTGAACTCCCCCTCGTCCAACTGGCGATTGCCGTTGGTATCGACAAACACGGTCGCGTTGCTCAGGTAGCCGTCCGCAGCGTGCGACGAGAGGCCCAGCGCACCCAGATGGTCCACCAACTGGACCAAGCTGGAGCTCGCCTCTTCGACGGTGCCGGCATTGGCCGTGACGCCTGCGAGCAGGTTCTGCGCCGCACCCACAACGGTGGAGCCCGGGTAGAAGCCGCCCTTGCCCTGCGCCAGCAAGGCGCTGGTGAACGCTTCGGCGGCGTCCGCCCGGTTGGACAACGTGTCGGCCAGCGGGCCCGTGAGATCGACGATCACGCTTGCGACCAGGTCCGCCCACGTGGTCTGGCCCGATGAGACGCGAGCTGCGATCGCAGCTGCGTCGCCGGCGCTCAGCACCAAGCCCAAGCCCTGATGCGCCACCCGGGCCACGAGCACCGCACCGCCCACTGCCTGGGACTGCTGAGCCATGTAGTCGTTGAGCACCTGCGCAACGGACCCCCAATGGCCGTCGGTTGCGACCTGCTGAGCCAGATCCGGAGCCAGCAGCGTGTCGGCCGGAAACCCGGCGACGAGGACGAACAGCTTTTGAAGGATCGGATGGACGGTCGACTGATCAATGGCTGACATGGGAACGACTTCCTATCTAATGGGTACGGCTAAGAATTTTTCTGAGGACGGGCTAAGGATACCCCCTAATTTCAATTTGCAACACTTTGTATCAGATCAAAAACACGATTCCGTGAATTAAGCAACTGTCACTCGAGAATTAACATTAAAGTACGACAGTGAAAAGCGCGTCGAGGGGACGCCCAATGCAGAGATAGGCGTAACAAAAAGTTACCAGTTCCCAGGCAACCCTCGCAGGGCAACCGCCACCAGAACCGCTGCGCCTTAATAGCGGATCGACGTTACCTCGCTGCCCCTCAGGGGCAGGTCAGAGCACGTGCAACAGCTTGAAGCCAGTGAACAGCAGGATCGCCGACAGCGCCCGGCGCAAGAGCACCTGGGGCAGGCGGCTGGACAGCATGGCGCCGACGATGACGCCGGGGATGGAACCGATCAACAGATTGCCCAGCAGCCCGAAGTCCACGTGGCCCATGAGCAGGTGGCCCATGCCGGCGAACACGGCCAGCGGAATGGCGTGGACGATGTCGGTGGCAATCAGGCGCGAGGGCGTCAGGCGCAGCGGGTACAGGTAGGCCAGGAACACCACGCCCAGCGCGCCGGCGCCGATCGACGTCAGGGTGACCAGCACGCCCAGCAGCGCACCGGCCGCAATGGTCAGCGGCCCTTGCAGCGCCTTGAAGTGCTCGGTCGACCCGGCTTCGGTGCGAAAGCGCCGCCCCAGGTCATGCAGCTGTTTCTGGAACAGCATGGCCAGCGCCGTCAGCACCACGGCGCAGGCGATCATGAGCTTCAGGAAGGCCGCGGTCTCGGCGCCGATGGGCACCATGCGCATCCATAGCAGCGTCAGCGCGGAGGCGGGCAGGCTGCCCAGCCACAGGCGCCGCACCACTTGCCAGTCGATCAGGCCGTTGCCATGGTGGATGCGCGTGGCGGCGACCTTGGTGATGGCCGCGAACCACAGGTCGGTGCCGATGGCGGACACGGGCGCGACGCCAAACACCAGCAGCAGCAGCGGTGTCATCACGGCGCCGCCGCCCACGCCGGTCAGGCCAACCAGCATGCCGGTCAGCGCGCCGGCAATCGTCAACATGGGATCGAAGGAAAACATGGCTTTCTCGGTTACACTGGGTTCAAATATATGTTTAATAGTCTGTTTTAATTTAATGTTTAATACAGTAAATCCAGACATTAACAGGCCCTGAACTTGAACGGAAACCAGCTCAGCGTGGACGACCTGAACGCCAAGCGGCGCCAGGCCGTGCGCCTGCGCCTGCAAGGCGAAAAGCTGGCCGTCGTCACCGCCAACACCGGCTTGAGCACGCCCACCGTCATCGCCGCCGTCAAGGCTTACCGGCAAGGAGGCTGGAATGCGGTGGTAGTGAGCCCTCGCAAAGGCCGCCCGCCCAAAGCCGAGGAAGGCCAGGACATCGCCCATGTCCGGGCCCTGGTCCAGGCCATGCTGGCCGGCGGGCCCGATGCCGCAGGCCTGCCCCACACGCTCTGGAGCCGCAAGGCCGTGGGCGACTGGCTGGCGCAGCAGCCGGGCGCCAAGCGCAGTGCCGGCGCGGTGGCCAAGCTGTGCCAAGCGCTGGAGCTGGATTTCGACGAAGACGCGCTGGCTTCGCCCGCCGCCGTGCCGGCGACGCCATGCGCTACCACGGCGTCGAACGCTACCTGCCGGCCTGGCCGGGCGTGCCGGCGGACAGCGGCAAGATCGGCCTGCTGTGCGTCAAGGCCGCGCGCGGGCAGCTGCTCTGGCTGGCCTTTGCCGGCCCGCTGGAAGCGCGCCATTACCTGGCACTGCTCAATCGCCTGCTGCCGCGGCGCGGCACGCTGGAACTGGCCATCGCCGGCTCGTCGCGCCTGTTGCGCGTGCCCGAAGTGCGCGATTGGCTGGCCGCCCACCCGGCCTTGCGACTGATCGACCCCGAGCTGGGCTCGCCCAGCATCGTCGGCGCCCCAAAATGGATGCCGGATCAGGTCCGGCATGACAAAGAGACTATCCCGATACTGCGCACGGAAGGAAACATGCCCATGCCCCTGACCCATCTGCAACGCCTCGAAGCCGAGAGCATCCACATCATGCGCGAGGTGGTGGCCGAAGCCGACAAGCCCGTCATGCTGTATTCGATCGGCAAGGACAGCGCCGTGATGCTGCACCTGGCGATGAAGGCCTTCTACCCGTCCAAGCCGCCCTTCCCGCTGATGCACGTCGACACGCGCTGGAAGTTCCGCGACATGTACGCCTTCCGCGACCGCATGGTCGAAGGACCTGGGCCTGGAGCTGATCACCCACGTCAACCCGGAAGGCATCGCCAAGAACATCAACCCGTTCACGCACGGCTCGGCGATCCACACCGACATCATGAAGACCGAGGGGCTCAAGCAGGCGCTGGACAAGTACGGCTTCGACGCCGCCTTCGGCGGCGCCCGGCGCGACGAGGAGAAGTCGCGCGCCAAGGAGCGCATCTTCTCCTTCCGCTCCGACGCAGCACCGCTGGGACCCGAAGAACCAGCGGCCCGAGCTGTGGAAGATCTACAACGCCCGCAAGCACAAGGGCGAGTCGCTGCGCGTCTTTCCGCTGTCCAACTGGACCGAGCTGGACGTCTGGCAGTACATCTACCTGCAGAACATCCCGATCGTGCCGCTGTACTTCGCGGCCGAGCGGCCGGTGGTGGAGCGCGACGGCACGCTGATCATGGTCGACGACGACCGCATGCCGCTGGCGCACGGCGAAGTGCCGATGATGCGCAAGGTGCGCTTTCGCACGCTGGGCTGCTACCCGCTGACGGGCGCGATCGAATCCGAGGCCGACACGCTGCCGGCGATCATCCAGGAGATGCTGCTGACCAAGACGTCCGAGCGGCAGGGGCGCGTGATCGACCACGACTCGGCCGCGTCGATGGAAAAGAAGAAGCAGGAGGGCTATTTCTGATGGCACACGTCAGCGACCTCATCGCCACCGACATCGGCGGCTACCTCAAGCCGCACGAGCACAAGAGCCTGCTGCGCTTCATCACCTGCGGCAGCGTGGACGACGGCAAGAGCACGCTGATCGGCCGCCTGCTGTACGACTCGCAAGATGCTGTTCGAGGACCAGCTCGCGGCGATGGAAGCCGATTCGCGCAAGTGGGGCACCCAGGGCGACAACATCGACTTCGCGCTGCTGGTGGACGGCCTGGCGGCCGAGCGCGAACAGGGCATCACCATCGACGTGGCCTACCGCTTCTTCTCCACCGAGCGGCGCAAGTTCATCGTGGCCGACACGCCCGGCCACGAGCAGTACACGCGCAACATGGTCACCGGCGCCTCGACGGCCGACGCGGCGGTGCTGATGGTCGACGCGCGCAAGGGCGTGCTGACGCAGACGCGCCGCCACAGCTACCTGGTGTCGCTGCTGGGCATCCGCCACGTGGTGGTGGCCATCAACAAGATGGACCTGGTGGACTACAGCGAGAAGGTCTACCAGCGCATCGTGGACGACTACCGGGCCTTCGCCGAGCAGATCGGCCTGGCGAACGTCACGTTCATCCCGGTCTCGGCGTTCAAGGGCGACAACATCACCGCGCCCAGCGAAAAGACGCCCTGGTACCACGGCGCCACGCTGATGGGCTACCTGGAAACGGTGGAGGTCGACGAGGAGCGCATGCAGCGCGCGCCGTTCCGCATGCCGGTGCAATGGGTGAACCGGCCCGACCTGGACTTCCGCGGCTTCTCCGGCACGATCGCCGGCGGCAAGGTGCGGCCCGGCGACCGCATCCGCGTGCAGCCTTCCGGCAAGGAAAGCACCGTCGCGCGCATCGTCACCTTCGACGGCGACCTGCCGGAAGCGGTGGCCGGCCAGTCCGTCACGCTGACGCTGGCCGACGAGGTCGACATCTCGCGCGGCGACCTGATGTCGCAGGCGGACGCGCCGGCCGGCAGTCGCCGACCAGTTCGAGACCACCATCGTGTGGATGCACGACGAGCCGCTGCTGCCCGGGCGCAACTTACCTGCTGAAGATGGGCACGCAGACCGTCACCGCTTCGGTGATGGACATCAAGTACCAGGTCAACGTCAACACGCTCGAGCACGTGGCGGCCAAGACGCTGGAGCTCAACGCCATCGGCGTGTGCACGCTCAACCTGGACCGGCCGATCGGCTTCGACCCGTACGCCGAGAACCGCGACACGGGCGGCTTCATCCTGATCGACCGGCTCAGCAACGCCACGGTGGCGGCGGGGCTGCTCCACTTCGCGCTGCGCCGCAGCCAGAACATCCACGTGCAGCACGTGGACGTGGACAAGGCCGCGCGCAACGAGCTCAACCGCCAGAAGTCGTGCGTGGTGTGGTTCACGGGCCTGTCGGGCTCGGGCAAGTCGACCATCGCCAACCTGCTGGAAAAGAAGCTCTACGCGATGGGGCACCGCACCTACCTGCTCGACGGCGACAACGTGCGGCACGGCCTGAACAAGGACCTGGGCTTCACCGACGCCGACCGGGTCGAAAACATCCGCCGCGTCGCCGAAGTCGCCAAGCTGATGGTGGACGCCGGGCTGATCGTGCTGACGGCGTTCATCTCGCCGTTCGAGGCGGAACGGCGCATGGCGCGCTCGCTGATGCAGACGGACGAATTCCTCGAGGTGCACGTCGACCTGCCGCTGGCGCTGGCCGAAGAGCGCGACGTGAAGGGCCTGTACAAGAAGGCGCGCCGCGGCGAGCTGAAGAACTTCACCGGCATCGATTCGCGTTACGAGGCGCCCGAAGCGCCCGAGTTGCATCTGGCGACAGACAAGCTGACGCCGGATGAAGCTGTGGATCGGATCATCGCCCTGCTGCGGCAGCACGGACGCTTGCCTTGAACCCCTTGTAAGGCGGGCGATTCCGGCGCATTCTTTGTCGTGCGGCCCTCGCGGCGCGCGGCAAGGAGTCATCATGGCTGCATCGCTTTTTTCCGGCGCCCGGTGGCGGCTGGCGCTCGCCGCCTTCCTGATTCCATGCGGCGCGGCCGGCGCGGCGACCGCGCCCCCGCTCACGCCCCAAGCCACCATCGAAGCCCTCACCCGTGCCAATGCCGCCGTCGTGGGCATCCAGGTGACGGCGACGGAAGACGCACGTTCCGTGCAGACATTGGGGCGCCAGCGCATCGGCTCGGGCGTGGTGATCGGGCCGGACGGCTTGATCCTGACCATCGGCTACCTGGTGCTGGAAGCCGAGACCATCCAGATCGTGACGCAGGACAGGCGCGCCCTGCCCGCGCGTGCCGTCGGCTACGACCTGGCCACGGGCTTCGGCCTGGTCAAGCCGCTGCTGCCCCTGCGCGGCGTGGCCCCGGTGCCACTGGGCAGCCACAACGACGCGAGCGCCGGCGACGCGCTGATGACCGCCGTGGGCGGCGATGACGGCGACGTGGCGATGACCCAACTGGTGAGCAAGCGCCCGTTCTCCGGCTATTGGGAATACCACATCGAAAACGCCCTGTTCACCAGCCCGCCGATCGGCAACCACAGCGGTGCGCCCCTGTTCAACCAGCGCGGCGAACTGCTGGGCATCGGCAGCCTGTTCGTGAGCGACGCCCTGGGGGAGTCGCCGCGGGTGCCGGGCAACATGTTCGTGCCGGTGGACCTGCTCAAGCCCATCCTGGGTGAGCTGCAGCGCACCGGCAGCAGCAAGCCAAGCCGCAGGCCCTGGCTCGGTGTGACGTCGGCCGAACAGTCCGGTCGCGTTCAGGTGGTGCGTGTGACGGCCGGCAGCCCGGCCGAAGCGGGCGGCGTCGAGCCGGGCGACCTGGTGCTGGCGGTGGATGGCGCAAGGGTCGCCACCCTGGAGGAGTTCTACAAGCGCATCTGGGCGCACGCCAACCCGGACGACGAGATCAAGCTCACCGTGCTGCATGGTGCGGACATCCGGGAGCTGGTGTTGAAGGCCGTGGACCGCATGTCCACGATGGCCAGGCCCGCGGGCATCTAGCCGCGGCGCGAAGTCGGCGGCCGCGGGTCCGGCCGGGGGCCGAAAGAACTGCCCCCGCCATCCAGCTTGAAGGAGCTGGCGCCGAAGGTACTGTTGCCGAACGGGCTGTTGCTGAACGCGGCCATCAACTCGCGCTGCGAGCTGTGTCCCGTCTTGTCCAGGATGGACGTGATCTGGGCGCGCACCGTGTTGACGGAAGCGCCGCGCTGGGAGGCGATCACCTTGGCAGGCAGGCCCTGCAACAGGCCGGCCAGCACGTCCAGCTCTGCGCCGGTCAGCCGCGCCGTCGAGGGGACAGCCCCGCTTCTCGGATTCGCCTCGAATGCCCGTTCGTCAAACACCACGAGAATCAACCGGCTCTCAGCGCTCTCCCCGGCTTGCATCACTGCCCGCAAAGGCGTGAGGTGGATCCGCCAGGGCTTTCCGCCAGAAGCGGTGGCCACGATGGTCTGTCCCGTGGCCGTCGCGTCGGTTTCGGACAATGCCGTTTCCCACGTCGCGTGCAGGTCCGGGTCCTGGAACCGCACCCGCCCGGTGACCACGCGCAGCGAAAGCGGATCCACTGCCTCGCCGAACGCCTGGTTGCGCTCGATGCAGCGGCCGTGCCGGTCCGTGAACAGGCACGGAATCGGCAACACCCTCAACATCTCGACGGCAGCGTCCATGAAAATACAATTTGTTACAGCGACTTCCGCCCGAATATAGCACTTGGGCAAACAAGGGGCGTGGGGCTGGGTTACAGCAACCCGATGGCGACCGTCGGGTATTGCAGGACGACCTTCAGCTCGCGCTTCAGCCGGTCGTTGTCCAGGCGCCGCGACTCGCTCATGAAGCTCAGCAGCATCAGCGGCAACTGCGTCCTGCGCGGTGTTGCGCGGCACGCGCGGCGGGCGCGGCAGGCCGTACAGGTCGGCCGCCAGGTCGAAGTAGTCGCCCATCTTCAGCTCGGTGTCGTCGCTGACGTTGTAGACGCGCTGCGGCCTGCCGCGCCACAGCGCGGCCACGCAGGCGCGCGCCAGGTCGTCGGCGTGGATGTGGTTGGTGTAGACGTCGTCCTGCGCCTGCAGCACCGGCGTGCCCTTCAGCAGGCGCTCGCGCGGCGTGCCGCCCTCGCGGTCGGGCGCGTAGATGCCGGGGATGCGCAGGATGCTGGCGCGCACGTGCGCCGCGCGGCCGAAATGGCGCACCGCGCGTTCGGCATCGGCGCGGCGCTGCGCGCGCGGCGTGCGCGGCTGCAGCGGCCGGGTCTCGGCCACCCGCTCGCCCGCGCAGTCGCCGTACACGCCGCTGGTCGAGCCATAGACCAGCGACAGCGGCGAGCTGCCGGCGCCGCAGCGCGCGCAGCAGGGCCAGCGGTGCGCGGGTCGCGCCACCACTGCGCACTGCCCTTCGCCGGGCGGCGGCGCCAGGTGCACCACGCGCGTGGCCAGGCCGGCCAGCCGCGCGAGCGTGGCGGGGCGGTCCAGGTCGCCGGGCAGCGGCGTGATGCCGCGCGCGCGCAGCAGCGGCGCGCGCGCTCGGCGACGAGGTCAGCGCCAGCAGCCGCACCCGCGCCGCGCAGGGCGCGCGCCACGCGCAGGCCGACGTCGCCGCAGCCGACGATCAGCACGCGCTCGCGGCGAAAGCGCGCGGGCAGCGCGCCGAGGGGACTTTGGTTTGAAGGCAAAATCGGAGCTCGATCAGACGAAAGAGCCCGAGGATACCCAAACATGACGAGCGCCCAGGCCCCAGCGGGCCCTTCCAGGTCACCGTGCAGCCCAGCGGCCGCTCCTTCAGCGTCGAACCCGGACGAAGCCATCCTGGCCGCGGCGATCCGCCAGGGCATCGGCATGCCCTACGGCTGCAAGGACGGCGCCTGCGGCTCGTGCAAGTGCAAGAAGCTCGAGGGCATCGTGGTCCACGGCCCGCACCAGAGCAAGGCCCTGAGCGCCGAGGAAGAAGCCGCCGGCTTCATCCTCACCTGCTGCGGCGTGCCGCAGACCGACGTCGTGCTCGAGTCGCGCCAGGTCACCGACGAAAGCGCGTTCCCCGTCCGCAAGATGCCGTCGCGCGTGATCTCGCTGGAGAAGAAGTCGCACGACGTGATGGTGGTCAAGCTGCAGCTGCCGGCCAACGACACGATGCGCTACCACGCCGGCCAGTACATCGAGTTCATCCTGCGCGACGGCGCGCGGCGCAGCTACTCCATGGCCAACGCGCCGCACAACGGCGCCGGCGGCGTCGGAACTGCACATCCGCCACATGCCGGGCGGCAAGTTCACCGACCACGTGTTCACGGCGATGAAGGAAAAGGAAATCCTGCGCGTCGAAGGGCCCTTACGGCAGCTTCTACCTGCGCGAGGACTCGGACAAGCCGATGATCCTGCTGGCCTCGGGCACCGGCTTCGCGCCGATCAAGGCGGTGATCGAGCACATGCAGTTCAAGGGCATCACGCGCCCGGCCACGCTGTACTGGGGCGGCCGGCGGCCCGTCCGACCTGTACCTGGACGACTGGGTGCGCGCCAAGCTGGCCGAGATGCCCAACCTGAACTACGTGCCGGTGATCTCCAACGCGCTGCCCGAGGACAACTGGACGCGGCCGCACCGGCTTCGTGCACAAGGCGGTGCTGGAGGACTTCCCCGACCTGTCGGGCCACCAGGTCTATGCCTGCGGCGCGCCCATCGTGGTCGACTCGGCGCGCGCGGAGTACAGCGCGCTGGCCAAGCTGCCGCCCGACGAGTTCTTCGCCGACTCGTTCACGACCGAAGCCGACAAGCACGGCGGCTGACGCCGACCATCGACACCATGAAACGCAGAACCCTCCTCCTTCTCGCGCTGGCCGCACGCGCCGCCCTGGTCGCCAGCGCGGCCGGCGCTCGCGCCAGGCCCGGCCGATCCGCCTGATCGTGCCCTATGCCGCCGGCGGCCCGATCGACGTCACGGCGCGCGTGCTGGCCGAGCGCGTCAAGGACAGCCTGGGCACCGTGATCATCGAGAACAAGCCCGGCGGCGGCGGCAACATCGGCGCCGACGCGGTGGCCAAGGCGGCGCCCGACGGCCTGACCATCGGCATCGCGGCCGTGGCCACGCACGCGATCAACCCCTGGCTGTTCGCGAAGATGCCGTACGACGCGGCCACGGACTTCGCGCCCATCACGCAGATGGTGCGCGTGCCCAACGTGCTGGTGATGAACGCCGAAACCGCGGCGCGGCTGAAGATCAACACGCTGGCCGACCTGATCGCCTACGGCAAGGCCAATCCCGGCAAGCTCAACTACGGCAGCGGCGGCAACGGCAGCGCCGGCCACCTGGCCGGCGAGATGTTCAAGCAGGGCGCCGGCATCTTCGCCGTGCACATTCCCTACAACGGCGGCAACCCGGCGCAGCTGGCGCTGCTGTCGGGCCAGGTCGATTTCAACTTCGACAACCTGGCCACGGCCGCCCCCAACATCCGCGCCGGCAAGCTCAAGGCGCTGGCCGTCACCACGCTGACGCGCTCGCCGGCCCTGCCCGACGTGCCGCCGGTGGCCGACACGCTCAAGGGCTTCGCCATCGACACCTGGTGGGGCCTGGTGGCGCCCGCCGGCACGCCCAAGGACGTGGTCGCCAAGCTCAACCACGCATTCGTGGCGGCCCTGCAGTCGCCCGAGGCCAGGACGCGCTTCGCCGGCCTGATGGCCGAGCCGGTGACCAGCAGCCCGGACGAATTCGGCAACTTCATGAAGGCCGAGCTGGCCAAGTACGAAAAAGTAGTGAAGCTTTCGGGCGCCAAGGTCGATTGAAGCCGTCGGGCAAGCCCGGGGCGCGTCCTACGTCGCGGCTGTGCGATTTGTCCTGCACTAGCGCATGTGCGATTGTCTACCGCGTCCGCGGTACATTGGCTCTTCCAGAACGACAAGCAGGAGCCAGGACATGGCAGCGCTACGCACCCTTCTGTGTCTCGTCTTCGCCGCATGGCGCTGCTGGCCTGCCGTTGGCAGCGCAATCCCAGGGGCTCGGCGCAACGCTGCCCGCGCCGACGCTTCCCTCAGGTTGCCGCTCGGCCGGACGCAGCTACCTGGGCCTGAACCTCGGCCGTTCGCACTACCAGCCTGCCCTGCGGCAGCACCGCGCTTTCTTTGCGACGACACCGACCGCTCGGTCCAGCTGTACGCCGGCACGATGGTCGGCAACTTCTGGGGCGTGGAACTGGGCTACCTCAACATGGGCCGCATCGCCCGCGGCGGCGGCGAAACCCGGGCCCAGGGCCTGAACCTCAGCCTGGTCGGGCAAGGCGCCGCTGTGGCCGCTCGCTTCGGCGTGTTCGGCAAGGTGGGCACGACCTATGGCCGCACCGAAACCGCGGCCCTGGCCGGCAGCGGCATCGCCGCCGGCACCGAACGCGGCGTTCGGCCTGTCCTACGGCGCCGGCGTCAGCTACGACTTCACGCCGCGGCTGTCGGCCACGCTGGAATGGGACAGCAACGACTTTCGCTTTGCCGGCAGCGGCCGCGAGCCGGTGCGCTCGACCAGCCTGGGACTGCAGTACCGCTACTGATAGCTCAGGGAGCCGAAGGCATGCGCCCGCGAGCCGCGGGCGATCGGCGGGTACTCGCCCAGGTAGGCGGCGCGCACCTTCGGGTCGCTGAGCATCTGCCTGGCGTCGCCGGACATGGTGATGAGGCCCGACTCCATCACGTAGGCACGGTCGGCGATCTGCAGCGCGCGGCTGGCGTTCTGCTCCACCAGCAGGATGGTGACGCCCTGCGCGTAGACCTCGCGCACCACCTCGAAGATCTTGTCCACCATGATCGGGCGACAGGCCCATCGACGGCTCGTCCATCAGCAGCACCTTGGGCCGGCTCATCAGCGCGCGGCCCATGGCCAGCATCTGCTGCTCGCCGCCGGACAAGGTGCCGGCCAGCTGGTCCTTGCGCTCCTTCAGGCGCGGGAAGATCGTGAAGACCTTGTCCAGGTCGGCGGCGATCTCGGGCTTGTCGGTGCGGATGTGCGCGCCCATCTGCAGGTTTTCGGCGATGGTCATGCGCGTGAAGACGCCGCGGCCCTCGGGCACCATCGCCAGGCCCTGCTTGACCAGGTCCCAGGCGCCCTTGCCCCGGATGCTCTGGCCCAGGTACTCGATGTCGCCGTCGTTGAGCGGCAGCAGCCCGGTGATGGCCTTCATGGTGGTGGTCTTGCCGGCGCCGTTGGAGCCGATCAGCGTGACCAGCTCGCCCTCGCGCACCTCGAAATCGATGCCCTTGACGGCCTGGATGCCGCCATAGGCCACCTTCAGGCCCGTGACCTTCAACAGCGTCTGGCTCATTGCGCGTCTCCGGTGGCGGCGGCCGCCGGGCCCGGGGTCGCGACGTGGTTGTGGCCGAGGTAGGCCTCGATCACCTTCTCGTTCCGCTGGACGTCGGCCGGCGTGCCCTCGGCGATCTGCTTGCCGTAATCGAGCACCGTCACGCGGTCGCACAGGCCCATCACCAGCTTCACGTCGTGCTCGATCAGCAGGATGGTGCGGTTGTCCTTGCGGATCTGGTCGATCAGCTGGCGCAGCAGGATCTTTTCGGTGGCGTTCATGCCGGCGGCCGGCTCGTCCAGCGCGATCAGCTGCGGGTCGGTGGCCAGGGCCCGCGCGATCTCCAGCCGGCGCTGGTCGCCGTACGACAGCGTGCGCGCCTTGAAGTCGGCGTACTTGCCGATGCCCACGTAGTCCAGCAGTTCCTGCGAGCGCTTGGCGATCGCGGCCTCTTCGGCCTTGAAGCCGGGCGTGCGGAAGATCGCGCCCAGCAGGCCGGAGTGGGTGCGGATGTGGCGCCCCACCATCACGTTTTCCAGCGCGGTCATTTCGGCGAACAGGCGGATGTTCTGGAACGTGCGGGCGATGCCGGCCTTGGCCACCTCGTGCACCGCCGTCGGCACGTAGGGCTTGCCCGCCAGCTCGAAGCTGCCGCTGTCGGGCGTGTACAGGCCGGTGATGACGTTGAAGAAGGTGGTCTTGCCGGCGCCGTTGGGGCCGATCAGGCCGTAGACCTGGCCGCGCTCGATGGTGATGCCCACGTCGCTGAGGGCCTGCAGGCCGCCGAAGCGCTTGGAGATGCCGGCGACGCGAAGAACTGTATCTGCCATGCGTGCCTCGTCCGCGGCGCTTCGACGTTGCCAGTCGTGGTTTGCTGCAGCGACTTGCCGTGTTCGGGCGTCGGCCACAGGCCGCGCGGGCCGCATCAGCATCACGATGATCATCGCCAGCGCGATCAGCAGCTGGCGCAGGATGGCCGCGTCGAGCCGGCCGTCGGTCATCGCCTGCAGCGGCCCGGCGACGTAGCGCAGCACCTCGGGCAGCGCCGACAGCAGCACGGCGCCCAGGATCACGCCCGGCAGGTGGCCGATGCCGCCCAGCACCACCATGGCGACGATCATGATCGACTCCATCAGGCTGAACGACTCGGGCGAGACGAAGCCCTGGAAGGCCGCGAACATCGAGCCCGACACGCCGCCGAAGGTGGCGCCCATGCCGAAGGCCAGCAGCTTCATGTTGCGGGTGTTGATGCCCATGGCCTTGGCCGCGATCTCGTCCTCGCGGATCGCCATCCAGGCGCGGCCGATGCGCGAGAGCTCCAGGCGGTGGCAGATGACGACGCTGACCAGCACCAGCGCCAGGAACAGGTAGTAGTACAGCGAGACCGACGCGATCTCGAAGCCCATCACCTCGAGCGGCCGGCCCAGGTTCAGGCCCCAGAAATGGATCGGAGTCGATCTGGTTCAGGCCCTTGGGGCCGTTGGTGATGTTGACCGGGTGGTCCAGGTTGTTCAGGAACACGCGGATGATTTCGCCGAAGCCCAGCGTCACGATGGCCAGGTAGTCGCCGCGCAGCTTGAGCGTGGGCGCGCCCAGCAGGATGCCGAAGATGCCCGCCAGCGCCGCCGCCGCGGGATCACGATCCACAGCGGCATGTGCAGGCCCTCGGGGAACGCCGCCGCGATCGCAGGCGAAGGTGTCGGTCAGGTGCGGCGAGGCCAGCAGGCCGAACATGTAGGCGCCGATCGCGTAGAACGCGACGAAGCCCAGGTCCAGCAGGCCGGCGTAGCCCACGACGATGTTCAGGCCCAGCGCCAGCAGCACGTACAGCAGCGCGGCATCGGCGATGCGCACCCAGGCGTTGCCGCCCTGCTGCAGCACCAGCGGCAGGATCAGCAGCAGCAGCGGCGCCGACGGCGTAGACGACGTACTTGTTCTGCCGGTTGATGAAATTCATCATGATGGTGTGTCCTCTCAGGCCCGGTCCGCCACGCGCTCGCCCAGCAGGCCCGACGGGCCGCAGCGTCAGCATGATGATCAGCACGATGAAGGCGAAGATGTCGGAGTAGTGGCTGCCCAGCACGCCGCCGGTCAGCGACGCCGATGTAGCCCGAGCCGATCGACTCGATCAGCCCCAGCAGGATGCCGCCCACCACCGCGCCGGCCAGGTTGCCGATGCCGCCGAACACCGCCGCCGTGAAGGCCTTCAGGCCCGGCAGGAAGCCCATGGTGTGCTGCACCGTGCCGTAGTTCGACGCGTACATCACGCCGGCGATGGTCGCCAGCACGGCGCCGATGATGAAGGTGGCGGAGATCACCATGTCGGGCTTGACGCCCATCAGCGCCGCCACGCGCGGGTTCTCCGCCGTGGCGCGCATGGCCCGCCCGAGCTTGGTGTAGTTGACCAGGTACATCAGCGACGCCAGCGACACCGCCGTCAGGCCCAGGATCATGATCTGGGTGGTGGTGATCACGGCGCCGCCGACCTGGAACGGAACGGCGGGCAGCAGCGTGGGATAGGGCTTGTAGTTCGGCTTGAAGATGATCATGGCCAGCGTCTGCAGCAGGATCGACATGCCGATGGCCGTGATCAGCGGCGCCAGCCTCGGGCTGTTTCGCAGCGGCCGGTAGGCCACCTTCTCGATCGCGAAGTTCAGGGCCGCCGCGACGACGCAGGAGATCACCAGCGCGATGGCGAGGATCAGCCAGCCCGGCAGGCCGGGCATCGCTTCCTGCATGTTGACGATGATCGCCCAGCTGGTGAGCGCGCCGACCATCAGCACGTCGCCGTGCGCGAAGTTGATCAGGTTGATGATGCCGTACACCATGGTGTAGCCCAACGCTATCAAGGCGTACATGCTGCCGAGAATCAGACCGTTGATGATCTGCTGCAGCAAAATTTCCATAGAGCTTCTCCGTTCTCTACCGGCTTTCAGCCTGGATGGCCGGGCCCTTGTCCTGGCCCGGCCGTCTTGCCGGCCGCTGGTCTTGTGAACCCGCTGCCAGCTAGCAAAAAACCCGCCAAGCTGCTCATGGGCGGGTTTGTGGAGGCGATTGTAGCCAAGCGGACCTGACAGCAAAAACGCCGCTAGTCGACCGGGGTTTACCCTGGAGGACGCGCGTCGCGCGGCGCTTTTCCGGCGCCATCAGCCCTTGCTGATCGTTTTTCTTCTTGAGTTCTCGATCAGCTTTTCGGCAATCCGGATCTCCAGCCCGCGATCCACCGGCCGGTAGAACTGCGGCGGCGCCATGCCCTTCGGGAAAGTAATTTTCGCCGGCGGCGAACCCGCCCTCCTCGTCGTGCGCGTAGCGGTAGTCCTTGCCGTAGTCCAGGTCCTTCATCAGCTGGGTCGGCGCGTTGCGCAGGTGCAGCGGCACCGGCCGGGTGCCGTCCTTGCTTGATGAAGGCCTTGGCCTCGTTGAAGGCCTTGTAGACCGCGTTGGACTTGGGCGCCACCGCGAGGTAGACACGCATTGCGCCAGCGCCAGCTCGCCCTCGGGCGTGCCCAGCCGCTCGTAGGTCTCGGCCGCATCCAGCGCCAGCCGCAGCGCGCGCGGGTCGGCCAGGCCGATGTCCTCGCGTGGCCATGCGGATCAGCCGGCGCGCCATGTAGCGCGGGTCGGCCCCGCCGTCGAGCATGCGCATGAACCAGTACAGCGAGGCGTCGGGGTCGGAGCCGCGCACCGATTTGTGCAGCGCGCTGATGGTGTCGTAGAACTGCTCGCCGCCCTTGTCGTAGCGGCGCATGCGCTCGCCCAGCACCTTGAGCAGCCAGTCGTCGGTGATCTCCTCGCGCTTTTCCTTGGTCGGCGGCCACCGCCAGCGTCTCCAGCGTGTTGAGCAGCCGCCGCGCATCGCCGTCGGCATAGGCGACCAGCCGGTCGAGCGCCGCCTTCTCGATCGGCGGCACCGCGTCGATCGCCTGCGCCTTGGCCACGATCTGCTCCAGGTCGGCTTCGGTCAGCGGCTGCAGCACGTACACCGCCGCGCGCGACAGCAGGGCGGAGTTGACTTCGAACGAAGGGTTCTCGGTGGTCGCGCCGATGAAGGTGAACAGGCCCGACTCGACATGCGGCAGGAAGGCGTCCTGCTGGCTCTTGTTGAAGCGGTGCACCTCGTCGACGAACACGATGGTGCGCCGCCCGCCTGCGCCGGAGGCGTTTTCCAGCGCCGTGCCCTGCGCGATCTGGGCCTGCTCCACCGCCTCGCGGATGTCCTTGACGCCGCCGAGCACGGCGCTGATGGTGATGAACTGCGCGTCGAACGCGTCGGCCATCAGCCGCGCGATCGTGGTCTTGCCGGTGCCCGGCGGGCCCCACAGGATGCAGCTGTGCGGCTGGCCCGACTCGAAGGCGATGCGCAGCGGCATGCCTTCGCCCAGCAGGTGCTGCTGGCCGATCACCTCGCCCAGGGTCTTGGGGCGCAGGCGTTCGGCCAGGGGCTGGTGGGCGGTGGCGACGGTCTTGCTCACCGGCACAGTATAGGAAGCTCGGCGCGTTCCTTTATAGTGCGGCCACCATGGACGCTTCGCTCTGGTCGACCTTCTCGGCGCTGCTCGGCGCGCTCGTCGGCGGCGGCATCAGCTACCTCCTGAACCGCCAGCAGTTCGCCAACCAGCTGCGGCTGGCGCGCGAGCAGCACCGCACCGAGTTCATGGCCGAGGAAACCGCCCGGCACTTCCTCAGCCACAAGAGCTTCACCGACCGCTCGTTCGACACGCTGCGCCAGCACCTGGGCGGCTTCGAGGACGACGAGCTGCGCAAGATCCTGGTTCGCGCCGGCGCGATGCGGATCTACCGCGAAGACGGCACCGAATGGTGGCGGCTGCTCTCGCGCATGGACGAATTCATCGAGCGCAAGGACCTGGACCGGATCACGCGCGAGATCTGATCGCTGTCATTGCTTCAGGACGTCCGCCCCTTGCGGCGGCTTGAACTGGAACAGCTCCGGCGCGACGGCGGCATTGAGTTCCATCTTGGTGAACGTCAGCATCGAGCGCTGGCCGAAGCTGTCCAGGATTTCCAGCGCCGCCAGGTCGTTGCCGCGAAACCCGACCTTCACGCTGTGCAGCTGCCCTTCCTTGACCTTGGGCGTGGCCTGCACCCATTGCATGCCGTCCTTCTCGCCGGCGGCTTCGAGGTTGAAGTCCCTGCGCAGCGTGGCCAGGTCGGGCGCCGACGCGATCAGCGCGGCAGGTGTGGAACCCAGCACCTGCGACTGCTTGCGCGCCGTCACCTGGTTCAGGTCGACGTCGTACAGCCAGAGCGTCTGGCCGTCGGCGACGATGGTCTGCTCGAAGGGCTTCCGGTAGTTGAAGCGGAAGCGGTTGGGCCGCGCGAATTCGAAAGTGCCGGTCGAGGTCTTGCTGCGCGCAGCCTGGCCGTCCTTGGCCGGGCCGGTCACGACCTGCGTGAAATCGGCGCGGCCGCTCCTGGCGGACTTGACGAAATTTTCCAGGCTGTCCAGGCCGGAGGCCTGCGCCGACAGCGCGAAGGCTGCCACCAATGCAGCGACGAAGGTCTTCATCGAGACTCCCTTGAATAGATGGGGTGGGATCGGCCCCGGCGGCCGAAGTTCGGGCGGAAGGCTATTCCGGCCGGTTCGGCACCAGGATCTCGCGCTGGCCGCTGCCGCTCATGGCGCTGACCAAGCCCGCCTTCTCCATATCTTCCACCAGCCGCGCCGCACGGTTGTAACCAATCTTGAGATGGCGCTGCACCAGGGAGATGCTGGCCTTGCGGTTCTTCAGCACCACCTCCACCGCCTGGTCGTACATCGGGTCCTTCTCGCCGCCGCTGCCGTCGCCGAGCAGGTCGCCGTCGTCGTCCACGGTGCCGCCTTCGAGCACGCCCTCGATGTAGTTGGGCTCGCCGCCCTGCTGCTTTCAAGTAGGCGACGACGCGGTGCACTTCCTCGTCGCTGACGAAGGCGCCGTGCACCCGGATCGGCAACCCCGTGCCGCTGGGCATGTAGAGCATGTCGCCCATGCCCAGCAGCGCCTCCGCGCCCATCTGGTCGAGGATGGTGCGGCTGTCGATCTTGCTGGACACCTGGAACGCGATCCGCGTCGGAATGTTGGCCTTGATCAGGCCGGTGATCACGTCCACGCTGGGCCGCTGCGTCGCCAGGATGAGGTGGATGCCGGCGGCGCGTGCCTTCTGCGCCAGGCGTGCGATCAGCTCCTCGATCTTCTTGCCCACGACCATCATCAGGTCGGCCAGTTCGTCGATCACCACGACGATATGCGGCAGGCGCTCCAGCGGCTCGGGGCTGTCCGGCGTCAGGCTGAAGGGGTTGTAGATGAACTCTCCCCTGGCCTTGGCTTCGTCGAGCTTGTGGTTGTAGCCGGCCAGGTTGCGCACGCCCAGCTTGCTCATGAGCTTGTAGCGGCGCTCCATCTCGCCGACGCACCAGTTCAGGCCGTTGGCCGCCTGCCGCATGTCGGTCACCACCGGCGCCAGCAGGTGCGGGATGCCTTCGTACACCGACATCTCCAGCATCTTCGGGTCGATCATCAGCAGGCGCACGTCGCGCGCTTCGGCCTTGTACAGCAGCGACAGGATCATCGCGTTCAGGCCCACCGACTTGCCCGATCCGGTGGTGCCCGCCACCAGCACGTGCGGCATCTTCGCCAGGTCGGCCACCATGGGGTTGCCGACGATGTCCTTGCCCAGGCCCATCGTGAGCATGGACTTGGCCTCGTTGTAGACCTGCGAGCCCAGGATCTCCGACAGCCGGATCGACTGCCGCTTGGCGTTGGGCAGTTCCAGCGCCATGTAGTTCTTGCCGGGGATGGTCTCGACCACGCGGATCGACACCAGGCTCAGCGACCGCGCCAGGTCCTTGGCCAGGCCGACGATCTGCGAGCCCTTGACGCCGGTGGCGGGCTCGATCTCGTAGCGCGTGATCACCGGCCCGGGCTGGGCCAGCACCACGCGCACTTCGACGCCGAAGTCCTTGAGCTTCTTTTCGATCAAGCGGCTGGTCATCTCCAGCGTCTCGGGCGACACCGTCTCCTGCCGCGACTGCGCGCCGTCCAGCAGGTCCACCTGCGGCAGCTTGGAGTCCGGCAGTTCGGTGAACAGCGGCTTTTGCCTTTCCTTGGCCACGCGCTCGCTCTTGGGCACCTCGACCACGAGCGGCTCGATCAGCACCGGCGTCTGGTGGTGTTCCTCGATCTCGATGCGCTCCTCGATCAGGACCTCCTCGCGCTGCCGCGCCGCCTGCTGGCCGAACGCCAGGTCCTGCGCCATCTCGCGCTTCTCGCGGCGCGCCTCGATGAAGCCGTCGAGGCGCGCGCCGAGCCGCTCGGCCACATGGCTCCACGAAAAGCGGAACACGACGGCCGCGCCCAGCACGACCAGCGCGACGAACACCAGGCCGGAGCCGGTGAAGCCCAGCCACTTCACGCCCAGCGGGCCGACCAGGTAGCCGAGCGCGCCGCCGGCGTGATCGGGCAGGCGCGCTTCGAACCGGTACAGGCGCGACCATTCGAGCGCCGTGCTGGCGCACAGCAGCACGGCCAGGCCGATCCAGAACGCCACGCGCGTGCGCGACAAGGGTGCGCGGACGTCGGGGGCTTCCGCATCGTGGCGCATCCAGCGCGCCAGCGTGGCCAGCCAGGCGCGCACGCCCGCGGCGAAACACCACCAGACCGAAAAGCCCAGCAGGAAATAGCTGGCGTCGGCCAGCCAGGCGCCCAGGCGGCCGCCCCAGTTGTGGATCGGCCCGCCGGTCCCCGAAGTGGAGAACGCCGGATCCTGGGCGGAGTAGCTGACCAGCGCGAGCAGCCAGAACACCAGGGCGACCAGGCCGAGCACCAGCGCGATTTCGTGGGCGAAACGGCCGACGCCCGCGCGCGGCGATGACGACGCGCCGGCAGCGCCGTTCAGGGTGTTGAGCGAGTAAGTCATGGGGCGAAGCCGAGCTTACCGCAGGTGCGCGCTCATCCCAGCGTCCTGAGCCTGTCCTTGATCAGCATCGAGCCGTCCGCGCGGGTTTCGATGAAGCCGCGGTCTTCCAGGTCCTTCATGACGCGGCTGACCATTTCGCGCGAGGCGCCCACCATCTTGGCGATGTCCTGGCGCGAGATGCGCTCGCGTGATCGTCATCAGCCCCTCGCGGTCGGGCGCCGCGAATTCCAGCAGGGCCCGGGCGACGCGGCCGTACACGTCCATCAGCGCCAGCGACTCGATCTTGCGGTCCGCCTGGCGCAGGCGCTGCACCAGCCCCTTCATGATGGCGTAGGCCATGGAGCTGTTTTCCGGCAGGCAGCGCGCGAACTCGGCGCGGCCCAGGGCCAGCATGTCGGTCTGCACCTCCGCGCGCACCGTCGCCGAATGCGCCTCGTTGTCGATCAGGCTCATCTCGCCGATGTAGTCGCCCGGCTGCAGCGTCGCCAGGATCACCTCGCGGCCGCGCTTGTCCGACGTGACGACGCGCACCCGCCCGGTCAGGATGATGAAGAGCGTGTTGGACTTCTCGCCCTGCTCCACGATCAGCTCGCCGCGCTTGAACCGCCGCTTGGTCACGGCCTCCGCCACCGACTCCGCCTGGTTGGCCGTCAGCAGCGCGAACAGCGGCACCCGGCGAATCAGTTCCAGATTGGACAGCATCGACATTTCTCGAATCCCTTCCGGCACGCGGCCCACACCATGGGTTCTTACAATCGGGGCAATTGAAATTGGCAAGGACCATGCGACCCGCTGAGGGTTGATACTTGCCGTTCGGTCCCAAAATGTACACCCAGCTGTGGGGTTTTCCACACAGGTCTTTCACCATGTCCAACACCAAACACGCCAAAGTCCTGATCCTCGGTTCCGGCCCTGCGGGCTACACCGCCGCCGTGTACGCAGCGCGCGCGAACCTGAACCCGATCCTGATCACCGGCATCGCGCAGGGCGGCCAGCTGATGACCACCACCGACGTGGACAACTGGCCCGCCGACGTGCACGGCGTGCAGGGGCCGGAGCTGATGCAGCGCTTCCTCGAGCACGCCGAGCGCTTCAAGACCGAGATCATCTTCGATCACATCAACGCGGTCGATTTCAGCAAGCGGCCGTTCACGCTCAAGGGCGACAGCGGCGAATACACCTGCGATTCGCTGATCATCGCGACCGGCGCGTCGGCCAAGTACCTGGGCCTGCCGTCCGAACAGGCCTTCATGGGCAAGGGCGTGTCCGGCTGCGCGACCTGCGACGGCTTCTTCTACCGCGACCAGGTCACCTGCGTGATCGGCGGCGGCAACACCGCGGTCGAAGAGGCGCTGTACCTGTCCAACATCGCGAAGCAAGGTCTACCTGGTGCACCGGCGCGACAAGTTCAAGGCCGAGCCGATCCTGGTGGACAAGCTGATGGAAAAGGTGAAGGCCGGCAAGATCGAGCTGAAGCTGTTCAAGACGCTCGACGAAGTGCTGGGCGACGCGACCGGCGTCACAGGCGTGCGCCTGAAGGACGCGAAGACCGGCGCGACCGAAGACCTGATGCTTCAGGGCTGTTTCATCGCCATCGGCCACCAGCCCAACACCGACATCTTCAAGGGGCAGCTGGAGATGAAGGACGGCTACATCCTCACGAAGTCCGGCCTGCAGGGCCTGGCGACCATGACCAGCGTGCCCGGCGTCTTCGCCGCCGGCGACGTGCAGGACCATGTGTACCGCCAGGCCATCACCAGCGCCGGCACCGGCTGCATGGCCGCGCTGGACGCCCAGCGGTTCCTGGAACAGGCCGAAAGCTGAAAACCGCTATAATCGCAGGCTCTGCTGATTTTCAGCCGGTTACCGCCCCCGACAGGGCGAGGTGAGGCCAGGCACCCAAGGCAAACAAAAGCGTTTGCGGTGAGTGCCGGCTGGTGACAGGAAAAATCCACATGGCACGCGTCTGCGACGTAACGGGCAAAGGCCCGATGGTCGGGAACAACGTTTCCCACGCCAACAACAAGACCAAGCGCCGGTTCATGCCGAACCTGCAATACCGCCGTTTCTGGGTCGAGACCGAAAACCGCTGGGTTCGCCTGCGTGTTTCGAGCGCCGCGCTGCGCCTGATCGACAAGAATGGCATCGACGCCGTGCTCGCAGACCTGCGCGCACGCGGCCAAGCTTAAGGAGCTGCATCATGGCAAGCAAAGGCGGACGCGAAAAAATCAAGCTGGAATCCACCGCGGGTACCGGCCACTTCTACACCACCAGCAAGAACAAGAAAACGATGCCCGAGAAAATGGCGATCATGAAATTTGATCCCAAGGCTCGCAAGCACGTTGAATACAAAGAGACAAAGCTGAAGTAAGAGCGCAAGAGCTGCCCAGCAGCCCAAGTCACAGCCCCGCCCTGGCGGGGCTTTTTTTTGGCTGGACGGGATCTTGTCCGACACCTGCGCCCCGCCGCAGGCGCGACGATGGCGGGTGGCACTCCCGCCTACGAAGGAGCAGACATGAGCATTTTCAGCAAGATCTTCGACAAGATCTTCCATCGCGCGGACGCCGCGCAAGCCCCTGCCGGGGCGGCCACGACGGCCACGGCCGATGGCATCGCCGCCGGCCAGGCGGCCACGGCCAGCGCCGCCGCCGCGGCGGCGGCCCAGCCGGTCGACGTGGAGGCCGTGCTCACGGCCATGGCAGCCAAGAACCCGCAGAAACTCAACTGGCGCACGTCCATCGTCGACCTGATGAAGCTGGTGGGCATGGAAAGCACCCTGCAGGAGCGCAAGGAACTCGCGGATGAGCTCGGCTATACCGGCGACAAGGGCGACACGGCCACCATGAACATCTGGCTGCACAAGCAGGTCATGGCGAAAATGGCGGCGAACGGCGGGAAAGTGCCCGCCGAATTGATGGACTGACCCGGCCCGCGCACAACGGTGCCCAAAGAAAAAGCCCCGCCAAGCGGGGCTTTTTTTCGCCTCAGGCCGACGGAGGGCTAGGCGGCGGCGCGCAGCTTCGTCGAGAACCGTTGCAGGGCTTCGATGCCGCTGTCCTCGGCCCGGCGGCACCAGGCTTGGAGGTCCAGCGCCAGCTGCTCGCGCGACTGCGAGGTGTTGAGCCACATCTGGCGCAGCTCTTCGCGCATCGTCACCATCTGGTCCAGCACCGGGTGGGCGGCGCGGGCCTGGGCCAGCTGCGGACGGGCCGCTGCCGGCACCCGGTCGTCATCACGGTGCAGCCAGCGCTTGGCCGCCTTCAACGGCGACAGGTCGGCCTGCTTTTCCTTGAGCGCGGCGAGCTCGGCCCTGCAGACACGGCGCATTTCGCGCGCGTAGCCGGCCATGACCTCGTAGCGGTTCGCGATGAGCGCCTCGAGCGTCTTTTCGTCGGCGACCGGCTTGATGGCACCGAGCTGCAGCTTCGGCGGGACCTTCTTCACGGTCGCCCAGCCGATCCTGCTCATCAGCGTGATGTAGACCCAGCCGATGTCGAACTCGTACTTCTTGACCGAGAACCGGGCCGAGGTCGGGTAGGTGTGGTGGTTGTTGTGCAGTTCCTCGCCACCGATCAGCAGGCCCCAGGGCGAGATGTTGGTGCTGGCGTCGGGCGCCTCGAAATTGCGGTAGCCCCAGTAGTGGCCGATGCCGTTGATGATGCCGGCGGCGGTGACCGGAATCCACGCCATCTGGACGGCCCACACGGCCAGGCCCGCGACACCGAACAGCGCCACGTTCAGGATCAGCATGAGGCCCACGCCCTGCCAGCTGTAGCGCGTGTACAGGTTGCGCTCGACCCAGTCGTCGGGCGTGCCACGGCCGAACTTGGCGATCGTTTCGAGGTTCTTGGCCTCCGCACGGTAAAGCTCGGAGCCTTGCCAGAACACCGTTTCGATGCCGCGCGTCTGGGGGCTGTGCGGATCATCCGGCGTTTCGCACTTGGCGTGGTGCTTGCGGTGGATCGCCACCCATTCCTTGGTCACCATGCCGGTGCTGAGCCACAGCCAGAAACGGAAGAAATGCGACGGGATCGCGTGCAGGTCCATGGCCCGGTGAGCCTGGGCGCGGTGCAGGAAGATGGTGACGCTGGCGATGGTGATGTGCGTGGTCGCCAGGGTGTACAGGACGACCTGCCACCAGGACAGGTTCCACAGGCCATTGGCGAGCCAGTCAACAGCCGAGTTCAGTACGGCCCAGTCGGGAAGCAACATAGATGGGTGGGTCTCTCTCTTGAAAAACGGCGTCGAAGTGACGCCGTGCAATTGTTGGACGCATTTTACGGTCCGGGGTTCAAAAACAAACTGTGGATATCCACAGAGGCGGCAAATAGCCCCGCCTTGTCAATTTTTAGTCCAGATGGCCGCGAAGAACCCATCCGTGCGGTGCCGGTGGGGCCACAGCCGCAGGAAATGCCCGCCGCCCTCACCGCCGCTGCAAAGGCCCGCAGCCCCTTCGACCTTGAGATTGGACAGGACTTCGACGGCCGGAAGTGGACTGAACTCCCCATTGGCCTGGGTGAAAGCCGAGGCGATTTCCTCGTTCTCCTGCGGCAGCAGGCTGCAGGTCGCGTAGAGCAGCCGCCCGCCCGGCTTGAGCAGGCGCGCGGCGCTTTGCAGGATGGCAGCCTGCTTGACGGTCATTTCCTGCACGGCCTGCGGCGACTGGCGCCATTTCAGGTCGGGATTGCGCCGCAGCGTTCCCAGGCCCGAGCAGGGCGCATCGACGATCACGCGATCGATCTTGCCGGCCAGCCGCTTGATGCGATCGTCGCGCTCATGGGCGATGGCCGCCGGGTGCACGTTGGACAGCTTGCTGCGCGCCAGCCGCGGCTTGAGCGCATCGAGCCGGTGCGCCGAGGTGTCGAAAGCATAGAGCCGCCCCGTGTTGCGCATCGAAGCGCCGATGGCCAGGGTCTTGCCGCCGGCGCCGGCGCAGAAATCCACCACCATTTCGCCGCGCTTGGCGTCCAGCAACAGCGCGAGCAGCTGCGAGCCCTCGTCCTGGACTTCGATTGCGCCCCGTGCGAAGGCGTCGACCTTGGTCAGGGCAGGCTTGGTGTCCAGGCGCAGGCCCCAGGGTGAAAAGGGCGTGGGCTGCGAGGCAATGCCGGCGAGCTTCAGCTCCTTCTGCACATCGGCACGCTTGTCGTTGAGCGTGTTCACGCGCAAGTCCAGCGGAGCCGGCTGGTTCAGGCTGTCCACCAGCGGCCAGAATTCGGCGCCCAGCTGGTCCTTGAGCGGCTGGACCAGCCATTCGGGCAGGTTGTGGCGGTGGCGCTCCAGCAAATCCGCCGGGTTGATCGCGTCGCACTGGTCCAGCCAGTTCTTTTCCTGGTCGGTCAGCGCGCTCTTGAGGAAGTCGCGTGGCCCGTGAAAGCCCAGGATCGCCATGCGCCGCTCTTTCGAGCCGCTGCCCGAAGGCGAAAGGTGGTCGAACAGCAGCTTCTTGCGCAGGACGGTGTAGACGGTTTCGGCCAGCGTGGCGCGCTCGCGCGGGCCGAGCGATCGGTTGTCGCGGAAGTAGCGCGAGACGACGGCGTCGGCCGGGTGGTCGAACTTCAAGGTCAACTTGACGAGTTCGGCGCAGGCGTCGAGCAGGGCTTTGGGATGCATGGGACCTTAGAGTTGAGGCAGCAGCCGGGCGATGGCCCGCGGGTAGATCAGGTGTTCCTGCGTCAGCACGCGCGCGGCCAGGGTGTCGGCCGTGTCTGCGGGAAGGATGGGCACGACCGCCTGCTCGAGGATCGGCCCGTAGTCCAGCTCGGTCGTCACCTGGTGCACGGTGGCGCCCGCGAACTTGCAGCCCGCGTCGATCGCGCGCTGGTGCGTGTGCAGGCCGGGGAAGGCGGGCAGCAACGAAGGATGGATATTGACCAGGCGCCCCTCGTAGCGCTGCACGAAGCCCGGCGTCAGGATGCGCATGAAACCCGCCAGCACCACCAGCGACGGTTGCCGCAGGTCGATGGCGGCGGCCAGTTCGGCGTCGAAGGCCTCGCGGGTGGCGAAGAGCTTGTGGTCGACCACGGCGGTGGCGATCATCTGTTCGCGCGCCAGGGCGAGCCCGCCGGCATCGGGCCGGTTGCTGATGACGGCCGCGACCTGGGCATTCAGGGTGTTGCGCCAGCCGTCGCGCTGGGCGCACCGGACGATGGCAGCCATGTTGGAGCCGCCGCCCGAGATCAGAATGACGATGTTTTTCATTTCAAACAATTATCCCCGCCATGCCCATGCGACCCCTGACCCCCATCGAAGCCCGCGTGCTGGGCACCCTGATGGAAAAAGCCCGCACCGTGCCGGACAGCTACCCGCTGACGCTGAACTCGCTGGTGTCGGGCTGCAACCAGAAGACCAGCCGCGAGCCGCTGATGAACGTGAGCGACGCCCAGGCACAGGAGGCGCTGGACTCGCTGAAGCTGCTGAGCCTGGTGTTCGAATCCAGCGGCAGCCGGGTGGCGCGGTGGGAACACAACTTCCAGCGGGGCGTGGGCGTGCCGGAACAGTCGGCGGTCCTGCTGGGCCTGCTGATGCTGCGCGGCCCGCAGACCGCGGGCGAGCTGCGCATCAACAGCGAACGCTGGTACCGCTTCGCCGACATCTCGTCGGTCGAGGCCTTCCTGGAAGAGCTGCAGGACCGCCCCGCGGAAAAGGGCGGCCCGCTGGTGGTGAAACTGGCGCGGGCCCCGGGCATGCGCGAGCAGCGCTGGGCACACCTGCTCTGCGGCGCCGTGGAGCCGGGCGACATGGAGGCCGAACCGCATGCAGCGCCCGCGTCCCACCTGGAAAGCCGCGTGGAAAGGCTGGAAAAAGAGGTCGCGCAGCTGCGTGCGACGGTGCAGGATCTCTGCCAGCAGCTCGGGTTGTCGCAACCCGGACACCCGGAATAGAACGACCGTGCTAATAATGCCGAAGTTGCCCTGGAGACACATTCATGGATTTAGCCTTCACCCCTGAAGAACAGAAGTTCCGCGAGGAAGTGCGTGCCTGGGTGCACGCCAACCTGCCCAAGGACATTTCGCACAAGGTGCACAACGCCCTGCGCCTGACGCGCGACGACATGCAGCGCTGGGCGCGCATCCTGGGCAAGAAGGGCTGGCTGGGCCATGGCTGGCCCAAGGAATTCGGCGGCCCGGGCTGGAACGCGGTGCAGAAGCACCTGTTCGAGGAAGAGTGCGCGCTGGCCGGCGCGCCGCGCGTCGTGCCGTTCGGCCCGGTGATGGTGGCGCCGGTGATCATGGCATTCGGCAACGCCGAGCAGCAGCGGCGCTTCCTGCCCGGCATCGCCAGCGGCGAAGTCTGGTGGAGCCAGGGCTACAGCGAGCCGGGGTCGGGTTCCGACCTGGCGTCGCTCAAGACGCGCGCGGAACGCAAGGGCGACAAGTACATCGTCAACGGCCAGAAGGCCTGGACCACGTTGGGCCAGTACGGCGAATGGATGTTCAACCTGGTGCGCACCTCCACCGAGGGCAAGCCCCAGACCGGCATCAGCTTCCTGGTGCTGGACATGAAATCTCCCGGCGTCACCGTGCGGCCGGTGAAGCTGCTCGATGGCGAGTGCGAAGTCAACGAAGTGTTCTTCGACAACGTCGAAGTCCCGGCCGAGAACCTGATCGGCGAGGAGAACAAGGGCTGGACCTACGCCAAGCACCTGCTGTCGCACGAGCGGACCAACATCGCGGACGTGAACCGCGCCAAGCGCGAGCTCGAGCGCCTCAAGCGCATCGCCAAGGCCGAGAACGTCTGGGACGACCGGCGCTTCCGCGACGAGATCGCGCGGCTGGAGGTGGATGTGGTCGCGCTGGAAATGCTGGTGCTGCGCGTGCTGTCGGCCGAGAAGTCGGGCAAGAACTCGCTGGACATCGCCGGCCTGCTCAAGATCAAGGGCAGCGAGATCCAGCAGCGCTACAGCGAACTGATGATGCTGGCCGCCGGCCCCTTTGCGCTGCCGTACATCCACGAAGCGATGGACGCGGGCTGGCAAGGCGATTTCCCCGGCGGCATCGTGAACGCGCCGCTGGCCGCGACTTATTTCAACATGCGCAAGACGACCATCTACGGCGGGTCCAACGAAGTGCAACGCAACATCGTCGCGCAGACGGTTCTCGGGTGATTGCGGGCCGGATCTTCAGCCCTGCCCCCCACTGAAAAGGAAACTAGCCATGGATTTCGATTTTTCCGACGACCAGGAACAGCTGCGCGACGCCGTCCGCAAATGGGTGAGCAAAGGCTATGACTTCGAGCGCCGGCGCTCCATCGTGAAGGCCGGCGGCTTCGACCGTGGCGCGTACGGCGAACTCGCCGAACTCGGCCTGGCGGGCCTCTACATCGCCGAAGAGCACGGCGGCATGGGCATGGGCCCGGTCGAGGGCATGGTGGTGATGGAGGAGCTGGGCCGCGGCATCGTGCTGGAGCCACTGGGCCAGACGTTGATCGCCGGCGGCATCCTGAACGGTTACGCCCCGGACGCCGTCAAGTCCGCCTGGCTGCCGAAGATCGCCGGCGGCGAAGCACTGGTGGTGCTGGCGCAGCAGGAACTCAAGGCACGCTACCGGCTCGATGTCTGCGAAACGCAGGCGGCGCAGGCCGGCAATGGCTGGACCGTCACGGGCGCCAAGAGCATCGTCATTGCAGGCGACATGGCCGATGCCTTCCTGGTGCCGGCCAAGGCCGGCGGCAAGATCGCGCTGTTCCTGGTCGAGCGCCAGGCGGCGGGCGTCACGACGCGCGGCTACGGCACGCAGGAAGGCGGCCGCGCCGCCGAGGTGACCTTCAAGTCCGCGCCGGCCACGCTCGTCACGCAGGACGGGCTGGCGGCGCTGGAACACGCCGTGGACATCGGCATTGCCGCTGCCTGCGCCGAAGCCGTGGGCGTGCTGGACATGACCATGGCCGTCACCGTCGAGTACATGAACACGCGCAAGCAGTTCGGCGTGGCGCTGGCCACCTTCCAGGCACTGCGGCACCGCGTCGCCGACATGAAGATGCAGCTGGAGCTGGCGCGCTCCATGAGCTACTACGCCTCCCTCAAGCTCAATGCGCCGGCCGACGAGCGGCGCCGCGCCCTGGCGCGCGCCAAGTACCAGCTGGGCGTGGCGATGCGCTTCATCGGCCAGAACTCGGTGCAGCTGCACGGCGGCATCGGCGTGACGGACGAATACATCGGCAGCCACTACTTCAAGAAGCTCACCCAGCTGGAGCTGAGCTTCGGGGATACCCTGCACCACCTGGGCGAAGTCTCGGAAAGAATGCAGGACACCGCGGGGGTGTTCGCCTGAGGCGAACGGACCCCATCGACAAGCCCGCGGCTGCCGTCGCGGGCTTTTTTACTTTGGCCGAGGAGACAAGAACATGAACACCCGCCGCCTCTTTCTGGCGTTCGCAGCCGCCGTCGCGCTGCTGTCCGGCTGCGCCACCCCGCCTGCGTCGCAGCAGCAGCCACCCATCGTCTTCGTGCACGGCAACGGCGACACCGCGGCCCTGTGGCAGACGACGATCTGGCGCTTCGAGTCCAACGGCTGGCCGCGCGACCGCCTGCACGCGATCGACCTGCCCTACCCGCTGGCGCGCGACGACGACGCCAAGCCCCAGCCCGGGCGCACCTCCACCGCCGAGCACATGGCCTACCTGAAAGCCGAGGTCGAGAAGGTGCTCAAGTCGAGCGGCGCGCGGCAGGTGGTGCTGGTCGGCAACTCCCGCGGCGGCTACGCCATCCGCAACTACATCCAGAACGGTGGCGGCGACAGGACGGTGAGCCACGCGGTGCTGGGCGGCGCGCCCAACCACGGCGTGCAGGCGATCAAGGGATACAACGAGGGCAACGAGTTCTCCGGCACGGGGCCGTTCCTCACCTCGCTGAACGCGCCCAAGAACGCGGCGGGCGACGAGGTCGGCGGACCGGTCAAGTGGCTCACCATCCGCTCCGACAACAACGACAAGTACGCCCAGCCCGACGGGCTGTGGATCGGGGCGCGCGGCAAGCCGACCAACGTCACCTTCGCCGGCCCCGAACTCAAGGGCGCGACCAACGTGGTGATCCCCGGCATCGATCACCGCGAGACCGCGTTCTCGCCCGCGGCGTTCGACGCCATGTACCGGTTCATCACCGGAAAGGCGCCCGCCACGACGGCGGTGTCGTCGGAGCAAAAGGTCGTCCTGTCGGGCAAGATCAGCGGCCTGGGCGTTTCCTCCACCGATCCGGCCTCCGGCAACTTCGCCAACAACCTGCCCCTGCCGGGCGCGCAGCTGCAGATGTTCGCGATCGACGCCACGAACGGGGAGCGCCGCGGCGCCGCGGCCTACAGCAAGACCATCGGCGCGGACGGCATGTGGGGGCCGTTCAACGCGCAGCCCGACACGCGTTACGAATTCGTGATCGCGGCGCCCGGCTACGCCACGACGCACATCTACCGCAGCCCGTTCCCGCGCTCCAGCAGCATCGTGAACCTGCGCCCCGAGCGCGTCCCGGATGCCGACAAGAACGCGCCGGCGCTGGTCATCATGGCCCGGCCGCGCGGCTACCTGGACCCGGGGCGCGACAAGATGGCCTTCGACGGACAGACGCCGCCGCCGGGCGCCGTGCTGGGCGCCGGCGTGGCCTCGTCGCGGATCAAGCCCACCGGCCTGCCGCGGGCCATCACGGCCGAGTTCAACGGCGAGCGCGTGACCGGGCGCAGCTGGCCGCTCGCCGAGAACCACGTCTCGGTGCTCGAACTGACGTATTGATCGGGGAAGGGGCGCGCGGGCTCAGCCGTGCAGCCGTGACGTCTTGGGCAGGTGCGCCATCAGGAACTCCATCTGGTCGGCCAGGATGCGGCGGTTGCGCAGGATGAAGTCTTCCCAGAGGCTGGGCACGTAGGGCGCGTACAGCAGCGGCATGCGCGCCTGCTCGGGCGTGCGGTTGCTCTTGCGGTGGTTGCAGCAGCGGCACGCGGTGACCACGTTCATCCAGTGGTCGCGGCCGTTCTGCGCGAACGGGATGATGTGCTCGCGCGTGAGCTCTTCCTCGTCGAATTCGTCGCCGCAGTAGGCGCAGACGTTGCGGTCGCGCGCGAACAGCTTTCCGTTGGTGAGGCCGGGCTTGAGGTCGAAGGGATTGATGTTCGGCACGCCCTTGGTGCCGATGATGCTGCTCACCGCGATCTGCGATTGCGCGCCCGTCACGGCGTTGTGGCCGCCACGGAACAGCGCCACCCGCGCGCCCACTTCCCAGCGCACCTCGTCGGCGGCGTAGTGCAACACGGCCTGCTCCAGCGAGATCCACGACTGGGGCAGCCCTTGGGCGGACAGCTTCAAGACCTTCAAAACACGCCTCCTTGAATGACAGGAAACAACATGAAAGCAAGCGCCAGCGCCTCGTGGCGCTCTACAGCACAATATACCCTGTTTTCGTGGCCTTTCGCCCCGGGGAATCGCCCCGCGGCGCTTGCCGAATGGTCACGAGCTGCTATCAAAAAGATACCAACTGAGCCGCGATGCAGATCTTCAGAGGATTCCACCACCCCGGGATCGCCCCCGCCTGCGCGCTCACCATCGGCAACTTCGATGGCGTGCACCGCGGCCACCAGGCCATGCTCGCGCTGTTGAACAACGAGGCGAAGCACCGTGGCGTTCCCAGCTGCGTGCTCACTTTCGAGCCGCATCCGCGGGATTACTTCGCGGCCGCGGCCCGCAAGCCGGAACTGGCGCCCGCGCGCATCGCAACGCTGCGGGACAAGCTCACGGAACTGGCCCGCTGCGGCGTCGAGCAGTGCGTGGTACTTCCGTTTGATGCCCGGCTGTCGTCCCAAGTTCCCGATGCGTTCATCGGCAACGTGCTCGTGCGAGGCCTGGGGACGAAGTACGTGCTGGTCGGCGACGACTTCCGCTTCGGCGCCAAGCGCGCCGGCGACTACGCGATGCTGGATGCCGCCGGGCAGCGCGAGGGATTCGACGTGGCGCGGATGAACAGTTACGAGGTGCACGGCCTGCGCGTATCCAGTTCGGCCGTGCGCGATGCCCTGGCCCGGGGCGACATGGATGGCGTGGCCGCCCTGCTGGGCCGGCCGTACAGCATCAGCGGCCATGTGGTCCACGGCCGCAAGCTCGGCCGCCAGCTGGGTTTCAAGACGGTCAACTTGCGGTTTTCCCACTGGAAACCCGCGGCCGGCGGCATCTTCGCGGTGCAGGTGGACGGCCTGGGCGACGGCCCCTTGCCGGGCGTCGCGAACCTGGGCATCCGGCCCTCGATCGACCCCGCCGACGTGAACGGCGGGCGGGTGCTGCTGGAGACGCATTGCCTGGAATGGCCGCCGGGCCTGGGCGAGGAAGGGGCCTACGGTAAAATCATCCGGGTGGAACTGCTGCACAAACTGCACGACGAGCTCAAGTACGACAGCCTGGACGCCCTGAAAGCGGGCATCGCCAGGGACTGCGAAGAGGCTCGTGCGTTCTTCGCGTCCACCCGCCGCCAGACGACGCGCGACCGAATTTAGGTCTGTCATTGCGGACCGGGCCCGGAGCGACCCTTGGGGCCCGCCGCGATCCATCGCCACACGAAGAACCTGGATTCCGGGACAAGCCCGGAATGACAAACCAAAGGCATTCCCCATGACAGACAAGACCGATTACCGCGCCACGCTCAACCTGCCCGACACGCCCTTCCCGATGCGCGGCGACCTGCCCAAGCGCGAGCCGGGCTGGGTCAAGGAGTGGGAGGACCAAGGCCTGTACAAGAAGCTGCGCGCGGCCCGCTGCGAGCACGAGAAGTTCGTGCTGCACGACGGCCCGCCCTACGCCAACGGCCAGATCCACATGGGCCACGCGGTCAACAAGATCCTGAAGGACATGATCGTCAAGGCCCGCCAGTTGAAAGGCCTGGACGCCGCGTACATCCCCGGCTGGGATTGCCACGGCCTGCCGATCGAAAACGCGATCGAAAAGAAGCATGGCCGCAACCTGCCCCGCGACGAGATGCAGGCCAAAAGCCGCGCCTTCGCGACCGAGCAGATCGGCATCCAGATGGCCGACTTCAAGCGCCTGGGCGTGCTGGGCGACTGGGACCATCCCTACCGCACCATGGACTTCAAGAACGAGGCGGCCGAGATCCGCGCGTTCAAGCGCGTGGTCGAGCGGGGCTTCGTCTACCGGGGCCTGAAGCCGGTGTACTGGTGCTTCGATTGCGGCTCGTCGCTGGCCGAGTTCGAAATCGAGTACGCGGACAAGAAGTCGCAGACGCTGGACGTCGGCTTCAAGTGCGCGGAGCCCGGCAAGCTGGCCGCGGCCTTCGGCCTGCCCGGATTGGACAAGGATGCGTACGTGGTCATCTGGACCACCACCGCGTGGACGATTCCCGCCAACCAGGCGCTCAACCTCAACCCGCAGATCGTGTACGCGCTGGTGGACACCGAGCGCGGCTTGCTGGTGCTGGCCGAATCGCTGGTGGAGCGTTGCATGGAACGCTATGGGCTGCACGGCAAGGTGCTAGCCACGGTGGAGGGCGAAGCGCTGGCGGGCCTGAACTTCCAGCATCCGCTGTACGACGTCGAGGACGCGAATGGGATCCGCGGCTACCGCAGGCTGTCGCCGGTGTACCTGGCGGACTACGCGACGGCCGAGGACGGCACCGGCATCGTCCACTCGTCGCCCGCGTACGGCCTGGACGACTTCAACTCCTGCGTCGCCCACGGCATGGCCTACGACGACATCCTCAACCCGGTGCAGGGCAACGGCTCGTATGCGCCGGACTTCCCGCTCTTCGGCGGCCTGAACATCTGGAAGGCCGTGCCCCAGATCATCGAAGCCCTGAAGGACGCCGGGCGCCTGTTCGCCACCGAGAACATCACGCACAGCTACCCGCACTGCTGGCGCCACAAGACGCCGGTGATCTACCGCGCCGCCGCGCAGTGGTTCATCCGCATGGACGAGGGCGAAGGCGTGTTCACCCGGGACAAGGCGCCCAAGACATTGCGGCAGACCGCGCTCGAGGCGATCGAGGAAACGAGCTTCTTCCCCGAGAACGGCAAGGCCCGCCTGCGCGACATGATCGCCGGCCGCCCCGACTGGTGCATCAGCCGCCAGCGCAGCTGGGGCGTGCCCCTGCCCTTCTTCCTGCACAAGGACACGGGGGACCTGCATCCGAAGACCATGGAGATCCTCGACCTGGCGGCCGACATGGTCGAACAGGGTGGCATCGAAGCCTGGAGCAAGGCGACCACCGAAGAGATCCTTGCGAAGGTCGGCGCTGCGGGCGATGCGCCCGCGTACACCAAGAGCACCGACATCCTGGAAGTGTGGTTCGATTCGGGAACGACGCACACGACGGTGCTCAAGGTCTCGCACCCCGGCTCCGGGCACGAAAGCGGTCCCGAGGCCGACCTGTACCTCGAAGGCCACGACCAGCACCGCGGCTGGTTCCACTCTTCACTGCTCACCGCCTGCGCGATGTATGGCCGCGCGCCCTACCGAAGCCTGCTGACCCACGGGTTCACCGTGGACAGCCAGGGGCGCAAGATGAGCAAATCCCTGGGCAACGGCATCGAGCCGCAGGAGGTCAACAAGAAGCTCGGCGCCGAGATCGTGCGCCTGTGGGTCGCGGCCTCCGACTATTCGGGCGACATCGCCGGCGACGACAAGATCCTCGCGCGCGTGGTGGACGCCTACCGGCGCATCCGCAACACGCTGCGCTTCCTGCTCGCGAACGTGAGCGACTTCGACCCGGCCAGGGACGCGGTGCCGCTGGCCGAGATGCTGGAGATCGACCGGTATGCGCTGTCCCGCGCCGCGCAGTTCCAGGCCGAGGTGCTGGCCCACTACGAGATCTACGAGTTCCACCCGGTGGTGGCCAAGCTGCAGGTGTACTGCTCGGAAGACCTGGGCGCGTTCTACCTGGACATCCTGAAAGACCGCCTCTACACCACGGCGCCGAAGTCGCTCGCCCGCCGCAGCGCGCAGACGGCCCTGTGGAACATCACGCACGCGATGCTGCGCTGGATGGCGCCGTTCCTGAGCTTCACCGCCGAAGAAGCGTGGAAGCTGTTCGGCACCTCCGAATCGATCTTCTTCGAGACCTACGCCGAGCTCGGCGCGCCGGACGCGGCGCTGCTGGAAAAATGGACCCGCATCCGCGCCGCGCGCGAGCTGGTCAACAAGGAAATCGAGTCGCTGCGCGAGGCCGGCAAGGTCGGCTCGTCGCTGCAGGCCAACGTGGTGCTCACGGTGCCGATGGCGAGCCACGGCGAACTGTGGGAAGCGCTCGCGAGCCTGGGCGAGGACCTCAAGTTCGTCTTCATCACTTCCGCGATGAACATCGTGGCCGGTGACGCGATGTCCGTGAAGGTCACCGCCTCCGAGGCCGTCAAGTGCGACCGGTGCTGGCACTGGCGCCACGACGTCGGCCACGACAGCGCCCATCCCACCCTCTGCGGCCGCTGCACGAGCAACCTGTTCGGCGCCGGCGAAGACAGGAAGTTTGCCTGATGGCCCGCGGCAACCCTTCGGGCAGCTGGCTGCCCTGGCTCGGGCTGGCGCTGGCCATCTTCATCGCCGACCAGTTCACGAAAGTGTTGATCCTGGGCTACTACAAGCTGGGCGACACGACTTACGTCACGAGCTTCTTCAACGTCGTGCGGGCCCACAACACCGGCGCGGCGTTTTCGTTCCTGGCGGCGGCCTCGGGCTGGCAGCGCTGGTTCTTCACCGCCATCGGCATCGCGGCCGCGATCTTCATCGTGTGGATGCTGCGCTCGCACGCCGGCCAGAGGCTGTTCTCGTTCGCCCTTGCCTGCATCCTGGGCGGCGCCGTGGGCAACGTCGTCGACCGGCTGCTGCACGGCTATGTGGTGGACTTCCTGCAGTTCCACTGGCACGGTTGGTATTTCCCGGCGTTCAACGTGGCCGACAGCGCGATCACGATCGGCGCGGCCTGCCTGATCCTGGACGAAGTGCTGCGGGTGCGCCGCGCCCGCTAGGCCTTGCGCGCGCGGTGGCACGCCGCTTGCACAGATTCACCTGCGCTTCATTTTGCTGCGCTGCGTCAAGCGTATAGTCGAAACTTCAAGCATGAAGCATCTGTTGAATCTCCTGGCGGCCATCGCGCTGCTGGTGTGGGGTACGCATCTCGTTCGAACCGGCATCCTGAGGGTGTTCGGCGCCAACCTGCGCAACGTGCTGGCGCACAGCGTCGCGAGCCGCTGGACCGCAGCCATCTCGGGGCTGGGGGTGACGGCCCTGGTGCAATCGAGCACCGCCACCGCTTTGATCGTCTCGTCCTTCGTCGGCCAGGGCCTGGTCACGCTGCCACTCGCGCTCGCGGTGATGCTGGGCGCGGATGTCGGCACCAGCCTGATGGCCGTGGTGTTCTCGTTCGACCTGTCCTGGCTGTCGCCGCTGTTCATCTTCGTCGGCGTGGTGCTTTTCGTTTCGCGCCAGTCCAACCCACTGGGCCGCTTTGGCCGCATCCTGATCGGCCTGGGCCTGATGCTGCTGGCCCTGCGGCTGGTCGCTGAATCCACCGCGATCATGACGCACTCGCCCGCGGTGAAGGCGCTGCTCGGCTCGATCTCCAGCGACCTGCTGCTGGAGATCACCGTCGGGGCGTTCATCTCGGTGGTCGCCTATTCGAGCCTGGCGATCGTGCTGCTCCTGGCGACGATGGCCGCCTCCGGGCTGGTGCCAATGGAACCGGCCCTGGGACTGGTCCTGGGCGCGAACCTGGGAAGCGGCCTGCTGGCCGTGCTCACCACCGCGAAATCGGCGATCGAGGTGCGGCAGGTGCCGCTGGGCAATTTCGTGTTCAAGGCGATCGGCGTGCTCGTGGTGGCGCCCTTCGTGACCCTGTGGCTGCAGTACGCCAGGCCCTACGTGCACGACGCCGCCACACTGGTGGTGCTGTTCCACCTCAGCTTCAACATCGTGGTGGCCTTGTTGTTCATCGGCCTCACGCAGGTGGTGGCGCGATGGGTCGACCACTGGCTGCCCAAGCCCGACAAGACGATGGTGGCCGGCCGGCCGCACCACCTGGACCCATCGGCGCTGGAGACGCCGTCGCTGGCCATCTCGTGCGCGGCGCGCGAGGCGCTGCACCAGGCCGACATCGTCGAGACCATGATGGTCGGCATGCTGGGCGTCATCAAGAACAACGACCTCAAGCTCGCCGAGGAGCTGCGCAAGCTCGACGACTCGGTGGACGAGCTGTACTCGGCGATCAAGTACTACCTGACCAAGATCTCACGCGAGGCGCTGGGCGAGGAGGAAAGCCGGCGCTGGACCGACATCATCAGCTTCACCATCAACATGGAGCAGATCGGCGACATCGTCGAGCGCATCCTGATCGACATCGAGGACAAGAAGATCAGGAAGGGGCGCAGCTTTTCCGAGGCCGGCATGGCCGAGATCTGCGAGCTGCACGCGCGCCTGATCGACAACCTGCGCCTGGGCATGAGCGTGTTCCTCAACGGCTCGGTGCGCGACGCGCAGAAGCTGCTGGAGGAGAAGGCACGCTTTCGCGACCTGGAGCGCGCCTATGCGTCCTCGCACCTGACGCGCCTGTCGGGCAATTCGCCGCAGAGCATGGAAACCAGCTCGCTGCACATCGACCTGATCAGCGACCTCAAGCGCATCAACTCGCACATCTGCTCGATCGCCTACCCGATCCTCGACTCCGCAGGCGCGCTGGCGCCCAACCGGCTGCGGCAGGTGCAATTGCCGGAACGCCCGCCCAGCGTCCTGTAGGCCGCCCCGGGCGCTAGTGCTCGACCCTGCCCCGTTCTTTCACGCAGTAATCCACCAGCGCGTCGATCTCCGTGGACTTGTCGAACACGGCGTCGGCGCCGAGCTGCGCGCAGCGCCAGCGCACATCGTTGGTGGCGTGGTTGCTCAGCACCACCATCTTCTGCGTCGGCTTGCGACGGCGGCAGGCTTCCAGGATGTTCAGGCCGCTGCCCTCCTTCAGGAACAGGTCGACGATGGCCAGGTCCCAGTACTCGTCGTTCCGGGCCAGCCACTGCTTTCCTTCATGCTCGGTCTCGGCCACGCCCACGGGGTCCACCAGCGCCAGTTCCTGCAGCGTCTCGATCAGGTTCTCACGGATCGTCGGGCTGTCCTCGACGATATAGGCTCGGAACTTCATGACATCTCCAAGTTGCGCCCGGGCCCGCCCCCGGGGCGCTACGCGGGTTTCGATTTTTCGTTGAGTCCAATCTAGCGCGCCCTGCGCAGGCAGGGTGAAAGCGCCAAGGCCAAGCACCTGTAGGAGAGTTCGCCCTGCTCGAGCTTGCGGCGTGTGGGACCGCGACTACAGGCCGCTTCGCAGGAGGATCAGGGCCGCTTCCGTCGTGAATTCGTCACGCTCCAGGCGCACTAGCACCTCGCCGGCGTCCATGAGCCGGAATTGCGCCACCTCGCCGTCCTGGTTGGCCGGCACGATGCCTTCCGGCACGACGCAGCGGTACCAGTCGATGTGTTCGACGACATAGCCGGCACGGCCGTCGCCGGTCGGCCTGCGTGTCGTGACACGTCCGCCATGCCGCAGGTCGTCCAGCTGCTCCGGCTTCAGCCCGGCCTCTTCCCAGGTCTCGCGCTCCAGCGCCTGTTCCAGCGAGTCGCACGCGGGGATCATCCCGCCCATCAGCGTGTCCCAGAGGCCCGGATCGTTGGGCTTGGTCAGCGACCGCTGCTGCACCCAGTGCCGGCCGTCCGGTGACACGCCCACCAGGTGCACCGCGAAAGTGGTGATGCCCAGCGGCCGGACCACGGCACGTTCGACGCTGCCCAGCCGCCGCCCTGATTCGTCGGTCACCGCCAGTTGCTCATCGCGCCACGCATGCGCAGCGCCTGCATCGCGCAGCGCCGTGGCGATCGCGTGCAGGCTGGCCGTGAGTTCGCCGTTGACCTGCCAGCCGCTTTCGCGGCCGCGCACGACGTGCTGCGCCAGGCCCTCGGGCAGCGCCAGCTGGAGCAGCAGATCCGGCTCCACGGAACCGATGCGCGCCGCGCCGGCCCAGAGCGGAACGCGCGCGCGCAGCGGCGGGCGGTCTGCGCGGGCGTGGAGGGCCGCGAGCCAGGCGGCGCCGGGGGCCCTCAGGCTCACAAGGTGAGGATGGTGGAGCCGGTCGTCTTGCGCGCTTCCAGGTCTCGGTGCGCCTGCGCCACCTGTTCCAGGGGGTAGCGCTGGTCGATGCGAATCTTCACCTTGCCGCTCGTCACCGCGGCGAACAGGTCGTCCGCCATCGGCTGCGTGCTCTCGCGGGTCGCGATGTGCGTGAACAGCGTCTGGCGCGTGAGGTAGATCGAGCCCTTGGCCGCAAGCATGCCCACGGCGACGGGCGCCGGCGCGCCGGAGGCGGCGCCGAAGCAGGCCATCAGGCCGAACGGCTGCAGGCAGTCGATCGACTTGTCCCAGGTGTCCTTGCCCACCGAGTCGTACACCACCTTCACACCCTTGCCGCCGGTGATTTCCTTGACCCGCGCCAGGAAGTCTTCCTTCGCGTAGTTGATGACGTGCGCGGCCCCATGCTCCTTGGCCAGCGCGCACTTGGCGTCGGAGCCGGCGGTTCCGATCAGCTGCAGTCCCATCGCACGGGCCCATTGGCAGGCGATCAGGCCCACGCCGCCGGCCGCGGCGTGGAACAGGACGTGGTCGCCTTCCTTCAGGCCGCCTTGCGGCTGCGTCTTTTTCAGCAGGTACTGGGCGGTGAGTCCCTTGAGCATCATGGCCGCGCCGGTGTCGAAATCGATCGCGTCGGGCAGCTTGCAAACGGTCTTGGCGGGCATGACGCGCAGCTCGCAATAGCTGCCGGGAGGCTGGCTGGCATAGGCCGCGCGGTCGCCGGGCTTCAGGTGCGTGACACCCGCACCGACCGCTTCGACGATGCCCGACGCTTCCATGCCCAGCGTGGCGGGCAAGGGCAGCGGGTAGACCCCGGTGCGGTGGTAGACGTCGATGAAGTTCAGGCCCACGGCCTTGTGGCGGATGCGGATTTCGCCGGGGCCGGGCTCGCCCACGGTGACGTCGGCGATCTTCAGTTGTTCGGGGCCGCCGGGTTGCTGGATCTGGACTGCTTTGCTCATGGAATTTCCTCGGGATGGGATCGGGTTCTGGCGCGTCATCCTGCCATGAAACTGCAAGCCTTGCCCGCGCCGGGCACCGCCCGAGCCGATACGATCGACTGTTTCCCATGACCCAACGCCTCGACCTCAAGACCGCCGCCCTGCTCACCGTCCCGCCCCTGCTGTGGGCCGGCAATGCCGTCGTGGGCCGGCTCGTCAATGGCATGGTGCCGCCGGTGACCCTCAACTTTCTGCGCTGGGCGCTGGCCTTCATGCTGCTGCTGCCGCTGGCCGGGGGGGTCCTGCGGCGCCGCAGCGGGCTATGGCCGCTGTGGCGCCGCTTCGCGGTGCTCGGCCTGCTGGGCGTGGGTTGCTACAACGCCCTGCAATACCTCGCGCTCAAGACGTCGACCCCGCTGAACGTGACCCTGGTGGCCGCGAGTTCGCCGGTCTGGATGCTGGGCATCGGCGCCCTGTTCTTCGGCCAGCGCATTTCGCAGCGGCAACTGGGCGGCGCGGTGCTGTCGATCGCCGGCGTCCTGGTCGTGCTCAGCCGTGGCGATTGGCAGCAGCTGATGCAGGTGCGGCTGGTCCCGGGCGACCTGTACGTCCTGCTGGCCACGGCCGCCTGGGCGTTCTACAGCTGGCTGCTCATCCGCCCCGGCGACCCTCCGGCGATTCGCGGGGACTGGGCGGCCTTCCTGATGGCGCAGATCGTTTTCGGCCTGGGTTGGTCGGGACTGTTCGCAGCGGGCGAATGGGCAGTCGGCGACACCCACATCGAATGGGGCTGGCCGCTGGCGGCCGCGCTGGCCTATGTCGCGGTGGGCCCGGCGATCCTGGCCTACCGCTGCTGGGGCGTCGGCGTGAGCCGCGTCGGCCCGAATATCGCCGGGTTCTTCGCCAACCTCACGCCTCTTTTCGCGGCCGTGCTGTCGGCGGCGTTCCTGGGCGAGCTGCCCCGCCTGTACCACGCCATCGCGTTCGTGCTGATCGTCGGCGGGATCGTCGTGTCGTCACGGCGTTAGCATCGCCGCCCGCCGGCAGCGTTACGGACGCGACGCTTCGAGGGCTGCGCGCACGCGCGCGGCGAAGGGGATCGGGTCCACCGCCCCATAGCCTTCGGTGGAAAGCGCCGCGGCCGCCACCGCGTAGCGCCCCGCGGACAGGAGGTCGTCGCCTGCCACCAGCCGCGCCACGAAGGCGCCGCCGAAAGTGTCACCCGCGCCAGTCGCATCCACGAGCTTGCAGGGGTGCGGATCCAGGCGATGGCGCTGGGTGCCATCTGCCACCACCGCGCCTTGCGCGCCCAGCTTCAGGGCCACGACCTTCGCGCCCAGGGCCAGGCAATGGTCGACCAGCGCGTCCGGGTCGGACAGCCCCGTGATGGCGCTGACGTCGTCCAGGCTCGGCAGGCAGATGTCGCAACGGCGCATGACATCGGTCATCACGGCCCGCGCGCGGTCGATCGGCCAGAGCTTGAGCCGCAGGTTGGTATCGAACGACACCTGCACGCCCGCGGCACGCGCGATCGCGATGGCGGCATAGGCGGTGTCGCACGCCGAAGCCGATATCGCCAGGCTGATGCCCGAAAGGTGCAGGACCTTGGCCGACTCGATGCGCGACTTCGGCAGCGCGGACGGCTTCATGCGGCTGGCGGCCGATCCGCTGCGCATGAAGCTGAATTGGTGCCCGGCGGCATCGTGGGTCACGAAATAGATCGCGGTGTAGGCATCCGCATCGGTGGCCACGCCCGAATGGTCGACGCCTTCCCGGTCCCAGAGCTCGCGCAGCATCCGCCCATGCGCGTCGTCGCCGAGCGCGGACAGGTAGCCCGCCGCCGCGCCCTGGCGCGCCGCCGAGATGGCGAAATTCGAGGTGTCGCCGCCGAACCCCTGCAGGTACCGCCGCCCGCCGCCGTCGCCGGCCTGGTTGAACTCGACCATGGCCTCGCCCAGGGCGAGGATGTCGACCTGCTTGGTGGCGTCGCCCCGGCCGGCTGGCACTTCAGTAGGTTCCCGGGTAGGCGCCGCCGTCGATCAGCACGTTCTGCCCGGTGATGTAGCCCGCGTGCTGGCTGCACAGGAAGGCGCAGGTCGCGCCGAATTCGTCGGGCGTGCCGAAGCGCCGCGCCGGCATCGTGGCGCGCCGTGCGTCCATCACCGCCTCGATCGGCTGGCCGCTCTTCTTCGCCGCGCCGGCCATCGTGGTCTTGAGCCGGTCGGTGTCGAACGCGCCCGGCAGCAGGTTGTTGATGGTGACGTTGGTCGAAGCCAGCCGCGCGCTGCGCGACACGCCGGCCACGAACCCGGTCAGGCCGCTGCGCGCGCCGTTGGACAGGCCCAGGATGTCGATGGGCGCCTTCACGGCGCTGGAGGTGATGTTGACGATGCGCCCGAACCCGCGCGCCGCCATGCCGTCCACCGTCGCCTTGATCAGCTCGATCGGCGTGAGCATGTTGGCGTCCACCGCCTTGATCCAGGCCTCGCGGTCCCAGTCGCGGAAGTCGCCGGGCGGCGGCCCGCCGGCGTTGGTGACGACGATGTCGTAGTCGCGCCGCTTCTCGAACACCTTGGCCCGGCCTTCCACCGTCGTGATGTCGGCCGCGACATGCTGCACGGCGGTGTCGGCGGGTCGCGCACGGGTCCGCCAGCAATTTCTCGACGGCGGCTTCCAGCGCCTCGGCGCCTCGCGCGACCAGGACCACGTGCACGCCCTCGCGCACCAGCGCCTGCGCGCAACCGAAACCCAGGCCCTTGCTCGCGCCGCACACCAGCGCCCATTTGCCCGTGATACCCAAATCCATAATAATCAACCTTTCCCAAAACTTGGCTGTCTGATGCGTACATCATCGGCGATTTTGCTTGCTTGCTGGTCGATCGCGGTTTCTGCGCAGGCTCAGGGTTTCAAATTCTCCAATCCCCCGCCCGGGGCCGCCGCCGAAGCCGCGGCTGCCGAGCAGCGCCAGGCCGCCGTGGCCACCCAACTCGCCACGCCCTGCCGTGACCGCATCAAGAACCGCAAGATCATGGTGCTGATCGGCGAGGAAGAGAACGGCTACGTGACGGCCAAGCAAGGCAATTTCGGCCGCCACGTCGAGGCCATCAACACGCGGCTGCAGCGCCTGGGCCTGAAAACCTATTCGGCCGAGCAGATCCGCAAGCAGGTCGCGCAGGAAGAAATCGACGCTTATTTCAAGAACGACCCGGACCGCGCCCTCAGCGCCTCCAGGCGCATGGCGGCCCAGTACGTGCTGCGCGGCGTGATCGCGAGCCAGGCCGTGCGCAACGCCGTGGTCAACGTGAACCAGGTGAGCGTGAACATGGACTTCACGCTGTCCGACGCTGCGGGCCGGCCGGTCTCGCGGGCCGCCGCCAGCAACGCGAGCTACGCCGGCGCCGACGTGTCGGGCATGGCGCTCACGCTGATCGAGGAGCGCGCCGACGAAGTCGTCGCCCGCCTGTACAGCGACTATTGCCGCAATGCGGCGAGCCGATAGCCGCCGCCGTTCCCGGTTTTCGAGGAGAAGCACCATGATGAAGACGATTTCCTGCCGCAGCGCCTGGGCGCTTGTGGCGCTGTCCCTGGCCGCGCTGTCGGCGCAGGCGCAACCCACGTTCGGCAATCCGTCGCCGAACGCCGGCAGCTCCACGTCGCAGCAGGCCAACGCCGCCGCGGACTCGGCGGCCTACAAGGAAGTCGACTACGTCAACAAGGGCAAGCGCGGGCCCGCGCTGGTGGTGATCCCCGGCGAGGTGAAGAGCAACAACGCGAGCTTCATGCAGAAGTTCGGCCCGAACAACATCGCCGACTTCGGCGAGCTGGAGCTGTCGCAGGCCAACTTCCCGGTGCTCGAGCGCGCCAACCTCGGCCCCCTGCTCAACGAGATCTCGCTCGCCTACAACCTGGGCGACCCGCAGGCCGCGCGCAAGACCATGCAGGTCGGCAAGCTCAAGACCACGCAGTGGATCGTGAAGTTCGACATCCTCAAGGCCGAGCAGATCGCCGAGAACAAGAAGGGCTTCGACGGCCGGGCCATCGGCGGCCTGATGGGCATGCTGGGCGGCGGCACGGCCGGCTACGCGGCCGGCCACGTCACGGGCTCGGTGCAGACGCAGGAGAGCACCGGCGTGTGGCTGATCGGCATGCGCTACAAGATCATGGACGCCAACACCACCGAGCAGGTGGCGCAGGGCTACAAGGAGTTGAAGATGGAAGTCGGCGCGAACGCCACCAGCGTGATGGGCGTCTCCCAGGGCGCCAAGGGCGGCGTCGGGCTGGACACCATGGTCCAGCGCCTGGTGCAGACCGCCGTCTGGGACATCGACTCGAAGTACAAATGACCCCCCCGAAGCGCCTTCGGCGCCTCCCCCCAAGGGGGCGCCACCAGCGGACCGGCAAAGCCGGATTCGCGGTGGCCCCCGAAAAGCCACCTGCCTTGTCCCTCATGAATAAGCTCGGCAAATACCAGATCCGCCGCACCCTGGGCAAGGGCGCGATGGGCATCGTGTACGAGGGATTCGACCCCGTCATCGAGCGCACCGTCGCGATCAAGACCATCCTGCCGTCGCAGCTCACCGGCGAGGAATTCGTCGGCGTCATGGCGCGCTTCAAGCGCGAGGCGCAGGCCGCAGGAAGGCTCAACCACCCGGGCATCGTCGCCATCTACGAATACGGCGAAGACATCGCCCAGGACGTCAGCGAGGAGGAAGCGACCATGATGGCGGCGCCCTCGGCGTCGCTTTCCGCGCAGCGCGTGGCCTTCATCGCGATGGAGTTCGTCAAGGGCCGGGAGCTGCGCGACTACTTCGAGAAGGGCGAGCGCTTTCCCATGCCCGAGGTGGTGCGCATCATGGGCGAGATGCTCGACGCGCTGGACCACGCGCACAGCCAGGGCGTGGTGCACCGGGACATGAAGCCGGCCAACCTGATCCTGCTGGAAAACGGCCGGGTGAAGGTGGCGGATTTCGGGATCGCCCGAGTGGAGAAGTCAGAGCTCACGCAGACCGGCACCGTGCTGGGCACGCCTTCGTACATGTCGCCCGAACAGTTCATGGGGCATCCGGTGGACGGCCGCAGCGACCTGTTTTCGTGCGGCGTCGTGCTCTACCAGTTGCTCACGGGCGAAAAGCCGTTCACGGGCGAATCGACCACCACCGTCATGTACAAGGTGCTGCGCGAAGACCCGGTGCCGCCGTCCGAGCTGAACCTCTCGCTGTCCCCGGCGCTGGATGCCGTGGTGAAGAAGGCACTGGCCAAGAACCCCGCGGACCGCTTCCAGACCGGGCGCGAGTTCGCCCAGGCGCTGCAGGCGGCCGCCGCCGGTGCCACCGGAGCGGCGCCAGTGCCGGTTTCCACGGCTGCGCCCATCTCCGTGGCGCCCGCTCCGGCGGCGCAGCGGGCACCGTCTCCTGAGGCCGCAGCGGCGGCGCCCCCGGCAGCGCGATCGCGCGCAGCGGGCCTTTGGGCAGCCGGCGTCGCTGGTGTGGTGGCGCTGGGCGCGGTCGGCTACATCGTCATGGCCCCGGGCCGGCAGGCTGCCGCGCCGATGGCACAAGGCACACCGCCGCCTGCGGCGACGGCCGCGCCGCCGCCCCGGTCGCCGCGGCGCCGGTCAGCGCGCCGCCACCCGAAGCCGGCACGATGGTGCTCAGCGCGGTCGGCCTGGTCGACCCGCAGGATGCGCGCTTCAAGGGCGACGTGGCCGCGGCCGGGCTGGAGGCGCGCAACGACGCGAAGCGCCAGCTCGTCGAGAAGGCACTCGCGCTGTACGTGGACAAGGCTTCGCTGGACGGCCACTACGGGCTGATCCAGAGCAAGCTGCTGGCCAATTCCGGCGTCTTCATCCGCTCGGTGCTGCAGGAAGGCGCGCCCAGCGCGGGCAAGGACGGCCTGGTCGAAATGCAGACCCGGGCCGTGGTGAGCCTGCGCGACGTGCAGAAATCGCTGAACCAGCTTTCGCGCGAGGAGCGCGTGGAGTTCATCCGCAACAAGGGCGATCCCCGCATCTCCATCCGCATCGACATCGGCAACACCGACGGCGCGATGGGCCGCGAGCGTTCGCAGCTGGCCGAAAACGTGGTCAAGGACCGGATCAAGTCCTTCGGCTTTCGGGTCTGGTCGGGCGACGGCGACGCCCCGGCGGCGGCCGGCGCGCAGCAGGCCGATTTCGCCATCCGCAGCGAGGTCAAGGTCAAGCAGCTGTCGACGAAGCTGCCGGCCTCGGGCCTGACCATCACCAAGACCGCGCTCACCTCCTGGACGCTGAAGGCCATCGAAGTCGCCACGGGCGAAGAGGTTTACCTGAGCACGCGCCTGCCCACGGGCCAGAGCTGGGCGACCGAGGAACAGGCGCTGGCCGACATCGGCAAGCTGGTGGGCGACGAGTTCTCGCGCAATTTCTTCCTGCAGCATTTCAACTTCCGCACACAGAAGACCTCGCTGCTGGTCACGGGACTGCCCGAGTCAGGCGGCCCGCTGATGCTGCGGGAACTGCGCGGCATGCGCCCCGTGCTGGATGCGCAAGCGGGCACGCAGCCCGGCCGCTTCGAGCTGCAGCTGGCCGAAGGCAGCCTGCCCGACATCGTGCAGGACGCCATCGTGCGCCCGCTCAATGCCAAGCTGGGCGCGGACTGCTTCGCGCTGGCCGGGACGGCGGGCGCCGAGGTGACCGTCGCCTATGCCCCGGCCTGCGCCACGCCGCAGATGCGCACGAAGCTCGAGGCGGGCCCGCCGGCCGGCTGGAAGTTCGCGCCCAACGGCGTCAAGCCGGCCGCCCGGCCGGTGGCGGCACCCGGGCGGAATTCGGCTTGAACTGCGCGGCTTGAACTGCGCGGCTTGAACGCGAGCGCGCCCGTCAGCGTCCCGCGCGGCTGAACACGAGGATTCCCGCGATCACCAGCACCGTGCCCGCCGCGATCCAGGCGGTGAAAGGCTCGCCGAGGATCACCACGCCCATGAGGATGGTGGAGATCGGGCCCACCATCCCCGCCTGCGCGGACACGGCGGCGCCGACGCGCTCGATCGCCATCATGACCAGCAGCACCGGCACCGCCGTGCACAGCGTGGCGTTGAGCACCGAGAGCCAGATCACCTGCGGCGCGACTTCGGCGGCGACGGAGAGCGGCCGCAGGAGCACGAACTGCAGCAGGCAGCACAGGCAGGCCACGGACGTGGCGAGCCCCACCAGCCGCAGCGACCCCAGGCGCTGCACCAGCTGGCCGCTGTAGACCAGGTACACCGCGTACGTGATGGTGCTCGCGAACACCAGCAGCGCGCCCAGCGCCACGTGCCCGCCGTCCAGCTTGCACCTCGTGCCCGAACACCAGCAGCGCGCCGCAGTAGCTGATGGCCATGCCCAGCATGTGGATCGGCCGGACGGACGTGCGGTACAGGAACCAGCCCAGCACGAGGACCAGCGTCGGCGTGAGGTACACGATCAGCCGCTCGAGCGAGGCGGTGATGAACTGCAGGCCCGCGAAGTCGAGGAAGCTCGAGAGGTAGTAGCCGGTGACGCCCAGGCCGACGACGCCCAGCCAGTCGCGCCCGGACAACGGCGCCTTGCCGCGGCTGGCCCACCACGCCATCACGGCGAAGATGGGCAGCGCGAACAGCATGCGGTACATGATCAGCGTCACGGCGTCCACGCCGTACCGGTAGGCCAGCTTGACGATGATGGCCTTGCCGCTGAAGGCGATCGAGCCGGCCAGTGCGAAAGCCAGGCCGGTGGCGAAGCTGCGGTGGGGTGGATCGGCCATGGGCAAGTGTCCCATTTTGCCGGGCCGCTCCTTCAGTCGCTGAAGACCCTGGAGTGCAGCCGCCGCAGCGAAGCCCACACACGCCAGCGCGACCACCGGTATGGCGACGGCGGCCGTGCTCTCGGCGCTCCAGGGCCAGCCGATGGCATGCGCGCCCTTGGCCAGGTAGCTCACCAGGCCGACGATGTAGTAGGTGATCGCGGCCACCGACAGGCCTTCCACGGTGGCCTGCAGTTTCAGCTGCAGGCCCTGGCGCGTGTTCATCGTGGCCAGCAGCGCCTGGCTGCTTTGCTGCTGCTCGATCTCCACGCGCGTGCGCAGCAGGTTGCTGATGCGCGAGACCCGCTGCGACAGCGCGTCCTGCCGGCGCGTGGCCCATTCGCAGGTGGCGCGCGCCGGCGTCAGGCGCCGGTCCATGAATTCGCCGATGGTCTGCAGGCCGGCCAGCCGCGTCTCGGAGATGTCGGCGATGCGCCGGTCCACCAGCTCGAAGTAGGCCGAGCTCGCCGAAAAGCGCGAGTGCGTTGCGGCGTACTGGCTCTCCACCTGGCCCGCCAGCTTGGTCAGGCGGTCCAGCAGCTGCGGCTCCTCGTGCCGGCCGGCGACGCGGATCGCGCCGGCCAGTTCCGCCAGTTCCCGCTCGGCGAAGGCCAGCACCGCGGCCGCCTCGCGCGCCGCCGGCAGGCCCAGCAGCGCGGCCATGCGGTAGGTGTCGATCTCCAGCAGCCGCTGCACCAGCCGGCCCAGCCGCCGCGGCGCGACGCTGCCGGCCAGCAGCACCATGCGCGAGAAGCCGTCGGCATGGATCGCGAAGTCGGTGTAGACCTCGCCATGGCCGTCGGCCACCGTCGAGGCCACCAGCGTGTCCTCGTTCAGCACGTGCTTGACCAGCGAGCTGCTGTCGAATTCGCTGGGTCGGCAGCACCCACAGGTGCAGGCTGGCCAGGCACTGGCCCGGCAAGGCGTCCAGCCAGGCCTGCGGCACGGCCTCGATGGCCGCGGCCGGCTCGCGCTCGCCGAAGCCCTGCGCGTCGAAGGGGCGCGAGAAGGTCCAGGTCACGAATTCCGTGTGCAATTCCCAGCGGATGCGAAACGGCCCCAGGTCCATGCGGATATGGGTGGACTGCGCATCGGGCTGCGGCAGGTGGTGGTCGCGCAGCAGCGCGGCCACGTGGGCGCGGCTGGCTTCGCGCTCGACAGCGTCGCCGACCATGACGATGTGCGAGATGCGCCAGCGGCGCGCTCATCGCCTCGGGCGGCCGGGCGTGGATCTCGTTGTGCAGCGCGATGCGCTGCGGATGGCTTTTCTTCGGCGGCATGCTTCCCTCGAAGCCGGCATTGTCGCCGCAGCGTCGGCCGGCAAAAAGAAACGGCGCTTCCGGGCGCCGCTTCTGTCAGGGCGCACCGCGGAGCCGGCTTTGCCGGGCCGCTGGAGGCGGAGCCTTCAATCCCTTCGACGAAGGCCTCTTCGCGCTTGGCCTTGATCGACGGCAGCGCCACGATGACCACCAGCAGCAGGGCCGCGGCCAGCAGGCCGGCCGACAGCGGCCGCGTGACGAACACGCTCCAGTCGCCGCGCGACAGCAGCAGCGCGCGGCGCAGGTTCTCTTCCATCATCGGGCCCAGGATGAAGCCCAGCAGCAGCGGCGCCGGCTCGGCGCCGAGCTTGATGAACAGGTAGCCGACGAAGCCGAAGATGCCCACCATCCAGATGTCGAAGGTGTTGTTGTTGGTGGAGTACACGCCGATGGCGCAGAACAGCACGATGGCCGGGAACAGCCAGCGGTAGGGCACCGTCAGCAGCTTGATCCAGATGCCGATCAGCGGCAGGTTCAGGATCACCAGCATCACGTTGCCGATCCACATCGAGGCGATCAGGCCCCAGAACAGCTCGCGGGTTGCTGGTCATCACCTGCGGGCCCGGCTGGATGTTGTGGATGGTCATCGCGCCGACCATCAGCGCCATCACGGCGTTGGGCGGGATGCCCAGCGTCAGCAGCGGGATGAACGAGGTCTGCGAGCCGGCGTTGTTGGCCGATTCGGGCGCCGCGACGCCGCGGATGTTGCCCTTGCCGAACGGCACTTCGCCGGGCTTGCAGCTTGGTCTTCTTCTCGATCGTGTAGGCCGCGAAGGCCGACAGCAGCGCGCCGCCGCCGGGCAGGATGCCCAGCGACGCAGCCCAGCGCCGTGCCGCGCAGCACGGCCGGCATCATGTGCTTGAAGTCCTCCTTGGTCGGGAACAGGCCCTTGACCTTGCCGGTGAACACCTCGCGGTGCTCGGCCGAGCTTGCGACAGGTTGCTGATGATTTCGCCGTAGCCGAACACGCCCATGGCGATCGTCGATGAAGCCGATGCCGTCGGTCAGTTCCGGGATGTCGAAGCGAATAGCGCGCGACGCCGGAGTTCACGTCGGTGCCGACCAGGCCCATCAGCAGGCCCAGCACGATCATGCGCGATGGCCTTGATCAGCGAGCCCGAAGCCAGCACCACGGCGCCGATCAGGCCCAGCACCATCAGCGAGAAGTATTCGGCCGGGCCGAACTTGAAGGCCACCTCGGTCAGCGGCGCGGCGAACGCGGCCAGGATCAGCGTGCCGACGCAGCCGGCGAAGAACGAGCCGATGCCCGCGGCCGCCAGCGCCGGGCCGGCGCGGCCCTGCCGTGCCATCTGGTAGCCGTCGATCACCGTGACCACCGAGGACGATTCGCCCGGCAGGTTGACCAGGATGGCCGTGGTGGAGCCGCCGTACTGCGCGCCGTAGTAGATGCCGGCCAGCATGATCAGCGCCGACACCGGCGGCAGCGCGTAGGTGGCCGGCAGCAGCATGGCGATGGTGGCCACCGGGCCGATGCCGGGCAGCACGCCGATCAGCGTGCCCAGCAGGCAGCCGATGAAGCAGTACAGCAGGTTGATCGGCGTGAAGGCGACGCCGAAGCCGATGGAGAGGTTGGTAGATCAGATCCATTTTGTTGATCCTGTTTTCAGCCCGTGATGAAGGTGGGCCAGACCGGGAACTGCAGCTTGAGCAGCACGATGAAGGCCAGGTAGCTGCCGATCGCCAGGATCGTGGCCAGGATGATCACTTCCTTGAGCTTGAACTCGTCGCCGGCCAGGCTCGCCACGAAGGTCAGCGCGTAGATGGCGACGATCAGGCCCATGGCCGGCAGGCCGATGCTGGGCAGGCCGCCCAGCAGGATGCCGAACAGCAGGTTGGCGCCGATGATGAAGCACAGCGGCTTCCAGGCGAATTTGCCGACCGGCTCGCCGTCCTCGGTCTCCACCACCAGCGACTCGAAGATGATGAAGCCGCCCAGGCCCGCCAGCAGGATGCCCAGCATCAGCGGGAAGTAGCCGGGGCCCATGCGGGCGCCTTCGCCGATGTTGTAGGTGGTGGCGCCCCAGGCGAACGCGATCCCGACGGCCATGAACATGAGGCCGGAGAAGAAATCCTTCTGGCTCTTGATTTTCACGTGTTGTCTCCTGCGAAAGGAATTCGGATGGCGCGATTGTGGGTGCAATACCCGCCCGCCTCCGTTGTGGGTTTCACCTACGGGGCCAGGGCGCGCGCCCGTGTCGCCGACGGACGATCCCCCGCAGGCGGCCCGCTTTAAGTGATTCTTAAGCGAGTCACTCCAGCGGCGGCGTGGCGGTGAGCACTTCCTCCAGCGTCGTCAGCCCCTCGGCCACGCGCAGCGCCCCGGCCAGCCGCAGCGGCCGCATGCCGTCGGCCACCGCCTGCCGGCGCAGGGCCTCGATGGACGGCGCCTGGGTCACCTGGTCCTTGAAGGCCTCGCTCACCGTCAGCAGCTCGTACAGGCCCATGCGGCCCAGGAAGCCCGTCATGCGGCAGTCGACGCAGCCCACCGGCTTGTAGGGCTTGTAGCCGCCGCTGATCTTCCAGGGCTTGACGATCGCGTCCAGGGCGTCGCGCGAAGCGCGCTTCGTCGGGCTGGCGGCACTGCTTGCACAGCGTGCGCACCAGGCGCTGCGCCAGCACGCCCAGCATGGTCGCGTTGATGAGGTAGGCGGGGACGCCCAGCTCCATCAGGCGGGTGATGGCCGAGGGCGCGTCGTTGGTGTGCAGCGTGGAAAACACCAGGTGGCCCGGTCAGCGCCGCCTGCACCGCCATCTCGGCCGTCTGCAGGTCGCGGATCTCGCCGACCATGATGATGTCCGGGTCCTGCCGCATCAGCGCGCGCAGGCCCTTCGGCGAAGCCGAAGTCCAGCTGCGGCTGCACCTGGGTCTGGTTGAACGACGGCTCGATCATCTCGATCGGGTCCTCCACCGTGCTCACGTTCACCTCTTCGGTGGCGATGCGCTTGAGCGTGGAATACAAGCGTGGTGGTCTTGCCCGAGCCGGTCGGCCCGGTCACCAGGATGATGCCGTACGGCCGCTTGACCAGCGCCTCCCAGCGCTGCGCGTCGTGCTGCGAGAAGCCCAGCGCGTCCAGGTCCTTCACGGCCGTGTCGGGGTCGAAGATGCGCATCACCATCTTCTCGCCGAAGGCGGTGGGCAGCGTCGACAGCCGCATCTCGATCTCGTCGCCGCGCGGGTTGCGCGTCTTGATGCGGCCGTCCTGCGGCCGGCGCTTCTCGACCACGTCCATGCGGCCGAGCAGCTTGATGCGCGCGGTCATGGCGTTGAGCACGCCCATGGGCATCTGGTAGACCGGGTGCAGCACGCCGTCGATGCGAAAGCGGATCACGCCCTGCTCGCGCCGCGGCTCCAGGTGGATGTCGCTGGCGCGCTGGTCGAAGGCGTAGGTCCACAGCCAGTCCACCACCTGCACCACGCCCTGGTCGTTGGCGTCGAGCTGCTTGTTGCTCTTGCCCAGCTCGACCAGCTGCTCGAAGCTGGCGGCGCCGGCGTTGCCGCCGGCCTTCTGGGCCGCGCGCACCGACTTGGCCAGCGCGAAGAACTCCGCCGTGTAGCGGTGGATGTCCAGCGGGCTGGCCAGCACCCGGCGCACGGTGCGGCGCGACTGGCGCTCGACCTCGTCGACCCAGTCGGTGAGGAACGGCTCGGCCGTCGCCACCACCACCTCGGTGGCGGTCACCTGCACCGGCAGCACGCGGTGGCGCTCGGCGTAGCCGGCGCTCATGGTGTCGGCCACCTTGCCCACGTCGACCTTGAGCGGGTCGATGCGCAGGTAATCCAGCCCGGCGCGGCCGGCCAGCCACTGCGTGAGCGACTCGATGTCCAGCGGCTTGCCGTCGCCCGCGCGCTCCATCGCCACCGCGGCCAGCCGCACCAGCGGATGCTGGGCGCTTTCGGCCTGCGAGCAGCGCGCGATGGTGCGCCGCGCCTCCTCGGCCGAGATCACGCCGTCCTGGCTCAGCCACTCGACCAGCCGGCGCCAGTCCAGCGGCCCTTCATGGGAGCCGCGGGCGGGGTGCTTGGGCTTGGCGACAGCGGTCATGGCGGGTTCAGTCGGCGGGTTTGAAGACCCGCAGCCACTTGCGGGCCGGCAGGCCCCAGCGAGTTTCGATGGTTTCGGCGCGCTCGGCAAGCGCGGCGCGGGTGGGGTGCTGCGGCGCGCGCAGGGCCAGCACGATGGTGTTGCCCTCGCGCGTCGGGCGGAACGCCCAGACGGCCCCGGCCCGAAAGCCGCCACGATCTTTTCCAGGCTCTGGCTGAAGCTCGACGAGCGGCCGAACAGGTTGACCGTCATGCAGCCGTCCTCGGTCAGCAGCCGGCGGCAATCGGCGTAGAAGGCCTCGCTGTCCAGCACCGGGGCCGCCGCTTCATGGTCGTACAGGTCCACCTGCAGGGCGTCGACCGTGCCGCGCCAGTGCGCATGCGCCGCCACCTCGGCGGCGTCGCCCAGGACCACCGACAGCCGGCTGTCGTCGGCCGGCAGCTTGAACCACAGGCGGCAGGCCGCGACCACCTGCGGGTTGAGCTCGATCGCCGTGGTCTTCATCCGCAGCTTCCTGTAGCAGAACTTGGTCAGCGCGGCGGCGCCCAGGCCCGAGCTGCATGGCGTGCCGCCGGGGCACGGTGGCCGGGTCCACGAACAGCAGCCAGGCCATCATGCGCTGCACGTATTCGAGCTCGATGTCGAACGGCTTGTCCAGCAGCATCGAGCCTTGCACCCATTCGGTGCTGCCCAGGTGCAGGTAGCGGACGTCGCCATGGTCGGAGAAATTGACTTCGGGCAGGACGGGTTGGCGTTGTTTCACTTCGGCTGATTATCGCCAGCCGGGCGCGGGCCGGCCGCCGCCAACAAAGGCGCCAGCCTGGGCAGCGCATCCGCCGCGTTGCGCAGCGTCGCCTCCGCCAGTGCCGCTGTCGGGATGCCGCGCAAGTCCGCCAGCACCTGCGCGATGCGCGGCAGCTCGCCCGGCTCGTTGCGGCCCTGCGGCTGTCCCGCGCCGCGGTGCTGCGCCGTGCGGTAAAGCCAGTGCGGCGGGATATCGGGCGCATCGGTCTCCAGCACCAGGGCGTCCAGCGGCAGCTGCGCTGCGAGCCGGCGCAACTGCAGGCGCGATCGAAGGTCACGGTGCCGCCGAAGCCCAGCTTGAAGCCGAGCCGCACGAACTCTTCAGCCTGCTGCATGCTGCCGTTGAAGGCGTGGGCGATGCCGGTGACGCCGGCGCCGCGCAAATGCTTGAGCAGCGGGTCGGCGGAGCGGCGCACGTGCAGGATCGACCGGCAGGCCGTGGCGCCGCGCCAGCGCGAGTTGCTCGCAGTAAAAAAGCTCCTGCCGTTCCGGGTCGAGCCCGGGGACGAAATAGTCCAGCCCGATCTCGCCGACCGCGACCAGCCGCGGGTCGTCCTTCGCTTCGGCCAGGGCCTGGTCCAGCCGGTCCAGGTCTTCCAGCTGCGCACGGCCGGTGCACAGGGGATGGATGCCCAGGGCATAGCTGTCGGCGTGTCGGTGAGCCAGCTGCGCGCACCGCGCGCGAAATTGCCCACCTCGACCGCGGGCAGCACGCAATGCACCACGCCGCCGCGCGCGGCACGCGCGCGCACGGCGCCGGCATCGGCCGCGAACTCCGCCGCGTCGAGGTGGCAGTGTGTATCAATCCACGCTGGCATGGCCCCGATGATGCACGATCGGCCCCGGGGCCCGTGCAGGCCGGCGCAAAGCGTGATACCGTGCGTTTTCGCTCTCCCATTTCTTCGTTTTCCCGCAGTTTCGATAGGTGAACGAATGCGCAGGCCAGCCCTCTACAGCTCCAGCCGCTCGGGCCGTTCGGGAACAGACACTGCCCCGCAGGCTACGCCTGCGCCTGCCCAGCCCGCACCCGCCGCCCGCTTCGCGCTTTTCGCTGTCCGGCACGCGCCTGCTGTGGGTGGCGATCATCGTGCTGGCCGCCGCGTTGGCCTTGAGCGTTGGCCACGGCCTGCGCACCGGCCAGCGCAAGCTCACCCAGGACGACATCAACGCCGCCGTGCTCAAGACCCTGGAAACGCAGGTGCTGCCATCCGAGTACGCCAAGGCCTACGAGAACATCCTGCCGTCGGTGGTGCGTGTGGTCAGCTACGTGAAGAAGAGCCGGCTCAAGGACGAGCCGGCCAAATCGCGCGCCGGCGCCAAGCCCAAGCCGCTCGGGCCGGCCTCGGGCGCGACGCCGGCTGACGATGACGAGGTCGAACAGGGCGTGGGCACCGGCGTGGTGATCATCGACAAGGGCGTCATCCTCACCAATCTGCACGTGGTGTCGGGCGCCGACCGGATCAAGGTGGTGTTCTCCGACGGGCTCGAGGCCAGCGCCACCATCACCGGCGTGCAGCCCGAAAACGACCTGGCCGTGCTGCAGGCGAGCAAGATCCCCGACGACATGATCGCCGCCACCATGCGCTCCACGGCCGACCTGGCCCCCGGCGACAAGGTGCTGGCGGTGGGCTTTCCCTTCGGCATCGGGCCCTCCGCCTCCGGCGGTGTCGTCTCGGGCCTCAAGCGCGCCTTCCGCTCGCCCGAAGGCAAGCAGGAGATGGGCAACCTGATCCAGTTCGACGCCGCGGCCAACCCGGGCAATTCCGGCGGTCCGCTGGTCACCATGGACGGCGAGGTGGTCGGCATCGTCACCGCCATCCTGAACCCGACCACCGCGCGGACCTTCATCGGCATCGGCTTCGCGGTGCCCATCGAAAACGCCGCCACCGCCGCCGGCCTGCCGCCGTTCTGAGGCCTCCCTTCCCCAACTTTTCCCCATCCGCCCATGGACCCCATCGCACACCAGGACACCGCAACCGCCCACTTGATGGAGCAGATCCTGTACGAGGTCAAGCGCGTGGTGGTCGGCCAGGACCGCTTCCTCGAGCGCGTGATGGTCGCGATGCTCGCGCAGGGCCACCTGCTGGTCGAAGGCGTGCCGGGGCTGGCCAAGACGCTGACCGTCAAGACCCTGGCCAACACCGTGCACGGCCAGTTCAAGCGCATCCAGTTCACCCCGGACCTGGTGCCGGCCGACCTGGTGGGCACGCGCATCTACAACCAGAAGACCGGCGAGTTCAGCACCGCACTGGGCCCGGTGTTCACCAACCTGCTGCTGGCCGACGAAATCAACCGCGCGCCCGCCAAGGTGCAAAGTGCGCTGCTGGAAGTCATGCAGGAGCGGCAGGTGACCATCGCCGGCGAAACGCACAAGGTGCCCAGCCCGTTCCTGGTGATGGCCACGCAGAACCCGATCGAAACCGAAGGCACGTACCCGCTGCCCGAGGCGCAGGTGGATCGCTTCATGATGAAGGTGCTGGTGGACTACCCGACCGACGAGGAAGAGTTCGTCATCGTCGAGCGCGTCACCGGGCCGGCTGTCACCGTGTCCGCCGTCGCGACCACCGAGCAGCTCGCCGAGCTGCAGCGCGAGTGCCGCCGCATCTACGTCGACCCGTCGCTGGTGCAGTACGCGGTGCGGCTGGTGTCGGCCACGCGCACGCCGGAAAAGCACGGCCTGAAGGACCTGGGCAAGTACATCACCTTCGGCGCCAGCCCGCGCGCGACGATCAACCTCACCGAAGGCGCGCGCGCCCTGGCGATGCTGCGCGGCCGCACCTACGCGCTGCCCGAGGACATGACCGACCTGGTGCCCGACGTGTTCCGGCACCGGCTGGTGCTGTCGTATGAAGCACTGTCCGAAGGCCTGTCGCCGGATGCGATCGTCGCCAGGGTCATGGCCAAGATCCCGGCCCCGCCGAAGCCGCTCGAACATGAAAAAATTGCGGCATAGCCAAGGTGATAACGCGGCGCAAAGCGCCGCGTCCGCGCACCAGGAAGGGGCCGAGCACGTGCTGCGGCGGCTGGAGTGGACCGTCATCCGCCGGCTCGACGGCCTGCTGCAGGGCGACTACCGCACGCTGCTGCGCGGCGCCGGGCTGGACCTCGCGGACCTGCGCGAATACCAGCACCACGACGACGTGCGCCACATCGACTGGAACGTCACGGCGCGGCTGCAGGTGCCGCACGTGCGCGTCTTCACCGAGGACCGCGAGATGGCGGCCTGGTTCCTGGTGGACCTGAGCCCGTCGGTGGATTTCGGCTCGGGCGAGCAGCGCAAGCGCAACGTCTCGGCCGAGTTCGTGGCGGTGCTGGCGCGCCTGCTCACGCGCCACGGCAATCGCGTGGGCGCCCTGCTCTACGGCGCGGGCGTGGACACCATGATCCCGACCCGGGGCGGGCGCCGCCACGTTCTGCACCTGCTGCACAGCATCACGGCACGGCCGGCACCGACCGAATCGGGCACGACCCGGCTGAAGGACCTGCTCGAATCGGCCGCCGGTCTGGTCAGGCGCCGCTCGACGGTCTTCGTCGTCTCCGACTTCATCAGCGAGCCCGGATGGGAAAAGCCGCTGGCCCTGCTGGCGCAGCGCCACGAGGTGGTCGCGGTGCGCGTGCTCGACCCGCTGGAGCTGGACCTGCCCGACCTGGGCCTGCTCACGATCCGCGACAGCGAAACCGGCGAGCAGGTGCTGGTGGACACGCACGACGCGGGTTTCCGCAAGCGCTTTGCCCGCATCGCCGCGCAGCGCGAGGCCGAGCTGCGCCAGGGCTTCGTGCGCGCCGGCGTGGATGCGCTGGAGCTGTCCACGGACGGCGACCTGGTCGACGCCATCGTGCGCTTTGCCGAGCTGCGCAAGCGCCGGGTGCGGCGGTCGTCGGGCGGGCTGCCGGCCCACCTGAAGCGCGCGGCGTGATCATGGCCCCCACGCTTGTCACTTCGTGTACGGCGCTGCCCCCCGAGGGGGCGCAGTCGCCTTGGGGCGGCCCGGCGGCGACTGAGGGGAGACGCACATGAACTTCCTCTGGCCCGAATTCCTCTGGTTGCTGGTGGCATTGCCCCTGCTGGTGCTGCTGTACGTCTGGCTGTTGCGGCGCAAGAAGAAGACGGCGCTGCGCTACGCCTCGCTGTCGATCATCAAGGAGGCGATGGGGCCCGGCCAGACGATCCGCCGCCACATCCCGCCTGCGCTGTTCCTGCTGGCGCTGGCGGCCATGCTGCTGGCCGCCGCGCGGCCGGTGGCCGTGGTCACGCTGCCCTCCAACCAGCAGACCATCATCCTGGCCATGGACGTGTCCGGCAGCATGCGCGCGACCGACGTGCTGCCCAGCCGGCTGGTGGCCGCGCAAAACGCGGCGAAGGCCTTCATCGCCGAGCTGCCGCGCCACGTGAAGGTGGGCATCGTCGCCTTCGCCGGCTCGGCGCAGGTCGCGCAGCTGCCGACCGTCAACCGCGAAGACCTGGTCACCGCCATCGACCGCTTCCAGCTGCAGCGCGCCACCGCCACCGGCAATGCGATCGTCATCTCGCTGGCCACGCTGTTCCCCGATGCCGGCATCGAGCTGGCTTCGCTGCAGACCGGGCGCGAGCGGCAGCGCGGCTTCGCCATCGATGGGGACAAGAAGGAAAAGAAGGAGTTCACGCCGGTCGCGCCGGGCTCCTTCACGTCGGCCGCGATCATCATGCTCACCGACGGCCAGCGCACCACGGGCGTCGACCCGCTGGAAGCCGCGAAGCTGGCCGCCGACCGCGGCGTGCGCGTCTACACGGTGGGCATCGGCACGGTGGACGGCGAGACCATCGGCTTCGAGGGCTGGTCCATGCGGGTGCGCCTGGACGAGGAAACCCTCAAGGCCATCGCCAACAAGACCAGCGCCGAATATTTCTATGCCGGGACGGCCCACGACCTGAAGAAGGTCTACGAGACCCTGAGCTCGCGCCTGACGGTGGAGAAGAAGGAGACCGAAGTCTCCGCGCTGCTGGCCATGGCCGCAGCCGTACTGGCCCTGCTCTCCGCCGGCCTGTCGCTGCTGTGGTTCAACCGGATCATGTGATCCGGCCCCCAGCCGCTATTTCTTCTTCGAACCGGTCTTCTTTGCGCCGCCGTCCTGCTTGTTGACGGTGGCCCAGGCGCGGCTCTCGGCTTCCTTCTTGCCGACGCCACGCTTCTCGTAGCTTTCCTCGATGTGCTCGGCCTTGCGTTGCTGCTTGCCGCTGTAGGAAGACTTGTCGCCACGGGGCATGTCACTCTCCGGAAGTTGCTGGAGAGTTACCTTAAGCCCGGCCCGGCCCGCTGTGGGTCACAGCGGGTAACTCAGGTGAGTGATTCCCGAACCGGGCGCCCCGCGCCCGCGCGCCCTTCGAACTCAGAACTTCCGGCTCCAGCCCAGGCCGATCGACGTCTGCCGCATCCCGATGGTCTCGTTGCCGCCGGCGCCGGGGCCCATCATGCCGTTGAACAGCGACGAGCCCGTGACGCTTCTGCCGCGGCGCAATCATCATGGCGCCGGTCAGCTCGTCGCTCTGGGACAAGGCGTAGGTGAAGCCGGCCGTGTAGTGGCTGGTCATCACGCCCGGCGCCAGGATGTTGAACGTGACGTCGGCCGACGTGATCGGGTTGCCGCCGCGGTTGTAGCCGGCGCGCAGCGTGAGCTGGCGGTTCATCTGCCATGCGACACCGAGCTTGAACACGTCGATGTCGCGCCAGCCGAAACCGGGGCCGTTGGCCGCACCGAGCGGGGCCACGGGCGCGCTCGCGTTGCCCACCGACGCGACGCCGGAGTACTTGATGCGCTGGTAGTCCATCGCAACCGTCCAGCCGGGCATCGGCGTCACGGCGACCCCGGCGCTGTAGTTGGCCGGAATGTCGAAGTCGCCGCCGCCGGCGAACAAGCCCTTGTACTTGTCGAACTTGCCCATGTTGATCTTCGGCGAGTAGGACGCGCCGATGCTGACGGTGTCCGACAGCCGGCCGAAATAGCCCAGGCGCACGCCCACGCCGGTCGAGCTAGCCGTTCCGTTGTTCGTCACGCTGCCCGGGGACTGGGTGAACGGGGGAAATCCGGGCGCATTGTCGAAGGCCTGCACACCCGACGCCTTGAACTGCTGGTAGCCCAGCAACAGCGACGCGCCCACCGAATGTTTCGGCGTGAATTTGTACGCGACCGTCGGGGCGACGATCAATTGCATCAGGTCGACGCCCAGGCTGCCGCTGCCGCACAACATGTTGGCGGGACCGCCGCCGCAGTTGAAACTGCCCTGGGGATAGCTGGTGTTCATGCCGCCGTTGCCGTAGACCGACACCCCGACCGACAGGTCGTTGTTCAGCATGCGGTTGTAGCCGAACTCGGGCACCAGGAAGGCCGTTCGGCCGCTGTCGATCTTGCCGTTGAGCGTGGGAAATCCGGCGCCGGTGCGTTCGGCGTCACGGCGCGGCATGAACAGGTCCGCGCCCAGGTCCATGCGCGAACCGGCCCAGACCATGCTCGCCGGATTGGTCGCGCCTCCGAGGCTGTCTTGCGCCAGCGCCGTCGACACCCCGCCCATGCCCTTGGCCTTCAATCCGTAACCGTGCGGGAAATAGCCGTTGGTGGCAAGTGCCGGCAGTGCCACGATGGCGGCGGCGATGGGTGCGAGCTTGATCAAGCGGTGGAAAGGTCTCATGGTGTGTCTCCTGGTTGTGGTGGTGATTGAGAACGCGGGCGGGTCGTTACCAGAACGCCTGCAGCTTGCCCTTGACGACACGGCATTCCCACGCACGCAGCGGGCGGTCGCCTTTGTCGACGCAGGCGCCGGTGCGGATGTCGAATGCCCAGCGGTGCTTGGGGCAGGTCAGGGTCGCGCCTTCGAGCGCGAGGTGCGGAATGTCGGTGGTCTGGTGCGGGCAGCGGCTGTCGTACACATGCCACCCCTTGGCGTCGCGGTGGACGAAGACGGCACGGCCGTCGCAGTCGACGCGCCGGGTCTCCCCGGCCCTGATCCCGCGCGTCGCCGTCAGGTCGTGCCAGCGGCCTTCCGCCGCCGGCAGCGCCAGGTCGAACTCCGGCAGGTCCATCGCCAGGATGATGTCCACCGCCCAGACGATCTTCGCCAGCCCGAGCGCGGGGAAGGCCATCAGCAGCGCGTCCAGGATCTCGGCCGCCGTGCAGCCTTCACGCAGGGCGCGGCCGAGGTATTGCTTCAGGCCGCGCTCGGTCTGTGCGTGGACCTTGGTGATGACCGAAATCAGGTTGCGGGTCTTCGGGTCGAGCCGCGTGCCGCACGCCTTCAGGAAGGCGAAATAGTGGCCGACCGCATCCGGCCGGGCCTTGACGAGGTAAGCCAGCGCGTCGCTCATGGCCGGTGCCTCACGCCAGCACCCCCGAGGCCGCGACCAGCACCACCAGTGCCTCGGCCAGGCACAGGGCGACGAAGGCGGTGTCCCGCCGCGCGGCGTACATGGGGACCAGGGCGACCAGGCACACCACCGAGCAGCCGGACAGGATGACGATGCCCGCCAGGCCCAGGATGTCGCTGCGGTGCAGGATCGCCAGCAAGCCCCAGCCCGTGGGCGAATGCGTCTGCGCCAGGTAGTGGCCCACCGGCTGCCCCCACAGCCGCGGCAGGCTTTCCGGCGGCACGTGCGCCGGCAGCAGGCCGCTGATGTAGGCGAAGAAACTCACCGTGAGCACGACCAGCCCGATGCGGGTGCCCCTTTCGAGCAGCGCCGCGTAGCGCAGTTGCTGCGCCGGCTGCGCCGGGCGTTCAAGCGGCGGGATCGTGGTGTGCATCACGCCCACAGGGCCGTCCCCTTGAGCAGCGAGCGCACGCCCGCGAACAGCAGCACGACGATCACCAGGCGGCGAATCACCGCACCGTCCAGCCGGTCCAGCAGGCGAACGCCGATGCGCGCGCCCAGCATCATTCCCACCACCGACGGCACCGCGATCATGGGCAGCACCGCGCCCTTGTGCAGGTACACCCAGGCCGCGGAGGAGTCGACCAGCGACAGCACGACACCCGAGGTGCCGGCGGCCAGCTTCAGCGGCGTGCCCATCAACAGGTTGAGCGCCGGCACGTTGGCCCACCCGGCGCCGATGCCGAACAGGCCCGCGAGCACGCCGATGCCCAGGAAGGCCAGCATGCCCGGGCACGGTGTGGTGGACCTGCCAGTGAACGGTCCGGCCGGAGGCCCCGTCGATGAAGAAGCCATGCAGGCGCAGCGCCCGCGCGAGCGCGTCGGGCCGGTCGACCACCGGAAACTCCGATCGCTTCGACATGAGCATCAGCACGACGATCGCAATCACGACACAGCCGAGCAGCACCTCCACCACCCGGACCGGCAGGGCCATCCCGAGCATGGCGCCGCCGATCGAGCTGGCCGACGCCAGCACCGCGAGCGGCAGCGTCAGGCGCAGGCTGCCCAGCCCGCTGCGCAACAAGGTCGGCCCCGCCGACAGCGCGCTTGCCAGCGCGACCAGCAGCCCCGCGCCGCGGACGAAGTCGAGATGGAACGGGAAGAAACTGCCGACGATCGGAACGAACAGCGTCCCGCCGCCGATGCCGGCCGGCACTGCCACGACGCCCATCGCGAAGCAGGCGACGAACAGCGCGAGCGGCCACGCCCACCACGAAACCGCGGAAGCGGCGGCAGCGCTGTCGGCATGGGCCGAAGCGGCGGCCGCCATCAGGCCCAGCGCGAACAGCACGGTGCGCCGGATCGGCATCAGTGCGCCGTCCGCCAGGCCGTGGCCGGCCCGCCGATGAGCCGGGCATGTGTTCCCGAAGCGCGCCACGCGGCGCGATGAGGTAGCGGTTTGGCCGGCATCTGGGTCCCGTTTCCGGCGTTCGAGCGCCGTTCATTGATGGCTGCGAGCCCCTCGGCCCGCCTTTGTCTCCGCTGCCATTAGCGCAAGCGGGGGAAAGCGCGTCTATAGCCGCAACGGGTGATGTGGCGTACCCCTTCTGGGGGATGTCCCTGGCCGCGCCGCGCCGGGGCGACTGCCGTTGCCCCGGGGAAAGGAAGGGCGCGGCGAATAAGGGCTATGCCCCATAGCCAGCGATCACGGAATGCGCTCTAATTTTGTGCATGCATTCACCCGCCTCCATCCCCGGGGGCCACGTCGGTACGGGCCCCATGGCCTCACTTCGATTGACGACCCAACCGCCTGCCCGCGAAGGACCTCGCACTGCCGATACGGCGATCCTCGCCCAGCTCACGGCTGAGCTGGCGGCGGGCGAAGACGTGCGCGATCTCCTGCAACGCTTTCTCGGGCCGATCATGCGCGTCGCGCAGGCCCAGGCCGGAGCCGTGCGCGTGTTGTCGGCGCAGGGCGACCGGCTCGAGCTGGTCAGCGCCATTGGCCTGCCCGAAGGCGTGTACACGGCCGAAAAGTTCGTCGACAGCCATTGCGGGTTCTGTGGTGTCGCCGCCGCTGAACGGCGCATCGTGTGGGCCACCGACCTGAGCAGCTGCTGCGCGCGCGCGAATGAAACGTATTTCGGCGGGCAATGCCGACAGGTGATGGCCGTGCCGCTCCAGCGCAAGAACCGGGTCCTGGGCATCTACAACCTGTTTTTCGCGTCGAGGGAGGTTCCCGATGAGCCCGTCCTGGCACTGTTGCGTTCGGTGGGTGAGTTGCTCGGCCTGGCGCTGGACAACCTGCGCCTCGAAGCCGACAGCCTGCGCGCGACCGTGATGCAGGAGCGCCAGATGATGGCTGCAGAGGTGCACGATTCGGTCGCCCAGAACCTGACCTTCATCAAGATGCGCCTGCCGCTGCTGCGCGATGCTATCGAGGCCAAGGACGAGGAGCGCGCCTTGAAATACCTCGACGATGTCCGCGACACCCTGGGCGATGCCCACGGCAGCCTGCGCGAGATCGTGACCCAGTTCCGCACGCGGATGGACCCGCGTGGACTCGCCCGTGCCCTGGAGGCGCTGGCGACCCGTTTCGGCACCCGGACGGGAATGAAGCTGCAGGTGGCCAACCGCATGCCCGCGCTGCGGCTCTCCGAAGCCGAGGAGGCGGACTTGTTCCACATCGTCCAGGAGGCACTCGCCAATGTCGAACGGCATTCCCGCGCGACGCGCGCCTGGCTGCGCGTGGAGCCGACGCTCGCCGGAGTGGAAGTGCGCGTGGAGGATGACGGCATCGGCCCGGCGACCCCGGGGCAGGAGCCGGGCGACGGCGCCCATTACGGTCTGGACATCATGTCCGAGCGCGCACGGCGCCTGGGCGGGGAACTGACGGTGGAACCGCGCCCGGGTGGCGGCACGCAGGTTCGGATGGCACTGCCCATCGCAAGGACGCCCGGGGGCTCGCCGTGAGCGCGGAACGGCTCAGCATCGTCCTGGTGGACGATCACTCCCTCTGCCGCAACGGCCTCACCGACCTGCTGACGCAGCGCGGACAGATGCATGTGGCCGCCTCGACCGGGGACGCCGAGAAGGTTGCCGGGCTGCTCCTGGAGCACAAGCCCGACCTGGTCGTGCTCGACCTGCGCATGCCGACCACGGACGGCCTGTCGCTGCTGCGCCGCCTGCGCGCCGCGGGCATCGAGACACCGGCGATGATCCTCACCATGAGCGATGCGCAGGACGACCTGGCCGCCGCGCTGCGCCTGGGCGTCAAGGGCTACCTGCTCAAGGACATGGAACCGGAGGACGTGATCAACGCCATTGCCCGCGCCGCGCGGGGCGAACTGGTGGTGGCGCCCGCGCTGACGCTCAAGCTCGCGCAGATGCTGCAGTCGGGCCGCAGCGGCGGCGAACGCCAGGACCTGCTGGCGCTGCTGACGGATCGCGAGCGCCAGATCCTCGAGCACCTGGCACGCGGCGAGAGCAACAAGACGATTGCGCGCGCCCTGGACATCAGCCACGACACCGTGAAGCTGCACGTGCGGCACATCCTGGCCAAGCTGAACCTGAGCTCGCGCGTGGAGGCGGCGGTGTTCGCCGTCGAAGCGCGCACGTCCAGCGCGCGCTAGCCTCCATTGCGGCATGTGACTTTGCCACGCCTCGTCCTCGCGGCAAACCCACGCACGGGTGGGCTGTGCCGCGCGACAAGGCGGTCGGCTTCGCCGACTGAACCTGCGCTGCCCGGTTTTGCGGCCGCGTCGCACAACTCGCTACGCGCCCTGAGGCCGCTTCGCTCGAACAGGTGCGACGAGAATGAGGACGAAGCGCGCTGAAGCGCGCCGGCCGCAAATCCGACCATCGCAGGCGCCTTGCCTGATTGCGCGACACAGCCCACCCGCACGTGGCTTTGCAGGCACTGTGTCGAGACGCCACCGGTGGCGTGCCCACATGGCACCTGACGCGACGCGAGACAAGCCGCTTGCGCCGCGCGGACTCTTGGCCCTGAGTCGAACCGGTCAGGAGGGGCAGCCGGTCCACTCGCCGGGCACCTTGCCCACCAGCAGCAGGAAGCTCTCGAACGGGCCCATGTTGCCCATGGCTTCCATCCGCGGCCCCTCGAAATTGAGCCGGCCGAACATCATCGCCTTCATCGGGCCGTACTCGCCGGCGCCCATCTCGCGCCAGCGCGGGGTCTCGGCCCACATCAGGTAGTCGGCGCCGCGGTCCAGCTTCTTCGTCGTGGCCGCGCCGCCGTAGACGCATTGCGCCTTGTCGTCCTTGAGCGCGATGCGCATCTCGATGCGCTCGCTGTTCGCGCAGTCGCCGCGGTAGATCTGCATCGCCTTGAAGCCGCGGCCCGCGTCGTTCTTGATCCAGCCTGACTCGACCAGCTTGGCCGTGAGCGTGGCGTCGGCGTTCCACGCCGTGCACATCGCCTGGGCCCAGGGCGCAGACATGGCGGGCGCCGGCGTCTGGGCCAGCGCCGGCAGCGCCGTCGACCAGGGCGGCAAGGAGAAGGGGAAAGGTTCGAGGCATCGTTCAGGCTCCGGTGGTGATCGAGGTCGCGATGGAACGATGCGCCGGGGCGGCGCCGCGTTGGTGGAACCAGGCCAGCTGCTCGCGCAGGCGCACGACTTCGCCGACGATCGTGAGGCACGGCGACTTCAGGCCGGCCGCGATGACCGCTTGCGGCAGCGTCGCCAGCGTGCCGCTGACCACGCGCTGCGAGGCGAGCGTGCCCTGTTCGACCACCGCGGCGGGCAGGTCGGACGGCAGGCCATGCGCCATGAGCTGCGCGCAGATCGTGGGCAGTCCGGCCAGGCCCATGTAGATCACCACGGTCTGGTGCGGGCGCGCCAGCGCTGTCCAGTCGAGGTCGCAACTGCCGTCCTTGAGGTGGCCGGTGACGAAGACGCAGCTCTGGGCATAGTCGCGGTGGGTCAGCGGAATGCCGGCGTAGCTGGCCACGCCGCAGGCCGCGGTGATGCCGGGCACCACCTCGAAGGGCACGCCCTCCGCTGCCAGCACCTGCAGCTCCTCGCCGCCGCGGCCGAAGATGAACGGGTCGCCGCCCTTGAGGCGCACCACGCAACGGCCCTTCGCGGGCCAGCCGCACCAGCAGCGCGTTGATGTCCTCCTGCGCCAGCGTGTGGTGGTTGCGCTCCTTGCCGACGTAGATGCGCTGAACGCCGGGGCCGACCAACGCCAGCACTTCCGGCCCCACCAGGTGGTCGTACACCACCACGTCGGCCTGGGCCAGCAGCCGGGCCGCGCGCAGCGTCAGCAGGTCGGGGTCTCCCGGCCCTGCGCCGACCAGGTAGACCGTGCCGCACACGGCGCGGCAAGCCGCGACCATCGCGGGAATATCGACGAAGGAATTCATTGATGGCTCCATGAAGGAAATGGGGTCGGTGCGCAGTTCAACTGCCGCAGCCCGCGCTGCGGCAGCCGCCACAACCGGCGCCGGTCGTCGTTGCGCATCCCGACCCAGCCTGCTGCGCCGGCCCGATGAAGATGAAGTCGTGCCGGCCGGCATCGATTTCGACGTAGTCCAGCACCGTGCCGGCCAGCAACGGCCGGCTTTGCGCGCCGACCAGCACGGTGAGCCCGTGGTACACGCTCACGTCGTCGTCATCCGTCGCCTCGTCGAAGCCCATGCCGTAGTCGATGCCCTCGGGCAATGCACGCGCGGCCACGCGCAATGCCATGCCCACCGCATCGCTGCGGGCGGCGGCGGCCAGGATTTCCTGCGCGGCGGAGGGGGTGAGGCTGAATGTCATGTCGGTGCCTTTCAGTGTTCGCCCTTGGTGCGCAGCAGGCCGGCCAGGCGATTGCCCTGCTTTTGCGGCCCGCCCACCGGGAACAGGTCATGCAGGTAGTGGTTGTTGCCGCGCTCCGGCCCCCATGCCCGCTCGAAGTGGCGGATCATCACGCGCACCTGCGCCTGCACGCCGCGTTCATGGAAGTGGTCGCGCAGGAAGCGGATCACCTCCCAGTGCTCGGGCGTGAGGACGAGCCCCTCCTCGCGGGCGAGCGCGCGCGCGAACGCCTCGGACCAGTCCTGCAGGTGAAGCAGGTAGCCTTCGCTGTCGGTCGGGATGGCACGCTGGTCGACCATCACGGTGCGCGGCGCGGCGTAAGTCGTCATGGTGGGCTCCATTTCAGGCGCTCAGGGCGAGCGCATCCACGAGCGCCGGGGCGGCCCGCCGGGCCCGGCGCGGCACGCACGAAGGCCAGGAAGCGCGGCGCCCAGTGCGTGCCCGCCGCGCTGCGCAAGTGGGCGTACGAGGCCAGCAGGTTGTGCACCAGCACGCCGTCGTGGACGCCGTCGACGCCGTGGCCGCGCTCCACGCGGTACGCGAACGCGACGTCCGGGTCCAGGTTCTCCAGGCTCGAATGGTGGAACTCGTGGCCGCGGACCAGGCCGTCGGCCGGGGCGGCGCCCGGCCAGGGCATCGCGGCGGTTTCGCTCAGGTGGACGTAGCCGCGGCCGACCGGCCGGGCGTGCATCACGGCGTCGCCCGGAATCGCGCCGACCATGCGCGCCGTGCGGCCCTTGCCAGGTGATGCTGCGGGACAGGTACATCAGCCCGCCGCATTCCGCGTAGGCCGGCAGGCCGTCCTCGATGGCCTCGCGCAAGGCCGCGCGCAGGGCCGCATTGGCCTCGAGCTCGTCCATGCAGGTCTCGGGAAAGCCGCCGCCGATGAACAGGCCGTCGATGTCCGGCAGGCGCTGGTCGTGCAGGGTGTCGAACGGCACCAGTTCGGCGCCGCCGGCCTCCAGCGCCGCCAGATCGTCGGCGTAGTAGAAGCCGAAGGCGCGGTCGCGCGCGATGCCGATGCGCAGGTCGCGGCCGGCGGCGGCGCGCCGGCGGCTTCGCCGCGGCATCGAAGCCGGGTGCAGCGGACGCCGCCAGCGCGCGCACGCGGTCCAGATCGACCTGCGCGCCGACGATGCGGCCGATGGCCTGCACGCGGTCCTGGTCGCGTCGTCGACCTCGGCGCAGGTCACGAGCCCGAGGTGGCGCTCCGTCATGGCCAGGCGCGCGTCCTCGGCCACGGCGCCCGAGCACCGGCACGTCGGTGTAGTGCTCGATCACGGCGCGCAGCTTGGCTTCGTGGCGCGAGCCGCCCAGGCGGTTGAGGATCACGCCGCCGATGCGGATGTCGCGATCGAACGCCTGGAAGCCCAGGATCAGCGGCGCGATGCCGCGCGTCATGCCGCGCGCGTCGATCACCAGCAGCACCGGCAGGCCGAGCCGGCGGGCGACGGCGGCGTTGCTGTTGCTGCCGTCCAGCGCCAGGCCGTCGTAGAGTCCCTTGTTGCCCTCGACCAGGGCCAGCTCGGCGCCGCGCGCCGCCCTCGCTGAAGCAGCGCACCAGCGCCGCGTCGTCCATCAGGTAGGGGTCGAGGTTGAAGCACGGCCGGCCCGCGGCGCGCGCGAGCCACATCGGGTCGATGTAGTCCGGGCCCTTCTTGAACGGCTGCACGCGGATGCCGCGCGCGGCCAGCGCCGCGCACAGCCCGAGCGCGATCGTCGTCTTGCCCGAAGACTTGTGCGCGGCGGAGATGAGCAGGCGGTCCAAGGTCAGTGCTCCTGCGCCGCGAGTGCGGAATCGTCCTGCGGCATGAAGTCGAACAGGCGCACGCCGCGCCGTCGTGATCAGCAAGGCCGCGCCGACGCCGCCGATCCCCAGCAGCAGTTCGGGCCAGGCTCGGGCAGGTACGCGGTCGACCGCACCGTCCGCGAAGCTGCTGCTGACCACGTAGCCCGGGAAGATGTCGAGCGGGAAGGCCTGGCCGCCGATGATGAAGACGAACAGCCAGGCGAAGGCGCCGGCCACGACCAGCGCCGCCGCGACCAGCATGCCGCGTTCGCCGCCGAGCCGCGGATGGAACAGCAGCACCATCGGCGCCACCGAGCCGGCCAGCACGTAGCCGGCCCAGAACAGCAGCGCGTAGACGCCGCCACCGTCGCGCCCGAGCAGGATGAACGCCTCGAACGCCGACCTGCCGGGCGAAGTAGAGGTTGGTGAGGTGATGCACGGCCACCAGGTAGAGCGAGGCGGCGACGAAGATGCCCAGCAGGCGGGCCATCCGGCGCTGGACGTCCGCCGGCAGGCGGCGGCCGTTGCCCGCGTACAGCGTGGCCTGCACACCCAGGAAGACCGCCAGGCCCCAGCCGAACGACAGGACGATGAAAAGCGGGGCCAGCAGCGCCGACTGGTAGGCCTGCCGCGCGACCAGGAAGCCGAAGATCGAGCCGGTGCCGGTGGTCAGCACGAAGCGCCAGACCAGCACGGCGAGGCCGGCCGGCCGGGACCAGCGGTTCATCCGGCGCTCCAGCAGCGTCCACAGGTAGACCACGACGACTGGCTGCCATGCCCGAGTAGAGCAGGACGTTCCAGGCGAACACCGACTTGAGGTTGTAGTGCGTGGCCGCGACGATGATGCGGTCGGGCCGCCCCAGGTCGAGCATCAGCACCATCAGGCCGCCGGCCAGCAGCGCGAGGCACAGCAGGCCCGACAGCGCCGCGCGCGGCTTGTAGGCCGGCTGGCCGAACACCGAGCCGATCGAGGCCACGTTGAGCACGCCCGACGCCGACACGATCATGAAGATCGCGAACACATGCGGCAGGCCCCAGACGATCTCGTTGTTCATGCCGGTGACGATGTGGCCGTGCAGCTTCCATGAAGTGCGCGGCCGCCAGCCCCACGCCCGTGACCAGCCCGCCCAGCGCGAGCAGGAGCCAGAAGTTGCGGTTGTCGGTGGGCGAGTCGCATGAGTCAGAGCCCCTGGTAGCGCACGCCGGGATCGAGCTTCAGGTCGGCGCGCAGCTGGGTGCTGGGGAACTGGCGCACGCGCTGGGAAATCTCGCTGGCCGGGTCGTTCAGGTCGCCGAAGACGATGGCGCCATGGCCGGCCTTGGCTGCAGGCCTGCGCGCAGGCGGTGGTCTTGTCCCCCTTGTCCAGCCGGTGCACGCACAGCGTGCAGCCTTCCACGCAACCCTTGCCGCGAGGCACGTCGGGCTTCTGGTCGGTGACTTCCTCGTGCACGAAGGAGCGCGCCTTGTACGGGCAGGCCATCACGCAGTAGCGGCAGCCGATGCAGGAGTGGCGGTCGACCAGCACGATGCCGTCGGCGCGCTTGAACGAGGCGCCGGTCGGGCACACGTCCACGCAGGGCGGCTCGGCGCAGTGCTGGCACATGACGGGCAGCCGACGCGGTGCGGCCGGTCTTGATTTCCTTGATCTCGATCTTGCGGATCCACTGCGGGTCGGTCCGGCGTGTGCCACCGGTGAGGCCGTTCTCGGTATTGCAGGCGGTCACGCAGTCGTTGCAGCCCGGGGCGCACTTGGTGGTGTCGATCAGCATGCCCCAGCGGACCGCGGGGTTCGCGCCGGCTTGCGGCGTGCCGGCCTGCGCGATCTCGATCAGGCTGACGCCCGGAGCCAGCATCACGCCGGCGATGCCGGCCGCTGCCACGCCGAGGAAGCCGCGGCGGCCGGCGGTTGCCGTGTCCCGGGCGTGCGTCATGGGGTCCCCTTCAGCGCCACGGCGCGCGGCTTGCTGGCGTGGCACTCGAAGCAGTCGATCTTCACGGCGGCATAAGCGTGGCAGCTGACGCAGAAGTTGGTCTCGCCCTTCGCCACGCTGCCCGTCTGCCGGCTCGCGTGGCACTCGATGCATCCGTTCAGGCTGAAGCGGCCGTCACGCGCACCCTCGTGCACCGTGTCGTGGCGCTGGTGCTTGAGCATCTCCATGTGGTTGCGGCGCATCGTGGCCGGGTCGGCGACGCACTGGGTGCCCTGCGTCGCGCGCTCGATCACTGGCAAGGGCGTGCGGCCGCCCTCGCCGGCGGCAAAGGCAGCGCCCGCCGCCAGCAACAACAGGACCGCCACGCGCCGCAGCATCGGCCTACTCCCCCAGGCCCATCTGGATGTAGCCCGTGGGGCACACGTCCTTGCAGATGTGGCAGCCGATGCACTTGCTGTAGTCGGTGTCCACATAGCGGCCGGTGGTCGATTTCGACTTGGGCACCTTGAAGACCGCCGTCTGCGGGCAGTACACGACGCAGTTGTCGCACTCGAAGCACTGGCCGCAACTCATGCAGCGCTTGGCCTCGGCCTGGGCCTGCGCCTCGAGCAGCGGCAGCACCCGCTCCTCGAAATTGCTCAGCGCCTCCTCCTTGGTGAGGGTCACGATCTTGCGCCGGTTGCGCGGCGTATAGCCGAAATGGCCCAGGAACAGCTCGGTGTGCGGAATCACGTAGCGGTCCGAGCGGTTCTCGTAGTTGTGGATCGCCCCGGTGCTGTCGCAGGTGCCGCGCAGCGGCTCTTCGATGTGCCCCACCGGCAGGCCCTTCTCGACCATCTTGCGCATCAGGTCGAAGCCGTGCACGTCGATCTTCGGCCGCTTGTCCAGCGGCTCGCTTTGCAGGTGGCGGTCGATGCCGTCGGCGGCGATCGCGCCATGGCCGATCGCGGTGGTGAGCAGGTGCGGCCGCACCACGTCGCCGCCCACGAACAGGCCGGGCTGGCCCTGCACCTGGTAGTTGCGGTCGGCGTTGATGCCGCCCTTGCCGTTGTTCAGGCCCTCCAGGCCGGTGAAGTCGACCGCCTGGCCGATGGCCGAGACGATCAGGTCGGCCTCGATGTCTTCCTCGGTGCCTTCGATCTGCTTGATGTCCAGCCGGCCGCCGACGATCTTCGCCTCGCAGCGGGCCACGCGCAGTGCGGTGGCGCGGCCGGAGGCGTCGCGCAGCACCGCCACCGGCACCAGGCCGCCGCGGATGGCGATGCCCTCGCTCAGGGCCTGCTCGACCTCGTGCTTGTTCGCCTGCATCTTGTCGACCGGGAACAGCGAAGTCAGCGTCACTTCCGCGCCCTGGCGCGCCGACACCGAGGCCACGTCGTGCGCGGCATGGCCGGCGATCACCATCTCGGGGCGGTCGCTCTCGTGCGGGCTTTCGATATGGCCCAGGCGGCGCGCCACGGTGGCCACGTCGATCGAGGTATCGCCGCCGCCCACCACCACCACGCGCTTGCCGACGTGGCGCATGCGCCCGTCGTTGAAGGCCTTGAGGAACGCGGTCGCGGTGACGCAGTTGGGCGCATCGGCGCCTTCCACCGCCAGCGGCCGGCCGGCCTGCGCGCCCAGGCCGAAGAACACCGCGTCGTAGCTCGGCCCGGATCTGCTCCAGCGTCACGTCGGTGCCGATGCGGCAGTTCATGCTGGCCTCGACACCCAGGTCGAGGATGCGCTGGATCTCCGCGTCGAGCACCGCGCGCGGCGTGCGGAATCCCGGGATGCCGTAGCGCATCATCCCGCCGAGCTCGGCGCGCTCGTCGAAGATCGTCACCGAGTGGCCCTTGCGCGCCAGCTGGTAGGCCGCCGACAGCCCGGCCGGGCCGCCGCCGATCACCGCCACCTTCTTGCCGGTGCTCGTCGTCGGGCTTGGGGAATGCCAGCTTGTGTTCGATCGCCCACTCGCCCAGGAAGTGCTCGACCGAGTTGATGCCGACGAAGTCCTCGACCTCGTTGCGGTTGCAGCCCGATTCGCAGGGCGCCGGGCAGACCCGGCCCATCACCGAGGGCAGGGGGTTGGCCTCGGTCAGGCGGCGCCAGGCGTATTCCTGCCAGGGCACGCCCGCCGGCGGCTTCTCGATGCCGCGCACGATGTTCAGGTAGCCGCGGATGTCCTCGCCCGAAGGGCAGCTGCCCTGGCACGGCGGCGTGCTCTGCACGTAGGTCGGGCACTTGTGCGAGTGGTCGGCGTCGAAGATCTCCTGCTGCCAGGCAAGCGGCTTGCTGTCGCCATCCTTGAAGCGGCGGAAGGTCAGCGGCTTGACGGTGACCGTGTCGGTGGGGCCGGACATGGGAGGACTCCTGTTTCGTTCGATGGGGGACGCGAGGCGGCGGGCGGGCGATTCACTTCACGACGCGCACGATGCCCAGCGCCTTGAGGATGTATTTCTCGTAGATCGGCTCGGAATTGCCGCTCCTCAGCTTGCGCAGGAAGTACTTCTCGTAGGCGATCTTGGCCAGGTGCACCCACTTGCCCTTCTTGAACCAGTTGACGTTGCGCGGCGGGATCTGCGGCAGCGCGACGAAGGCGGCGCCGGTGTCGCCCATGTCGGCCAGGCAGATCGCGTTCCACGTGCCCTTGGTGCTGGCGGTGCTGCCGTTCAATTCGTCGGCGATGTTGTGCACGATCGCCGTGACCATGGTCTCGATCATGTAGCCGGTCTTGGGCGCGCCGGTGGGCACCGGCGTGGCCTCGACCGGCGGGATCGCCACGCACACCCCGGCCGAGAAGATGTTCTTGTAGGCCTTGCTGCGCTGGTACTCGTCGATCAGCACGAAGCCGCGCGGGTTGCACAGGTTGGGCACGGCCGCCACGGCATCGACGCCCTTGAACGCGGCAGCATCATCGACAGCTTGAACGGGATCTCGTGCTCCTTGAAGACCTGCCCCAGGTCGTCGAGCTGGGTCACGAACAGCTTGCCGGCCTCGACCCTGGTGGTCTTGGCGTTGGTGATCCACTTGATGTCGTGCCCGCGCATGTCGGACTCGAGCATCGACTTGCGAGTCGCCCACGCCGCCCAGGCCGAGGTGGCCGATGTAGGGCTCGCTGGTGACGAAGGTGATCGGCACCTTGTTGCGCAGCTTGCGCCGGCGCAGGTCGGTGTCCAGGATGAAGGCGAACTCGTAGGCCGGGCCGAAGCAGCTGGCCATCGGCATCGCGCCGATCACGACCGGGCCGGGGTCCTTGAGGAACTCCTGGTACTGGGTCCAGAAGGCCTCGGCGTGGTTCACGGTGCACACCGAATGGGTGTGGCCGCTGTGCGGGCCGGAGCCGGGCACCTCGTCGAAACTGAGCTTCGGGCCGGTGGTGATGACCAGGTAGTCGTAGTCGACCGTGTCGCCGCCGTCGAGCGTGAGCCGGCTCGCCGTCGGCGTCGATGGCGGTCACGGCCTTGGCGATGAAGGCGATCCCCTTGCGCTCGAGCAGCGGGGCGATCTTCAGGACCACGTCGTCGCGCTTGCGCCAGCCCACCGCCAGCCAGGGGTTGGACGGCACGAACTGGAAGTAGTCCAGCGCGTTGACGACGGTGATCTTGTGCTCCTTGGGCAGCATCTCGCGCATCTCGTACGCTGCGGGCATGCCGCCGATGCCGGCTCCCAGATGACGATGTGGGCCATGGTTGACTCCTTGTGATCTGTCTCAATGGGGCTCGCCGAGCCGGATGGCCTTGCTCACGAGCTGGTGCACGCCGCCCACCATGCTCATGTCGAAGCCGTAGTACGGCAGCACCTTGCTGAACTGCGCCTTGCAGATCGCGCAGATGGTGGCCATGAAGTTGACGCCATGCTGGTCGACCACGTTCTTGAGCGCTTCCATGCGCGGCAGCGCGCCCTTGACGCGCAGCTCGAGCAGGTCGTCGGTCAGCAGGCCGCCGCCGCCGCCGCAGCAGAAGGTGGACTCGTGGATGGTGCCCGGCGCCATGTCGTGGAAATGGTTGGCCACCGCCTTGATGATCTCGCGCGGGATCACGAACTGGCCGCCCGGCATGTCGCCCATGCGCGAGGCACGCGCGACGTTGCACGAGTCGTGGAAGGTGATGATGCGGTCGTCGTTCTTTTCCTTGTCGAACTTCAGCGCGCCGCGCTGGATCAGGTCGTAGGTGAATTCGCAGATGTGCTGCGGCACCGGGTAGCGCGGATCGAGCCAGTCGAAGGGGCCGATCAGCGTGTTCCAGAAGCTGTAGGCCACGCGCCAGGCATGGCCGCATTCGCCGACGACGATGCGCTTGACGCCCAGCTCCTGCGCCGCTTCCTTGCACGCGCAGCGAGATGTTGCGCATCTGCTCGTAGTTGCCGATGAACAGGCCGAAGTTGCCGGCCTCGCTGGCCTTGGAGCTGAGCGTCCAGCTGATGCCGGCGGCGTGGAAGACCTTGGCGTAGCCGATCAGGCTTTCGACATGCGGCTCGGAGAAGAAGTCGGCCGACGGCGTGACCAGCAGCACCTCGGCGCCTTCGACGTCGAGCGGGAAGCGCACGTCGATGCCGGTCTCTTCCTTGGTGTCCTCTTCCAGGCCGGCCAGCGTGTCCGCCAGCGCCGGCTCGGGGATGCCCAGGTTGTTGCCGATGCGGTGCACCTTGCCGATGATCTCGTTGGCGTACTTCTGGCCCAGGCCCACCGAGTCCATGATCTCGCGCGCGGCCATCGTGATCTCGGCGGTGTCGATGCCGTAGGGGCAGAACACCGAGCAGCGGCGGCACTCGGAGCACTGGTTGTAGTAGCTCCACCACTCGTCGAGCACGTCCTTGGTCATGTCGACCGCGCCGACGAGCTTGGGGAAGTGCTTGCCGGCGAAGGTGAAGTAGCGCCGGTACACGGCGCGCATCAGGTCCTGGCGCGCCACCGGCATGTTCTTCGGGTCGCCGGTGCCCAGGAAGTAGTGGCACTTGTCGGAACAGGCGCCGCAGTGCACGCAGGCATCCATGTAGACGCGCAGCGGCGGTACTTGTCCAGCAGCTCGCCCATCTTGGCGACCGCGCGCTGCTCCCAGCCTTCGGTGAGCTCGCCCGGAAAGCCGATCGCCGCCTGGATCGCCGGCGAGGCCACGTAGGGCTTGCTGTGCGCCATCGCGCCCTCGGCGATCAGCGGGATCACCGGGTAGGGCTTGAGCTTGGGCGTCTCGAACGCGGCGGTGGCCACAGTCGCTTCCTTGGGGCGTCTACTTGCGTTCCAGCGCAGCGGCCCAGGCGGCGACATGGCGCTGTTCGCGCGACGTGTCGGCCTGGTTGCGGGTGGGGCTGAAGAAAAGTCCCGGCGCATGCAGCAGCTTGCTGATCGGGAAGACGAACATCAGCAGCGCCACCAGCGCCAGGTGCACCAGCAGGATCGGGTCCGCCGGCAGCGGCTGGATGTCGAACCGCATCAGCCCCAGCATGAAGGCCTTCACCGCGACGATGTCGGTGTGGCGCACGAAGCGCATGCCCAGGCCCGTGAGGCCGATGGCCAGCAGCAGCGCCAGGTGCAGGTGGTCCGAGGGCGTCGAGATGTAGCGCACGCGATCGACGAGCCAGCGACGCGCCCACAGGCCGGCCAGCCCTGCCACCATCGCAAAGCCGGCGTACGTGCCGAACGGCTGCACGAAGGCGATGAGGCCCCACACCGGCTGCTGGAAGTAGCGCACGTGGCGCAGCAGCACGAGCAGCAGCGCGGCGTGGAACATCCAGCCGAAGATCCAGGTCCACTTGCTGGCCTTGAACAGGCTCTCGAAAAACACCACCTCGCGCGCCAGGCGCAGCGCGACGCCGCCCGTGGTGGTGGGCGCCGGCGTCGTCGGGATCTTCAGCGGCGCCGGCGTGCGCGTGTAGCCGCGGATCTTCAGCGCCAGGCCGACGACCAGCACCGCCGCCGCGGCATAGAAGAGCGCCGCGTAGCCCAGGGCGAGCGCCGACATCGTTGCGTCTTTCGCTGGAAGCCGCCGGCCGCGCTAGACGCAGCCGGTGGGCTTGGGCAGGCCGGCGATCTTGCACGCCTGCTTGGCCGGCCCGTAGGGAAACAGCTCGTACAGGTACTTGCTGTTGCCCTTGTCGGGGCCGAGCTGCTTGCCGATGGCCTTGGTCAGCACCCGCACGGCCGGCGCGATCTGGTACTCGTTGTAGTAGTCGCGCAGGAAGTTCACGACCTCCCAGTGGCTGGGTGTCATCTCGACGTTCTCCTGCACGGCGATCACGCCGGCGATGTCCTCGTTCCAGTCGGCCAGGTTGACCAGGTAGCCCTCCTCGTCGGTTTCGTAGGTGGTGCCGTTGACTTCGATGCCCATGTGGTGCTCCTTGTGCAGTTGGGGTGGCAGGCCGGCTTCTACAGCCAGGTCTGGCAGGTGTTGTGTTCGGCGACGAGATCGACGAAGCCGCCGTAGTCGACGGGGGTGATGCCATCGATCACGTTGCCGGCCATGCCGCGTGCTTCCAGGTCGGGCAGCAGCGCATAGACCTTCAGGCGTTGGGTTGCCGCGGCCATGCCGGCGGGGATCGCGCCGCCCCGTGTGGCGGCATAGACGCCGTCCTCGATCAGCAGCAGCGCCTGGCCGTCCCGGGCCAGGCGCAGGCAGCTGTCCAGCGAACGGGTCTGCAGGTGCGATTTGTTGACGATGTGCAGCATGGTTTTTCTGCGCGGCGCCTAGAAAGAAAGGACCACGTCCTGCTCGTCCATCAGGTCGGCCATCTCGGCGCTGGACAGCACCTCGACCGGCACCAGCAGGTCCGTCTCGGTCAGGCCGCGCGCTTCCATCGACTCGCGCTCGACGTAGAGCTTCTCGACGTCGTAGCCGTCCAGCGCGCGGTAGGTCGGCGAGAAGTTCTTGATGCCGATGCCCTTGGTGTGCTGGCCCTTGACCAGCTCGTAGACGCCGTCGTCCATGAACACGAGGCTCACGTCCTGGTCGAAGGTCGCGGCGATCAGCACCACCTCCAGGCTCTCCAGCGCGTAGATCGTGCCGTAGGGCGCCTTGCGGTTGACGAACATGAACTTCTTCATCTTGCGGTCTTCGGGTCAGTCGCCGAACGTCACCAGGCGGTCGGCCTTGATGCCGCTGTCCACCAGCTGGCCCAGGCCCGAGATGCGGAAGCCCGGCGCCAGCACCTCGTCCTTGATGCCGCGGCGCAGCGCGGCGGCCACGCACACCACGAGGTCGACCTTGTGCTCCGTGGCCAGCGCCGACCAGCGATTGACGATGTGGCGGTCGTCCTGCGGCGGCTCGGTGAGCCGGGTCGCGTTGTAGACGCCGTCGTGATAGAAGAACACGCGCTGCACCTCGTGGCCCTTGGCCAGCGCGGCCAGCGCGAACTGGTACGCCGTGTCGCTGGCCTGGTGGGTGTAGGGTCCTTCGCTGACGAGCAAGCCGAACTTCATGATGTACGTGCAATCCTCAGAAGCGGATGTGGGTCGACGCGTTCAGGTTCGCCCGCGAACCGCGCCAGTCGTCGATCAGGTACTTGGTGAACGGCAGGTCGCACTTCTCGAAGAAGCGCGGCCAGCCGATGCGCTCGACCCAGTCGGACACGCGCTCCCAGGAGCGGGCGTCTTCCTTGTACGTGTAGAGGATCTTCTTGACCATCGCCGACACTTCGGGCCAGCGCGGCGGGTTGTTGGGCAGGCCCGAGGCGACCATCTTCATGAAGGTCGGCTTGCCGCGCGCGTTGGAGTTCTTGCCGCCGACCCAGATCGCCAGCTTGGAGTGCTCGGGGTCGTTGATCTGCATCGGCGGGCACGGTGGGTAGCAGGCGCCGCAGCACATGCATTTCTTCTCGTCGATCTCCAGCGAAGGCTTGCCGTTGACCAGCGCCGGCCGGATCGCCGCCACCGGGCAGCGCGCCACCACGGCCGGCCGCTCGCAGACGTTGGCCACCAGGTCGTGGTTGATCTTCGGCGGCTTGGTGTGCTGCACGATGATCGCGATGTCGGCCTGGCCGCCGCAGTTGATCTCGCAGCACGAGGTGGACAGGTGCACCCGGTTGGGCATGTCCTCGCGGATGAACTCGCTGTACAGGTCGTCCATCAGCGCCTTCACCGCGCCCGAGGCGTCGGTGCCCGGGATGTCGCAGTGCAGCCAGCCCTGGGTGTGGGCGATCATCGACACCGAGTTGCCGGTGCCGCCGACCGGGAAGCCGTTGCTGGTCAGCGCCTCGATCAGCGGCGCCACCTTGTTCGGGTCGGACACCATGAACTCGATGTTGCTGCGGATCGTGAAGCGCACATGCCCTTCGGCATAGGTGTCGGCGATGTCGCACAGCTTGCGGATCGTGTAGACGTCCATCTGGCGCTGCGTGCCGGCGCGCACCGATCCAGACCTCGTCGCCGCTGTGCGACACATGGTGCAGCACGCCGGGGCGCGGGCGGTCGTGGTACCGCCAGTTGCCGTAGTTCTTCAGCAGCGTCGGGTGCAGGTACTGCTTGTTGTCCGGAACGCCGCTCTCGATCGGGGTCGCATGGTGGCCATGGCTTGTCTTCCTGTGGGTGCGGGGCGCCGGGTCAGGCGGCCTTCTTGGCGTTGATCCGGGCGACCTCGTCGTCCCAGCCGTCGGTGCGCACGTACGGGTTGGTGCGCGGCGTCGCGACCATGTTCGGGTCGATCTCGACGCCGATGCCCTCGAGGAAATTGACCAGGCCGATGCGCTCGATCATCTCGCCGGTGCGCTCGTGCTCGAGCGCGTTCTCGGCGAAGAAGTCGATCACCTTCTGGCCCAGCTCGACCAGCGCCTCGTAGTCCTCGTCGGTCTTCAGCGGCATGAACGGCACGACCACCGTGCCCATCAGGTCGCCGATCTTGAGCGTGCGCTTGCCGCCGATCAGGATCGTCGCGCCGGTGTCGGTGCCGTGCGCCAGCGCGCCGGTCATCACGTTGACGCAGTGCATGCAGCGCACGCAGTTGCTGTTGTCGATCTCGAGCGCATGGGTGTCGCTGACCTTGACGCTGGAGATCTTGTCGCCGGTGGCGACGTCCTTGATCTCCTTGAGCATGATGGTCTTGGTCGGGCAGCGCGTGATCACGTCGTTGACCAGCTCGTTCATGCCGTGCTTGTCGAACCACTTGCGCGCCAGCCCTTCGTCGGTGCGCATGTTGTCGCGCCAGGTGCCGATGACGGCCATGTCGGAGCGCTGGATCGAGTTCATGCAGTCGTTCGAGCAGCCCGAGAACTTGAACTTGAACTTGTAGGGCAGCGCCGGGCGGTGGATGTCGTCGAGGAAGGTGTTGATCACCTGGCGGTGCGCGCGCGCCTCGTCGTAGCAGCTCTGCTCGCAGCGCGCCGCGCCGACGCAGCACATCGAGGTGCGCACCGCCGGGCCGGCGCCGCCGAGGTCGAAGCCGAGCTCGTTGAGCTCGTCGAAGGCGTCCTGCACCTTGTCGGTCTTGGCGCCCTGGAACATGATGTCGCCCGACTGGCCGTGGAAGGCGATCAGGCCGGAGCCGTGCTCTTCCCAGATGTCGCACATCTTGCGCAGCACGGCCGTGTCGTAGTGCATGCCGGCCGGCGGCTGCACGCGCAGCGTGTGGAACTCGGCGGCGTCCGGGAAGACCGGCTTGTCGTTCTCGTCCTTGAGTTCGGTGAAGCGCGGGATCACGCCGCCGCCGTAGCCGAACACGCCGACCGTGCCGCCCTTCCAGTAGCCCTTCTTCGTGCGGTACGACGTCTCGAGCTGACCCATCAGGTCGACCATGTAGTCCTTGTCCTTGGCCAGCCGCTTCAGGCCGGTCACGAAGCTCGGCCACGGACCGCTCTCGAGCTCGTCGAGCATCGGCGTATCGTGCATCTTCTTGGCCATCGTGCTTGTCTCCTGGCTCGTTGGGTCGTCGCCGCCGCGCGCCCCTGGTTGAATGTGGCGAATCGTCGCCGGGCGGCGCGGCGTCCGCTATCACCCTCGTTGATTAGCCCACCATAGACCGGAAAGGGGGTGCCGGCACTACCCGGAAGGGGTATGCGCCGGCACCCCGTACCGGGTATGGACGCACGGGCGGCGCATCGCGCTCAATGCCGGTCTTCGAAAGCCCTTGATGACGCGCCTGAATTCCCTCGTCAAGCTGCGCGTGCCCGTGGGCGGGCAGGAGATCGAACTGCAGCAGATCGACTACGAAGCCGGCGGCATGAGCCTGCTGCGCACCCGCATCCGCGAGAAGAGCCGCTTCACGGTCTTCGACATCGACCCCCTGACCGCCGAGCAGTGGGGCGAGGCGCTGCTGCGCTGGGCACGGTCGCAGCCGCGGGAGTGAGCGCCCGTGTCCGACGAGCGCGCTTCCACCATGATCGACATGGCCTTCGCGCTGGACGGCGGCACCCTGCCGCGCGACCACCGCTACGCGCTGGCCGAGGCCGTGGAGCGCGCGCTGCCGTGGCTGGCCGGCCTTTCCGGCGCGGGCATGCACCTCCTGAACCTGGTGCACGGCACGGGGCGCGAGTGCATGTTGTCGGGCCGCACGCGGCTCGTGCTGCGCGTGCCGCGCGACCGCGCGGACGCCGCCTGCGCAATGGCCGGCGCCGGGCTCGACGTCGCCGGCCACCGGCTGCGGGCGGGTGCTGCGCAGCGCCGGGAGCTGCTGCCGCACCGCACGCTGTACGCCCACTTCGTCGCGGCCGACGACGCCGACGAACTGGCCTTCCTGGGCGCCGTGGAAAGCGAGCTCGCCGGCCTCGGGGTGCAGAGCCGGCTGATCTGTGGACGGCGCCAGGTGGGCGAGGCAGGCCTGCTGAAGGGCTTCAGCCTGATGCTCGACGGCCTGTCGCCCGAGCACTCGCTGCGCGTGCTGGAGGCCGGCCTCGGCCGGCACCGGCGCCTGGGCTGCGGCCTGTTCGTTCCGCACAAATCCGCCGCCGCAGTCGGCGCTCCCGACTGACGAACAGCGGCTTCTTCACATCCATCAGGAGACAAACCCATGAGCTACCTTGTCGAAGGCGAGGAACTCGAGACCGACGAGCAGGGCTACCTGCTGCAGCCCGACTGGCGCGACGAAGCCGTGCGGGTGATCGCGGCGGCCGAGAACATCGCGCTGACCGACGACCACTGGAAGGTCGTCAACTACCTGCGCGACCAGTACCGCGAGCACGGCCACACGCCGAACTTCCGCATCATGCTCAAGGACATGGCCGACCTCATCCCCGGTTGCGACAGCAAGAAGCTGTACGAGCTGTGCCCGCTCGGCCCGGCCAAGCAGGGCGCCAAGCTCGCCGGCCTGCCGCAGCCGCTGGGCAAGGGCGGCTACTGAGTGCACCGCGAGGCCCGGACATGAGCGTCAAGACCCCACCGGCGCCGCGGCTGAAGAGCCACTGGTTCCGCGCCGGCCCGGCCAAGAGCGCGGGCCAGCAGGCCAGCGCGATGGCCTTCATCGTCTGGCGGGTGGCACGCCACGCGCTCGACCGGATGCGCCAGGCGGGGTTCGACGTCGAAGTGGGGCCGCCCTACTTCGCCTTCCTGCGCGAGGTGCTGGTGTTCCTGGTCGCGCTGGCGGACCGCATCGCCTTCGTCGCGGCTCGGACGGCCAGCAGCGGGTCGAGTTCACCTCGGCACTCGTGCACCATCTCGCGCGCATCCTGCAGGACAACGAGGACGACCTGCTCGGGCCCGCGCCCGCGGGTGCGCCCACGAACGGGGACAGCTTCATCGACCTGGTCAACGAAGTCACCGCGCACTACGCCGAGTTCGGCGCCGATGCGACGCTGTCGGATGCCGAGACCGGCTTTCACCCGGACTTCGCCTTCCTGCGCTACCTCGGCCGCAGGCTCGAGCCCAGCCTGCCGGAAAAGGACCAGCGCTGGGTGCTGGACCAGGTGATGGCGATCGAGGCGCCCGAGGCGGTGGGCATGGTCCAGCGCACCATGAAGGACCTGTTCGACCCCACCGACGCGGCGCGCCCGCCGCTCCGCGGCTGAGCGGGGATTGAGCCGATGAACGCTCCTGTCCCCGGCCTGCAACGCGCGGCAAGTCCGTTCGACCTCGATGACGATGCCACCTACCGGCGCTGGCGCGACTGGAAGCTGGCGCTGCGTCCCGCCGCGCATCGAGGACCTGGTCGTCGATGTGGCCGATCCGCGCGCCTTGACGCCGGGCGAGCGCTCGGCGCTGCTCGCGCGCATCGCCAGCGCCAACATGGCCCTGTACCGCTCGCCGGTGACCAGGGAAGGCCAGGACCTGCCGCGCCGCCTGGGCGCCCAGCTGGGGCTGCACCGGCTCGACGCCAACTGGCTGGCCGACGAAGACGGCGTCTCGCGCATCGCGGTGTCGCAGGCACACGATGGCCGCGGCGGCTTCATCCCCTACACCGACCGGGCCATCCGCTGGCACACCGACGGCTACTACCACCCGCAGGAGCGCCGCATCCACGGCGATGATCCTGCACTGCGTGCGCCCGGCGCGCCGCGGCGGCGAGAACGCCCTGCTCGACCACGAACTGGCCTACATCGCGCTGCGCGACATCTCGCGGGATCACATCCGCGCGCTGATGCAGCCCGACGCCATGACCATCCCCGCGCGCGAGGACGAGCAGGGCGTCGCGCGCGAGGCGCAGCCCGGGCCGGTGTTCAGCATCGACGCCGGCGGCCGGCTGCACATGCGCTACACCGCCCGCACCCGGTCGATCGAATGGAAGGCCGACGCGGCCACCCGGGCCGCCGTCGCCTGCCTGGAGCAGGTGCTGGCCGGCGCCGTGCCCTGGATCCTGCGCGTGCGGCTGGACGCGGGCATGGGCCTGGTCGGCCACAACGTGCTGCACGACCGCGCGGCCTTCGTGGACGACGCTTCGCGGCCGCGGCTGCTCTATCGCGCGCGCTTCCTGGATCGGGTGGACCTGCCGGCGGAGGAACCATGGCGCAATGGGTGACCATCTGGCGGGCCGCCCACTTGCTGGACGTGCCGCGCGACGTGCTGCAGCAGCGCGTGCGCGCCGGCGAGATCGAACTGACCGACGGGCTGGTGTCCACCGAGGCGCTGCTGGCGCTCTATCCGCAGGCGCAGATCGAGCCCTCGGGCATGCTCGAGCGGGTCGCCCAGATTCGCGACGAATCGTTCGGCCGGCGCGTGCGCGAGCGGCTCCTGCCCAGCCAGGAAGTCCTCGCGCAGCGCATGTTCCACCAGAGCCAGGAACTGGCCGACGTGCAGCGCCACCTGCAGCGCTACCACGCGCTGGTGGTGGCGCTGCGCCAGCAGATCCGCGAACTGCAGTCCGAGGCCGGGCGGCGACGGATCCCGCGCCTGCTCTTGTTGGAGCGCCAGCTGAACGACGGGCTGGCGCGGGCACTGGCCACCGAACCGGTCGACAGGCTGAACGTGATGGACGACATGCTCAAGGTGATGTCGGCGCAGGTGACCGTGCGCCCGAGTGGCAACCAGTTCACCGTCGAGGGCCGCGACACGCTGCTGACGGCGGCCGTGCGCGCCGGGCTCAACCTCAACTACGGCTGCGGCAACGGCACCTGCGGCATGTGCAAGGTGCGCCTCACGGCCGGCGAGGTGGCGCGCACGATGCCCAGCGACTACCCGCTGTCGGAGGCCGAAAAGGCGCAGGGCTACGTGCTGGCCTGCGCGCACACCGCGGCCAGCAGCGAGTTGACGATCGAAACGCTCGAGGCGGCCGGCCCGTCCGACATCCCGCAGCAGCAGCTGGTCGCCACCGTGCGCGCCATCCGGCCGCTGGGCCCGGACACGCATGCAGCTGCACCTGCAGACACCGCGCAGCCAGCGCCTGCGCTTCCTGGCCGGCCAGTCGGTGACGCTCGGCGCCAGCCGGCGGCGAGGGTGCACATTCCCGGCACGCCATCGCCAGCTGTCCCTGCGACGACCGCAACCTGCACTTCTTCATCCCGCGCGACCGGCAGGACGGGCTGGCGGCGCGCCTCTTCGGCGGCGAGCTCAAGCCCGGCGACCCGGTGACGATCTGGGGGCCGGATGGCGAGTTCTCGCTGGCCGAGCGCACGCAGCCGCTGGTCTTCGCCGCCTGCGACACCGGCTTCGCGCCGGTGAAAAGCCTGATCGAGCACGCGCTGTCGCTCGATGCCGCGCCCTCGATCTCGCTGTTCTGGCTGGCGACCCGCCCGACGGCCACTTCCTGGCCAACCAGTGCCGGGCCTGGTCGGAGGCGATCGACCTGTTCGAATACACGCTGACGTCCCACGCCGACGCCGGCGAAGGCGCCCGGCAGATGGCCGCATGCCATGCGCGCCGACCTGTTCGAGATCGACAGCGCGTTCTACATCGCGGGGCCACCGGCCTTCGCCGACACGCTGGGCGCGCAGCTCGCCGACGCGGGTGTCCCCGCCGCCCAGATCCACCTGGAGGTTGCCGAATGACTTGCAGCTTGCCAGCCGGCCCCCGTGGCGCCGGCGCCGCATGAGGACGCCGGGTGCAGCGGCGGCGAATCCTTCGCGCTGCGCGTGCTCGGCGACGACATGGCGCCGGAGTTCAACGAAGGCGACATCATCATCGTCGAGCCGGACGGCGCCCTGAAGGACGGCAGCTTCGTGCTGGCCCAGCACGCCGGCGAGTGGATCTTCCGGCAGCTGGTGCGGCGTGGCGAGGCCTGGTGCCTGCACCCATTCAACCCCGCGCGCGCCGACCTGGCCGACCTGCCGCTGCCCGACCTGGCCGCGGTGCACGGCGTCGTCATCCAGAAGGCCGTTCCCGGCCGACGCAAACTCACCCGACACTACACCTGACATGCCCTACTACGTCTATGCCGTCAAACCCCTCGCCCAGCTCGAGAAGCTGGCGGAGTTCCCCGCCTTCAAGGAGGCCTCGGCCCATGCCAAGGCACTGCGTGCCGCCCATGCGGGCGCTCCTGCCGCGCGGATCAAGGTGATGTTCGCCGACAATCCGCTGGCCGCCGAAGACCTGATGCTCCAGGTGCGCGACGCGCCGCCGGACGGCGACGACTGAAGGCCTTGTCGCGATGGACGAAGCGCGGGTCCCGGGGATCGTCATGCTGCGACAGCGGACACACTTGCGTGTTCTCCAAGGCGCTGCTGGCGCGGGCGGCGACCTGCGAGCTGTCGCAGCGGCGCTCGCTCGCCGAGCGCGAGCTGCTCGAGTGCACCTCACCGGTGGCGAGGATCAACTGCGGCACGCTGGCGGCCTTGCTCCACGAGCGCGCGCGGTTTGCGCTGCGACTGCCGGGTCCGGGCCGCCCGCTGATCCACGTGCAGGGACTGCGATTGCAGTGTGGCGGGTTGACGGCCCTGGGCCAGGAACTGGGGGTGGCCGAGCGCGATGTGCACCGCATGGTCGGCACCGCGCACGAAAGGCATGGCAGCCTGACCGAGCTGCCGTGGGCATCGATCGTGGCGGCGCTGGCGGCCTGGCAGCCCCCGCGGCGCGGGCGGCGCGGTTGAAGACGGGGTGAATCAGCCCGCGCGTTCGGCCTGCCAGATGACGACCTTGAGTGTCGCGACGCATCCGGCCACGATGCCGGCGACGGCGATCAGCGAGCCGATCGCCAGCGTCGACACACCCGACAGCCCCTGGCCGATCGTGCAGCCCAGCGCCGTGACGCCGCCGAAACCCATCAGCACCGCGCCGAAGCCAGCTGATTGCGCAAGTCGGCCAGCGACGCGAAGCCCTCCCACCGGAAGGTCCGCGTCGACAGCGCATGGGCCGCGGACCGGCAACCACGCCGAGCACGCTCGCAATGCCGAAGGTGGCATGCAGCGACGTGTCGGTCCACATCATGCAGCAATTCGAGCAGGTAGGCCAGTGGGGCCGACGAAGCTCAGCGATTCGAGCGTGCGCGTGTTGGTCGCGAAGTAGACGGTCTCCAGCGTGTCGGGATTCTCGCCGTAGCCCAGGTGGCCCGTGACATACCAGCCGGCGGCGACCAGCAGGCCCATCACGACGGCGCCGGCGACCTGCGCGGTGTTGCCGCGAAACCGCTGGTCCTTGAAGACGAACACCAGCAGGGCCAGCCACGAGCACGGCGGCCGTCGCCAGCAGCGCGGTCCTGGGGGGCATGCCGGTCGCCTTGGCGAACGCGGTGGCCAGGCTCGCGTCGGTCCAGCCGCGCGCCCCCAGGTCGATGCGCACCGGGTCGAGCAGCGTCGCGCGCCATTGCCCGAACAGGCCCTTGAGCGTCATGTAAGACGCGATCGCCAGGAAGGTCGAGGACCACCAGCGAGCGCACGCTGCCGCCGCCCAGCCGCACCAGGTTCTTGTTGGCGCAGCCGCCGGCGAGCGTCATGCCGACCCCGAAGACCAGCCCGCCGGCCAGCAACGACAGCCAGGAAATCACCGGGCGCTGCGGCACCGACTTGGCCAGGTCGACCTGGCCGGTGTAGGCCAGCAGGCTGGTGCCGACGATGGCCACCGCGATCGTCAGCAGCCACATGCGCACCCGCCCCCAGTGGCCCATGTTGACGACGTCCGACAGCGCACCCATGGTGCAGAAGTTGGTTCGGCGGCGACAGGCCGAACACGAAGGCCAGCGCGAAACCGCCTGCCGTCACCAGCAGTGCCGAGGTTGGGCGCAGTGGTCGCCATGCGGTCTCCTTCTAGTTGCGGCCGAAGTGCCCTGGCGGCGCGGTGTGTCAGATGAACAGGCAGACGTCGGTTTCGCCGGCGAACTTCAGGAAGGTCGCGGCGCCGCCGTAGTCGATGTCGTCGATGAAGTCGTCCTTGGAGAAGTCGAACAGGTCCACCGTCATCTGGCAGGCGATGAACTTGACGTCGGCTTCCTGGCACACGGAGCGCAGCTCCTCCAGCGAGGCCACGCCCTTCTTCTTCATCTTGGCCTTCATCATCGACGTGGCCATCGCTTCCATGCCCGGCAGCATCGGACACCACCACCGGCATCGGCACCGGCATCGGCATGGCCGGGTTGGCCAGGGGGCTGATGGCGATGCCGCTCAGGTCCTTGCGCAGCAGCTGCAGGCCGTAGAAGGTGAAGAACACCTGCACCTCCCAGCCCAGCGTGGCCGCGGTCGACGCGAGGATCAGCGGGGGATAGGCCATGTCCAGCGCGCCCTTGGTCGCGATGATGGCCATCTTCTTGGTTGCCATGAAGTCTCCGTGGTGGTGATGGGTGCGTGCGGCGGTCAGGCCTTGCGCAGGAAGAAGACGTACTTGCTGTTCTCGGTCGTGGACGAGAGCAGCGTCGTTGCCGGTCTGCTCGGCGAAGGCCGCCATGTCGCACACCGAGCCCGGGTCGGTGGCGACCACCCGCAGCACCTGGCCCGGCAGCCATGTCGGTGAGGGACTTCTTGGTCTTGACGATCGGCATCGGGCAGCTCAGGCCCGAGGCGTCGAATTCCTTGTCGAAATGCATGCGTGTCTCCTTCTTGGCGCAACTAGGGCGCGGCTCGTTCGTGGCGATGCGGTATCCGGCGGGCGTGCTGCTCCGCCGTCAACCGGCCACTTGAAGCGTATTAGCGGAGATGCGGGCGCAAACGTCTATTACCGCAAAGGGTAATGGGCTGATAGCCCATGCGGGTAGTGTGCTTCAGGGCATGCAGTGGCGAATGAACTCTTCGGTCGCCCGGCCCAGCCGCTTGTCGCGCCGCACCGCGATCGCCAGCCGGCGCCGCGCCTTGGGCAGGCGGGTGCGCAATTCGACCAGCGATCCGTCCGCCAGCGCCTGCGCGACGGCGTGGCGCGACAGGCAGGCCAGGCCGGCGCCCGCCGCGGCGAGCCGCTTCACGGCCTCGCGTGCTGCCGAGTTCGAACTCCACGCGCAGCGGCCCCAGGTGTTCGGTCAGCCAGCTGTCGGCGGCCTGGCGCGTGCCGGAGCCCAGTTCGCGCAGGATCCAGGGCGCCGCGCGAGCTGGCGATTGGTCGCGACACGCCGCAGCCAGCGGGATGGCCGGGCGCCGCGACGATCACCAGTTCGTCCACCAGCCAGGGATGCACGCGCAGGTCCGGATGGGTCTGCGGGCCTTCGATGAAGCCGACGTCCACGTCCAGCCCCACCACCGCCGCGATCACCTCGCTGGTGTTGCCGATGGTCAGGCGCACCGGGCTGGCCGGGCGCGTCAGGTGCCAGCGCGCGATCAGGTCGGGCAGCAGGTACTCGCCGATGGTCAGGCTCGCCGCCATGCGCAGCGGCGCCGCGTGCGTGCCGGTGAGCAGGCCCTGCAGCTCGGCCGCCTGGTCGAGCATGGCGATGGCGCCGGGCAGCAGCGCGCGGCCGTTCTCGTTGAGCGCGAGGCGGCGGCCGACGCGGTCGAACAGCGGCGCGCCCACGGCCGATTCCAGCTCGGCCAGCGCGGCGCTGGCGGCCGACTGCGAGCGCGCCACGCGCTCGCCGCCGGCGCGCGTCGTCCCGCGCGCGCGCGGTCGCCACGAACACTTCGACCTGGCGCAGGGTGAGGCGCAGCCGCTGACCTGTTTTTTCGATCATATTGAGCTGAATTCTCCGCTTTTTTCTTTCAACAGGCACGCCTACCATCGGGCCATCGCCACTTCCACCGCACCCATCCCGATGAAACCGCTGCACGATCCCACCGCCGCGCCGATGCCCGGTGCGGACACCGAGGTCAAGACCACCACCTGCTACATGTGCGCCTGCCGCTGCGGCATCCGCGTGCACCTGCGCGACGGCGGCGACGGGCCCCGAGGTGCGCTACATCGAGGGCAACCCCGACCATCCGCTGAACAAGGGCGCGATCTGCGCCAAGGGTTCGTCGGGGATCATGAAGCAGTACTCGCCGGCGCGGCTGACCCAGCCGCTGCGGCGCAAGGCCGGGCGCCGAGCGCGGCGCGGGCGAGTTCGAGCCGATCTCCTGGGACGAAGCCTTCGCCACTGCTGGAGAAGCGCCTGGCGCACATCCGCGCCACCGACCCGAAGAAGTTCGCCCTCTTCACGGGGCGCGACCAGATGCAGGCGCTCACGGGCCTGTTCGCCCGCCAGTTCGGCACGCCCAACTACGCGGCGCACGGCGGCTTCTGCTCGGTGAACATGGCCGCGGGGATGATCTACACCATCGGCGGCTCGTTCTGGGAGTTCGGCGGCCCCGACCTCGAGCGCGCCAAGCTGTTCGTGATGATCGGCACCGCGGAGGACCACCACAGCAACCCGCTGAAGACCGCCATCTCGAAGTTCAAGCGCAGATGGCGGACGGTTCGTGGCGATCAACCCGGTGCGCACCGGCTATGCCGCGATCGCCGACGAATGGGTGCCGATCCGCCCCGGCACCGACGGCGCGCTGCTGCTGGCGATCATCCACGAGCTGATCGCGCTGGGCCTGTACGACCGCGAGTTCCTGGTGCGCTACAGCAACGCCGGCCAGCTGGTGAACCAGGACGAGGCCGGCGGACGAGTTCGGCCTGATGATGCGCAACGCCGAGGGCGACGTCGTCAACCCGCTGCGGCCGCACAACTTCTGGTGGTGGGACCGCGTCACCGGCAAGCCGGTGGCCGACCACACCGAGGGCGCGGACCCGGCGCTGTTCGGCAGCTTCGCCATGCCCGACGGCACGCCGGTCAAGCCCGCGTTCCAGCTGCTGGAAGAGCGCGTGCGCAGTTGCACGCCCGAGTGGGCCGAGGACATCACCGGCATTCCCGCGGCGACGATCCGCCGCCTGGCGCACGAGATGGGCATGACCGCGCGCGACCAGACCATCGAGCTGCCCATCGCCTGGACCGACTGGTGGGGCCGCGAGCACAAGAGCGTGACCGGCAACCCGGTCGCCTTCCACGCGATGCGTGGCCTGGCGGCGCACAGCAACGGCTTCCAGACCATCCGCTCGCTGGCCATCCTGATGTCGCTGCTGGGCACCATCGACCGGCCCGGCGGCTTCCGGCACAAGGCGCCCTATCCGCGCGCCGTGCCGCCCAACGCCCGGCCGCCCAAGGGCCCCGAGGCCGTCAAGCCGAACACGCCGCTGGACGGCGCGCCGCTGGGCTGGCTCGAGTCGCCCGAGGACCTGTTCGTGGACGCGGCCGGCGAGCCGGTGCGCATCGACAAGGGTTTCTCGTGGGAATACCCGCTGTCGGCCCACGGGCTGATGCACAACGTGATCACCAATGCCTGGCGCGGCGACCCCTACCCGATCGACACGCTGATGCTGTTCATGGCCAACATGGCCTGGAACTCCAGCATGAACACGAGCGAGGTGCGGCGCATGCTGGCCGACAAGGGCGAAGACGGCGCAGTACAAGATCCCGTTCCTCGTGGTGTGCGACACCTTCCAGTCGGAGATGACCGCCTTTGCCGACCTGATCCTGCCCGACACCACCTACCTCGAGCGGCACGACGTGATGTCGATGCTGGACCGGCCGATCAGCGAATTCGACGGGCCCTGCGACTCGGTGCGCGTGCCGGTGCTGCCGCCGCTGGGCCAGTGCAAGCCGTTCCAGGAAGTGCTGATCGAGCTGGCGTCGCGCCTGAAGTTTCCGGCCTTCGTGCAGCGCCGACGGCGCGCGCAAGTACCGCGACTACCCCGACTTCATCGTCAACTACCAGACGGCGCCGGGCTCGGGCATCGGTTTCCTCTCCGGCTGGCGCGGCAAGGACGGCAGCCAGTCGATGCGCGGCGAACCCAACCCGAAGCAGTGGGAGATGTACGCGGCCAACAACTGCGTGCACCACCACCGCATGCCGCCCGAGCACCGCTACATGCGCAACTGGAACCGCGGCTACCTGCAGTGGGCGCAGAGCGCGGGCCTGCGGCGCGACTGCGACCCGATCGTCATCCACATCTACTCGGAGTTCATCCAGCGCTTTCGCCTGGCCGCGCAGGGCAAGACGGCGGGTCGCCAGCCGCCCGAGCGCCTGCGCGAGCGGGTGGCGCGCTACTTCGATCCGCTGCCCTTCTGGTACCCGGCGCTGGAAGTGCAGGCCAGCGACCTCGAGAAGTACCCGCTGGCCGCGGTGACGCAGCGGCCGATGGCCATGTACCACTCCTGGGATTCGCAGAACGCCTGGCTGCGCCAGATCCACCCGCACAACGAGCTGTTCGTCAACCCGAAGACGGCGCAGGCGCAGGACATCGCCGACGGCGACTGGATCTGGGTCGAGTCGGCCTGGGGCAAGGTGCGCTGCATGTGCCGCTACAGCGAGGCCGTGGAGCCGTCCACCGTGTGGACCTGGAACGCGATCGGCAAGGCCAAGGGCGCCTGGGGCCTGTCGGATGACGCGAACGAATCGGAAAAGGGCTTCCTGCTCAATCACCTGATCAGCGAGGAACTGCCGGTGGACGCAGAACGGCGTGCGCGCCTCCAACTCCGACCCCATCACGGGCCAGGCCGGCTGGTACGACGTGCGTGTGCGCATCCGCAAGGCCGGGCCGGATGAGCCGCATCAGGTGTGGCCGCAGTTCGCCAGCGTGCCGGTGCTGCCCGGCGTGCAGGCGAAGACGCCGCGCTGGCGGGCCTGGTTCGCGGGGCAAGCCGGCAAGGCAGGGGCCGGGAAATGACGCAACTGGATGGGCAGGAGGGCTCGCTGTGACTCAACTCGCGTTGGTGATCGACCTGAACGTCTGCGTCGGCTGCCACGCCTGCGTGACCAGCTGCAAGCAGTGGAACACCTCGGGCAGTGCCGGGCCGCTGGTCGACGAGAACCCGTACGGCGCCGACCCGACGGGCACTTTCTTCAACCGGGTGCTGACCTTCGAGGTCGGCGAATATCCGGAACACCCAGACGGTGCATTTCCCGAAAAGCTGCCTGCATTGCGAAGACCCGCCGTGCGTGCCGGTGTGCCCCACCGGCGCCAGCTACAAGCGCAAGGAAGACGGCATCGTCCTGGTCGACTACGACAAGTGCATCGGCTGCAACTACTGCAGCTGGGCCTGTCCCTACGGCGTGCGCGAACTCGACGAGAAGCGCAAGGTGATGACCAAGTGCACCCTGTGCGTGGACCGCATCCACGACCAGGCACTGCCCGCCGCCGAGCGCAAGCCCGCCTGCGTGCTGGCCTGCCCGACCAACGCCCGCCTGTTCGGCGATGTGCACGACCCGGCGGCCGAAGTGTCGGTCGCGATCCGCGAGCGCGGCGGCTTCGCCCTGATGCCCGAAGCGGGCACCCGCCCGGCCAACCACTACCTGCCGCGCCGCAAGAGCGAGAACCGCACCGACCCGCAGCAACTGGTGCGCGAACACAACCCGCTGCGCGTCGAAGGCCGCGAGCCGGAGCACGCAACTGGCGCGCCCCTGGACGCCGATTGGGAACACTGAGATGAGACCCCCACTTTCCATGATGCTGTTCACCACGCTGTCCGGTGCGGGGCAGGGCCTGCTGCTGGCCCTGTTCGGCGTGCAGGTCGCGGCCCGCCTCGGCCTGGTGGCGCAGCCACCCGCTGCTGCTGTTCGTTTCGGGCGCGGCGCTGGTGCTGGCTGCTGTGCGGCGCGGGCCTGGTCGCGGCGACCTTCCACCTCGGCCGTCCGCTTCGCGCCTGGCGCGCGGGCGCGATGTGGCGAACCTCGTGGCTGTCGCGCGAGATCATCGTGCTGCCCGCTGTTCATGGCGGTGGTGGCCGGCTGGGGGCTGGCGCACTGGTTCGCCCTGCCTTCGATCGCGCTGGGTGTCGCGGCCGCCGCCCTCGCGCTGGCGCTCTACCTGTGCACCGGCATGATCTACGCGGCCGTGAAGACGATCCGCGAGTGGGCCACGCCCCTGACGCCGCTGAATTTCGCCGTGCTCGGCATCGCGTCGGGCGGCGCGTTCGCCGCGGCTCTCGCCGCGCTCGCCATGCCGGCGCTGGCGCCGCCGCTGGCCTGGCTCACGCTGGCCTGCACCGCACTGGGGGTCGTCACGCGGGGCGGGCAGCTGTGGCGCAACGCGACGCTGCAGGCCGCATCGACCGTGCAGACGGCGATCGGCATCCGGCATCCGCGCATCGTCCAGAAGTCGCAAGGCATGATGGCCGGGTCGTTCAACAGCCGCGAGTTCTTCCACGGGCGCAGCCAGGGCTTCGTGCGCGGCATGCGCTGGACGGCGGTGACATTGGGTTTCCTGCTGCCGGTGGCGGCGCTCATGCTGTCGCAGGGACGCCTGGACGCCGCCGGACTGGCGGCGCTGGGCGTGGTGCAACTGGCCGGGATGCTGGCCGAGCGCTGGATCTTCTTCGCAGACGCGCGGCACCCGCAGAACCTGTACATGCAGGGCGCGGCCTGATCCGCTGCGCGCGTGCCAGGCCTGCTTCAGCTGCAGGTGGCCGGCGAATCGCCGTCCTTGGCGCCCTTGATCAGGAAGGCCTTGATGTCATCGGCCAATTCCTGGTCCGGGGTTTCGGCGAACTTCTCCGCGGCCTTGTTGGTGGCCTTGATGCTGGCACGGTAGCTCTTGGCTGACATACTGGCTGACCGTGTCCTTGCCCTTGGCGTGCTTGTCCGTGATCAGGTAGGCGGTCCAATCGGCCTTGGTCTTGGTGCTGGGATTGATGGCGCCGATCGGGGCGGCGATGTGGCAGGACGTGCAGACGCTGCGGTAGTAGACGCGACCGCGTTTCCAGTCCGCGTCGTAGGCCTGCGCTGCGAATGAGACGCCCAGCAGGGCAATCAGTGCGGCGGCGTTGATGAGGTTTCTGGCGTATGTCATTCATGATTTCTCCTGATGAATGTGAAGAGGGGCCTCATCCGATCTCTTCCCAGCCGGTGATCATGGCCTTGAGCTGGGAAGTGACCTTGTGGCCGGTCGTGGCCAGGTAGAGGTGGGAGATCAGGAAGGCCAGCATCAGGAAGGCGCCGATGGTGTGCGCGAGTGGCGACCCACTCCAGCTGCAGCCCGGCCAGCCCCAAGACGGCCAGTCGCCATAGAACAGGTACAGCCAGCCGGTGATCCAGATCAGCGGACTCAGCACCGTCAGCAGGACCAGGTAGGTCAGCCGCTGCAGCGGGTTGTGCTTCTGCAGGGACGTCGGCTTGAACGGGTGCGGCTCACCCTTGAAGATGCCCGACGAGTAGAACTTGCAGATCGCGAGCACCTTCTCCGTGGTCGGGAATGTACTGGCGCCACTCGCCGGTGGTGACATGCCAGAAGATGGCGAAGACCCACAGGCCCACCAGCGACCAGGCCGCGATGGTGTGGTAGTTCACCGCCTGCTCGAAGCCGAACAGCCGGTAAGGTGCCGTGGATCTCGAAGCCGCGTCACCATCATGAAGATGATCAGGGCCGCCTGGGACCAGTGCCAGAAGCGCTCGAAGCCCTTGAACAGGTAGACACGTTCAGTCATTTTGATGCTCCTTGAGCCTTGCCGCGTGACACCAGGCGCATCGCGCCGTGCCCGTGACGCCCAGCAGCGTCAGCAGCGCCAGCGCCCAGCCCGCCTTGTCGATCAGGGCGTTGGCGTCGCGCCGGGCATGTAGACACCCGTCGATGCCGGCCAGGCGTCCGTCTGCTGGCATGGCATTCCACGCAGCCCAGTGCCTTTTCCTTCGGCGCCACCATGTGGGTGATGGGCCACGACATCTGCGTCTTGACGAAGTCGAACTTGCCCGAGTACGGTGCGCCGGAGATCCTTCATCCCGACTTCGATGGCCTTGTCCCACGCCAGGTTCTTCCAGTAAGCCGGTGTCGTCGTTGCCCGCGGTGTGCGGCGTGATCAGGGTCTTGTTGACGCGTGTCGTAGGGCTGCTTGCCACGAAAGCACCTTCATCGGCCAGATCATGGATTTGCCGTCCGTGGGGCTGCCGCCCAGCGTGTTGATGCGCGTGAGGCTGGGCCGACTTCTCGATCTTGTCGGTCAGCAGCGTGTAGTTGACCTGGCCGTTGAACCACGCGTATTCGGGCTTCACGTTTTCGGCCAGGGTGAAGTCGCCTTTGCGGGACTCGTAGACGATGCGCCCCTTGGCGTCCTTGCGCACGATGGGCTGGCCGTTGGCATCCCGCTGCCCGGCGGTGGACCAGTCCCAGGTCATCTTGGTCGCCACGCCGCCGCGCGCGAAGGTGGGAATGTGGCAGGTCTGGCAAGCCACCTTGGTGGCGTGCTCGTTCAGGCGGGCCTCCTTCTTGTGGGGGCCTTTTCCGTGACAGGAGACGCAGGTGGCGGGGTTTCCGTTGTCGGCGGCGCCGCGAAGATGCGCGCCCTTGGCGTCCTTGGCAGTGGGTGCATAGCGGCTGCCCGCGACATCGTGGCTGGACGTCTTGTGGCAGGTGGCGCAGGTGAAGTCCAGGCCCGCCGCATCCATGTGCACGTCGAGCTCCTTGTCCGGCGCCGCCATGGAACTGTCCAGGTCGCCGTGTTTCACGCCGTCGCCGCCGCCGCCATTGAAGTGGCAGGCGCCGCAGGTGTCGCGACTGCTCTTGCCGACCTTCTGCGCAATCTTGGTGAGGTCGATGCCCTTGATGATCTTGCCCGAGCCCGCGGGAAATTCGGTGTCCGAAGTCACCACATTGCCGGCCAGGCCCGGCGGCTTCCTGTAATTTCCCGTGGTGTCGTGGCACACGACGCAGTCCACGTTTTCCTCGGACTTGAAATCGAACTTCGCGTCCTTCCAGCCATAGCCCACGTGGCAACTCGTGCACGACGCGTAGTTGGAGGCGATCGAGATGCAGAAGTTGTTGACGATGGTTTTCTTGCCCAGGACCTGCTTGGTCTCGGGGTTGAGGTATTCCCATTTCCAGTGCTTGGTGCGATGGATCTGGCCCGCCGCTTCGGTGTGGCAGGACAGGCAGGCCTTCGTCAACTCCGGTCCGGTCTTGAACTCGCGTTGCAGTTCCTTGAACTTGGAGTGATCCGCGGTGGTGTTGAGCTTGAGCGGCTTGGCCTCTTCACCTGCCCAGGCAACCCCGAATGCGGCCAGCCCCAGCCATCCGACCAACCACGCCACCCGGGCCACACCCTTTGCTCTCGACGCCATCCTGAACCTCGCCTTCGCTTGTATCGACCACCTGCAACACCGTCAGATGGAATCTAGGCTTATCTCCTTCAATGAGCATTGATTGACATCAACGTATACCCCCGGGAGTTCCCCCTAAAATGAATTCAACGCACAGGAAGGCATTCGCATACGACGCTGTCGATGTGCGCGTGCCAGACCATTGAACTTGAAAGGCGGCCGATCATGAGCACTCCCACTGCTGAGGTCCATCGTGGCATCAAACCCTTCTGGCCGCCTCTCGCCTCGGGCATTGCGCTCGGGCTGGTCCTGCTGCTGACCTTCTACCTGTCCGGGCACGGCCTGGGCGCCAGCGGCGCCGCCACGCATGTCGTTGCCGGCGCAGGGCTGGTGCTCGCTCCGGCAGCAACCCAGGCAAACAGTTACCTCGGACCGATGGTGAGCGACGGCAACCCCATCGGCTCATGGATCACGTGGCAGGTGCTGGGCGTTGCGATCGGCGGAATGGTGGCAGCTTTCACGGCGGGCCGTTTTCGTGTGCAACTCGATGGGGCCCGCAGCGTCGGCGCGACGGGGCGCCTGCTCAAGGCATTGGCCGGTGGTGCCCTGGCCGGGTTCGGTGCACGCGTGGCCGGTGGTTGCACCAGCGGGTTGGGCTTGTCGGGCTCGGCGGCGCTGGGGATTGCGGCCTTTGTGTTCCTGGGCTTGTTTTTCGCGACCGGCCTGGTCGTGAGCCGCCTGGTACGGGGAGTCTGAAATGCCTGCTTTCAACATGAGTGCGATGACGTCCGGCCTGGCGTGCGGTGTCCTGTTCGGCTATGTGCTGGAGAACGCCGGTTTTGGCAGCCCCGTCAAGCTGAGCGCACAGTTCAAGCTCACCGACTGGGCCGTCTTCAAGGTGATGTTCACGGCCATCGTGGTGGCCGCCTTCGGGCTTTGGGGCCTGCGCGCCGTCGGGCTCATGGCGCCCGACTCCGTGGCCGTGCCGCAGGCGCTGATGATGGCTTCGGCCGTAGGCGGCGCACTGGTCGGCGCCGGGTTCGCCATGGGCGGCTACTGCCCCGGCACCTCGGTCGTCGGGATGGTCTCGGGGCGCATCGACGCGATGGTGTTCGTCATCGGCGTGTTGCTGGGGACGACGGTGTTCGCCGGCCTGTACGGGCCGGCCATCCGCTCCATGATGGCCATCGGCGGGATCGTCGATGGCGATACATTCACCGAGGTCTATGGCGTTTCCGAAGCCCGTGGTGCTGGCCGTCCTCGCCGTGTCGCTGGTCGCCGTTTTCTATCTCGGCTCGTGGTTCGAACGCCGGGGTTCCGGCGCCGTGACGGCGCAGCAGGCGGTAGCGGGCGCGCAGGCGTGATCGCGCCCGGAGCGCGTCAGCCGTACTGCGAGACCGTGTCCATCTGGGCGTGCCAGTCTTCGATGTCGTGCAGGCTGACGCAGGAGGCACCATGGTCCGATGGCGGCAAGGCCGGGCGCCAGCCCTTGCGTGAATGCAGTCCCGGCCCGATCGCGATCGCACCTTCCAGCGTGGCACCAGCGAAATAGCTGCTGCGCGTGACGACCACCGGGACACAGGCTGCCCGCGCAGCCGCGACGCCGCCGGGCGAGTCTTCGATCGCGACCGCATCCAGCGGGCCGATGCGCAGTGCCTGCAGCGCACGCAGGTAGGCCTCCGGGTCAGGCTTCTTGCCCTGCACGTCCTCGCCGCAGATCACGGTGGAAAACCACTGCGCCCACTGCTCGCCGAGATGCGCGCCAAGCAGTGCCTGGACATTCGACCGGCTGGTGGTCGTGACGATTCCCAGCCTGACGCCGCGAGTGCGGCATTGCTCCAGCAGGGCGAGCACCCCGCCGCGCAGCGGAAGCCGGGCGCTTCGCACCAGGTCGGCGTAGACCTCGTTCTTCCTCGCGTGCACGGTGCGGGCGAGCTGCTCGCGCTCGTGGGCCGGCACGGCGGAGCCCCCGCGCAGCGCCATGTCATGCAGCAGGCGCTCGCGACCGCCCGTGATGCCCAGGAGCTCGCCATAGCGCGCCTCATCCCAGCGCCACGGCAAGCCGAAGGCTTCGAAAGCGACGTTGAACGCGACGCGATGACCGTCGCGTTCCGTTTCGGCGAGGGTGCCGTCCACGTCCCACAGCAGCGCCTTCAGCCGGGTCATGACGCAGCCCCCCTGCCCCGTCCCGCCATGACATGTTCGGCCACCTGCAGCAGGCCCTGGAAGATGCGCTGCGGATGCGCCTGGCTGATGGGCACGCCGGCGTTGTAGCCGTAGGGCACGGCCCAGGCGGCCACGCCGGCGTTGCGGGCCGCTTCGATATCCGTCGTGGAGTCGCCGACATGGGCGCGTCGGTCCGTGGTGCCGTCCAGGCTGGCCACCACATGCCTCAGCACGGAAGCATGCGGCTTCTTCTGCGGCAGCGAATCACCGCCGACCACCAGGTCGAAATAGCGATCGAGCAAGGTCGCCTGGAGCACGCGCTGCGCGTGGCGCAACTCCTTGTTCGTCACGCATGCCAGCCGGACACCCGCGGCCTTGAGCAGTGTCAGCGCCGCATGGCAACCGGCGTAAGTGCTCGCCGACTGGCCGGCCGTGGCGGCGTAATGTCGGTCCATGCTGGCCAGCACGGCATCGGGCCGCACTGTCTGCGCCAGCGACGGCCGCTCGAGGAATGCGCGCGCCAGCAGGCCGAGCATCAGCTCGCGGGTTCCGGGCCCGATCAGGCGCGCGATCTCCGCCGCCGGGCGCTGCGCCATGCCATGCTCGGCGAGCGCCAGGTTGGCGGCTGCTGCGATTTCGCCGGCCGTGTCGACCAGTGTCCCGTCGAGGTCGAAGCTGATGAGGTCGTAGTGCATGGCGTTCAGTGGGCCTCACGCACCGGGCGGCGCTGCGCTTCGGCCTGTGCCTGCACCAGGTCGGCCAGACGGTCCGCAGTCAGGCCGAAGTGCTCGATACAGGTCGGCCGCGGGCGCGGACTCGCCGAAGCTGTCGATGCCCAGCGCGGCGCGGCAGCCGTACTGGCGCCACCAGCGGGTGACGCCGGCCTCGACGCCGATGCGCGGCAATGCCGCGGCCCAGCACCTCGTCCCGGTAGTGCTGTCCTGGCGGTCGAAGACGGTGGACGACGGGCATCGACACCACGCGCACCGGGCATGCCGCGGGCGTCGAGCAGGCGCTGCGCCGCAATGGCCAGCGACACCTCGGAGCCGGTGGCGAGGATCACCGCGAGCGCGTCGGTGCGGTCGCTGAGCACGTAGCCACCACGCGCGATCGTCAGCACCTGCTCCGGGCTGCGCTCCTGCGCCGGCAGGACCTGGCGCGACAGCAGCAGCGCAGCTGGGCCCGTCGCGGCGCACCAGCGCCTCGGTCCAGGCCACCGCCGGTCTCGGCCGCGTCGCAGGGCCGCCAGACATCGAGCTGCGGGATCAGGCGCAGGCTGGCAGCGTGCTCGACCGGCTGGTGCGTCGGCCCGTCCTCGCCGAGGCCGATCGAGTCGTGCGTGAAGACGTGGATCACGCGCTGCTTCATCAGCGCGGCCATGCGCATCGCGTTGCGGCTGTAGTCGCTGAAGGTCAGGAAGGTGCCGCCATAGGGGATGAAGCCGCCGTGCAGCGCGACGCCGTTCATCACCGCGGCCATGCCGAACTCGCGCACGCCGTAGCTGATGTGGCGGCCGCCCGGCTGCGCCGCCGCGCACCGCGCCGCAGCCGGGGAAGTCGGTCAGGTTCGAGCCGGTCAGGTCGGCGCTGCCGCCGAGCAGCTCGGGCACCTTCGGCGCCAGCGGGCGAGCACCTTCTGCGACGCCTTGCGCGTGGCCACGGCCTCGCGGGATTGCGCCGAACTGCGCCATCGCCGCGAGCAGCGTTGTCCTCGAAGTCGTGCGGCAGCTCGCCGGCATGCGGCGCTCGAACTCGGCCGCCAGCGCCGGATGCGCGGCGCGGTAGGCGGCGAAGCGCGCCGTCCACTCGGCCTCGCGCGCCGGCGCCAGCTCGCGCGCGTCCCACCGCGCGCGCGAGGTCGTCGGGCATCTCGAACGGCGCGTGCGGTCCAGCCGATCGCCTCGCGCGTCTGCGCGATCTCGTCGGCGCCGAGCGGCTCGCCGTGCGCCTTGGCGGTGCCGGCGCGGCCGGGCGAGCCCTTGCCGATGGTGGTGCGGCAGACGATCAGCGTCGGCCGGTCGGCGCTGCGCCTTGGCCTGCGCGATGCGCCTGCCCGACCGCGACCACGTCGTGGCCGTCGACCGGGCCGATCACGTTCCAGCCGTAGGCGCGAAAACGCGCCGGCGTGTCGTCGCGGAACCAGCCTGTCACCGCGCCGTCGATGCGAGATGCCGTTGTCGTCGTAGAGCGCGATCAGCTTGTTCAGCTCCCAGACGCCGGCCAGCGACGCACGCCTCGTGGCTGATGCCTTCCATCAGGCAGCCGTCGCCCAGGAAGACGTAGGTGCGGTGGTCGACGATGGTGTGGCCGGGCGGTTGAACTCGTCGGCCAGCAGCTTCTCGGCCAGCGCGAAGCCGACCGCGTTGGTGAGGCCCTGGCCGAGCGGGCCGGTGGTGGTCTCGACGCCGGGCGTCAGGCCGTCGCTCGGGGTGGCCCGGCGTCTTGCTGTGCAGCTGGCGAAAGCGCTTGAGCTCGTCGATCGGCAGGTCGTAGCCGGTCAGGTGCAGCAGCGCGTACAGCAGCATCGACGCATGGCCGTTGCTCAGCACGAAGCGGTCGCGGTCGGCCCAGTGCGGGTTGGCCGGGTTGTGGCGCAGGTGGCCGGTCCACAGCGCGACCGCCATCTCGGCCATGCCCATCGGCGCGCCGGGGTGGCCGGAGTTGGCCTGCTGCACGGCGTCCATCGCCAGCGCGCGCAGCGCGTTGGCCAGTGCGTCGTGGCGGCCGTTGTCGGCGCGCAGCGACCTTGCCGTTGGAGCTCGAGCTCATGCGTCGGCTCCCGAGTTGCGATGGCCCGTTCACAGCGCACCGATGCGCGCGCTTGCGCCGTTCCATCATGCGCCAGATGAAGGGCGTGAAGATCAGCTGCATCGCCAGCTCCATCTTGCCGCCCGGCACGACGATGGTGTTGGCGCGCGACATGAACGAGTCGTCGATCATGTTCAGCAGGTACGGGAAGTCGATGCCCTTGGGATTGGCGAAGCGGATCACGCACGATGCTCTCGTCGGCCGCCGGGATGTCGCGCGCGATGAAGGGGTTGCAGGTGTCCACGCAGGGCACGCGCTGGAAGTTCACGTGCGTGTGCGTGAACTGCGGGCAGATGTAGTTCACGTAGTCGGGCATGCGGCGCAGGATGGTGTCGGTCACCGCCTCGGTGGAGTAGCCGCGCTGCGTACTTGTCGCGCCACAGCTTCTGGATCCACTCGAGGTTGATCACCGGCACCACGCCGATCAGCAGGTCGGGGTGGCGCGCGATGTTCACCTCGGGCGTGACCACGGCGCCGTGCAGGCCCTCGTAGAACAGCAGGTCGGTGTCCGGCGGGCAGGTCTTCCCAGGGCGTGAAGGTGCCGGGCTCCTGCTTGTAGGGCGCGGCCTCCTCGGCGTCGTGCAGGTACTTGCGGCGCTTGCCGGTGCCGGTCTCGGCGTAGCTGCGGAACAGCTGCTCGAGCTCGGCGAACAGGTTGTTCTCCGGCCCGAAGTGGCTGAAGTGCTTGTTGCCGGCCGTCTCGGCCTCGGCCTGCGCGAGCTTCATCTCCTTGCGGTCGTAGCGGTGGAAGCTGTCGCCTTCGATGACGGCGGCCTTGACGTTCTCGCGCCGGAAGATGTTCTCGAAGGTGCGCGTCACCGAGGTGGTGCCGGCGCCGGACGAGCCGGTGATGGCGATGATGGGGTGTCGTTCGGACATGGGTCGGTTCCTCGGTGGGTCGTCAGTCGCGGAACAGGCTGCGCTCGGCGAACAGCGGGGCTGCCGCGATCGCGCGTGGCGGGCTCGTGGTGGTAGCGCTCGATGCGCTCGACCTCGTTGCTGCGAGCCGAAGACCAGGCCGATGCGCTGGTGCAGCGCGCTCGGCTTGCACGCCCAGCATCGGCTGGCGGCCGGTGCTGGCGCGGCCGCCCGCCTGCTCCATGATGAAGCCGATCGGGTTGGCCTCGTACAGCAGGCGCAAGCCGCCCGGGCTTGGCCGGGTCCTTGGTGTCGCGCGGGTACATGAAGACGCCGCCGCGCATCAGGATGCGGTGCGCCTCGGCCACCATGCTGGCGATCCAGCGCATGTTGAAGTCCTTGCCGCGCGGGCCCGGTCCTGCCGGCCAGGCATTCGTCGACGTAGCGCTTGACCGGCGGCTCCCAGAAGCGGCTGTTCGAGGTGTTGATCGCGAACTCCTGCGTGTCGGCCGGCACGCGGATGTCCGGATGCGTCAGCACGAACTCGCCGAGGTTGGGGTTCAGCGTGAAGCCGACGACGCCGTTGCCCACGCGTCAGCACCAGCATCGTCGTCGGGCCGTACAGCGCGTAGCCGGCGGCGACCTGCGTGGCGCCGGGCTGCAGGAAGTCGGCCTCGGTGACGTCGCGGCCGCTGTCGACCACGTCCTGCGGCGCGCGCAGGATCGAGAAGATGCTGCCCACCGAGACGTTGACGTCGATGTTGCGACGAGCCGTCGAGCGGGTCGAACACCAGCAGGTACTTGCCGCGCGGGTACTGCGTCGGGGATCTGCCGCGGCTCGTCCATCTCCTCCGAGGCCATGCCGGCGAGGTGGCCGTTCCACTCGTTCATGCGGATGAAGATCTCGTTGCTGAGCACGTCGAGCGGCTTCTGCACCTCGCCCTGCACGTTGACGCCGCCGGCCTGCGGCCGGTGCGCCGGGCCGAGCGAATCGCCGAGCTCGCCGAAGGCGACGATGCGCGCGATCGCCTTGCAGGCCAGCGACACGTCGAGGATCAGCGCGTTCAGGTCGCCGCTGGCCTGCGGGAAGCGGCGGCGCTCCTCGATCAGGTAGCGCGTCAGGGTCCAGCGGTGCGACAGGGGCATGGCGATCTCTCGGGTCTCAGGGGCGCGGCGCCGGCGAACACGCGGCTGGCGCGGATGTCGCTGCGGCTGCGAGCGTGGTCAGGTCGTCGCGCGTCAGCACGCGGTCGCGCTCGGCGAACAGGCGGCTGGCCTGGCGCAGCCGCGCGCGGTCGAGCGCGTTGCGCACGCTGCGCGCGTTGGCGAAGTGCGGCTGCGCCAGGCGCAGCGCCGAGGTACTCGCGCGAAGGCCTCGCGCGCGCCGGCGCCGAAGCGGTAGTTCATGCGCGCCGAGCATCCGGTCGCGCGATCTGCAGCAGCTCGTCGTCGGCTGTAGTCGGGGAAGTCGAGGTGGTGCGCGATGCGCGAGCTCATGCCCGGGTTGCGACTGGAAGAAGGTGTCCATGCGGTCCTTGTAGCCGGCCAGGATCACCACCAGGTCGTCGCGCTGGTTCTCCATCACCTGCAGCAGGATCTCGATCGCCTCCTGGCCGTAGTCGCGCTCGTTCTCGGGCCGGTAGAGGTAGTAGGCCTCGTCGATGAACAGCACGCCGCCCATCGCCTTCTTCAGCACTTCCCTGGTCTTCGGCGCGGTGTGGCCGATGTACTGGCCGACCAGGTCGTCGCGCGTCACCGCCACCAGGTGGCCTTTGCGCACGTAGCCCAGGCGATGCAGGATCTGCGCCATGCGCATGCGCCACCGTGGTCTTGCCGGTGCCGGGGTTGCCGGTGAAGCACATGTGCAGCGACGGGCGTCTGCGCCGCCAGGCCGAGGTTGCGCGCGCAGCTTGTCGATCACCAGCAGCGCGGCGATGTCGCGGATGCGCTGCTTGACCGGCGCCAGGCCGACCAGGTCGCGGTCGAGCTCGTCCAGCACCGCCTCGCACCTGGCTCTGCGCCAGCACCTCGTTGACGGTGCGCGCGGCTGGCCAGGTCCGACACCGCGGTCGGCGACGCGGCGCGAGCCGCCGGCCTGCGCCGAGCCGGGGATCGAGTAGCAGCGGGTGCGCGTCATTGCAGGGGACGCAGCGTCAGCTGCCGTAGCGCTCGCCTTCGGGCGTGTCGGTCGCGTAGCTGTGCACCGTGTAGCGCATCGTGCGGCCGTCGACCTCCTGGCGCACCAGGCCGAAGCCCGGCTCGTTCGGCCGGCCGGTTGACGATGAAGCTCATCGCGATCGTCTCGACGCCGCGCGTCGAGTCGAAGGCCATCAGGCGGATGTAGTGGTTGGGGAAGGTCTTGCGGCAGCTGTTGCAGCTCCATCATCACGCCGGCCGCGTCCTGCAGGTCGAACATCGGCATGCCGAACATCTCCCAGTAGGTGTTGCGCGGGTGCGGGTCGTCGGTGTACTCGACGCTCCAGGCGTAGCCCTTGCGTCAGGCCGTACTCGATCTGCAGCGTGATCTCGGCGTCGCGTCAGGTCGGGCAGGAAGCTGAACTGGCCCTGCGTGAGGCGGCCGGTGGGGTTGGTCATCATGGTCGTGCTCTCCTTCAGGCGACGGCCGGCGTGACGGCGTAGTCGGACGTGTCGGTCGAGTGTAGTTGAAGGTGATGTCGCCCCAGGTATCGAGCGCCTGCTTCAGCGGCGTGCAGAACTGCGCCGCCTTCTGCAGGATCTCCGGGCCCTCGTTCGCTGATGTCCGTGCCTTCGTTGCGCGCCTTGACCATGCACTCCAGCGCGACGCGGTTGGCCACCGCGCCGGCCTGGATGCCCGCCGGGTGGCCGATCGTGCCGCCGCCGAACTGCAGGATCACGTCGTCGCCGAACAGGTCGAGCAGCTGGTGCATCTGGCCGGCGTGGATGCCGCCGGAGGCCACCGGCATGACCTTCTTCAGGTCGGCCCAGTCCTGGTCGAAGAACAGGCCGCGCGGCAGGTCCTGCTTCGTGTAGCTGTCGCGGCAGACGTTGTAGTAGCCCTGCACCGTCATCGGGTCGCCTTCGAGCTTGCCGACCGCGGTGCCGGTGTGCAGGTGGTCGACAGCCGGCCAGGCGCAGCCACTTGGCGATCACGCGGAAGCTCACGCCGTGGTTCTTCTGCCGCGTGTAGGTGCCGTGGCCGGCGCGGTGCATGTGCATGATCATGTCGTTCTTGCGCGCACCAGTTGGCCATGCTCTGGATGGCGGTCCAGCCGATCACCAGGTCGACCATGACGATCACCGAGCCCAGTTCCTTGGCGAACTCGGCGCGCTCGTACATGTCTTCCATCGTCGCGGCGGTCACGTTCAGGTAGCTGCCCTTGACCTCGCCGGTGGCGGCGCTGGCCTTGTTGACGCGCGTCCATCACGTACAGGAAGCGGTCGCGCCAGTGCATGAAGGGCTGCGAGTTGATGTTCTCGTCGTCCTTCATGAAGTCGAGGCCGCCCTTCAGGCCCTCGTAGACCACGCGGCCGTAGTTGCGGCCCGACAGGCCGAGCTTGGGCTTGGTGGTGGCGCCCAGCAGCGGGCGGCCGAACTTGTCGAGCCGCTCGCGCTCGACGACGAGGCCGGTCGGCGGGCCCTTGAAGGTCTTCACGTAGGCCACCGGGATGCGGATGTCCTCGAGGCGCGCCGCCTTCAGCGGCTTGAAGCTGAACACGTTGCCGATCAGGCTCGCCGTCATGTTGGCGATCGAGCCCTCCTCGAACAGGATCAGGTCGTAGGCCACCCAGGCGAAGTACTGGCCCGGGGTGCCCGGCACCGGCTCGACCTTGTAGGCCTTGGCGCGGTAGCTGTCGCAGGCCGTCAGGCGGTCGGTCCAGACCACCGTCCAGGTGGCGGTGCTCGACTCGCCGGCCACGGCGGCGGCGGCCTCGATCGGGTCCACGCCGTCCTGCGGCGTGATGCGGAACAGGCAGATCGTGTCGGTGTCCTTGGGCACGTAGTCGGCGTCCCAGTAGCCCATCTGCCGGTACTTGAGGACGCCGGCGCTGTAGCGCTTCTTGGCGTCGCGTGATGTCGGTGGCCTCGGTCAGGAGCCGGTTCGACGGGTTTGTTCACGAGTGCTCCTTGCTGGGGTGAGTCGCGATTGACGGCCCGGCAGGAGCAATATAAGTTCTGACTAAATTAATGAATAGTCAGATTTTCTTCCTCTATCAGATAAGGAAAGCCTGAACAATGAACGTCACCTTCCGCCAGCTGCGCGTCTTCGCCGAGGTGGCCCAGCAGGGCAGCATGGCTCGCGCGCCGCGGCAGCCTGCACCTGACGCCGCCGGCGGTCTCGATGCAGATCAAGGAGCTCGAGGCGCAGGTCGGCCTGCCGCTGTTCGACCGCGCCGGGCGCAAGGTCTCGCTGTCCACCGCCGGCGAGTACTTCCTGGTCCATGCCAGGCGGCTGCTGGCCGACGCTGCAGGAGGCCGAGGACGTGATGGCCCGCTTCAGCGCCTGGAGCCCGGCCTGCTGACCATCGGCATGGTCAGCACGGCCAAGTACTTCGTGCCGCAGCTGCTGGCGCGCTTCCGCGAGGAGCACCCCGGCGTCGAGGTGCGGCTGCGCGTGGTCGGCAACCGCGAGCAGCTCGTGGCGCTGATGCAGGCCGGCGAGGTCGACCTGTCCATCATGGGCCGGCCGCCGAAGGAGATCGCCACGCGCGCCGAAGCCTTCGCGGCGCACCCGCTGGTGTTCGTCGCCCGCCGCGGCACCCGCTGCTCGACATCGGGCACCCGCCGGCGCGCGCGCTGGCAGGCCTACCCCTTCATCGTGCGCGAGCAGGGCTCGGGCACGCGCGCGGCGATGGAGCGTTCTTCGCCGAGCACCGCATCGAGCCGCGCATCAGCGATGGAGATGTCGAGCAACGAGACCATCAAGCAGGCCGTGATGGCCGGCATGGGTCTGAGCTTCCTGTCGCTGCACACGATCGGGCTGGAAGTGCGCAGCGGCCTGCTGCGCGTGCTGGACGTCGAGGGCACGCCGGTGATGCGCATGTGGAACGTCGTGCACCTGCAGTCCCGAAGATGCTGTCGCCGGCGGCCGAGGCGTTCCGCTACTTCATCCTCGAGCACGGCGAGGCCCACCTGCTGGCGCACGACGCGGCGCTGCTGCACCAGCCTGCGGCAAGGTCATGAGCAGGCCCGGCATGACCGTCACTGGAGGCGGCCTGCCGTCAATCGCAATTGCCGGCCGCAGCGCGCCGCCAGGGTTTCATCGTGCGTCACCAGGATGAAGGCGGTGCCGCGCTCGCGCGCCAGCCCCAGCATCATCTCGAACACCACGTCGGCGGTGCTGCGGTCGAGGTTTCCCGTCGGCTCGTCGGCCATGACGCAAGCGGGGTTGGTCACCAGGGCGCGGGCGATGGCGACGCGCTGGCGCTCGCCGCCCGACAGCTCGGCCGGCCGATGCCGCACCCGGTCGGCCAATCCCACCGCCGCCAGCGTGCGGGCGGCCTGCTCGGCGCACTGCTCGGGCGGGTCGCGGCGGATGCGCAGCGGCATGCCCACGTTGTCCAGCGCGCTGAACTCCGGCAGCAGGTGGTGGAACTGGTAGACGAAGCCCAGGTGGCGATTGCGCACCCGGCCCTGCGCCGCCGCATCCAGCCGCGAGAACTCCTGGCCCATCAGTTCCACCGTGCCGCTGGTGGGCGCGTCCAGCCCGCCCAGCAGGTGCAGCAGCGTGCTCTTGCCCGAGCCCGACGCACCGACGATGGCCACCGTCTCGCCCGCGTGCACGTCGATGTCGACGCCCTTGAGCACTTCGACGTCCAGCCCGCCTTCGGTGAAGCGCTTCGTGAGGCCGCGCGCCTTCAGCCACCAGTTCACTCATAGCGCAAGGCCTCGGCCGGGTTGACGCGGCTGGCGCGCCAGCTCGGGTAGATCGTGGCGACGAAGGCCAGGACGAGCGAGATCAGGGCGATCGGCATGATGTCCGCGCGCTGCGGGTCGCTGGGCATCCGGCTGATGAGGTAGATGTCCTTGGGCAGGAAGCTGGCGTTGAACAGGTGTTCCAGCGCCGGCACGATCACGTCGATGTTCAGGGCCACGAGCAGGCCGAGCAGCAGCCCCGCCAGCGTGCCGATCACGCCGACGGCCGCGCCCTGCACGACGAAGATGCCCATGATGCTGCCCGGGCTCGCGCCCAGCGTGCGCAGGATCGCGATGTCGGCGCGCTTGTCGGTCACCGTCATCACCAGCGTGCTCACCAGGTTGAACGCGGCCACGGCCACGATCAGCGTGAGGATGATGAACATCATGCGTTTTTCCACCTGCACGGCCGCGAACCACGTGCGGTTCTGGCGCGTCCAGTCGCGGATCAGCACTTCGCCGGTGAGGGTGCGGCCCAGTTCCGCCGCGACCTCGGGCGCCTGGTGCAGGTCCTTGAGCTTGAGCCGCACGCCGGTCGGCCCTTCGAGCCGGAAGATGCGCGCGGCGTCGTCCTGGTGCAGCAGCGCCAGGCCGCTGTCGTATTCGAAATGCCCCGAGTCGAACGTGCCCACCACGGTCATCTGCTTGAGGCGCGGCACCACGCCGGCCGGCGTGATCTGCCCGCTCGGCGCGATCAGCGTGACCGGGTCGCCTTCGCGCACGCCCAGGGTGCGCGCCAGCTCGGCGCCCAGCACGATGCCGAACTGCCCGGGCACGAGCTTGCCCAGCACCGGCTGCAGCGTGGCCGCCAGGTCCGTGACTTCGCCCTCGTGCGCCGGGTCGATGCCGCGCACCACGGCCCCGCGCATGTCCTCGCCGCGCGCCAGCAGCGCCTGCGCCGAGATGAAGGGGGCCGCGCCGATGACCTGCGGGTTGCGTCGCGCTTCCGCCATCGTGCGGCCGGCGTCGGCCAGCATGCCGCCGCCGGGCCCGAAGATCTCGATGTGCGACACGACGCCGAGCATGCGGTCGCGCACTTCCTTCTGGAAGCCGTTCATCACCGACAGCACGATGATCAGCGCGGCCACGCCCAGCGCGATGCCGAGCATGGACACGCCCGAGATGAAGGAGATGAAGCCGTTTCGGCGGGTGGCGCGGCCGGCGCGGGTGTAGCGCCAGCCCAGGACCAGTTCGTAGGGGATTCGCATGTGCGCCGTTATTGTTGGGCCAGATTGTGGCATCCCCCAGAATACGCACATGTCAGACAGCGTCCACTTGTTGGTTCCTTTCGCTTCGTCCATCGCCGAGGGCTGTGGGCAGGCGCTGCGGGGCCTGGCGCTGCCGCAGCTGGAAAGGCTGCTGGGACGGCTGGCCCTGGCGCACACGGACGGCGGCGGGGAATCGACCCTGTCGGTCCCGCACGAGCGGGTGCTGGCGCGCGAATTCGGCCTGCCCGTGGAAGACGGCCGCATTCCCTGGGCCGCGTGGCAGCTGTTCCTGGGCGGCCGCGATCCCGGCGAGCAGGCCTGGGCGCACATCACGCCCTGCCACTGGCAGGTCGGGACCGGCCACGTTTCCATGGGGCATCCGCACGACCTGCAGCTGGACGCGCGCGATTCGCAGGCGCTGCTGGCGGCGATGCGCCCTTTCTTCGAGGAGGACGGCATCACCCTCGAATACGACGCGCCGACCCGCTGGCTGGCGCAAGGCGAGCTGTTCCGCAACCTGCCCACCGCCTCGCTGGACCGCGTGGTGGGCCGCACCGTCGACGGCTGGATGCCGCGCACGCCCGAAGCCGGGAAGCTGCGGCGCCTGCAGCAGGAAATGCAGATGCTGCTGTACACGCATGAAGTGAACGAGGCGCGCGAGCGCGGCGGGCTGGCCCCGGTCAACTCCTTCTGGGCCAGCGGCACGGGCGCGTTGCCCTCGACGCACGCCATGGCGGCCCCGCCCGGCCTGCAGATCGTGCACTACCTGCGCGACACCGCCCTGCTGGGCGACTGGCGGGCCTGGGCCGCCGCCTGGCAGGAGCTGGACGCGAAGGAATGCCCCCGGCTGCTCCAGGCGCTGGCGGACGGACGGGCCGTCACGCTGACCTTGTGCGGCGAGCGCAGCGCGCAGACCTGGTCGAGCGCCTCGGCGGGCGGATGGCTGCACCGCCTGGGCGCCCTCTTTGCGCGCGGCAAGGCCGTGGCGCTGCTCGAATCCCTATGAAGATCTTCACCCGCGAAATTCCGCCGCGCGCCGCCTGGGCGCTCGAGCAGGCCGGCATCCATCCCCTGTTGGCGCGGCTCTATGCGGCGCGCGGCGTGCTGGGCAAGGACGAACTGGACGACGGCCTGGCGCGCCTGCTGCCGCCGACGGGCATGAAAGGGCTGGCCGAGGCCGCCTCCATGCTGGCCGACGCCATCGAAAGCGGCAGGAAGCTGTGCATCGTGGCCGACTACGACTGCGACGGCGCGACCGCCTGCGCCGTCGGCATGCGCGGGCTGCGCCTGCTGGGCGCCAGGCACCTCGACTACCTGGTGCCCGACCGCGTGGTCGACGGCTATGGCTTGACGCCCCCGATTGCGCAGCGCGTGAAGGAGCGCGGCGCCGAGGTCCTGATCACGGTGGACAACGGCATCGCCAGCGTCGAAGGCGTGGCCGCCGCGAACGCGCTGGGCCTGCAGGTGCTGGTGACCGATCACCACCTGCCGGGGCCGGCCTTGCCCGAAGCGGCGGTGATCGTCAACCCGAACCAGCCGGGCTGCGGCTTCGAAAGCAAGTCCATCGCCGGCGTCGGGGTGATGTTCTACGTGCTGCTGGCGCTGCGCTCGGAACTGCGGCAGCGCGGCGTCTTCGATGCGCAGAACCAGCCGAAGCTGGACAACCTGCTGCCGCTGGTGGCGCTGGGCACGGTGGCCGACGTGGTCAGGCTCGATGCCAACAACCGCAGGCTGGTCGCGCAGGGCCTGAAGCGCATCCGCGCGGGCGCCCTGCCTTGCGGCCTGGCCAGCCTGTTCGCGGTGGCGGCGCGCCAGCCGCAGGTCGCCACCACCTTCGACTTCGGCTTTGCCCTCGGCCCGCGCATCAACGCGGCAGGCCGCCTGTCGGACATGACGCTGGGGATCGAATGCCTGTTGACCGACGACGCGGCGCGTGGCGAGGAACTGGCGCGCGCGCTCGATGCGATCAACCGCGAGCGCCGCGACATCGAAGGCGGCATGCGCGAGCAGGCGATGGAGATCGTCGACGCGCTGTTCGAGGAAGGCGACGAGCCCCCGGCGGCCATCTGCGTGTTCGACCCCGACTTCCACGAAGGCGTGGTCGGCATCGTGGCTTCACGCGTCAAGGACAAGCTGCACCGTCCCACGTTCGTGTTCGCGGCCAGCCAGGCGCCGGGGCGCGAACACGAGCTGAAGGGCTCGGGACGCTCGATCGCGGGCTTCCACCTGCGCGACGCGCTGGACCTCGTGGCCAAGCGCCACCCGGGCGTGCTGCTGCGTTTCGGCGGGCATGCGATGGCGGCGGGCTGCACCGTCGCCGAGGACCAGCTGGACGTCTTCGAGCAGGCGCTGATCCAGGTGGCCCAGGAATGGCTGGATGCGCCGACGCTGTTGCGGCGCCTGGACACCGACGGCCCGCTCGCGCCCGAATACCGGCGGCCGGACCTGGTGGACACGCTGCACCACGAGGTGTGGGGCCAGGGCTTCGCGCCCCCGGTGTTCAGCGAGGAGGTCGAAATCATTTCGCAGCGGCTGGTGGCCGACAAGCACCTGCAGCTCAAGCTGAAGCACCAGGGCCAGCCGGTGGACGGGATCTGGTTCGGGCACACCGAACCCCTGCCCGCGCGCGTGAAGCTCGCGTTCCGGCTCGATGCCGATGAATGGCAGGGGGTGCGCCGGGTGCGCTTCCTGGTGGAAGGCGCCGAGTTCTAGGTTCGGGCCGGCCGGTCAGGCCCGCATGCCGACCGGCACCGGGGCGCGTTCGTCGTCGAAGTAGGCGAACAGCTTGGCGGCCACGACGCGCAGCTCGGGGTCCTGCAGGGTGTGCGCGCGGGCCAGTTGCCACATCGCGTATTCCCGGTCGCCCAGCATCATGTCGGTGCTGACGCAGCGGCCGTGCCCGGCCATCAGCAGCGCGAAGGCAGCCAGCAGGCTGATCGGGCAATAGCGCATGGAGCCGGTCAACTCGTCGTACTCGTCGGACGAGTCGATCGACTTGCCGGCGGTATCGCTCCACGGCAGGCTGGCAGAGGCAACGGCGTTGTTCATTGGGCACTCCCTTGATCAGGCTTGAATTCATGGTAGGCGGCCCGCCGCGGCGCGAGGGTCAGCGGGCGCACCCGGCCGATGTCGGACGCCCGCCCGGACTGGCCGTCGCCGTTTGGACAAGCCCTGTCGTCCGCGCCAACGAAAACGGCGGCCCTGGGCCGCCGCGATCGGGAGAAAGTGCTTTCAGCGGTAGGCGAAATTCACCGGCACCGTGCTGCTCATCGTTGCGCGGCCCGCGCCGGCGGCCATCGCGCTGACGTCGGGCCGGCTGTTCGGGTCGACCCGCGCCGCGCAGCTGTTCAGGGTTGCCCGGGGGATGTAGCGAAGGCAATCGGCGACCGCCACGCGCTGCACCTGCAAGGTGGCATCGCGAACTTCGGCTTTGCGCACCTGGTGGCTGCACAGCATCCAGAACGCCACCAGCTGCCCGACCACCAACACGCTCACCATGCCCCAGAACAGCTTTTCGCGGGGGAAATCGGCGCTCTTGGCCAGCAATTGGGGAATCATGGGTCGGGCTCCTGGGGTATGTGCCCATCGTAGGATTGCCGCAGAGCCGCCGCACCGGGTCTTTGCCCCGTGACGTTGTAGGACAAAATCGCGCCCATCCTTGCCCACCGCACAATCCCCCGATGACCCCCCTGCTCGACGCCCCGCAAACCGCCGCCCGCCTGCCCTACGACGCCCTCGCGGCGGAGATCCGCGAACTGCTGGCGGATCCGGCGGTGAGCGTTCCCGAGCGCCTCGTGCAGGCCCTGCCCGGCGGCTCCAGCCTGTTCGTGATGCCTGCCTTCGACAGCCGCATCGCGATCACCAAGCTGATCACCTTCACGCCGGGCAATGCCGGCACGCCGCGGCCGGCGATCCAGGGCGATGTGGTGGTGTTCGACATCGCCACCGGCGCGCGGATGCTGGTGCTCGACGGCCCCACCGTCACGGCTCGCCGCACCGCGGCCGTTTCGCTGCTGGCCGCGCAGTGCCTGGCACCCAACAAGGAGGGCCCGCTGCTGATCGTCGGCGCCGGCGCCCAGGGGCGGGCGCACCTCGACGCTTTCGCGCAGGGGCTGGGCGTGAAGGAGGTGCGCATCGCCTCGCGCAGCGAGGCGAGCGCCCAGGCGCTGGCCGACTACGCGCGCAGCCTCGGCCTCGCGGCACAGGTCGTCGGGGACCCGAACGCCGCGCTGGCCGACTGCCCGCTGGTGGTGACGTGCACGCCCGCTTCACAGGTGGTGCTGTCCGCGCTGCCGCGCGACGACGCGTTCATCGCAGCCGTGGGCGCATTCACGCCGGAGATGGCCGAGCTCGACCCGGCGCTCTGCCGCCACTGCGCCGCCGTTGGCGGCATCGTGCTCGATACGGCGGATGCCATCCACGAGGCCGGCGACCTGCTGCAGGCGGGACTCGACCTGCGCACCTTCCCCACCCTCGATGAAATCCTGGCCGGCGAGGCCGAGGCCGGCGGCGGCCCGGTGCTGTTCAAGAGTTGCGGCTGGGCGGGGTGGGACCTGGCGGCGGCGCGGGTGGCCTCGATGGACAGGGCGGTGTCCTGAAACGCAGGCCGCCCGCTCAAGCCTTGGGCAGTGTCACGCCCTGCTGGCCCTGGTACTTGCCGCCACGGTCCTTGTAGCTGGTCTCGCAGACTTCGTCGCTCTCGAAGAACAGCACCTGGGCGCAGCCTTCGCCGGCGTAGATCTTCGCGGGCAGCGGCGTGGTGTTGGAGAACTCCAGCGTCACGTAGCCTTCCCACTCGGGCTCGAACGGCGTCACGTTGACGATGATGCCGCAGCGCGCGTAGGTGCTCTTGCCCAGGCAGATGGTGAGCACGTTGCGCGGGATGCGGAAGTACTCCATGGTGCGCGCCAGCGCGAAGCTGTTGGGCGGGATGATGCAGTAGTCGCCGTGCATGTCGACGAAGCTCTTCTCGTCGAAGTTCTTGGGGTCGACCACCGTGCTGTGGATGTTGGTGAAGACCTTGAATTCCGGCGCGCAGCGGATGTCGTAGCCGTAGCTGCTGGTGCCGTAGCTGATGATCTTGTGGCCCTCGCGCTCGCGCACCTGGCCGCGGCTCGAAGGGCTCGATCATGCCGTGCTGCTCGGACATGCGGCGGATCCATTTGTCGCTCTTGATAGATCATTCTTGACGCTCCTGCGCCGCTATTGTAGGCAGCGAGCGCCCGGCGCGGCGCCGCCTTCAGCCCGCGATCACGACGCGCTCGATCGACCCGGTCGTCGCCGAGCACGATCAGCGAGAACAGCAGCTCGTCCAGGCTGGCGGCCTGCGCCGTCTTGCGCGCCAGCAGCGGCGTCGCCGCCGGGTCGAGCACCACGAAATCGGCCTCGCAGCCGGGCTGCAGGTTGCCGATCACGCCCTCCAGGCCCAGCGCCTGCGCGGCGCCCGCCGTGTGCTGCCACCACAGGTGCTGCGGGCGACAGCGACACGCCGCGCTTGGTCTGGCCCTCGCGGCCCGACGTAGTAGGCCGCGAGCATGGTGTGGAACGGGCTGAAGCTGGTGCCGCCGCCCACGTCGCTGGCCAGGCCGTACTTGAAGCCGGCGCGCTGCGCGCCGCGTCGTAGTCGAAGAAGCCGCTGCCCAGGAACAGGTTGCTGGTCGGGCTGACGGCCGCGGCCGCGCCGGTGGCGCGCATCAGCGCCCGGTCCTCGTCGTCGAAATGGATGCAGTGCGCGTAGATGGCGCGCTCGCGCATCAGGCCGAAGTCGTCGTAGATCGCCAGGTAGCTGCGCGATTGCGGGAACAGCTCGCGCGCCCACTTCACCTCGTCCAGGTTCTCGGCGACGTGGGACTGGATCCACACGTCGGGGTATTTCGCCGCCAGTTCGCCGGCGCCGCGCAGCTGCGCCTCGCTGCAGCTCGGCGCGAAGCGCGGCGTGATGGCGTAGCCCAGCCGGTCCACGCCGTGCCACTGGCCGGATCAGCGCCTCGGTGTCGACCAGCGACTGCTCGGTCTCGTCGCGCACGCCGTCGGGCGAATGGCGGTCCTGCAGCACCTTGCCGGCGATCAGCCGCAGGCCGCGCCGCCGCGCCTCGGCCATCAGCGCGTTCACCGACGACGGATGCGAAGTGGCGAAGGCCAGCGCCGTGGTCACGCCATGCCGCAGCAACTCGTCGAGGAAGAAGATCGCCAGGTCCTGCGCGTGCGCCTCGTCGGCGAAGCGCGACTCGTGCGGGAACGTGTAGCCCTCCAGCCAGGGCAGCAGGCCCGCGGCCGGCGAGCCGATCACGTCGATCTGCGGGAAGTGGATGTGCATGTCGATGAAGCCCGGCGCGATGATGCGCCCGGGCAGGTGCTCGACGGCGACGCCGGGATAGTTCGGCGCCAGGGTTGCGAAGTCGCCGACGGCGCGCACCACCTTCCGGCCCTGGGCATCGGGCCCGACGACCAGCAGGCCGTCCTTCTCGTAGACGGCGGACCGGTCGTCGGCGAAACGCAGGATGGCGGCGCGATAGGCTTGCATCCAGCCTATTTTGCTACCTTGCCCTGCACGCCCGATACGAGAAAGTTCATGGACAGTATCTGCTCGTCCGTCATCGCGCTGGCCGCGGGCGAGCACCGGCTTGCCCTCGTTGTCCTCGATCGGGCCGGTGAATGGCTGCAGCTTGCCCGCCGCGATGTCCTTCTGCCGGGCCAGCACCTCCTGCTGCACGGCCTGCGGCACCTTGGGGCCGAAATCGCCGACGCGGACCATGCCTTCCTTGACCCCGCCCCAGACATTGCCGCTTTTCCAGGTGCCCTCGAGCACGGCCTGGGTGCGGCGCTTGTAGTAGTCGCCCCACTGGTGCGTCACCGCGAGGACCTGCGCATCGGGCGCCACCTTGCGCATGTCGGAGTGGTAGGCCACCGCCAGCTTGCCGCGCTCCTGGGCCGCCGCCATCACCGCGGTGGACCCGGTGTGGAACGCGATCACGTCCACGTCCTGGTTGAACAGCGTCATGGCCGCGTCGCGCTCGCGCGGCGGGTCGAACCAGGCGTTGAGCCACACCACCTTGACCTGCGCCTTCGGGTCCACCGAGCGCATGCCCAGCGTGAAGGCGTTGATGCCCTGCAGCACTTCCGGGATCGGGAAGCCGGCGACGTAGCCCGCCACGTGCGTCTGCGTCATCCGCCCGGCAGCGATGCCGGCGAGGTAGCGGCCCTCGTAGTAGCGGGCGTTGGCCACGGCGACATTGGGCGCGGTCTTGTAGCCGGTGATGGACTCGAACTTCACGTCCGGGAAGTCCTTCGCCACCTTCAGCGTCGGCTCCATGTAGCCGAAGCTGGGCGTGAAGATCAGCTTGTGGCCCTGCTGCGCCAGGTCGCGGATCACGCGCTCGGCGTCGGGTCCCTCGGGCACGTTCTCGACATAGGTCGTCTGCACCTTGTTGCCGAAGGCGGCCGCGACGGCCTGGCGCCCCTCGTCGTGCTGGCGCACCCAGCCGGCCTCGGTGACCGGCGCGACATAGACGAAGCCGACCTTCAGCGCGCGCGGCTGGGTTGCGAAAAAGCGGGAGACAAACAACAGGCGGCCACGAGCGTGGCGGCGAGGTTTTTGTACATGGTGGTCCTCTACATGGCCCCGGACAATGAAAAACGCCGCTGCGGGGCACAGCGGCGATGTGGATTTTACCGCCTGGCGGGCCGCAGCCGGGTGTCAGTCCCTGCCCAGCCGCAGGCACACCATCAGGTCGTGCCAGCGGCGCTGCAGCTCCTGCATCCGCGCCTTCTTCTCGATGACCCGGCCGCTGGCGTGTTCGGCGGAACGCACGACCCGCGACAACGCCCGCGCCGTCATGGGCGCAAGCCCGTCGCGCAGGGAGGATGCCTTGGTCCGCAGTTGCACCAGGCTTTCGCGCGCGGCCGCCTGCGAACTCGCGCCGGCCACCAGGACCGAGAGTTCGGCGACTTCCAGCAGGTTCGGGTCGATTTGCGACAGCGGATTTTGATCTCAGGATACCCGGCGCCGCGATAGCCAGCGTATGCTGCCAAAGGACAGGGAAGCGTCCTTCAACAGGTTTACCATTTTGAGAAGGACGCGTGATGCTGATTGCCAGGCGCACGCCATCGCGCATGGTCAGGTACTGCGACGTCGTCATGGCTTCGGCATATAGCGGCGCAGGCTGATATCGCCCGAAAGAGGACACCGTTTGCCCTGCCGCAATCCCGGCGACAAACAATAGCATCAGCATTGAATGGACGGCACTCCTGATCAGCATGAGTTGCTTCCTTTTCCCTTTTGATAACTGACTGCAGCCTGCTGCAGACAAGGTTCCTCCGACTCCATAGCCTCAATGCGTGCTTCTTAGTCGATCTTCTTCTTGCGCGCAACCCACTTCGGGTCCGTACACAGACGGCATTGGCTGCCCTGGAACATTTTTGCGGCTTCCCTGTTGCCCTTCAACTGCCAGTCAAGCCACGCAAGCGCGACTTTGCCGAAAGCACCGCCATCGGGATCGTGGTACGTGCCTCCGTGCCCAATTCCTTTTTCAAAGGCGCGAAACACCGGTATGTGGTTGATCTTTTCAAAGTCGTCATTTGCATTCGCATAGGCGATATCCGAGTCATCACCACTCAGATAGAGCACGGGTGCGTGCATCAGGTTCAAAGACTCCTTGGGTACAGGCTTGCCGCTGCCCGTCATTGTCGTCGCTACCGTCATCAATCCGCTGTTGGCGACGATCGTAGTCTTTACGCGCGGATCTATCGAGGCCTCGATCGCCTGCACGCCGCCGCAGGACATGCCTGCCACCGCGATTTTTGCGGTGTCGAGCTTGCCGTAATACCTGCTGCCCTGCCGGCTGTTTTCGGCGATTGCCCAATCGATGGCCTCAATGAGTTGCGCCGTTGTGGTTGGAGGGGTCGACGTTATGCCGGGAGGGACGCCGGGTTTCGCGGCTGCTCCCGGCTGAGGAGCGCGGCCCTCCGGGGCGCCCTGCCCTCGGGCACCGGCTGGACCAGCGCCGCGATTGGGCGGCATTGTGGGCGGAAACTGTGCTCTATCCGGGCCAATCGGACCGTTCGCAATGACCAGGTATCCGTGACTTGCAATTTCGGTCAGGAACAGACGGAAGGCGTTGCCATCGGCAGCGCAGGCTCCGTTGCCCCATGCCATGATCGGCAGCTTGGCTGAACCAACACCGCTTATGGCATTGGGTCGATAAACGGTGTGTTTTGCCAATGTCGGATCGACTTCCATGATCGCCTTGAATGCTCCCGTACCCAGGGGCGTCGTGGCGGGAAGCACCTGAGGCGCATTCGATGCAGGCTGCGCCGTTGTCGGCGTTTGCGCAGAGCCGGCGCAACACAAGAGCGCCAATGCAGCTATGCCGTAGATAAGTCTTTTCATATGGATCTCCTCGGTGAAAGGAAGTTTATGAGATAAGCCTGTGACGTTTTTATGGAAAACCAAAAGCGCCCCGGCGTGCAATAGCTCTGGACAGGCGAGCCGCGTCGGCGGCCCGCCTTAAGCCGGGATCGGCTTACCGGGTACTCTCATAGAAAGTGAGCGCCACACCGCCGGATCCCATGCCCGGATTTGAACTCAAGTACAGCCCCTTGTTCAGCCATTCGTATTTACTGCCCAGTCTAACCTCGAATGTCGGAACCAATGATCCGAACGAGCCGCCGTTTCGCACAATGATCACTTCCCCATCGCTCGTTTGCCAGAGATAACGCGCATCAATCGTTGCCGGATTCGCAAGGTTCTGGTAATCCGCGCCGCCGAACAAAACCTTCCCGGTGATCTTCCCGCTAAGAGTTCCTCCGGTGATCGGAATTATGTTCCGGGTGCCTTTCTTGGCAGGTCCCACCATTTGGCTTGCTCCCAGAGTTACATTTTCGCTGATCAGCTGGCCGCCCCGCTTCTCCTCTGCCGTCGCCTTTCGATAATCCCATGACTGATCCTGAACGTCCGCAGGCTTGGTCACCTGCAGCGAGTTCTTCACATCCGGTGCCATGGCAACACCGGATACATCGTAAACGCTTATCTTCAGGGTCCTGGCTGCGAGATCCATAACTCGCCGTCCCGCATACTTTCCTTCGTTGAGCCAGCTGTAGCCACTCGCGTTTGGCGCTTCAAAATCCGGCACCATTCTTACATCGCTGGAATCCGCTGCCGTGCCGGCGCTCCGCAGATAGATATATTTCCCATCGCCCGTCCGCAGCACGAATATCTCCTCAATTTCCATGCCGCCGTTCGGAAAGCTTAACTGGAAGTCCAATCCTCCCGGCATCACAGAACCATTGATCTTCTCGCCCGCTATCGTGCCCTCCTGAAACACAAATGCATCTCGCTGGCCATACTGCGTCTTGCCCATTTGATATGCCTGGTCCAGCTTCAGGTTGGCCTCGAACACGAGTACGCCGCGTTCCGGCACCGGAATTCCCGCCGCCATTCCGCATGGCCATGACTTGTGCGGGATCAGTATCTTTCCTTTTCCCGTGTACCCGGCTTTTGTCCGCGCCGCCCCATCCTGTTCCCTCCCATCGAGCAGCTGCGATTGGCAGCAAAGCAAAATGCCTGCACATACCAGCTTCATCATCGTTGACGCTTTCCAGCACTCGCATTTCATTGTCGTCACCTCAGCATTGTGTTTGACTTCTCTGCCCTATCCCATAAATAAAAAGGGCATTCTTTTGTCATTCATCCAATTTGTCAATATCCTATAAACTAATTGGGATTATCCCTGCTCCCTTACATCCGCAGCGTTCACGATCCAGCCTGGCGCATAAGGCTCCCATTCAATTTAACGGCTGCA
>CAWAYI010000008.1:0-277411 GCA_963786245.1 uncultured beta proteobacterium | reverse complement strand
GCGGACTCCAGTTGCCCGCAACCTCAGCGTCTCGCTGGGGACGAAGCAGGCTCATTCGCCCGCAGGCTCCCAACCCTGAACCCTCATCTGCCTTTGACTGGCTCGGTGCCTACAGCACCGTACAGGCCGATTCCCAAGCGCCATGGATGGCGCACCTATAAATGACTTTTGACGAATTGAACCTGGCTCCGGCCATTCTCAAAGCCGTGCGTGAGCAAGGCTACGAAACCCCCACCCCGATCCAGGCCCAGGCGATCCCCGCCGTGCTGGAAGGCCATGACCTGCTGGGCGGCGCCCAGACCGGCACCGGCAAGACGGCCGCCTTCACGCTTCCCATGCTGCACAAGCTGAACGCCGGCAGCAGCAGGAAGAACAAATTTGGCAAGGACGGCGTCGCCGCCCTCGTGCTCACGCCCACGCGTGAACTTGCCGCGCAGGTGGAGGAATCCATCCGCACCTATGGCAAGTACCTGCAACTGACCTCCACGGTCATCTTCGGCGGCGTGGGCATGAACCCGCAGGTCGACCGCATCAAGCGTGGCGTCGACATCCTCGTGGCCACGCCGGGCCGCCTGCTTGACCTGCAGCAGCAGGGCAACCTCGACCTGTCGACTGTCGAAATCCTCGTGCTCGACGAAGCCGACCGCATGCTGGACATGGGCTTCCTGCCCGACGTCAAGAAGATCCTCGCGCTGATGCCCAAGGAAAAGCAGTCCCTGCTCTTCTCGGCGACGTTCAGCGACGAGATCCGCGACCTGGCCAACGGCCTTCTCAAGAACCCGCAAAGCATCCAGGTGACGCCGCGCAACACCACGGTGCAGCGCATCACGCAATACGTGCACCCGGTCAGCCGCGCCAAGAAGAAGCAGCTGCTCGCGCACGTCATCAAGGAGCACGACTGGAGCCAGGTGCTGGTGTTCACGCGCACCAAGTTCGGCGCCAACAACGTGGCCGAGTTCCTGACCAAGAACGGCATCAACGCGATGGCGCTGCACGGCAACAAGAGCCAGTCGGCGCGCACGCAGGCACTGGGCGGCTTCAAGAGCGGCGATATCCGCGCGCTGGTCGCCACCGACATCGCCGCCCGCGGCATCGACATCGACGACCTGCCGCACGTCGTCAACTTCGAGATCCCCAACGTGCCGGAAGACTACGTGCACCGCATCGGCCGCACCGGCCGCGCGGGCGCCGAAGGCCAGGCCGTGAGCTTCGTGTGCCTGGACGAGGAAGGCTTCATGAAGGAGATCGAGCGTTTCACCAAGCAGCAGATCCCCACCAGGGTCGTCGAAGGCTTCGCGCCGGAACCCGGCGAACGCGCCGAGCCGATCGCCATGGGCCGGCAGACCATCTGGGGGGGCCTGGGCAAGCCGCCGGGCCGCGACGTGATGATGGCCGCCGCGAAAGCCGCGCGCCAGGAAATGATGCAACGCATCCGCGACAACAAGGGCGAGCAAGGCGCACGCGGCGGCTCCGGCAACGGCGGCCGCAACGGCGGCGGCAACGGCGCCCGCAGCGGCTCCGGTGCAGGCAACGGCAGTGGCAACGGCGCCCGCAGCAGCGCCGGCAACGGCAATGGCGGGCGCAACGGTGCGCAGCCGCAAGGCCAGCGCGCGCAGCAGCAACCCCGCCCGCCGCGCAACACGCAGCCGCAGCAGCCGCAGCAGAACCGCCAGCGCGAAGACCACGATGACGACCGCATGCCGAGCAACATCGACCCGCTGCGCACCAACATGCCGGGACGCCGCGACATGAACGGCGTGCAGCGCGTGAACGTGGGCGGCCAGCCCGACCCGACCCGCACCAGCATCGACAGCATGGGTGCCGGGCGGCGTGGCGGCGGCAACCGCAGCCGGGGCGGCGGCGGCGGCAATGGCGCGCGCGCGCCTTCGCGCTTCGCGCGCTGAGGGCAAGGAGCCTGCGCGGCAGAGAAACGGGCCTGCGTTGGGCCGAGAAGGGGCTGGAGGCTAGGCGCGGGCGCGGGTCAAGCCTGGACGGCTTGACCCGTGGTCGTAACGACGCATACAGCCCCTTATCGGCCCAACCCTTCGGGCCGTGACTAGAAACGCGCCAGGCGTTGTTACGGGCTCCTTATGTGGTCAACCACACCGCGTCGCCCGCGCCTAGCCTGTCGCGTTTCTAGTCGCGGCGCAGGCCCGTTTCTCTGCCGCGCAGGCTCCCTGGGGTAGGATGCGCCCACCATGGACGCAGGCCTGCCCCGCTCAGTGCTGATCGCCGGGGCTTCGGGCCTCGTCGGCCGCCACATCCTCGAGGGACTGCTGGCCGATGACTCCGTCGGAGCCGTGCATTCCCTGGGCCGCCGCGAACTCGGCGTCACCCATTCCAAGCTGACCCAGCACCGGGTCGATTTTTCCAGGGCCTTGCCTGCGCTGCCCAGCGTCGGCGAGGCCTTCGTCGCTTTGGGCACCACGATCAAGGTGGCGGGCAGCCAGGAGGCGTTCCGCGCGGTGGACTACGACGCGGTGCTGGCCGTGGCGAAAGCCGCCAGGGCCGCCGGCGCCACGCGGCTCGGCGTGGTGAGTGCCATGGGCGCGGACCCGCATTCACGCCTCTTCTACAACCGGGTCAAGGGCGAGATGGAGCAGGCGCTGTCGGCGTTGGCGTTCGACACCCTGGTGATCGCCCGCCCGTCGTTCCTTGCGGGCGACCGCGAGGCACTGGGCCAGCCGCTGCGCAGCGGCGAAAAACTGGCGTTGCGCGTCTCCAGCTGGCTGGCCCCGCTGATCCCGGACAACCTGAAATCCATAGACGCGGGCGCCGTGGCGCGTGCGCTGTTGCGGGCAGTGCCGAAGGCCCGGGGAAAGCAGGTTCTCCCGTCTGGACGGATGCGCGGCGTCTAGGAGACGGCCCGGCCTACGATGCCTTGCGCGGCGCGGCGGTGCCGCTGCCCGAGGCGGCCTCCTCGCGCAGCTCCCGGACCACCTTCTCCATCATCGGCGCCAGCACGTTCCACTGCACGGCGCGCGGCAAGCGCGAATGCACGCGCAGCCACGCCGCGGAGTTGATCAGTTCGAGCGGATCGTTGAAACACCCGAGGTCCCCCAGGACCATCGGGTCTTTCTCGGTGGGGCTGCCCCCCAGGAAGGCGTCGCCCGCGCCGCTCCAGATCGTGTTGCCGTCACGATGGATGCCGTAACCCCACTCCCAGCCCTGGTCCTTGATGCGCTGGCGCGCCGCGGCCATGTACGCAGCGTCGAAGATGTAGGTGTCGGTGCGCAGCCACCGGTCGGCCAGCCAGACTTCGGCGACGGGGCGGGCCGCCGAGGCAACGCCCGAGGTGAGGCCGCGCAGGATCTCGCCGCGAAGCTCGATGTAGCGCAGCCGCGCCGGGATGTCCGCGGCGCGCAGCAGCGCAATCAGCACCGTTGCCTTGTCGTCCGCGTCGCCGCGGCCGGCGTCCATCACTTCGCGTGCGGTGCGCATGCGCAGCTTGAAGGGCTTGGCGAAGGGAATGCGCTTGACGAAACCGTAGATGGCCAGGGCCCGCTCGCGCTCGGTCTTGCAAAGCTGCGTCAGCGCGTGCGCGCGCAGCCGCAGCCTGGGGTCTTCCAGGTCCAGCAGTTCGGCGGTGCCGAGCCACCGGCCCGGATCGTCCAGGGCGGGCGTGGCATCGAAACCTCGTGAATCGATCGAGTCCGGCACGGGGATGTCCCTCTCCAACGTTTTTCCGGACGACGGCCGCCGCTCCGGTACCGCCCGCATGGGCCGGTGGGGCCTGCAGGTCTTGTATAGGTCAATTGTACCAATGCGGCCGGCGCGGGCCGCCGATTCAGGACACGCGGACGACCGCGTCGGCGCGCTTGTGAAGGTCGGGCAACAGTTCCAGCCCCAGCCCCGGCTTGCCCGAAAGGCTGATCATCCCGTCCTTCACCACGGGAAGCTCGGTGACCAGTTCCCGGTACCAGCCGGTGTAGAAGGCGCGCACGCTTTCCTGCACCAGCGCATTGGGGGCATGCAGCGAGAGGTGCGTCGACGCTGCCCACACCACGGGGCCCGTGCAGTCGTGCGGCGCCACCGGCAGCTGCCAGGCGTCGGCCATGCCCGCGATCTTGCGCGCTTCGGTCAGGCCGCCGCACCAGCTCAGGTCGAGCATCACGACGCCGGCCACGCCGGTCTGCAGGTAGTCCTTGAAGCCCCACTTGTAGCTGAGGGTCTCGCTGGCGCAGATCAGCGCCTCGCAGTCCTTCGCGTATTGCTTCAGCAGGTCCAGCGAGTCCATTCGGATCGCGTCCTCGTGCCAGAAGGTGTTGAAGGGCTTGAGCGCGCGCGCGATCTTCTGCGCCATCGGCAGGCGCCACAGGCTGTGGAACTCCACCATGATGTCCATGCGGTCGCCCACCGCGCTGCGGATCTTGCGGAACGGCTCGAGCGCGGCGTCCAGGTCCGCGTTGCTGATGTATTGCCCGTGGCTCGCCTCCGCCGCCGGGTCGAAAGGCCAGATCTTCATGGCCGTGACGCCCTCGGACAGCAGCGACTGCGCCAGTTCGTCGGCGTGGTGCAGGAATCCCTGCAGGTCCTCGTAGGGCCCGCTCGCGTTGCCCAGGCCCCAGTTCGAGGAGGTCTGGTTGGCGTCGCTGCGGATGTACTGGTAGCCGGCGCAGGTGTTGTAGATGCGGATCGCGTCACGGCTCTTGCCGCCCAGCGCCGTGTGCACCGGCATGCCGGCTGCCTTGCCGAACAGGTCCCACAGGGCGATGTCCACCGCGGAATTGCCGCGCGTCTCCACGCCGGAGCCGCGCCAGCCGAGATAGCCGGTGAGGTCGCGGTTGCGCGACTCGATGGCCAGCGGATCCTGGCCCTTCAGGCGCGGCGCCGCCCACTCATGCAGATAAGCCTCGACGGCCTGGGCGCCCATGAAGGTCTCGCCCAGGCCCACCAGCCCCTCGTCGGTGTGGAGCCGGACCCACAGGATGTTCGGGAATTCGCCGAGGCGGATGGTTTCGACTTCGCGAATTTTCATGTGTTGGCGGAAAAGCCCTCCCCTTTAGGGGAGGGTTGGGAGGGGTGGGCACATACACCCGGAGGGGAGCGCCCCCAGGCGCTACCCGCCGCGCGCCTTCTTCAGCGCGTCGAGCACCACGTTCACGGCATCGGCGCCGATGGTGGGCACGTTCTTGTCGTACACGGGCTTCACCTTCTCGAACATCCTGCGCTGCTCGGCCGGCGTCACGTCATTGACCACCATGCCCTTGGCCTTGAGGCTGGTGAGCGACTTCTCGTTCAGGCTGCGGTTGGCCGCGCGCTGGACCTTCTGGCCCTCGATGGCGGCTTCACGCAGCACGGCCTGCTCCTGCGGGCTCAGCTGGTCCCACAGCTTCTTGCTGTACAGCACCAGGAACGGCGTGTAGGCGTGGCGGGTGACCGACAGGTACTTCTGCACTTCGTTGAACTTGGACGTCTCGATGGTGACGAAGGGGTTCTCCTGGCCGTCGATGGTCTTGGTCTCCAGCGCCGTGAACACCTCGCCGAACGCCATCGGCACGGCGTTGGTGCCGAGCGTCTTGAACGTGTCCAGGAAGATGTTGTTCTGCATGACGCGCACCTTCACGCCATCGAAGTCCTCGACCTTGGCCACCGGGCGCTTGCTGTTGGTGAGGTTGCGGAAACCGTTCTCCCAATAGGCCAGGTTCACCAGGCCCGCTTCTTCCAGCTTCTTGTTGAAGTACTGCCCGGCCGGGCCGTCCAGCACCGCGTCGGCTTCGCGCTCGTTGGCGAAGAGGAACGGCAGGTCGAACACGCCGAGTTCCTTGACGATGCCCACCAGCGGCGAGGACGACGTGCAGACCATCTCCTGCGTGCCGGCGCGAAGCGCCTGCGTGGCGGGCAGGTCGCCGCCGGCGGCGCCGCCCCAGAAGGCGTTGATCTTCATCTTGCCGCCGGTCTTGGCGGCGAGGATTTCCTGCATCTTCTTCACGCCGACGCCGACCGGATGGTCCTCGTTCACGCCGTTGGTGAACTTGATGGTGCGATCGGCGAACTGCGCGAAGGCGGGGGCCGCTGCCAGCAGCGCGGTGGCCGCGAACGCGACCAGGGTACGTCGTTTGAACATGAGGTTCTCCTTGAAGTAAACGACAGGACGGGAAAAAGTAAGGCTCATCGCATCAGCCACTTGAGCGGCACGAGGACGACCTCGGGGAACAGCACCAGGCCGAACAGCACGGCAAGCTGGGCGAGGAAAAACGGCATGACGCCCTTGAAGGCGTCGTCCAGCGTGATCTTGGCCACGCCGCACACCACGTTCAGCACGGTGCCCACCGGCGGCGTGATCAGCCCGATCGCATTGTTCATGATGAACATCACGCCGAAGTAGACGGGATCGATCCCTGCCTTCAGCACGACCGGCATCAGCACGGGCGTGAGGATCAGCACCGTCGGCGTGAAGTCCAGCGCGGTGCCGACGATCACGACGATCACCATCATCACGAACATCAGCAGCATCTTGTTGCCGGCGAAGGGCGCGAGCATGTTGGCCACTTCGGTCGGGATGTTGGCCACGGTGATCAGCCACGCGCTGACCATCGCAGCCGCCACCAGGAACATGACGATGGCCGTGGTCTTGCCGGCCGCCAGCACCAGCCCGTACAGCTCGCGAACCTTCAGTTCCCGGTAGACGAACATGCCGACGGCGAAGCTGTACACCGCGGCGACGACGGCGGCCTCCGTCGGCGTGAACACGCCGAACTTCATGCCGCCCAGGATGACGACCGGCAGCGCGAGCGCGAGGCTGCCCTCCCAGGTGATGCGCAGGCGCTCGGCCATCCCGACGCGCCGGGCCGGCTGGATGTTTTCGCGGCGGGCCAGCCACCACCAGGTGGCGCCGATCGCCGCACCCATCAGGATGCCCGGCACGATGCCCGCGAGGAAGAGCTTGGTGATCGACACATTGCCGGCCACGCCGAAGATGATCATGCCGATCGATGGGGGAATCACTGGCGCGATGATGCCGCCCGCGGCGATCAGGCCCGCGGAGCGGTTCACCTGGTAGCCCGCCTGCTTCATCATCGGGATCAGCAGGGCGGACAGCGCTGCCGTGTCGGCCACGGCGGAACCGGACAGCGAGGCCATGATCACCGCGGCCAGCACCGCCACGTAGCCGAGGCCGCCGCGGAAATGCCCGACCCAGGCCATCGCCAGGTTCACGATGCGGCGCGACAGGCCGCCCGCGTTCATGAACTCACCGGCAAGCAGGAAGAACGGCACGGCGAGCAACGGGAAGTTGTCGGCGCCGTCGACGAAGCGCTGCGCGAGGATCTGGCTGTCGAACGCGGGCAGCGCCCCGGTATAGGACATGAACCCCATGAGGGCGAGGCCGCAAACGAGCAGCGCATAGGCGATCGGCATGCCGATCGCCATCGCGCCCAGCAGGCTGAAGACGAAAACCGAAACCGTCACGCTTTTTCTCCCCCTGCCAGCGGAGGCGGCGCTGCGTGCACCACGTCCTCCGACTCCACGACCTGCACAAGCTCGTCCTCGCTGAGCGTCCCGGCCAGCAGCCGGTACAACACGCTGATGTTGAAGAGCCCCATCACCACGGCCACCACGTAGCCGATGCCATAGATCCAGATCATCGAGATGCCCACCACGGGCGACACGTTGGTGACCTGCAGCTCGTGCATCTCGTACGTTCCCAGGAGGAACAGCCCGTTGGTGAACAGCATCAGCGCCTCGCTCACGAAGAGGCAGGCCTTCTTGCCCATCACCGGCAAGTGCTTGACGAGGGTGTCCACGCCCAGGTGGCCGCGCTCGCGCATGGCGATCATGGCGCCGATGTAGGTGAGCCAGATGAAGCAATACCGCGACATCTCGTCGGACACGGTGATGCCCGAGTTGAACCCGTAGCGCAGCACGACGTTGCCGAACACCATGATGACCATCGCCACCATGCAGACCACCACCAGCAACTCGAGCAGCTTGAAGAAGAGGTCGATCGGCTTTTTCATGATGTCGTTGGGATGGCGGCCTTCAGCCGCTGGGCCGGGATGTTCAGGCTCGGCAGTTTCCTGCGCGTGGCGAGCACCTCGTCGATGTCCTGGCGCGCGCCGTCGATCAGGACCAGGATGGCCTTTTCCGCCCGGGCCGGGTCGCGCGCGGCCACCGCATCGAGCACCGCGCGGTGCAGCGGGAGCGACAGCTTCGGGCCGTCGGTGCGCGTGGTCGAAATCTCGAAGCTGGTGCGAAGCAGCGCGCTCAGCGCCTTGCTCATCTGCACCATCATGCGGTTGCGGCAGGCTCGCAGCAACCCCTGGTGGAACCGCAGGTCGTACGTGACGTAGTCCCCGCCCTCTTCCACGGCCTTGCGCATGCCTTCGTAGGCGGCCTCGATCTCCGTCAGGTCCTGCGCGGTCGCGCGCTCCGCTGCCATGCGCACCGCGGCGGGTTCCACCACGCGGCGCAGCTCCTGCAGGTCACGCAGGAACTCCCGCGTGAGGCCGGACTTGGACTTCCACATGATGACGTCGGGGTCGAACCAGTTCCACGCATCCTCGGGCAGCACCCGCGTGCCGACCTTGGGCCCGGTGGAAACCAGCCCCTTCGCCACCAGCGACTTGACCGACTCCCGGATGACCGTGCGGCTCACACCCAGCTCCTCGCACAGCCTGGGCTCCGCGGGCATGGACGCGCCGGCGGCGTAACGGCCGGCGACGATGGCTTCACCGAGGTGGTCCACCGTGTTGCCGTGCACGTTCTTCATTCTTGCCATGAGCTTTCGGGTGATGGGGGCATCGGTTGCGTGAGGCGTATATCATATGATGTAAGTGAAGCGGGCCGGTGAAAGGGAAAACCCGAGTCCCCCGCGCCCGAGGAACATCTGGAGCACCGAATGCAAGACAAGCCCCGCAAGAAACCATCCGAATTGCGCAGCCAGCAATGGTTCGGCCGCCAGGACCGGGACGGCTTCGCCTACCGCAGCTGGGTCAAGGGCAAGGGGGTGCCGCACGACCAGTTCGACGGCCGTCCCGTCATCGGCATCTGCAACACTTTCAGCGAACTGACGCCCTGCAACTCGCACTTCCGCACGCTCGCCGAGCAGGTGAAGATCGGCGTCTACGAGGCGGGCGGCTTCCCGCTCGAATTCCCGGTGATGTCGCTCGGCGAAACGCTGCTGCGACCCACCGCCATGCTGTATCGCAACCTCGCGAGCATGGACGTCGAGGAATCGATCCGCGGCAACCCCATCGACGGCGTCGTGCTGCTCATGGGCTGCGACAAGACCACGCCTTCGCTGGTGATGGGCGCCTCCAGCGTGGACCTGCCGACCATCGGCGTCTCGGGCGGGCCGATGCTCAACGGCAAGTGGCGCGGCCAGGAGCTGGGCTCGGGCACCGGCGTGTGGAGCATGAGCGAGCAGGTGCGCGCGGGCACCCTGAAGCTGCAGGACTTCTTCGAGGCCGAGAGCTGCATGCACCGCAGCCACGGCCACTGCATGACCATGGGCACGGCGTCGACGATGGCCAGCATGGTGGAGGCGCTGGGCCTCGGGCTGCCGGGCAATGCGGCGTATCCCGCCGTCGATGGCCGGCGCAACGTGCTGGCCCGCAACGCGGGCCGCCGCATCGTCGAGATGGTGCACACCGACCAGAAGCTTTCCACCGTCCTCACCCGCAAGGCGTTCGAGAACGCGATCATGACGCTGGCCGCCATCGGGGGCTCGACCAACGCGGTCATCCACCTGGTCGCCATCGCGCGGCGCATCGGCGTGGAGCTGGCGATCGAGGACTTCGACCGCCTGGCCAGCGAACTGCCCTGCCTGCTGAACCTGCAGCCTTCCGGCGAGCACCTGATGGAAGACTTCTGCTACGCGGGCGGCCTGCCGGTGGTGATGAAGGAGATTTCGCACCTGCTGCACACGGACATCGTCACCGCCAGCGGCAAGACGGTGGCCGAGAACATCGCCGATGCGCAGAACTACGACCCGCGCGTCATCAAGAGCTTCAAGGAACCCTTCAAGGACAAGGCGGGCATCGCGGTGCTGCGCGGCAACCTCGCGCCGCGCGGCGCGGTGATCAAGCCCAGCGCGGCCACGCCGGCGCTGATGGTGCACACCGGGCGCGCCGTGGTGTTCGAGAACATCGAGGACTTCCACACCCGCATCGACGACGAGAACCTGGACGTCGACGAGAACTGCGTGCTGGTCCTGAAGAACTGCGGCCCCAAGGGCTACCCCGGCATGGCCGAAGTGGGCAACATGCCGTTGCCGCCCAAGGTGCTGCGCAAGGGCATCACCGACATGGTCCGCATCAGCGACGCGCGCATGAGCGGCACGGCCTATGGCACCGTGGTGCTGCACACGGCGCCCGAAGCCGCGGCCGGCGGCCCGCTGGCCGTGGTGAAAAACGGCGACATGATCGAGCTCGACGTGCCCAACCGCCGCATCCAGCTGCTGATCAGCGACGAGGAACTCGCGAAGCGCCTCGCGCAGTGGAAGGCGCCGGAGCCGCCCTTGAAGTCGGGTTACTGGAAGCTGTACGTCGACCACGTGCTGCAAGCCGATGAAGGCGCGGACCTGGACTTCCTGGTGGGCAAGCGGGGTGCCTTCGTGCCGCGGGACAATCATTGAACAAAGCGATGAAGTCGCGGTTCAATGATTGCGGCGCAGACTCACTTTGCGAAGCAAAGTTATGTCGAAGCCACAACCATTGGTGAGCCCACTCATCGCGGTCGATTGGGGCACTTCGTCGCTGCGGGCGGCGCTGCTCGACGCGCAGGGCCGGGCGCTGGAAGAACGTTCGACGCAGCGCGGCATCCTCACCGTGGCGCCGGGGGACTTCCCCCAGGCCTTCGCGCAGGCAACGGCCCAGTGGCCCCAGCCGCCGGGCACCCTCTTCCTGCTCGCGGGCATGATCGGCAGCCGCCAGGGCTGGGTCGAAGCGCCCTATGCCGCCTGCCCCGCCGGTTTCGGCGACGTCGCCGCCGCATTGGCCTGGGTCGAGCCCGGCCGCATCGCCATCGTGCCCGGCCTGGAGTGCGAACGGCTTGGCGTGCCCGACGTGATGCGCGGCGAGGAGGTCCAGGTGTTCGGCGCGCTCAGCCTGCTGGGCATCGACGAAGGCCTCTTCGTCCTTCCCGGCACCCACAGCAAGTGGGTCACCGTGGCCGGCGGGCGGGTCCAGTCCTTCTCCACGTTCATGACCGGCGAGTTCTACGCCCTGCTGCGCCGGCATTCGATCCTGGCGCGCACGTTGCCCGAAGCCGACGGCGAGCTGGACGGGCCTGCCTTCGAGCAAGGCGTGCAGTACTCGCTGCAAAGCGGCAATCTGCTGCACACCGCCTTCAGCGCACGCACTCTTTCGCTGTTCGGGCGGATGGCACCAGAGGCCCTGCCCAGCTATCTCTCGGGCCTGGTGATCGGGGAGGAGCTGCGCTCGCAGCACCTGCACCGGCTGTCCGATCCCGTCGTCATCATCGGCGCGCCCGCGCTCACGCAGCGGTACGAATTCGCGCTGCGGCTGCTGGGGATCAACGCCCGCACCGTCGGGTCCGAAGCCACATGGCGGGGCCTGTGGGCCATCGCGCAAACACTGGAGCAACAGGCATGAACGCCACCGACCGCTTTGGCGCCGCCCTGGCGGCCTGCCCGCTGATCGCCATCCTGCGCGGCCTGCCACCCGCCGACGCGCTCCCCGTCGGCCAGGCGCTGGCGGACAGCGGATGGAAACTGGTCGAAGTGCCGCTGAACTCGCCCGAGCCGTTCGCGAGCATCGCAACGCTCGCCAAGGCGTTGCCCGGCGTGCTGGTCGGCGCGGGCACGGTGCTCACCGCCGCGCAGGTGCGGCAGGTCCACGACGCCGGCGGGCAGCTGGTCGTGGCGCCCAACTTCAACGCGGACGTGGTGCGTGAGGCGCTGCGGCTGGGCATGGCCTGCCTGCCGGGCGTGCTGACCGCCACCGAAGCGTTCGCCGCACTGGACGCCGGCGCCACGGGCCTGAAGCTGTTCCCGTGCGAGATGATCCCGCCCGCCGCGGTCAAGGCGCTGCGGGCGGTGCTGCCGGCCCAGGCAGTCGTGCTGCCCGTGGGCGGCATCACGGCGGCCAACATGGCCGCTTACCGCGCGGCCGGCGCCAATGGTTTCGGCATCGGCTCGGCGCTCTACAAGCCCGGCATGACAGCCGCCGAAGTGAAGCGCAACGCGCTCGACTTCCTGGCCGCGAGCGCGGGTACCATGCGGGCATGAACGGCCCCGAAGCTTCCACTTCCCCCATTTCGTTCGGCCTGCGCGGCCGGGTCTGCATCGTCACCGGCGGCGCCCAGGGCATCGGCGAAGCCTGCGTACGCCGCTTCGCGCGCGAAGGTGCCGTTCCGGTGATCGCGGACCTCGACGACGCGCGGGGCCGCGCCCTGGCCGGCGAGACCGGCGGGCTCTACGTGCATTGCGACGTCGGCGACAAGGCGCAGGTCGATGCGCTGGTCGCTCAGGCGATGCGGTCCCACGGGCGCATCGACGTGCTGGTCAACAACGCGGGCATCTTCAAGGCCGCCGATTTCCTCGACGTCACGGAAGCCGATTTCGACGCCGTCCTGCGCGTCAACCTCAAGGGCGCCTTCCTGGTGGGGCAGGCCGTGGCCCGCGAGATGGCCCGGGCCGGCAAGGGGAGCATCGTCAACATGAGCTCCGTCAACGGCGTGCTCGCCATTCCCAACATCTCCAGCTACAACGTGAGCAAGGGCGGCATCAACCAGCTCACGCGCGTGATGGCGCTGTCGCTGGCGGACAAGGGCATCCGCGTCAACGCGGTGGCGCCGGGCACCATCGCCACGGAGCTGGCGGCCAAGGCCGTGCTGACCAGCGAAGAAGCGAAAATGCGCATCCTGAGCCGCACGCCGATGAAAAGGCTGGGCGAACCCTCGGAAATCGCGGACACGGTGGCTTACCTGGCCAGCGACGCGGCCAGCTACATCACGGGCGAGATTGTCGTCGTCGACGGCGGGCGAATGACACTGAACTACACCGTTCCCGCCTGACCGGCGGGGACGGCATGTCGTCCTACAGCGTCCGGCCAAAGGCTTTGACAGCATAGCGGCCGGCGGCCATCATCGACCTCGTCATGTTTTCCAGCAACACCCTCCTCATTCCCTCGCTGATCGGCGCGCTGGTGCTGGTCGCCGCGGGCACCGCGGTCTACAGCTGGGCACGCCATGTCAGCCGCGTCCGGACGCAGGAACTGCGGGCACAGGGGTACCGGCTGATCCACGCACTGCGCGCCTATTCGGCCTGGATCGACGGCCAGCGCGACCTGCCATTCACGGCCCGCAGCCTGGACGAGCTCACCTCGCCCGAGCCCCTGACGCAGGCGCGCCAGATTCGCAGAGTCTGCTTTCCCGAACTCTCGCAGGCCATGGTGCGGCTGCTGCAGGCGCACAGCCGCGTCATCGAATACCTGTGGCAGCAGAACCTGCTGCGCCTGGGCCAGGGGTCGGGCTGGCGGCCGGTGTACGAAGACCGCCAATACCAGCAGCTGCGCGGCGCCCAGGAAGAACTGATCGACGAGATGATCGCGAAGTGCCGTGAACTGATCGGCGACGCCAGCGAGCCCTGGCGCCGCACCGGCAGCGACTTCGCCTTCAGCAGCCAGCTGAACCTGTCCCGGCCGGGACCGGCAAGCAACGGCTGAACCCGGTCACTGGGCCGGCTGCAGCCCCAGCAGCGCCGCGAGTTCCGGCGTCGCGAGCGAACCTTCCTTCGTCACCAGCGCACCGGTCTGCGCGTGCAGCGCCACGATGCTGGGCACGGAAGCAAAGCCGAAGCGGTTCAGCAGCTCGGTGTTCTTCTTGACGATCGCGCCGTTGCGCATCCAGGTCGCCCATCGCGGAAATGCCGCCCTTCTGCGCGGTCATCGACGCCTCGTGCTCGTCCATCGTGGCCACCGGATCCTTGGACGCCAGCATCGCCGCGCCCTGCCCTTCGCTGGTCTTGTTCAGCAGCGCCACCGGGATCCAGACGAACTTGGCCTGGGATTTCAGCGGCCGGGCGGAGCGCCACAGGGCTGCGCAGTGGGGGCACTGCGGGTCGAAGAAGACGTACACCGTGCGCACGCTCATGGGTGAGCCGACGGTAAAGCCCTTCGCTTCGGCTTCGACGGCTGCCACCGTGACAGGCGTCGTTGCGCCCTTGCCCGCGACAGCGGCGTCAGGGGCTTCCTTGCAGGCCGAGAGCACCAGGCCGGCGGCCAGGGCAGCGGTGATGAGATGGCGTCTTTTCATGGGCGTGACCGATCGGGAAATGTGGTTGGTTTCGCAACGATACCAAAGCCCGGCCGGGCACTCCCGCGTTTCCCCCGGCGACAGCGCTCAGGGCCGGCCCGCGCGCAGCTCGCTGCAGCGCGCCAGCAATGCGCGGTGGATGTGCAAGTGGCGCTGGGCGAATTCATCGGCGCCGCTGGGCAGGGGTGCCGCGGCGAGCCGCTCGGCGCAGTTCGCGCGGTTCAGGTCGGGCGCCAGCGCCAGCAGGTAGCGCTCCAGCGCAGCCAGGCTGCCCCCGCGGCCCGAGCGATAGCGCTCGAGCTCGGGCAGCATGCCGCGCCATCGCGCGACGGTGGGCGCGCCCGCGGCCGTGGGGTCGGCGTAAGCCAGCGACGGCGCGACCCGTCGACCGATGTCGTCCCATTGGCGGAACTGCTGCGCAAGCCAATACCGCAGGGTGAGGACGTCCGCGGCGCCCAGCGCCTGCAGGATGGGCGAGCTGTCGCCACGCCACCAGCCGAAATCCTGGGTGCGCGCGGAATAGAGCGGGGATCGCCAAAGGGCTGTTTCGGCCAGCGCGAAACGGTCCGTCAGGTCCTGTGCCAGCAGGCCGCGAAGCCGGTCGGCGCGGCCCCGCGCGCCCAGTTCCGCGAACAGCACCATCACCTTCGACAACTGCTCGCGCTGCGACCGCATCGCCGCGGGATCGGACGCGGGGGCGAGCCCCTCGGCCATCGCGCCGGGAGCCATGGCCTCGACGGTGTAGTCCTGGACCAGCTGGGCGAGTTGCGAATTCGCGAGCCGGGCGACGCCGGCGCGCCACGAGGCGGGAAATTCCGGCAGCACCTCGGCGACGAAGCGCCTGTGGACCGGCCCCAGCGCGAGCGCCTGGTCGAGCCGCTGCGGGTCCCACGCCACCGGGACGGACGCGGCAGCCGGAAATGCACGCCCCGCGGGCTCGACCATGAAGGGCTCCTGCAGCAACGCAGTCAACCCCTGGCGCAGGGCCACGCGCTGCGGCGACAGCCCAAACCGGCCGCGGTCTTCCCGCCACGCCAGCGCCGCGTCGCCGAATGCCTGCGCGTACTGCGTGCGAAAGCGCTGCAGCGCCAGGCCCGAGTTGCGCCGCAACTGCTCGACGGTTTCGGTGCCCAGCAGCCGGATGCCGGCCACGCGCGCGAGCAGGGCCTCGTGCGCAGTTCCCAGGCTCGCAGTGCCGTCCCGCAGCCAGGCGTAGTCGCCCTGGGCCAGCAACGCTTCCTCCCGGTCGAGCGCGGCGACCATGTCGTGCAGGCCCTGGACGGCCTGCGCAAAGGGCAGGGGCTTCGCGCCCGCCCCGAATACCTGCGCCGACCGCTGCGCCAGCAGCGCTTCGGTGGCCAGCAGGTCGTTGCGCGCGAACAGGCGGGCATCGAGCGCGCCCATGGCCTTGCCCACGCTGCACCGCGCCGCATATTGCAGGCGGGACAAGGCGATGGCGCGCACGGCCGCGTCCTCGGGCTTGAAGCCGCCGCGAAACAGCGCGACGCTGCGCGAGAGCCGGCCCGGCAGTTCGGCGCCGAGCGTGTAGCGGACCAGCAGCCGCAGGTTGTCGGCGTCGGCCGCGCCCGGCTCCTGCAGGGCCAGCATGGCCTGCACGGCCTGGTCGAGTTGCTCGATCGCCTCCAGGTGGCCCTGCACCGCGAGGAATTCGGGCAGCTCCTGCGGCCGCGGGTTCGCCGCTGCAGGGGTCGCGGCGGGCAGCGGCGGCTGCGCGCACTCCGCTCCCGCCGGCAGTTCGGCGCCGCCGCTGTCCCGGCCCACGCCGGTCAGGCGGCCGGCGCGCTCGTACAGTTCTCGGCGCATGGTCTCCACCGCGATCTCGCTGAACTCGCGCTCGATCCGCGCGGCCAGCCGGTCGCGCAGGTCGTCGAAGGCCCGCCACGAACCCGGCAGGAAGAGCATCCACCGGCCATCGTCCTGCAGCTTTTCGCTGGCCGCGAGCAGGTTCAGTGCCTTGGTCCGGTACCACGCCTGCGGAATGGGTTCGCGCAGCTCGCCCATGCGGGTGCGAAACACGGTGTCGGCGCGGACCTGCAGCAGCGTGCGCACCAGCTCATGGTTCCAGGGATTGAGCTGAACGGCGGCCACCACCAGCCCCGCCGCCCACAGGGCGAGAAGACCCGCCGCCAGCAAGCGCACGGCCCGACCGACCGTGCGCCGGGCCGGCAGTTCGCGCCCGGCCAGCGCACTCATACCGACACCCTCGCCACGGGCTGTTCGGTGTCCAGGATCTGGCGTGCCGGCCACGAGTGCCAGAGCCAGAGCACTTCGGAAGCCGCCAGCAGCGCGGCGGCCGCCAGCACATAGACCCACGCTGCACGCGGCAGCCGCAACCGCCGGCGCCCGTCCCGCCGCAGGGCGGTGGGCCCGGCCGGCGATGGCGAAACGGATTCACGCGTCATGCCTCTCGAGCCTCCCGATCGCGACGACGGTCGCGAGGAAATTATCGAACGCGCGCCGCGCGCGTGGGCCCGTGTGTCGCGATTGTTTCCAAAGCTCAGCCGCTGGCCGGTCCTCAGGCTGCGGTGGCCACCGCGGCGCGCGGCGCCGCCTCACGGATGGGCAGGTGGATGAGCGCCGCGCCCACCGCCAGCACGATGTCGATGTACCAGACCCAGTCGTAGGCGCCCGTCGCTTCGAACACCTTGCCGCCCAGCCACGCGCCGAGGAAGCCGCCGACCTGGTGCGTGAGCATGACGATGCCGAACAAGGTGGCCATGTTGGCGGTGCCGAAGAACTTGGCGACCAGCCCGGCCGTCGGCGGCACCGTCGACAGGAACGTGAGGCCCATCACGGCGGCGAACAGCAGCACCACCGGGCCGGTCTTGGGCGCGAGCAGGAACACGATCACGGCCAGCGCCCGCGCGGCGTACACCAGCGACAGCAGCGACTTCATGCGCCAGCGCCCCACGGCCCAGCCCATGGCGACGCTGCCGACGATGTTGAACAGGCCGATCATGGCCAGCGACCAGCCGGCCCATTGCGTCGGCAGGCCGCACGAAGCGATCACGCCGGGCAGGTGGGTGGCCAGGAAGGCGACGTGGAAGCCGCACACGAAGAACCCCGCGCCCAGCATCAGGTAGCTCGGGTTGCGCAACGCGCCGGCGGATCGCCTCGCGCGTGCCCACGCACCTTCTGCCCGGCGGGCGCGGCCTGCAGCGAGTTGCCCTTGAGCACGAAAGCCGCGGGCAAGCCAGCAGCACCAGCAGCCCCATGACCTGCATCGCACTGGCCCAGCCCACGCCCGACCATCAGCGCGGCGGCGAGCGGCGCCATCACGAACTGGCCGAAGGAGCCGCCGGCGTTGACGACGCCGGTGGCCAGGCCGCGCTTGCCGGCGGGGATCAGCCGCGTGGTCGCGGCCATCAGCACCGCCGGGCCGGCCATGCCCGCGCCGCCGGCCGACAGCACGCCGATGGCGAAGATCAGGCCCGCCGTGGTCGTCATCAACGGCGTGATGAAAGTGCCGAGCGCCACCAGCACCGCGCCGGCGAACAGCACGCGCCCGGCGCCGACCTTGTCGGCCATCGCGCCCGCGAACGGCTGCGTCAGTCCCCACCAGAGCTGCCCGAAGGCGAAAGCCAGGCTGATGCTGCCCAGGCCCAGGCCGGTGGACGTGTTCAGCGGCGACAGGAACAGGCCCATGGTCTGTCGGGTGCCCATGGTCAGGGCGAAGGTGCCGGCGGCGGCCAGCAGGACCAGCCAGAAGGCGAGCCGCGCGGGCTGCGTGGTTGCGGTGTCATTCATCGGATTCTTCCTCGGGGACGGGGGATAGCAATTCGAGGCATTCGTCGATCAGCGCATGCAGCTCGACCACGCGGCGCGCGCCGAGCACCTGGTTGATGCCTTCCTGCGCGACATGCCAGCGGCGCTGCGCCTCCTGACGCTTTTGGCGGCCCGCGTCGGTGACACTGACCAGGCGGCTGCGGCCGTCGGCACCGGGCCCGAGCGCCAGCCAGCCGGCGTCGATCAGTGGTCGCAGGTTGCGGGTGAGCGTGGAAGGGCCGATCTTCATCTCGCGCGCCAGGTCGCCGGGGCGGATCGGGCCGAGCTTGACGACATACGACAGCAGCGAATACTGCGTGCCCTTCAGCCCGGTCTTGCCGACCTCGGCGTCGTAGTGCTGCGCCACGCGGCGCATCAGCTGGCGCAGCTTGAGGTTGGTGCAGCCCTGGGGCTTGACAGCGATGTCCATGCCGATTATTGTACCTGCAATTGTTGCATATGCAAGTCTCAGGGAATTCAGATGACGAAAATGAATCAGCTCGAGGCCTGGCTGGCCCAGGAACGTGAAGTGATGGCCCGGCTCGAGGCGGGCGCGGGCCCCGGCGTGGCACGGCCGGAGCAGCTCGCAGGCAAGAGCGGCCTGGAAATGATGCAGGCGATGCTGCGCGGCGAGCTGCCCTACCCGCCGATCGCGAAGACGCTGGACTTCACGTTGCTGGAGGTGGGCGAAGGCCGCGCGGTCTTCCAGGGCACGCCCGGGCCCGCGCACCTGAACCCGATGGGAACGATCCACGGCGGCTGGTACGCCACGCTGCTCGATTCGGCGCTGGGTTGCGCCGTCCACACCATGATGCCGGCCGGACGCGGCTACACCACGGCGGAGCTCGGAGTGAACCTGGTGCGCGCCATCAACGGCAAGGCCCCTCGCGTACGGGCCGAAGGCAAGGTCATCCACTGCGGGCGGCAGCTGGCCACGGCCGAGGCGCGGCTCTTCGGGCCGGATGGCACGCTGTATGCGCACGCCACCACGACCTGCCTGGTGTTCGAACTGCCGGGGCTCAAACAGCCGCTTGCAGGGCCCGCATGAATGCGGGCACCGGCCGACCGGCGCCAGCCAGCCAGTCCGCCATTGCGCCGGCCACGGTGCGCACGGCCGGCCGCTGCGACATCCGGTCGCGCCAGGCCAGCAGGCGCGGCGTCTGCGGGCCCAGCGGCGCGCCCTGCCGCTCGCCGAACAGCGCGGCCATGTAGAAGGCGATGTCGGCGAACGAATAGCTCCCCGCCAGGAAATCGCCCCGTTCCAGCTGGGCTTCCATTGCGACGTAGTAACGGTTCGCGGCCTCGATGGCCGCCACCGCCGCCTCGCCCGCCAGGTCCTGCTGCAATCCCATCAGCCGGACCACGTGCGGGAAATACACCTCGTCGCTCTGGTGTTCCAGCAGCCGCGCGCGGGCCCTTTGGCGCAGGTCCCGAGGCCAGAGCGCGGGCGTGGGCTGCAGGTCCTCCAGGTATTCGAAGATCTGCGTCGAATCGAAGATCTCCAGGTCGCCGTGCACCAGCACCGGCACCTGCCGCTTCGGGTTGATGCGCAGCACCTCGGGATGCCTGGGCGAATAAAGGGCGTGGAAGTCGAAAGGCACCATCACCAGTTCGAAGTCCAGGTTCTTTTCGAGGGCCGCGATCTGCGCCTTGGCGCCGAACATGCTCAAGGGGCCTGAATAGAGGGTCAATCGTTCTGGGGGTGTGTGCATGCCGGACAACATAGCAGTTCCGGCTGCCCGCTCTTGACGGTAGGGCTTCGAGCATGCAGGCTGGAGGCCCCGTCACCGAAGTCACGCATGACCGATCACCCCGAACTCTGGAAACTTTCCGCCGGCGAGGTGGCCCGCCTGGTCCGCTCCAGGCAGGTGGGCGCCACGCAGGCTGCCCAGTCCGCGCTCGCACGGCTCGCGGCCGTGAACCCCGCACTGAACGCCGTCGTCGAAAGCCGGCCCGACGAAGTGATGGCCCGGGCGCGCGACATCGACCGCGCCATCGCACGGGGTGAAGACCCCGGCGTGCTGGCCGGCGTGGCCGTCGCGACCAAGGTCAACGTGGACCACGCCGGCTACGCCACCACCAACGGCCTGAAATCGCAGAAGGACCTGGTCGCCAAGACCAGCAGCCCGGTGGTGGACAGCCTGCTGGCCGCCGGCGCCGTGGCGGTGGGCCGCACCAACACCCCGGCCTTCAGCTATCGCTGGTTCACCGGCAACCTGCTGCACGGCGCCACGCGCAACCCGCACGATGCGGCGTTGACGCCGGGTGGCTCGTCCGGCGGTTCCGCTGCGGCCGTGGCGGCTGGCATCTGCCACCTCGCGCACGGCACCGACATCGCGGGCTCGATCCGCTACCCTGCGTACGCATGCGGCCTGCACGGCCTGCGGCCATCGCTCGGCCGCGTCGCTGCGTACAACGCCACGGCGCCACTGGAAAGGCCCATCGGCGGGCAGCTCATGGCGGTCTCCGGCCCCATCGCGCGGACCATCGCCGACCTGCGGCTGGGATTGCAGGCCATGGCCCGCCCGGACGCGCGCGACCCGTGGTGGGTGCCGACGCCGCTGGAAGGCCCGGCTTTGCCGCGCAAGGTGGCCATGTGCCTGCGGCCGGACGGCCTGGACACGCAGCCCGAAGTCTGCGCCGCGCTGATGGACGCCGCCGCGCGCCTGCGCGATGCCGGCTGGGAGGTGGAGGAAGTCGCGAATCTACCGCCCTTGCAGGAAGCCGTCGCCATCCAGATCGCGCTGTGGATGGGCGACGGTTACGAGGGCCTGGTGCAGGCCGCCGAGCGCGAGGGCGATCCGGGCGCCATTGCGGCGCTGGCCGGCCAGGCGGCCATCGCGCGTTCCACCGGCCTGCCGGAGTTCTCGTCGGCGCTCGCACGCCGCCTGGGCATCGCGCGCGCATGGCAATTGTTCCTGGAGCGCTACCCGGTCGTGCTGCTGCCCGTCAGCGCGGAACTGCCCTTCCCCAGCGACCTCGACCTGCAGGGCCCCGAAGCCTATGAACGCGTCTGGCGCGCGCAGATGCTGATGATCGCCTTGCCGGTGACGGGCTTGCCCGCGTTGAGCGTGAACACGGGAATGTGCGGGCGCTCGCCGGTCGGAGTGCAACTGGTGGCCGGGCGCTTTCGCGAAGACATGTGCCTGGCCGCCGGCGCCGACATCGAGGCCCGGGGCCAGGCGATCGTGCCGATCGACCCGCGCTCAGCCCGGTAGGCCGGCCGCGGACCGCAGGCCCTTCTCCAGCCGCACGGCATCGACGGTGCCGCGGTAATAGCCGGGCACGGTGCCGGCCAGCTCGTAGCCCTGGTCGCGGTAGAAGGCAATCGCCACCGGGTTGTCCGACCGCGCCTCCAGCTGCACACGCTCGATGCCCGCGGTGACGGCGGATTTTTCCAGCCAGGCCAGCAGGACGGCGCCGAGCCCGCGCTTGCGATCGGCCGCATGCACCGCCAGCAGCGTCAGGTGCGCGCGCTGGTCGCCGTAGCGCATGATGCCGAAGCCGAGCACACTGCCTCGCTCGCGGATGACAGCCACGTTGGTAGCCCGGTCCTGGATGGCCTTGAGCACCCGCGCCGGCGTCCAGCTCCAGCCCAGGCCGTACTCGATGAAGTCGCGCGACATCTCGGCGATGGGGCGCGCATCGTCGATGACGGCGAGGGTGATGTTGGGGGTCAGGATCATGGGTGGCGGGCGAAGGCGGCTCCGGCTCATCGCCAGCATAGCGCCCATTGCTGCAAAGCGCACGCGGCATCGCCATAATGGCTCCATGAGACTCCTCCACACCATGCTGCGCGTGGGCGACCTGCAGCGCTCCATCGATTTCTACACCCGGGTGCTCGGCATGAACCTGCTGCGCACCACCGAGCGGCCCGAGCAGAAATACTCGCTGGCCTTCGTCGGCTACGGCACCAACCCCGACCATGCAGAAATCGAGCTGACCTACAACCACGGCGTGGGCAGTTACGAGATGGGCACGGCCTACGGCCACATCGCGCTGGGCGTGCCGGACGTGTACGGGGCCTGCGAGAAGATCCGCGCCGGCGGCGGCAACGTCACGCGCGAGCCGGGACCGGTCAAGGGCGGCGACGACCGTGATCGCCTTCGTCACCGACCCGGACGGCTACAAGATCGAGCTGATCGAGCGCAAGAGCGAAGCGGCCTGAGCGCCTCGCTCAGCCCTGCCCCAGCGTGCACGCGTGCCTCGCCAGCTGCGTGATGCGCGCCCAGTCGCCTTGCGCCACCGCGTCGGCCGGCGTGAGCCAGGAGCCGCCGACGCAGGTCACGTTGGCCAGCGCCAGGAATTCCGCGCGCGTTCGCCGGCGTGATCCCGCCCGTGGGGCAGAACGTGACGTCGCCGAACGGGCCTTGCCAGGCCTTGAGCATCGCCAGCCCGCCGGCCTGCATGGCGGGGAAGAACTTGAGCGCCGTGTAGCCGTCTTCCTGCGCCGCCATGATCTCGCTGCCGGTCGCCACGCCGGGCAGCAGCGGCAGCCCCAGGTCGTGGCAGGCCTTGCCCACCGCATGGGTGTAGCCCGGGCTCACGGCGAAGCGCGCACCCGCCATCGCGGCGGCCTGCGCGTCGGCGGCGCTGCGCACGGTGCCGGCGCCGGCCACGGCCTCGCGGCACCTCGCGCGCGATGGCCTCGATGCAGGCCAGCGCCGCCGGCGTGCGCAGCGTCACCTCCAGCATGCGGATGCCGCCGGCCACCAGCGCCCGCGCCAGCGGCACGGCGTGCGCCACGTCGGACAGCACGATCACCGGGATCACCGGCGCGTCGCGCATCACGTCCAGGCGTCGCCGGACAGGTTGTTCAGAGCCATGTGCAGGCGCCCTCCTCGGCCGCCAGTGCATTGCGGCGGAAAGCCGCGAACATTTCGCGACCCGTGCCGAGGCCGTTGGCGGCTTGCAGCCGCTTCGGGCATGACGGCATTCTCGCGCGCGGCCCATTCGGCTTCCGGCACCAGCGCCTGCAGGACGCCCGCGTCGGCGTCGAGCCGGACGACGTCGCCGTCGCGCAGCCTGGCCAGCGGGCCGCCGGCCGCCGCTTCGGGCGAGACGTGGATGGCGGCCGGCACCTTGCCCGAGGCGCCGCTCATGCGCCCGTCGGTGACCAGCGCGACGCGCAAGCCCCGGCCCTGCAGCACGGCCAGCGGCGGCGTGAGCTTGTGCAGCTCGGGCATGCCGTTGGCCTGCGGGCCCTGCCAGCGCACCACGCAGACGACGTCGCGCTCCAGTTCGCCGGCGTTGAAGGCGCGCAGCAGCTCGTCCTGCGCATCGAAGACGCGCGCCGGCGCTTCGATCACATGGCGATCGGCCGGCACGGCCGAGACCTTGATCACGCTGCGCCCGAGGTTGCCGGTGAGCAGCTTCAGGCCGCCGGTGGCGCTGAACGGCTCGGCTGGCGGGCCGCACGATGTCCAGGTCACGGGACGGCGCCGGCGTCATGCCAGGTGATCGGCTCGCCGCAACGCCGGCTCGCGCGTGTATTCGCGGATGCCGCCGGCCCGCACCGTCAGCACGTCCTCGTGCATCAGCCCGGCGTCCAGCAGTTCGCGGATGACGAAGCCCGGGCCGCCGGCCGCCTGGAACTGGTTCACGTCGGCCCTGCCGTTGGGATAGACCCGCGCCAGCAGCGGCACCACGGCCGACAGCTGCGCGAAGTCGTCCCAGTCGATGGTGATGCCGGCCGAGCGCGCGACCGCCACCCAGTGGATCAGGTGGTTGGTCGAGCCGCCGGTCGCCAGCAACGCGGCCATCGCGTTGACGATGGCGCGCTCGTCCACCAGGCGGCCGATCGGCGCGAAGCGCCGGCGCCTTGAGGATGCCCAGCACCGTGCGCACGGCTTCGCGCGTGAGCTCGTCGCGCAGCGCGTTGCCCGGGTTGACGAAGGCGGTGCCCGGCACATGCAGGCCCATGGCCTCCATCAGCATCTGGTTGCTGTTGGCGGTGCCGTAGAAGGTGCAGGTGCCCGGGGCGTGGTACGCGCGCGATTCGGCCTCGAGCAGCTCGGCGCGCCCGACCAGGCCCTGCGCCGCCTGTTCGCGCACCTTGGCCTTCTCGCTGTTGGACAGGCCGCTGGGCATCGGGCCGCCGGGCACGAACACCGTGGGCAGGTGGCCGAAATGCAGCGCGCCGATCAGCAGGCCCGGCACGATCTTGTCGCAGATGCCCAGCATCAGCGCGGCGTCGAACACGTCGTGGCTCAGCGAGACGGCCGTGGCCATGGCGATCACGTCGCGCGAGAACAGGCTCAGCTCCATGCCGGGCGTGCCCTGCGTCACGCCGTCGCACATGGCCGGCACGCCGCCGGCCACCTGGGCCGTGGCGCCGTGCCTGCGCGCCTCGTCCTTGATGATGTCCGGGTAGCGGCCCAGCGGCGCATGGGCCGACAGCATGTCGTTGTACGAATTGACGATGCCGATGTTGGGCGCCCGTTCTCGTGACGACCTTGAACTTGTCGTTGGCCGGCAGGCCGGCAAACGCATGGGCCACGTTGGCGCAGCCGAGCGGTCCGCGCCGCGCTCGCGCGCCGCGGCCGCGTCGACCTGGCGCAGGTAGGCGGTGCGGCGGGGTGCGCTGCGCTGGCGGATGCGCTCGGTGACGGCGGCGACGGCAGGGTGCAGTTTCATCTGGGCTGGTAACTAAATTACGAAGTCATGGTACCCCGGAAGGGCGGGCCGCGTGTGTGCCGGAGTTACGAACGGGTTACCGGACATGCGGGGCAATGCGGCGACGGTAAAGTGGGCGCATGAGCGATCCGTTGAAGCCCCTGCGCGACCCGCGCCCATGCTGCGAGAAAGTGCTGCAGGAATGGGGAGGCCACGAGGACCTGTGGGTCTTCGGCTACGGCTCGCTGATCTGGCGCCCTGATTTCGAATTCGCCGAGCGGCGGCCGGCCAAGGTGCACGGCTGGCACCGGGCGCTGAAGATGTGGAGCCGCATCAACCGCGGCACGCCCGAGCGGCCGGGCCTGGTCTTCGGCATGCTGTCCGGCGGCTGCTGCCAGGGCATGGTGTTCCGCATTCCGCGGCACGACGGGCCACGAAGTGCTGGCGCGGCTGTGGTCGCGCGAAATGATCACCGGCTGTGTACGACCCAAATGGCTCACCTGCCACACCAGCCACGGCCCGGTCACGGCACTGGCCTTCACGCTGTCGCGCAAAAGCCCCAGCCACACCGGCGTGCTGAGCGAGGAGGAATACCGGCGCATCCTCAGCCAGGCCACCGGCATCTACGGCACGACGCTCGACTACGCGCATCGCACGCTCGAGGAACTGCGGCGGCACAACATCCGCGACCGGCGCCTCGAGCGCCTGCTCAAGCTGCTCGAGCCGTGAAGCCAGTGGCTTGCCCGCGCGGGCACTTGGCCCTACAGTGGGCGCCGCATTCAACAACGAGGAGATATTCCATGCCCCTGCGCCCCTTCGCCGTCCTCACCTTCGCCGCCCTCGCGACCGCTGGCAGGCTGCGCCACCCCGACCGGCCCGCGCGCGGCTGCCAGCCTTGCGCCCACGGCCGGCAATGCTGCCAGCCGGCACGGTGCGGTTCGTCCAGGCCGGCAACAAGGTCCAGGTGTCCGGCGAGATCCGCGGCCTGAAGCCGAATGCCCAGCACGGCTTCCACGTCCATGAGAAGGGCGACTGCTCCAGCCCGGACGGCATGAGCACCGGCGGGCACTTCAACCCCGACGGCGCGCCGCACGGCAACCACGACATGGGCGCGCACCACGCCGGCGACCTGCCGCCGCTGAACGCCAATGCCCAGGGCGTGGCGACGTTCAATTTCGAGTCGGCGACCATCAGCGTCGGCGGCGGCGTGGCCGATGTCGTCGGCAAGGGCCTGATCGTGCACCGCGACCCGGACGACTTCAAGACGCAGCCCACCGGCAACGCCGGCCCGCGCATTGCCTGCGCGGTGATCGCTCGCGAGTTGATTACCCGCCGGCGAGCAGCCGCTCGGCGCGGGTGAGGTCCTGCAGCGTGTCGATGTCGGTGACGATGCCCACGTCGTCGAGGTCGAGCCTGAAGACAGCCTGTAAAGCTTCCTGGTCGCGCACGACACGGGCCGCGCCTTGCGGCCCGTCGAGCGTCAGCAGCGCGTCCCTGCAGGCGGCGCCGAACCCCACGGGGTGGCCGCGCTCGCCTTGGCAATAGGGCACGACGACGGTGTTCGTCGCCAGGGCCGCGGCCACGGCCTGCAGCGACTCCGGGGCGCACCAGCGGCAAGTCGCCCGGCAACACCAGCCAGCCGGCAGCGTCACGCGTCGCGCGCACGGCGGCGGCAATGGAGTCCCCCATGCCTTCGTGGCCGGCGTCCTCCAGGTGCCAGGCCAGCCCGCTGGCCCTGACGGCGTCGAGGGTGTGCTGCAGCACAGGCTTGCCGGCGAGCAGTGCGCGCAACTTGGGGCCTGCGCCGCCCGAGGCGGCGAAGCGCTCGCCGCGACCGGAGGCCAGGACGAGGACGACCGGCCCGCTCACGCGACCGCGCAGCCCGCGGTGGTTGGCGTGACGCTCGAGCCGGCGTTCTTGCGCTCGACGATCTGGGCGACGATGGAAACCGCGATCTCCCCGGGCGTCTTCGCGGCGATGCGCAGGCCCACGGGGCCATGCAGCCGCGCCAGTTCGGCTTCGGTCAGGCCGAAGTGTTCGGCCAGCCGCTTCTTGCGGGCCACCTGGTTGCGCGAAGAGCCGAGCGCGCCGACGTAGAACGCGTCGGACCGCAGCGCTTCGAGCAGCGCCATGTCGTCCAGCTTGGGGTCGTGCGTGAGCGCGACGATGGCCGTGTGCGCATCCGCGCGCAATTCGCGCACGACGTCGTCGGGCATGCCGGGAACGTGGGTGGCGCCGGTCAGCGCGATCGTGCCGGAATACTCCTCGCGCGGATCGCACACCAGCACCTCGAAGTCCAGCATCCGCGCCATCTGGGCCACGGCCTGCGAAAGCTGGCCCGCGCCGACCAGCAGCAGGCGCCACTTCGGGCCGAACAGCGTGGTGAGCTTCAGGCCGTCGAATTGCATTCGCTCGGCCCGGGCGGCGGCCGACAGCGTCACTTCGCCCGTGGCCAGGGTCAGCGTACGCGCCACGAGTTCGTGGGCTGCCGTGCGCGCCAGCACCTCTTCCACCCAGCGCGTGTCGGCCAGCGGCTCCTGCACCAGGCGCAGGGTGCCGCCGCATGGCAGCCCGAAGCGCGCGGCTTCCTCCCTGGTGACGCCGTAGGCGATCATCGCCGGTGCGCCATGGCGCTCGCCGGCCTTGACGCGCGCGATCAGGTCGTCCTCGACGCAGCCGCCCGACACCGAGCCGCTCACCACGCCGTCGTCGCGCACGGCCAGCAGCGCGCCGGGCGGGCGCGGCGCGCTGCCCCAGGTTTCGACCACGGTGACCAGGGTCACGGCATGGCCTGCGCGGCGCCATTCGAGCGCGTCGCCGAGCACCCGCAAATCCAGGCTTTCCATGGGAGTCTTTCGCACCAGAGTTTTCGTCGGTTCATTGTGCGTCAGGCCCTGCGCAAGGGCAATTCGCGGGCTTGCGCCAGCGCAAGGCTTGCCGCTGCGCCACGCGGCCGGCGATGAGACAATCCCCTGCCATGAGCACGACTTCCTCCCGTCTGGCCGAATTGCGAAAAAGCTACGAGCGCGCGGAGCTGAGCGAGGACGCCTCGCACGCCGATCCGCTGCGGCAATTCGACCAGTGGATCACCGAGGCCATCACCGCCGAAGTGCCCGAGCCCAACGCCATGACCGTCGCCACCGTGGCGAGCGACCTGCGGCCGAGCACGCGGGTGGTCCTGGTCAAGGGCTACGACGAGCGGGGCATCGTCTGGTACAGCAATTACGAAAGCCGCAAGGGCCAGCAGCTCGCGGGCAATCCCTACGCGGCGCTGCAGTTCCACTGGGTGGAGCTGGAGCGGGTCGTGCGCATCGAGGGGCGGGTCGAGAAGACGTCGGCGCAGGAGAGCGACGCGTATTTCGCCACGCGGCCGCTGGATTCGCGCATCGGCGCCTGGGCCAGCCCGCAAAGCCAGGTGATCAGCGGGCGGAGCGTGCTGGTCGCCAACGCCGCGAAGTACGGCGCGCAGTTCCTGCTCAGCCCGCCGCGGCCGCCCCACTGGGGCGGCTATCGGCTGTTGCCGGACCAATGGGAATTCTGGCAGGGGCGCAAGAGCCGCCTGCACGATCGCTTGCGCTACACGCATCGCGACGGCGGCTGGGCGCGCGAGCGGCTCGCGCCCTAGCGCCGCTCACTGCAGCAACGCCATCACCACCGACACCGTCACCAGCGACAGCACCGTCGACACGGCGACAGCGGCGGTGACGAGTTCCTCCGCCACCTTGTAGCGCTGCGAGAACAGGAACACGTTCGCGCCGATCGGCAGCGCCGCGGCCAGCACCATCACGGACAGCGCCACCCCGCCCATGCCGAGCAGCCAGCCGGCGGCACCGACCAGCGCCGGATGCAGCAGGTTCTTGACCGCCGACAGCCCCAGCGCGCCCCGCCAGTTCGGCCCGACGGGCGTGCCGGCCAGGGTCACCCCCACCAGCAGCAGCGCCAGCGGCCCGAAGGCACCGGCCAGCAGTTGCAGCGGCTTGTCGATCACCGCCGGCAAGGTCCAGCCGCTCTGGGCGAACAGCAGGCCCGCGATGATCGGCAGCGGCACGGGGTGGATGATGGCGTTGCGCACGGCCAGCAGCACGGTGTTTCGCATGCGGCCCGGGCTGCTGCGGCCCGCGGCCGCGTCCTCCCGCGCCACCGCCAGCTCCAGCACCACCGTGGCGGTGGTCAGCAGCACCAGCGAATGCACGGAGATGAGCGTGAACAGGATCACCAGGCCCGCGTCGCCATAGGCCAGGCCCACCAGCGGAATGCCGATCATGACGGTGTTGCTGTAGGTGTTGGCCATCGCCAGCATGGCGGCGCGCCGGTTGAAGCCGCGCACCGCTAGCGTCGCGATGAAGATCAGGCCCGCGGCGAAGAAATAGCTGGCGACCGGCCGGAAGTCCAGTTGCTCCACATGCACCGTGCTCATGGTGCGGAACAGCAGCGGCGGCGTCAGCACCACGAACACCAGGCCGGACAGGTCCTTCACGCCCACGGGGCCTATCCAGCGCCTGCGCCCGGCGACGAAGCCGACGGCGATCAGCAGGACGACGGGGATGAGGGCGGAGAGGACGGGGTGGTCTATTTCACGCCCACTGCGTCAGTGATGCGGTAGTACAGGCCGTAGGGGTCGTCGCCCAACACCGCGAATCGGCCTTCGACCGTGACCGGGTCCAGCGTATAGCGCACCGGCGTCTTGGTCTTGACTTCGACCATGCTTTCCGGACCACCCGGCGTGCAGAAGGCGCAGGTCAGCGGCACCGAGCTGAGCAGGAAGTGGCTCTGCTTTTCCCCGGGCTCCAGCGGCATCATGAAGCCCTGGATGCGCTGCGTCTTCTGGTTGAGGGCCAGCTGCGCTTTTTCGAAGGCCGGCAACAGCCGATTGTTCTCCGCGCGGGTCTTGACCGCCGTCAGCACCGACCAGGGCACGACGTCGGCGCGATCGGGCAGCGGCGCGAACGGGCTGTTGGGACTGTGCACGCCCGGGCCGGTCCCGGTGGGCACCGGCGAGCTCAGCTGCGCGCCGGCCGATGCGGCGGCGAGGAAGGCCAACAGGACGAGGGCTCTTTTCATGGCGGGGCTCCGAAGGGGGTCGCGGGGATTGAAAACATGGGCCTGCGCGACTTCCGATCCCTCATTTTCACCTCGAATTGAGCAATTGGGCCACCTCCACGCGAGCGCCGCTGACGGTGGGGATCAGCGCGGCCACCATGGCCACGGCCACGGCCGCGGCCGGCACCCAGGCTTCGGCCGGCACCCAGATCCTGCCGGTGATGGGCAAGGAGCGCTGCGCCTCCAGCAGGTAGCCGACCAGCGCGGTCAAGCCGTGGCCGAGCAGCAACCCCAGCGCCGAGGCCAGCACGGCCAGCCACAAGGCTTCGCACATCAACAAGGCAGCCACCTTGGACGGCGTGGCGCCCAGCATGCGCAGCATCGCCAGGTCGGCGCGGCGTTCTCGCACGGCGCTCCAGAATGCGATGAACACGCTCAGTGCGGCCGTCAGCAGCAGCACGGCGCCGACGCCGCGCAGCACGTCGGAGCCGACCCCCAGCATGCGCAGCAGCCGCGAGACTTCCACGGCGGGCGCCGCGGCCTGCATGCCGGTGCTCGCGTTGACGTAGCGCGGGAACGTGACCGCCGCGAGCGGGCTCTTGTAGGTGATCAGGGCGATCGTGACCTCGCGGTCTTCGTCGTGGTCCTCGTGCTCCACCTCGCCCGGCGCCGGCGGCTTCTCGTGCACGTGCCACACCGATTCGGTCGAGGTCAGGACCAGCCGGTCCACCACGCAGCCACAGGGCGCCAGCACGCCGGTGACGCGATACGGGTTATCGCCGTGCAGGTGCCCTCCCCCACCCAGGCCGTGGCTGCCGGCGAAGGTGGCCCCGACGGCCATGCCGGTGGCCTGGGCCACCTGCGCGCCGAGCACCGTCTCCATGGGACGGGCCCAGGGCTGCCCTTGCGCGAACTGCATCCGGTAGTGCGCAAGATAGTCGGCGCTGGTGCCGACGATGCGAAAGCCCCGGAAGCTGTCGCCCAGGCTCAGCGGGATCAGCTTGTCCACCTGCGGCTGCCGGCGCAGCGCCTCGACCTCCTTGAGCGGAATGTTCCCGGGCGCTACGTCGATGTGGAACACGCCGGCCAGGATCAGTTGCATCGGGCTGCCCTTGGCGCCCACCACCAGGTCGATGCCGGCCAGGTCGCGCTCGAAGGCGCGGTCGATCTGCTCGCTGGCCAGCAGCACGAAGGTGATCGAAGCCAGCCCCAGCGTCAGCAACAGGAGGTTGAGCGTGGCTTGCAGCGGCCGCGACCACAGGTAGCGAAAGGCGAGCGCTGCCGTCTTCATGCAGCGGCTTTCGCCTGCGGCTGGCGGGCGAGGCGGTAGACCATGGCCGCGGGCAAGGCCTGCTGCACCCGCTGGTCATGCGTCGCGATCACCAGCGTGGCGTGGCACCGGGCGGCACAAGACTGCAGCAGATCGATGCCGGCACGTGCCGCATCGTCATCCAGGCTGGCCGTGGGCTCGTCCGCCAGGATCACCCTGGGCTGCATCAGGATGGCGCGCGCCAGCGCGACGCGTTGCGCTTCGCCGCCGGAGAGCTGCGAGGGTCGGCGGCGCGCCAGGTCCCCGACGCCGAGCAGGTCCAGGGCGCGCGCCACGGCGGCGCGGTCTTCCGGCACGCCGGCGGCGTAGAAGGCCAGCGCCAGGTTTCGCTCGACCGAGAGCGCTTCGCTCAGGTGGAGCTTTTGCGGCAGGAAGCCCAGGTGCATGGCGCGCCACGCGTCCCGGCCGGGGCGGGACAGCTTCGACAGCGCCTGGCCGGCCACGGTGATCTCGCCGGCCGTCGGGGTGAGCAGGCCCGCGGCCAGTGCCAGCCAGGTGGACTTGCCGGCGCCGGAGTTCCCGCGCAGCAGGACGGTGGCGCCCTGGGGTGCGTCGAGATCGGGGAACGACAGCGCGGGACCGGAAGGGTACTGGTAGCGCAGCGCGCGGGTTTCCAGCACGGGCGCTTCAGCCCTTCACCAGGTCGGAAAACGTCTTGCGGAACTTGGCCACCTTGGGCCCGGCCACCGCCACGCAATAGCCCTGGTTGGGGTTCTTCTCGAAGAAGTCCTGGTGGTAGTCCTCGGCGGGCCAGTAGTTGGCCAGCGGCAGCACCTCGGTGACGACCGGGCGGCCGAACACCTTGTCCTGGGTCATCTGGCGGATCATGTCGTCGGCCGCCTGCTGCTGCTCGGGCGTCGTGAAGTAGATGCCGCTGCGGTATTGCGTGCCGCTGTCGTTGCCCTGCCGGTTCAGCGTGGTGGGGTCGTGGATGACGAAGAAGATTTCCAGGATCTGGCGCACGCTGACCTGCGCCGGGTCGTACGTGAGCTTGACCACCTCGTTGTGGCCCGTCGTCCCGGTGCAGACTTGCTCGTAGGTCGGGCGCTCGACGACGCCGTTGGCGTAGCCCGACTCCACGTCGGTGACGCCGCGGACTTTCACATACACCGCTTCGGTGCACCAGAAGCAGCCACCGCCCAGGACAATGGTTTCCGAGGAAGAGGACATCGGTTTATCTCCAGCAAAAGGCAGTGGGTCGCGGCAAAGGGCGCCATCTTACGCCGCACTGCCCGCCGGCCGGGCCCCCGGTCAGGGCCGCCCGCGCGCCTTGCGCTTGCCGCTGCGAAGCGGCCCCACGGCGCCGCGCATCAGCTTCAGGGCCAGCAGCATTGTGACGGCGCCAGCGATGGCGAATGCCAGCGAGCCCATGCTGAACCCCTTGGCCACCTCGCCCTTGTTCATCAAGGAAACGACGAAGTCGCCCCCGATGAAGGCGCCGAACACGCCGACGAGCAGGTTTTCGATCAGGGCGACCCGCCCTTCGCCCTTCATCATCAAGCTGCTGATCCAGCCCAGCAGCGCGCCTACCCCACACCAGATATAGAAAGTGATGCCGTTCTCCAAGAAGGTGATGGCCCATCATGTTCCCTTTCCGGGGCCTGCGCTCCTCGGGGGCCGAGTTATTCACTGCGGGCCCTGCACGGCCGCGCTCCAGGCCAGGCCCAGGCGCTTGATTTACAGCATATTTACCTCGAAAAGGCCGCGCGCGACGGCGAAAGGCGCCCTCCGCCTGTTGACGGCTGTACCCGTAAAAGCTACATTACTAACCGGTCAGTCATTAATTTCCCCATGTCCCTTTCCAAGTTCATCGGCGCCCGGACCGACGAGGTGCACGGCAAGCGCGAGCGGCGCAAGGAAGCGCGTCCGGGCGAACTGCTCGACGCCGCGCTCGACCTTTTCGTCGAAAAGGGCTTCGCCGCCACCCGTGCCGAGGAGGTCGCCGCGCGCGCGGGCGTGTCCAAGGGCACGCTGTTTCTCTATTTCCCCAGCAAGGACGAGCTCTTCAAGGCGGTCGTGCGCGAGAACATCTCCGGCCGCTTCAAGGAGTGGAACGAGGAATTCGAAGCCTTCCAGGGCAGCACGAGCGACGCCGTGCGCTATTTCATGAAGGTCTGGTGGGACCGGATCGGCGCGACGCGCGCGTCGGGCATCACCAAGCTCATCATCAGCGAGGCGCGCAACTTCCCCGACATCGCGGCCTTCTACCAGCAGGAAGTGATCCGCCCGGGCACGGAGTTGATCCGCCGCATCCTGCAGCGCGGCGTCGACCGGGGCGAGTTCCGGCCGCTCGACATGGAATACGCGCCCATGAGCATCGTCGCGCCCATGTTCTTCCTGATCATGATGAAACATTCGCTGGGAATCTGCGTGCCGCAGGACTATCCGCTGGACCCGGAGAGCTACGTGGCTTCACAGGTGGACATCCTGCTCCAGGGCATGTGCGTGCGGCCCGGCGGGGTCGCCAAGGACAAGAGCGTGGAGCGGGCCGGACAATGAGCAAGCGCTACATCAAGTGGCTGGCCCTCGGGCTGGTGATGCTGCTGGTCGCATTCAGCGTCGTGCGTGCGCTGTCGGCGCGCAAGGCCCAGCAGGAGGCGGTGGCGCAGGCCAGCGTGGCCAAGGCCCAGACCGTGGTGGAACTGGCCGCGGGCGACGTGACCCGGGCCGAAGTGCGGGAGCTGGCGCAGGGCCTGCCGATCTCCGGCTCGCTCAAGGCCGTGAATTCCGCGCTGGTGAAGGCCCGCGTGGCCGGGGAGCTGCAGGCCCTCACAGTGCGCGAAGGCGACGCCGTCAAGGCCGGCCAGGTGATGGCGCGGATCGATTCCACCGAATACGCGGCCCGCGTCCAGCAGGCGCAGCAGCAAGCCGACGCGGCCAAGGCGCAGATCGACATCGCGCAGCGCCAGTTCGATAACAACAAGGCCCTGGTGGACCAGGGCTTCATCTCGAAGACCGGCCCTGGACACCTCGCTGAACAACCTGTCGGCCGCCCAGGCGAACCACAAGGCGGCGATGGCCGCGGTCGCCGTGGCCCGCAAGTCGCTGGACGACACCGTGCTGCGCGCGCCGATCTCCGGCACGGTCTCGCAGCGCCTGGCCCAGCCGGGCGAGCGCGTGGGCGTGGATGCCAAGGTGGTCGAGATCGTCGACCTGGGCCGGCTGGAACTCGAGGCGATGCTCAGCGCGGCCGACTCGGTCGACGTGCGCGTCGGCCAGGAGGCGGTGCTGCAGATCGAAGGCACGAGCCGCGACGTGCAAGCGAAGGTGGCACGGATCAACCCGAGCGCGCAGGCCGGCAGCCGCAGCGTGCTGGCCTACCTCGCCATTTCGGACGCCACCGGCCTGCGCCAGGGGCTGTTCGCGCAGGGCACGCTGGGCATGGGCCGGACCTCCGCCTTGGCCGTGCCGCTGGCCTCGGTGCGCACCGACAAGCCTTCCCCGTACGTGCAGGTGGTGGAAAACAACCAGGTGGCGCACAAGGGCGTGGAGATGGGCGCGCGCGGCGAAGCCGGCAAGGAAGTGATGGTTGCGGTGAAGGGCCTCGCACCCGGCGCCGTGGTGATCAACGGCAGCGTCGGCTCGCTGCGCGAGGGCACCGCCGTGCGCTTCACCCAGTCCGCTGCCGCGGCTGCCGCCCCGCCGCGCACGGCGTCCGCCGCCAAGAGCGCCCCGTAGCCGCGTATGTGGTTCACCCGCATCAGCCTGAAGAACCCGGTCTTCGCGACCATGGTCATGCTGGCCATCGTCGTGCTGGGCCTGTTTGCGCTGCAGCGCCTGAAGGTCGACCAGTTCCCCAACATCGACTTCCCCGTGGTGGTCGTGATGGCCGAGTACCCGGGCGCCTCGCCCGAGATCGTCGAGAGCGAAGTCACCAAGAAGATCGAGGAAGGCGTCAACTCGATCGCGGGCATCAACGCCCTCACCTCGCGCAGCTACGAGAACCAGTCGGTCGTCATCATCGAATTCCAGCTGCACATCGACGGGCGCAAGGCGGCCGAAGACGTGCGCGAGAAGGTCGCGTCGATCCGGCCGACCTTCCGCACCGAGGTCAAGGAGCCGCGGGTGCTGCGGTTCGACCCGTCCAGCCGCGCGATCTGGTCGCTGGCCGTGCTGCCCGACACTGCCAAGGGCAAGGCGATGAACGCCGTCGAGCTCACCAACTGGTCCGACCAGGTGCTCAAGAAGCGGCTGGAGAACGTGCGCGGCGTGGGATCGGTCACGCTGGTGGGCGGCGCCAAGCGCGAGATCAACGTCTACCTCGACCCGGCCGCGATGGAGTCGCTGGGCATCACCGCCGACCAGGTGGTCGCCGCCGTGCGCAACGAAAACCAGGACCTGCCGGTGGGCGCCATCCGCTCGCTGTCGCAGGAACGCGTGGTGCAGATCGATGCGCGCATGCAGCGGCCGGAGGACTTCGGCAAGATCATCGTGGCGAGAAAAGGCGGTGCGCCGGTGCGGGTCGACCAGGTCGCGCGCATCTCGGACGGCGCGCAGGAAATCGACAGCCTCGCCCTCTACAACGGCGGGCGGACCCTGTTGCTCACGGTGCAGAAGTCGCAGGACGAGAACACGATCGAAGTCGTGGACGGCCTGGCCAGGACCGTGGCCGAGATGGCGTCGCAGCTGCCGCCGGGCGTGCGGCTGGAGCAGATCACCGACAACTCGCGGCCGATCCGCGTGTCGGTCGAGAACGTTCGCCGCACGCTGATCGAGGGTGCCCTGCTGACGGTGCTGATCGTCTTCCTGTTCCTGAACTCGTGGCGCTCGACGGTCATCACGGGCCTCACGCTGCCGATCTCCATCGTCGGCACCTTCCTGTTCATGAACCTGTTCGGGTTCACGATCAACATGATCACGCTGATGGCGCTGTCGCTGTGCGTGGGCCTGCTGATCGACGACGCCATCGTGGTGCGCGAGAACATCGTGCGGCACGTGCAGATGGGCAAGACCCCCTACCAGGCCGCGATGGACGGCACGCAGGAGATCGGGCTGGCGGTGCTGGCCACCACGTTCTCCATCGTCGCAGTGTTCCTGCCGATCGGCTTCATGGGCGGCATCATCGGCAAGTTCTTCCACGAGTTCGGCGTCACCATCGTCGCGGCGGTGCTGATCTCGATGTTCGTCAGCTTCACGCTGGACCCGATGCTGTCGTCGGTCTGGCACGACCCGGAGATCGAGGCGCACGCGCGCCATGAGGCCCCGCGCACCCTGTACGACAAGACCATCGGCCGCGTCACGGGCTGGTTCGACCATGCCACCGACTGGGCGGCCGACGCCTACCAGGGCATCCTGCGCTGGTCGCTGGTGCACAAGCTCGCCACGGTGCTGCTCGCCGTCGCCGTCTTCGCCACGAGCATCGTCATGGTGCCGCTGCTGGGCACGGAGTTCGTGCCCAAGGCCGACTTCTCGGAAACCTCGCTCAACTTCTTCACGCCGGTCGGCTCCTCGCTGGAAGCCACCGAAGCCAAGGCGCGCCAGGTGGAGGCGATCATCCGCGAGTTTCCGGAGGTGAAATACACGCTCACGACGATCAACACCGGCAGCGCGCAAGGCAAGATCTACGCGTCGGTGTACGTGCGGCTGGTCGACCGCAAGGAGCGCACGCGCAGCGCGGACCAGATGGCCGGCGTGCTGCGCGAACGCCTCAAGCAGGTGCCGGGCGCCACGGTGACGCACGTGGGCCTGCTCGACCCGGTCGGCGGCAACAAGCAGATCGAGTTCTCGCTGCAGGGCCAGGACCTGAAGGAGCTGGAGCGGCTCTCGCGCCTCGTCAGCGACAAGGTCCGCGACATTCCCGGGCTGGTGGACCTGGACTCGAGCGTCAAGCCGGACAAGCCCGTGATCGACATCGAGGTCAAGCGCGACGCCGCGTCCGACCTCGGCCTGTCGGTCGCGCAGATCGCGGGTTCCCTGCGCACGCTGGTCGCCGGCCAGACCGTGGGCAACTGGCGCGCCCCCGACGACCAGACCTACGACGTGAACGTGCGCCTTTCGCCCGACGCGCGCAACGCGCCGCAGGACCTGGAGCGCCTGCCCTTCGCCACCGGCACCAATGCCGACGGCAGCTCCCGCATCGTGCGCCTGAACCAGGTGGCGGACGTCAAGGAGTCCACCGGGCCGAACCAGATCAACCGGCGCGACCTCACGCGCGAAGTGGCGATCAACGCCAACACCTTCAACCGCTCGGCCGGCGAGATCTCCAACGACATCCGCGCCCGGCTCGACACCATCGCCTTCCCGCCCGGCTACCGCTATTCGTTCAGCGGCTCGACCAAGAACATGGCCGAATCGTTCGGCTACGCGGTGTCGGCCCTCGCCATGGGCGTGATCTTCATCTACATGATCCTGGCCAGCCAGTTCAGGAGCTTCCTGCAACCGATGGCGCTGATGACGTCCCTGCCCCTCACGCTGATCGGCGTGGTGCTGGCCCTGCTGATGTTCGGCTCCACGCTGTCGATCTTCTCGATCATCGGCATCGTCATGCTGATGGGCCTGGTGACCAAGAACGCCATCCTGCTGGTGGACTTCGCCATCCGCATGCGCGACCAGGGCCAGACCCGCACCGAGGCGCTCCTGCACGCCGCCCGGGTGCGGCTGCGGCCGATCCTGATGACCACCCTGGCGATGATCTTCGGCATGGTGCCGCTGGCCTTCGCGCTGACCGAAGGCTCGGAACAGCGGGCGCCCATGGGCCAGGCGGTCATCGGCGGAGTGATCACTTCCTCGCTGCTGACGCTGGTGGTGGTTCCGGTCGTGTACTGCTACCTGGACGACCTGGCCCAGTGGTTTTTGCGAAAGCGCAAACACTCCGGCGGCGGCGCCGGGGCCGGGGCCGTGCCGGCCTCTAAAATCGATGACCTGCACTGAGACTTCCACGAAAGAGACCATGAACGCCCCCATCGACCTTGAACACGCGCGCTTCAACATGATCGAACAGCAGATCCGCCCCTGGGACGTGCTGGACACCAGCGTCCTGGCGCTGCTTTCCGTCGTCCGCCGCGAGGACTTCGTCCCGCTGGCGCACAAGGCGCTGGCCTTCGTGGACATGCAGATCCCGCTGCGCTCCGGCCCGCAGGCCGCCCAACTGGGCCAGGCCATGCTCGAGCCCAGGGTGGAAGCCCGCCTGCTGCAGGACCTGCACGTGGCCCCCGGCGACAAGGTGCTGGAAGTGGGCACCGGCTCGGGCTACATGGCCGCCCTGCTCGCGAACCGGGCCCAGCGCGTGATCACCCTGGAAATCGACCCCGAACTCGCCCGCACCGCGCGCGCCAACCTGCAGCGCGCCGGCATCACGAACGTCGAGGTGCGCGAAACCGACGGCGCCAAGGGCCTGCCGGCCGAAGCGCCGTTCGACGTGATCGTCCTTTCCGGCTCGGTGGCCGAAGTGCCGCAGGCGCTCCTGTCGCAGCTCAAGGTCGGCGGGCGCCTGTTCGCCATCGTCGGCTTCGAGCCGGTGATGCGCGCGACCCTCGTCACGCGCACCGGCGACGCATCGTTCACCACCACCCAGCCCTGGGACACCGTCGCGCCGCGGCTCGCGCATTTCGCCGAGCCTTCGCGCTTCCACTTCTGAAAATGGCGGCGATCGACCAAGTCCGCCCGGCTGGCCTCGCCGCCTGGATCCAGTCCCAACCTGCCGGCAGCGCGCCGGTGGTGCTGGACGTGCGCGAACCCTGGGAGGTGCAGACCGCCAGCGTGAAGCCCGACGGCTTTTCCCTGGTGGCCATCCCCATGAACGACATTCCCAACCGCATCGCGGAACTCGACCCGCAAGCGCCGGTGGCCGTGCTGTGCCACCACGGCGCGCGCAGCCAGCGCGTGGCGATGTTCCTGGCCGGCAACGGCTTCGAGCGCCTCGCCAACATTGCCGGCGGCATCGAGGCCTGGTCGGCCGAGTGCGACTCCGCCGTGCCCCGCTACTGAACCCCCACCCTTCGAGAAGCAAGACTCCCACAAGGACGAACCCATGACAACGTTGCGGCCCCATTTCCGGTTTTTGTCCCTGTCGGTGGCCCTGGCCGCGGCGTTCAGCGCGCCAGTGCGCGCGCAGAGCCTGCTCGACCTGTACGAGTCGGCCCGCGCCTACGACGCGACCTGGCAGTCGGCAAAGGCGCAGTACGACGCCAACCTGTTTCGCGCCGAGCAGGCCAAGGCGGGCATCCTGCCGTCGGCTAACCTCTCGGCCGGCGTCTCCCGCTCCAATTTCGAGAACACCGTCCCGCTGGTCGACCGCGGCATCACGACGCAGAACGCCACCGTGAGCGCTTCGCAGCCCCTGTACCGGCCGGCCAATTTCGCCACCTGGCAGCAGGGCAAACGCCAGGTCGAGCTGGCGCAGGCGCAGCTCACCGCCGCCAGCCAGGACCTGGTGATCCGCGTCAGCCAGGCGTACTTCGACGTGCTGGCGGCGCAGGACACGCTGGCCTTCGTCCAGGCGCAGAAGACCGCCGTCGGCGAGCAGCTGGCGTCGGCCAAGCGCAACTTCGAGGTCGGCACCTCGACCATCACCGACACCCGTGAAGCCCAGGCCCGCTACGACCTGGTGACTGCCCAGGAAATCGCCGCCGACAACGACCTGCGGGTCAAGAAGCTCGCGCTGGATGCCCTGGTCGGCAAGCCGGACGTGAAGCCCAACCCGCTGGTGGTGCCGGTCGTCGTGCCCGTGCCGCAGCCGGCCGACGTCAACGTCTGGGTCCAGCAGGGCGAGGAAAACAGCCCGGCCATCCAGCAGGCCAAGACGGCGCTGGAGATCGCCCAGCTCGAAACCGAAAAGGCCCGGGCCGGCCACAAGCCGACGCTGGACCTCACCGCCAGCTACAACGTGACGCGCAACCCCGGCGGCAACACCACCGTGGGCGTGTCCACCCGCAGCAATACCGGCACCGTCGGCGTCTCGTTCAACCTGCCCCTGTTCGCCGGGTTCGCCACGCAAAACCGCATCCGCGAAACCCTCTCGCTGGAAGAAAAAGCCCAGGCCGACCTGGAGTCGACGCGGCGCACCGTGGCGCAGGCCGTGCGCACGGCCTTTTTCGGCGTGGTGTCGGGCCAGAGCCAGGTCAAGGCGCTGGAGGCCGCGGAGGCGTCCAGCCAGAGCGCGCTGGAAGCCAACCGCCTGGGCTACCAGGTGGGCGTGCGCATCAACATCGACGTGCTCAACTCCCAGAGCCAGCTGTTCCAGACCAAGCGCGACCTGGCGCAGGCGCGCTACAACGTGCTGATCGGCCACCTCAAGCTGCGGCAGGCCAACGGCACGCTGATGCCGGAAGACCTGGCGCGGCTGAATGCGCTGGTGACGAAAGGCTGAAGCCGCGGGGCGCGCATTCCGCGCGCCGTCACCGGGCGATGAGCGCCAGGACCGCCTCGGCGGTCTTGCGCGCCGCACCTTGATGCATTCGCGCGAACTGCGTCGCCGCCTGGAAGGCGATGGCGTGCCGCGCTGGGTCCGCCGCGAGCGACACGGCGGCCCGTACGCCCTCTTCCATCGACCCGACCCGCAAGGCCGCCCCGGCCTCCTGGGCCAGTTCCGCGGCTTCGGCAAAGTTGAACGTGTGCGGACCCATCACGATCGGGCAGCCGCAGGCCGCGGCCTCGATCAGGTTCTGCCCGCCCAGCGGCTCGAAGCTGCCGCCCAAAAGCGCCGCATCGGCCAGGCCGTAGTACAGCGCCATCTCGCCGAGCGAATCGCCGATCCAGACGTCGGCCGCTTCAGGCTGCTCCTCCCACTGGCTGCGCCGCGAAACGCTGAAGCCGTGCTGCGCGGCGAGCGCGGCGACCTCGTCGAAGCGCTGGGGATGGCGCGGCACGACCAGCCAGCGCACCTGCGGCACGGCGGCGTCCGTCGCGCGGCGCGCCCCGCCGGCCTGCGCCAGTTCGCGGTGGTCGCGCAGCACGCGGAAGAACTCGGCCTCCTCGCCTTCGCGCGAACTGGCGAACATCACGACGGGCGCCGCGGCCGCGGCGCGCCAGGCGCGGCCCCGCGCCAGCTGCCCGGCATCCGGCGTGGCATCGAACTTCAGGTTGCCGAACACGCCCTTGACGGTCGCGCCGGCCTGCGCCAGCCGCCGCGCATCGCCTTCGGTCTGGGCCCACACGGCCGCCAGCGCACCGTAGGCGGGGCGTGACAGGCGCCGCAGCCGGCGCGCCTGCCGCAGCGACTTGTCGCTCAGCCTGCGCATTGGCCAGCACCAGCGGCACGCCGCGCGCCTGGCACTGCGCCACCAGGTTGGGCCAGACCTCGGTCTCCATCAGGATGCCGATGCCGGGCTGGAAGTGATCGAGGAAGCGGCGCACGGCCTGCGGCGTGTCCCACGGCAGCCAGGCCTGCACGTCCCCCTCGCGCAGCAGCCGCTCGCCCTCCGCGCGCCCGGTGGCCGTGCCATGCGTGAGCAGGACGCGCACGCCGGGCTGGAGCGCGCGCAGGTGTTCCAGCAGGATGGCCGCGGCGCGCGTCTCCCCGAGCGACACCGCGTGGATCCACACCGCGCCCGGTTCGGCCGGTTTGGTGTACTGGCCGAAGCGCTCGCCGACGGCGTGCAGGTAGCCCGGCTCGGCGGCGCCGCGGCGCTTGAGCTTGCGCCGCAGGAACGGCTGGGCGCCCATGACCAGCAGCGAATAGATCGGGCGGATCATGGGCTTGCCGTGGCATCGCGCCACGCCTGCCACACCGCATCCACCGACGGCGTCGGCTGTGCGAAGACGCTGCGCTGGCGGGCATCGCGCGCCTCGCCTCCAGCGATGGGCCCGGTGCGCCAAGCGGTGTCGAAGTTGTAGACCTGCACATGCGGCAGGTCCAGCGCTACCGCGACATGGCTCAGGCCGCTGTCCACGCCGATGACGCCCGTGCAAGCGGCCATGCGGTCGGTGAGCTGCCCCAGGTCGAGCCGCGGCCACACCTGCGCCTGCGGGCCCAGCGTGCGCGCGATGCGCTCGCTGCGCTCGAGCTCAGCCTCGTTGCCGTGCGGCAGGCCGATGGTGAAAGCCGTCGGCGATCAACCTGCGCCCGAGCTCGAGCCAGTTCGCCTCGGGCCAGCATTTGTCGTCGCGCGACGTGCCATGCACGAACGCCACGCAGCGCCCCGGAACGTCGGCTGCGGCTGCGGCGCGCAGGCCGAATTGCATGGCGCCGCGGCAGCGCGTAGCCCAGTGCCCTGGCGCACAGCTCGCGCGAGCGCTGCACGGCGTGGACATGGGGCTCGACGCGGATCGCCACATCGGCCACCCAGCGCGTGGGCGCCTCGTAGCTCGAGCCTTCGGTCTGGTTCGCCAGCGCGAAACGCTTTCCGCCCACGGCCAGATGCGCGACTCGCGCCACCAGCGCCGACTTGGTCAGGCCCTGCAGGTCGATCACCGCGTCATAGGCTTCGCCGCGCAGCTCGTTCGCGGAAGGCACGCCATTCCGCGCGCGTCTGCGCGCCCAGCGGCGACTTGCGCCAGCGCCGCAGCTCGCAGGCGATGACCCGTTGCACGCCCTCGCAGCGCTGCACCAGCGGCGCGAAGCCGCGCTCGACCACCCAGTCGATGCGCGCGCCGGGCAACGCGGCGCGGATGTCCTGCACGGCCGGCATCGCGTGGACCACGTCGCCAAGCGAGGACAGCTTGACGACGAGTATCTTCAATGCGCGGCCTCGGCGATCGTCGCGTCGGGCTTGACGGCTCGCAGCAGCGCGAGCATCTCGCCCTCGATGCGTTCCAGCGCCGCCTGGGTCTGGCCTTCGAAGCGCAGCACCAGCACCGGCGTGGTGTTGGACGCGCGGATCAGGCCGAAGCCGTCGGGCCAGTCCACGCGCACGCCGTCGATCGTCGACACCTCGGCCGGGGCCTTGAAGTCCGCGCGCGCCGTGAGCCTTTCCACCAGCGTGTGCGGCCTCGCCTTCTGCGCACTTCACGTTGAGCTCGGGCGTCGAGAAGCTGGTGGGCAGGCCGTCGAGCACGGCGCTCGGGTCGGCGTGGCGCGACAGCAGTTCCAGCAGGCGCGCGCCGGCATAGGTGCCGTCGTCGAAGCCGAACCAGCGGTCCTTGAAGAAGATGTGGCCGCTCATCTCGCCGCCCAGGGGCGAGTCCACTTCCTTCATCTTCGCCTTGATGAGCGAATGCCCGGTCTTGTACATCAGCGGCACGCCGCCCGCTTCGCGGATCGCGGGTGCGAGGCGCTGCGTGCACTTGACGTCGAACAGGATGGTGCCGCCGGGCGAGCGCGTCAGCACGTCGCGCGCGAACAGCATCATCTGGCGGTCCGGGTAGATGTTGTTGCCGCCGCGGGTGACGATGCCCAGCCGGTCGCCGTCGCCGTCGAACGCCAGGCCCAGCTCTGCGCCACTGGACCGGATCGCGGCGATCAGGTCCTTCAGGTTCTCCGGCTTGCTCGGGTCGGGATGGTGGTTGGGGAAGTTGCCGTCGACCTCGCTGAACAGCTCGACCACCTCACAGCCCAGCGCGCGCAGGATGCCGGGGGCGGACGCGCCGGCGATGCCGTTGCCCGAGTCCACCACGATCTTCATCGGCCGCGCCAGCTTCACGTCCTGCAGGATGCGGTCGCGGTAAGGCGCGAGGATGTTGACGTTGCGGATGCGGCCCGGCTGCGCCGCGGCCGGCGCGCCCTCGCGCATCAGCCGGCCCAGCGCCTGGATTTCCTCGCCGTAGATGGCCCGGCCCGCCATCACCATCTTGAAGCCGTTGTAATCCTTCGGGTTATGGCTGCCCGTCAACTGGATGCCGCTGCTGCACAGGGTGCTCGCCGCGAAATACAGCATCGGCGTTGTGGCCAAGCCGATGTCGATGACGTCCATGCCCGACGCCACCAGCCCCCGCACCAGCGCGGCGCTGAGCGACGGGCCGCTCAGGCGGCCGTCGCGCCCCACGGCCACGGCCTTCTCGCCTTCTCCGCGCGCGATGGTCCCGAAGGCCAGCCCCAGCGCTTGCGCCACCTCCTCGGTCAGCGTCGAAGGAACGACTCCGCGAATGTCATAAGCCTTGAAGATCGAGGGCGAGAGCTGCATGGATCGTGTTTCCCCTGAGGCTGGCAAAGGGCAAATTGTAGGCCCCGGGGATGGGCTGCAAGGGCCGCGCCCACAGCACAATCGGGCCATGGGACTTTATCGCGCGCTGGCGCGGCCTTTGCTATTTCGCGCGGATGCGGAGGCCGTGCACGCCATGGCCATCCGCGCGGCAGAGTTGGCGGGTTCCTCGCGCTGGCTCTGCGATGCCCTGGCGGCGCGCACCGGCATGGAGGACCCCCGGCTGGCCATCGAGGTGGGCGGCCTGCACTTTCGCACGCCGCTGGGCCTGGCCGCCGGCTTCGACAAGAGCGCACGCGCCGTGGCGTTTCTCGCCGCGCTCGGGTTCGGGCATGTGGAGGTCGGCTCCATCTCCGCCGATCCGTCGCAGGGCAACCCCAAACCGCGCCTGTTTCGAATACCCGATGACCGCGGCATCGTCGTCAACTATGGCCTGCCCAACGATGGCGCCGAGGCGGTGGGGCAGCGGCTCGCCCGGATGCAGGCCCGCATGCCGCTCGGCGTCAATATCGTGAGCACCAACCGTGGCGCCGGCGCCGGCGAAACCGACGATGCGGTGATCGGCGACTATCTCCGGTCGTTGGCCCGGCTGCAGGCGCACGCCGATTACCTGTGCCTGAACCTCAGCTGCCCCAACACACGCGAGGGCCGCGGCTTCTTCCACGACCCCGGGCGGTTGCGCAGGCTTCTCGCGGGCGTCGACCAGATCGTGGGGCCGGGCAAGCCCCTGTTCCTCAAGGTCGCACCATTTGCGACTCTCTCAGACCTGGATGTCTTCCTGGGGACGGTCGAGCCCGCCCGCTGCGTCGCCGGCTTCTCGGTGAACCTTCCCCCGGGCAAGCCGGCGGGCCTGGCCACCTCCGCAGCGCGGCTCGCGGCGATGCCGGGCGCGGTGTCCGGCGCGCCGGCCGCTGCAGCGGCGGACCGCACCATCCGCGATCTGTTCCGGCGCATGGATCGTGCACGCTACCGCATCATCGGCTCCGGCGGCATCTTCACGGCCCACGATGCGTACCGCAAGATTCGCCTCGGCGCCTCGCTGGTACAGCTCATGACGGCACTGGTCTATGAAGGTCCGGGCGTTGCCGCGCGCATCCATCGAGGGCTCGGGACGCTGCTCCAACAGGACGGGGTGGAACGCCTGGAAGACGTCGTCGGCATCGATGCGCGCGAACAAAGTGTGCCGACTCGAAACTCGCTGTCACGACCTCGGGACTGAGTCCTACACGCTAGGGAATCCGTCCTACAGACTGCCGCGGGCGTCGCCACTAAGGTGCCCCTGCCATGACGTCCCCCGACGGACCGCCACGTGTCCACGACCCCGCAGTTCCCATGAAGAAACCGCAGCAGATCCAGCACCTCGACAGCGAATCGACAACCCGGCAAGAAGCTCCGACCGACCCGCAAGTGCCGCCCCAACCCAGCCTGCCTGAAGGCGCACGCTTGGCAGGCCGAAATGGCTACGCCTGGGAAACGAGCACCGGCGAGGGCGCGGCGAGTGCGCTCAAGTCATTGCGCAAGATGGAGCAAAAGCGCAGCAACTCGCGGCCCCCGGAAGACCGCCCGGGATCCGACTGATGCACCGCTAATCCCCGCATTTATTGCCTGGCGGCTTTTCACCGGGGCTCATCGCGGCGCGCCGCCGCTCGAGCATCTTCATTTTCGAAAGCGCACTGAGCGACCCCTGCCCCGACTTCTGGTCGTCCGCCACGCGGTCGCTGGACCTGCGTTCGCGAAAGGGCGATTGCCAAGCCGGCGAATCGCGCGCAGGCGCGGAGTTGCCTTCAGGCTTCACCTTCGGCTCACCCCGGTCGTTCTGCGCACTGGACTGCTTCACACCCATTGATGTATTCCGATGGCCGAAGCGCACAGGACTGTTCCTGCGTGCCCCGCCCATCCGCGATCTCCCTGGAGACAAGAAACTCAAAGGGACTGTAGGCCGCCCCGGCGCGGCGCCATGTAGGGGCGGCGAGACCGGTACCGTAGTCCGTCTCCTATGGGCCTGTGACAGGCGGCAGCGCTTCCTGCCCCGGGAAACGGGTTGTTCCTTCAGGCCGACCCGCCCCAGCCCTACAACGCGGCTCATGGCCGAGACATATCTTTGCGGTTCCGGCGCCACTTGCCTCGCGCCGGCCCGATGCGAAAGAAGGGGAACTTCATGGACTCAAACGGTGGCGCCGCAGGCGCAGATTCGACCCAGCCCATCGTCCAGGCGAAAGCCCGGGCCAGCAGCGTCCAGGAGGACCTGGCCATCGCCGGCGCCGAGCTTCACCTGACCAACACGGCCCTGGAGCGCAGCCTGCCCGACGGCAAGAAGGACGGCGACGTGCGCAAGGCGCTGGAGCAGAACGAGGTGGTCGAGCAGAAGGTGCAGCAGGCCGCGGAAGACCTGGCCGAGGTGACCGAGCTGCTGGAAGAAGAAATCGCGCAGCGGCACCGGCTGGAAGAGCAGCTGGCCCGCCGCAGCGCCTCCTGAGCCCCTCGCCCGCAAGCGCCCTGCGGAGCCGCAGGGGCATGTCCGAAAACGGCCAGTCACGGCCGGGGCGCTGCGTATCATCCATGGCATGAGTCCCGATGCCGCGCCCCTGCAACCCGACGCCTGCTACCTCGCCCTGAAGGCGCGCGATGCGCGTTTCGACGGGCGCTTCTTCATCGGCGTCACCTCCACCGGCATCTATTGCCGGCCGGTGTGCAAGGTGCGCATGCCCCGGCGCGAGAACTGCCGCTTCTTCGGCCATGCCGCACAGGCCGAAAGCGCGGGCTTCCGGCCCTGCCTGCGCTGCCGGCCCGAGCTGGCGCCGCACTCGGTCGTCTGGTCGATCCAGGATGCGAGCTACATCCTCGCCCACCAGGCCGCGCGCCTGCTGGACGACCCCGAAGCCTGGAGCGAATCGGCGCCGTCGGTGGAGCGGCTCGCCGCCCGGCTGGGCGTGAGCGATCGCCATGTGCGGCGCATCTTCGAAGCGCAGTTCGGCGTGTCGCCGGTGCAGTACCTGCAGACGCGGCGGCTGCTCACGGCCAAGCAGCTGCTGGCCGACACCGACCTGCCGGTGACGCAGGTCGCCCTGGCCAGCGGTTACGCCAGCGTGCGCCGCTTCAACGCGGCGTTCGTCGAGCACTACGGCCTGAATCCGACGCGCCTGCGCCGCGAAGGCGCCGCCAGGCCGGCGCAAGGCATGGCCATCCGGCTGGGCTACCGGCCGCCTTACGACGTGCAGGCGATGCTCGGCTTCATCCGCACGCGCGTCATTGCGGGCGTCGAGTTCGTGGATGCCGTCAAGGGCGCCACGGGCCGCACGCTGTCGATCGAGTCGGGCGGCCAGTGGCACCGCGGCTGGCTGGTCGGCGAGTTCGACGAGGCGCGCCACCAGCTGGTGCTGCGCGTGAGCGATTCGCTGCGCGGTGTGCTGCCGCTGGTGATCCACCGCCTGCGCGCCGCGCTCGACCTGGACGCCGATCCCGGTGCCATCAACAACGTGCTGCACGCGAGCTTCCCGCACGGCGACGGGCTGCGCGTGCCTGGCGCGCTCAGCGGCTATGAGCTGGCGGTGCGCGCCGTGCTGGGCCAGCAGATCACCGTGGCGGCCGCGCGAACGCTGGCGCAGCGCATGGTGGACCGCTTCGGCGAGCCGATCGCAACGCCGCTCGCCGAACTCACTCGCCTCTTTCCCGAACCGGCGGTGCTGGCCCGCGCCAGCGGCGACGCGCTGGGCCAGCTGGGCATCGTGAAGCAACGGCAGGCGGCCATCGTCGCGATCGCCCAGGCGGTGGCGGACAAGCGCCTGCAACTGCACGGTGGCGCCGACGTGCAGGCCACGATCGAAGCGCTCAGGCAACTCCCCGGCATCGGCGACTGGACGGCGCAGTACATCGCGATGCGCGCCCTGCGCTGGCCCGATGCGTTTCCGGCCGGCGACGTGGCGCTGCAAAAGGCGCTGGGCGTGCAAGGCGGCCCCAGCCCGGCGCGCGCGGCGCAGGCAGCGTCACAGGCCTGGAAGCCCTGGCGCAGCTATGCCGTGGTGCGCGCCTGGGCATCCATGAGCCACTCGAGGACATCCCCATGAAATTCGACCTCCCCATCGTCCAGGCCCGCTACGAGAGCCCGCTGGGCCCCATGATCGTCGCCGCCACCGCGCGCGGCCTGGCCGGCGTGTGGTTCGAAGGGCCAGACGCCACATGCCCGACAGCTCCGCCTGGCCGGTCGAGCCCGGGCACCCGCTGCTGCGCCCGGGCCGTCGCGCAGCTGCAGGAGTATTTCGCGCGGCGCGCGCGACTCGTTCGACCTGCCGCTGGACCTGCAGGGCGGCACGCCCTTCCAGCAATCGGTCTGGCAGGCGCTGCTGGCCATCCCGCGCGGCGGCACCACCAGCTACGGCCTGCTGAGCCAGCGCATCGGGCGGCCCGCGGCGGTGCGCGCCGTCGGCGCGGCCGTGGGCCGCAACCCGGTCAGCATCGTCGTGCCCTGCCACCGCGTGCTCGGCGCCGACGGGGCGCTGACCGGCTATGCCGGCGGGCTGGAACGCAAGACCGCCCTGCTGCAGCTGGAAGGCGCGCTTTGAACGCAGTGCCCGCCAGCGTTTCCGCCGCCGACGCGCCCGCAGCTGGGCTCGTCGAATTCGTCCTGCTGGCCGCGATCTGGGGCTCGTCGTTCCTGTTCATGCGCACTGGGCGCCGTCGAGTTCGGCGCGCTGCCGACCGCGGCCGTGCGCGTCGCGATCGCGGCGGCGTTCCTGCTGCCGCTGCTGTGGCTGCGCGGCCAGGCGCCGCTGCTGCGCCGGCACTGGAAACCGGTGTTCCTGATCGGCGTGCTCAATTCCGGCATCCCGTTCGTCTGCTTCGCCTTCGCGCTGCTGTCGATCACCACCGGCCTGTCCGCCATCCTCAATGCGACGGTGCCGCTGTTCGGCGCGCTGGTCGCGTGGGCGTGGCTGAAGGACCGGCCCACCGGCTCGCGCGTGCTCGGCCTGGCCATCGGCTTTGCCGGTGTCGCGCTGCTGGCCTGGGACGAGGCCAGCTTCAAGCCCGGCCAATCCGGCATCGCGCCGGTGCTGGGCGGTGCTGGCCTGCCTGCTGGCGACGCTGTGCTACGCGCGTGGCCGCCAGCGCCACCAAGCGCTACCTGGGCGGCCTGCCGGCGCTGGTGACGGCCACCGGCAGCCAGCTCGGCGCGACGCTCGCGCTGGCGTTGCCGGCCGCTGTGGTTCTGGCCCGCGCACATGCCCGAGCCTGCAAGCCTGGCTGTCGCTGGTCGTGGTGGGCGTGCTGTGCACGGGCATCGCCTACGTGCTGTACTTCCGCCTGATCGAGCGCGCCGGCCCGGCGCGCGCGCTGGCCGTGACCTTCGTGGTGCCGGTGTTCGCCGTGTTCTACGGCGTGCTGTTCCTCGGCGAAACCGTCACCGGCTGGATGCTGCTGTGCGGGCGCGTCATCGTCTGCGGCACGGCGCTGTCGACGGGGCTGCTGGCGTTGCGCCGGCGCGTGCGCGCACCAGCGAACTAGAACCGCGGCAGGTCGCGCAGGCGAAAGCCGGGCGCTTCCTCGGCCAGCGCCAGCGTTTCGGTGCCCTCGGGCAGCACGTCGACCTTGACCTCGGGCCCGGGCTGCAGGCCGCCGCTCGTCGTCGGGGAACAGGCTGATCACCGTGTCGCCTTCGACCAGCCGGTCCACGACCTCGGTCAGGCGCGTGGGCGTCGGACGCAGGTCCCAGCTGCGCGTGCGTGTTGTCGATCAGGCCCATCATCGCCTCGACGATCTGGGTGCCCGCATAGCGCAGCGCCGTGATGCCGTAAGTAACTCTCTCAACCATTTCATCATTGTGGACGCGCGCGTGCGCTCCGGCGATAGGTCAACCGCCAGAGGCCTCGTCGGAGGGTGCCTACGGCAGCGGCAGGCCGGCGCTACACTGCCGAAACCGTCGTTCCCTGCCCGTATGAGCGCCCTGCCCCGCGATTCCGCCGCGGCCTCCGCTGTGCCCCTGCCGGCGCTCGGCAAGGCGCACGCGCGCGGCTGCGCGAGATCTACCGCTCGGCCGGCTGGCCCTGCCAGGACCCGCTCGAGATCGAGCTGCTGGCCGCCGGCCTGCTCGATCGCGTGCATGCGCCCTCGGGGCACGAGTCGCTGCGCGTCACCGACGCGGGCATCCAGCTGCTGGCCACCACGCTGTCGTCCAACCGCGCCGCGTTCTCGGCCCACGAGGCGCTGGTCGAGCGCGTCGCGCTGGAGATGGGCCGCGCCGGCCGCGTCGCCTGGCGCGGCCTGGCGCTGCGCGCGCAGGTCCCGGCGCAGGACGCGGACCAGCCCGTGCGCTGGTGCGTCGCGAAGCCCGACGTCTTCTCCATCCGCAACACGTCGGTGGCCCATTACGTGGACCCGATCGTCCACGAGGTGAAGGTGCGGCGCGCCGACCTGCTCGGCGACCTGCGGCAAAGCGCCAAGCGCGCGGCCTACCTGGACCTGGGCGAGTGCTGGTACGTGCTGGGGTGCGACGCCAGGGGCCGCTGCATCGCCGACCCCGGGGAAGTGCCGCCGGAGTGCGGCGTGCTGGTGCTGCGAACACGGCCGGCTGGCCGTGGCGCGCGCGGCGCCGCGGCGCGCACGCCAGGGCCTGCCGTTCGGCGTGTGGATGGCGCTGGCGAAGGCCACGCCGGTCGCCGGCCTGGATGAGGACGCGCAAGCCCTGCTCGGGCCGGCCTAGACCGCGCTCTGTGGGTGCTCCGGCTTGCCCGGTTCGGGCGTCTTCACGCGGCCCTTTTCAGGGTCGAGCGGTTCCGGGTGGGGCTCCGGGTTCGCGGGCTTGGGCGGCGGATCCGCAGGCGCGGGTCGCGGGTGCTGGTGCCGTGGACATGGCCTGCTACTCCCTCTCGACGTCGCGCAAGGGCCGCGTGTCGGTCGAAACTTCCTCTGGCCCGACGGTTCCGTCGTCGGCCGGGATGTCGTCCTCGCGGGACTGTTCCGGCTCTTCCTTTTCCAGCCCGGGCACGGGCGGCGTCAGGCCGGGCGGTATGGCATGGCTCATGCTTTGCGTTTCTCAGATCTGGGGTGGCTTCACGCCCGGGTCTTCCGGCTCGACCGGCTGCAGCACCGGGCCGAACTCCGGCTCGACCGGCAGGTGCGACGGGTTGGGCGTCTCGGCCTCGGGATTCGACGGCGACGGATCGGGTTCGACGGGATGGGTGGCCATGGCTAGAACTGGCTCTTTTCGCCCAGCTGCGTGTCGACGCCGGCCCCTTGCCCGGGACCCCGGGTGAATTCAGCCTCGGCTGGCTCATCCGCAGCCGGCGGCGAGAAGCCATCGCCGAGCTGGTCGGGCTGCGGCTCGCCGGTGTGCAGGCTCGGATCGATGTCGTAAGAGATCATGGAAGCTCCTTTGACCTCATGGTGGTGGCCGCGATGCGGCCCGTTCCTCAGCGTTCGCGCCTAATGCGTGTCGGCAGATGCCGACGTTGCCCATCGAGCACCCCGGCTAGTCGTGTTCCTCGGTCAGCCGCTGCGCTTCGCGCCGCACCACCGTGCTCGGCTCGTGCGTGAAGGGCAGGCGCGGCAGGCCGATGAGCGCCTGCAGGTGGGCATGTGCGCGGTCCATGTCGGCGCCGATCATCGCGAGCGCGACCTCGTGGCCGGGCTCGTTCTTCGCGACTTCGAGGTACGCCGCGCGCAGCCGCTGGTAGTCCGCCTCCGCCCGCGCGACTTCCTGCTGGAGGGCCTGCACCCGGGCGTGTTCGGTTCGGCTGTACCGCATCATGCCAACCTGTCCGGTTCGCTGCCGAAGTCACTGTGGTTGCGGCCGGGACTGCTCATGCAGACGATGCTAGGCAGCGCTGTCTGGCAAAGCTGTAGGACAAGTCAGACAGCCCACGCAGGCGCTGTCCTTTCCCCCGCGTCGGCATGCAACTCCGATTGCGCGCGAGCGTCGACAAATGAGCGGCATCGCACACTCCGCGCGGGGCGTCACTGGAAAAATCAGCATCAGGTCCACCGCCGCATACCCAGCACCCCTTCGCCATGACGTCACCCGCCACCCAGGCCCCCGGCGCCGCAGCCAGTCGCTTCGAAGCGCTCGACGGCTGGCGCGGCGTGTGCGCGTGCCTGGTGGTGCTGTTCCACTTCCACGGCTACAGCCCGGTCTATTTCTCGCCGCTGGTGCGCAACAGCTACCTGTTCGTCGACTTCTTCTTCGTCCTGAGCGGCTTCGTGATCGCCTGGAACTACGCGTCGCGCCTGGGCACCTGGTCCGAGACGTGCGCCGCTTCCTGGTGCTTCGGCTGGGCCGTGTGTACCCGCTGCATGTGTTCATGCTGTTCTGCTTCCTGGCCTGGGAAACGGCGAAGCTGGTGAACGGCACGGGCAGCCCGACGCCGCCGCAGACCTTCTCGGGCGAGATGCGGCCCGGTGCGGTGCTGAGCAACCTGTTCCTGGTGCAGAGCCTGCACCTGCACGACAGCCTGACCTGGAACGGGCCGAGCTGGTCGATCAGCACCGAGTTCTGGACCTATGTGCTGTTCGCGCTGCGTCAGCGTGACGCTCGGCTTGCGCGGCTGGATGCTGGCCGCCGTGGCGGTCGCCTCGCCGCTCGCGCTGCTGTACCTGTCTCCGACCGGCATGGACACCACCTACGACTGGGGGCTGGTGCGCTGCGTGTTCGGGTTCGCGCTGGGCGTCGTGTGCTGCCGCATCCATCGCCGCCTGCGGCTGCGGCAACCCGCCAGCGTCGCCACGGCCACGGCCCTGGAGTGCCTGGTGGTGGCCGCGGTGGTGATGTTCGTCTCGGCGGCGGACAAGTCAGCAACTGGTCGCTGCTCGCCCCGTTCGTGTTTGCGGCGGCGGTCCTGGTGTTCGCTTCCGAGGCGGGCCTGGTCAGCCGGCTGCTTTCGCACGCGGCCGCTGAAGTGGCTGGGCCTGCTCTCCTACTCGATCTACCTCACCCACTACTTCGTGGTGACGGTGGTGCCTCCGGTCGTCAAGCGCGTCCTGCATGTGGACCTGTGGACGCCGATGCCGGCGGGCGGCGGGGAGTACGTGATGGCCTATGGCAGGAACGACCTCGAAGGCACGCTCTGGTATGTCGCCGTGGTCGCGTTGACCCTGGCCTTCAGCGCGTTCACGTACCGCTGGATCGAAACACCCGGGCGCGACTGGAGCCGGCGCTGGGCGGGCCGCCCGGCGGCACCCCAGGGCGCGGCCGAGCCCGTGCGCAGCGGCCAGGTGCCCAACCCATGAAAACGAGAAGGCAGTACCCATGAAAGTCGATACGAAACTTGCAGGTGGTTGTGCGATGCCGCCGCGGCCGTGCCAGAGTGAAGGTGTTACCCGTGCGAATAGCCTGAAAGAGCCATGGGGCGCGGTGCCGTTCACCGGAACTGCTGACGCAAAATGGGTTTCGCCCCGTTTTGCCAGGAGAGCATGATGCGCAGCCCATTGATCGCCATCGTTCTCTGCGCCGGCTGCGCGGTTGCCTCCGCGCAATGCGTGACCGCGGCCCCAACGGCCCCGGCGCCCACGCCGGCCCGCCAGGTCAAGGCCGACCCGGCCCATCCCGCCGCCGGACTGATCGGCACGGCCGGCGCCGTGACGCACGACACGGCTTCCGTCATCCGCACGGCGGCGCCGCGCACCGCGCAGGCCCCGGATGAGCATCCGCACCGCACCGGCTCGGCCATGCTGCTCGCAGCGGTGGCAGTGATGTCGGGCATCGCGCTGCGGCGCTACAGCGCACGCGACCAATGACCCTCGGCGTGGCAGCCCTCGCGGAACGCGCGCTCAAGTGGAGCGCGCTGACCACCGTTGCGCGGTTCGTGCTGCAGCTGGGCGCGCAGGTCGCGCTGGCCCGCATGCTCGGCCCCGACAACTTCGGCGTCTACGGCATCGGCATCGCGGTGCTGACTTTCGTCGCGTTTCTCTCGGGCGCGAGCTTCAGCTGGAACCTCATGCTGCTGCCGGCCGTCACGCGCGACGACATCCGCTTCGCGTTCACGTGGCAGCTGGTCGCCGGCCTGCTGTGCGCCGTCGGCATGTACGCCGCCGCCCCGGCCCTCGCGGGCTTTTTCGGCGACCCGCGCGTCGAAGGCGTCGTGCAGTGGCTGTCGCTGGCGAGCTTTCTCACGGCCGCGAGCGCGACCGCCACCTGCCTGCTGCAGCGCGACCTGAACTTCCGCATGCTCGGCCTCATCCAGCTGGCCAGCTACGCCGCCGGCTACCTGGCCGTGGGCATCCCGATGGCGCTGCTCGGCTGGGGCGCCCATTCGCTGGCCGCGGCTTGCGTGGTCCAGGCCGCGGTGACGCTCGTGGGCGCCTATGCCGTGCGGCCGCATCCGCTGCGGCCCCTGTTGGCCCATCCCGGCGGCGGCGCCGCGCTGTCCACCGGGCGCGCCGTGTTCCTGACCAATGTCGTGAACTGGCTGCTGAGCAACCTGGACCGCGTCGTCATCGGCCGCGTCCTCAATGCGCATTTCGTCGGCCTCTACACCGTCGCCTACAACCTGGCCTCCATTCCCAACGTGCTGCTGCTCGGCGCGCTGCAGCCGGCCTTCCTCGCCGCCGGCGCGAAACTGCAGCAGGAGCCGCAGAAGCTGGCGCAGGGCTGGCGGCTGGGACTGGCCTGCGTGCTGGTGCTGGTCACGCCCGCGGCCGTCGTCTTCGCGCTGCTGTCCGCCGACCTGGTGCGGCTGCTGTACGGCGCGGCATGGATGGATTCCGCGTGGGTGCTGGCGCTGCTCTTCCTGTGCCTGCCGGCCTGGTCGTGCTGGGGCCTGTCCACGCCGGTGTTGTGGAACACCGGCCGCCGCAACCAGGAATTCCTGCTGCAGCTCCCGCTGCTCGCGCTGGCCGCACCGGCCTGGTGGCTGTTCGCCCATGAAGGCATCCGGGTGGTCGCCGTCGTGTCGGCCGTGGTGATCTACGCGCGTGCCGGCGTCATCGTCTCGGCCGCCCTGAATGCCCTGAAGCTGCGCTGGACGGCGATCCTGCCCTACGCCGTGCGCGGGCTGGGCCTCGCGGCCGTGTGTACCGTCGCCGTGCTCGCCGGCCAGCAGGCCGTGTCGGGCCTGACTTTCCCCGGCGTTTCGCTCTACGCGGGCAGTGCTTGCGCCCTGGCGGCGATGCTGCTCGTGATCGGCGCGCGGCCGCAGGTGCTCGGCATCGAGGCCCAGACCGCGCTCGGCCGCCTGCTTCCCGGCTTTGCGCTGCGCTGGATCGCGCCGGCGGCCCCCGTTGAACTGGATGGACAGACGCGATGAGACTCAAGCGCACCAACGGCTTTCTCCACTGGGTGCTGCCCGCCATGCTGGCCGTGGTGGGCCTGGGCGCGCTGCTGTCCGGGCGCGACCTGTCGCTCACGTTCATGGAGCTGCAGAGCGCCACCGGCGGCGCCCAGGGCCCCGTCGTCGTCTGGGGCCAGCGCATGGTTTCGCTGCTCCTCATCGCCGCGTCCTGCGAGCGCGTCGTGAGCCACGTGATGCAGCACCGGCACCTGCCCTCGCCGGCATTGGCCGCGGCGTTCGTCCTCTATTGGATCGCCGCCGTCGCCGGACCGGCGTTCTTCGGCTCGCACCCGCTGATCTCGCACGAATACCTCTACACGCTGCTGGTCGGCTTCGCCGTCCTGCTGGCCACCGCGCAGGAGCGCGACCGCATCCTCGACAGCGCGCGTGACGCGCTGGTGGTGTTCACCTTCGCCGGCCTCCTGCTCATCCCCGTGATGCCGGCCGTGGTGCTGGACCAGTCGTACGCGCAGGGGCTGCTGCCGGGCGTGCCGCGCTTCGGCGGCCTGGCACCCCACGCGGTCGCCATGGGCATGTTCGCGCAGACCACACTGCTGCTGCTTTGGGCCCGGCCGCTGCGTCGCGGCTGGCTCAACGTGGTGGCGTGGATCGCCATCGGGGGCGCCCTGTTCCTGGCGCAATCCAAGACGGCGTGGATCGCCTTCTTCCTGTGCTCGCTGACCATGCTGGCCATCCGCAACGGGCCGGGACTGTGGCGCCGCCTGGGCGACCCGCGGCAGGGCGGGCTGGGCGTGGCCGTGTGCCTGCTCGCGATGGTCGTCGTGCTGGCCTTGCTGGGCCTGATCGTGGTCGGCGACGTGGGAGAGCAGCTCGCCGGGTTTGCCGATACCGCCCAGGGCGCGCAGCTGGTGTCGATGACGGGCCGCGACCAGATCTGGGCCATCGCGATGGAGGAATGGCGCGCCAGCCCGGTGTTCGGCTACGGGCCCGGGCTGTGGGACTGGGACTTCCGCGCGAGCATCGGCATGCCCAACGCGACCAACGCCCACAACCAGTTCATGGACACGCTGGCGCGTTCGGGCACCGTCGGCGCCGCGGCGCTGGTGCTGTACGCCGTGGTGCTGCTGGTGATGTCCGTGCGCTATGCCAGGGCCACCGGCGGCCTGAGCCTGGCCCTGTTCCTGGCGCTGGCCCTGCGTTCGATCAGCGAAGTGCCGCTGCTGCTGCTCGGCTACGGCACGGAGCTCTTCACCCACCTGCTGCTGCTGGTGACGCTGGCCGCGGCCGCCGGCGAACGCGCCCGCGCCAGCACGGCCCGCACACACTTCGCATACGGGGCGGCCTCATGAGGTTCTCGGTCGTCATTCCGCTGTACAACAAGGCCCGCTTCATCGAGGGCGCGGTGCGCTCCGCGCTGAACCAGACGCACCCGCCCTACGAGGTCATCGTGATCGACGACGGCTCGACCGACGGCGGCGCCGACCTGCTGCAGGACCTGGACTTCCAGTGCGTGCGCATCGAGCGCCAGGTCAACGCCGGCGTGTCGGCGGCGCGCAACCGCGGCATCGCGCTGGCGCAGGGCGACTGGGTCGCCTTCCTGGACGCGGACGACTGGTACCACCCCCAATTTCTCGCCCACCTCGCGCGGGCCCACGCCGCCTGTCCCCGGGCCGACATGCTGGCCGCGGGCTTCCGGCCGGTGGACGGCGCCAGCGACGAGGCCCCGGAGCCCTGGCCGGTGCCGGAAGTCTTCTGCGAGGTCGAGCTGATCGACGACCTGCGCGTGCGCTGGATGAAGAACGCGCCCTTTTTCACCAGCAGCGTCGCGGTGCGAAAGAGCCTGCTGCGCCAGATGAAGCCCTGCTTCGTCGAGGGCGAGTCGTTCGGCGAGGACCTGGACCTGTGGTTCCGCATCGCCGACCGCACGCCGGTCGCGCTGGTGAACGCGCCGCTGGCCGCGTACCGCCGGGCGGTCGCCGGCTCGCTCACGGCCGCGCACCAGCCCAAGCTCGCGCCCTTCCTCGTGCGCATGCGGCAGCGCGCGCGCTCGGGCGAAATCCCGCAGCACCTGCGCCGCTCCGCGCTGTGGTTCGTGGCCCAGCAGGAGATCACGCTCGCGCGCGAGCTGCTGGCCAGCGGCAAGCGCCGCGAAGCCATCGGCTGCCTGGTGCAGGCCCGCGACGCGGCCGCCGGCAGGCGCTGGCAGCTCACCGCGCTGATGGCCCTTTTCATGCCGGCCCAGTTCGCCGACCGCTGGCAGCGCTGGCGCCTGCGCAGCGCCGATGCTTTTTCCCAGGAAGGAACCATGCCATGAGCGCCGTCGCGCCAACCCGCCCCGCGCCCTGCCGCGTCTCCGTCGTCATCAAGGCCTTCAACGAGGAGGACAACATCTGCGAGGCCATCGAGAGCTGCCTGGATGCCGTCGCCGAAGTCGGCGGCGAAGTGGTGCTGGCCGACAGCCATTCGACCGACCGCACGGTCGAGCTGGCGTCGAAGTACCCGATCCGCATCGTGCAGCTGGCCAACGCCGACGAGCGCTGCTGCGGCGTCGGCCCGCAACTGGGCTACCAGCATTCGCTGGGCGAATACATCTACATCATCGACGGCGACATGAAGATGGTGCGCGGCTTCCTGGGGCAGGCACTGATGTTCCTGGCCCAGCACCCCGAAGTTGCCGGTGTCAGCGGCCGCCTGGTCGAGCTGAACAACGACAGCCTCGAATACCGCGAGCGCGGCCTGCGCGCGTCGGCGCACCTGCAGCCGGGCGAGGTCGACCGGCTCGACGGCGGCGGACTGTACCGGCGGCTGGCGATCGAGGAGAGCGGCTACTTCTCCGACCGCAACCTGCACAGCTACGAGGAATTCGACCTCGGCGTGCGGCTGCGCTCCCTGGGCTGGAAGCTCTGGCGCCTGCCGGCGCGGGCCGTCACGCACTACGGCCACGACGCGCCGCCGTACCGGCTGCTGCTGCGCCGCTGGCGCACGCGCTACATGTACGGGCCGGGCGAGCTGCTGCGCGCCGCCGCCGGCCAGCCCCATATGCGGCTGGTGATGCGGGGAGCGCGCGAGCTGCGCATCTATTTCGCCGTGCTGGCGTGGTGGGCCCTGCTGGCGGGCGCCCTGCTCTGGCCCGTCGCCGCCTCCCTGCGCATCTCGGCCTTCGCGGCGCTGGCGCGCCGCGCCATTCGCGGTCATGCTGTGGCGCAAGCGCTCGCCCGCCCGGGCCGCCTACTCGGTGGTTTCCTGGTGCTTCAACGCCGCCGGCCTGGTGCGCGGGCTGCTGGCGCGGCGGCGGCCGGCGCGCGCCCGCATCCACAGCCGCGTCATCCAGGAGCCCCCGGCGCTGGAGCGCCGCCCGCGGCACTACGCATGAAACAGATTGATCACCTTCACAGGCACACCTCACACCATCCCCATGCCGGAAACAGTTGAATCCCTGCCGCACGTCGCCGCCCTCCCGGGCAGCGGCCGCTACATCTACATCGCCTGCCCGTGGACGCCGGTCGGTGGGGGCATGTACAAGGTGGCGGATTACCTGATCCAGTCGCAAGACCCGCAGACGCCCGCGAACGCCGCCCAGCTGCGGCCGCTGGACACGCGTGGCGGCGCCAGCGCCGTGTATTCGCTCTGGGTCCTCGTCACCGCGCTGGGCAAGCTGGTGCGCGGGCGCATGTCGGGCGACCTGGTCGGCGTGCACGTCAACATGGCCGAGCGGCTCAGCCTGCTGCGCAAGAGCGCGATCGTCGTCATGTGCCGCGCCCTGGGCGTCCCCGTGGTGCTGCACCTGCACGCGGCCCAGCTGCACCACTTCTACCGGGCGTTGCCGTCGCCGCTGCGGCGCCTGACGCGCTGGGTGTTCTCGCTGCCGGCCAGCGTGGTCGTGCTCGGTGCGGCCGCTCGCCGCTTCGTGATCGAGGAGCTGGACGTGCCGGCGCGCCGCGTCGAGATCGTCATCAACGGCGTGCCGGAACCCGCGGCGCGGCGCACGAACCGCGAGCCCGGCGACCTGCGGCGCGTGCTGTTCCTGGGCAACCTCTCGGAACGCAAGGGCCTGTCCGACCTGCTGCAGGCGATGGCGATGCCGGCCCTGCGCAACCTGCCGATGGAGCTCGTGGTGGCCGGCGGCGGCGACGTCGCCGCCTACGAAGCCAAGGCGCGCAACCTCGGCGTTGCCGGCAAGGTGCGGTTCGCGGGCTGGTGCGGCCAGCAGCAGGTCGCCGACCTGATGGCGCAGACCGACGTCCTGGTGCTGCCTTCCTACGACGAGGGCCTGCCGCTGGTCATCCTGGAGGCGCTGGCGCACGGCGTGGCCGTGGTCTGCACCCCGGTGGGCGAAATCCCGGCGGTGCTGACCGACGGGGTCACCGCGAGCTTCGTCGACCCCGGCGACGTGCCGGGCATCGCGGACGGCCTGCGGCACGTGCTGGCCGAGCCCGAACTGCTGCAGGCGCTCGGCCGCAACGGGCGCGCGCTCTACGAGCGGCAGTTCTCCCTTTCGCGCTTCTTCGCCAGCGTCGCGCGCATCCACCGCCGCCATTTCGGCATCGCCGGCCAGCCGCTGCAAGCGGCCAAGCCGGCACGGGAAACAAAACCATGATCACCGACGCGAACACCATCGACACGGGCGCCTGCCTGTGGGCCGACATCTGCATCGTCGGCGGCGGCGCGGCCGGCATCTCGCTGGCGCTGTCGCTGTCCGGCCAGGGGCTGAAGATCATCCTGCTCGAAGCCGGGCACGAGGGGGAGCACGCGGCGACGCAATCGCTGTACGACGGTGAAGTCGCCGACGAGCGCCTGCACAGCCCGCCCGACAAGTACCGCCAGCGCCGCATGGGCGGCTCCACGACGATCTGGGGCGGCCGCTGCGTGCCGTTCGACCCGCTCGACTTCGAAACGCGCGGCCATGTGCCCTACAGCGGCTGGCCGCTTTCGTACGGCGACCTGCTGCCTTTCTACCCGCAGGCCAACGCGCTGTCCGAAGCGGGCCGGTTCAGCTACGACGCCGACGAGGCGCTGGGCCCGCAGGCCCCGCCGATGTTCCGCCGTTTCGAAAGCGCTGTGGTCCGCACGAACTCACTCGAGCGCTTTTCCTGCCCGACCGATTTCGGCAGGCGCTACGCCAAGCGGTTGCGGCTCGCGGCGGACGTGCGGGTCCTGCTCGGCGCCAATTGCACGGCCGTGCGGCTCGAGGAAGGCGGGCGCGCCGTGGAGGAGGTCGATGTCGCCACCCTGACCGGCAAGCGCTTCCGCGTCGCGGCACGGGCGGTGGTGCTGGCCATGGGCGGGCTGGAGACCGCGCGCCTGCTGCTGGCGTCGAAGGGCGTGACCCCGGCGGGCGTCGGCAACGAGCACGACGCCGTCGGCCGCTACTACATGTGCCACATCGCCGGCAACGTCGGCACGCTCACCGTCCAGGGGACGCCGCAGGATGTGCGGCATGGCTACGAGATCTCGCCCGAAGGCATCTATTGCCGCCGGCGCCTGTCGATCGCGCCGGAGCACCAGCGCCGGCACGGCCTGGCCAACGCGGTGGCGCGCCTGCACTTCCCCCGCATTCCCGACCCGCGGCACCGCAATGGCGTGCTGTCGGGGATGTTCCTGGTGCGCGGGCTGATCAGCTACGAGTACGGAAAGCGCCTGAACGACGGCACGCCGCCGTCGCTGGGGCTGTATGCGCGGCACATGAGGAACATCATGGCCGACCCGCTCGACACCGCCGCCTTCCTGGCGCACTGGCTGACCCGCCGCACGCTGGCGCACCGCAAGTTCCCGTCGGTGATCCTGCGCAACCGCACCAACCGCTTCAGCCTGGAGGTGCACGGCGAGCAGATCCCGCGTCCGGACAGCCGCGTGACGCTGCTGGACAAGACCGACGCGCTGGGCATGCCGCAACTGCGGGTGGACTGGCGCTACAGCCCGGAGGACATCGAGTCCGTCGAGCGCACGCTCGACCTGTTCGCGCAGGAATTCGAGCGCAGCGGCGCCGGCCGCCTGGAGTACAACCGCGGCACCCTGGAGGAGGACCTGCTGCGCTTCGGCGCCTACGGCGGCCACCACATCGGCACCACCCGCATGGGATGCGACCCGCGCACCAGCGTCGTCAATGCCGACTGCCAGGTGCATTCGGTGCGCAACCTCTTCATCGCCGGCAGCGCCGTGTTTCCCACGTCGAGCCAGGCGAACCCCACGCTGACCCTGATCGCGCTGTCGCTGCGCCTGGGCAAGCACCTCTCGGGCCGGCTCGCGCCGAAGGCCCGCGTTCCCATGGACCTGGAATTGGTGGAAGCATGAAAGTCCTCGTATTGGGCGGTTCCGGCTACATCGGCTCCCGGCTGTGCGCCGCGCTCGCGGCCACCGGCTGGGCGGCGCCGGTGAGCGCGTCTTCGCGGCGCCCCACGCCTGGCGTCGAGAGCAAGCGCGTGGACACACGCGACGTGGACTCGCTCGCGCGTGCCTTGCAGGGCATCGACGCGGTGGTCAATTGCGTCGCGGGCGACGCGCAGGCCATTGCGCAGGGCGCGGCCGCCCTGGCGCAGGCCTGCAGGGCCGCGAAATGCGGGCGCGTCGTTCACCTGAGCAGCATGTCGGTCTACGGCTCGCAGGAAGGCGACCTCCTCGAGCAGGCGCCCTTCGACCCCTCGCTGGGGTGGTACGCGCGAGCCAAGTGCGAGGCCGAGCGCCACATGGCGCTGCTGGCCCGTGGCGGCGGCGCCGTGGTCACGTTGCGGCCGGGCTGTGTCTGGGGGCCGGGCAGCCAGCTGTGGGTCGGGCGCATCGGGCGCTGGCTGCGCAGCGGCCGCCTGGGTGACCTGGGCGCCGCCGGCGACGGCTGGTCGAACCTGGTCCACGTTGACGATGTCTGCAGCGCGGTGGTCGCCGCGCTGCGCGCGCCCCTTGCCGGCGGCGAAATGCGCGCCTACAACCTCGCCGCCCCGGACAGCCCGCGCTGGAACGATTACTTCATCGACCTGGCACTGGCCATCGGCGCGGTGCCGGTGCGCCGCATTTCGCCGCTGCAGCTGCGGCTGGACGCCTGGGTGGGCGGCCCCGCATTGAAGCTGGCGCAAGTCGCCCTGTCACGCCTGGGACGTTCGGCCAACGCCGTGCCCGACCCGGTCTCGCCGGGCCTGCTGGCCTTGTGGGACCGGCACCTGTTCCTCGATTCGCGGCTGGCCGAGCGCGACCTCGAACTGCGCTGGACGGCCTACGGCACGGCCCTGCGCCAATCGGCGCTGTGGTACCTGCAAAGCGAAGGGATGCCCGGCACGCACCGCGGCTCCGCGGTCGCCTTGCCTCCGGCCTAGCGCAGGGCCGGCACCGCCTTCACCGCCCTGATCGCGCCCTCGCCGATCGCCGCACCGAACTTCTTGGCCAGCCTCTCGGCCACGTTGTCGCGGCGGGTGTAATCCACCAGGTCTTCGGCCTTCACGATTTCGCGGGCGACGAAGTCCAGGTTGCCCAGCTGGTCGGCCAGGCCCATTTCAACGGCCTGCTGGCCGGTCCAGAACAGGCCGCTGAAAAGCTCGGGCGTTTCCTTCAGCCGCTTGCCGCGGCCGGCCTTCACCACGTCGATGAACTGCTTGTGCACCTGGTCCAGCATCGACTGCGCGAAGATGCGGTGCTTCTCCGTCTGCGGGCTGAACGGGTCCATGAAGCCCTTGTTCTCGCCGGCCGTCATCAGGCGGCGCTCCACGCCCAGCTTGTCCATCAGGCCGGTGAAGCCGAAGCCGTCCATCAGCACGCCGATGCTGCCCACGATGCTGGCCTTGTCCACGAAGATGCGGTCGGTGCCGGCCGCGATGTAGTAGGCCGCGGAGGCGCAGGACTCTTCCACCACCGAATAGATCGGCTTCTTGTGCTTGGCCTTCAGGCGCCGGATCTCGTCATTGATGATCCCGGCCTGCACCGGGCTGCCGCCCGGGGAGTTGATCAACAGCACCACAGCCATGGCGCCGCCGTCCTCGAACGCGGTGCGCATGGCGGCCACCACGGCTTCGGCGCTGGCGTCACCGCCGGCCGCGATCTCGCCCTTGATCTCGATCACCGCGGTGTGCGGCGTGGTCTTGTCGGTGCTGGGCGCGCCGCGGTGCATCAGCGCCCACAGCACGAAGACGAAGAAGGACAGCCAGGCCAGGCTCTTGAACATGCGCCAGCGGCGATTGGCACGCTGCTCCTGCAGCGTCGCGAACATCAGCTTTTCCAGGGTGGCGCGCTCCCACCCGGGGGCCGCGCCCTGCCGGTCGGCTTCGGCGCGGGGCGCCGGCGGCGGCGTTTCGGGGGGCCCGTATTCGGGCGGCAGCGATTCGTTCATATTCTAGAACTCGACAGGTTGGAGGTTATGGGCAGTATGCCAGTGCACGACGCCGTCGCGCTCGGTCAGCGCGATCTTCACCAGGCCGCCGCGGCAGGGGCCGCCCGCGCATTCGCCGGTGTCGGGCCGGTACACGGCACCGTGGGTGCCGCACAGCAGCCAGCGGCCCGTGTCGTCGAAGAACCGGTTGGGTTGCCAGTCCATCTCCATCGAGACGTGGGCGCAGCGGTTGAGGTAGGCGTGCACCCGTCCCTCATGGCGGATGGCAAAAGCGCGGCAGGTCTGGCCGCCGAAGACCACGTCGAAGGGCACGGCCAGGCCGCCGTCCACCAGGTCGGCGGCGTTGCAAAGGGGAATTTCCGCGCTGGCCACGCTTTCAGGCGTTCCGGACCAGCCAGGCATGCAGTTCCGGCACCGATGCGCCACGAACAGCGGATTCAGCGCGCCGAACCCGCCGCTGTCGTGGGCGCCGTAGCTCACGCCCACGGAGGCGCAGCCGGCGTTGACGGCCATCTGCAGGTCGTGCGTGGTGTCGCCGATCATCAGGGTGCGCGCGGGCTCCGTGCCGAATTCGCTCATCAGCTCCTGCAGCATCAGCGGATGCGGCTTGCCCGCGGTTTCGTCGGCGGTGCGCGAGCCGTTGAACATGCCCTTGAGCTGCACCGATTGCAGCGCGTCGTCCAGCCCGCGCCTGGACTTGCCGGTCGCCACGGCCAGCCAGTGGTGGCGCGCCTTCAGTTCGTCCAGCATGGCCAGCACGCCGTCGAACAGCACCAGGTCGTCCTGGTGGGCCAGGTAATGGTGGCGGTAGCGCGCGCCGAGCTCGGGGTACTTCTCCTTCGGCACGTCCGGCGCGGCATGCGCCAGCGCCTGCATCAGGCCCATGCCGATGACGTACGAAGCGGCCTCGTCGGTGGGCTCGGCGCCGCCCACGTCCACCACCGCGCGCCGGATGCAGCGGACGATGATGTTGGTGGAGTCGAACAGCGTGCCGTCCCAGTCGAAGGCGATCAGGTCAAACTGGCGGGGGCGCTTTGGAGGCATGGTCGGCAAACTTCTTCAATTCGGCGGGCAGTGCCGCGAGCAATTCGATGCGTTCGCCGCTCGCGGGATGATCGAACTGTAACCGCCACGCGTGCAGGAACATGCGCTTGAGCCCCTGCCTGGCGAGCGCCTTGTTGAGTTCGAAATCGCCGTACTTGTCGTCGCCCGCGATCGGGTGTCCCTGGGACGCAAGGTGCACGCGGATCTGGTGGGTGCGGCCGGTCTTGATGGTCACTTCGAGCAGGCTGAAGCCGGGGCCCGGCGTGCCGGCCTTCGCAGGCATGACCTGTTGCACCTTGACCAGGGTGATCGATCGCATCCCGTCCGCGTCGTCCCTGGTCACCACCTTGACGCGCCGTTCGCCGTCGGCCTGCAGGTACTTGTGCAGCGGCAGCGTCGATCACCTTCTTGTTGGCCGGCCAGGCGCCGACGACCAGGGCCAGGTAGGTCTTGCCGGTCTCGCGTTCGCGGAACTGGTCCTGCAGCTTGGTCAGCGCCGACCGCTTCTTGGCCACCAGCAGGATGCCCGAGGTCTCCCGGTCCAGCCGGTGCACCAGTTCCAGGAACTTGGCGCCGCGGCCGGGCCTGCCGCAATTGTTCGATCACGCCGAAGCTGACGCCGCTGCCGCCGTGGACGGCCACGCCCGCCGGCTTGTCGATGGCCATGAGGTGCTCGTCCTCGAGAAGGACGGGAAATTCGCGCGCCGGCGCCGGTTTTTCCAGCTTTTCGGCCACTTTTTCGGAAATACGCACCGGCGGCAGGCGCACCACGTCCCCTGCTGCGACCCGGGTGTCGGCGCCGGCCCGCCCCTTGTTCACCCGCACTTCGCCGCTGCGGATGATGCGGTAGACATGGGTCTTGGGCACGCCCTTGAGCTCACGGATGAGGAAATTGTCCAGCCGCTGGCCGGCCGCATCCTCCCCGACGGTCACAAATTTGACCTGCGCGCTTGCAGGAGGCTCGCTCGCCCCCTATAATGTGTTTCACTAGCGTAACGCTGTAAGTGGTTGATTTGCCTTGGAGTTTAGTCCACGCACTGCCACCGGCCACGCTGGAAGGTCGATGCCATCGCTCCCTTAGCGCACAGATTGCCAGCCAGATGCCGGCAATGGTCGCCAGGGCCGCGGTCAAGCCGGCACTTTGAAACACTGATACGGAATACCAGTTTCGCGAGGCGCTGCCTTCGCGAACGGACTAAAGCGAGAACTCCTGTGCTGATGGCAATTCTTCTGGCCTGCTGGCGGTGGCTCACAGCCCCGGCCGACGGCTTGGCATTGCCACCGGCCCGCGCACCGCGGGCCCAGCACGCTACAAATCTTGTAGCACCGCAGCACCGCCTTTTCGGCGGCCCGCGACTCGCCCTCCTCCACGCGCCCTTGCCCCGCCTGACGAGTTAGATCTCGCCAGCAGCGTCGCATCCCCGGCAATTCCATTCGTTTCGAAGCGTCAGCAGGCACCGAGGTTCGCGTCCCCGTAGGGGCGCGTTTACTGTTTGTGAGTACGCATATGAAGCGCATGCTGATCAACGCCACGCAGGCGGAAGAACGCCGGCTGGCGATCGTCGACGGGCAAAAGCTCCTCGACTACGAAATCGAAATCGAAGGGCGCGAACAGCGCAAGGGCAACATCTACAAGGCCGTGGTGACGCGGGTCGAGCCCTCGCTCGAAGCCTGCTTCGTGGACTACGGCGAAGACCGCCACGGCTTCCTGCCGTTCAAGGAAATCTCCAAGACCTATTTCGCGCAGGGCGTGCCGGTGTCCCAGGCCCGCATCAACGACGTGATCAAGGAAGGCCAGGAGCTGCTGGTCCAGGTCGAGAAGGAAGAGCGCGGCAACAAGGGCGCGGCCCTCACCACCTTCGTGTCGCTGGCCGGCCGCTACGTGGTGCTGATGCCCAACAACCCGCGCGGCGGCGGCGTCAGCCGCCGCATCGAGGGCGACGACCGGGCCGAGCTCAAGGAGAACATGGACCAGCTGGAATACCCCAACGGCATGTCCATCATCGCGCGCACCGCCGGCATCGGCCGCAGCGCGCCCGAACTGCAGTGGGACCTGAACTACCTGCTCAAGCTCTGGAACGCCATCGACGGCGCCTCCAAGGGCGGCAAGGGCGCCTTCCTGATCTACCAGGAATCGTCCCTGGTGATCCGCGCCATCCGCGACTACTTCAACAACGACATCGGCGACATCCTGATCGACACCGACGACATCTACGACCAGGCCCAGCAGTTCATGGCGCACGTGATGCCCGAGCATGCCGCCCGCGTGAAGCGCTACCGCGACGACGCCCCGCTGTTCAGCCGCTTCCAGATCGAGCACCAGATCGAATCGGCCTACGCGCGCGAAGTGAAGCTGCCCTCCGGCGGCGTGATCGTGATCGACCACACCGAGGCACTGGTCTCGATCGACGTCAACTCGGCCCGCGCCATCAAGGGCGGCGACATCGAGGAAACCGCCACCCGCACCAACCTGGAAGCCGCCGACGAAGTGGCGCGCCAGATGCGCCTGCGCGACCTGGGCGGCCTGATCGTCATCGACTTCATCGACATGGAAGAGTCGAAGAACCGCCGCGAAGTGGAAAACCGCCTGCGCGACGCGCTGCGGCAGGACCGCGCCCGCGTGCAGTTCGGCACCATCAGCAAGTTCGGCCTGATGGAGATGAGCCGCCAGCGCCTGCGCCCGGCCCTGTCCGAAGGCGCCTCCATCCCCTGCCCGCGTTGCGGCGGCCACGGCCACATCCGTGACACCGAAAGCTCGGCGCTGCAGATCCTGCGGATCATCCAGGAAGAATCGATGAAGGACGGCACCGCCGCCGTGCACGTGCAAGTGCCGGTGGACGTGGCTTCCTTCCTGCTCAACGAGAAGCGCCCCGAGATCGCCAAGATCGAGCTCAAGCAGCGCCTCACCGTGATCATGGTTCCCAACAAGACGCTGGAAACGCCCAACTACCGGCTCGAGCGCCTGAAGCACGACGATCCGCGCCTGGACAACATCCAGGCCAGCTACCACATGGCCGAGGAAATCGAAGACCCGACGGCGGTCACCCGCCGCTCGCACGAGCGCACCAACAAGCAGGAGCCGGTGATCAAGGGCGTGCTGCCCGACGCGCCGGCGCCCATTTCCGTGCCCAGGCCCGAACCGGTCAAGGCCGCCGAGCCGGTGGCCAGGAAGCCGGCGCCCGCACCGGTCGCCGCTCCTGCGCCAGCCCCGGCGGAGCACGGCTTCATGGGCTGGCTCAAGAGCCTGTTCGGCGCCGCACCGGCACCGTCTCCGGTGCCCGCGCCGGCAGCCGAGGCCAAGAAGGACGAGCGGCAAGGCCGTGGTGAGGGCCGCAGCGAAGGCCGCGGTGACGGCCGTGGCGACAGCCGCCGCGGTGGACGCGGCCGCGACGGCGAACGCCGCGACGGACGCCGTGGCGACGGCCGCGGCCGTGACGGCGAGCCGCGCCGCGAACGCGAACCGCGCGCCGAAGCCGCCGACGGCCAGCCGCGCAACGGTGAGGGCGCCCGCGCACGCGACGGCGAACCGCGCCGCGGCGACCGGCAGGAACGTGGTGAGCGCCAGGACCGCCCCGAAGTCCGCGGCGAACGCGGCGAAGGCCGGGGCGGCGAGCGCCAGGGCCAGCGCGAACGGCGTGATGGTGAGCAGCGCATGCCGGCCGAAGGCATGGCCGCCAACCTCCAGCCCGCCGCCGATGGCGCGGCCATGGAACCGCGCCAGGACCGGCCACCGCGCAGCGAGCGTGGTGAACGCGGTGAGCGTGGTGAACGCGCGGGTGAACGTGGTGAAGGCCGGCGCGAGCGCGGCGGCCGTGGCCGCGGCGGTGACCGTGGCCCGCGTGAGCAGGCTCCGGCTGCCGAGGGCACCGATGCCGCCACGCTGGCCGGCGCCGCCGCATCCGTCGGCATGGTTGCCGACACCGGCAGCCAGCAGGCTCCCGCCGCCGACGCCGTGCTGGAATCGCACACCCACCAGGATGTGCGCCCGGCCGATGTGCAGGAAGGCGAAGAGCGCCGCGAGCGCCGCTCGCGCGACCGTTACGGCCGTGACCGCCGCGAGCGCGGCGACCGCCCGGCGCGTGAAGCGGGCGCGCAAGTGCCGGCCGAGTTCGCACCGGCCCCGTTCGCGCCCGCCGAGGGCGAAGCCGCGAACGACCGGGTCGAGCACGACGGTCGCCTGCGCTACCCGACCGGCTTCGTGAACGAGGAACCGGAACAGGCGCCCGAGATCGCCGCCGTTGCACCGTCCCGCCCCGCCATGCCGGTGGCCGCGCCAGCGCCAGCGCCTGCGGCGTTGGCAGCGCCCGCCGCGCGCGAACTGCCCAGGGTCCAGCCGTTCCAGCTGCCGGTCGAAGACCTGGTCCACGTGGCCGAAGGCTCGGGCCTGCAATGGGTGAATTCGGACGCCGAGAAGATCGCCGCGGTGCAGGCCGCCATCGCCGCCGAGCCCAAGCCGGTGCGCGTGCCGCGCGAGCGTCCCGCTCGCCATCGTGATCGACGAGGGCCCGCTGGTGCTGGTGGAAACCAAGCGCGACCTGCGCGAGCTGAAGCTGCCGTTCGAGCAGACCAGCCTGCCGCTGCAGTAAACCCCGGCAGCGCCGCAAAGGATGGGCAAGGCGCCTGGCGCTTTGCCCATTTTTCTTCAGTCGCTCGCGGCGCGCTTCCAGGCCTGCGCGGCCGTCTCGTCATCACCGCGCTCCTCGGCCAGCAGCGCCAGTGCGCGCCAGGCGTTGCGGTGCAGCTTGACGTCCTGCAGGCCCATGGCGGCCTGGCTCATCAGCTGCTGGGCCTTGCCCCACAGCTGGCGCTTCATGCAGGCCATGCCGGCCAGGTACTGCAGCGTGGCGTCGCGCGGATTGGCCTGTTGCGCAGCCTCGATGCGCGCCAGCCAGGCGCCGTCGAAGCTGTCCAGCCCCGCTTCCAGGGCATGGACCAGCTTCACCTTCAAGCTGTCGCCCAGTTCCGACTGGCGCTCCCACACCGGCAGCAGCCAGTCGCGCGCCAGGTGCGCGTCGCCGCCCAGCGTGGTGAGGCGCTGCGCCGCGTGGATGGCCAGCTCCGGCATCAGCGCGCTCGGACGGCTCCAGCGAATCCCAGGCGCGCTGCAACTGCGCCACGTCGTGCGCGCCGTTCAACAGGTCGATCGCCAGGCCGCGCACGATGCTCTGCGCGGCGCCCGCGGAGAACGCGCGGTGCTTGGCGAGCAGCCGGGCGGTCTCCAGCGCCTCCGCCGTCTGCTGCGACAGGCGCGCGGCCTTGAGCTTGATGCGCAGCGCCAGCGTGCGGCGCGCCGCGCCCTGCGGCAGGCCCTTGAGCCAGTTCATCGCGGCCTGCGGCTCGCGGTCGTCGAGCGACCAGCGCGCGGCCCGCATCAGCGCGCCCTCGCGCGTTTCCTGCGCGTCGCGTGACGGCGCCTGGTCCAGCGCCTGCTGCAGGTGGTCCTCGCGCGACGCGCGGTCCTGCAGCGCCTGCGCGCTTTCCGCCGCGAGCAGGTGCGCCAGCGTGCGCAGCTGGCCGGCATTGGGCGTCGCGTTGCCGCCGCCGCTCGAGCGATTTTTCCTGGCCGAGTGCGGCCTCGGCGGACTTGCGCGCACGGATGAAGCGGCCGGCCAGCAGGTGCGAGAGCGCATCGAGCAGCGAGCCGTGCATGGCCCGCTCCTTCTGCTGGGTGCGCCAGCGCAGCGCCTGGCGCGGCAGGTCGAACAGCGCCGCCAGCGCCGCCAGCGCGACATGCAGGAACACGAAGGCGCCGAACAGCAGCAGCAGCACGAGGTTGAGCGACAGGTCGACCCGGTACGGCGGCCAGAACAGGGTCACCGTGCCCTGGTTGTTGCCGGCGAACAGGGCGATCGCGACCGCGACGCCGAACAGGGCCAGGAGCCAGAGGGCTGCGCGCATCTCAGTGCCCGCCCAGGCTGAAGGGCAGCCGCATCGGACGGGGCACGTCCAGCGAACGAAGTGCGCGTCGGGGCCCATCATTTTCCGGCGGCCGCGGTCGCCAGGCCGCGAGCGTCTCGTCGATGCGCGGCAGTTCCACCGCGCGCAACTGGGCCTGGACCTGCTGGACCAGCGCCGCGGCGGCCTGGGTCTTGCGCGCGGCTGGATCGAAATACTTGCGCAACGCGGCCGCCGCCGCGGCGACGTCGGCGCGCGCCGACTCGGTCTGCCGCGCCAGCAGGCCCAGGCGCGCATTGAGCAGCTTGAGCTTGAGGTTCTCGCGCAGGAAGAAGGCCTGCTCGGGCGCCAGCAGCACGGCCTCGGGCTGGTCCACGCGGCTGACCCGCACCAGGCCGCGCGCCTCGTTGCCGCACCTCGGCCAGGAGCCGCTGCCACCATTGCGCCGACGCCGGCGCCGGGGCGAAGCCGGCTTGCGGGGCGCGGACGCGCTGGCCGCCGGCGCCACGGCGTTGGCCAGCGGCAGTTCGTCGACCTGCCGCGCCAGTTCGTCCAGCTTGACCAGCAGGCCCGGCACGTCGGTCACGCTGGCGGCGCGGATGCGGTCGATGTCGCGCGCGATCGCGGCGCGCACCCGCGACAGCCGCGGCTGCGCGGCGCGCTCGAGGCGCTTGTCGGCGCTGCGCAGTTCCGCCAGCAACGGCTCGACGCTGCCGGTGAGCTGCGCCTGCTGCTGCGCCAGCCGCAGCGCCGACTCGATGTCGACCACCAGGTTCTCGTCGCGCGAGCGCGAAAGGCTCTGCATCAGCTCCTCGATCTGCGAGCGCTGCAGGGCCACTTCGCTCAGGCGCGTTTCGGTCAGCGCCTGCCGCGCCGCAGTCTCGCGCGCCAGCTCCTGCGCCTGGCGCGCCAGCGCGCGCGCCTCGATCGCGTTGGCGCCGCTGTCGGCGCTCTGCCGTGCCAGCTGCTCCTGGATGTTCGAGAGCTTCTGCCACAGCATCACGCTGGCGCCCAGCGCCAGTGCGGCCACCGCGAGGAACAGGTACACCATGCCGCCGCGGCACCCGCGGCGCCGGCCGCGGCCTGGGCCGCTTCAGGAGCGGGCACGGGGCTGGCGGCAGTGGCTTCGCTGGTGGGCTCGGAACTCATCGAAACGATTCTAGGGCCGCCACCACGGCGTCCACGGCCGGTCGTGACTCGCAAACAACACCGAAGCCGGCGTGCCGCGCGGCCTGCGCGATGCGCGGATGGGTGGCCACGGCGCGCGCCTGCGACCAGTCCTGCTGCGGCAGCAGTGTGCGCAGGTGCGCGATCGCCTGCGAACTGCTGAACAGCCAGACGTTGCCCGCTGCCGCCGCGTCCTTCGCCTGCTGCAACTGCGCCGGGCTGAAGCCGGGAGCCTGGCGCCGGTAGGCCACGACGAGTTCGACCTGCGCGCCGGCGGCCTGCCAGCCGATCGGCCAGCCAGTCGCGCCCGCTGCTCGCGCCTTCGGCATCGCCCGCCGCGCACGATCAGCACGCGATCGCCCGCCGCCACCTGGCCGGCGACCTGCTGCCACAGCGTTTCGGAATCGAATTGGGCGGCCGAGCGGCGGCGGCGCGTCGATCGACGCGGCGGGCACCCCGGACTCGCAGCAGGGCGTCGCGCGTGCCCGGGCCCGGTCGCCCAGGCCCGGGTCTGCGCCGGCCAGGCGCTGCCGCCGGACGTGGGCGAAGAAATGCCGCACTGCATTGCCGCTGACGAACATCACGGCGCGGTAGCGACCGAGCTGCTGCCAGGCCGCGCGCAGCGCTTGCGGCTGCAGCACCGGCGCGATGGCGATCAGCGGAAGCGACAGCGCATCGAAGCCGTGCCGGCGAAGCTCGTCGACCCAACGCCGGGCCTCGCTTTCGGGCCGGGTGACGATGACGCGCATGGCGCGGCGGCAGCTAGTGGGCGCCGGCGGCGCGCAGCTGCGCCGCGACCTGCGTGCCGAGCTCGGCAGCCTGCTCGAGGTCGGCGGCAGCGCTGGCCGATTGCGCCCGCACGAGGGCGGGCGGGCCTTCCGGCTCGCCCCAAGCCGCGCGCAACTGGAGGTATTCCCCCGAAAAGATCGCGAACGCGGCCAGCGGCATCGAGCAGCTGCCGCCCATGGCGCGGCTGACCGCGCGTTCGGCCGCGACGGCCAGCCAGGTGGCCTGGTGCGCCAGCGGCGCCAGCAGTTCCAGCAGGTCCGCGCGGTCGGCGCGCACCTCGATGCCCAGGGCGCCCTGCCCCGCGGCCGGCAGCATCTGCTCGGGCTCGAACACCTGCCGGATGCGCTGGCCCAGGCCCAGCCGCTTCAGGCCGGCGGCCGCCAGCACGATGGCGTCGTAATGGCCTTCGTCGAGCTTGCGCAGCCGGGTGTCGAGGTTGCCGCGCAGCGGCTCGATCCTCAGGTCGGGCCGCAGCGACCGCAGCAGCACGATGCGGCGCAGGCTGGAGGTGCCGACCACCGCGCCCTGCGGCAGGTCGTCCAGCGAGGCGAACGTGTTCGAGACGAAGGCGTCGCGCGGGTCCTCGCGCTCCATCACGCAGGCCAGCGCAAAGCCGTCCGGCAGGTCCATCGGCACGTCCTTGAGCGAGTGCACGGCGAGGTCGGCATGGCCTTCCTCCAGCGCCACTTCCAGCTCCTTGACGAACAGGCCCTTGCCGCCGACCTTGCTCGAGCGACCGGTCCAGGATCTGGTCGCCCTGGGTGGTCATGCCCAGCAGCGACACCTGGTGGCCGCGCTGCTCCAGCAGCGCCTTCACGTGCTCGGCCTGCCACAGGGCCAGGCGGCTTTCGCGGGTGGCGATCACTAGCTTGCTCAATCTCGTAACCTGTTTGTAATGCTTGGGAGGTATCGGATGCTAGCATGCGCGCTGCCGAAAAAATAAGCAACGCCCATGACCTCCGCAACGCCCGCATCGCCTTCCTCGCCCTCGCGGCGGGCCGCGCGACAACGAACGCCCCCTGGTGGAGGACATCCGGCTGCTGGGCCGCATCCTGGGCGACGTCATCCGCGAGCAGGAAGGCGTCGACGCCTTCGAGCTGGTCGAGCGCATCCGCAAGCTCTCGGTGGCGTTCCGCCGCGACGCCGACCACGAGGCCGACAAGGCGCTGAAGACCCTGCTGAAGTCGCTGTCGGGCGAGCAGACGGTGAGCGTGATCCGCGCCTTCACCTACTTCAGCCACCTGGCCAACCTGGCCGAAGACCGCCACCACATCCGCCGCCGCGCCATCCACGAGCGCGCGGGCGACACCCAGGAAGGCAGCATCGAGGTCGCGCTGGCGCGGCTGCGCTGGGCCGGCATCGGCACCAAGGCCGTCTCGCAGACGCTGGCCCAGAGCCCATGTGTCGCCGGTGCTCACGGCCCACCCGACCGAAGTGCAGCGCAAGAGCATCCTGGACGCCGAGCGCGGACATCGCCAACCTGCTGGCCGCACCGCGACGAAATCAAGGCGCGCGCGCTGCCCAAGGACGCGCTGGCGCCGCGCGAACTCGCCGCCAACGAGGCGCAGATGCGCGCCCGCGTGCTGCAGCTGTGGCAGACGCGCCTGCTGCGCTTCACCAAGCTCACGGTGGCCGACGAGATCGAGAACGCGCTGAGCTATTACGAGGCCACCTTCCTGCGCGAGATCCCCAAGATCTACGCCGACCTGGAGCGCGAACTGGGCCAGCACCCGGTGGCGAGCTTCCTGCGCATGGGCCAGTGGATCGGCGGCGACCGCGACGGCAACCCCAACGTCAGCGCGCAGACGCTGGAATACGCGCTGCGCCGCCAGTGCGAAGTGGCGCTGCGCCACTACCTGACCGAAGTGCACTACCTGGGCGGCGAGCTGTCGCTGTCCGCCATGCTGGTCGGCGTGACGCCGGCCATGCGGGCGCTGGCCGACAGCTCACCCGACGCCAGCGAGCACCGGCTGGACGAGCCCTATCGCCGCGCCCTGACCGGCATCTATTCACGGCTGGCGGCCACGCTGAAGGACCTCACCGGCGGCGAGGCTGCGCGCCATGCGATGCGCGCCGCAGAACGCCTACCTGCGCGCCGATGAATTCCTGGCCGACCTGCGCACGATCGAGGCCTCGCTGCTGGCCCACCATGGCGCGGCGCTGGTGCAGCAGCGCCTGCATCCGCTGATCCGCGCCGTGGAAGTGTTCGGCTTCCACCTGGCGACGGTGGACCTGCGGCAAAGCTCCGACCAGCACGAGGCGGTGATCGCCGAGCTGCTGGCCGTCGCCCGCATCGAGCCGCATTACGCCAGGCTGCCGGAGGCGGCGCGGCGCGCATTGCTGGTCAAGCTGCTCTGCGACGCGCGGCCGCTGCGGGTGATGGGCGCAAACTACTCGGGCCTCGCGCGCGGCGAACTGGCGATCTTCGAGACGGCCCGCCTCATGCGCGAGCGCTTCGGCGCTCAGGCGATCCGCCACTACATCATCAGCCACACCGAAACGGCCAGCGACCTGCTGGAAGTGCTGCTGCTGCAAAAGGAAGTGGGCCTGATGACCGGGACGCTCGACGACCAGGCGATCGCCGACCTGATCGTCGTGCCGCTGTTCGAAACCATCGAGGACCTGCGCAACGCGGCGCCGATCATGCGCGAGTTCTACGCCCTGCCCGGCATCGCCAGGCTGGTGCAGCGCTCGGGCGCCGAGCAGGACATCATGCTGGGCTACAGCGACAGCAACAAGGACGGCGGCATCTTCACCAGCAACTGGGAGCTGTACCGCGCCGAGATCGCGCTGGTCGCAGCTGTTCGACGAGCTCGCCAACAGCCACAACATCCAGCTGCGCATGTTCCATGGCCGCGGCGGCACCGTGGGGCGCGGCGGCGGCCCGAGCTACCAGGCCATCCTGGCGCAGCCGCCCGGCACGGTGCGCGGGCAGATCCGCCTCACCGAACAGGGCGAGGTGATCGGCTCCAAGTACGCCAACCCCGAGATCGGCCGGCGCAACCTCGAGACGCTGGTCGCGGCCACGCTGGAGGCCACGCTGCTGCAGCCGACCAAGACGGCGCCGCGCGGCGTTCCTGGCTGGCGGCTGAAACGCTGTCGCAGTCCAGCATGGCGGCCTACCGCGCCCTGGTCTACGAAACGCCCGGCTTCACCGAATACTTCTTCGGCTCGACGCCGATCCGCGAAATCGCCGAGCTCAACATCGGCTCGCGGCCGGCTTCGCGCAAGGCGTCGCAGCGCATCGAGGACCTGCGCGCCATCCCCTGGAGCTTCAGCTGGGGCCAGTGCCGCCTGACCTTGCCGGGCTGGTACGGCTTCGGCACCGCCGTGCACCAGTTCCTCGAGCGAGAACCCGGCGCAGTCCCGCCGCGAAGGCGCTGGCGCTGCTGCAGAAGATGTACCGCCAGTGGCCGTTCTTCCGCGCCCTGCTGTCCAACATGGACATGGTGCTGGCCAAGAGCGACCTGGCGCTGGCCTCGCGCTATGCCGAACTGGTGACCGACGCGCGCCTGCGCAAGCGCATCTTCGCGACCATCGAGGCAGAGTGGCATCGCACGGTGGAGGCCCTGCAGGCGATCACCGGCGAAAAGCAGCGCCTGGCGGGCAACCCCGCCCTGCAGCGCTCGATCCGGCATCGCTTTCCGTACATCGACCCGCTGCACCACCTGCAGGTGGAACTGGTGCGGCGCTACCGGTCGGGCAAGCTGGACGACCGCGCGCGGCGCGGCATCCACATCTCGATCAACGGCATCGCCGCGGCGCTGCGCAACACCGGCTGAAGGCGCGTCAGCTGCCGAGCAGTTCGCCCACCGGCTTGAGGTCGTCGACGCGGTCGCAGACGGCCTTGACCACCATCATGATGGGGATGCCCAGCAGCAGTCCCCACAAGCCCCACAGCCAGCCCCAGGCCAGCACGCAGACGAACACCGCCACGGCGTTCATGCTGCTGGCCTTGCTGGTGAGCCAGGGCACGATCAGGTTGCCCGAGATGGTGTGGATGACGAGCGAGGCCCCGGCCACCGCGAGGGCCATGTTGATCGTTGCCGAACTGGACGAAGCCCGCCATGGCGGCCGCGCCCGCGACCACCGCGGAACCGATGTAGGGAACGAGGTTGAGGATGGCCGCGGCGATCGCCCAGACCGCGACGTGGTTGAGCCCGAGCGCCCAGAACGCCAGCCCCGTCACCAGCCCCACCGCGATGCTCGAAACCAGCTGCACCAGCAGGTAGCGCTGGATCTGCAGCGTGATCTCATCGAGCGCCTGCACGGTGATCTTCTTGCTCGAGAGGCTGGGCCCGGCGATCTTGACGACCTTGCGACGGAACGTGTCGCCCGACAGCAGCAGGAAATAGGTGAGGAAGGTGACGACGATCACCTGGCCCATCAGGCTCACCAGCCCCATGGTGCCGCTCCACAGGTGGTCGCGGATGTTGAAGCGCGCCTTTTCGATCACCACGCGCTGCACGCCCCGGCCGGCGGGCGTCGCCGCCCCGGCCTCCTCGGCCGCCTGCTCGAGCTGGGTGGCCGCCTTCTGCACGGTGCCCAGCGGCGTCTCCGCCTTGCCGCTGCGTTCCCGGATCACGTCGCGCAGCTTGCGGGCGCCCTCGGGCAGCGAGTTGACCAGCTGGCTGGCGTCGTCGCTGAAGGAATAGACGCTGGCGCCCGCCCCGCCGAGGATGCCCAGGATCAGCACCGCGGCGCTGATCGCCCGGGGAATGCGGATCTTCTCGAACCAGTTGACGACCGGCGAGAGCGCATAGCTGAACATCAGGCCGATCATCACCGGGATGAAGAAACCGCTGGCCCCGCGCAGCACCGCGAGCACCGCCACGACGGCGAGCACGACCAGCGCCATGCTGCGGATGTCCACGGGCATGTGCAGCAGCACGCGCTGCGGCTCGGCTTCGGCAGCGGCGGCCGGCTTCGCTTGCCCTTCGGGCGGTTGGTCAGGGTTCAACGGATCTGTCTCCACAACATCAGGGCTCAAGACCGCCCTTGAAAAAGAACCGGCAGCAAGGGGCTAGCTGGCGATCGCCTCGCGCACCGCACTGAGCTGCCGCCGCGACACGGCCAGCAGTTCGTCGATGCCGTTGAGCCGCACGGCCCAGCCTTCGCCCTCTTCGGGATCGTAGTGCTTCTCCAGCGCGCGCACCGCGCGCCGGGCCACCAGGGCATTGCGATGCACGCGCAGGAACTGCGCCGCGTGGCGCTCTTCCAGCTCGCTGAGCGATGCGTCGAGGATATAGCTTCTGCCGGCCGTGCGGACCGTGATGTACTTCAGCTCGGCCTTGAAATACAGGACCTCGAACAGCGGAACGCGCTCGGTGCGGCCACGGTCCTGGATCAGCAGCACTTCGGCGGCCGCCACCGGGGCCGGCGCGGCCGCGCGGGCCTGGACCTGCCGCTGGACCTTCTGCAGCGCCGTCTGCAGGCGCTCCAGGCGAACGGGCTTGGTGAGGTAGTCCACCGCGTCCAGCTCGAACGCGGCGACGGCGTGTTCGGCATGCGCCGTCACGAAAACCACTGCCGGTGGGCTGGGCAGCGATCGCACGGTCTGCGCCAGCGCCAGCCCGTCGGCGCCGGGCATGTGGATGTCCAGCAGCACCACGTCGAAGCGCAGGCGCCGCAGCAGGTCCAGCGCTTCCACGGCGTTCCCGGCTTCGCCGCCGAGGACGGCTTCCGGCGCGCGGCAGTCGGCCAGCAGCGTGCGCAGGCGCGAACGCGCCAGCAGCTCGTCGTCCACCACCAGCACCTGCAAAGTCATGGGCTTCCGCTCCTCATACCGGCACCTCCATCCTGACCTGGTACACCCCGTCCTTCAGCACCGCCTGGAACTGGCCCTGCACGTCGTGCAGCAGGCGCAGCCGATCGCGCACATTGTCCTGCGCCACGCCGTGCCCGCGCTTGCCCTGGCCGGCCGGCACGGTATTGGTGACCTTGATCACCACCGTCCCGCCGCGCCGCTGGGTGCTGACCTTGACCTGCGCGCCGCTCGCGCTGGGTTCCACACCGTGCTTGACCGCATTCTCCACCAGGGGCTGGAGCATCAGCGGAGGCACCTGCGCGCCCCCGGCAGCCGGGTCGAGCGCCCATTCCACCTGCAGCCGCTCGCCGAAGCGGACCTGCTCGATGTCCAGGTAGCGGCGCGCCAGGGCCACCTCCTCGGCCAGCGTGACCGACTCTCCCGGGTCCATCAGCGCATGGCGGAACAGGTCGCTCAGGTCTTCGAGGATGGCCTCGGCCCGGGCCGGGTCCGCGCGCACCAGCGCGATCGCGCTGTTGAGGGTGTTGAACAGGAAATGCGGGCGGATGCGGGCCTGCAGCTCGGACAGCCGCGCCGCCGTGTCCGCGGGCATCCGTCCCTTGGCCCGCAGCACCAGGGCAGCCACCAGCGCCGCCGCCAGCAGCGCGCCCGTGACGGCCGAGGCGACCCAGGGCGCCGCCCCGGTGAAGCCCGCCAGCGCCATCAGCGCGCAGCCATAAAGGCCGGCCAGCACCCCCAGCGCCATGCCGAAGGCCTGCTGCGCGGCCGGCGCGAGCCGCGCCAGCACTTTCTTGAGGCTGCAGGCCACCAGCAGCCACGCCAGCGTCGCGGGCAAGGCGGCGCCGCTGAGGACGGAGACGCGAAACAGCCAATCGGCCGGGCTGGCCGCGCCGAACATGGCCCCCGCCGCCATCACTGTCTCGACGAACAGCACCGCGCGCAGGATCACGCCGATCTGGCAGGCGTCGAAAACCAGCGCCCGCGCCGGACGCGCCGGCAGGTCCGGCGCGGCGGCTTCCTGGAACGTCGATAAAATCTGGGAATCTTTCATCAGCAAAGCGGGGCTTTGGCCCGATTATTGGTGATCCTTGCCGTAACCACCCCCGGGGCGAACCAGTAACGGCCCGCCCAGCCTCCTCCCTATGAGCCAACTCGATAAGAAATCCCAAGCCTGGTCGGCCCTGTTTTCCCAGCCGATGAGCGAGTTGGTCAAGCGCTACACCGCCAGCGTCTCCTTTGACCAGCGCCTGTGGAAGGCGGACATCGAAGGCTCGCTGGCGCACGCGGACATGCTTGCGGCGCAGGGCATCATCACCCTGCAGGACGTCTGCGCGATCCAGGACGGGCTGGCGCAGATCACGCGGGAGATCGAATCCGGGGAATTCGAGTGGAAGCTCGACCTGGAAGACGTGCACCTGAACATCGAGGCGCGCCTCACGCAGCTTGCGGGGGACGCCGGCAAGCGGCTGCACACCGGCCGCAGCCGCAACGACCAGGTGGCCACCGACGTGCGCCTGTGGCTGCGCGACGAGATCGACCTGATCCAGACGCTGCTGATGGACCTGCAGCGCGCGCTGCTCGACCTGGCCGAGCGCAACGTGGAGGTGATCCTGCCCGGCTTCACCCACCTGCAGGTGGCGCAGCCCGTGAGCTTCGGCCACCACATGATGGCCTACGTGGAGATGTTCACCCGCGATGGAGAGCGGCTGGCGGACGTGCGAAAGCGGGTCAACCGGTTGCCCCTGGGCGCCGCCGCCCTGGCGGGCACCAGCTACCCGCTGGACCGGGAGCACGTGGCCCGCGCGCTGAACATGGAGGGCCTGTGCCAGAACTCCATCGACGCCGTGAGCGACCGCGACTTCGCGATCGAGTTCTGCGCCGCCGCCGCGGTGGCCATGCTGCACATCAGCCGTTTCTCCGAAGAGCTGGTGCTGTGGATGAACCAGAACTTCGGCTTCATCGACCTGCCGGACCGGTTCTGCACCGGCTCGTCGATCATGCCGCAGAAGAAGAACCCCGACGTGCCCGAACTCGCGCGCGGCAAGGCAGGCCGCGTGGTGGGCCACCTGATGGGCCTGATCACCGTGATCAAGGGACAGCCCCTGGCCTACAACAAGGACAACCAGGAAGACAAGGAGCCGCTGTTCGACACCGTGGACACGCTCAAGGACACGCTGCGCATCTTCGCCGAGCTGGTCGCGGGCATCGAGGTCAAGCCCGAAGCGATGGAAAAGGCGACGCTGCGCGGCTACGCCACCGCCACGGACCTGGCCGACTACCTGGTCAAGAAGGGCGTACCGTTCCGCGATGCGCATGAGACCGTGGCGCACGCCGTGAAGGCGGCGATCGCCCACCAGGTCGACCTGTCCGAACTGCCGCTGGCGGTGCTCAGGGAGTTCAGCACCGCGATCGACAAGGACGTGTACGACGTGCTGTCCCTGCGCGGCTCGCTGAACACCCGCAATGTGCTGGGCGGCACCGCGCCGTCGCAGGTGCGCGCTCAGATCGCGAGGCATCGTTCGCGCCTGGGCCAGGGCGACTGAACCTGCCCCGCGAGGGCGGTTTGAACAAAATTGCGGCGCCGCCCAAGAATCTTCAACCCGGGCGCCCGGCGAACCCGCTAGCATTCCGGGCAACTGCAGGAGACAAGCCGTGCCCGTGATCACCAACATCGAAGACCTGCGCGTACTCGCGAAAAAGCGCGTGCCGCGCATGTTCTACGACTATGCCGACTCCGGCTCGTGGACCGAAAGCACCTATCGCGCCAACGAATCGGATTTCGAACGCATCCTGCTGCGCCAGCGCGTCGCGGTGAACATGGAAAACCGCACCACCCGCACGCAGATGATCGGCCAGGACGTCGCCATGCCGGTGGCCATCGCGCCCACGGGCCTGACCGGCATGCAGCATGCCGACGGCGAAATCCTCGCCGCCCGTGCGGCGAAGAAGTTCGGCATCCCCTTCACGCTGTCCACCATGAGCATCTGCTCGATCGAGGACGTGGCCCGGGGCACGGACAACCACCCTTTCTGGTTCCAGCTGTACGTGATGCGCGACCGCGATTTCATCGAACGCCTGATCGACCGCGCGAAGGCGGCGAACTGCTCCGCGCTGGTGCTCACGCTGGACCTGCAGATCATCGGCCAGCGCCACAAGGACCTGAGGAACGGCCTGTCGGCTCCGCCCAAGCTGACGATCCCCAACATGCTGAACATGATGACCAAGCCGCGCTGGGGCCTGGGCATGCTGGGCACGCCCGCGGCGCCAGTTCGGCAACATCGTCGGCCATGTCAAGGGCGTGGAGAACATGGGCTCGCTGTCCGAATGGACCGCCAAGCAGTTCGACCCCGCGCTGTCGTGGAACGACGTCGAATGGATCAAGAAGCGCTGGGGCGGCAAGCTGATCCTCAAGGGCATCCAGGACGCGGAAGACGCGCAGATCGCCGTGGACAGCGGCGCCGACGCCATCATCGTCTCGAACCACGGCGGCCGGCAGCTCGATGGCGCGCCCTCCTCCATTTCCGCGCTGCCCGGCATCGTCGAAGCGGTGGGCCGCAAGATCGAGGTCCACATGGACGGCGGCATCCGCTCCGGCCAGCACGTGCTCAAGGCGCGTGGCGCTGGGCGCCAAGGGCACCTACATCGGCCGCGCCTTCCTCTACGGGCTGGGCGCCATGGGCGAGGCCGGCGTGACCAAGGCGCTGGAAATCATCCACAAGGAGCTGGACCTGACGATGGCCTTCTGCGGCCGCACCGACATCAACACCGTGGACAAGGGCATCCTGCTGCGAGGCACCTACTGACCGTTCGCGGCGCAGGCTGCCGTCAGGGCCTGGCGCAATCGCAGGCGGGGTTGCCCTTGTCGAAGATGATCCGCCACCGGCCCGGGGCTTCCAGGCGCCAGATGGACGTGAAGCGCGCGAACACCTTGCCTTGCGGGTCGCGCACCGGCCCGGAGCTGATCGCGAGCGTTCCAGCGTCGAGCACCTCCACTTCGTCCGGCTCCCATGGAAACGGGGCCTGGGCACCCTGGTAGAAGCGGGCCCAGAAATCGACGACGGCCTGTTTTCCGTGCAGGGGCTTGGGGCCCGCGAAGAAGACGGTGTCGTCGGACACGAAGGTGGCGAAGGCACTGTGGTCCCGATCGGCCATGGTCCTGGCGAACGCGCGTTCGGTGGCCATCACCTGCTGGCGCGCCTCGCCGGGCGCGGCCGGCGCCGCAGGCGCCGCGCATCCCAGCAGGCACGCGGCTGCCGCGAGCGGAAGAAACATCTTCAGCATGGGGCTGCCTCCGGCAAGTTGCAGGGAACCCATGGTCGGCGCCTAGCGCCCGCCCGCCGGCCGCGCGGGCACCGTCTTCAGGAATTCATAAACTGCCGTCGCGTCCACGTCGTTCAGCTTGCCCAGCGACTCGAACGGCATGACCTTGATCGGCGTGCCGTCCGGCCGCTTGCCGCTGCGCAGCATCGCGATGAAGGCGGCCGAATCCTTGTAGCGCGGCATGACCGAGCCTTCGCCGGGTGTGATGTTGGCCGCGGCCGGCCAGTCGGGCGGGCCTCCCGGGATCTTGCCGCCCGAGAGATGCTCGCCATGGCAGCCGATGCACATGTTGGCCACGTAAGCGCCGTGCTGTGCGTTCGCCGCCTCCGCGACGGGCTGCGCCGGCGGCAGCGAATGGTCGATCTTCCCGGCTGCGTCCTTGATGACGCCGAAGCCGTACAGGATGCGCACGGGCGCAGGCAATTCGAGCACGGCGGCGCCGCCCTTGGCCGGCGGCAGGGCCCGCACATAGGCCACCAGCGATGCCAGGTCCTGGTCGGTGAACCGGTTGTAGTCCTCGCTGGGCATGATCATCAGGGGCTGGCCGGAGGGCTTGACGCCGTGGCGGATGGTGCGCACCCAGTCTTCCGGCTTGTAGGCGGTGATCACTCCCGCCGGGCTGATGTTGGGGCCTGCGAGCTTCAGGCCCTTGCCGTCGTCGACGAAGACCCGGCCGCCGCCATCGGCGCCATGGCAGTCCGCGCAGCCGCGCGACTGGAACAGGTACTTGCCGCGTTCCAGCGCGGCAGGCTCGCTGGTGAAAGCCACCGGTTTGACCGCGACGTCGACCTTGCGCGCCATCTTGCGCTCGGCCAGCTGGTAGCCGGTGACGCCCGCGACCACCACCACCACGGCCAGTGCGGCGATGCCGCCGGCGGTCCACTTGATCCATCGTTTCATGCTTGGTACTCCATCCTCGGGATGCCGCGCCTCTTGCGGGCGGGCTGTTGTTGAAGGCAAGCGCGCGATTCTATGGATTCCCCCCGGTTTCGTCAGTGACGGATTTCACCCGGATCGGGATGGCAGGTCAAGGCGGCAAAATGACGCCTGTGACCCTGCGCCGCATCGCCCACCTCGACATGGACGCGTTCTTCGCCTCCGTCGAGCTGCTGCGATACCCGCAGCTCAAGGGGCTGCCCGTGGTCATCGGCGGCGGGCCGGCGCAAGGTGGACGAGATCGTGCGCGAGCGCTACGCCGGCCTGCCGCCGGGCGAAATCCCCGCGTCGGCCTTTCCGCTGCTGAAGGACTACGTGGGCCGCGGCGTCATCACCACGGCCACCTACCCGGCGCGCCAGTTCGGCGTGGGCTCCGCGATGGGCATGATGAAGGCGGCCAAGCTGTGCCCGCAGGCCATCGTGCTGCCGGTGGATTTCGAGGAAGTGCGCAAGTATTCGCGCCTCTTCAAGAGCACCATCGCCGAGATCGCCCCGGTGATCGAGGACCGCGGCGTGGACGAGGTGTACATCGACTTCACCGACGTGCCCGGCGGCCAGCGCGAAGGCGGGCGCGCGCTGGCGCGGCTGATCCAGCGCGCCATCCTGCGAGGCGACCGGCCTGACCTGCTCGATCGGCGTGGCGCCCAACAAGCTGATCGCCAAGATGGCCAGCGAATTCAACAAGCCCAACGGCATCTCCGTGCTGTACGAGGAAGACGTGCAGGCGAAGATCTGGCCGCTGCCGGTGCGCAAGATCAACGGCATCGGCCCCAAGGCCGAGATCAAGCTGGCGAAGCTGCACCTGCACACCATCGGCGACATCGCCGCGCAGGAGCGCGAATGGCTGATCGACAACTTCGGCAAGTCCTACGGCGCCTGGATGCACGATGCGGCCTGGGGCCGCGACGACCGCCCGGTCGTGACCGAAAGCGAGCCGGTGTCGATGAGCCGCGAAACCACCTTCGACCGGGACCTGCACGCCGTGCGCGACCGCGCCGAGCTCGGCGCGATCTTCACCGACCTGTGCGTGCAAGTGGCCGGCGACCTGCAGCGCAAGGGCTACGTGGGCAAGACGATCGGCATCAAGCTGCGCTACGACGATTTCAGGATCGCCACGCGCGACCAGACGATCGACCAGCTTCACGGCGGACGCGAAGACCATCCGCCAGGTCGCGGGACAATGCCTCAAGCGCGTCGCCCTGGAGCGGCGGCTGCGCCTGCTGGGGGTGCGGGTGGGCAAGCTGGCCAAGGCCGGCTCACCCGAGGCGCAGGCCGCGCCTGCCACCGGCGCATCGCCCTCCTCCGCTCACCGGGCTGCGGAACCCTCACCGCTCGAGGGCACGCTCGACCTCTTCTAGTGCCGGGCCCTGCCGGACTCGATCCGGCTGTGAAGCCGCCGCGTCACTGCAGGACGATCTCTTCCTGGTGGTTGGCGATGTGCAGGCTGTGGGCCAGCGCGAAATCCGGCTTGTTCAGGGCCCCATAGGCGAAATGCGGCCGCATCGGCCCGGCGTAGCCGTTGAAGCGCGTGATCGCCGCGCGCAGGCGAACCGCGGCAGGCTGCCACTGCGCGCCGGCCACCAGCGCCGGGGCGCCGGGAATCGGTTCGGCCAGGCCGTGGCTCATGCGTCCGCGCCACTTGAAGAATGCGAAGGCCGCGCCGCCGGCCGTGCCCTGGAACAAGGCGCTCTTGGCCTGCGGGAACCCGTCCATGCTCATCTCGATGCTCTGCGCCAGGTGCTCCAGCACGGCGCCCAGCGGCCAGGCGCCGATGGCCCTGGCGCTGGAAGCTTTCTCGAGCCGGTCGAGCCAGCGCAGCGAATCGTCCAGCGATTGCACTTCGGGCAGGTTGGCCATGGCGACACCTCCGGCGGTTGCGAACGGGGCAATCAGGAACTCGCGCCTTTTCATGGGCCGGATGGTAACAAGGTGAAGCTGGCGACGCGAGCAGGGCCTGCGGGCGTTCCGGCACAGCCAAGCTGGATGTGTCCTACCGCTCCATCGCCGCCGCGCCTACACGGGCAGAAATCCGTCATGGGTAGGGTGAAAGGAGATTCACTTTCAGGGGTTCCGAATGAAAGCACAGCTACGCGCCCATGTCGCGGCCATGTTCCTGCTGGCGCCGGCGGCCGCGACGCTCACGGCCCTGCCATCTGCCGTTTCCGCGCAGCCCGCGACGCCCGAGGTCTTTTCGTTGCAGGTCACCAGCGACAACGGCTTGCGCCCGGGTTCGCGCCTGCGATTCAGGCTGGAAGGCTCGCCGCAGGCGAAAGCCAGCATCCGCATCCGCGGCGCGCAGGCCATGATTCCGCTGAGCGAGACCTCGCGCGGCGTCTACACCGGCCGCTATGTCATCGCGCGCGACGACCGCATCGAGGAAGGCGACGCGATCCGAGCCATCATGCGGCGCGGCAACCGGACCGTGACGGCAAGCTACACCGTTCCCGCCGGGCTCGACAATGTGGCGCAGGCCCCGTCCCCCCTGCGCATCGAGCGGTTCCGTGTCGCGACGCTCGACAGGATCGAGCCCGGCGCGGAACTGCGGTTCACGCTCGAGGGCGGGCCCGGCGCAGTGGCCTCGGTCGACCTGCCGGGCGTCGCCGACAACGTGGCCCTGCGTGAGACCCGGCCCGGCCACTACGAGGGTTCCTACACCGTGCGACGCTCGGACAACCTGAACCCCACTGCGCCCGTGGTCGCGACGCTGCGCAGGGGCGACCGCGCCGTGACCGCGAATCTGAGCGGGCCGCTCGTCACGGGCGACAACCGGCCGCCGACCATTTCCCATCTGACGCCGCGCGAAGGCGAGACGGTCGCCGGCGGGCCGGGCACCGTTGTTTCCGGTTCGTTCGACGACCGCGGCGGTTCGGGCGTGGACCCCAACAGCGTGCGCATCACGCTGTCGGGGCGCAACGTGACGCAGGATGCCCACGTGACCCCTGAATCGTTCACCTTCCGCGGCCCCCTGCCCCCCGGGCCCCACACCGTCGACGTGACGGCGCGCGACCGGGCCGGCAATACCATTCGCCGAAGCTGGAGCTTCGACGTCGCCGCCGGCCCGGTGCAGGTGCCGATCCAGATCCTCAGCCACGCCAACAACGGCCAGGTGGACGGCAGCGTCACGCACATCCGCGGGCGCACCGCCCCGTGGGCCGACGTGGACGTGCGGGTTGACGCCATACCGCCCCTCATCGGGCAGTTCGGCGTGGCGCAGAACGTGTTTTCCCGCACGGTGCGCGCCGACGCGAACGGCCATTTCGATTTCAGCTTCAACTCGCCCTACCCCGTCCCCGGCACGCGCTACGACGTGGCAATGACGGCCACCAAAGCCGACATGACCAGCGAAGCGAAGCTGGTGCTGTTCCAGCGCCAGGGCTGAATCGCGCGCGGGCGCCGCGCCGCAGGGGGACCGTCGCTGACGGGCCCCTATACTGCGCCGCATGAACCCGGACAGCCCGAGCCTGCAGGAGTTGCTGGCGCAGACAGCGCGCGGCGATCACTCGGCTTTCGCCACCGTTTACGAACGCACGCACGCGCATCTGTTCGGCCTGGCTCTTCGTATGTTGGGGGGTGAGCATGCGGCCGAAGACGTGTTGCAGGAGGCGTTCGTGAGCATCTGGAAAAGCGCGGCGCTCTACCAGCCGCGGGTGGGCGGGCAGGACGTGCAACCCATGACCTGGCTGATCGCCATCGTGCGCAACAAGGCGCTGGACGCGCTGCGGCTGCGCACGCGCCGCAAGGAAACTGAATTGCCCGGCGAAGCTGAAGGTCCGGAAGCCGGCGCCTCGCTCCAGGGCGCCGGACCGAGTGCGCTGGACCTGCTCACGCAGGCCACCCGCGCACTCCAGGTCGAAGGCTGCCTGAACGCCCTGGACGGCAGCCACCGGCAGAGCCTCGCGCTGGCGTATTACCAGGGGCTGTCGCACAGCGAAGTGGCCGCGCAGATGGGCGCGCCGCTGGGGTCGGTCAAGGCCTGGATCCGACGGGGCCTCGAAAAGCTCAAGGGTTGCCTCGCGGCCCAAGGCGTAGCGCTTTGAAATACGCCCATCCCCAACTGGTCGATCACCTGGCCTCCGCCTATGTGCTGGGCACGCTCACCCAGCGCACTCGGCGCCGCTTCGAGCTGCTGCTGCGCGAGCGCGGCGACATCCGGCTGGCTGTTTCCGAATGGGAAGGCCGGCTGGGGCAGCTGGCGCAATCGGTCCCTGCGGCCAGGCCGGCGCCACGCGTGTGGCGCGCCATCGAAGCCCGTACCCGGCCCGCGGTTGCCGCCGCGGCGAGTTCCCGGCCACGCTGGCGGGACTTTGCCGGTGTGGCCCTGGGTGGCCTCGCGGGGGGCCTCGTCGCGGCCTTCGCGCTGGTCGCGGCCTTCCCCGCACTGCTCCTCACCGCCGACCAGGTGGCCATGCGCACCGGGGAGAAGCTGCCGCAGAGCTACGTGGGGTTGCTCACCGACGCGCAGGGCGAAGGCAAGCTGCTGGTCAGTTCCCTGCGGCATGGCCAGACCCTGACGGTGAAGGTGATCGGTGCGATCTCGCCGCCCCCTGCCGGCCGCCTGGTGCTGTGGGCCGTGCCGACGGACGGCCCGCCCTTTGCGCTGGCTACCGTCCCCGCCAGCGGCTCGGCCGTGGCGCGTTTGCCCGACACCTCCGACAAGCTGCTGTCGGGGGTGCGCAAGCTGGCGGTCACGGCGGAAACAGCCGAGCGCCCGGTGACGCCGGGCACCATCCTGTTCAGCGGCAACTGCGCCAGGCTCTGGTGAGCCTCCCGGCGGCCATCCCGGGAAGGTCTGTTTCCCTGGGCATGGCGCTCCTGTTTTGAGAGCGCTTGACGGAAACTTACCATGAACTTACAGTTGTCCTTACGCCGAACTTACACCCGGCCGGGAAGCTGCCATGACGCTCAACGAACTGCAACGCATCAAGCAATGGCATGTCGCCCATCGCGTCGAGCATCCGGTCGAATACCACCTCTGGGACGCCATGCTCACCTTCTGGATGATGGGCTGGGTCGGATGGCTGCCGGCTTATGCGTTCGAGCAGTTCTGGAGCATGCCGCTGTGCATGCTCGCCATGTCCGCGCCGAGCATGTACGTGGCCTGGCGCATGAAAGCCCACCGCGAGCGCAAGCTGCGCTGTGACTGGCTGCACTCCTAGCGCCTTTGCTCCCGCCCCGCTTGTCCCGCGTTTGCCACGCGGCGGCGCCGCTGCGCGCTACAGTGGCCCCGGCATCTTGTCGCATCGAGGACACCCCCCATGGAATGCTTCGCGCTGACCCACCAGGACCACATCGCCCATCTCGTGCTCAATCGCCCGGCGGCGATGAACACCATGAATCCATCGTTCTGGCGCGAGCTGGACGACGCGCTGGCGGGGCTGCATCGCGAGGGCCAGGCGCGGGCCCTGGTGATCTCCTCGACCGGCAAGCACTTCAGTGCGGGAATGGCGCTGGAGACCTTCGGCGGCGAGATCGCGATGGACGACAGCACGGCCGAAGGCCGGGCCGCAATGTTCGACATGCTCACCGACATGCAGGCCACCTTCACGCGGCTGGAAACACTGCGCATCCCGGTGATCGCGGCGATCCAGGGCGGCTGCATCGGAGGCGCGGTGGACATGGTCACGGCCTGCTGCATCCGCTACGCCACGGCCGATGCGTTCTTCTGCATCCAGGAAATCAACATCGGCATGGTCGCCGACGTCGGCACGCTGCAGCGCCTGCCCAAGCTGCTGCCGCTGGGGGTGGTGAAGGAACTTGCCTACACCGGCCGCCGGCTGACAGCGCAGAAGGCATTGGGCTGGGGCCTGGTGAACGAAGTCTTCGACACGCAGGAGGCCATGGTGGCCGCCGCGCTGCGCTGTGCCGGCGAGATCGCCGCCAAGCCCCCCGTGGCCGTCTGGGGTACCAAGCAGGTGATCCACTATGCCCGCGACCATTCGGTCGACGATTCCCTCAGGCAGATGGGCTGGATCCAGGGCGCGATCTGGAGCAACACCCACGTACGCGAGGCCGTGACCGCGATGAAGGAAAAGCGCGCCGGCACGTTCCCCGGCCTGCCCGGGCTGCGGTCGTTCCGCGATGCCGCCTGAGGCCTACTGCCGCGCCGTCCTGATGTTCGCCGGCAGCGCCAGGGGATGGCTGGTGCGGAAGGGGTTGATGTCCAGCCCGCCGCGCCGCGTGTAGCGCGCGTACACCACGAGCTTGACCGGCTTGCACCGCTTCCAGATGTCCATGAAGATGCGCTCGACGCACTGCTCGTGGAACTCGTTGTGGTTGCGAAAGCTCACCAGGTAGCGCAGCAGCGCGCCCTGGTCGATCTGCGGGCCGCTGTAGCGCACCTGCACGCTGCCCCAGTCGGGCTGGCCCGTGACCAGGCAATTGCTCTTGAGCAGGTTGCTGGTCAGCACTTCCTCCACCGGCTTTTCGCCGAACGCCGCCGTGAGCAGCTCGGGCGCGGGCGTGTACTGGGTGCACTCGATGTCGAGCCGGTCGAGGCTCAGTCCGTCGAGTTCGTGCACCGGCTCGCGGTCGAACCGGTCGGGCATCAGGATGCGCACCCCCACCAGCGCCTGGGTGGGCGCGCCGCGCCACACGGCCTCGCTCACGTCGGCACGGATGCGGTCCCGCACCTCGTCCGCTGAAGCGAATGCGCTGTTGGTGAAGCTGTTGAGGTACAGCTTGAACGACTTGCTCTCCACGATATTGGGCGTCTCGCAGGGCACCGTGATGTGCGCGATGGCCACCTGCGGCTTGCCGCGCGGCGTCAGCCAGCTCAGCTCGAAGGCCGTCCACAAATCGGCGCCGAAAAACGGCACGGCGCCGTGCAGGCCCAGCTCCACCCGCTTGGGCAGGCGCGAAATCGGGTACAGCAGCGAAGCGTCGTAATGATCGACGTAGGGTGCGGGCTTGCCCAGTTGCGACGCTTCAGGGGTATTCATCGATTCAGGCCTGCAGATGGGGAACCAGCGGCTCGAGCAGGCGCTCGACCACGCCGGGCGGCAGGTCGTGGCCCATGCCCTCGATTCCGATGAAGCCGGCGCCGGGGATGCGGCGCGCCGTGTCCTGCCCGCAAGCCAGCGGCACCAGCGGATCGTCCTTGCCGTGCAGCACCAGCGTGCGCGCAGTGATACGTGGGAGCTCGTCGGCGCGGCGGTCGTCCGCCGCGATGGCGGTCATCTGGCGCAGGGTGCCGGCCGGATGGAAGCTGCGCCGCGTGGCGATCAGGATGCGTTCGCGCAGCGCCGCTTCGTCGAGCGGGTAGCCGGGGCTGCCGATTGCCCGGAAAAGCTTCACGTAATGGTCCACGACGGCCTGCTCGCCCCGGCCGCGCGGCCGGCTGAACATGGCGCGCAGGACATGCGGCCTGGGACCGGGCAGGTGGCGCGCCCCGCTGGAGCTCATGATGCTGGCCAGGCTCAGCACACGGCCGGGCGCGGCGAGCGCCATGCGCTGGGCCACCATCCCGCCCATGCTCACGCCCACGACGTGCGCCTGCGCGATGCCCAAAGCATCGAGCACCCCGACCGCGTCGACCGCCATGTCGTGCACGCCGTACGGTGCCCGGACCTGGAGCCCCACCCGGTGCTTGAAGCTCTCCCACAGGATGTTCGGCACGCCCAGCTCGTCGAAATGCTGGGACAGCCCGATGTCACGGTTGTCGAAGCGCACCACCCGAAAGCCCTGTTCCACCAGGGCCTGGACGAATGACGCCGGCCAGGCGACCAGCTGCATCCCCAGGCCCATGACCAGCAGCACGACCGGCCGCTGCGCCTGCGAGCCGTCGGCCCCGGTGTCCTCGACTTCGATGGCAATGCCGTTGGCCTTGACTCTCACGAATGCCCTTATTCGAAGCGCCGCTCGCGCAGCCACTTCGTGGCGATCCACTTTTCGCCGGCCAGGACGGGCGCACCGCCGTGCAGGGTCCGGGTCGAGGGGTGCGGCCGCTCGTAACTGAAGAAGACCCCGTTGCCCTTCTTGGGGGCGACTTCCAGGTGAACGTCCGGGAAGGTCGTGCCGCCGCCCTTGGCCGGCTCGCCCAGGTACATGACGAGCGTGGCCACGCGCTGCCCGCCACGCCTGAGGATGGAGGGGGTGCCCGGCTCGCCGGGGTCGAAATAGTCGTAATGCGGCTTGTATTCCGTGCCCGGCTGGTAATGGAGGACCTGCAGGCCCTCGCCGTTTTCCACGGGCCAGTCGACCAGCCGCGCGATGCGCGCCTCGATGCGCCGGACCAGCTCGCCCTCGCCGCGCTGGAAGAACATGCCATTGCTGGTGCGGTCGGCATTGACTTCCTCACCGCCGGTCTTGGTCGCGACGGTGAGCGATCGGGCCAGGCGCGGCTTGGCCAGTTCGATCAGCGCGTCGCACTCCTCGTCGGACAGCAGCCCGCCGAACACGACGACCCGCGGGTTGTACATGGCCTGCAGCACACACACCTGCCGGTCCCCCGCGTCCAGGTACAGGGGCGACTCGTCGAGCTTCGGGTCGGGCACGGCCACCGAGGGCGGCAGCCCCTGCTGCACAGCCTGTTGTTCCAGGTGGCCGCGCAGGCTGGTTTCCAGGGCTTCGACGGCGACGTCCTCGCTCCAGCCGGAAGCAAGCATCGACTGCAGGACGGCCTCGGCGCCATGGCCCGCCTGGGCCTGCTCGACGATCCACTGCCGCAGTTGCGGCGTGATCTGCTGGGTCTGGGTACTGCTCATGGTCGTCGGCGATTATGCGAGTCAGCCGCCCCAGGCGCGGCTGAAGACCCACTGGCTGGTGGCGACCGCCACCACCAGCGCCGCATAAGTCGCCATCTTGCCATCCACCCCGAAATGCCACAGCCCGCCCAACAGGACGGCGCCACCGACTATGAAATTGATAGCAGCCTGCGACCACCAGGTGCGAGTCGCGGCCTGCCGAGGCATGACGACCCGGGCGGCGCCCGCGACCAGCACGGCCACGGCGAACGCGGGGGCGGCAAAGCCCAGCAGGTGGAAAAAGAGGTCCAAAGGGCCCATATGAAGGGACTTGATAAATCGCAAGCGCTTGAATTCTCTGCAAATTTTATAATGCGGGCCATGGCAGTCTGGGCCTTGGGCATCAACCACAACACCGCGCCGCTCGATCTGCGCGGCCGGTTCGCCTATGCCATCGACCAGGTCGAGCCGACCTTGAAGGCCTTGCGCGACGCCCTTTCGCGCCGGCCGGAAGCGGCCATCCTGTCGACCTGCAACCGCACCGAGATCTATTGCGCCGGCGACCACGGCGACATCGACCCGACCCTGGACTGGCTGGCCCACTCCGGCGGCGTGTCGCCGACGCTGCTGCGCACCCACGCCTATACGCTGCACGACGGGATGGCCGCCCGCCATGCCTTCCGGGTGGCGAGCGGGCTGGATTCGATGGTGCTGGGCGAGCCGCAGATCCTGGGCCAGATGAAGGACGCCGTGCGCGCCGCCGACCAGGCCGGCGCGTTGGGTACCACCTTGAACCAGCTGTTCCAGCGCTCCTTTGCCGTGGCCAAGGAAGTGCGCACCTCCACCGAAATCGGCGCGCATTCGATCAGCATGGCGGCTGCGGCGGTACGGCTGGCGAGCCAGCTGTTCGAGGACCTGGGCAAGACCCGCGTGCTGTTCGTCGGCGCGGGCGAGATGATCGAGCTGGCGGCCACCCATTTCGCCGCCCGCAATCCCAAGAGCATCGCCATCGCCAATCGCACGCTGGAGCGCGGCGAGAGCCTCGCTTCGCGCTTCGGCGGCGAGGTCATGCGGCTGGCCGACCTGCCCAACCGCCTGCACGAATTCGACGCGGTGATCAGCTGCACCGCCAGCACGCTTCCGATCATCGGGCTCGGCGCCGTGGAACGCGCCCTCAAGGCGCGCAAGCACCGGCCCATGTTCATGGTGGACCTGGCCGTGCCCCGCGACATCGAACCCGAGGTCAAGGCGCTGGAGGACGTGTACCTCTACACCGTGGACGACCTGGCGAGCGTGGTGCAGACCGGGCAGGCCAACCGGCAGGCCGCCGTGGAGCAGGCCGAAGCCATCATCGATGCCGGCGTCCAGAGCTTCCTGCACTGGATGGACCAGCGTGGCAGCGTGCCGCTGATCCTGCAGCTCAACGCCCAGGCCAACGAATGGCGCACGATGGAACTGGCGCGTGCGCGCAAGATGCTGGCCAAGGGCGAGAACGTCGACGCCGTCCTGGAAGCCCTGTCGAAGGGCCTGACCCAGAAGATGCTGCACGGCGCCATGGCCGAATTGCACGCGGGCGACGCCGACGCGCGCCAGCGCGCCAGCTCGGCGATCCAGCACTTCTTCCTGCGCAAAGAGCGTTAGCGGCGCGAGCCGCCGCCCCAGGCTGTCATGCCGGGCTCGACCCGGCATCCACGCCGCCCCGCCCGCCCTCACGGATTGCGGGTCCAGCCCAGCAACGACATCGATCCATGAAGACCTTCCTCCGCCAGCAACTCGAACGCTACCCGGTCCGCCTGAAGGAACTGGACTTCTTCCTGCAGCAGCCCGAAGTGGTGCAGGACATGGAGCGCTTTCGCGCGCTCACGCGCGAGCACGCCGAGGTGAGCGTGGTGGCGGCCCTGTTCGAACGCTTCCTCCAATGCGAAGCCGGCCTGGCGCAGGCCCGCGAAATGCTGGAGGACCCGGAGATGGCCGAAATGGCCCGCGATGAAGTCGCCACGCTCGAAGGCCAGCTGCCGGGGCTCGAGGAGGAGCTGCAGCGCCTCCTGCTGCCCAAGGACCCCGACGACGTCCGCAACACGTTCCTTGAAATCCGTGCGGGCACGGGCGGCGACGAGTCGGCGCTGTTCGCGGGCGACCTGCTTCGCATGTACACCCGCTACGCCGAGCGGCAGGGCTGGCGCACCGAGATCGTGAGCGAGAGCGAAGGCGAAGTCGGCGGCTACAAGGAGGTGGTGCTGCGCGTCATCGGCGACGGCTGCTATGGCAAGCTCAAGTTCGAGTCGGGCGGCCACCGTGTGCAGCGCGTGCCCGCCACGGAAACGCAGGGCCGCATCCACACCAGCGCCTGCACCGTCGCCGCGCTGCCTGAGCCGGACGAGGCCCAGGCGGTGCAGATCAACCCCGCCGACCTGCGCATCGATACCTACCGCGCGAGCGGCGCCGGCGGCCAGCACATCAACAAGACCGACTCGGCGGTGCGGATCACGCACATCCCGACCGGCATCGTCGCGGAGTGCCAGGACGACCGTTCCCAGCACCGCAACAAGGCCAAGGCCATGCAGGTGCTGGCCGCGCGCATCAAGGAAAAGGAGCGCAGCGAGCGCGCCGCCAAGGAGGCCGCCACCCGCAAGGGGCTGATCGGCAGCGGGGACCGCAGCGACCGCATCCGCACCTACAACTTCCCGCAGGGCCGCCTGACCGACCACCGCATCAACCTCACGCTGTACAAGCTGCAGTTCGCGATGGAAGGCGACCTGGACGAGGTGGTGCAGGCGCTGCTGCTCGCGCGCAAGGCCGAGCAACTCGAAGAGCTGGAAATCGGGCTGGGCGGGCGCTGATGACCCTCGCACAGGCACTTTCCGCGGCGGCTGGCCTGGGCCTGGAACGGCTGGATGCGCAATTGCTTTTGCTGCACGCGCTGGGGCGCGCGCAGGGCGAGCGGGCCTGGCTGCTCGCCCATGACGCGGACGAGATCGACCCTGCGGCGCTCACGGCCTTCAGGGGCTATTGCGAACGGCGCGCCGGCGGCGAGCCGCTGGCCTACATCGTCGGCCACAAGGAATTCTTCGGACTGGACCTGGCCGTGGACGCGAGGGTGCTGGTGCCGCGGCCGGAGACCGAAACCCTGGTGGAATGGGCGCTGGAGCTGTTGGCGGGGCAGGGTTCGCCGTGCGTGGTGGACCTGGGAACGGGCAGCGGCGCCATCGCGCTGGCCCTCAAGCACGCCCGGCCCGGCGCGCAGGTCGAGGGGGTGGATGCCAGCGCCGGTGCCCTGGTGGTCGCCGCAGCGAACGCGCGTGCGCTGGGGCTCGATGTCGCCCTGCGCGAAGCGTCCTGGCTATCCGGCGCCGGCGGCCCGTACGACCTGATCGTGGGCAACCCGCCCTATGTGGCGCAGGACGATCCGCACCTGAACGCGCTCGCCCATGAACCGCTCACCGCCCTGGCCGCCGGCCCTGACGGCCTGCGGGACATTCGCGCCATCATCGAACAGTCCCCGTCGCACCTGCGCCGGGGCGGCTGGCTGCTGCTGGAGCATGGATACGACCAGGCGGCCGCGGTGCGCGCCCTGCTGGCAGCGGGGGGATTCCAGTCCGTCGCCAGCCGCCGCGATCTGGCGGGAATCGAACGCTGCTCCGGCGGCCAACGGCTTGAACTGGGATAATCGACCCCAATGTCTTAAGAGGCCCCGGCCTGCAAGGAGTTACCGAAAATGAGCGACACCCAGCAACGCATCGACCAGCTCGTCAAGGGCAGCGACGTCGTCCTGTTCATGAAGGGCAATGCCAGCTTCCCCATGTGCGGGTTCTCGGGCCGCGCGATCCAGATCCTGAAGGCCTGCGGCGTCGACCCGAAAGCGGTGACCACAGTCAACGTGCTCGAGGACGAGGAGATCCGCCAGGGCATCAAGGAATACAGCAACTGGCCCACCATCCCGCAGCTGTACGTGAAGGGCGAATTCGTGGGCGGCTCCGACATCATGATGGAGATGTACCAAAGCGGCGAACTCCAGCAGGTGCTGGGCACGCCTGCGCAATAGCCCGGCAGCCGCACCCTGCGATTGCTGACAGCCTGGGAGACGCAGCGCAGCGCGCCGCGTTTTCCCCTGGAGCGCATCCGGTTCGTCGGCAATTGCCGACATGATCTCGCGCCGACCGCCCCATTCGATTGAACTCTGGCACGGCTTATGCTCGAATGAGCAAAGCACGACAGGAGTATTGAATGGAATCGCGCAGTCTCGTTCCTCATCAGTCTTCTTCGTTCAAGTTGCCGATCGCCAACTTGCGAAACGTGTTCCGGCCCGACGACGTGGAGCGCAAGCTGGCCAAGCTGCCAGACCGGGACCACGAGAGCCTGCGGACCACCTACGAGCGCATGCTCGAGCGCGGGCCGGAGCGCTTCCAGGTCAAGCCCAGCGGCCTGCCCGACATGGCGGCGCTCTATGACCAGCTGCCCAACTTCGCGCAAGCGCTCGACGACGTCAAGCGTCACGTGGCCCTCTCCCAGGATTGCCGGGACGGCCTCGACGTCACGCCCATGCTCCTGCTCGGCCCGCCGGGCATCGGCAAGACCCATTTCGCGCGCAAGCTGGCCGAACTGCTGGGAACGGGCATGAACCTGGTTCCGATGAGTTCGATGACCGCGGGCTGGCTGCTGTCGGGTGCTTCGTCGCAGTGGAAAGGCGCGAAGCCCGGCAAGGTGTTCGAGGCGCTGGTCGAAGGCCAATACGCCAACCCGGTGATCGTGGTGGACGAGATCGACAAGGCCAGCGCCGACGCGCAGTACGACCCGCTCGGCGCGATGTACAGCCTGCTGGAGCACGACACCGCCTCGGCCTTCATGGACGAATTCGCGGAAGTGGCGATCGACGCGAGCCAGGTCATCTGGATCATGACCGCCAACGACGAGCGCTGCATTCCCGAGCCCATCCTCAACCGGATGAACGTGTTCGAGATCGAGGCGCCGTCGTTCGATGCGGCACGCCGGATCGCCCGCCACCTGTACGCCTCGATCCGCGCCGGGCATGGCTGGGGCGAGCGGTTCGACCCCGAGCCGGGCGACGACCTGCTGGACCAGCTGGCAGAACTGGCGCCGCGCGACATGCGGCGGGCGCTGATGACGGCATTCGGCAATGCCCGGCTGGGCGATCGCCGCGAGATTTCGGTGGACGACCTGCCCAAGGCCGGCAACGCGAAGGGCAGGATCGGCTTCGTGCAGTAGGCCGGTCAGTTCGGCCCGCCCGGCACCTTCTCGGCGGGCCGGCGCGGATCCGGCGTCTTCTCCGCCGGCGGCAATGCGTGGAAGTCCCAGACCTTGCTCGCCCCCAGCACGGCGTTGGGGTATTGCGGCTTGCCGCGGCTGCCGTTGTAACGGCCCAGCGCCATGAACAGGTCGCCACGCTCCCGGTCGATGTAGTGGCGCAGGATCACGCAGCCGAAGCGCAGGTTGGTCTGCATGTGGAACAGCTTGGCCGCATCGCCGTCGCCGATCACGCGGGTCCAGAAGGGCATGACCTGCATGTAGCCGCGCGCGCCCACGGGGCTCACGGCGAACTTGCGGAAATTGCTCTCGACCTGGATCAGCCCCAGCACCAGCGCGGTGTCGAGGCCGGCGCGCCGGCTCTCGTACCAGACGGTCTGCAGGAACTCCTTGCGTTCGAGCCATTCCGTGTGGCGGCGCCGCAGGCGTGCGCTCATGGCGCCGAGCCAGCGCAGGTAGGCCAGCCTGGCCTCCATGTCGCGGAACTCGGGAACGGGCGGCGCTGCGTTGGCAACGGCCGAACTGAGCGCGGTGCGCACCGAATCGGCCAGGGGCTCCTCGATCTGGCCGCCGGCTCGCGCTGCGCCGGCGAAAAGCAGCCAACCGAGCCCCGCGGGTGCGGCCTGCAGGCAACGGCGCCGGTCGATCACGCCTTGAGCCGGCCCCGGATGAAGTCGAAGACCTCGCCGGCGGGGACCTTCGTGGCCTGCGCGTCGCGGCGGTGCTGGTACTCGAGCTGGCCTTCCTTGAGGCCGCGGTCGGAGATCACCACGCGGTGCGGGACGCCGATCAGCTCCCAGTCCGCGAACATCGCCCCGGGCCGCTCGCCGCGGTCGTCGAGCATCACGTCGATGCCGGCCGCCTGCAGTTCGTCGTGCAATTGCTGCGCTGCCGCCTTGACCTCCGCGCTGCGGTCCATGCCGATGGGGCAAACGACCACGGTGAAAGGCGCGATCGCGTCGGGCCAGATGATGCCGCGCTCGTCGTTGTTCTGCTCGATCGCCGCCGCCGGCAGCCGCGTGATGCCGATGCCGTAACACCCCATCTGCAGCAGCTGCGGCTTGCCGCCTTCGTCCAGGAACGAGGCTTTCATCGGTTCGCTGTACTTGGTGCCGAGGAAGAAGATGTGGCCGATCTCGATGCCGCGCTCGATCGCGAGCACGCCTTTGCCGTCGGGAGACAGGTCGCCTTCGACCACGTTGCGCAGGTCGGCGACGGCATCGGGTTCCGGCAGGTCGCGGCCCCAGTTCACGCCGGTGAAGTGGAAGCCCTCCTCGTTCGCGCCGCAGATCCAGTCCGCCATGACGGCGACTTCGCGGTCCGCGACGATCTTCACCGGCTTCTTCAGCCCGATCGGGCCGAGGTAGCCCGGCTTGCTGCCGAAATGCTCAACGATCTCGGCCACCGTCGCGAAGCGGAAACCCGCGTCCAGGCCGGGCACCTTGCCGACCTTGATCTCGTTCATGTCGTGGTCGCCGCGCACCAGCAGCAGCCAGACCTGCGTCTTCACCACCTCGCCGCTTTCGCCGAGCTGGTCGGTCGCCAGCACCAGCGACTTCACCGTGACGGACAGGGCAACCTTGAGCAGCTCGGCCACATCGGGGCAGGTGCTCTTGCCGGGCGTGGGTGTCATTTCCAGGCTTTTCGTCGCCGCCTTGCGCGGCGCTTGCGGCGCAAGGGCCTCGGCCTTTTCCATGTTGGCCGCGTAATTGCTGGCGGCGCAATAGACGATCGCGTCCTCGCCGGTGGCGGCGATCACCTGGAACTCTTCGGAAAGGTCGCCGCCGATGGCGCCGCTGTCCGCCGCCACGGCGCGGTAGGTCAGGCCGAAGCGGTCGAAGATCGCGCGGTACGCACGCGCCATGGTTTCATAGCTCGCCTTGGCAGCGGCCTCGTCGCGGTCGAAGCTGTAGGCGTCCTTCATGATGAACTCGCGGCTGCGCATCACGCCGAAACGCGGCCGGCGCTCGTCACGGAACTTGGTCTGGATGTGGTACAGGTTCCGCGGCAGCTGCTTGTAGCTGCGCAGTTCCTGCCGGGCGATGTCGGTGACGACCTCCTCGCTGGTCGGCTGGATGATGAAGTCGCGGTCGTGCCGGTCCTTCACGCGCATCAGCTCGGGGCCCATGGCCTGCCAGCGGCCGGTTTCCTGCCAGTACTCCGCCGGCTGCACGACCGGCATCAGCAGTTCGACCGCGCCGGCCCGGTTCATCTCCTCGCGGACGATGGCCTCGACCTTGCGGATGACGCGCAGGCCCATCGGCATCCAGGAGTAGATGCCGGCGCCGAGCTTCTTGACCATGCCGGCGCGCATCATGAGCTGGTGGCTGACCACTTCGGCGTCGGCGGGCGCCTCCTTGAGGGTGGATATGAAGAACTGGGAGGCTTTCATCGGATGGTGCGGTCAGGGTGGCCGCTGAGCCCTTTGCCTGCGCGCGTGGCGCCGTGCATAATGAACTCAGTTTAAAAATTTGGGGTTTGATTATGCTTGACCGGGACGGCTTTCGGCCGAACGTCGGCATCATCCTGCTCAACCAGAAAAACCAGGTGTTCTGGGGCAAGCGCATACGCACCCACAGCTGGCAGTTTCCGCAGGGCGGCATTGACCGGGGGGAGACACCCGAGCAGGCCATGTTCCGCGAACTGCACGAGGAAGTGGGCCTCATGCCCGAGCATGTGCGCATCATCGCCCGCACCCGCGACTGGTTGCGCTATGAGGTGCCAGACCGGTACATCCGCCGCGACGCGCGCGGCCACTACAAGGGCCAGAAGCAGATCTGGTACCTGCTGCAGCTCACGGGCCACGATTGGAACCTGAACCTGCGCGCCACCAACCATCCGGAGTTCGACGCCTGGCGCTGGAACGACTACTGGGTGCCGCTGGACGTGGTGGTGGAGTTCAAGCGCGGCGTCTATGAGATGGCGCTGACCGAGCTGGCGCGCTTCCTGCCGCGGCACGACCACCGCAACCGCTACCTGCGCAGCGGCATGCGGGCGCGCGACCATGACGGCCACGACGGCTCCCTCGAGCCGATGCCGGGCGCCGGGCTGGAACTGCCGCCTGGCGCGACTTTCGAGCCGGACCCGCAATCCAGCCTGAACCCGCGGGAAGGCAAGCATGCGCCTTGAACGGTTCGCCCTGGGGCTGCTGCTGGCCGCTTCGATGGCCCAGGCCCAGCTGGTTCCGGCGGACCCGGATTGGCGCGAAGTCGAAGCGCCCCCGCCCCCCGCCTTGATCCTGGACGGGCAGGTCCCCCTGGACCTGCCGCGCACAGCGCTGCGCTTCGGGGTGGTTCCCGCTTCGGTGTCCATCGGCAGCGACGGCATCGTCCGCTACATCGTGGTCGCCACCAGCAGTTCCGGCGTCGTGAATGCGATGTACGAGGGCATTCGCTGCGGCACCGGTGAATTCAAGGTCTACGCGCGGCACAACCCGGGCAGCGGCTGGGTCATCGCACGCGACGCGCAGTGGTTGCCGTTGCAGCAAGCCCCACTGCCGCGCCATGCGCTCACGATCGCCCGCACGGGCGCCTGCATCGGCCACGGTACGAACCAGACTGCGAGCCGCATCGTGCGCGACCTTCGCTCGCCGGTCGACACCCGCTTCAACCAGCCCCAATAACAGGGATCAGCGCGTCACCACCAGGTTGGTGCGGTGGATCATCTCGGGCTCGGCAACGTAGCCGAGCAGGCGCTCGATCTCGCTGGACGGCTTGCGGCACAGCAGCCGCGCCTCCGCGCTGGCATAGTTGGCCAGGCCGCGCGCAATCTCCACGCCGCCGGCGTCTCGCACCGCGATCACGTCACCCCGCGAGAACTCGCCCTCCACCGTCGTCATGCCGATCGGCAGCAGGCTCTTGCCCTCGGCGCGCACCTTGGCGGCAGCGCCCGCATCCACCGTCACGGCGCCTCGCAGCTGCAGGTGGTCGGCGATCCAGCGCTTGCGGGCCTGGTTCTTCTGGGTGGGCGCCACCAGCAGGGTGCCGATCGATTCACCGGCCACGAGGCGCAGCAGGCAATCGGGCTCGCGCCCCCAGGCAATCACGGTTGAGGCGCCGGACCCGGCAGCGCGCCTGGCCGCCAGGATCTTGGTGATCATCCCGCCCCGGCCAAGGCTGGAGCCGGCGCCGCCGGCCATGACCTCGAGCGCGGCATCCCCCGCTTTTGCCTGCGCCACGAACGTGGCGGACGGGTCTTTGCGCGGGTCCGCGGTGTACAGGCCCTTCTGGTCGGTGAGGATCACGAGCGCGTCGGCTTCCACGAGGTTGGCAACCAGCGCGCCGAGCGTGTCGTTGTCGCCGAACTTGATTTCGTCGTTGACGACGGTGTCGTTCTCGTTGATGACGGGCACCACCCCCAGCTGCAATAGCGTGAGCAACGTCGAGCGCGCATTGAGGTAGCGCTCCCGATCGGCCAGGTCCGCGTGCGTGAGCAGCACCTGCGCCGAGCCCAGCCCGTGCTCGCGCAGCTTGGTTTCGTACATCTGCGCCAGGCCCATCTGGCCGACGGCGGCGGCGGCCTGCAGCTCGTTGATCTCGTGCGGGCGCGTGGCCCAGCCCAGGCGCTTCATGCCCTCGGCGATCGCGCCGCTGGACACCATGATCACTTCACGCCCTTCACGCGCCAAGGCCGCGAGCTGGCGGCACCACTCGCCGATCGCCGTTTCGTCCAGGCCCCGGCCTTCGTTGGTCACGAGGCTGGAGCCGACCTTGACCACGATGCGCCGCGCGGCCCGCAGCACGTTCGGGTCGTTGGGCGCGGGGGATGCGGGCACGCTCATTCGCCGGCTTCCCCGGCAAAGCGCGGATCGACGTAGACCGGCGGCTGCTCCGCCACCTGCTGCGCCTTGATGTGCTGGTAGGCCGACTTGACCAGTTCCTGGCAGCCTTCGTGGGTCAGGGCCGAGATCTGGAACACCGGGCCCTTGAACTTGAAGCGCTTGACGAAGTCCTTCACCCGCGCCTCACGCTCGCCGGCATCGATCATGTCCAGCTTGTTGAGCACCAGCCAGCGCGGCTTTTCGTACAGCACGGGATCGTATTTCTTCAACTCGCCGACGATCGCCTTCGCCTGCGCGACCGGGTCGGCGCCGTCGAAAGGCGCGAGGTCCACCACATGGAACAGCAGCCGCGTGCGCTGCAAATGCCGCAGGAACTGGTGCCCGAGTCCCGCGCCTTCGGAGGCGCCCTCGATCAGCCCCGGCAGGTCGGCCACCACGAAGCTCTGTTCCGGGCCGACGCGCACGACGCCCAGGTTGGGGTGCAGGGTGGTGAAGGGATAGTCCGCGATGCGCGGCCGCGCGTTGGAGATCGCTGAAATGAGGGTGGACTTGCCCGCGTTGGGCATGCCGAGCAGGCCGACGTCCGCGAGCACCTTGAGCTCGAGCTTCAGGTGCTTCTTCTCGCCCGGCCATCCCATCGTCTTCTGGCGCGGGGCGCGGTTGATCGCACTCTTGAATCGCATGTTGCCGAAGCCGCCGTCGCCACCTTTGGCGATCGTGATCATCTCGCCCGGCTTGAGCAGCTCGTACAGCACTTCGCCGGTTTCGGCGTCGGTGACCACGGTGCCCACCGGCATCTTCAGCACGATGTCGTCGCCGGCCGCGCCGAACATGTCCGAGCCCATGCCGTGCTCGCCCCGCTTGGCCTCGTGGCGCCGCGAGAAGCGAAAGTCGACCAGGGTGTTGAGGTTGGGGTCCGCCACCGCGAAGACATGGCCGCCGCGGCCGCCGTCGCCGCCGTTCGGGCCGCCGAATTCCTTGTACTTTTCATGGCGGAACGAGACGCAGCCGTTCCCCCCATCGCCGGCGGCGATGTCGATATAGGCTTCGTCAACGAACTTCATGAGGGGACCAGTATAAATTTGCCGCCAAAAAACAAAGCCCCGACGAGTCGGGGCTTCGATGGTGAATCGAAGAAATCGATTACGCCGGGACCACGCTCACGGTCTGCTTGTTCAGCGAGCCCTTGACCGCGAAAGCCACATGGCCGTCCACCAGGGCGAACAGGGTGTGGTCCTTGCCCAGGCCGACATTGGTGCCGGGATGGAACTTCGTGCCGCGCTGGCGCACGATGATGGAGCCGGCGCTGATCAGTTCACCGCCGAATGCCTTCACGCCGAGCATCTTGGGCTGGGAATCCCGCCCGTTTCGCGTAGAGCCGCCGCCTTTTTTCTGTGCCATTTCCGTTGCTCCTGGTTCAGCCGGCGATCACGCCGATTTCCAGTTCGGTGAACTGCTGGCGATGCCCTTGGCGCTTTTGATAATGCTTGCGACGGCGCATCTTGAAGATGCGAACCTTGTCGTGCTTGCCGTGAGCCACCACAGTGGCTTTCACAGTTGCGCCGGACACCAGGGGAGTGCCGACCTTGATCTCGCTGCCGTTGCCGACGGCGAGCACCTGGTCGATCACAATTTCCTGGCCTACGTCCGCAGCAATCTGTTCTACTTTAATTTTTTCGCCGGAAGCAACGCGATACTGCTTGCCGCCGGTTTTTATGACCGCGTACATGTTGACCTCTTGAATTGACGAGACACTTGTGTCTCTCTTGAGTCTCCACGGACGGATTTCCGCAGAGCCCAATACTATAGCATAGTTTGCGGTTACTCACAACGGCCCGGGTCCGGGCAAAAGGGCGCGAGTACCTGCTTCCTATAATCGGCTAACTCTGCTTCGCCACCTTCCCTTGACCGCCTCTTCCTCCAGCACCGCCTCGGTGCTTTCCCTCATCACCGACGACATGCGGGAGGTCGACGTCGTGATCGCCCGCCGGCTCGAATCGGGGGTGCCGCTGGTTGCGGAAGTTTCGCGCTACATCATTTCGGCCGGCGGCAAGCGCCTGCGCCCCGCCCTCCTCCTCCTGGTGTGCGGCGCGCTGGGGTACCGCGGCGACCAGCGTTACAACCTCGCAGCCGTGGTGGAATTCATCCACACCGCCACCTTGCTGCACGACGACGTCGTGGACGAGTCGACCCTGCGGCGCGGCCGGGCCACAGCCAACGAGAGCTTCGGCAACCCGGCCAGCGTCCTGGTGGGCGACTTCCTGTACTCGCGCGCTTTCCAGATGATGCTGGACGCCGGCCAGATGCGCATCATGGAGATCCTGGCCGATGCCACCAATGTGATCGCCGAGGGCGAAGTGCTCCAGCTGATGAACATGCACGACGCCACGCTCGACGAAGCCGCCTACCTGCGCGTCATCCGCTCCAAGACGGCAAAGCTGTTCGAGGCCAGCGCCCGGCTCGGCGCCGTGCTCGCGGGCGCAACCGCCGAAGTGGAGCAGGCCTGCGCGGACTATGGCCAGGCGCTGGGAACGGCATTCCAGGTGATCGACGACGTCCTCGATTACGACGGCGACTCGGGCGAGATGGGCAAGAACCTCGGCGACGACCTGCGCGAAGGCAAGGCCACGCTGCCGCTGATCGCAGCCATGCAGCGCGGCACGGCCGAGCAGCGCGACCTGATCCGGCACGCGATCGAGACCGGCGGTGTGGGCGAACTCGATCGCATCATCGCCATCGTGAAGCAATCCGGGGCGCTGGAAGTCACGCGGGACGCAGCGGCAGGGGAAGCCCGGCGGGCCATCCAGGCGGCCGGGCAGCTTCCGGACAATGCGTTCACGCAGGGTTTGCTACAATTGGCGGCTCAACTGCTGCAGCGCCGCAACTGAAATTGACGGAACGGCGCCTCGCAGCGGCAATCGGGGTGTAGCTTAGCCTGGTAGAGCGCTACGTTCGGGACGTAGAGGCCGGAGGTTCGAATCCTCTCACCCCGACCATCGAGACCTTCAGTTCAATCGAGCGCCATGTCGGTCCGGGTCCGCATTTCATTCCACACGAAAACGGCAGCCCGGCACCAACGCTGGCCGTCCGCTCCGCCGCCGATCTGCCTGTTGCCCCCCTTCAGGGCCATCGCCCGATGACGGGCGCCCGCAGGCCCGTGCGCGAACTGCTTGAGGAAGCTCAGGTTCTGCGCGGCGCCGGAAAGCTGCGCGAAGCCGCGACGATCTACAGGCGCTTGCTCACAGGATCCCCCGACAGCACGCCGGTGCTGAATGCGCTGGCCGAAACGTCCCTGAGCCTCGGGGATTTCCAGGCCAGCGTCGATCTGCTCGACAGGTCCCTGCGGCTTGCGCCCGGCCAGCCCGTGGCGCTCATGCTGCGCGGGTTGGCGCTTCGGGAAGTCATGCGAGTGGATGAAGCGCTCGAGTCCGTCGACCGGGCCATTGCGCTCAGGCCCCGTTATGCCACCGCGCTCTTCCATCGCGCCAACCTGCTGCAGCTGCTGAATCGCTTCGACGACGCCATCGCCAGCCTCGAACTGGCCACCGAAGCGAAGCCGGATTACGCCGCCGCGTGGGTCAGCCGCGCCCTCCTCCTGGCCGACCTGAAGCGCTTCGACGCGGCACTGGCCAGCCTCGATCAGGCGCTGGCGGCCAAACCCGGCTACGCCGAGGCCTCCTATGTGAAAGCTGAAGTGCTGCTGCTCATGGGCGACTTCGAGCGCGGATGGGAACTGTATGAAAGCCGCTGGGGCACCCGGGCCCGGGGTACCCCGCAGTTTGCGCAATGGCCGCTCTGGGCGGGCGAAGACATCGAAGGCAAGACCTTGCTGGTACATCCCGAGGTCGGCCTTGGCGACTTCATCATGTTCTCGCGATTCTTCCCGCTGGTGCAAGCGCTGGGAGCGAAGCTGCTGGTCCTGACGCCCCCTGCACTGGTCGACGTGATTGCGTCCTCGTTCCACGGGCTGAGCGTCATCCGCAAGGCCGACGTGCTTCCGCCCGTGGATTTCCAATGCCCGGTGATGAGCCTGCCGAGGGCCCTCGGAACGACACCGCAGACGATCCCGGCGCAGGTTCCCTATCTCGCGTCCACGCCGGCAACGCAGGCGCGCTGGCGAGCGAGGCTGGGAGCGGCCACGAAACCCCGCGTCGGACTGGTGTGGTCCGGCAAGGACAACAGGGTGATCGACCGCAGTCCCCTGAGGCATCGAAGCATGCCGCTCGCCTGCCTGGAAGCCTGGAGGCACCTGCCCTTCGAATTCCACTGCCTGCAGAAGGAAATCCTGCCTTCCGACCTCGGCGCGCTTGCGCGGTTCGAGCGCATCACCTCCCACCATCACGAGCTGAAAGATTTCGCAGACACCGCGGCGCTGGTGAATGAAATGGACCTGGTGATTTCCATCGACACGTCCGTGGCTCACCTGGCAGGAGCACTCGGCAAGCCGCTCTGGATGCTGTTGCCCTACGCGTCCGACTATCGTTGGCCTGCGGGGCGCGCCGACACGCCGTGGTATCTGACCGCGAGACTCTTCAGGCCATCCAGCCCCGGCGACTGGGCTGGCGTGATCGACGAAGTCACGCAGCACTTGATCGGGTTCCAGAAAGAACAAGCCGGAAGTTAGTAAAAACTAACAGGTACGACTTCTTGCGTGCCGCCGAACGTCCCGGGTCCCATTCAGACCCTGTCAAGCGCGCTTCGTGACTTCGTTCCAACTCCTGCGCCGAGAATGGCGGCTCAAGATTTACAGCTCGACCGCTTTTAAGCGATGATGTTCCGGCTGGGACCTTGGGCCCATGCTCATTCGCACATAGTTACATTCTCCATGGCCGCTGTCGATCCTGTCGCAACCGAACTTCCCTCCATGGCCCTGCCGGGGCTGGCGCGAGCACTGATATCGGCGGGCAAGCTCGGGCAGAAATCGGCGGAGGAAATTTCCCGCAAGGCCCAGGCCAACCGCAACAGCTTCATCGCGGAGCTGACCGGTTCGGGATCGGTCTCGGCCTCGGACCTTGCGCAGACCATGTGCGCCGCCTTCGGCGCCCCCCTGCTGGACCTGGACGCCATCGACCTGCAGCGGCTGCCCAAGAACCTGCTGGACACCAAGATCTGCCAGGCCTACCGCGTGGTGGTGCTCAGCAAGCGCAACAACCGCCTGATCGTCGCCACGGCCGATCCGTCGGACCAGCAGGCCGCCGAGAAGATCAAGTTCGCCACGCAGATGGGCGTGGACTGGATCATCGCCGAGTACGACAAGCTGACCAAGATGGTGGAGACCAATTCCACCACCGCCACCGAGGCGATGGACAGCATCATCGGCGACGACTTCGAGTTCGACGAATCCACGATCGAGGCCGGCGCGCAGGAAGACAACGAGGCCGCCACTTCGGAAGTCGAGGACGCCCCGGTCGTCAAGTTCCTGCACAAGATGCTGCTGGATGCATTCAGCATGCGCGCGTCGGACCTGCACTTCGAGCCGTACGAGCAGAACTACCGCGTGCGGTTCCGCGTGGACGGCGAGTTGCGCGAGATCGCCTCGCCGCCGGTGGCCATCAAGGACAAGCTCGCCTCGCGCATCAAGGTCATCTCGCGCATGGACATCTCCGAAAAGCGGGTTCCGCAGGACGGCAAGATGAAGCTCAAGATCGGCCCGGACCGCGTGATCGACTTCCGGGTCAGCACGCTGCCCACGCTGTTCGGCGAGAAGATCGTGATCCGTATCCTGGACCCGAGCAGCGCCAGGCTGGGCGTCGATGCACTCGGCTACGAGCCGGAAGAGAAGAAGCGGCTGCTCGATGCGGTGAGCCGCCCCTACGGCATGGTGCTGGTGACCGGCCCCACGGGTTCGGGCAAGACCGTGTCGCTCTACACCTGCCTGAACCTGCTGAACAAGCCCGGTGTGAACATTTCGACCGCGGAAGACCCGTCGGAAATCAACATGCCGGGCGTCAACCAGGTCAACGTCAACGAAAAGGCGGGCCTGACGTTCGCGGCCGCCCTCAAGTCCTTCCTGCGCCAGGATCCCGACGTGATCATGGTCGGCGAAATCCGCGACCTGGAAACCGCCGACATCGCCATCAAGGCGGCGCAGACGGGCCACCTGGTGCTGTCCACGCTGCACACGAACGACGCACCGACCACGTTGACGCGGATGCGCAACATGGGCATCGCACCCTTCAACATCGCCTCCAGCGTCATCCTGATCACGGCCCAGCGGCTGGCGCGCAGGCTTTGCCCCACCTGCAAGGCGCCCGCCGACATCCCCCACGAGACCCTGCTCGAAGCCGGGTTCAGGGAAGAGGACGTGGACGGCACCTGGACGCCCTACCGGCCCGTCGGCTGCGGGGCCTGCAACAACGGCTACAAGGGCCGGGTCGGCATCTACCAGGTCATGCCCATCAGCGAAGACATCCAGCGCATCATCCTGGCGGACGGCAGCGCGCTCGAGATCGCCAAGCAGGCGGAGAGCGAGGGCGTCCGCAGCCTGCGCCAGTCCGGTCTCCACAAGGTCAGGCTCGGCGTCACCTCGCTCGAAGAGGTCCTGGGCTGCACCAATGTATAACCGCAGGCAAGAGGAGTACGCGCATGGCCACGGCCGCTAAAGTCGCTGAGTTCGTTTTCGAGTGGGAAGGGCGCGATCGCAACGGCAAGCAGGTGCGCGGCGAAACACGCGCGGCCGGGGAGTTCCAGGTGCTGTCGGCGCTGCGCCGCCAGGGCGTATCGCCTACCAAGGTGAAGAAGCGCCGCATGCGCTCGGGCGCGAAGATCAAACCCAAGGACATCGCCATCTTCACGCGGCAGCTGGCCACGATGATGAAGGCCGGCGTGCCGTTGCTGCAGGCCTTCGACATCGTGGGCCGCGGCAACGCCAACCCCAGCGTTGCCAAGCTGCTCAATGACGTGCGCACGGACGTGGAGACGGGCACGTCGCTTTCCGCGGCATTCCGCAAGTACCCGCTGTATTTCGACAACCTGTACTGCAACCTGGTCGAGGCCGGTGAGGCGGCCGGTATCCTGGAATCGCTGCTGGACCGGCTGGCCATCTACATGGAAAAGACCGAGGCCATCAAGTCGAAGATCAAGTCGGCGCTGATGTACCCGATCTCGGTGGTGGTGGTGGCCTTCGTCGTGGTCGCCGTGATCATGATCTTCGTGATTCCCGCCTTCAAGGAGGTGTTCACCTCCTTCGGTGCCGACCTTCCCGCGCCCACACTGTTCGTGATCGCCATGAGCGAGTTCTTCGTCAAGTGGTGGTGGCTGATCTTCGGCGGCCTGGGCGGCGGCCTGTATTTCTTCATGCAGGCCTGGAAGCGCAGCGAGAAGGTCCAGATGTTCATGGACCGCGTGATGCTCAAGCTGCCGGTGTTCGGCCTGCTGGTCTACAAGTCGGTGATCGCACGCTGGACGCGCACGCTGTCCACGATGTTCGCGGCGGGCGTGCCGCTGGTGGAAGCGCTGGACTCCGTGGGCGGTGCTTCGGGCAATTCCCTCTACCAGATGGCGACCGAGAAGATCCAGATGGAGGTGTCCACCGGCACCAGCCTGACGGTGGCCATGACCAATGCGAACGTCTTTCCCACCATGGTGCTGCAGATGTGCGCCATCGGCGAGGAATCGGGCGCGCTGGACCACATGCTCGCCAAGGCCGCCGACTTCTACGAAGCCGAGGTCGACGACATGGTCGAGGGCCTGTCGAGCCTGATGGAGCCGATCATCATCGTGTTCCTGGGCGGCCTGATCGGCGGCATCGTCGTGTCGATGTACCTGCCCATCTTCAAGCTCGGCCAGGTCGTCTGATGATCGTCTCGCGGGAGTTCGATGCCGCGCTCGCCGGCATCTTCGGGCTGCTCGTCGGCAGCTTCCTGAACGTCGTGATCTACCGGCTGCCGCGCATGCTCGAGCGCCAATGGGCGGCCGAGTGCGCGGAACTGGCGGGAAAGCCGGCCGAAGAGGCCGAGGCTTTCAACCTGGTCCAGCCGCGTTCGCGCTGCCGGCAGTGCGGCCACCTGATCCGCTGGTACGAAAACGTGCCGGTCCTCAGCTTCCTGGCGCTGCGCGGCAAGTGTTCGGCCTGCGGCACGGCGATCGGCGCGCGCTACCCGCTGGTGGAACTGGCGAGCGCGGCGCTGTTCTTCTTTTGCGTCTGGCATTGGGGCGCCACGCCGGCGGGTGCCGCGTGGTGCGGCTTTTCCGCGGCGATCGTGGCCTTGGCGCTGATCGACTGGGACACCACCCTGCTGCCTGACGACATCACGCTGCCGCTATTGTGGGCCGGCCTGATCGTGGCCGCCCTGCGCTGGACGGATGTCACGCTGCCGAATGCGCTATGGGGCGCGGTCGCCGGCTACCTGTCGCTGTGGACCATCTACCAGGCCTTCAGGCTGCTGACCGGCAAGGAAGGCATGGGCTACGGGGACTTCAAGCTGTTTGCCGCGCTGGGCGCATGGTTCGGCTGGACAGCCCTGGTGCCCATCATCCTGATGGCTTCCGTGATCGGGGCGGTTGTCGGAATCACCATGAAGTTCTCCACCGGCTTGCGCGAAGGCGGGTACGTGCCCTTTGGCCCGTTCCTGGCCGGCGCGGGCCTGACAGCGATGGTCTTCGGCCCGGCTTCGATCCTGGGCGCGATCGGGCTTTGACGTGGACGCCCTGCGCGTCGGCCTCACGGGCGGTATCGGCAGCGGCAAGAGCACCGTGCTGCAGATGCTGTCGCAGCTCGGCTGCGCGGTGATCGATGCCGATGCGATTTCCCGCGCCACCACGGCGGCAGGGGGCGCCGCCATTCCCGCCATCGCCCAGGCGTTCGGACCGGAATTCGTCGACGCGCAAGGCGCCCTCGACCGCGAGCGCATGCGGCAGCGCGCGTACGCCGACCCCGGCGCGCGCAAGCGGCTCGAGGAGATCATCCACCCCCTGGTCGGCCAGGAGAGCGCGCGGCAGGTGCAGGCGGCGCTCGACGCGGGCGCGCGCTGCATCGTCTTCGATGTCCCGTTGCTGGTGGAATCGGGCCGGTGGCGCTCGCAGGTGGACCGGGTGCTGGTGGTCGACTGCTCGCCCGAAACGCAGGTGCAGCGGGTCGTGGCGCGCAGCGGCCTTTCCGCCGATGCCGTGCGCGCGATCATGGCCGCACAGGCCACGCGGGCGCAGCGCCTTGCCGCCGCCGACATCGTGATCTGTAACGAGGGGTTGTCGCTGGAGAATCTGCGCGACGAAGTGGCACAGGCAGCCCGGCGCTTCGGGCTATGATGGCGCGCGTGATCCTCTACGAATACCCTTTCAACGAACGCATCCGCACCTACTTGCGCCTGGAGCACCTGTTCCGCCGGCTCGGCGAACTGGTGCCGCGCTCGCACGCGATCGACCACCACTATGCGCTGGCCACGATCTTCGAGGTGATGGACGTGGCGGCGCGCGCCGACCTGAAGTCCGACGTGATGAAGGACCTGGAAAAGCAGAAGCAGGCCCTCAACAGCTACCGCGGCAATCCGGCCATCGCCGAAGGGGTGCTCGACGATGTGGTCGGCAAGCTCGATCGCTGCTTTTCGGCGCTGAACAACCTGCCCGGCAAGGCCGGCCAGTCCCTGACCGAAAACGACTGGCTCATGAGCATCCGCAGCCGCGTGGGCATCCCAGGGGGCACGTGCGAGTTCGACCTGCCCTCCTACTACGCCTGGCAGCACCGCACCGCGCCGTCCCGGCAGGAGGACCTGGAGCGCTGGGCCTCGACGCTCGCGCCCCTTGCCGAGTCGATCCACATGCTGCTGAAGCTGCTGCGCGACTCGGGGACACCGCAGAAGGTGATGGCGGCCCATGGGCAATTGCAGCAGACCCTGCCGCAGGGCCGCACCTTCCAGCTGCTGCGGCTGCGGCTGGACCCTTCGCTCGGCCTGGTGCCCGAAATCAGCGGCAACCGCCTCATGCTGTCGGTTCGCCTGATGCGCCAGGAGACGGCCGACCGGCTCCACGCCAGCAACGACAGCGCCCAGTTCGAACTCACCCTCTGCTCGTAAGAGGCGCGCGATGGGACAGCCGGAAAACCCTTCCAGCGCCGGGCCGCGCGTGGTGCGCTGCCCGGCCTGCGGCGGCGAGAGCATCTACGCGCCGTCCAACCCGTTCCGGCCCTTCTGTTCGGAACGCTGCAAGAACATGGATCTGGGGGCCTGGGCCAGCGAGGACTTTCGCGTGCCGGATGAAACGCCGCCCGACGACCTGCCCTTCGGCGACGCCAAGCTGCAATAGCACCCGCTAGCGCGCGCCCGCGGGGTGCGTCGCGCCGGCGAAGCCGCGTTCCTGTGCGAACCATTGCAGCACGGGCACCGTCCCCGGCAGCACGGGTTGCACCTGCACCGGCAGGTTCTGCCAGGAACAGGACTGGCCTTCATGCATATGGAGCTCGCCGCTCCACTCGAATACCTTGCAGAAGTTCAGGCGCACCAGGGCGTGCGGGTAGTCCACCCGCTCCACTCGCCAGGGATGCACCGCGCCGATCGTGATGCCGATTTCCTCCACCAGCTCGCGTCTCAGCGCCTGCTCCACCGTCTCGCCGGGCTCCACCTTTCCGCCGGGGAATTCCCAATAGCCCTCGTAGACCTTGCCCGGCGGCCGGGACGTGAGCAGGAAGGCACCGTCCGGCCGGATCAACACGCCGACGGCGACCTCGACTTCCGCCCGGTCCGGGCCGCCTTCGCGCGGCCGGTGCCCGTCGGCAACCAGCGCGCCGCTCATGCCGGCCGGTCGCCGCCCGGGTTGCGCCCGGCGTAGTCCCGCGCGAACTGGTAGGCCACGCGGCCGCTGCGCGATCCCCGCTCCAGGGCCCAGACCAGGGCCTCGGGCCGCGCCGCGGAAATCGCCTCGGCTTTCACGCCGAACCAGGACAGCCACTGCGCGGCAATGTGCAGGTACTCGTCCTGGGTGAAGGGATAGAAGCTCACCCACAAGCCGAAGCGCTCGGACAGCGAGATCTTTTCCTCGACAACTTCGCCGGGATGCACCTCGCCGTCGTCGGTGTGCGTGTACGAGAGGTTCTCCTTCATGTACTCGGGCAGCAGGTGGCGCCGGTTGCTGGTGGCGTAGATCAGCACATTGGGCGTGGCGGCGGCCACCGAGCCGTCCAGGATCGACTTGAGCGCCTTGTAGCCGGGCTCGCCTTCCTCGAAACTGAGGTCGTCGCAGAACACGATGAACTTCTCCGGCTGCGGCGCCACCACGTCCACGATGTCCGGCAGGTCGACCATGTCCGCCTTGTCCACCTCGATCAGCCGCAGGCCCTGCCCGGCGTATTCGTTGAGGCAGGCCTTGATCAGCGAGGACTTGCCGGTGCCGCGCGCACCGGTCAGCAGGACGTTGTTGGCCGGCTGGCCCTGCACGAACTGCAGCGTGTTGCGCTGGATCTTTTCCTTCTGGACGTCGATCTCTTTCAGGTCGGCCAGCCGGATGGCCGCGACATGCCGCACCGGCTCCAGCGTGCCGTGGCCGGAGGAGCGCTTGCGGTAGCGCCAAGCGGTCGACGCCGTCCAGTCGGGTGCCGACAGCGGCTGCGGCAGGATGGCTTCGATGCGCGAGAGCAACTGCCCCGCGCGCTCGATCAGGTGCTCGAACTTTTCATTCATGAACGGTAGTCGGCGTTGATGCTCACGTAGTCATGGCTGAGGTCGCAGGTCCAGACCGTGTCGGCGGCTGCGCCCCGGCCCAGCCCGACCCGCACGGTGATCTCGCTTTGCTTCATCACGCGCTGGCCGTCCTCCTCGCGGTAGGCCGGGTTGCGGCCGCCGTCCACGGCCACGTGCACGTCGTCCAGGTACAGGTCGATCTTCGTCTGGTCCAGGTCCTCGATGCCGGCGTAGCCCACGGCTGCCAGGATGCGGCCGAGGTTGGGGTCGCTGGCGAAGAAGGCGGTCTTCACCAGCGGCGAATGGGCGATCGCATACGCCACCTTGCGGCATTCCGCGCCGTTCCTGCCGCCTTCCACCCGCACGGTGATGAACTTGGTGGCGCCCTCGCCGTCGCGCACGATGGCTTGCGCCAGCAGGCGCGCCACATCGAGCATGGCCGCCTTGAGCGCATGGCCCGCCGGGCTGTCCAGGGACGTGACGGGCGCGTGGCTCGACTTGTTGGTGGCCATCACCACGAAGGAATCGTTGGTCGACGTGTCGCCGTCCACGGTCACGCGGTTGAACGAGCCCTCGGCCAGCTCCAGGGCCAGCTGCCGCATCACCGCTGGGTCGACCCTGGCGTCCGTCGCCATGAAACCGAGCATGGTGGCCATGTTCGGCCGGATCATCCCGGCGCCCTTGCTGATGCCGGTGACGGTGACCTTCGCGCCATCGATGACCAGCTGCCGGCTGAACGCCTTGGCCACCGTGTCGGTGGTCATGATGCCTTCGGCGGCGCGCAGCCAGTTGCCGGGTTGGGCATCCGCAAGCGCCGCCGGCAGGCCCGCTTCGATGCGCTCGACCGGCAGCGGCTCCATGATGACGCCGGTCGAGAACGGCAGCACCTGCTCCGGCGCGATGTCGAGCTTGCGGGCGAGGGCGACGCACGTGGTGCGGGCCCGAACCAGGCCGTCCTGCCCCGTGCCCGCGTTCGCGTTGCCGGTGTTGATCACCATGGCGCGGATGCCGCCCTTGCCGGACGATTGCTCCAGGTGTTCGCGGCACACCTGCACCGGCGCGGCGCAGAAGCGGTTCTGGGTGAACACGCCGGCCACGGATGCGCCCTCGTCGATCAGCACGACCGTCAGGTCCTTGCGATTGGCCTTGCGGATGCCCGCCTCGGCAACGCCGATGCGCACGCCGGCCACGGGGTGGAGATCGCCGGCGCGCGGCGCGGACAGGTTGACAGCCATTGTCTTTCGCTCTTGTGGATAGGGGTGATTCGGGGCCCGGCTCAGCGCTGCCGCCAGGGCAGGCCGCGCAGGCGCCAGCCGCCGCGCTTGCCGCGCTGCGCATTCTCGTCGGGATCGCCTTCGAAGCCTTCGAGGACGTTGTACGCCTCGATGCCCAGTTCGGAGGCGCGCCGGGCCGCCGCGATGGAACGCACACCGCTGCGGCACAGCAGCAGTGCCTTCCGGCCCGGCGGCACGGCGGCTTTCAGGCCGTCGTCGAAAGCCGCGTTCGGCGCCATCCCCGGCCATTGCTTCCAGGCCAGCGGCACCGCGCCGGGAATGAAGCCCACCCATTCGCGCTCGGCATCGGTGCGCACGTCGACCAGCACCGCGGCGCCGCTGTTCCACCATTCGAAAGCCAGCTGGGGCGTCACGTCGCCGGCATAGCCTTGCGCCGGCCGCATCCCTTGCTGTTCGACGGGCGTGCCATCGGCCGGGGCCGCCGGCATCGTGGCGCAGTCCCGAGATCAGGTTGGCCGGCACCGCCTCGTCGAGGCGCCGGGGCTTGGGCAGGTTCAACTCGTCCATGATCGCCTTGAATTCTGCCAGCGTCTTGCCGGCCACACGGGCGTTGCCGGCTTTCTCGGCGGCGATGGTCGAATGGGTGCGACCCTGGTAATCGTGGCCGGGCCAGACGATGGTGTCGCCGGGCAGCGCAAACAACACCTCGGTCAGGCTGCGGTAGAGCGCCGCAGCGCTGCCGGACTGGAAATCCGTGCGGCCGCAGCCGCCGATCAGCAGCGTGTCGCCGGTGAAGGCATGGCCGCGCCACAGGTAGCTCATGCTGCCGGCCGTGTGCCCGGGGGTATGCAATGCCTTGAGCTGCTCGCCGCCGAACTGCAGCACATCGCCGTCCTTGAGCTGGACGGCCGCCGTCCCGATGCCGCAGCCTTCGGGCGCGGCGGTGCGGGCGCCCGCATGCTCGGCCAACAGGCCGGCGCTGGTGATGTGGTCGGCGTGGGCGTGCGTCTCCACGGTCCAGGCCAGGGTCAGCCCGCGCTCGCGCAACAGCGTGAGGTCCCGGCTGAGCTGGTCGTCGACCGGGTCGATGATCAGGGCTTGCCGCGTGGCTTCGTCGACCAGCACATAGGTGTACGTGCTGGAAGCGGGATCGAACAGCTGGATCGGTTGCATGGTTTATTGTGCATGCATCCCGCCGGCGTGAGGGACCGCGAGCGCGGCCGTGAGCCACTGCGCCGTGCGCAGCAGCCGCGCATCGTCGTCGGGCGGCCCCACCAGTTGCACCCCGATCGGCAGCCCATTGGCGCCCCGCAGCAGCGGCAAGGTGATCGCCGGCTGCCCGGTGAACGTCCAGAGCGTGCACATCACCGGGTCACCGGTCGCCTCGAGTCCCCGCGGCGCCGTTCCCAGGGCGGCTGGCGTGAGCAAGGCATCGACATGTTGGAACATCCGGCCGAAGGTCGTCGCGACCAGTGCACGCCGCTCCAGGGCCATCCGGTAGTCGCCCGGGGTCACCGCCCGGCCGCGCTCGATCTGCCCGCGCAACGACGCCGACAACTGGTCGCGTCCGCGCCGGTATTCGCTCTCGAAAGATGCCGCGATGTCTGCCTCCATCACCAGGCGGTGCAGGGCCAGGACGCTATCCGAATCCTGCGGCAAATCCACCTCGGTGACGCGGCTGCCCAGCGCTTTGACCAGGTCCAGCAACGCGGCTTGGGCGTCGGGAGCCACGCGGTCCCACATCGGTGTTCGCACGAAACCAAAATGCGGAGGAGCCGGCAAGGGATCGCGGGCCGCCTCCAGCCATCGCGGCGCCGCGCGCGGCCCGACCGCCGGATCGTCGGCGTCCTGCCCGGCCAGGCATTGGGCCAGCAGCGCGGCGTCTTCCACGGTTCGGGCGAAGACCCCCACCTGGTCCAGCACCGGCGACTGCCGGAGAATGCCGCGGCGCGAAATCCAGCCCGCGGTCGGCTTGTAGCCGACCACACCGCAGAACGACGCCGGCCGGATGACCGAACCGTTGGTCTGCGTCCCGATCGCCAGCGGCACCATGCCGGCCGCCACCGCCGCGGCCGAGCCGCTGGAGGACCCGCCGGGTGTGTGCGCGAGGTCGTGCGGATTGCGTGTCTTGCCGGGCGCGTAGGTCGCGAGTTCGGTGGTGACGGTCTTGCCCATCAGCAGGCCGCCTGCGGCAAACATCCGTGCGACGACCGCGGCATCGTGCGCCGGTTGGCGGCCGGCGTGGAGCACAGTGCCGTTCTCCGTCGGCAAGGCCGCAGTGTCGATGATGTCCTTGACCCCGATGGGCAGACCATGCAGCTCGCCGAGAGCGGTGCCCGCACGAAGCCGTTCATCGGCCGCGTCGGCCTGCGCGAGCAGGTGGTCCCGGTCCAGCAGCGCCCAGGCGGCCACGTCCGGCTCGGTTTCCCGGACCCTGTCCAGCAGCGCGAGGGCATAGTCCCGTGCGCTGAACGCGCCGGCCTTGAGGTGCCGTGCGGCCTCGACCGCGGTCAGCGCCGACAGGCCGGACGCGGGTGACAGGCTCACACGATCTTGACGCTGAGGTTGGGCAGCTTGTCGATATGCATCTCGATCACGTCGCCGCGCACCACGGGACCGACGTTTTCGGGCGTCCCGGAATAGATGATGTCGCCGGGAAAGAGCTCGAAAGCCTCCGACAGCTTGCTGACCTGCTCTGCCACGGACCAGATCATCTGGCTGAGGTTGGCATTCTGCTTGGTCTGCCCGTTGACTTTCAGCCAGATCGCGCCCTGCGTGAAATGGCCGATTTGCGCGGCCTTGTGCAGCGCCCCGAGGGGAGCGGACCGGTCGAAGCTCTTGCCGATCTCCCACGGCTTTTTCTCGTCGCCCATGGCGCGCTGCAGGTCGCGCCGGGTCATGTCCAGGCCGAGGGTATAGCCCCAAACGTGGTCCAGCGCGGCGGCGACGGGGATGTTGCGCCCGCCCTTGCCGATGGCGGCGACCAGTTCCGCTTCGTAGTGGTAGTTCTTCGTCAGGGGTGGATAGGGATGGTCGGGCGTGGTGCCCGCTGCCACGAACTGGATCGCGTCCGTCGGCTTCTGGAAGAAAAACGGCGGTTCGCGGTCCGGGTTGGAACCCATTTCGATGGAATGCGCCCGGTAGTTGCGCCCGATGCAATAGATGCGGCGCACGGGAAACATCTCATCCGACCCCGCGACCGGGATGTAGGTCGCCGGCACGGCGAACGGCGTTCGTGCCGGCGCGGCCCCCGTCGTGGTGGCGCAGCCTGCCAGGCCGGCCGCGGCGGCGGCCGCCGACCCCTGGAAGAAATTTCGTCTGTCCATCTTTCTTGTCTCCTGTGATATCGCAAACCTAAGTACCAGCACCGGCGGAACATGCCCCGGCGCGCTCGGTGAAAACCCTCTTACCGTGCGGAGGGGGACCGCCAAAGATAGCTTGCTAACGATTTTTTATCAACAGGAGACCTCGCCGTGACCGATTCGAAAACTCCCCGCCGCCGCAGTCTGCTCAAGGGCGCCGCCATCGCGGCTGGCGCGATGACCGCACCCATGATCGCCAAGGCCCAGGCCGGGCCGATCTCGATGCGCTGGCAAAGCACCTGGCCTTCCAAGGACATCTTCCACGAGTACGCGCTGGACTTCGCCAAGAAGGTCAACGACATGACCGGCGGCGACCTCAAGATCGAGGTGCTGCCCGCAGGCGCCGTCGTGCCGGCCTTCGGCCTGCTGGATGCAGTGTCGAAAGGCACGCTGGACGGCGGCCACGGGGTGCTGGGCTACCACTACGGCAAGCAGAACGCGCTGGCGCTCTGGAACTCGGGCCCGGCATTCGGCATGGACGCGAACATGCTCCTGTCCTGGCACAAGTACGGCGGCGGCAAGGAGCTGCTCGACAAGCTCTATGCCTCGATCGGCGGCAACGTCACCTCGTTCCTGTACGGCCCCATGGCGACCCAGCCGCTGGGCTGGTTCAAGAAGCCGATCACGAAGTCGGCTGACTTCAAGGGCCTGAAGTTCCGCACCAACGGCCTGGCGATCGACCTGTTCACCGCGATGGGCGCGGCCGTGAACGCGCTGCCCGGCGGCGAGATCGTGCCCGCCATGGACCGCGGCCTGCTCGACGGCGCCGAGTTCAACAACGCCACGTCCGACCGCCTGCTCGGCTTCCCGGACGTCTCCAAGGTCTGCATGCTGCAAAGCTACCACCAGAGCGCCGAGACGTTCGAGATCATGTTCAACAAGCCGAAGTACGAAGCGTTGCCGGCGAAGATGAAGGCGATCATCGCCGGCGCCGTGGAGGCCGCGTCGGCCGACATGTCGTGGAAGGCGATCGACCGCTATTCGAAGGACTACATCGAGCTGCAGACCAAGGACAAGGTCAAGTTCTACAAGACGCCCGATTCCGTCCTGCAGGACCAGCTCAAGCTCTGGGATGCGATCCTCGAGAAGAAGTCCGCGGAAAATCCGCATGTTCAAGGAAATCGTCGCCTCGCAAAGGGCCTTCGCCGAGCGTGCCGTGAAGTGGGACCAGGACACGTACGTCAGCCGTCGCATGGCCGTGGGCCATTTCTTCGGCGGCAAACCCGCTGCGCCCAAGAAGGCCTGAGGAGAATTTCCGGATCACACATCAGCCATCCGGCGCTGCCGGGTGGCTTTTTTTTGAGCAAACCCAAAAATGCAGAAATTGCTTCTGACGATCGACAAGATCAGCACATTCGTCGGTCAATTCTTCTCCTGGCTGATCGTGGCCCTCACCCTTTTGATTTCGTGGGAAGTGTTCTCGCGCTATGTCGCTGGACCATCCGCACTCCTGGGCCTTCGACGTGATGATCATCATGTACGGCACCCTGTTCATGATGGCGGGCGCCTACACGCTGGCCAAGGCCGGCCATGTGCGCGGCGACGTGCTGTACGGCTTCTTCGAGCCCCGCACGCAGGCGACGATCGACCTGATCCTGTTCATCCTGTTCTTCATTCCCGGCGTGTTCGCGCTCACCTATGCCGGCTACTTCTACGCGGCCGAATCCTGGGCGATCCGCGAGCACTCCAACATCACGGCCGAGGGCCCGCCGATCTATCCCGTTCAAGACGATGCTGCCGCTGGCGGGCGCCTTCCTGCTGGCGCAGGGCATCGTCGAGATCATCCGCTGCGTGATCTGCATCAAGCAGGGCGAGTGGCCGTCGCGCGCGGAAGACGTGCGAGGAAGTCGACGTCGACAAACTCAAGGAGATGGTGCACGTGAAGGACGAAGACATCGCGAAGCTCGACAAGTTCGTGGCGCCGCAGGGGGGCACGAAATGAAGATCCGCAAGGAACTCTGGTTCGGCTTCGGCCTGATGGCCATCATCCTCAGCACGGTCGTGTTCTATACGCCGTGGGCCAGTTTCATCGACGGCCACCTGGACCGGGACGACCTCGGCGCACCTCGGCCTGCTGATGCTGGCGCTGATCGTCGTCGCGATCATGCTGGGCTTTCCGACCGCGTTCACCCTGATGGGCATGGGCGTGTTCTTCGGCTGGCTCGCCTACCGAAGCGTGAACCCGGAACTGGCCACGCAGCAGATCCTCGACCTGATGGTGCAGCGTGCCTACTCGGTGATGTCCAACGACGTGCTGATCGCCATTCCGCTGTTCGTCTTCATGGGCTACCTGGTCGAGCGCGCCAACCTGATCGAGAAGCTGTTCAAGAGCCTGCACCTGTCCCTGGCGCGCGTGCCGGGCGCGCTGGCGGTGGCGACCATCGTCACCTGCGCCATCTTCGCCACGGCCACCGGCATCGTCGGCGCGGTGGTCACGCTGATGGGCCTGCTGGCGTTGCCGGCCATGCTGCGCGCCGGCTACAACATCAAGCTGGCGGCCGGCGCCATCACCGCCGGCGGCTGCCTGGGCATCCTGATCCCGCCATCGGTGCTGCTGATCGTCTACGGCGCCACCGCCGGTGTCTCCGTCGTCAAGCTCTATGCGGGCGCGTTCTTCCCTGGCATCATGCTGGCCGCCCTGTACGTCGGCTACGTCATCGTCGTCGCCAAGTGGAAGCCGCACCTGGCGCCGCCCCTGTCGGCCGAACGAGCGGCGGGTGCCGCTGCCGCCGCTGTCCGCAGGCGTCTGAGCCGCGCAGCCGCAATGCGCTCGCCGGGCCTGTTCGGCGCCCTGCGGCGATCCTGCGCTGCCCAAGCGCCAGGTGGCCACCCAGCTGTTCGTTTCGCTGCTGCCGGCGATCTCCATCGTCGCTGCTGCTGGCGGTCATGTACGGCGCGGCGACAGCGCCGACGGCCGTGGTCGACACGACCGGGCTGGTGCAATCGGGCGGCGCGATCACCAGCGACGAGGACGAGGCGCCGCGGAAGCCGGCGGGCTGCAGGAGCCGCCGGCGGAGGAGGGCGGGCTGCAGGAGCCGCCGAAGGAAGGCGCCGCTCCAGGAGCCGCCGGCCAGGCAGCCCAGCGCCGCGTCGGCTGCGCCGGCTGCGCCGGCAGCGCGCGGCCGTGACAGCCGCCCGGCGGCAGCCAGCACCGCTGCGGACGCTCCCGCCGCCGAGCGCGTCCCGGCGCCGACCTGGTACTGGATCGTGTTCGGCGCTCGGCGTGGCCGGCCTGGTGCTTCGTCAGCTGGCTGATGAGCTGGCAGCGGCTGGAGATCTTCAAGATGCTGCTGGCGTCGTTCTTCCCGCTGGCGGTGCATGATCATCGCCGTGCTCGGCTCGATCGTGTTCGGCCTGGCGACGCCGACCGAGGCGGCCGCCGTGGGCGCGTTCGGCGGCCTGCTGCTGGCCGGCGTCTACCGCTACGTCGCCGCGAAGGCAGGCCAAGAGCGGCAATGCGGTCGGCGCGACGCTGCGGACCTCGGCGGCATCATCAAGGAGTCCGTCGTTCCTGACGGCCAAGACCAGCGCCATGGTGTGCTGGCTGTTCGTCGGCTCGTCGATCTTCTCGGCCTCGTTCGCCCTGCTCGGCGGCCAGGAGATCATCGAGCGCTGGGTCCTGTCGCTCGGCCTCAACACGCTGCAGTTCATGCTGCTGACCCAGTTCATCATCTTCATCCTGGGCTGGCCGCTGGAGTGGACCGAGATCATCGTCATCTTCATGCCGATCTTCATCCCGCTGCTGCCCAAGTTCGACGTCGACCCGCTGTTCTTCGGCCTGCTGGTGGCGCTGAACCTGCAGACCGCGTTCCTGTCGCCGCCGGTGGCGATGGCGGCGTTCTACCTGAAGGGGGTGTCGCCGCCGCACGTGACGCTGAACCAGATCTTCGCCGGGATGATGCCGTTCATGGGCATCCAGGTGATCGCGCTGGCCCTGCTCTACATCTTCCCGCAGATCGGGCTGTGGCTGCCGGAGCTGCTCTACAAGTAGCCGAAGGACAGTAGCCGGAGAGCGGTTGACGTTTACGTAAACGTCAAGTAAGGTAAGGGGTCCAGCATACTGCGCCCGAAGCCCCCGCTTCGGGCCGGAGAACCCCATGACCGACCTGTCCGCCGAATTCAAGGCGCTCGCCAACTACCGCCCCACCCACAAGGTGCGCTTCGTCACCGCCGCCAGCCTGTTCGACGGGCACGACGCGGCCATCAACATCATGCGCCGCATCCTGCAGGGCATGGGCGCCGAGGTGATCCACCTCGGGCACAACCGCAGCGTCGACGAAGTGGTGACCGCCGCGCTGCAGGAAGACGTGCAGGGCATCGCCATCAGCTCCTACCAGGGCGGCCACGTCGAGTACTTCAAGTACATGGTGGACCTGCTCAAGGCCCGCGGCGGCGCGCACATCCAGGTCTTCGGCGGCGGCGGCGGCGTGATCGTCCCGCCCGAAATCCGCGAACTGCAGGCCTACGGCGTCAGCCGCATCTACAGCCCGGAAGACGGCCAGCGCATGGGCCTGGCCGGCATGATCGGCGAGATGGTGATGCGCTGCGACAAGGACCTCACCGGCGTACGCGCCCAAGGACGCTGGAGGCGATCCAGGGGCACGGCGAGATGAACTGGCGCGCGCTGGCGCAACTCATCACGGCGCTGGAGAACGACAAGGCCGATGCCGGGCTGATGGCAGGCGGTGCAGGCAGTCGGCCGCAGGCCGCGAACAGGTGCCGGTGCTGGGCATCACCGGCACCGGCGGCGCGGGCAAGTCCTCCCTGACCGACGAGCTGATCCGCCGCCTGCGGCTGGACCAGGACGACGCCTGCGCATCGCCGTCATCTCCATCGACCCGTCGCGCCGCAAGAGCGGCGGCGCGCTGCTGGGCGACCGCATCCGCATGAACGCCATCGGCCCCTGGCAGCCAGGGGCCGCGCGTCTTCATGCGCTCCCTGGCCACGCGCGACTTCGGCAGCGAGATCAGCGCGGCCCTGCCCGACGTCGTCGCGGCCTGCAAGGCCGCCGGCTTCGACCTGATCATCGTCGAAACCTCGGGCATCGGCCAGGGCGACGCCGCCATCGTGCCGCATGTCGACGTGCCCGATGTACGTGATGACGCCCGAATTCGGCGCCGCCAGCCAGCTCGAAAAGATCGACATGCTCGACTTCGCCGAGTTCGTCGCCATCAACAAGTTCGACCGCAAGGGCGCGCAGGACGCCCTGCGCGACGTGGCCAAGCAGGTGCAGCGCAACAAGGAAGCCTGGAGCACGCCGCCCGAGCAGATGCCGGTGTTCGGCACCATGGCCGCGCGCTTCAACGACGACGGCGTGACCGCGCTGTACCAGGCGCTGAAGCCCCGCCTGGCCGAGCTGGGCCTGAAGCTCGAGCGACGGCAGCCTGCCGCTGGTCGAACGTGCGCCACAGCACCAACCAGACGCCGGTGCGTGCCGGCGGCGCGCACCCGCTACCTGGCCGAGATCAGCGACACCGTGCGCGGCTACAAGAAGCGGGCCCGCGAGCAGGCGCAGCTGGCGCGCGAAATCCAGCAGCTGCGCGCCGCCGCCGCGCATGCTGCGCGTGGGCAAGCCCGACAAGGCGCGGGCGGCCGAGGCCGCCGATCGACCTGGCGCTGCAGCGCGAGCAGACGCAGGACCCGGCCGCGCGCAAGCTGCTGGCCCAATGGCCCGAGATGCAGAAGGCCTACGCCGGCGACGAGTACGTGGTGAAGATCCGCGACAAGGAAATCCGCACCGCGCTCACCACCAAGTCCCTGTCCGGCACCACCATCCGCAAGGTCGGCCTGCCGCAATACGAGGACCACGGCGAAATCCTCAAGTGGCTGATGCTGGACAACGTGCCCGGCAGCTACCCCTACACCGCCGGCACCTTTGCCTTCAAGCGCGAAAACGAAGACCCGACCCGCATGTTCGCCGGCGAAGGCGACGCCTTCCGCACCAACCGCCGCTTCAAGCTGCTGTCGCCAGGGCATGCCGGCCAAGCGCCTGTCCACCGCCTTCGACTCGGTCACGCTGTACGGCAACGACCCGGACCTGCGCCCCGACATCTACGGCAAGGTCGGCAACTCCGGCGTGTCGATCGCCACGCTGGACGACATGAAGGTGCTGTACTCCGGCTTCGACCTGTGCTACGCCGCACCACCTCGGTGTCGATGACCATCAACGGCCCGGCGCCGACGATCCTGGCGATGTTCATGAACACGGCCATCGACCAGAACCTCGAAAAGTTCAAGGCCGACAACGGCCGCGAGCCCACCGACACCGAGGCCGCCAAGATCCGCGAATGGGTGCTGGCCAACGTGCGCGGCACGGTGCAGGCCGACATCCTGAAGGAAGACCAGGGCCAGAACACCTGCATCTTCTCCACCGAGTTCAGCCTGAAGGTGATGGGCGACATCGCCGAGTACTTCGTGCACCACAACGTGCGCAACTTCTACTCGGTGTCGATCTCCGGCTATCACATCGCCGAAGCCGGCGCCAACCCGATCTCGCAGCTGGCCTTCACGCTGTCCAACGGCTTCACCTTTGTCGAGGCCTACCTGGCGCGCGGCATGCACATCGACGACTTCGCGCCCAACCTGTCGTTCTTCTTCTGCAACGGCATGGACCCGGAGTACACGGTGATGGGCCGCGTGGCGCGCCGCATCTGGGCCGTGGCGATGAAGGAAAAGTACGGCGCCAACGAGCGCAGCCAGAAGCTCAAGTACCACATCCAGACCTCCGGGCGCAGCCTGCACGCGCAGGAGATCCAGTTCAACGACATCCGCACCACGCTGCAGGCGCTGATCGCGATCTACGACAACTGCAACTCGCTGCACACCAACGCCTTCGACGAGGCCATCACCACGCCGACCGAAGACAGCGTGCGCCGCGCGATGGCGATCCAGCTGATCATCAACCGCGAGTGGGGCCTGGCGAAGAACGAGAACCCCAACCAGGGCGCCTTCATCATCGAGGAGCTGACCGAGCTGGTCGAAGAAGCCGTGCTGGCCGAGTTCGAGCGCATCGCCGAGCGCGGCGGCGTGCTCGGCGCGATGGAGACCGGCTACCAGCGCGGCCGCATCCAGGACGAGAGCATGCACTACGAGATGCTCAAGCACACCGGCGAGCTGCCCATCGTCGGCGTCAACACCTTCCGCAATCCGCATGGCGACGCAGGTCCAGGACAAGCTGGAGCTGGCGCGCTCCACCGAAGAGGAGAAGCAGAGCCAGCTCAAGCGGCTGCAGGACTTCCACGCCGCCAACGCCGAAACAGGCGCCGGCCATGCTCAAGCGCCTGCAGCAGGCCGTCATCGACAACCGCAACGTCTTCGAGGTGCTGATGGACGCCGTGCGCGTGTGCTCGCTCGGCCAGATCACCAATGCCCTGTTCGAGGTGGGCGGGCAGTACCGCCGCAACATGTGATGGATGCCCCGGCGGCTGTCTCCCGCGCCGGCCGGACAGTCAGCCTTCTGACAGCCTGCGCGTTCGGCTGGCGCTACATCACTGCCAGATCGCCATCACGCAAAACTACCTAAGGTAATACCCGCTACCGCAGTGCAGCATGCGTCCATAGCATTCGCCATCCCGTTGCGCGGCCGCCGGCTGCTGCAACTCGTTCGATCGCAGGAGGCGGATTGGCAGCAGAGTTCATTCTCGAGACGAAAGGCTTGACCAAGGAGTTCAAGGGTTTCGTCGCGGTCAACAACGTCGACCTGAAGGTTCGCCGGGGCCACATCCACGCGCTGATCGGGCCCAACGGCGCCGGCAAGACGACCTTCTTCAACCTGCTGACCAAGTTCCTGGCGCCCACCCGGGGCACGATCGTCTACCAGGGCGAGGACATCACGCACGAGAAGCCCGCGCAGACTGCGCGGCGCGGCATCGTGCGCTCGTTCCAGATTTCCGCGGTGTTCCCGCACATGACCGTGCTGGAGAACGTGCGCGCCGCACTGCAGCGCAACCTCGGCACCTCATTCCATTTCTGGAAGCCGGAGCAGTCGCTGTTCCACCTGCATGAGCGCGCCGAGCAGTTGCTGGCATCGGTCGACCTGCAGGACTTCACCGAGGAGCTGACGGTCAACCTGCCGTACGGTCGCAAGCGCGCGCTGGAACTGGCCACCACCATGGCGCTGGAGCCCGACCTGATGCTGCTGGACGAGCCCACGCAGGGCATGGGGCACGAAGACGTGCACCGCGTGACCGAACTGATCAAGAAGGTGTCGGCCGGCCGCACCATCCTGATGGTGGAACACAACATGAACGTCGTGTCCTCGATCGCCGACCGCATCACCGTGCTGCAGCGCGGCGCGATCATCGCCGACGGCGCCTACGCCGAAGTGTCCGCCAACCCGCTGGTGATCGAAGCCTACATGGGCACGACCGACTCGGCCCTGCAGGGAGCCCATTGAGATGACCAAGGAACTCCTTCGCATCGAGGGCCTGAACGCCTGGTACGGCGAGTCGCACATCCTGCACGGCGTGGACCTCACGGTGAACGAGGGCGAAGTCGTCTGCCTGCTGGGGCGCAACGGCGCGGGCCGCACCACGACCATGCGCGCCATCGTCGGGCTGACCGGGGCGCGCAAGGGATCGATCCGCATCCACGGCGAGGAAGCGATCAAGCTGCCGCCCCACAAGGTCGCCAGGCTCGGCGTGGGCTATTGCCCGGAAGAGCGCGGCATCTTCGCCAGCCTCTCGGCCGAAGAAAACCTGATGCTGCCGCCGGTGATCTGCCCCGGGCGGCATGAGCGTCGACGGAGATCTACGAGATGTTCCCCAACCTCAAGGAGCGCGCCAGCAGCCCCGGCACGCGCCTGTCGGGCGGCGAACAGCAGATGCTGGCCGTGGCGCGGATCCTGCGCACCGGCGCTCGCCTGCTGCTGCTCGACGAGATCTCCGAAGGCCTGGCGCCGGTCATCGTGCAAAAGCTCGCCGAGATGATCCGCACCCTCAAGTCCAAGGGCTACACCATCGTGCTGGTGGAGCAGAACTTCCGGTTCGCCGCGCCGCTGGCAGACCGCTTCTACGTGATGGAGCACGGACGCATCGTCAAGCAGTTCGAGCAGAGCGAACTCGCCGGCAACATGTCCATGCTGCAGGAATTCCTGGGCGTCTAGCCGCCCTCCCCGTTCACCCAACCCGCTTTTTCCAGGAGACTTTCATGAAACTCAAGACTCTCGTTGCAGCCCTGGCCGTCGGCCTGGGCACGGTCGGCGCCTTCGCCCAAAGCAACTCCGGCCCGGTCAAGATCGGCTTCATCACCGACATGTCCAGCCTCTACGCCGACATCGACGGGCCGGCCGGCGGCGAGATGATCAAGTGGGCCGCGCAGGACTTCGGCGGCAAGGTGCTGGGCCGCGACATCGAGGTGCTCACGGCCGACCACCAGAACAAGGCCGACGTCGCCAGCTCCAAGGCGCGCGAATGGATGGACAAGGAAAACCTGGCCATGCTGGTCGGCGGCACCAGTTCCGGCACCGCCCTGGCGATGTCGAAGGTCGCGCTGGAAAAGAAGCGCCCCTTCCTGGTCATCGGCGCCGGCTCGGCCCGCCTGACCAACGAGGACTGCACGCCCTACACGGTGCACTACGCTTACGACACGGTGGCCCTGGCCAAGGTCGCGGGCAACGCGCTGGTCAAGGCCGGCAACAAGAACTGGTACTTCCTCACGGCCGACTACGCGTTCGGCTATTCGCTGGAAGGCGACGCCTCGAACGTGGTCAAGGCCAACGGCGGCACCGTGGTGGGCGCCGTGCGCCACCCGCTGAACGCTTCGGACTTCTCCTCCTTCCTGCTGCAGGCGCAGTCCAGCAAGGCGCAGATCCTGGGCCTGGCCAACGCCGGCGGCGACTTCACCAACGCGATGAAGGCCGCCAAGGAGTTCGGCATCAACAAGACGATGAAGATCGCCGGCCTGCTGGTGTTCATCAACGACGTCCACAGCCTGGGCCTGAACAACACCGAAGGCCTGCAGCTGGCCGACAGCTGGTACTGGAACCAGGACGACGCCTCGCGCAAGTTCGCCAAGCGCTTCTTCGACAAGTACAAGCGCATGCCCTCGAGCCTGCAGGCTGCCGACTACTCGGCGACCCTGACGTACCTGAACGCCGTCAAGGCCGTGGGCACGACCGACGCCGACAAGGTGATGGCCCAGATCAAGAAGAGCCGGCGCGAACGACTTCTACAGCAAGGGCAAGATCCGCGCCGACGGCCGCATGATCCACGACATGTACCTGTTCCAGGTCAAGAGCCAGAAGGAATCGACCACGCCGTGGGACTACTACAAGCTGGTGGCAGAAGGTCCCGGGCGACCAGGCCTTCACGACGGTCGCAGAGTCCAAGTGCTCGCTGCTCAAGAAGTAAGAAACCAGAAGTAGCCGGCCCCCCGGGGCCGGCTTTTCTCCTCCGCGAAGCGATCCCATGGAAATTTTCGGCATTCCCCTTCAGGCGTTCCTGGGCCAGCTCATGCTGGGCCTGGTCAATGGCGCTTTCTACGCCATGCTCAGCCTGGGCCTGGCCGTGATCTTCGGCCTGCTCGACATCGTCAACTTCGCGCATGGCGCGCTGTACATGCTGGGCGCGTTCGCCGCCTGGATCATGCTCGACAAGTTCGGCATCAACTTCTGGCTCGCCCTCGTTCTGGCGCCGCTCGTCGTGGGTGTGCTGGGCGTCATCATCGAGCGCACGATGCTCAAGCACCTGTACGGGCTGGACCCGCTGTACGGGCTGCTGCTGACCTTCGGCCTGTCGCTGATCTTCGAAGGCATCTTCCGTGACCAGTACGGCGTCTCGGGCCAGAACTACCCGGTCCCGGACCTGCTGTCGGGCGCCACCAACCTGGGCTTCATGGTCCTGCCGAACTACCGCGCCTTCGTCGTCCTGGCTTCGCTGGTGGTCTGCCTGGGCACCTGGTTCCTGATCGAGCGCACCCGGCTGGGCGCCTACCTGCGGGCCGGCACCGAGAATGCCAAGCTGGTCCAGGCCTTCGGCGTCAACGTGCCGATGATGGTGATGCTCACCTATGGCGCCGGCGCCGCCCTGGCCGCGCTGGCCGGCGTGCTGGCCGCGCCCATCATCCAGGTCAATCCGCTGATGGGGTCGAACCTCATCATCGTCGTCTTCGCCGTGGTGGTGATCGGCGGCATGGGCTCGATCCTGGGCTCGGTCGTCACCGGGCTCGGGCTCGGCGTCGTCGAAGGCATGACCCGGGTGTTCTATCCCGAAGCATCCAGCGTGGTGGTCTTCGTCGTCATGGTGATCGTGCTCATCCTGCGTCCGGCCGGCCTGTTCGGAAAAGAGGCCTGACCATGCAAGACGCCAAGCTCATTCGCATCACCTACTTCGCGCTGCTCGCGCTGGCGCTCGTCGCGCCGCTGCTCGGGCTGTATCCCGTGTTCGTGATGAAGCTCCTGTGCTTCGCCCTGTTCGCGTGCGCATTCAACCTGCTGCTGGGATTCACCGGCCTGCTGTCGTTCGGCCACGCCGCGTTCTTCGGCTTCTCGGCGTACGTGACGGGCCATTTCATCAAGTCCCAGGGCTGGTCGCCCGAGCTGGCGATCGTCGCGGGCGTCATCGTGGCCGCGTTCCTGGGCATGGTGGTCGGCCTGGTGGCCATTCGCCGCCAGGGCATCTATTTCGCGATGATCACGCTGGCCCTGGCGCAGATGGTGTACTTCATCTGCCTGCAGGCGCCTTTCACCGGCGGCGAGGACGGCCTGCAGGGTGTGCCGCGAGGCGCCCTCTTCGGCGTGCTCGACCTGTCCTCCGACACCGTCATGTACTACGTGGTCGTGGCGATCTTCATCGGCTGCTTCCTGGGCATCACGCGCATCGTCACCTCGCCGTTCGGCCAGGTGCTCAAGATGATCCGCGAGAACGAGCCGCGCGCGATGTCGCTGGGCTACGAGGTCGACCGCTACAAGCTGGTGGCTTTCGTGCTCTCGGCGGCGCTCTCCGGCCTGGCCGGCTCGCTCAAGACGCTGGTGATGGGTTTCGCGACGCTGTCGGACGTGCACTGGACGATGTCGGGCGAAGTGATCCTGATGAGCCTCCTGGGCGGGGTCGGGACGTTCTTCGGCCCGGTGTTCGGCGCCGGCATCGTGATCGCCTTGCAGGACATGCTGGCCGACAAGGTCGGCAGCTGGGTCACCGTCATCATCGGCGCCATCTTCGTGGTCTGCGTGCTGGCCTTCCGCAAGGGTGTGGTCGGCGAGGTGCGCGCCTGGATGGACCGCCGCCGGCTGCGCGCCTGAGGCCGCCGGGCCCGCCGGCCTGTCATCCAGGTGATTGCCAGGCGCCCGCCGGGCGCTAACCTTCGCGATTCGAACAAGGAATCGCCATGAAAGACCTGTTTTCCCTCCAGGGCCGCACCGCCCTCGTCACCGGCGGCTCGCGCGGCATCGGCCGCATGATCGCCAGGGGCTTCCTGACCCAGGGCGCGCGCGTCTACATCTCGTCGCGCAAGGCCGGTGCCTGCGAGGACACGGTGAAGGAGCTGTCGGCGCTGGGCCCGTGCTTCTCCCTGCCCGCCGACGTGTCCACGGTCGATGGCGCCAGGGCGCTGGCCGCGGCCTATGCGTCAAGGGAGGGTTCGCTGGACATCCTGGTCAACAACGCAGGCGCGGCCTGGGGCGAAAGCTTCGACACCTTCCCGGAAAAAGGCTGGGACAAGGTGATGGACCTGAACCTCAAGTCCCCGTTCTTCCTCACCCAGGCACTGCACGAGCAGCTGCGCCTGGGCGCAAAGGCGCGGCCGGCCAAGGTGATCAACATCGCCTCGATCGACGGGGTCTCCGTCAACCCGCAGGAAACCTATTCGTACGCCGCCAGCAAGGCGGGCCTGATCCACCTGACCAAGCGGATGTCGCTGCGCCTGGTGAACGACAACATCGTGGTCAGCGGCATCGCGCCGGGCGCCTTTGCCTCGGACATGAACCGCGATGCGCGCGACCATCGCGACGAAGTGGCCCGGCGCATTCCGGCAGGCCGCATCGGCACCGACGAGGACATGGCCGGGGTGGCCATCTACCTGGCGTCGCGCGCCGGCGACTACGTGGTCGGCCAGACCATCGTGGTCGACGGCGGCGTGACGCTTGCGCGCGGTTAGCGCAGTTCGTCCAGCGTGTAGTTCTGCGGCCCGCGGCTGGCGATCTTGATCGCGCCGACGCGGTTGCCCAGCTCGGCGCAGCGCGCCAGCGGCCAGCCCTGCTCCAGGCCGTGGAGCAGCGCGCCGCGCCAGGCGTCGCCACAGCCGGTCGGGTCGACGATCTCGCGCGGCCTTCACGGGGCGGCACCACGGTCTTTTCCCCGCCGATCCACACTTCGCAGCCCTCGCCGCCCAGCGTGACGACCAGGCCCTGCACATGGCGCGAAATCTCCGCGCTGCTCCAGCCGGTGCGCTCGCTCAGCATCTTGCCTTCGTAGTCGTTCACGGTGACCCAGGTCGCCTGCTCGATGAACGCGCGCCAGTTCCTGCCCGTCGAACATCGGCAGGCCCTGGCCCGGGTCGAAGACGAAAGGAATGCCCGCGGCCTCGAACTGCTGCGCATGCTCGAGCATCGCGTCGCGGCCGTCGGGCGAAATGATGCCCAGCTTGATGTCGGCGTGCGGCTCGATGCGCGGTGACGTGGGCCTGCATCATCGCCCCGGGGTGGAACGCCGTGATCTGGTTGTTGTCCCGGTCGGTCATGATCATCGCCTGCGCGGTGTAGGTGTCGCCCACTTCCCGCACGTAGCGCGTGGCTGATGCCCAGCGCCTTGCAGCCGCGCCAGGTAGTCGGCGCCGTCGCTGCCCACCGTCGCCATCGGCAGCGGCTCGCCGCCCAGCAGCTTCAGGCTGTAGGCGATGTTGCCGGCGCAGCCGCCGAAGTCCCGCCGCAGCGCCGGGCACCAGGAACGAGACGTTCAGGATGTGCAGCTGGTCGGGCAGGATCTGCTCGGCGAAGCGCCCCTCGAAGGTCATGATGGTGTCGAAGGCCAGGGAGCCACAGATCAACGCTGCCATGGATGGGTGTTTCTCTCGTGAAGGTCAGGGATAGAAAGCCAGCAGGCGATAGCCTGCGATGCGCGCGCTCGAGCCGTTGGCCGCGACGGCCAGCGCCAGGGAGCCCGGCCATTCGGCGGAGGCGCCGATCACGCCCGGGTTCGGCCCCAGGTCGGTCGGCAGCAGGACGCGTCGCACGAGGGGCTGGTCCTGGCCGTCGGTGAGGGTGAGTTCCAGGGCCGGCGATGGCGACCGGCATGGCGGCCTGGTTCTTCAACGTGAAGCTGAGCCGGTAGGCGTCGCCGCGCAGCTTGCTGAAGGACGAACTGTCGATCGCGATGGCTTCGATCTGCCGCGCCGGCGCCAGGCGGCAACCCAGGGGTTCGCACAGCCTGGCCAGCCAGGGACGCAGGGCCGGCTCGGTCGCCGCGAGCCGGTCCCGCTCGTGTACGGCGAACTGCAGCAGCCAGCAGGAACGCCAGTGCCAGCAGGACCAGCGCCAGCACGCCCCGCATGCCCGGGCTGCGCCAGAAAGCCTGGCGGCGCGCCTGGCGGACGAAAGAGAGGTCGTGCAATTCGGGCTCGGGCTGCGGAAGTGCGATGAACCGGGCCGGGGGCGGTTCGGCGATCTCGCCTACGTCCTGACGGTGCAGTTCGAAAGGCCGGTCGAGAGGGGTTTCGCGCAGGTCGTGCGCTTCGGCTGCGAGTTGCTCCGAGTCGGGCGCCTCCGAAGGCAGGGCTTCGTCCAGTTCCGTGTTCAGGGACGACGCGAATTCCTCGTCGCTCGGCTCGGGAAGCTGCGCCGGCTGTTCCGCGGCTTCGTGCCTGGATTCGTCGTCGTACGCGTCTTCGGCTGCGTCTTCGTATTGGGCATCGGCCCGCTCCGGGGCGGCAGCCGCGCCCGGATCGCCCGCCGGCACCGCGTCCTGCTGCAAATTAGCCGAGGCATCGAAGACTTCCGAGCAATGGCCGCAGCGCACCCAGCCTTCCGAGATCCTGAGTTGGTCGGGCACGACTTTGAACATCGTCCCGCAGGCGGGGCAGCGCGTGATCAGGCTCATGAGCAACGGATTGTATCCACCGCCTCCCGCCGAGCCAGGCCTAACACTGCGCGGTCATCAGCACCCAGCCATCCTCGGCGTCGCTCACTTCCAGCTGCGCGTGCGGCGCATAGGCAGCCTTCAGTTCGTCGGCCTGCCGCTCCAGGATGCCGGCCAGCACCAGCGAGCCGCCTGGCGCCACATGGCTGCACAGCAGCGGCGCCAGGACCTTGAGCGGCGTGGCCAGGATGTTGGCCAGCACGATGCCGTACTGCCCCTGCGCCTGGTCGGGCAGCCCGGCGTTGAGCTGCACGCCATTGGCCTGCGCGTTGTCCCGCGTGGAGCGGACCGCGGCAGGGTCGATGTCCACGGCATCGATGTGCGCCGCGCCGAAACGGGCCGCGCCGATCGCCAGGATGCCCGAGCCGCAACCGTAGTCGAGCACCCGCTGCCCGCGCACGGGATGGCGTGCGATCCAGCGCAGGCACATGCGCGTGGTGGGATGTGTCCCGGTGCCGAAGGCCAGGCCCGGGTCGAGCCGGATGACCTGGCGCGCCTGGGCCGGCGGCTCGTGCCAGGTCGGCACGATCCAGAATTCCGGCGTGACCTGGACAGGGGCGAACTGCGATTGCGTGAGGCGCACCCAGTCCTGGTCCGGAACCGCGGCAATGGGCAGCAGCCTGCAGCCCGGCGAAGAAGTCCTGCACTTCCAGCAGCCGCGATGCGTCCTGCGCCGCGGCCTCGGTAGCGAACAGCGCCACCACCCGCGACCGCTGCCAGCCTTCCTTGGGCGGCGGCATGCCCGGCTCGCCGAACAGGGCCTGCTCGGCATCGGTCTGGGCGTCGGCGTCCTCCACCGACACGCTCAGTGCGTCGAGCGCGTCCAGCGCCTCGCAGAGCGTTTCGACCCTGTCCTCGGGACACAGGAGGCCGACGCTCGAACATCAGCGCTTGTGATGCGACAGCCACTCTTCCAGGTAGTGGATGTTGGTGCCGCCGTCCATGAACTTGGCGTCCACCATCAATTCGCGGTGCAGGGCGATGTTGGTGTTGATGCCTTCGACCACGGTCTCCAGCAGGGCCGTGCGCATGCGCGCCAGGGCCTGTTCGCGCGTGTCGCCGTGCACGATGATCTTGCCGATCATCGAGTCGTAGTTGGGCGGCACGAAATAGTTCGTGTAGACGTGCGAGTCCACCCGCACGCCGGGGCCGCCCGGTGCGTGCCACATCGTGATGCGGCCCGGCGACGGCACGAACTTGTAGGGGTCTTCGGCGTTCACGCGGCATTCGATGGCGTGGCCGCGCAGCACGATGTCGCGCTGGGTGAAGGGCAGCTTCTCCCCGGCCGCCACCATGATCTGCGTCCTCACGATGTCCACGCCGCTGATCAGCTCGGTGACCGGGTGCTCGACCTGCACGCGCGTGTTCATCTCGATGAAATAGAACTCGCCGTTCTCGTACAGGAATTCGAAGGTGCCGGCGCCGCGGTAGCCGATCTTCTTGCAGGCCGCCACGCAGCGCTCGCCGATCTTCTCGATCAGCTTGCGCGCGATGCCGGGCGCCGGCGCCTCCTCGATGATCTTCTGGTGCCGGCGCTGCATGGAGCAGTCGCGCTCGCCCAGGTACACGGCGTTCTTGTGCTTGTCGGCCAGGATCTGGATTTCGATGTGGCGCGGGTTCTGCAGGAATTTTTCCATGTAGACCGCGGGATTGCCGAAAGCCGCGCCGGCCTCGGCCTTGGTCATCTGCACGGCGTTGATCAGCGCCGCCTCGGTGTGCACCACCCGCATGCCACGGCCGCCGCCGCCGCCGGCCGCCTTGATGATCACGGGGTAGCCGACGGCCTTGGCCGTGCGGCGGATCACCACCGGGTCGTCGGGCAGTTCGCCTTCGGAGCCGGGAACGCAGGGCACGCCCGCCTTGATCATGGCCTGCTTGGCCGACACCTTGTCGCCCATGATCCGGATCGATTCCGGCGTCGGGCCGATGAACTGGAAGCCGCTCTTTTCCACCCGCTCGGCGAAATCGGCGTTCTCCGACAGGAAGCCGTAGCCGGGGTGGATCGCCTCGGCGTCGGTGACTTCCGCCGCCGAGATGATGGCCGGCATGTTGAGGTAGCTCTGGCCCGACGGCGCCGGGCCGATGCAAACCGCCTCTTCGGCCAGCTTGACGTACTTGGCCTCACGGTCCGCTTCCGAATAGACCATCACGGCCTTGACGCCCATTTCGCGGCAGGCGCGCTGGATCCGCAGGGCGATCTCTCCCCGGTTCGCAACGAGAATCTTCTTGAACATGAGTGCGTGCTTACTCGATCACGAACAGCGGCTGCCCGTATTCGACGGCCTGGCCGTTCTCGCACAGGATCTTGACGATGGTGCCCGCCTTGTCGGTCTCGATCTCGTTGAGGATCTTCATGGCCTCGATGATGCAGACCGTCTCGCCTTCCTTGACCTGGCTGCCGACCTCGACGAAGGGCTTCGCGCCCGGGCTGGAGGAGCGGTAGAAAGTGCCGACCATCGGCGACTTGACCACGTGGCCGGCCGGCACTTCGGGTAGCGCCACGGGCGCCGGGGCGGGGGTCGCGCCGGCGGCAACGGCGGGAGCCGCGTGGGCGGGCGCGAGGGCCGGAACATGCTGCACCATCGCGCCGCCGCCCTTGACGATGCGAACCTTGCCTTCCGCCTCGGTGATCTCCAGCTCGGAGACGTTTGACTCGGACACCAGGTCGATCAACGTCTTCAGTTTGCGCAAGTCCATTTGTTCTCCAACGTTGCGAACGAAAGGAAGGCGAATTTACAGCAAAATTCGCTTACTTTCTTTTTCTTCGCTTATTTTTAGCTAATTCCGACAGAAAGCTTGACAAAACCCAAGCTCGCTTCGCGCCTGCACCGGTCGCAACCGGATCAGCCGAGCCGGCTCCACAGCGCCAGTTCGGACTGCGTGAGCCGGCCCATTCTACGCTGCAGCACCTCACCGGAAGCCCCCACCACCACCGTGAACGGCAGGCCGCCAGCGAGGTTTCCGAGCGCCCGGGAGAGTTCGGAACCGCCCAAACCGGCCAATCCTACCGGAAAGCTGACCGGGGTCCGCTGCAGGAAGGCGCGCACAGCGCTGGGCTGGTCGATCGCCAATCCGATCACTTGCCAGCTCTTTTCAGCATTTTGACGATAGAAGCCGTCAAGCAAGGGCAGTTCTTCGATGCAAGGCGGACACCAGGTGGCCCAGAAATTCACGATCAGCGGCTTGCCCCGGAATGCGGCCATCTCCAATTTCTGCCCGGAGGGCGATTCGAAGGAAAGCGGCCAGAACAGGCTTGCGTCGGCGGAGGATGGTTGCACACGCCATTTCCACCAAGCTGCGCCCGCGCCCGCCAATGCGGCAGCGGCGGCCACCCCGGCGTAAAGCAGGCGCCGGCGGCCGGGCTGCGCTTCCAGGCCGGGATCATCCGGCTTCGTGTCGGTATTCATTCCGGCCCATTTTCCACCAGGGCCCGCACTGCCTGGAGGTCCCCTCGCGGCGTGCGGCCCTTGGCGTCCCGCTTCAGGGCCCCGCGGACGTCGTCGTGGTCGTGGACCATCAGGTGCACGCCGATGGCCTCCCCCAGTTCCGGGCTGACGCTGGACAGGCTCAGGGCCTCGACCGCCTCGCCATTGAAGCCGGTGATGGTCCTTGCCTGGTAGTCCACGTTGTTGTCGATCAGCGCCAGCTCGGCGGACTTCGGATCGTCGCAGAACAGCTGGATGTAGATGTCGGAAAGGCGAGTCGCCGTGCCATGCCAGACCGCGCCACCCAGATACGGGCGAAATTGCGCCAGGCGCTCCATCCAGGCCAGCGCCAGCTTGCGCAGCGCCGCCAGTTCGGCGGGCTGGGTATCGGCGCAGAACAACTCGATGTATTCACGAACCGCGTCTTCGAGCACGTCGTTGTCCGGCAAGGCGCTGCGCGAGTTCAGGCCGAGCTGGCGCACGGCGCGGCGCTTGGCGGGCCCGTATTCCAGCCCTTCCTCCACCACCATCCGCGCCGCCGTTGCGGCAATCTCCGATTTCGCGCTTTCCATAGGGTTCATTCTGCATTGAACGCACCGGCCCGCACCGTACAGTGGCCATGGAAAAGGAGACTCGCATGCAAAGCACGATGATGGACGTTCCGCTCTCGCTCAATCACCTCCTGGAGCGCGCCGGCAAGCTGTTCGCGGGCAACGAAATCGTCTCGCGGCTGCCGGACAAGCAACTGCGCCGGCACAGCTTCGGCGAGTACTACCGCCGCACCCGGGCGCTGGCGTCGGCGCTGCAGCGGCTGGGACTGAAGAAGGGCGACCGCGTGGCCACGCTGTGCTGGAACCATCACGCCCACCTCGAGTGCTACTTCGGCATTCCGGCGGCAGGAGGCGTCATGCACACCCTGAACCTGCGCCTCTCGCCCGACGAGATCGGCTGGATCGCCGGGAATGCGCAGGACCGCTTCCTGGTCATCGATGACGTGCTGCTGCCGCTGTACCGGCAGTTCGGGCACCTGCACAAGTTCGAGAAGGTCATCGTTTTTCCCTTTTCCGGCGCGCCGGTGCCGGACGAATTCGCCGACTACGAAGCGCTTCTGGGCGCCGCCGACCCGGATGGATTCGAGTACGCGCCCCACGCCGAAGACGACCCCGTCGCCATGTGCTACACGTCGGGCACCACCGGCCGCCCCAAGGGCGTCGTGTACTCGCACCGCTCCACGATCCTGCACACGCTGGTGGCGAGCCTCGGGGACTTCTGGGGGCTGCGCGGCACCGACGTTGTCCTTCCGGTCACGCCGATGTTCCATGCGAACAGCTGGGGCATGCCGTACGGCGCCGTGATGATGGGCGTGAAGCTGGTATTTCCCGGCCCGCACCTGCACCCCGAGGACCTGCTGGACCTGATGCTGCTGGAGCCGCCCACACTCGCGCTGGGCGTGCCGACGATCTGGATGAGCCTGATCCAGACCTTCGACGCCGCGCAAGCCGCGAGCTCGCCGCACCATGGCCGCTGGAAGCTGCCGCGCGGCATGCGGTCCCTGGTCGGGGGCGCGGCCGTGCCCGAGGCGTTGATCCGAGCCTTCGACCGGCACGGCATCTGGATCCTGCAAGGCTGGGGCATGACCGAGACTTCGCCGGTGTGCACGATCTCCTACCCGCGCGCGGAGCTGCGCGCCGCGAGTGCCGATGAGCGCTATCGGCGCGCCGCGATGGCCGGCGTCCCGGTGCCGCTGGTCGACCTGCGGGTGCGCGGCGACGGCGGCGACCAGCCCTGGGACGGCAAGAGCGTGGGCGAGATCCAGGTGCGGGGCCCCTTCATCACGGGGAGCTACCACGAAGTGCCGGTCGAGGCCGACAAGTTCACCCCGGACGGGTGGCTGCGGACCGGCGACGTGGCCGCGGTGGACGCGCTCGGGTTCGTGAAGATCACCGACCGCACGAAGGACCTGATCAAGTCGGGCGGCGAATGGATCAGCTCGGTAGACCTGGAGAACGCCATCATGGCGCATCCGGCGGTCGCGGAAGCGGCGGTGATCGCGATTCCGGACGAGAAATGGAGCGAGCGGCCGCTGGCCTGCGTGGTGCTGCGGCCCGGGCAGTCGGCGAGCGCGGACGACCTCAACGCGCACCTCATGAAACACAGCTTCGCCAAATGGCAATTGCCCGAACGCTACGAATTCATCGACGCGGTTCCGCGCACGTCGACGGGCAAGTTCTGGAAGATGAAGTTACGCGAACGCTTCCCGAAGTGACCGCGACCGCCCGCGATAATCAGGGCGATGCACATCCACATTCTCGGTATCTGCGGCACGTTCATGGGAGGGGTCGCAGCGCTGGCGCGCGAAGCCGGCCACAGGGTCACGGGCTGCGACGCGGGCGTCTATCCGCCCATGAGCGACCAGCTGCGCGCGCTCGGCATCGACCTGATCGAGGGCTTCGGCGCCGACCAGGTCGCGCTGGCGCCGGACGTCTGGGTCGTCGGCAACGTGGTCTCGCGCGCACGCAAGGCGGACGGCACGCCGCGCTACCCGCTGATGGAGGCGATCCTGGACGGCGGGCTGCGCTACACCAGCGGGCCGCAGTGGCTGGCCGAGCAGGTGCTGCAGGGGCGCCACGTCCTCGCGGTCGCCGGCACCCATGGCAAGACGACCACCACCTCGATGCTGGCCTGGGTGCTGGAGCATGCGGGCCTGCAACCGGGGTTCCTGGTCGGCGGGGTGCCGACCAACTTCGGGATCTCGGCCCGGCTCGGGCAGGGCCGTCACTTCGTGATCGAAGCCGACGAATACGACACCGCCTTCTTCGACAAGCGAAGCAAGTTCATCCACTACCGCCCGCGCACGGCCGTCCTGAACAACCTGGAGTTCGACCACGCCGACATCTTCGATGACCTGGCGGCGATCGAGCGCCAGTTCCACCACCTGGTGCGCACCGTGCCCGCCGCCGGCCGCGTGGTCGTGAACGGGCTGGAGGAAAGCCTGGCGCGGGTCCTGCACATGGGATGCTGGAGCGAAGTCCGATCTTTCGGTGCGGCGGTGAGCGATTTTTCGGCGCAGGGCGAGCCCCACGCCTTCGACGTGCTCGAGCGCGGGAAGACCGTGGCGCGGGTCGACTGGGACTTGAGCGGCGTGCACAACCAGCTCAATGCGCTGGCGGCGATCGCCGCGGCCGACCATGTCGGCGTCGCGCCGGAAAGCGCGGCGCGCGCACTGGGCGAATTTCGCAACGTCAAGCGCCGCATGGAAGTGCGCGGCACGGTGAACGGCATCACGGTCTACGACGACTTCGCCCATCACCCGACGGCGATCCGCACGACCGTCGACGGCCTGCGCCGCAAGGTCGGCGCACAGCGGATCATCGCGGTGTTCGAGCCGCGCAGCAACACGATGAAGCTGGGTGCGATGAAGGCGCAGTTGCCGTGGAGCCTGGAGCAGGCGGACCTCGCGTTCTGCCACGCCGGCGGCCTCGAATGGGATGCGTCGCAGGTCGCTGGCGCCCATGGGTGCCCGGGCCCGCGTGGGCGCGACGATCGACGACCTGGTGCGCGACATCGCGCAGGCGGCGGCGCCCGGCGACCACATCCTGTGCATGAGCAACGGCGGGTTCGGCGACATTCACGCCAGGCTGCTGCGCGCCCTGGGCGCCGGCCCGGCAGCGCGCGCCTAGGTGGAGTCGGGCTCTTCCTGCGGCTTGTGTTCGAGCTGCGCGGGCGCCGTGAGGTCGCGCGGGTACTGCACGCCATCGTCGTTGCTCAGGAGCGAATCCAGCTCCGGCCCGGAAGTCTCCGGCTGGCTGTCGTGCCGCCCTGCCCGAGGCGGTGCCGCCTTCGACCGTGTGGTGGTGATCGCGCCGGCAAAGTACAGGCACGTCAGGTCATGCTCCACTTCGACCTGCTCCAGTGCGGTGCGCTGTCGCAGCGCCTCCACGGTGCCAGGTTCCGCCGACAGCTCGCGCAGGAGCATCAGCTGGGAATCGCGCAGCCACCGCAGCGGCACTTGCGGCACATGGCGGTAATAGACCGTATTCGTGCGATAGCGCTCGGGCAGCAAGTCGCGGTCGGTGCGGCGCACATAGGCCCAGGCCAGGCGGGCCGGCGTCGTGCGGACAAAGCTTTCGGGCAGGTCGTGGGCGCCGATGGGCCGGCGGTCCCACTGGGCCCCCCAGAGGTCGACCGGATGAACCCGCGGCAAGATCGCCGCCTTGCCCTGCGGGAAGTCCATGACCGCGAGCAACCTGCCGGAGCGGCTGACATGGAAGATGCCCCTGCGCAGTGCCTGGCCGCGCTGCACGATCTGGGCGCCCAGCACGAACTCGGCGCGGATCTGCCACAGCCAGCTTTCGAACTGCAGGAGCACGCCATGGATACTCGGTTCGGAAACCGGGTCGAAGGTGCAGCGCGGCTCGAAATCGTCACCTTCCAGCGGCACGGAAAAAGCCACCGGCCGGTCGACTTCGCTCAGGTTCAGATGCAGCGCGCGTTCGGTCGGCAGGCCCGCCGCGACCTTGAGGTTGCCGTCGGGCAGGACGCGAACCTTGGCTCCGTTGACCCACCATGCATCCGCGTCGCCGAACGGGCAGACGCGCCAGCGAGGCAAACCGGCGGGTCGCACCAGGGAGGATTCCAGGAGCGTGCGTTGCTGCGGCGCGAACCCGGACATGCCCAGCCAAAGGATTGGCTGTTCTCCGGTAACGACGGGCCCCGCCTTGGCTGCAGGTGACACGGCTTGCTTTCCCTTCTTCTTTTTTGAACTGCACTTTCGGCCATCAGGGCCGAACCGGGATCAATCTGATGTTGTGGCTATCGTTGCTTCTTGTCGTCCCCAATTTGTGGGAGACCGATGGGCCGGACGGCCCTAGCGCGGCCCCATCGGGGCCGGCGCGGTGAGATCGCTCGGCGGCACGGTCGCCCGCCCCGCATCAGCCGGCAGGGCCGAATCCAGCCCCGACGGCAGGCTGCTGTGCCCGCCGGTATCCCCCTCGCCGTCCTCCTGCCTGCGCAGCGCCCAGCCGGGCGCCGCACGCTTGGGGTTGGACGTGATGCTGCCCACGAAGTACAGGGCCGCCAGGTCGCGCGCGAGTTGCGGCGCGGGCAGCGATGTGCGCTGCCGCAGCCCCTCCAGCGTAGCCGGCCCGCGAGCCAGTTCGCGCATGATCAACAGGTGGGAGTCGCGCATCACGCGGTGCGGCACGCGAGGGGGCCTGCGGAAGTACAACGGGCTGGTGCGGTAATGCCTGGGCAGCAGGTCGCGCCGTGTGCGGGTGCAGTATTGCCACATCAGCAGGGACAGGCTGGTGCGAAGGAAGTTCGCAGGGATGCCGGCCGAGGGATCGCGGCGGCGCCATTCGGCATCCTCGAAGTCCATGGGGCTGGTCCCCGGGAGCAAGCCGGTTTCGCCGTGCATGTCGACCACGGCGAGCATCTGTCCGTCAAGGACGACTTCGAAGACGCCGCGGCCGAGCGCGACCTGCCCTTCCACGACGTGCGAGGCCAGGCTGAACTGCCCCGCCAGGGGTGACAGCCAGGCCTCGAATTTCCCCAGCACCTCGCCCATGCTCGGTACGGAATCGGCGTCGAACGTATAGGCCGGCGTGATTTCGGCGCAGGCCACGGGCGTCGAGAAGGCGACCGGCCGGTCGATGTTCGGCAGCTGCAGTTGCAGCGCTCGCTCCGTCGGGCAGCCGGGGGGCACGCGCAATGTGTCGTCCACCAGCAGTTGCACGCGCGATCCATTGACCCACCAGGCGTCGGCCTCGGCGAGTGTGCCGATTTCCCACGCCAGCGGCCCGGGCGCGGCACCTGCGAGGGCGGCACCGAGCCGGTCGCGCTGCTCGGCGGAAAAGCCGGCGAGGCCCAGGCGAAAGACGGGAAGCTCGATCGTCATGCTGCGGAAATCCCTTTGACTGCAAAAGGCGGGAATCAGCAACAAATGTAATCTAAGTGTTACGTGATGTAAATTAACCCATTGGAACTACGAGTTCAAAGCGACCGCCTCGTTTTCACGGCCTCCGACAACAGGTCCAGGACCTGCTGGGACTCCTCCCAGCCCAGGCACGCGTCGGTGATGCTCTTGCCGTACTCCAGCGCCGCCGGGTCGTCCTTGCCGGGGGTGAATTTCTGCGCGCCCGCTTTCAGGTGGCTTTCCACCATCACGCCGAACACGCCGTGCGACCCCCTGGCCACCTGGGCCGCCACTTCGCGCGCCACGTCCACCTGTTTGTCGTGCTGCTTGCTGCTGTTGGCGTGGCTGCAATCGACCATGAGGGTCGGCGGCAGCCTGGCCGCCTCCAGGTCCTTGCAGGCGGCGGCGACGCTGGCCGCGTCGTAATTCGGCGCCTTGCCGCCGCGCAGGATCACGTGGCAATCCCGGTTGCCGTTGGTCTGCACGATGGCGACCTGCCCGTTCTTGTGCACCGAGAGGAAGTGGTGGCCGCGGGCCGCGGCCTGGATCGCGTCGGTTGCGATGCGGATGTTGCCGTCGGTGCCGTTCTTGAAGCCGATCGGCGCCGACAGGCCCGAAGCCAGCTCGCGGTGCACCTGGCTTTCGGTGGTGCGCGCGCCGATGGCGCCCCAGGAAATCAGGTCGCCGATGTACTGCGGCGAGATCACGTCCAGGAACTCGCTGCCGGCCGGCAGGCCCAGGCGATTGATCTCGATGAGCAGCTGCCGCGCGATGCGCAGCCCCTCGTCGATGCGGAAACTCTGGTCCAGGTAGGGGTCGTTGATCAGGCCCTTCCAGCCGACGGTGGTGCGCGGCTTCTCGAAATACACCCGCATCACGATCTCCAGCGTGCCGCTGTACTTGCCGCGCGCCTCCTTGAGGCGGCGGGCGTAGTCGAGCGCGGCGCCGGGATCGTGGATCGAACACGGGCCGATCACCACCAGCAGCCGGTCGTCCTTGCCGGCCATGATGTTGTGGATGTTGCGGCGCGTGCCGGTGATCAGCGACTCCACGGCCGTGCCGTGGATCGGGAAGAACCGGATCAGGTGTTCGGGCGGGGGCAGCACGGTGATGTCCTTGATGCGTTCGTCGTCGGTTTCGCTGGTCTTGTCGACGGGGTGCGCATACCAGGCGTCGCCGGCAGCAGTGGCTTTGGCATTCATTCGTGGGCTCCTCTCGAGTGCAAAAAAGAAATCGGGCAAAAAAAAACCGCCGGGGTCCGGCGGTTTGGTCAGGGGTCGTCGCGTTGTTCTGGGTACGCTCAGATCTCTCTACCGCCGGTGGCGCTTGAGAACCAAAAGTAGCCAAAAAAATACGCGCGAGTCGTATGCATGGACTTCAATGTAGCACATCGGCGCATACGTTCGGCCGGCGGGCGGGCGGCCTGCCTCACAGGCGCAACTTCTTCCACCACTGCAGGGCGCGCTCCACCTGCGGCTCGCTCAGCGAACCCAGGGCGGACGGCTCGGTCTGGCCGCTCGACGTCCATTGCTCGTACATGTCGATCATGAGCATGCCTTCGCCCAGGGTGCGCCAGGCCACCAGCTCGAAGTCCTCGGCCGACACCAGCAATTCCACGCTGCGCGGTCCGCCGTCCAGCAGCCACTGGCCGATCAGCACGCGGAAATTGTTCAGGGCCTGCAGGTAGGCCGCGTATTCGTAGAGGCCCCGCCAGGGCAGCCCCAGGTTCACCACCAGGGTGCGGTGGCCGCGCAGCACCGTGAGCAGGTCCACCAGCATCGGGGCCACGGTGGCACGCGTGCGGTTCAGCCGCAGGCCGGCGATGATCGCCTCGATGTGGACCGCCAGCTGGCTCATGCTCTCCGAAAGGTGCCGGCAGTCCTCGTCGGCCACCGCGCTGCGCAGGAAGTTGCTGAGCTCGCCGAACGAATTGATGCTCGGCAGGTTGGTGGACGGATCGATCGGCAGGCGCGGGCTGCGGGCCATGGTGTCTTGCCGAAGCCCCCTCGTCCTCAGGCCGTGCCGCCCACGGTCAGGCCGTCGATTCGCAGCGTCGGTTGGCCGACGCCGACCGGCACGCTCTGGCCCTCCTTGCCGCAGGTGCCGACCCCGCTGTCCAGCTTCATGTCGTTGCCGATCATGGTCACCCGCGTCAGGGCGTCCGGCCCGTTGCCCACGATGGTCGCGCCCTTGACCGGGTACTGGATCTTGCCGTTCTCGACCCAGTAGGCCTCGCTGGCCGAAAACACGAACTTGCCCGAGGTGATGTCCACCTGGCCGCCGCCGAAGTTGGTGGCGTACAGCCCCTTCTGGATGCTGGCCACGATTTCCTGCGGATCCCGGTCGCCGCCCAGCATGTAGGTGTTGGTCATGCGCGGCATCGGAATGTGCGCGTAGCTCTCGCGCCGGCCGTTGCCGGTGGACTTCACGCCCATCAGCCGCGCGTTGAGCGAGTCCTGGATGTAGCCGCGCAGGATGCCGTCCTCGATCAGGACGTTGCGCTGGCTGGCGTTGCCCTCGTCGTCCACGTTGAGCGATCCGCGCCGGTCCGAGATCGTGCCGTCGTCCAGCACGGTGACGCCCTTGGCGGCGACGCGCTGGCCCACCCGGCCGGAAAAGGCGCTCGAGCCCTTGCGGTTGAAGTCACCTTCCAGGCCGTGGCCGATGGCCTCGTGCAGCAGGATGCCCGGCCAACCCGAACCCAGCACCACGGTCATCTCGCCGGCCGGGGCCGGGCGCGATTCCAGGTTGGTGAGCGCGGCCTTCACCGCATCGTCCACATAGCTTTCGATGCGCTCGTCGTCGAAGTAGGCCAGCCCGAAACGGCCGCCGCCCCCGCCCGACCCCACCTCGCGCCGGCCGTTCTGCTCGGCGATGACGGTGATCGACAGGCGCACCAGCGGACGCACGTCGGCGGCCAGTGTGCCGTCCGCGCGCGCGACCAGGACCACGTCGTATTCGGCCGCCAGGCCCGCCATGACCTGCGCGACGCGCGGGTCCTTGGCGCGGGCCAGCTTCTCGGCGCGCTCCAGCAGCTGGACCTTGGCGGCGCTGTCGAGCGTGGCGATGGGGTCCAGCCCCTGGTAGAGCGAGCGGCCCCCGGCGATCTTCCTGGCGCCGACCCTGGTGCGGCCGCTGCCCGCCGCCGACGAAATGGTGCGCACGGTGCGGGCGGCGTCCAGCAGCGAAGCTTCGGAAATGTCGTCGGAATAGGCGAAGGCCGTCTTCTCGCCGCTCACTGCCCGCACGCCCACGCCCTGGTCGATGCTGAAGCTGCCGGTCTTGACGATGCCCTCCTCCAGGCTCCAGCCCTCGCTGCGCGTGTACTGGAAGTAGAGGTCCGCATCGTCCACGCGGTGGGACGTGATTTCGCCCAGGGCACGGGACAGGTGGGTTTCGGTGAGGCCAAACGGCTCGAGCAGGAGTCGCTGGGCCGTGGCCAGGCGCTCCAGGGTGGGTTCGCGGGAAATCATCGGTCGATTCTAGGCTTCCGCAGCCGTCCCTGCGGGGCGCCGGGTCAGCGCGCGGCGCCGGCAACAGTCGTCAGCAGGGCGCGCCGGTCCAGGTCGGCCAGCAGCTCCTGCGCCGAGCCATGGCGATCCGCGGGCCGCTTGGCCATCAGCTTTTCCACCACGGCCTGCAGCGCCTCGTGCGCCTGCGGAAGAGCAGGCGTGGGCGCCGACAGGTGGCGCGCCAGCAGCAGGTCCAGCGATTCGGCCTGGAACGGGCGCTGGCCGGCCAGCATCTCGAACATCATCACGCCCAGGCTGTACAGGTCCGATTGCGGGGTGATCGGGCTGCCCGCGGCCTGTTCCGGGCTGAGGTAGTAGGGCGTGCCGACCACGTCGCCATGCCGGGTCTGCGTGAACGCCATGTTCTCGGCCTGCAGCATGGACTTGGCGATGCCGAAGTCCGCCAGCGCGACGCTGCCGTCGGCGCGCCGCATGATGTTTTCGGGCTTGAGGTCGCGGTGGATGATGCCCCGGGCGTGGATCGCGCCGAGCGCCTGCGCCACCTGCGCGATGATCTCCAGCACGCGCTTCTGGCTCATCCCCGCGGTGATCTCGCCGCGCAGGTCGCCGTGCTCGAAATACTCCATCGCGATGTAGGCGTGGTCATCGGTGAAGCCCTGGTCGTAGATGCGGATCACGTGCGGGTGCTCGATCTTCGACAGCAGGGTGTACTCCTGGATGAAGCGCGAGAGGTGCTCGCTGGCGGCCTTGCCGCTCGCGTCCAGCACCTTGAGCACCACCGGCAGCCCGTCGGATTCGCGCGCCGCGAGGTACACCTCGGTCATGCCGCCCGAGCCGATCTTGCGGGTCAGCCGGTAGCCCTTCAGGCGCACCGGTTCCTCGCCGGGCGCGAACTGATGGTCCTTGAACGCCGACAGCTTGGTCTGCAGCGCGCCTTTCACGGCGCGGGCCGTGATCCCGGAATTGATTTCCACTGCTTCGCGCACCTGGGCGGCGCGCTCGGTCAGCGTGGCCATGCCGTGGCGCTTGTCCTCCAGGTTGGTCACCAGGCCGACGATCTCGGCCACGTCGATGAACCCGTTCTTGCCGCGCACGCCCAGCGACGTCATGCCGCCGGTCTGGATGCCCTCGCCCGCCGTCGCCAGCACCGCGCTGCTGGCGACCACGGTCCATCCCAGCTCCTTGCTTGCCGCTTCGAGCCGGGCTGCGACGTTGACGGTGTCGCCGATCGGCGTGGTTTCCTTGTTGTGGATCGTGCCCAGCCGGCAGATCGTCACCTCCCCGGCATGCAGGCCGACCCCGATCGCGAACGGCGGCAGGCCCCGATCCTCGAACCGCTTGTCCAGCCAGGCGCGGAATTCGTGGGTCGCCAGGGCCATGCCCAGCGCGGCCGAGATCGCGCGGCGCGACGCGCGCAGGGGCGACCCTCCGCTCAACGTGTCGGCGAAGACGCTCATCAGGCCGTCACCGATGAACTTGAGGTGACGCCCGCCGTTCTTGAGCACGGGTTCGCAGGTCCGCTCGAAGTACTCGGTCAGCAATTCGGCGACCTCGGTGGAGCTGAGCTTTTCCGCCAGCGACGTGAAGTTGCGGATGTCGGAAAACAGCACCGTGGCCTCCACCACGGTGTCGGCGATCGCCCCCTGCGGCGCTTCCAGCCCGAACTTGTCGGGCAGCGCGGTGCCGCCCAGGCTTTCGGTGAAGGCACGCCGCAGGTGTTCCTCGCGCCGCTGCACGGCCGATTCGATGCTTTCCTCGATGCGCCCCTTCTTCTTGAGCAGGCCCTGCAGGGCTTCCAGCAATTCCACCCGGGTGAAGGGCTTGGCCAGGTAGTCGTCGGCCCCGGCCGTCATGCCGCGGCGCATGCTGGCGCGGTCGTCCAGCGCCGTGAGCAGCATGACCGACGTCGATGCCAGGTCGCGGTCCGCGCGGATCGCCTCCAGCAGCTCGAAGCCGTCCATCTCCGGCATGCTGACGTCCGAGATCACCACGTCGGGCCGGGCTTCGCGGGCGCGCTCGAGCCCCAGCCGGCCATTGATGGCCGACACGATGTCGTAGCCCTCCAGCTTGAGCAGCCGGATGACGTTGTTGCGGATGGCGTCGTCGTCTTCGACGATCAGGATGTTGGTCATGGCCTGGCCCGGGGACGAAAGCCTACCGCAACTGCGACAGCAGCTTGAACAGGGCCGCGTCGTCCAGGTCGCCCAGGCCGGCCTGCGCCGCGCGGGCGAACACGTCGCGCGCGGCCGCGCCCAGCGGCCCGGCGAACCCGGCGGCGGCCGCGGCCTCCACCGCCAGCCGCGTGTCCTTCTGCAGCAGGGTGACGTGCGCGCGCGGCTCGTAATCGCCGGCGATCGCCCGGCGCATGCGGTCCGAGCCGATCCAGCTTTGCCCGCTGGATTGCTCGATCACCGCCAGCGTCGCCGCAAGGTCCAGCCCCATGCGCTGGGCCATGGCCATGGCTTCGGCCGCACCGGCCAGGTTGATGCCGGCCAGCAGGTTGTTCACCAGCTTGGTCCGCGCGCCGTCGCCGGGCTTGGCGCTGATGCGAAAGACCTTGTTGCTCATGACCTCGATCACCGAGCGCTGGCGCTCGAACACGGCGTCCTCGCAGGCGACCATGAGGCTCATGGAGCCGTCCCGCGCCCGGGCCGGGCCGCCCGACATCGGTGCGTCGATGGCGGAAATCCCCCGCTCGGCCAGGCGCCCGGCGAAGTCCTCCACGTCCTGCGGCGCGATCGTCGGGCAGAGCATGACGGCCTGGCCCGCGCGCATCACCGCGGCGGCGCCGTTCGCGCCGAACAGGACGTCCTCGGTCTGGGCCGCATCGACCACGCAGACGATGAACACGCCGCAGCCAAGCGCTGCCTGCGCCGGGTCCGCGCGGCCGGTGGCGCCCAGCGCCTGCAACGCCGCCACCTTGGCCGGGTCGATGTCCACCACCTGCACCGGCCAGCGCTGGTCCAGCAGGCGCTGCGCAATGGCACCGCCCATGTTGCCGACCCCGGCGATCGCGACCCTTCTCATGCGGCCATCACGATTGCACCAGCCGCCGGGCCTTGGAAATCGACATCAGGATGCCCAGGCCCATGCCCAGCGTCACCATCGCCGTGCCGCCGTAACTGATGAACGGCAGCGGCACGCCCACCACCGGCAGGATGCCGCTGACCATGCCCATGTTGACGAACGCGTAGGTGAAGAAAATCATCGTGATGGAGCCGGCCAGCAGCCGCGAAAACACCGTCGAGGCCTCCAGCGCAATGGCCAACCCGCGCAGCACCAGGAAGATGAAGCCGGCGATCAGGCACAGGTTGCCCAGCAGGCCGAACTCCTCGGAGAAGGCGGCGAAGATGAAGTCGGTGGTGCGCTCGGGAATGAATTCCAGGTGGGTCTGCGTGCCCTGCATGAAGCCCTTTCCGAAAAAGCCGCCGGAGCCGATGGCGATCATGCCCTGGATGATGTGGAAGCCCTTGCCCAGCGGGTCCTTGGACGGATCCAGCAGCGTGCAGATGCGCTGCTGCTGGTAATCGTGCAGCACCGGCCAGCGCACGCCCTCGGCGCACAGCCGCGGCTCGAACACCACCAGCAGGACGACGGCCACCAGGCCCAGCACCATCGGCGGCACGATGAGCTTCCAGGACAGGCCGGCGAAGAAGATCACGGACATGCCGGCCACGATCACCAGCACGGCCGTGCCCAGGTCCGGCTGCTTGACGATCAGGCCGACCGGGACGGCCAGCAGCATGGCGGCCACCAGGAAGTCCAGCGGCCGCAACTGCCCTTCGCGCTTCTGGAACCACCAGGCCAGCATCAGCGGCACGGCGATCTTCAGGATCTCGCTGGGCTGGATGACGATGCCCACGTTCAGCCAGCGCCGGGCGCCCTTCTTGGTGAGGCCGAAGATCGCCACCGCAACCAGCAGCGCCACGCCCACGGTGTACAGGGGCACGGCGAAACTCATGATCCGCTGCGGCGGCACCTGGGCCACGACGAACATCAGCAGCCCGGCGATCGCCATGTTGCGGCCATGGTCGACGAAGCGGGTGCCGTGGTCGAACCCCGACGAATACATGGTCAGCAGGCCCGCGCACGCCAGCAGGAACACCGCGAACGCCAAGGGCCCGTCGAAGCCCTGCAGCATCGGGCCCAGGCGGTTCATCACGGGGGGTTTTTCGAAGACTGCGGCCATCGCCGAATTATCGGGCACCCCGCCAGCCGGCCGGAGGGGGTCGAACCATGAGTATGGGAACATTCCCCCATGCGCGCCACCCACCTGCTTTACCTCCATGGTTTCCGCTCCTCGCCCCAGTCCACCAAGGCGCGGCAGGTGGCGGCCCGCGTGGGCGCACGGCACCCCGGCGTCACCTGGTGGTGCCCGCAGCTGCCGCCCTCACCTCGCGCCGCGATGGACATGGTCATGCGCGGCATCGCGGCCTGGCCCAGGCCTGCCATGGCGGTGGTGGGGTCTTCCCTGGGCGGCTTCTATGCGATGCACGTCGCCCAGGCCACCGGCTGCCGCGCGGTGCTGCTCAACCCCGCCGTCGATCCGGCGCGCGACCTGGCGGGGCACATCGGGCAACAGGCCGCCTGGCACGATCCGGCGCAGCATTTCCAGTTCGAGCCGCGCTTCGTGGACGAGCTGCGCGCGCTGGAAGGCGGGCCCCTGGTTCCTGGCGAAAACTTCTTCGCCGTGATCGCCAAGGGCGACGAAGTCCTGGACTGGCGCGAAATGGCCGGCCGCTGCGCCGGCGCGAAGGTCAAGCTGCTCGAGGGCAGCGACCATGCGCTGTCGGACTTCGACCGGCACATCGACGAGGTCTTTGCCTTCCTCGACCTGGCCTGAGGACAGCGCCGCCGAAACATCTGCATGGGACAATCCCGCCCATGTTCGTATTGTTTGAAGAAGCCGGGAAATTCCAGGCGGGCCGCGTATTGGCCGAGGCGGAGGCATCGGCGCAGGTCGAGCTCGACAGCGGCAAGCGCGTCAAGGTCAAGGCCGCCAACATCCTGCTGAAGTTCGAAAAACCCTCGCCCGCGGAGCTGCTGCGCGAGGCGCAGTCGCTCGCGGCCGGCATCGAGCTGGAGCTGGCGTGGGAATTCGCGCCCGAGGAGGAATTCGGCTTCGCCGACCTGGCGCGGGACTATTTCAGCGAAAAGGCGACGCTCGCCCAGCAAGTGGCCGCGCTGCTGCGGCTGTTCGAGGCGCCGCATTATTTCCGGCGCGCCGGCAAGGGCCGGTTCAGGAAGGCGCCGGCTGAGATCCTGCAGCAGGCACTGGCTGCGATCGAAAAGAAGAAGCAGGTCCAGGCGCAGATCGAAGCCTGGGCCGCGGAACTGGCGTCGGGCAGCTGCCCGGACGCCATCCGGGACCAGCTGTTCAAGATCCTGTTCAAGCCGGACAAGAACGCGCCCGAATACAAGGCGGTGGTGGAAGCCTCGCGCCATACCCACACGGCGCCGCTGGACTTGTTGCAGAAGGCGGGTGCGATCGCCTCCCCGTACCAGTTCCACTGGAAACGCTTCCTGTTCGACAACTTCCCCAAGGGCACGTCCTTCCCGCCGCTGCAGGCGCCCGTGATCAAGGACGAACTGCCGCTGGCCCCGGTGCAGGCGTTCTCGATCGACGATTCGCACACCACCGAGATCGACGACGCGCTGTCGGTGCAGGGCCTGGGCTCGGGCACCATCACGGTGGGCATCCACATCGCGGCGCCCGGCCTGGCGCTGCAGCCGGCCGGCGCGGTGGACCAGGTCGCGCGCCAGCGGCTGTCCACCGTGTACATGCCGGGCTACAAGATCACCATGCTGCCCGACGACGTGGTGCAGGCCTACACCCTCCAGGAGGGCCGCGACTGCCCGGCCGTTTCGCTGTACGCGACCTTCGACGAAGCCACGCTGGCCCTGCAGGACACGCAGACACGCATCGAACTCGTGCCGATCACCGTCAACCTGCGCCATGACCGGCTGGACGCGGCCGTGACCGAGGAATGGCTGCAGGGCATCGAGCCGGACGTGGACGTCCCGGACGCCGTGGCCGGCCTGCGCCTGCAGCTGGCTTTCCTGCACCGGCTGGCCGGCCACCTGAAATCGCTGCGCGAAGTGGTGCGGGGCAAGCCCGAGAACTTCAACCGGCCGGACTACAACTTCCGGCTCGTCGGCAACGACGGCGCCGAGCCCGATGGCGGCGAGCAGGTGCAGATCACCGTGCGCCGGCGCGGCGCGCCGCTGGACCTGATCGTGTCCGAGGCGATGATCCTGGCCAACAGCACCTGGGGCAGCTGGCTGGGCGAGCTCGGCGTGCCGGCGATCTACCGCAGCCAGGCCAGCCTCGCGCCCGGGGTCAAGGTGCGCATGGGCACCAAGGCGCTGCCGCACGCGGGCATCGGCGTCAAGAGCTACGCCTGGAGCACCTCGCCCCTGCGCCGCTACACCGACCTCGTGAACCAGTGGCAGATCATCGCGGCGGCGCGCCATGGCCGCACCGCGGCGCTGGCCGCGCCTTTCAAGCCGAAGGATGCCGAGCTGTTCTCCATCATTTCCGGCTTCGACGCCGCCTATGCCGCGTACAACGCGCACCAGGGCGGAATGGAGCGTTTCTGGACGCTCAGGTACATCGAGCAGCAGGGCCTGGAGGAACTGGTGGGCACCGTCTTCAAGGAAGGCATGGTGCGCGCCGACGAGCTGCCGCTGGTCCTGCCCGTGCTGGGCGGCGCGGACCTGCCGCGCGGCGCCCGGGTGCGCGTGAAGCTCGGCGAGATCGACCTGATCACGCTGGACGTCAAGGGCACCGTGGTCGAACGGCTGGATGTCGCGCCCGCGCCGCTCGAAAGCGAGGAAGAAGCGGAGGACGAACCGGTCGCCGGGCCGATCGCGATCGCGGTCGATGTCAGCGAACCAGAGGACGCCGCCTCGCCGGCGTCCGCCACGGCAAGTTGACGGGCCCTGTGGGGCCCGTCCAACGCGCCGGGTTATCCGGGTGCGCAGCATCCCGGATAACAACAGATAATTTGCACTCGTGAACCTGCGCTCCTTCAGTACCCTGCAGATCGCGCTCGGCATTTCGTTCGCCGTGCACGCGGTCCTCCTGACGGTGCGCTTCGTGGACCCGGAGGGCTTCAACCGCGTGTTCCAGGACACGCCGCTGGAAGTGATCCTGGTCAACACCAAGACCCGGGAAAAGGCGGACAAGGCCCACGCGATCGCGCAGACCTCGCTCGCCGGCGGCGGCGAGGCCGCCAAGGGCCGCGCCACCTCGCCCCTTCCGCCTTCGGCCCTGACCGAGCTGGGCGATTCGCCGGACGATGCGCAAAGGAAGATCGAAACCATGCAGGAGCAGCAGGCGCTGCTGCTGGCACAGATCAAGCGGGCGCTGGCGGCGATGCCGCCGGCCGACCCGAAGCAGCCCACCCGCAACCCGGAAGCGGCCGCGCGCGAAGACAAGCGCCGCCAGCTGATCAGGATCCTCGCCGAGATCGAGCGGCGCATCAGCGAGGAAAACGCGCGTCCCAAGAAGCGCTACGTCAGCCCGTCCACCCGCGAGGAGGTGTACGCGGTGTACTACGACGCCCTGCGCCGCCGGATCGAGGAAAAGGGCACGCACAATTTCCCGGAACTGGCCGGGCGCAAGCTCTATGGCGAGCTCACCATGGTCGTCACCGTGAACCACGACGGCAGGGTGGTGGACACCGAAGTGGTCGAATCCTCCGGCATCCTGGCGCTGGACCGCCGCGCCCGCACCATCGCCCGCAACGCCGGGCCGTTCGGGCGCTTCAGCGACGCGATGCGCCGCAAGGCCGACCAGATCGTGGTGGTCTCGCGCTTCCGGTTCACGCGCGACGAGACCCTGGAAACCAGGCTCACCAACCGATGACGACGGATCTCTATTGCGTCATGGGCAACCCCGTGGAGCACAGCAAGTCGCCGTGGATCCACGCGCGCTTCGCCGAGCTTTCCGGCCAGGACCTGAGCTACACCAAGCGCCTGGTCGCGAGGGACGGCTTCGCCCAAGCCGTGCGGGCCTTCCGCGCCGAAGGCGGCAGGGGCTGCAACGTCACGGTGCCGTTCAAGTTCGAGTCTCCCGCCCTCGCGACGCAGTTGACGCCGCGCGCACGGCTGGCACAGGCGAGCAACACGCTGCGCTTCGACGCCGAAGCCGTGCTGGGCGACAACACCGACGGGGTGGGCTTGGTGAAAGACATCCAGGGCAACGCCGGCATCGACCTCGCCGGCCGCGACGTCCTGGTGGCCGGGGCCGGCGGCGCTGCGGCGGGCGCACTGGGCCCGCTCATCGAGGCGCGGCCGCGCCGCATCGTCCTGGCCAACCGCACCCGCGCCAAGGCCGAGGCACTGATCCAGCGGCACGCGCGGCTGGCGCTGCAGCATGGGGTGGAATTGCTGGCGCCCGACCTCTCGCAGCTGCAGGGAGTCTTCGACGTGGTGATCAACGCGACGGCCAGCAGCATGAGCGGTGCGGGCGTGCCGGTGCCGGCCGGCGTCCTCAAGCCCGGCGCGCTGGCCTGCGACATGATGTACGGCCCGGCCGCGCAAGGCTTCCTGGCCTGGGCCCGCGAACACGGCGCGGTGCCGCGCGACGGCCTGGGCATGCTGGTGGAACAGGCGGCCGAGGCCTTCCTGTTCTGGCGCGGCGTGCGCCCGCCCTCGGCCCAGGTCCTGGCCGAATTGCGCGCCACCCTGCCATGAAAGCGCTGGTTCGCTGGCTCCTGCTGGTGGTGCTCGCGGGGCTGTCCCTGCAGTTCTTCTTTCTCGCGCGCGTCGCGCTGATGGCCACGGTGGACCCGCAGTCCACCACCTTCCAGCGCTCGGAAGCCTGGCGCATCGCGACGCAGAAGGACCGGCTGCGCTGGCGGCAGGAATGGACGCCCTATGACCGGATCTCCGACAACCTCAAGCGGGCCGTGATCGCCTCCGAAGACGGCACTTTCACCAACCACGACGGCGTGGACTGGGAGGCGCTGGAAAAAGCCTGGGAGCGCAACGCCAGGGCCGAGGAACAGGCGGCCCGGCGCGCCACCACCCGGGCCCAGCCCGCGGCCCGCGCGGCGCGGCCGCCCAAGGTGGTCGGCGGTTCCACCATCACGCAGCAGCTGGCCAAGAACGTGCTGCTCTCGGGCGAGCGCACGCTGCTGCGCAAGGGCCAGGAAGTCGTCCTGGCCTTTGCGCTGGAGCGCATGCTGTCCAAGGAGCGCATCCTGGAGATCTACCTCAACAGCGTCGAATGGGGCGAAGGCGTGTTCGGCGCCGAGGCGGCCGCCCGGCACTATTACCGCAAGAGCGCCGCGCAGCTCAGTGCCTACGAGGCCGCGCGCCTGGCCGTGATGCTGCCGCGGCCCAAGTACTTCGAGAAGGTGCCCAACTCGGGTTACCTCGCCAGCCGCGCGTCGACCATCGTGGCCCGCATGCGCGACGCCGAGCTGCCCTGACCGGTCACACCGGCTCGCGCATCGTCACGAATTCCTCGGCCGCGGTCGGGTGGATGCCGATGGTGCTGTCGAACACGGCCTTGGTGGCCCCGGCCTTCATCGCCACCGCGAACCCCTGCACCACTTCACCGGCATCGGGGCCGACCATGTGCAGGCCGACCACGCGGTCCGTGGACTTTTCCACCACCAGTTTCATCAGCGTGCGCTCGCCGCTGCCGCCCAGCGTGTGCTTGAGCGCCCTGAACTCGCTGCGGAACACGGTCACTTCGCCGAAGGCCTTGCGGGCCTGGGCTTCGCCGAAGCCCACCGTGCCGATGTTGGGGTGCGTGAACACGGCGGTGGGAATGAAGTCGTAGCCCAGGCGGCGCTTGCCGTCCCCGAACAGCCGGTCCACCAGCACCATCGCCTCGCCGAGCGCCACCGGGGTCAGCTGCACCCTGGCCGTCACGTCGCCCACCGCGTGCACGGAAGGCACCGACGTGGCGTAGTGGTCGTCCACCAGGATGGCGCCATCCTTGCCCTGCGCGACGCCCGCGGCTTCCAGGCCGAGCCCGGCCACGTTGGGGACGCGGCCGGTCGCGTAGAGCACGCTGTCGACGGCCAACGTGCTGCCGTCGTTCAAGGTGACCGCGAGGCCGCCCGCCGTCTTTTCGATCGCCGTCACATCGGTGTGGGTGCGCAGGTCCACCCCGTGCCGGCGCATCTCCTGCGCGATGAAGGCGCGCACGTCACCGTCGAAGCCGCGCAGCACCTGCTCGCCCCGGTACAACTGCGTCACCCGCGCGCCGAGCCCGTTGAAGATCGACGCGAATTCGCAGGCGATGTAGCCGCCTCCGACCACCAGCAGCCGCTTCGGGAAAGGCGCCAGGTCGAACATGCCGTCGGAGGTCAGCACATGCTCGCACCCCGGGAAGGTCGGCACGCTGGGGCGGCCCCCGGTCGCCACGAGGATGTGTTTCGAGGAGAAGCGCTGGCGCCCGGTTGCGGTCTGGACCTGCACCGTGTGGCCGTCGACCAGCTGCGCCCATCCGGTCACGTGCTGCGCGCCGGCGCCCTTGAGCAGGCCGGCATAGACATCGTTCAGGCGCGCGATCTCCTTCGCACGGTTGGCCTTGAGCAGCCGCCAGTCGAAAACGGGCTCGCCCACGTTCCAGCCGAAGCCGGCCGCGTCGCGGAAGTCGTCGGCGAAGTGCGCGGCATAGCTGTAAAGCTTCTTGGGGATGCAGCCGACGTTCACGCAGGTGCCGCCCAGCGCCGCGGCTTCGGCCAGCACGACCCGCGCGCCCCTCAGCGCGGCCATCCGCGCGGCGCGAACGCCGCCGCTGCCGCCGCCGATGACAAACAGGTCGCAATCGTGGGTGTGCATCGCTTCGCTCCTTCGAATTCGCGCCATGATGCCCGCTTTTTCGCGAGCGGGCAGCGCAGCTATCATCGGCCCCATGCTTGCCAAGCTCATGAGCCTGTTCCTGCTGGGGCTGGTGCGCGTGCTCACCGGTGCGCAGGCGCGCTGGTATGGCTGCCCCCCGAAGGCGGAGCAGCGCATCTACTTCGCGAACCACCAGAGCCACGCCGACCTGGTCATGATCTGGGCCGCGCTGCCGCAGGAGTTGCGCAGCATCACGCGGCCCATCGCCGCCAAGGACTACTGGACGAAATCGCCGTTCCGCAAATGGATCACCACGGCGGTCTTCAACGCGATCTACGTCGACCGCGCCCGGACGGCGGACCAGGACCCCCTCGAGCCGCTCATCGAGGCGCTGGAGCACGGGGACTCGATCATCATCTTTCCCGAAGGCACGCGCGGCAACACCGAGGAGCCGCAGCCGTTCAAGGCCGGCCTGTACAACCTGGCGCAGAAATTTCCCCAGGCGGTGCTGGTGCCGGCCTGGATCGACAACGTCCAGCGGGTGATGCCCAAGGGCGAGGTGGTGCCGGTGCCCATCCTGTGCTCGGTGACTTTCGGCGCGCCGATCGTGCTCGGGCCCGACGAGGAAAGGCTCCACTTCCTCGACCGGGCGCGCCTGGCCGTGATGGCGCTGCGTGAAGTCTAGGGCGCGATGAACCAGTTCCTGCGCAGCCTCACGCCGACCCAGCAGGTGGGGACCTTGTTCCTCATCGTCTTCGGCATCCTGGTCGCGGTCAGCGTGACGGCCTTCCTGCTCTCGTTCCGCGCGGAGGAGCACGACGAGGCCTGGCAGGCGGAGTTGAAGAACTTCCGCAGGCTCCTGGGCACCTCATGGTTCATGGTCGTCGTGTTCTGGGTCGCCTGGGCGTTGGGCGACACGGTGGCCACCATCCTCTTCGCGCTGATTTCCTTCTTCGCGCTGCGCGAGTTCATCACCCTGTCGCCGACCCGGCGGGGCGACCACCGCAGCCTGGTGCTGGCCTTCTTCGTGGTGCTGCCGATCCAGTTCTGGCTGGTCCGCACGGAACACTTCGACCTGTTCACCGTGTTCATCCCGGTCTACGTCTTCCTGGCCATCCCGGTGGTGAGTGCGCTGTCCGGCGACCCCCATCGCTTCCTGGAGCGCAACGCCAAGCTGCAATGGGGCATCATGGTCTGCGTCTACGGCATGAGCCATGTGCCCGCCCTGCTGCTGCTGGATTTCCGCAACTACGAGGGCAAGGGCGCCTTCATGGTGTTCTTCCTGGTGTTCGTGGTCCAGAGCGGCATGCTGGTGCAGCACCTGCTCACGCGGCGGCTGAAACGGCCGCCGAGCGCGCCCGAGGTGAGCAAGAGCTTCAACTGGTACAGCTGGCTGCTGGGCATGTTCGCCGGCAGCCTCGCCGGTGCGCTGCTGTCGTTCATCACCCCGTTCCGCTGGGAGCAGGCGCTGATCATGGCACTCATCGCCTGCGTGTCCGGGTCGATGGGCCACCTGGTCATGAAGGCCCTCAAGCGCGACCGCGGCGTCCCGGCCTGGGGCCGGCGCGGCATGTCGGTCACCGGCGCCAACGGCCTGCTGGACCGGGTGGATGCACTTTGCTTCGCGGCGCCGATCTTTTTTCACTCGGCCCGCTGGTATTTCGGGGCCTAATACGGACATGCGCATTCTCGGCATCGACCCCGGCCTGCAGACCACCGGCTTCGGCGTGGTGGACGTCGCCGGCCATGCCCTCACCTACGTGGCCAGCGGCACCATCACGACCACCCACCTGGACCGCGGCGACCTGCCCGCCCGGCTGAAGGTGCTGTTCGACGGCATCGGCGAGGTCAAGGCCCGCTACCAGCCCGACGTCGCCGCGGTGGAGATCGTCTTCGTCAACGTCAACCCGCAAGCCACGCTGCTACTGGGCCAGGCGCGCGGCGCCTGCGTCACCGCACTGGTGGCGTGCGACCTGGCCGTCGCCGAATACACGGCGCTGCAGATGAAGCAGGCCGTGGCCGGCCACGGCAAGGCCGCCAAGGCGCAGGTGCAGGAAATGGTCAAGCGGCTGCTGAAACTGCCCGGGCTGCCCGGCAAGGACGCCGCCGACGCGCTGGGCCTGGCGATCACGCACGCCCATGCCGGCGCGGCCATGAGCCGCATCGCGCAGGCCACCAGCACCGCGCGGCGCACCAGCGGGATGTACAAGGGCGGACGGACGTATTAGCCGGCGGGCAGGCGCGGCCGCCAGCCATGCCACCGGCTTCAGGCCAGCCGCTCGAGGATCAGCACCGCAAAGAAGACGAACCCGGCGATCAACGTCCACTTCAACATGACCAGCCCGTAGCGCTTGAAGCGAGCCTGGCCGGTGCCGGCATAGAACGCAAAGCAGACGGCCGACGCCAGCAACAGCAGCAGCATCGCCCAGCGAAAGACCAGCATGCCGCCTACCAGGCCCGCGCGGGCCGCGTGAAGCCGGCGGGCGCCTGCCTCTCGTCGTCGAAGGTGACGACCTCGTAGGCGCCCGGCTGCGACAGCAGCTCGCGCAGCAGCCTGTTGTTCAGCGCATGGCCGGAGCGGAACGCGCTGTAGGCCGCCAGCAGCGGCTTGCCCACCAGGTACAGGTCGCCCATGGCGTCGAGGATCTTGTGCTTGACGAACTCGTCGTCGTAGCGCAGCCCCTCGGTGTTGAGCACGCGGTAGTCGTCCATCACGACCGCGTTGTCCAGGCCGCCGCCCAGGCTCAGGCCGTTGGCGCGCATCATCTCCACGTCCTTGGTGAAGCCGAAGGTGCGGGCGCGCGCGATGTCGCGCGCGTACGAGCCGGTACTGAGGTCGAACTCGACGCGCTGGCCGGTGGAGCTCACCACGCGGTGGTCGAAGTCGATCTCGAAGCTCAGCTTGTAGCCGTGGTACGGCTCCAGGCGCGCCCACTTCAGGTTGTCGCCCTCGCCTTCGCGCACCTCCACCGGTCTTGAGCACGCGCATGAAGCGGCGCGGCGCGTTCTGCGTCACGATGCCGGCGCTCTGCAGCAGGAACACGAACGACGCGGAGGAGCCGTCGAGGATGGGCACCTCTTCCGCGGTGATGTCCACGTAAAGGTTGTCCAGCCCGAGGCCCGCGCAGGCGGACATCAGGTGTTCCACGGTGTGCACCTTGGCGCCGCCGTTGGAAATGGTGGAGGCCAGGCGCGTGTCGGTCACGGCCTGGGCCGACACCGGGATGTCCACCGGGACCGGCAGGTCGACCCGCCGGAACACGATGCCGGTGTCCGGCTGGGCCGGGCGCAGCGTCAGCTCGACCCGCTGGCCGCTGTGCAGGCCGACGCCGACCGCGCGGGTCAGGGTCTTGAGGGTGCGTTGCTGGAGCATGGGCCGATTTTAAGGCGCGGGGCGCGGGATGGCCTTTGGTTCACGCGATGGCCGCGATAGTTCCGGGGCCAAGAAAAAGGGTGGGCCACTTGCGAGAGCCCACCCCCAAGCACTCCCCTTGGAGAACACCCGTTGGAAATCCCCTGTCAGTCCGCCTGCTTGCGCAGGAACGCGGGGATTTCGAAGTCGTCCATGCCGCCGCTGGACAGCGCGTCGACCCTGGCCGCCGCCTGCGTCCGGTTGGTGCGCCACACGCTGGGCACGGCCATGCCGCCGTAGTCCGGCTGGTTGTTGGCCTGCTGCGACTCGCGCGTGACGATGGCGCCCGGGCCGGCCACCGCGTTGCTGACCGTCGGCACGTTGAACGGCACGTTGTCGGTGCCGGTGCGCAGCACCTGCAGCGGCGGGGCCGTGCGGCGCTGGCCCTGGCGCGACAGGCCGGTGGCGACCACCGTCACCCGGACCTCGTCGCCCAGGTCGTCGTCGTAAGCCGTGCCGTAGATCACATGCGCGTCCGGCGATGCGTAGGCGCGGATGGTGTTCATCGCCAGCTTCGACTCGGACAGCTTGAGGCTGCCCTTGGCCGCGGTGATCAGCACCAGCACGCCCTTGGCGCCGGACAGGTCGATGCCTTCCAGCAGCGGGCAGGCCACGGCCTGCTCGGCGGCGATGCGGGCGCGGTCCGGCCCGGAGGCGATGGCCGTTCCCATCATGGCCTTGCCCGGCTCGCCCATCACCGTGCGCACGTCCTCGAAGTCCACGTTCACGTGGCCGGGCACGTTGATGATCTCGGCGATGCCGCCGACGGCGTTCTTCAGCACGTCGTTGGCGTGCGCGAAGGCCTCGTCCTGCGTGATGTCGTCGCCCAGCACTTCGAGCAGCTTCTCGTTGAGCACCACGATCAGCGAATCGACGTTGGCTTCCAGCTCCGACAGGCCCTGGTCGGCGTTGGTCATGCGCCGGCCGCCTTCCCAGTCGAACGGCTTGGTGACCACGCCGACGGTGAGGATGCCCATCTCCTTGGCGACGCGCGCGATCACCGGCGCGGCGCCGGTGCCGGTGCCGCCGCCCATGCCGGCCGTGATGAACAGCATGTGCGCGCCGTTGATCGCGGTGCGGATGTCGTCGACCGCAGCTTCGGCGGCCTCGCGGCCCTTCTCGGGCTTGCTGCCCGCGCCCAGGCCGCTTTGCCCGAGCTGGATGGTCTTGTGCGCCGCGCTGCGGGCCAGCGCCTGCGCGTCGGTGTTGGCGCAGATGAACTCCACGCCCTGCACCGCCCTGCCGATCATGTGGTCGACCGCATTGCCGCCGCCGCCGCCGACGCCGATCACCTTGATCTGGGTGCCGAGGTGGAACTCTTCGACTTCAATCATTTCGATGCTCATTTGATACTCCTGATTCCGTTGCAGTTGCCTAATACGTAGATCGTTGTTGTGTGAGTCATGAACGTTCGACAGGCGGATCGGTGCACCGCCATCGCTCCTTTCTCTTTTTGTGTGGGCTGCCTCGGGCCAGCCACAGCTTGTTGGGCTGGCTCATCAGAAGTTCCCGACGATGAAGTCCTTGAAGCGGCCGAAGGCCGTCTTCATGGAACCGTTCTTCTGCGCCACCTTGAAGCCGCGCATGCGCGCCAGGCGCGCCTCCTCGAGCAGCCCCATCACGGTGGCGGCGCGCGGCTGCGCGACCATGTCGGCCAGCGCGCCCGTGTACCTCGGCAGGCCGCGGCGCACCGGCTTGAGGAAGATGTCCTCGCCCAGCTCCACCATGCCCGGCATCACCGCGCTGCCGCCGGTGATGACGATGCCCGAGGACAGCACTTCCTCGTAGCCGGACTCGCGGATCACCTGCTGCACCAGCGAGATAGATCTCCTCGACGCGCGGCTCGATCACGCCGGCCAGCGCCTGCCGGGACAGCATGCGCGGGCCGCGGTCGCCCAGCCCCGGGCACTTCGACCTGCTCGTCCGGGTCGGCCAGCAGCTGCTTGGCGTAGCCGCTCTCGACCTTGATGTCCTCGGCGTCCTTGGTCGGCGTGCGCAGCGCCATCGCGATGTCGCTGGTGATCAGGTCGCCGGCGATCGGGATCACCGCGGTGTGGCGGATCGCGCCGTTGGTGAAGATCGCCACGTCGGTGGTGCCGGCGCCGATGTCCACCAGCGCCACGCCCAGCTCCTTCTCGTCCTCGGTCAGCACCGCCAGGCTGGACGCCAGCGCGTTGAGCATCAGCTGCTCCACCTCCAGGCCGCAGCGGCGCACGCACTTGATGATGTTCTCGGCCGCGCTCTGCGCGCCGGTGACGATGTGCACCTTGGCTTCCAGCCGGATGCCGCTCATGCCGATCGGCTCCTTCACGTCCTGGCCGTCGATCACGAATTCCTGCGGCTCGACCAGCAGCAGCCGCTGGTCGGTGGAGATGTTGATGGCGCGGGCCGTCTCGATCACGCGGGCCACGTCGGCCGGCGTGACTTCCTTGTCCTTGACGGCCACCATGCCGCTGGAGTTGATGCCGCGGATGTGGCTGCCGGTGATGCCGGTGTAGACGCGCGTGATCTTGCAGTCGGCCATCAGCTCGGCTTCCTTCAGCGCCTGCTGGATGCTCTGCACCGTGGCGTCGATGTTCACCACCACGCCGCGCTTGAGCCCGTTGGAGGCGGCCACGCCCAGGCCGGCCAGCTTGAGCTCGCCGCCGGGCATGCACCTCGGCCACCACCACCATCACCTTGGCGGTGCCGATGTCCAGCCCCACCACCAGGTCCTTGTATTCTTTTGCCATAGTCGTTCGTCCGTCCTCGTTCTATTTCTTCAGGCGTGTCCGCACTCGTGGTGCCGACGCCCTTCAACCGCACCGCATAGCCGTCGCCGTGCCGCAGGTCGGCCGACAGCAGCGCTTCCGGGCGCCGGCTGTAGCGCGACGTCACCTGCGTCAGCGTCTGCACGAAGCGCTGCGTGCGCGCGACGACCTCTTCCGGTGCGCCGCGTCCCAGCTCCACCTGCGCGCCGTTGTCCAGCTCCAGCTGCCAGCTGCCGCGCGACGGTCAGCGTCACGTGGTCCAGCCCGAGGTCCAGCGGGTCGAACATCGGCTTGAGCGCCTGGTACATCGCCAGCACCTGCGGCCGACTGTTCCGGCGCGCCCGCCAGCCGCGGCAGCTCGTCCGCCTCGACGTCGCCGGTGTTGGCCTCGAACACCTCGCCGAAGTTGTTGACCAGCCGGCCATCGCCTTCGGCCCCCCAGAACGCCACGGCGCGGTGCTCCTCCAGCGGCACGCGCAGCCGGTTCGGAAACTCGCGCCGCACCACGGCACTGCGCACCCAGGGCACGCCCTCGAAAGCCTGGCGCGCCGCGTCCAGGTTCACCGTGAAGAAATTGCCGGCCAGCCGCGGCGCCACGTTGGCGCGCAGCGTCACGGCGTTGTTGTGCGCCACGTCGCCCTGCACGGTGATGCCGGCGATGGCGAACAGCGGATGCCGCAGCGCCCACCACAGGCCCGCCGCCAGCAGCAGCACGACGCCCACCGAGAACAGCGCCGTGGCGGTGATGTTCATCAGCTTGACGTCGACAGGCTGGGGCACGGCGGGGTTCATTTGCGGCTCGCCTCCTTCACCTGGTCCAGCGCGGCCGAGGCCAGCAGCTGCAGGCACAGGTCCTCGTAGCTGATGCCGGCGGCGCGCGCCGACATCGGCACCAGCGAGTGGCCGGTCATGCCGGGCGAGGTGTTGATCTCCAGCAGCCAGGGCTTGCGCGTGGCGGCGTCGATCATCACGTCCAGGCGCCCCCAGCCGCGGCAGCCCAGCACCCGGTAGGCCTTGAGCACGATCTCCTGGATCGCCTGCTCCTCGCCTTCGGGCAGGCCGCAGGGCACCAGGTACTTGGTGTCGTCGGTGAAGTACTTGTTCTGGTAGTCGTAGTTGCCCTCGGGCGCGACGATGCGGATCACCGGCAGCGCGCGCGCGTCGTCGCCGGTGCCCAGCACCGGGCAGGTGACCTCGTCGCCGCTGATGAACTGCTCGCACAGCACGTCGGCGTCCAGCGCCGCGGACTGCTCCACCGCCCCGGCCATCTCCGAATAGCCCTGGACCTTGGCCACGCCGATGGACGAGCCTTCGCGCGCCGGCTTGACGATCAGCGGCAGCCCCAGGTCGTCGGGCACCGCGCGGACCTGCTCGCGCGTGTAGGTGCCGCGGCGCAGCAGCACGTACTTCGGCGTCGGCAGGCCCTCGGCCAGCCAGACGCGCTTGGTCATGACCTTGTCGATCGAGATGCTGGAAGCCATCACGCCCGAGCCGGTGTAGGGAATGCCCAGCAGCTCCAGCGCGCCCTGCACCGTGCCGTCTTCGCCGAAGCGGCCATGCAGCGCGATGAAGCAGCGCTTGAAGCCCTTGCGCTTGAGCTCCGACAGGTCGCGCTCGGCCGGGTCGAAGGCGTGCGCGTCCACGCCCTTGGACTGCAGGGCCTTGAGCACGCCGCTGCCCGACATCAGCGACACCTCGCGCTCGGCGGAGCTGCCGCCCATGAGGACGGCCACTTTCCCGAATTCGTTCGTTTTCGCGGTCATGTGCCGCCTCCCATTTCCACCAGCCGGGCCGGCACGCCGCCGATCGAGCCTGCGCCCATGCACATCACCACGTCGCCATCCCGCGCCATCTCCAGGATGGCCGCGGGCATGTCGGCGATGTCGTCGACGAACACCGGCTCGACCTTGCCGGCCACGCGCACCGCGCGCGCCAGCGAGCGGCCGTCGGCCGCGACGATCGGCGCTTCGCCGGCCGCATACACCTCGGCCAGCAGCACGGCGTCGGCCTGGTTGAGCACCTTGACGAAGTCCTCGAAGCAGTCGCGCGTGCGCGTGTAGCGGTGCGGCTGGAACGCGAGCACCAGGCGCCGGCCGGGGAAGGCGCCGCGGGCCGCAGCCAGCGTGGCCGCGATCTCCACCGGGTGGTGGCCGTAGTCCTCGATCAGGGTGAAGTGCCCGCCGCCATGCTCGGCCCGGGCCGGGATGTCGCCATAGCCCTGGAAGCGGCGGCCGACGCCGTGGAATTCGGCCAGCGCCTTCTTCACGGCCGCATCGGGGATGTTCAGCTCCACCGCCACGGCGATCGCCGACAGCGCATTGAGCACGTTGTGCATGCCGGCGAGGTTGAGCACCACGTCCAGGTCCGGCAGCGTCACGCCGTTGCGGCGCTGCGCCGTGAAGTGCATCTGGGGCCCGACGGCGCGCACGTTCACCGCGCGCACCTGCGCATCTTCGCCCAGGCCGTAGCTGGTGATGGGGCATTGCACGTCGGGCACGATGTCGCGCACGGCCGGGTCGTCGATGCACAGGATGGCCGTGCCGTAGAACGGCATGCGATGCAGGAACTCGACGAACGCGCCCTTGAGCCGGCTGAAATCGTGCCCGTAGGTTTCCATGTGGTCGGCGTCGATGTTGGTCACCACCGCCATCACCGGCATCAGGTTCAGGAACGACGCGTCCGACTCGTCGGCCTCCACCACGATGTAGTCGCCGCCGCCGAGCTTGGCATTCGCGCCCGCGCTGTTGAGCCGCCCGCCGATCACGAACGTCGGGTCCAGCCCGCCCTCGGCCAGCACGCTCGCCACCAGGCTGGTCGTCGTGGTCTTGCCGTGCGTTCCGGCGATGGCGATGCCCTGCTTCAGCCGCATCAGTTCGGCCAGCATCATGGCGCGCGGCACCACCGGGACCTTGCGCTTGCGCGCCGCCAGCACTTCGGGGTTGTCCGCCTGCACCGCGGTGGACGTGACGACGGCGTCGGCGCCGATCACATGGCTGGCCGCGTGCCCGATGTAGGTCTTGATGCCCAGCCCCTGCAGCCGCCGCAGCGTCGGGCTGTCGGCCAGGTCCGATCCGGAAATCAGGTAGCCCGAGGTTGCGCAGCACCTCCGCGATGCCGGACATGCCGGCGCCGCCCACGCCGACGAAGTGAATGTGCTTGACGGCGTGTTTCATTTAGCGAGCTCCTCGCAGGCCTTGACCAGCTCGGTCGTGGCCGATATCTTCTGCATGCCCTTGGCGGCAAGGGCCCTGCGGACCAGCTCCGGGCGCGGCGTGTCCTGGATGAGGGCTGCGAGCCATTCGGGCTGGAGGTCGCGCTGCTGCACCAGCCAGCCGCCGCCGGCGTCGACCAGGAACTTCGCGTTGGTGGTCTGGTGGTCGTCCACCGCCGCCGGGAAAGGCACGAACACGGCCGCGGCGCCCACCGCCGCGATCTCGGTCACGGTGCTCGCGCCGGCGCGGCAGATGATGAGGTCGGCGTCTGCGTAGGCCTGCGCGGTGTCGTCGATGAACGGGGTCAGCTCGGCCTGCACACCCGCCGCGGCATAGTTGCTGCGCAGCTCGTCGATCTGCCGGGCGCCGCTCTGGTGCAGCACGATGGGCCGGCGCTGCGCGGGGATCAGGGCCAGCGCCCTGGGCACGATGTCGTTCAGGCCCCGCGCGCCGAGACTGCCGCCCACCACCAGCAGGCGCAGCGGCCCGGTGCGCGGTCCCAGCCGCTCGGCCGGCCCGGGCTGCTGCAGGAAAGCCGCGCGCAGCGGGTTGCCCACCCACGCCGCCTTCTTCAGCACCTCGGGAAACGCCGTGAAGACACGGTCGGCCACGGTGGCCAGCACGCGGTTGGCCATGCCCGGCACCGAGTTCTGCTCGTGCAGCACCAGCGGCTTGCGAAGCAGCACGCTCATCAGCCCGGCCGGGAAGGTGATGTAGCCGCCCAGGCCGATCACCACGTCGGGCCGCACGCGCCGCACCACCTGGACGCTCTGCCAGAACGCCCTGGCCAGCCGCAGCGGCAGCAGGGCGAGGGTCTTGAAGCCTTTGCCCCGGACGCCGGAAAAGTCGATGCTCTCGAAGGCGAAACCGCGCGGCGGCACCAGCTGGGCTTCCATGCTCGCCGGGCCCCCGCCCAGCCAGTGCACGCGCCAGGCCCGGTCGCGCAGGGCCTCGGCCACGGCCAGCCCCGGGAAGATGTGGCCGCCCGTGCCGCCTGCCATCACGAGAGCGCAACGGGCCGTCATGCGCGGCCTCCGCGCATCAGCACCTTATTCTCGTAGTCCACGCGCAGCACCACCGCGATGGCGACGAGGTTCATCAGGATCGCCGAGCCGCCGTAACTCATCAGCGGCAGCGTCAGGCCCTTGGTCGGCAGCGCGCCCAGGTTCACGCCCATGTTGATGAACGCCTGGAAGCCGATCCAGATGCCCACGCCTTGCGCCACCAGCCCGGCGAACACGCGGTCCAGCGCAATCGCCTGCCGGCCGATGTGCATGATGCGGCGGGTCATCCACAGGAACAGCGCGAGCACCGTGAGCACGCCCACCAGGCCGAATTCCTCGCCGATCACCGCCAGCAGGAAGTCGGTGTGCGCTTCGGGCAGCCAGTGAAGCTTCTCGACGCTGCCGCCCAGGCCGACGCCGAAGATCTCCCCGCGGCCGATCGCGATCAGCGAATGCGAGAGCTGGTAGCCCTTGCCCAGCGCGTGCTTCTCGGTCCAGGGATCGAGGTAGGCGAAGATGCGCTCGCGCCGCCATTCCGACAGCGCGATCATCAGCACGAAGGCCACGGTCATCACCGAGGCGATCAGGAAGAACATGCGGGCGTTCACGCCACCCAGGAACAGGATGCCCATCGCGATGACGGCGATCACCATGAAGGCGCCCATGTCGGGCTCCGCCAGCAGCAGCAGCCCCACCACGGCGACGGCCACGGCCATCGGCAGCACGGCGCGGAAGAACCGCTCCTTCACTTCCATCTTTCGCACCATGTAGTCCGCCGCGTAGAGCAGCACGGCGAACTTGGCGAGCTCGGAAGGCTGGAAGCTCATGAAGCCCAGGCCGATCCAGCGCCGCGCGCCGTTGACGCCCTTGCCCACGTGCGGGATCAGCACCACGATCAGCAGGATCAGCGACGCCACGAACAGCCAGGGCGCGACCTTCTCCCAGGTGGCGAGCGGCACCTGGAAGGCGAGCAGGGCCGCCACGAACGCCAGCGCCATGAAGATGACGTGGCGCACCAGGAAATGGGCGTGGGTGTAACGCGCGAACTTCGGGTTGTCCGGCAGCGCGACCGACGCCGAATAGACCATCACCAGGCCGAACGCCAGCAGCGCCACGGTGACCCACAGCAGCGCCTGGTCGAATCCGGGGATCGGCGCTGGCGAGGCGACACGGGTGTAGCCCGTGCCGCGCGCGCGGGCGGGCGTGCCGGCGGGCGCCAGGCCGCCGAACCAGCCATTGATGCGTTGCAGCGCGCCGGCCATCATGCGGAGCCCTCGAGCTGCACGCCGGCCTCGTCGGCGAGGGCCCGCACCGCCGCGCGGAACACCTCGGCGCGGTGCGGGTAGTTCCTGAACATGTCGAAGCTCGCGCAGGCCGGGGACATCAGCACCGCATCGCCCGTGTGGGCCTGCTGCGCGGCCAGCGACACGGCCTGCTCCATCGATCCGGCGTCGAGCAGCGCGACGCCCACCGGCTCGAGCACCGCGCGGATCAGCGGCGCGTCGCGGCCGATCAGCACCGCGGCCCTGGCATGGCGCGCCACCGGCGCCGCCAGCGGCGAAAAATCCTGGCCCTTGCCGTCGCCGCCCAGGATCACGACCACCTTGCGTTCCGCGCCCAGGCCCTGCAGCGCCGCCACGGTGGCGCCGACATTCGTGCCCTTGCTGTCGTCGAAGTATTCGACGTCGTGGATGACGCCCACCGGCTCGACGCGGTGCGGCTCGCCCCGGTATTCGCGCAGCCCGTAGAGCATGGGCCCGAGCGGGCAGCCCGCCGCGCTCGCCAGCGCCAGCGCGGACAGCGCGTTCACCGCGTTGTGCCGGCCCCGGATGCGCAAGGCATCGGCGGGCATCAGGCGCTGGAAATGCAGTTCCTCGTCGTTGTCCTTGCGCTTCTTGAGTGTTTCGTCGGCTTCAAGAGCGCGCACCAGCCAGGCCATGCCGTTGACGACCTCGATGCCGAAGTCGCCCGGACGCTGTGGCATGTCGCCGCCGAACGTGACGCACTCGCGCTGCTCCATCCTTCCGCCCTTGAGGCGGACCGGCTCAGGCAGCATCTTCATCACCAGCGGGTCTTCGCGGTTGAGGACCATCAGGCCGGCCTTGCCGAAGATGCGGGCCTTGGCCCTTGCGTACGCTTCCATGCTGCCGTGCCAGTCGAGGTGGTCCTGCGTCACGTTCAGCATCGCCGCCGCGGTGGGCTCGAAGTCGCCCGCCGCGTCGAGCTGGAAGCTCGACAGCTCGATCACCCAGACCTGCGGCAGGTCGCCCGCGTCGATCCTTGCGGCCAGCGTGTCCAGCAGCGTCGGGCCGATGTTGCCGGCCACGGCGACGGCCTTGCCCGCGCGTTCCACCAGCTGCCCGGTGAGCGCCGTGACCGTGGTCTTGCCGTTGGTGCCGGTCACTGCGAGCACGGCCGGGGCATAGCCCTGCTGCTCGCGCAGGCCGGCCAGCGCCGCCGCGAAGAGGCTCAACTCGCCACCGGCGGGAATCGCGCGCTCCGCTGCCGCGGACAGCACCGGCGCCACCTGCTCCGGCGTCAGGCCGGGGCTGCGGTACACCGCCTGCACCCCCTCGGCGAGCAGGTGCGCATCGAACGGCCCGCCCACGAAGCTGGCCTGCGGCAAGTGCGCCCGCAGCGCTTCGAGCTGCGGAGGCGCCTCGCGCGTGTCGGCGACAGTCACCTGCGCGCCGCAGCGCGCGCACCAGCGCGCCATCGCCAGCCCGGACAAGCCGAGGCCGAGGATGAGGACGTGCCGGTCTTTCAGGAATTGCAAGGGCTACCTCAGTTTCAGGGTCGACAGGCCGACCAGGCACAACAGCATGGTGATGATCCAGAAGCGCACCACCACCTGGGTCTCCTTCCAGCCGCTCTTTTCGAAGTGGTGGTGCAGCGGCGCCATCTTCAGGATGCGCCGGCCCTCGCCGTATTTCTTCTTGGTGTACTTGAAGTACATGACCTGCGCCATCACCGACAGCGCCTCGACCACGAAGATGCCGCCCATGATCGCCAGCACGATTTCCTGCCGCACGATGACGGCGATGGTCCCGAGCGCGCCGCCCAGCGCGAGCGCGCCGACGTCGCCCATGAAGACCTGGGCCGGGTGGGTGTTGAACCAGAGGAACGCCAGGCCCGCGCCGGCCATCGCCGCGCAAAAGATCATCAGCTCGCCCGAGCCGGGGATGTAGGGGAAGAACAGGTACTTCGAATACACCGCGCTGCCGGTCACGTAGGCGAAGACGCCCAGCGCCGAGCCGACCATCACCACCGGCATGATCGCCAGGCCGTCCAGGCCGTCGGTGAGGTTCACCGCGTTGCTCGAACCCACGATCACCAGGTAGGTGAGGATCACGAAGCCGAACACGCCCAGCGGATAGCTCACCTCCTTGAAGAACGGCAGCAGCAGGCCGGCCTTGGGCGGCAGGTTCACGTCGAAGCCCGACTGCACCCAGGTGAAGAACAGCTGCAGCACCCGCCAGTTGGAGCTTTCCGAGATGCTGAACACCAGGTACAGCGCGGCCAGCAGGCCGATCAGCGACTGCCAGAAATACTTCTCGCGCGAGCGCATGCCCTTCCGGGTCCTTGTTGACCACCTTGCGCCAGTCGTCGACCCAGCCGATGGCGCCGAAGCCGAGCGTCACCACCAGCACGATCCAGACGAAGCGGTTGGTGAGGTCGAACCACAGCAGGGTGGAGATCGCGATCGACAGCAGGATCAGCACGCCGCCCATGGTGGGCGTGCCGCTCTTGGTCAGGTGGCGTCTCCATCGCGTAGCCGCGCACCGGCTGGCCGATCTTGAGCTCGGCGAGGTGGCGGATGACCCCGGGCCCGGCGATCAGGCCGATCAGCAGCGACGTCAGCGCCGCCATCACGGCGCGGAAGGTGAGGTACTGGAACACCCGCAGGAAGCCGAACTCCGGCGACAGCGTTTGCAGCCACTGGGCGAGGCTAAGCAGCATGGCCGGATCCCTTCGGTGATGCGGCCTGGGCCGTGATCGCCTGCCACCACGCGCTCCATCTGCATGAAGCGCGATCCCTTGACCAGCACGCTGGCCACCTGCGGCACCTGCGCCAGCACCGCGGCGTTCAGCGCCTCGATGCTGGTGAAGTGACGGCCTTTCATCGCCGTGGACTGTGGCCCGAGCGTGAAGAGGTGCTCGATCGCCGCGCTGCCGCGCGTGCTCGCCCACCTCGGCATGGAACTGCGGGCCCTGGTCGCCGACCTCCCCCATGTCGCCCAGCACCAGCAGGCGCGGGCCGGGCAGCTCGGCCAGCACGTCGATGGCCGCGCGCACCGAGTCGGGGTTGGCGTTGTAGGTGTCGTCCACCAGCGTGACCGTGCGGCCCGCGAGCTCGACGGCCAGCGCGCGCGAACGGCCCTTGACCGGCTCGAAGGCTTCCAGGCCCTGCGCGATGACGGCCAGCGGCACGCCGGCGGCGAGCGCGCAGGCCACTGCGGCCAGCGAGTTGCGCACGTTGTGGCGGCCGGCGATATGGAGTCGGTAAGCCACCGGCCCGGCGGGCGTTTCCACGCTCACCTGCCAAAGCCCGCCTTGCCATTCAGTCCCGGCCAAAACGATGTCGGCGGCGTGGCCCGAGTCACGCTCCGCCGCGCCAAAAGTCATGCAGGGCCTGGACCCCGCCAGGTCCTTCCACAGCGGCGTGAATTCCTCGCCGGCCGGAAACACGGCCACGCCGGTGGGCCCGAGCGCGGCGAACACCGAGCCGTTCTCCCGCGCCACCGCTTCCACGGTGGCCATGAATTCCTGGTGCTCGCGCTGGGCGTTGTTGACCAGCGCCACCGTGGGCCGCGCAATGTCGGCCAGGTAGCCGATCTCGCCGGGATGGTTCATGCCCAGTTCCAGCACGCCACGCGATGCTCGGCGCGCAGCCGCAGCAACTGCAGCGGCAGGCCGATGTCGTTGTTGAAATTGCCCTGCGTCGCCAGCATCGCTTCCGGCTGCCAGGCGCGCAGGATGGACGCAATCATCTGCGTCACCGTGGTCTTGCCGTTGCTGCCGGTCACGGCGATCAGCGGCAAGGCGTACTGCGAACGCCAGCCGGCGGCCAACGCGCCGAGCGCGAGCTTGCTGTCGTCCACCTCGATGCCGGGCAGCCCCGCGGGCAACCTGCCGCGGTGCGCGACGGCCGCGGCCGCGCCCTTGGACCGGGCCTCGGCCAGGAAATCGTTGGCATCGAAGCGCTCGCCCTGGAGCGCGACGAACAGGTCGCCGGGCTGCAGCGTGCGCGTGTCGCTGTGCACGCGCTCGATGGCGGTGGCGCCGTCGCCGACCAGCTGGCCGCCGGGAATCCACGGCAGGGCCTGGGCCAGCGTGAACATCGCGGTCATTCCGGCCTCCGCGCGTCCAGCGCGGCCTGCGCATGGACCTTGTCCGAGAACGGCTGCTTGACGCCGGCCACTTCCTGGTAGTCCTCGTGGCCCTTGCCGGCCAGCAGCACCACGTCCTCGCGCGCAGCGGCGGCGATCGTTTCGGCAATCGCCCGCGCGCGGTCGGCCTGCACCTGCACGCACTCGTGGTGCGACAGTCCCAGCAGGATCTGGCTGATGATGTTCTCCGGTTTTTCGCTGCGCGGGTTGTCGCTGGTGACGACGACGCGGTCGGCGTTCTTCTCGACCACGGCCGCCATCAGCGGGCGCTTGGTCGGGTCGCGGTCGCCGCCGCAGCCGAACACGCACCAGAGCTTGCCGCCGCGCTGCGTGCGCCAGCGGCTTGAGCGCCTGCAGCGCCTTGTCCAGCGCGTCGGGCGTGTGGGCATAGTCCACCGCGACCAGCGGCTTGCCGGCTTCCTGCAGGCGTTCCATGCGGCCGGGCACCGGCAGCAGGCTGCCGCAGGCCGTGCACTGCGTCGGCCAGCGGCACGCCCAGCGCGCGCATCGCGCCGATCACGCCGAGCAGGTTGGAGACGTTGTACTGGCCGATCAGGCGCGTCGCCAGCGCGTGCCGATCCCCGCCCTCCTGCACGACGAAGCGCAGGCCCTGTTCGTCGTAGCCGATGTCCTGCGCCGCCAGCCGCGCCGGGCGCTGGCAGGACACGGTCCACAGGTCGAGCCCGCCGGCCTGCAGCGATTGCGCCAGCGCCTCGCCCTTCTCGTCGTCGACGTTGACGACCGCCGCCCGCAGCCCCGGCCAGCGGAACAGCTCGGCCTTGGCGTCCCAGTAGGCCTCCATCGTGCCGTGGTAGTCGAGGTGGTCCTGCGTGAAGTTGGTGAACACCGCCACGCGGATGCGCGTGCCGTCCAGGCGCCGCTCCACGATGCCCACCGACGAGGCCTCGATCGCGCAGGCCTTCAGCCCATCGTCCACGAAGCGGCGGAACTGGCGCTGCAGCAGCACCGGGTCGGGCGTGGTCAGCCCCATGAACTCCACATCCGGCGGGCGGCCGGTGCCCAGCGTGCCGATCAGGCCGCACGGGACCGCATGGGCGGGCGGCAGGTTCGACAGGGCCTGCGCCAGCCACCAGGCGGTCGAGGTCTTGCCGTTGGTGCCGGTCACGGCCAGCACGTCCAGCTGCTCGGTCGGCTGGTCGAAGTAGGCGGCGGCGATCGGGCCGGTCGCGGCCTTGAGCCGCGCGTAGGCCGCGATGGCTTCGCCGCTCGAAGCCGAAGGCTTGCGCGCCCTCCTGCTCGACCAGGCAGGCCGCCGCGCCGCGCGCCAGCGCCGCAGGCACATGCTGGCGGCCATCGGTGGCGGCGCCGGGCCAGGCGATGAAGCCGTCGCCGGACGCCGACCTTGCGGCTGTCGCAGTGCAGCGTGCCGGTGACGCGCGCGCGCAGCCAGTGGGCGGCGTCCTGGGGGTCGTGGAGTTCGAGCATCAGAACGACTCCTCCACGGCGTCGACCACGATCTGCGGCTTGACGCTCATGTCGGGCTGCACGCCCAGCATGCGCAGCGTCTGCTGCACCGTCGCGCTGAACACCGGCGCGGCGACGTCGCCGCCGAAGTACTTGCCGGCCGTCGGCTCGTCGATCATCACCGCCACGATGATGCGCGGCTTCTCGATCGGCGCCATGCCGACGAACCAGGCGCGGTACTTGTTGGTCGCGTAGCCCTTGCCCACCTGCTTGTGGGCGGTGCCGGACTTGCCGCCCACCGAGTAGCCCACGGTCTGCGCCTTCGGGCCGGTGCCGCCGGGCCCGGTCGCCATCTGCAGCATGGTGCGCACCTCGGCCGCGGTCTTGGCCGAGAACACCCGCACGCCCACGGCCGGCTCGGCCGATCTTGAGCAGCGTCGCCGGGATGATCTGGCCGTCGTGCGCGAACACGGTGTAGGAGCGCGCCATCTGGAACAGCGAGGCCGACAGGCCGTAGCCGTAGGACATGGTGGCCTGCTCGATCGGCCGCCAGCTCTTGTAGGGCCGCAGCCGCCCGCTCACGGCGCCGGGAAACGTGATCTGCGGCTTCTGGCCGAAGCCGGCCTGCGTGAACATCTCCCACATCTCGCGCGGCTGCATCTGCATGGCGATCTTGAGCGTGCCGACGTTGCTGGACTTCTGGATCACCTCCTGCACCGTCAGCACGCCGTGCGCGTGCGAGTCGGAGATGGTCGAGCCGCCGATGATCACGTGCCCGGCGCGGTCTGGATCGGCGTCTGCGGCGTCACCAGCCCGTTCTCCAGCGCCAGCCCGATGGTGAAGGGCTTCATCGTCGAGCCCGGCTCGAAGATGTCGGTCAGCGCCCGGTTGCGCAGCTGCTCGCCGGTGAGGTTCTGGCGCTTGTCGGGCGCGTAGCTGGGGTAGTTGGCCAGCGCCAGCACCTCGCCGGTCGGCGCGTCCAGCACCACCACGCTGCCGGCCTTGGCCTTGTGCTCGAGCACCGCGTCGCGCAGCTTCTGGTAGGCGAAGAACTGCACCTTGCTGTCGATCGACAGCTGCAGGTCGCGCCCGTCCACCGGCGGCACCTGCTCGCCCACGTCCTCGACCACGCGGCCCGAGCCGGTCCTTGATCACGCGGCGCGAGCCGGCGCGGCCGGCCAGCTCCTTGTTGAAGGCCAGCTCCATGCCCTCCTGGCCCTGGTCCTCGACGTTGGTGAAGCCCACCACGTGCGCGGCGGCTTCGCCCTCGGGGTACTGGCGCTTGTATTCCTTGCGCTGGTAGATGCCCTTGATGTCCAGCGCGGCGATCTGCTGCGCCACGGCCTCGTCGACCTGGCGCTTGAGCCAGACGAAGGTCTTGTCCTCGTCCGCGAGCTTCTTGTCCAGGTCGGCCGCGTCATCTCCAGCAGCCGGGCCAGCTGCGCCAGCTTGGCGCGGTCGCGCTGTCCACGTCCTCGGGAATCGCCCAGATGCTGGGCGCGGGCACGCTGGTGGCCAGCAGCAGGCCGTTGCGGTCGAGGATGCGGCCGCGGTTGGCCGGCAGCTCCAGCGTGCGGGCGAAGCGCACCTCGCCCTGCCGCTGGAAGAAGTCGTTGCCGAACACCTGGACCCAGGCGGCGCGCCCGGCCAGCGCCACGAAGCCCAGCGCGATCGCGGCCACGATGAACTTGCTGCGCCAGACCGGCGTCTTGCTGGCCAGCAGCGGGCTGGAGGTGTAGGCGACGCTGCGGGTCATGGCGCCACTGCGGCCGGCGCAGACGCCGGCGCCCTTCAGGGTGACGTACTGCGTGATGGCCGGCGTGGCGGTGCGCATCTGCAGCTGCTCCTTGGCCAGCTTCTCCACCCGCAGCGGCGTGGCCTGCGCGCGCTTTTCCACCTGCAGCCGCTCGTGCTCGATCTCGAGCTGGCGCGCCTCGCTCCTGGCCTTGTCGATCTCGGCGTACAGGCGCCGCGACTCGTACTGCGTGTGCACCAGGTACAGCGCGCTGGCCAGCACGGCGAACAGCAGGACGAGGTTGAGGCGTGTCATGCCGCCGGTCCTCTCGCGCCACCCGCATGATCGCGCTGCGCGCGCGCGGGTTGGCCGCGACCTCCGCGGCGCGTCGGCTTGACGCGCGCCAGCGCCTTGAGCTTCATCGCCTTGGGCGCGGCGAAAGGCGCGCGGCGGTCGAACACCTCGCGCGAGTGCCGCGCGATGAACTGCTTGACGATGCGGTCTTCCAGCGAATGGAAGCTGATCACCACGAGCCGGCCCTGGGGTTGCAGGATGTCCAAGCTGGCCTCTAGCGCCTGTTGCAGCTCTTCAAGCTCGGCGTTGATGAAAATCCGAAGAGCCTGAAATGTGCGCGTTGCAGGGTCCTGGCCCGGCTCGCGGGTTTTGACCGCGCCAGCCACGAGCTCGGCCAGTTCGGCGGTGGTTGCAAGAGGGCCCCGTTCCTGTCGGCGAGCAACAATCGCCTTTGCAATCGGAACAGCAAACCGTTCTTCGCCGTAGTCACGTATCACCTCCGCGATCTGCCCGGCCTCGCGCCGTGGCGAGCCACTGCGCCACGCTCTCGCCGCGCGTGGTGTCCATGCGCATGTCCAGCGGGCCGTCGGCACGAAAGGAAAAGCCCCGCGCCGGGTTGTCGATCTGCGGCGAACTCACGCCCAGGTCCAGCAGCACGCCGGCCACGCTGCGCGGCCGGCAGTTCGCCGCAGGCGGCGGAAGCCCTCGTGCCGGATCGAAAAGCGCGGGTCGGCGATGCGCGCTCGCCGCGGCGATCGCCTCCGGGTCCTTGTCGAAGGCGACCAGGCGGCCCGTGCGGCGCCAGCTGCGACAGGATCAGGCGCGAGTGCCCGCCGCGCCCGAAGGTCGCGTCGACGTAGGTCGCATCCGGCTTGGTGAGAAGAGCTGCGACCGCTTCGTTCAACAAGACGGTGGTGTGTTGCCATGTGCTGTCCACCGCCTGCTCTCAAAAGGAGAAGTCCTTGAAGACGTCGGGCATCTCGCCGCGCATCGCCTCCGCCTCCTTGGCCTCGTAGGTCGCCTTGTCCCAGAGCTCGAAGTGGTTGCCCATGCCCAGCAGCATGGTTTCCCTCGCGATGCCGGCGGCGGCGCGCAGCTCCGGCGAGACCAGCACGCGGCCGGTGCCGTCGAGCTCCACGTCCATCGCGTTGCCCAGGAAGATTCTCTTCCACCACTGCGCGGCCATCGGTAACGCGGCGATACGGTCGCGAAATTTTTCCCACTCGGGTCGCGGAAAGATCATCAGGCAGCCGTGCGGGTGCCGGGTGATCGTCAGCTGGTTGGCGGCGGTGGCGGCCAGCACGTCACGATGCCGGGTCGGCACGGAAAGCCGACCCTTGGCATCGAGACTGAGCGACGACGCGCCTTGAAACACCTGTGTGAGCCCTTGCTACTGATGAAGTGCAACAGTGGAGGTGCGAAGGCACTTTTCACCACTTAATTGCACTTTTTTGCACTGTAGCAGGAAAACGCTGCGCCGCAAGCGCGGGTGTTGCGCAGATTTTTGCAATGAAATCAAGGACTTAGAGCGGATTTCGCATAGCTCAGACCGCAGCAAAATCCGTTCTAAATGAAGCACTTAGCGAGCGCTGTGAAAGTGAATCCTCAGCAGCACGGCGCCAGTGTCAGAGAATGTAGCGCGACAGATCCTCGTCGCGGCTCAGTTCCTTCAGCCGCGCGTCGACATAGGCCGCGTCGATGGTGACGGTCTGGCCGTCCAGGCGCGTCGCGTCGAAGCTGACCTCGTCCAGCAGCCGCTCCATCACGGTCGACAGCCGCCGCGCGCCGATGTTCTCGGTGCGCTCGTTCACCTCGTAGGCGATGTGCGCCAGCCGCGTGATGCCCTCGGGCGTGAACTCCAGCGTCACGCCCTCGGTGGCCAGCAGCGCCTGGTACTGCTTGACCAGCGACGCGTGGGTCTGGGTCAGGATGGCCTCGAAGTCCTGCACCGACAGCGACTGCAGCTCCACCCGGATCGGCAGGCGCCCCTGCAGTTCGGGAATCAGGTCGCTGGGCTTGGACAGGTGGAAGGCGCCGCTGGCGATGAACAGGATGTGGTCGGTGCGCACCGGCCCGTACTTGGTGGACACCGTGGTGCCCTCCACCAGCGGCAGCAGGTCGCGCTGCACGCCCTGGCGCGAGACGTCGGCGCCGCGCAGGTCTCGCTGCGCGAGGCGACCTTGTCGATCTCGTCGATGAAGACGATGCCGTTCTGCTCGGCGTTGTGGATGGCCTGCGGTCCGGATCTCGTCCTCGTTGACCAGCTTGGCCGCTTCCTCCTCGATCAGCAGCTTCATGGCCTCGGCGATCTTCAGCTTGCGCGTCTTGCGCCTGGCGCCGCCGAACTGGCTGAACATGCCGCGCAGCTGCTCGGTCATCTCCTCCATGCCGGCCGGGCCCATGATCTCCAGCTGCTGGCGCGGCTCGGCCACGTCGATCTCGATGTCCTTGTCGTCCAGCTGCCCCTCGCGCAGCTTCTTGCGGAAGCGTCTGGCGCGCCGTGCCCTCGGCCGCCGGCTTCCCCGACGCGCGGCGGCGGGATCAGCACGTCCAGGATGCGCTCCTCGGCGGCGTCCTCGGCGCGGCGTGCGCACCTTGCGCATCTCGGCCACGCGCGTCTGCTTCACGGCCATCTCGGCCAGGTCGCGGATGATGGAGTCGACGTCCTTGCCGACGTAGCCCACCTCGGTGAACTTGGTCGCCTCGACCTTGATGAAGGGCGCATCGGCCAGCTCGCGCCAGGCGGCGCGCGATCTCGGTCTTGCCCACGCCGGTGGGGCCGATCATCAGGATGTTCTTGGGCGTGATCTCGCCGCGCAGCTTCTCGTCCACCTGCTGGCGGCGCCAGCGGTTGCGCAGCGCGATGGCCACGGCGCGCTTGGCGTCGGCCTGGCCGACGATGTGGCGGTCGAGTTCGGAGACGATTTCCTGGGGGGTCATGGAGGACATGCAGTCCAGCACCTCGATGGTGTGGTTCATGTTGGTGTAGATGCACAGCTCGCCGGCGATCTCCAGCGACTTCTTGACGATGTCGCGCGCGCCGAGCTCGGTGTTGTCCAGCAGCGCCTTGGCCGCGGCCTGCGCATAGGCGCCGCCCGAGCCGATGGCGACGATGCCGTGCTCGGGCTCCAGCACGTCGCCGTTGCCGGTGATGATGAGCGAGGCCTCGCGATCGGCCACGGCCAGCATGGCCTCCAGCCGGCGCAGCACGCGGTCGGTGCGCCAGTCCTTGGTCAGCTCGATCGCCGAGCGCACCAGGTGGCCCTGGTGCTTCTCCAGCTTGGCCTCGAAGCGCTCGAACAGCGTGAAGGCGTCGGCGGTGGCGCCGGCGAAGCCGGCCAGCACCTTGTCGTGGTAGAGCTTGCGCACCTTGCGCGCCGTGCCCTTGACGACGACGTTGCCCAGGGTCACCTGGCCGTCGCCGCCGATCGCCACCTGCCAGCGGCCGTCGGCGTCCTTGCGCCGCACGCTGACGATGGTCGTGCCGTGAAATTGTTCCATCGAGGGCAGTTAGGGCAGGCACCCGCGCAATTGCAAGGCACGACGGCGCAGCGCAGGCGTTTCAGTCGGTGCGCGCCAGCACCCGCGCGTGCTCGCTGATGCCGATGACGTTGAAGAACGCGGCCACCAGCCGGTGCACCTCGACGAACTGGACCTGGCGGCCCTTCGGCCTGGCGCGCCGTCACCCAGTTGAGCAGCGTGCCGGCGGCCGAGAAGTCGATGCGGATCAGCCGCGCGCAGGAGATCACCATGATGTCGGCGCCGCGCCAGCTTGCTGTCCAGCAGGTCCATGCGCCTCCGTGGCGTCGCCCAGGATCTGGCCCGGCCAGCTCGACCGTGGCGATGTTGGACATCTGCGAGCTCAGGCCCGCGCCGCGTGCGTGTCGCTGTAGCCCAGCTCATGCCGGACGACAGCGAGTCGCGGAAGGCCTCGCCGACGATGGTGTTGCCCGCGCCACATAGCTGCCGTCGGCCTGCAGCGGCTTGTAGTCGCAGCGCGCGCTGTCCCACGACGGCGGCGAGACCTCGTAGGTGACGCAATAGTCCAGCGCCACCAGCTCGAACTCGTCCGGGCCGGTGCATCACGCGCAGCACCTCCATGCGCAGCTTCCACCAGGCCGGGTTGACGCCCTTGTCGCCCGAGGGCGTGGCGTCCTTGAGCACCTTCTCGAGGTTGTCGGCGCCGATGAAGCGCAGCTGCACCGGCTGCGCCGCCCATTGGGTGAACAGCTTGGTCAGCGGCCTCGACGGCGCGCTTCGTCGATGGTGTTGAGCTTGGCCCAGCGACAGGCGCCAGGGCGGCTGCGGCCTTGGCCAGCGCGACGTTCAGGGCCGCCAGCGGTCTGCGTGCCGAAGGCGGCGGGGCAGGTCCAGTTCGGCGGCCTGGGCGGCCGCCCGCATGCCGCCGCGGCCGGCGCGGCTGCATGCGCGCCGACCGCTTCGGGCATCGAGAACCACTGCGGCGCCGAGCGGCCGAAGCGGCCGGCGAAGTCGATGGCGGCGCGTCTCGAAGCGGTCCTGCTGGCCGGTGGCCCGGTACAGGTCGAACAGCGTCAGCCAGGTTTCGTCGTGGTCGATGCGCGCGCCCTGCGGACCGAGCACTTCCATCAGGCCGGCCTCGGCGCCGGCGTCGTCGCCGTTGGCGAAGCGGATCGAGGCTTCCTCCAGTTCCGGGTCGTGCGCGAACTCCTCCACGTCGATGGCGAACAGCTTGGAGGCGGAAAAGCCGCGTGCTGGACTGCCCGGCTCGGAAGGCGGCGCCGGCCTGCGGCGTCACGGCCGCGACCGCCGGGGCGGACGGCGGGCGCGCCAGCGGCGGTCGGGGCCCGCGCGACCGGCGGCCGCCGGCGGCGGGCGGCGGCGCGACCGGTGGCGGCCGCGGCCGACTGGCTCGCCGGCGTGAGCGGCTCCGGCGTCACGGATGCCAGCATCGGCGCCAGCTCGCTGCGGCGCAGTCTTGTCGGCGGCCCGGCGCCGGCGCGAGCGGCTGCGGCTCCGTGCGCGTGTAGGCGGTGGACCGCAGGGACGGCGAGCCTGACGGGCCGGCTGATCGCCTCGGGCGGCACGTGCGAGGACATCGGGAAGTTCGTGCTGCTGCCGCTGCTGCGCCCGCTGCGGCTGTCGGGCTCGCCATGCTTGGTCTTCCACCACTGCATGGACATCTGCGCCTCGATCTCGTCGATCTTCTTGAGCGTGGTGGCGCGGTCGTCCGGCTTGGACGGCATCGAGCTCTGGAAGAACGAGGGGCGCGCCGCCGGATCCTGGCCCGCCATCACCTCGCTGCGGCGCATCTTGCGCAGCATGTCGAACTCGCGCTTGCGCACGAAGTCGTTGCGCCGCTTGCGCTCGATCATCTCCTTGAGCATCTGCTTGGAGTAGCTGCTCTCGCGGTCGGTTTCCTGCTGGTCGAGGTCGGCCCAGTTCGTCGTCGGGTTCCTGACGAACTTCACCACCTTGGACAGCAGGCCGGTGCTTTCGTCCTTCGGCGCATGGGACGGAGTGCGGGTGCCTGCAGATGGGGAGGCGCGGCGTCAGTCGCCGAACATCTTCTGCTTGAGCTCGCGGCGCTGCTGCGCCTCCAGCGACAGCGTGGCGGTGGGCCGCGCCAGCAGGCGGCCGACGCCGATCGGCTCGCCGGTCTCGTCGCAGTAGCCGTAGTCGCCGGCGTCGATGCGGGCGATCGACTGCTCGATCTTCTTGAGCAGCTTGCGCTCGCGGTCGCGCGTGCGCAGCTCCAGCGCGTGCTCCTCCTCGATGGTGGCGCGGTCGGCCGGGTCGGGCACGATCACGGTGTCCTCGCGCAGGTGCTCGGTGGTTTCGCCGGCGCTGTTGAGGATGTCCTGCTTCAGCTGGGCCAGCTTGAAGCGGAAGAACGCCATCTGCTTCTCGTTCATGTACTCCGAGTCGGGCATGGCCAGCACTTCGGCGTCCGTCAGCTCCTCGACCGACTTGGTCTTCCAGTTGTTGGCGAGCTTGGGGTCTTTCTTGACGGCCACGAGCGGCGGGGGGGTCAGGACGGAAGGGGACATTGTCTGGGTGTAGCTTGCTTTGGCGGCGGTGGACGCCACGGATTGCGCCATCGAAGGCACCGTGATCTGCGCCAGCCGCGCCGAGGGTTTGGTGGCCCGTGCCGGCTCGGCCGCCGAGGGTGGCGGCATCGGGACGGGGAGGCATCGGCCCGTTGGCAGCGCCGGTCCCGCCGGCGCCTTGGCCTTGGCGGGGGCCTTGGCGGGTGCTGCCTTGGGCTTGGCGGTGGCCGCGGCCTTGGCGGCCGGCTTGGCCTTGGGCGGCGGCAGCCGGTTTCTTCGGCGGTCGGCTTGGCCGGTCTTGGCCGGCGCTTCTTCGCCGGCGCCTTGGCTCTGGCGCGGCGATCTTGGCCGGCGCGGCTTGGCCGCGCGTTCTTGGCCGGTGCCTTCTTGGCGGCGGGCTTCTTGGCCGCCGCCTTCGCCGCCTTGGCGCGGGTTTCTTCGCCGCGGCCTTGGCTGCGCGGCTTGGCCTTGGCCGCCGGCTTGCCGGCCTTGGGTTGAGGCTTCACTTCCTGTCTCCTCGCGGCAGCGGCGCCGGCATGCATGCTGCCGCGCCCCCGCCGACCTGTCCTTGTTCTGGTGCTCGATCGCCTTCATGAGTGCGAGTTATACCCTGATTGTCGGGCCGCAGTACGCCCTGCGGCTGGGGTTTTCACCCCTGCGCTCGGCACGCGGGCCCGACGCAAGGGAAACCCATCAGTTGCAGAATCGAGACAATCATCGGGGCGCCCCCGCCTTATTTTCGGAAGGCGCTAGCCTACCTCAAACCAGGCACTGCTCGAGCCCCTGCAGGAAGATGTCTTTCGGCAGGTCGATGCCGATGAACACCATCTTGCTGGCGCGCTGGCTCGCCCTCGGCCCACAGCGGCCCCAGGTCGCTGCCCATCAGCTGGTGCACGCCCTGGAAGATCACCTTGCGGTCGGTGCCCTTCATGTTCAGCACGCCCTTGTAGCGCAGCATGCGCGGGCCGTAGATGTTGACGATGGCGCCCAGGAAGTCCTCCAGCTTGGCCGGATCGAAGGCCCGGTCGGACCTGAAGACGAAGCTCTTGACGTCGTCGTCGTGGTGATGGTGGTGCCCATGGCCTTCATGGCGCGTGCGAGGGATGGTCGCAGTGCTCGCCATGTTCATGGTCGTGGTCATGCTCATGGTGGTCGTGGCCGTGCTCGTCCTCCTCCTTCAGGAAGTCCGGGTCGATGTCGAGCTTGGCGTTGAGGTTGAAGCCGCGCAGGTCGAACACCTCCGCCAGCGGCACCTCGCCGAAGTGCACCGCCTTCTGCGGCGCGCGCGGGTTCATGTGCTTGAGGCGGTGGATCAGCGCGTCGGTCTCGTCCTGGGCCACCAGGTCGGTCTTGCTGATGAAGATCTGGTCGGCAAAGCCCACCTGGCGGCGCGCCTCCTGCCGGTCGTTGAGCTGCTGGGCCGCGTGCTTGGCGTCCACCAGCGTGAGGATCGAGTCGAGCAGGTAGGTCTCGGCGATCTCGTCGTCCATGAAGAAGGTCTGCGCCACCGGCCCCGGGTCGGCCAGGCCGGTGGTCTCGATCACCACGCGGTCGAAATCCAGCAGGCCCTTGCGCTTCTTGGCCGCCAGCAGCTGCAAGCGTGGAGCGCAGGTCCTCGCGGATGGTGCAGCAGATGCAGCCGTTGCTCATCTGGATGATCTGCTCCTTGGTGTCGCTGACCAGGATGTCGCTGTCGATGTTCTCCTCGCCGAACTCGTTCTCGATCACGGCGATCTTCTGGCCGTGCGCCTCGCTGCAGCACGCGCTTGAGCAGCGTGGTCTTGCCGGAGCCGAGGAAGCCGGTGAGGATGGTGGCGGGGATGAGGCTCATGGGGGCACCCTAAAACTTCGAAGGTGGGGCAGTTTAGCGGGCAAATCAATGCCCGTTGCCGGTCAGCTCCTCGCTCGCACGACCACCAGCCCCTTGAGGTACTCCCCTTCCGGGAAAGCCAGCGTCATCGGGTGGTCGGGCGCGCCGCCCAGCCGCTCCACGATGTAGCCGTCCACGCCCGCGTCGGCCCCGGCCGAGGCGACGATCTTGTGGAACAGGTCGGCGCTGATGCCGCCGGAGCAGGAATAGGTGAACAGCACGCCGCCGGGCTCCAGCAGCTTGAGCGCCAGCCGGTTGATGTCCTTGTAGGCCCGCGCGGCGCGCTCGGCATGGGCGGCCGTCGGGGCCAGCTTGGGCGGGTCCAGCACGATGGCGTCGAATGTGCGCCCTTCCTCGATGAACCGGCGCAGCGATCGCGTTGACGTCGGCGTCCAGGAAGTCGGCCCGGGCGGCGTCGAAGCCGTTGAGCGCGACATGGGCGCGGGCGCGCTCCAGCGCCGGCGCCGAGGAATCGATCGACGTCACGTGCGCCGCGCCGCCGGCCAGCGCGGCCACGGTGAAGCCGCCCGTGTAGCAGTAGCAGTTGAGCACGCGCTGGAATCGCAGGCGCCGCGACCATTGCGCGAACTTGCCCCGGCTGTCGCGCTGGTCGAGGTAGAAGCCGGTCTTGTGGCCGGTGGCGATGTCCAGCGTGAGCGCCCAGCCGTGCTCGCGCAATGGTCAGCTCGGTCGGCCCGTCGCCGCGCAGCCAGCCGGTGGCCGCCGGCAGGCCTTCGAGCGAGCGGGCGTTGGTGTCCGAGCGCTCGTACAGGCGCGGCCAGCCCGGTCTCCTTCAGCAGCGCGTCGGCCAGCACCGCCTTCCAGCGTTCGGCGCCGGCCGACAGGAACTGCGCCACCAGCGTGTCGCCGTAGCGGTCCACGATCAGCCCCGGCAGGCCGTCCGATTCGCCGTGGACCAGCCGCACGCCGTCGCTCGGGATGTCGAAACGCGACCTGCGCCCGCACGGCCCGCTCGGCACGCGGCGGCCAGGAACGCCGCGTCGATGCGCTGGGCCTCGTCGAAGCTCCAGGCCCGCGCGCGGATCTTCGACGCCGGGCTGAACGCGGCCCAGGCCAGGAACTGGCCCGCGTGCGATTCGACCCGCACGGTCTCGCCGGGGTCGGCGCCGCCCCTGGCGATGGCCGAATCGAAAATCCAGGGATGGCGGCGCAGCAGCGAGCGCTCCTTGCCTGTCCTTGAGTCGGATCGTTTTCATGGCCGCTATTGTCGGCTTTGTCGCCCGGGCGAAAGTCGGCCGGCGGCTTGCAGGGGACAATAGGGTGTCACAGGAGAACTCGAAAAATGGGGTTGACGGATGGCGGGCGCCGGCTGCGGCATGCGCTGCTGTTCCTGCTCGCCGCGGCCGCGATGGCGCCGGCCTGGGGGCGGACCGTGCTCGAACTGGACCCGGCGCGCCAGCCCATCGAGTTGCTGGACTGGGGCGACGCCTGGATCGACGAGTCGGGCCAGGCCCTGGCCGACGGCGTCGCCACGGATGCGCGCATCAACTGGACGCCCACCCGCCAGGGCGCGATCTACCCGCTCACCACCGGCAAGGCCCTCTGGGTGCGCTTCACCGTCCCGCCGGCGCCGGACGCCGAGCGCTGGTACCTCGAGATCCCCTACCCCTCGGTCAACCTGGTCACGCTCTACACGCCCGACAGCGCCGGCCGCTGGACTGCGCAGGCCGCGGGCGACACGCTGCCGGTGGCGGACTGGCCGGTGCCGCACCGCCACCCGCTGCTGCCGCGTGCAGGTGTCGGCCGAGGAGCCGCGCAAGTACCTGCTGCGAGTCGAGAACCCGCACAGCTTCAGCGCGCCGCTGACGTTCGTGAGCGAAAGCTACCTGAGCCGCCACGAGCAGCGCACCTCGCTGATCCTGGGCATCTACTTCGGCCTGGCCGGGCCTGGCCGTCGCGGCTGGGCGTGCTGAGCGCGCTGTCGCTGCGCGACAGCGCCTACGGCTTCTATGCGCTGAGCGTCGCGCTGATGGGCCTGGCGCAGGCGGCCCTGACCGGCATCGGCGGGCTGCACCTGTGGCCCGCGCTGGCCGTGGTGGAACGACGTGTCGTCGCATGGCGCTGCCGGTGCTGGCCGTGGGCTCGCTGCTGTGGTTCTTCTCGGCCGTCGTGTCTCGCTGCCCGAGCGCTCGCGCAAGCTGCACCGGCTGCTCATCGGCCTGGCCCTGCTGTCGCGTGCCGCGTGGCCGCCGGCATCGCCGCTGGTCGAGCCCTCGACTGCGCTTTCGCCTGATGGTGCCCTACATCGTCGTGGCCACCAACGCCGCGGTCGCCGTCGGTGGCTCTGGGCGGCGCGGCGCGGCGACCGCTACGCCCTCTGGCTGCTGGGCGGACTGGCGCCGGTCATCATCGGGGCGGTGTTCCCGCTGGCCCGCGCTGCGGGCCTGATCCCGCGTCAGCTTCTGGACCATGCACGGCATGCAGATCGGCATCGCCATCGAGCTGCCGATGCTGCTGGTGATCCTGATGGTGCGCAGCCAGCAGCGGCGCGAGCACATCCGCCGCATCCAGGGCCTGGACCGCATCGACCCGGCCACCGGCCTGATCAACGGCCGAGGTCTTCGCCGAACGGCTGGCGCGCTGATCGCGCGCTCCCAGCGGCTGAAGTACCAGAGCGCCGTCCTGCTGGTCGACATCGTCAACATCGAGCAGATCCGGCGCGACTTCGGCACCCGCTCGGCGCGAGGAACTGCCGCTGCGCGTGGCCGGCCGGCTGCTCTCGGCGGCGCGCGAGATCGACGGCGTGGCCCGGCTGTCGGAGCTGCGCTTCGGCATGCTGGTCGAAGGGCCGCTCACGGCGGACGACGCCGCGTCGGCCGGGCCGCGCATGGTGGCGCGCTGCCTGATGCCGTTCAAGAACAAGCCGATCGAATGGGTGGCGCAGGTGCGCGTGGCGCAGACGCTGGTGCCCACCGAGCGGGCCGATGCGCAACAGGTGATCGAGCGGCTTTCCGGGCTGCTGGCCAGCGTGGCGCCGGACAGCAAGCGGGCCGTCTTCACCCTGACCAGCTGACGCTATTTCTTCCGGTGCGCCCGCGGATGCGCCGCGTCGTAGGCCTTGGCCAGGTGCTGGAAGTCGAGCCGCGTGTAGACCTGCGTGGTGGTGATGTTGGCGTGGCCCAGCAGTTCCTGCACCGCGCGCAGGTCGCCGCTGGACTGCAGCACGTGGCTGGCGAAGGAGTGGCGCAGCATGTGCGGGTGCACCGGCGTCGCCAGGCCGGCCAGCAGGCTGCGGCGCTTGCAGGCGCTGCCAGATCGCCTGGGCCGTCAGCCGCGTGCCGTGGCGGCCGGTGAACAGCGCCGGCTGCGCCTCGCCGGCCGGGCTGCTCGCGCACCGCCAGCCAGCGCGCGAGCGCCTGCACCGCCTTGCGGCCGACCGGCACCGTGCGCCGCTTGCTGCCCTTGCCCAGCACGTGCGCCTCGCGCGCGCCTGCAGGTCGATCCAGCCGCGCGCCGTGGCGCTGGCCGCGGCATCCAGCCCGACCAGTTCGCCCACGCGCAGGCCGCAGCCGTACAGCAGTTCGACGATGGCGGCGTCGCGCGCTTCCAGCCACGGGTCGGCCGTCGCGCGTTGCGGTAGCTCGGCCAGCTGCACGGAATCGTCCACGCTCAGCGCCTTGGGCAGCGGCTTGGGCGCCTTCGGCGCGCGCACGTCCTGCACCGGGTTGCTGGCGACCAGGCCCTGGCGGCCCAGCCAGGCGTAGAAGCCGCGCCAGCCGGACAGGATCAGCGCGATGCCGCGGCCGCTGCGCCCGGCGCCGTGCATCTGCGCCACCCAGCGGCGCACGTGGGCGTTCTGCACCCGCGTGAGTTCCACGCCGGCCTCGGCCGCGTTCTCCGACAGTTTCTGCAGGTCCAGCGCAGTAGAGCTCGACCGTGCGCGGCCGCGAGCCGCTTCTCGACCCGCACGTGCTCGAGGTAGGCCTGAGTAGCGTCGGCCACGCTTGCGGCTGGTGCCGCTGCGCTGCCCCCGCGGGGGCACTCGCGCCTTGGGGCGGCTCGGCGGCGCTCAAGGCTGTCTTGTTCACCGTTATCTCGCGCGAGCCGCGACAGCGCCGCGCTCGCCAGCTCGGCGATGCGCTCCAGGAAATCGGTGCCCATGCCGCTCTGGAAGCGCTGCGGGATCGGGCGAGGCCAGCACCAGCATGCCGAAGGCCGGCGCCGGTGCCGTTGGCAGCTGCCTTCCCGCAGCGGGATCAGCGCCACCGACATCGCCATGGCCGTGTCGTCCAGCCAGTTCACGGCCTCGAAGCCGGAGTTCACGCCGCAATAGGGCTGGGTCAGCGAGGAGGCGAAGGTCTTGGCGTCCTCGCTCACGCCTGTCGGCGAACGCCTCGCGCCGTAAGCGGCTGTCCACGTCCCAGACCTTGATCGCGACCTGCGGCACCATGAACTGGTTGCGGATCTCCGCGGCGATGGTGGCCGGCAGCGCGCTGCCCGGACTGCACCTGGAACAGGTTGCGCGCCCAGCGGTGCAGCCGGTCGGCGATGATCACGTTCTCGTTGCCGTGGCGCACCATGTCCATCAGGCGGTGCTCCAGCGCCTTGATCTTCTCGCGCAGCATCTCGGCCTGCCGCTCCTGCAGGCTGACGGCGCGGTTGCCGTGCGGGCTGGTCAGCTGCACCGCGGCCAGCAGCTGCGGCGTGGCGCTCGAAGAAGTCGGGCGTGTTCGCCAGGTAGTTGGCGATGTCGTCTTCGGTGATCGGGTTCATGCCATCGGCTTTCATAGTGAATCGGGTACCTCGATCTCGCCTTCGAACACGGTCACGGCCGGGCCGGTCATCAGCACCGGCGCGCCGCCTGCCCGGCCCATTCGATCGTCAGCAGGCCGCCGCGCGTTTCCACGTCCACCCGTGCGTCCAGCCGGCCCAGCCGGATGCCGGCCACCACCGCCGCGCAGGCGCCGGTGCCGCAGGCCAGCGTCTCGCCGGCGCCGCGCTCCCACACGCGCAGGCGGATGCGCGCCGCGGTCGACGACCTGCATGAAGCCGGCGTTCACGCGGTGCGGAAAGCGCGGGTGGTGTTCGATCAGCGGGCCCTGGGTGCGCACCGGCGCCGTGCTCCACGTCCGCCACCTCCTGCACCGCATGCGGATTGCCCATCGACAGCACCGCTACAGAAATGATAGCGGATTCGGCGCGCGTGCCGAGCGCCAGGTGCCACTTTTCCCAGCCGCCCGTCGGCCTGCGGCGACAGGCCGGCGGCGTCGAAGGGGATGGCGGCCGGCTCGAACACGGGCGGGCCCATGTCCACGGTGACGCGGCCGTCGGCGTTCAGGCGCGGCTCGATCACGCCGGAGACGCGTGCTGCACCCGGACGCTGTCGCGCGCGGTCAGGCCCTTGTCGCGCACATAGCGCACGAAGCAGCGCGCGCCGTTGCCGCACTGCTCGACCTCGCCGCCGTCGGCGTTGTGGATCACGTATTCGAAGTCGATGCCGGCGCCCGGCGACGGCCGCACCGACAGGATCTGGTCGGCGCCGACGCCGAAATGCCGGTCGGCCAGGAACCGGTACTGGCCGGGCGTCAGGTTCAGCGGGCCGCGCGTTTCGTCGAGCACGACGAAGTCGTTGCCGGCGCCCTGCATCTTGGTGAAACGGAATCGCATGGGCGGAGATTATCATCCGTGCATGCGCATTCCCGACTGGACCCCCGAAAGCAAGCCCCAGCCCGACGACCTGGTGCGCGCCATCCTGGAGCGCCGCGGCGGCGCCCTGCTCAACCTCGACCGTGCGCTGCTCTGGAGCGAGCCGCTGGCCCGCGGCTGGAACGTCTACCTGAAGAACGTGCGCACCGGCTTGGCCGGCCAGCCGCAAGCTGCGCGAACTGGGCATCTGCACCGTGGCGCTGCTGACCGGTGCCCACTACGAATACCACCACCACGCGCCCGAATTCCTGGCCGAGGGCGGCACGCAGGCCGAGCTGGACGCGCTGCACCGCCTGTGCCGACCACGCCGACCGGCGCCGTGCCCAGCGGCGCTGGACCCGGACGAAGCCCTGGTCGTGCGATACGCCGCACGGATGACGCTCGACGTGAAGGTGGACGACGCGCTGTTCGCGCAGATGCGCGAGCGCTTCGACACCACCGCGCTGGTCGAGCTCACCGCCGCCATCGCCACCTACAACATGGTGGCGCGCTTCCTGGTGGCGCTGGGCGTGACGCCCGAGGATGAGTCAGTCTCGCAGCAGCCACGCCTGCTCCCGGGCCATGCCGCCGGATTGCCAGGCCGCACCCCCCAACTCCTGCATCGCCCAGCGCGAACCCGTCCCCACTCGCGCCCGCGGCCACCGTGCTGCTGCTGCGCGACGCGCGCGCAGGGCCCGGAGGTGCTGATGACGCGGCGCTCGCCCGACCGCCAGCTTCGCGCCCGGGCGCCTATGTGTTTCCCGGCGGCGGCATCGACGCGGCGGACGCGCAGGCCCACGCGCATCGCCGCGCGCCGCGCCGACGCAGAACGACCTGCGCCTGACGCAGGCCATCGCCGCCATCCGCGAGAGCTTCGAGGAGCTGGGCGTCCTGCTGGCGCGCCATGCCGACGGCCGCGCGCGCCGATGCGCAGCGACATCGCGGCGCTCGATCGCCACCAGCCGCTTCGCCGCCCAATGCCGCGCGCGCGGCCTGACGCTGGCGGCCGACCAGGTGTTCGTGCTGGCGCACTGGATCACCGACCGCGACCTGCCGCGCCGCTTCGACGTGCCCTTCCTGGTCGCGCGCATGCCCGACGGCCAGACGCCCGTGGCCGACGAGGCCGAGCAGTTCGAGCCGGTCTGGGTGCGCCCGGCCGACGCGCTGGCGCGGCACCAGGCGGGCAACTTCTTCATGATCTTCCCGACCATCCGCACGCTGGAGCGGCTGGCGACAGTTCGAATCGGTCGACGCCGTGCTGCAGGCCTGCGCCGGCGAGCAGCCGCTGTGGACCAGCTGCCCGCGCGCCGGCCTGCTGGACGGCGCGCGAAGCGCGCTACATGGAGCACGAGATGCCCTATGGCGAGCTGGCGCTGGTCAGCCCCGACGGCCAGATCGTGCACCACCTGGACTGGCAGCACGCGACCAGCCGGTGCCCGCTGCTCAAGAACGTGCACGCGCCTGACCGCGCCCAACCCCGGCGTGATGACCGGGCCCGGCACCAACAGCTACCTGGTCGGCGACCCGGACACCGGCTACATCGCGATCGACCCCGGGCCCGACGAGCCGGAGCACATCGAGCGGCTCTGGCGCGCCGCGGGCGGCGACATCCGCATGATCGTCTGCACCCATTCGCACCCGGACCATTCGCCCGGCGCGCGGCCGCTGCAGGCGCTGTGCGCGGCGCAGGCCGCCGATCCTGGGCCTGCCCTCGGCGCCGACGGCGCGCGCCGGCCAGCGAGTTCACGCCCGACCGCGGCGCTGGCGCGACGGCGAGGAGCTGGTGCTGGCAGGCGGCGGCGCAGCGCCACACGCTGAAGGTCGATCCACACGCCCGGCCACGCCGCCAACCACCTGTGCCTGGTGCTGCTGGAGGACGGCCTGCTGTTCTCGGGCGACCACATCCTCAACGGCAGCACCACGGTGGTCGACCCGCCCGACGGCGACATGACGGCCTACCTCGATTCGCTGGACCGGCTCGACGCCGCCTGCGACGCGCACGGCATCGAATTCATCCTGCCGGCGCACGGCCACGTGCTGGGCTTCGGCGGCCCAGGCCATCGCGCACCTGAAGGCGCACCGCCTGCAGCGCGAGGCCAAGGTCATCGCCGCCATGCAGGCGCGGCCGCAGGGCGGCGCTGGAAGACTGGGTCGAGCTCGCCTACGACGACGTGCCGCCGCGCGATGTGGCCGGTGGCCAAGCGCTCGCTGCTGGCGCACGTGCAGCGCATCGAGTCGCTCGGCCTGGCGCCATGACCGCGGCGCGCCATGACTGAACCGGTCCGCCTGGCCAAGCGCGTCGCCGCGATGGTGCCGTGCTCGCGCCGCGAGGCCGAGCAATACATCGAAGGCGGCTGGGTGCGGGTCGACGGGCGAGGTGGTCGAAGAGCCCCAGTTCCGCGTCACCGACGAGCAGCGGGTCGAACTCGATCCCGGCGCCACCGCGGCCGCCCTCGAGCCGGTCACGCTGCTGCTGCACAAGCCCGCGGGCCTGTCCGACGACGCAGGCGCACTGCGGCCTGCTCGTGCCCGCCGCGACCAGCGCCGCGGACGACGACTCGGGCATGCGCACGCGTCAAGCGGCATTTCGCGCAGCTGGCGGCGCTGATGCCGCTGCCACCGCCAGGCCAGCGGCCTGGCCGTGTTCAGCCAGGACCGGCGCGTGGTGCGCAAGCTCACCGAAGACGCGCTGGCCATCGAGCAGGAACTGATCGCCGCAGGTCGCCGGCGACGATCGCGCCCGACGGCCTGGCGCGGCTGTGCCACGGACTGGCGTTCGAAGGCCGGGCGCTGCCGCCGATCAAGGTGAGCTGGCAGAACGAAACCCGCCTGCGCTTCGCGCTCAAGGGCATCCCGCCGTGGCTGGTGGAATGGATGTGCGAGCAGGTCGGCTTGCGCGCTGGTGGCGCTCAAGCGCATCCGCATCGGCCGCCTGCCGATGGCCGGCCTGCCGCGCGGGCCAGTGGCGCTACCTGCAGCCGGGCGAGCGGTTCTAGGACCGACGCGCGTAAGCCAGGCACTGAATAAAGTGTGAAGTCCGCCGATAAGCCGGATTCTGTGGCGCTCCGGCCCTCTTGCGGCCGGACGTGACCGCCATTCCTCTGGGCCGGCGGTCGCCAGCCGGCTCGGTGCTACCTACCCGCCAGCTCCGCGGAGCCACATCAACGTTGGCCTACTTGGTATTGCTGCGCGTAGAGATTGCCCGTTTCACCCGCCGACCGGCTTGCCCTGCGGTGCGCCCCCGGACTCGTCTCTGTTGCTCTGATCCTCACCTCGCGGTGGACAGGTGTTACCTGCTACGCTGCCCTGTGCAGTCCGGACGTTCCTCCAGTGCCTGGTTTCCCAGATTGCACCAGCGGCGGTCTGGCGGGCTTCACGTGCGCGATTATCGCCCTGGCGCATACCAGCATGCAGCGGCGCAGGCAGAAGGACTGCGCCAGAATGCGCCTTTGCCCAGCCTCGGAGACCGCCCATGAAAGCCGCCAACATTCTCGAGACCATCGGCCGCACGCCGCACATCCGCATCAACCGCCTGTTCGGCGCCGGCCACCAGGTCTGGGTCAAGTCCGAGCGCAGCAACCCCGGCGGCTCGATCAAGGACCGCATCGCCCTGTCCATGGTCGAAGACGCCGAGCGCACCGGCGCGCTCAAGCCCGGCGGCACCATCATCGAGCCGACCTCGGGCAACACCGGCATCGGCCTGGCCATGGTGGCGGCCGTCAAGGGCTACAAGATCGTCCTGGTCATGCCCGACAGCATGTCGATCGAGCGCCGCCGCCTGATGCTGGCCTACGGCGCCACGCTTCGACCTGACGCCGCGCGAAAAAGGCATGAAGGGCTCGCATCGCCCGCGCCGAGGAACTGCTGGCGCAGACGCCCGGCGGCTGGATCCCGCAGCAGTTCGAGAACCCGGCCAACGTCGAAGTGCACGCGCGCACCACGGCGCAGGAAATCCTGGCGGACTTTCCCCGACGGCATCGACGCGCTGATCACCGGGCGTGGGCACCGGCGGCCACCTGACCGGCTGCGCCCAGGTGCTCAAGGCCGCGTGGCCGAAGCTGAAGGTGTTCGCGGTGGAGCCCGCGGCCTCGCCGGTCATCTCGGGCGGCCAGCCCGCGCCGCACCCGATCCAGGGCATCGGCGCCGGCTTCATCCCGAAGAACCTCGACACCTCGCTGCTCGACGGCGTGATCCAGGTCGACGCCGAGCCGGCGCGCGAGATGGCGCGCCGCGCGCGCCCGCGAGGAAGGCATCCTGGTGGGCATCTCCTCCGGCGCCACGCTGGCCGCGATCGCGCAGAAGCTGCCCGAGCTGCCGGCCGGCGCCACGGTGCTGGGCTTCAACTACGACACCGGCGAGCGCTACCTGTCGGTCGAAGGCTTCCTGCCCGCCTGAGCGGCTGGCCGCCGCGGCGCGCCAGCGCCGTATCATCGGCGATCCCTGCCTGATCAACACAGGCCACAGGACGACCATGATCCGACTCTCCGAAATCAAGCTCACGCTCGCGCAGGCCGAGCACCCCGAGACCAGCGCTGCGCGCGGCCGCGCGCCGCGCCTGCTGGGCCTGCAGGATGCCGACATCGCCGCGCGTCGACGTCTTCAAGCGCAGCTTCGATGCCCGCAAGGCCGACCTGCGTGGCGGTCTACATCGTCGACGTGACGCTGACCGATCCCGCGCGCGAAGCCGCGCGTGCTCGCCAGGTTTCCCGAGCCACCCGCACATCGGCTGCCACGCCCGACATGGCGTGGCACCCGCCGGTGCAGGTGACCCAGCCGCCTGCCCGACGCGGCCGGTGGTCGTCGGCTTCGGCCCCTGCGGCATCTTCGCCGCGCTGGTGCTGGCGCAGATGGGCCTGCGGCCGATCGTGCTGGAGCGCGGCAAGACGGTGCGCGAGCGCACCAAGGACACCTGGGGCCTGTGGCGCAAGCGCGTGCTCGATCCGGAAAGCAACGTGCAGTTCGGCGAAGGCGGCGCCGGCACCTTCTCCGACGGCAAGCTCTACAGCCAGATCAAGGACCCGCGCCACCTGGGCCGCAAGGTGATGAACGAGTTCGTCAAGGCCGGCGCGCCCGCGGAAATCCTGTACGTCGCGCACCCGCACATCGGCACCTTCAAGCTGGTGAAGGTGGTGGAGAACATGCGCGAGCAGATCATCGCGCTGGGCGGCGAGATCCGCTTCCAGCAGCGCGTGACCGACCTGCTGATCGAGGACGGACGCCGACGGCAAGCACCTGCGCGGCCTCACGGTGCTCGACCAGGCCACCGGCCAAGCAGCGAACTGCGCGCCGACCACGTGGTGCTGGCGCTGGGCCACAGCGCGCGCGACACCTTCGAGATGCTGCATGCGCGCGGCGTGTTCATGGAGGCCAAGCCGTTCTCGATCGGCTTTCGCATCGAGCACCCGCAGAGCGTGATCGACCGCGCCCGCTGGGGCCGCCATGCCGGCCATCCGCTGCTGGGCGCGGCCGACTACAAGCTGGTGCACCACGCCGCCAACGGCCGCTCGGTCTACAGCTTCTGCATGTGCCCGGGCGGCACCGTGGTGGCGGCGACGTCCGAGCCGGGCGCGTGGTCACCAACGGCATGAGCCAGTACTCGCGCAACGAGCGCAACGCCAACGCCGGCATGGTGGTGGGCATCGACCCGCGCGACTATCCCGGCGGGCCGCTGGCCGGCATCGCGCTGCAGCGCGCCCTGGAGTCGCAGGCCTTCGTGCTGGGCGGCGAGCAACTACGAGGCGCCCGGCCAGCTGGTGGGCGACTTCATCGCCGGACGCGCCTCCACCGCAGCTCGGCGGCGTCGAGCCCTCCTACAAGCCCGGGCGTGAAGCTGGGCGACCTGCGCGGCGCCCTGCCCGGCTACGCCATCGAGGCGCTGCGCGAAGCGCTGCCCGCGTTCGGCCGCAAGATCAAGGGCTTCGACATGCCCGACGCGGTGCTGACCGGCGTGGAGACGCGCACCTCCTCGCCGCTGAAGATCACCCGCGGCGAGGACTACCAGAGCCTGAACGTGCGCGGCCTGTACCCGGCCGGCGAAGGCGCCAGCTACGCCGGCGGCATTCTGTCGGCCGGCGTGGACGGCATCCGCGTGGGCGAGGCCGTGGCGACAGGAGCTGGTGTCATCCCAGGCTTCGACCCCCGGGAAGTCCGATGAGCCGCGCACGCAGACGCCCGTCCTTGCCGGGTCGACAATGGATGAGCGGAGTCAAGTCCGCGATGACAGCCTTTACGCGGCCTGCAGGCGCGCGATCCGCTCCTCGATCGGCGGGTGGGTCGAGAACAGCTTGCCCACGCCCGACGTGATGCCGAAAGCCTGGATGCTCTTGGGCAATTCGCCGGGGACCATGCCGCCCAGGCGGGCCAGCGCGTTGATCATGGGCTGCTTGCGGCCCAGCAGGCTGGCCGAGCCGGCGTCGGCGCGGAACTCGCGCTGGCGCGAGAACCAGGCCACGATGATGGCGGCCACGAAGCCCAGCAGGATGTCCAGCACGATGGTGGTGACCCAGTAGCCGATGCCGGGGCCCGACCGCGATCGTCCTTGCCGCGCAGGAAGCTGTCCACGGCGTAGCCGATCACGCGCGACAGGAACACGACGAAGGTGTTCATCACGCCCTGGATCAGCGTCATCGTCACCATGTCGCCGTTGGCGACGTGCGCGACCTCGTGGCCGATCACGGCCTCGACTTCCTCGCGCGTCATGCCCTGCAGCAGGCCGGTGGACACCGCCACCAGCGCGCTGTTCTTGAAGGCGCCGGTGGCGAAGGCGTTGGGCTCGCCCTCGAAGATGCCGACCTCGGGCATGCCGATGCCGGCCTTGTCGGCGAACTTGCGCACCGTCTCCACGATCCAGGCCTCGTCGGCGTTGCGCGGCTGCTCGATCACCTGCACGCCGGCGCTCCATTTGGCGACCGGCTTGGAGATCAGCAGCGAGATGATCGCGCCGCCGAAGCCCATGATGGCCGCGAAGACCAGCAGCGAGCCGAGGTTCAGGCCGTTGGCGGTGAGGTAGCGATTGACGCCCAGCAGGCTGGCGACGACACCCAGCACCACCACGACGGCGAGGTTGGTGAGGACAAACAGGACGATGCGTTTCATGGTTCTCCGGTTTCGAAGAGTGAATGACAGGGTTCACTCCGCGCCACAGATGAGGATTCGGGCCCCCGAAATCAAGTGGGCGAAGCTGCAGATGGCTTGGTTGTTATCGGTTCTTGGCGCGCTGCGGGGCGAAATACCAAGGAGTCATCATAGAAGGAAAAGTTCTCGTTTTCCGGCCACCAGCCCGGCACGCCCAGCACCGGCAAGGGCAGGAAAGGCTTGGCCGCCAGCCGGCCGGGCGAGAGCTGCGCCGCCAGCCAGGCGTCGATGCCGGCCAGGGAATCCGCGGGGCAGGAAGCCGCCCAGACATGCGCGGTGAGGTTCTTGCGCGGCGCCACCAGCTTTTCCAGCAACGCATGGCCGAACACCAGCAGCCGCGCCTGCGCCCACAGGGGCCGCAGCTCGACGAAGAGCCGCCGCCAGTCGCGCGCGGCCAGGGCCTGCCAAAGCGGCTCGGGCGCGTCGAGCACCGCCCCGTTCTCGTCGAGCACCGTGATCGCGTCGCGCACCGGGCCCCGCGCCGCCCCCACGCCGGCGCGGGCGATTTCGCCCGCCTGCAACTGGTTCATCCGGCGCTTGGACTGCGGCATCGCCAGCCAGGCCAGGCCGTTGAAGAAGTCGTGCAGGCCCTCGCGCGTGGGGCAGTTCCCGCTGTCGAAGATGTACTGCTCGTAGGCCGTGCCGTCCGGCAGTTCCTGCGGCGCCACGAACCGCAGGCCGGCGGGACGCTGCTGGTTCAGCGCCTCATGCAGCGGGGCGCCGCCCTCGAGCGCCAGCGCCACGCGCCGACCGCTGCCCCGCCAGGGTTCGAACCAGGGCCCGCCCGCCTCCAGCGCGGCCAGGCTGTCGCGCCACGCGCGCCATCGGTCATCGGCCTCGCGGGCCGATGTACTGGACCTTGCTGGGCCGCGCTTCGGGACTCAGGGCGAACAGCTCCGGATACTTCCTGAACAGCTTGAGCGAGCTGGCGCTGCGGCCCAGCAACTGGGCCGCGCGCAGCGCCTCGGCGGCGCTGTTCAGCTCCACCCGCTCGCCGCCGCGCAGGTCGGGCAAGGCGTCGAGGATGCGCAGCACGTCGTCCGGCAGCGCCGGCGCCCGGGGTGCCGGCTGCGCCGCCTTGGCCCGGCGCGGCGCCCGAGCGGCCTTCTTGGCCGCCGCCGCGGGCGCGCGCGCCGCCTGGTGCCGCAGGTCGGTGAATTCGTCGTACACCGCGACGGTTTCCTCGCCGGTCTTGCCATGCTGGCCGATGCCGCAGACGCGGCAGCCCTTCTCGCGCAGCCGGATCACCAGCGGCGCGAAATCGGAGTCGGACGACACCAGCACGACCACGTCCGGCCGCTCGGCGATCGCCAGGTCCAGCGCGTCCACCGCCAGCGCGATGTCGGTGCTGTTCTTGCCGGCCGACAGGTTGACCATCGGGCGCACCGACAGCCGCTTGAACAGCAGCTGCTGCTTCACCGCGGTCTCGGCATTGCCAGTAGGCGCGCCGCACGTGGATGGCGCCGTATTCGGCGAGGGTGCGCTGCACCGCCTGCTCGATGACGTCGGCCGACACGTTGTCGGCGTCGATCAGGAGCATGATTTTCCGGGTGTCGTTCATACAAGCTTCCAGGGCAGCGCCTCGCCGGCGCGCAGGGGTTTGAGCCGCGCCTCGCCGAAGGCGAAGCTCTCGGGCGGCGTCCAGCTTTCGCGCCGCAAGGTGATGGTGCCGCTGTTGCGCGGCAAGCCGTAGAAATCGGCGCCGTGAAAGCTCGCGAAGCCCTCGAGCCTGTCCAGCGCGCCGGCGTTGTCGAACGCCTCGGCATACAGCTCCATCGCCGCGTGCGCGGTGTAGCAGCCCGCGCAGCCGGTGGCGTGCTCCTTCAGGTGCGCCGCATGCGGGGCGCTGTCGGTGCCCAGGAAGAACTTCGGGTTGCCGCTGGTGGCCGCCTCGACCAGCGCCACGCGGTGGGTTTCGCGCTTGAGCACCGGCAGGCAGTAGTAGTGCGGCCGGATCCCGCCCAGGAAGATGCGCGTTGCGGTTGTACAGCAGGTGATGGGCCGTGACCGTCGCGGCGACGAACCGGTCGGCGTCGCGCACGTACTGCGCGGCCTCCTTCGTGGTGATGTGCTCGACCACGATCTTCAGCTCGGGCAAGTCGCGCCGCAGCGGGATGAGCTGGGTGTCGATGAACACCGCCTCGCGGTCGAACAGGTCGACGTCGGGCGACGGTCACCTCGCCATGCACCAGCAGCGGCATGCCCTCGCGCTGCATGGCTTCGAGCGTCTTGTAGGTCTTGCGCAGGTCGGTCACGCCCGCGTCGCTGTTGGTGGTGGCGCCGGCCGGGTACAGCTTGACGGCGACCACGCCCGCTTCCTTCGCGCGCCTGATTTCGTCGGGCGGCAGGTTGTCGGTGAGGTACAGCGTCATCAACGGCTGGAAGCCCATGCCGGCCGGCACGGCGGCCAGGATGCGCTCGCGGTAGGCCATGCGCCTGCGCGGCGGTGGTCACCGGCGGCCTGAGGTTGGGCATGATGATCGCGCGGCCGAACTGCGCGGCCGTGTGCGGCACCACGGTCTTCAGCGCCTCCCCGTCGCGCACGTGCAGGTGCCAGTCGTCGGGGCGGGTGATGGTGATTTCTTGCGGACTCATGGGCCACATTGTCCCAGAGTGCCGTGTCTCTTCGGGGTAGCCGCGGAACCGGCTCCGCCGGTCCGCTGGCTGCGCCCCCCAGTGGGGGGAGGCGGCCCGCAGGGCCGCTTCGGGGGGCGTCTCTAATGCGCCAGGATCTTGTTCAGGAAATCCTTGGTGCGCGGCTGGCGGTTCTCGGGGTGGCCGAAGAACTCGTCCTTGGAGCAGTCTTCCAGGATGCGGCCGCCGACGTCGATGAAGATCACGCGGTTGGCCACCTTGCGGGCGAAGCCCATCTCGTGCGTGACCACCATCATGGTCATGCCTTCCTTGGCCAGCGTCACCATCACGTCCAGCACCTCGCCCACCATCTCGGGGTCGAGCGCCGAGGTCGGCTCGTCGAACAGCATCACGATCGGGTCCATCGACAGCGCGCGGGCGATCGCCACGCGCTGCTGCTGGCCGCCCGAGAGCTGGCCGGGGAACTTGTCCTTGTGCGCCATCAGGCCCACGCGGTCCAGCATCTTGAGGCCGCGCGCCATGGCTTCGTCGGGCGTGCGGCCGAGCACCTTGATCTGCGCGATGGTGAGGTTCTCCGTCACCGACAGGTGCGGGAACAGCTCGAAGTGCTGGAACACCATGCCGACGCGGCTGCGCAGCTTGGGCAGGTCGGTCTTGGGGTCGTGCACGGGGATGCCGTCGACGAAGATCTCGCCCTTCTGGAAGGGCTCCAGCGCGTTGACGGTCTTGATCAGCGTGGACTTGCCCGAGCCCGAGGGGCCGCACACCACCACCACGTCGCCCTTGTTGATCTTGACGGAGCAGTCGGTGAGCACCTGCACGGGCCCGTACCACTTGGAGACGTTCTTGATTTCGATCATGGGAGTTCTCCGTTCAGCGAATGATGGCGATCTTGGCCTGCAGGCGCTTGACCAGCCACGACAGGGTGAAGCAGATGACGAAATAGACGACGGCGGCGAGCAGGTAGGCCTCTTCGCGGCCGGCCGTAGATCTTGCCCGCCGTGACGAAGCCCTTGAGCAGGTCGTAGGCGCCGATGGCATAGACCAGCGAGGTGTCCTGGAACAGGATGATGGTCTGCGTCAGCAGCACCGGCAGCATGTTGCGAAACGCCTGCGGCAGCACGATCAGGCGCATGTTCTGGCCGTAGGTCATGCCCAGCGCCTGGCCGGCGTACACCTGCCCGCGCGGGATCGACTGGATGCCGGCGCGCATGATCTCGCTGAAGTACGCCGCCTCGAAGGCGATGAAGGTGATGTTGGCCGAGTACTCGGCGCCCATCGGCCGGCCGATCAGCAGCGGCACCAGCAGGAAGAACCACAGGATCACCATCACCAGCGGGATCGAGCGCATGCCGTTGACGTAGATGGTGGCCGGGCAGCACCAGCACCTGGCTGCCCGACAGCCGCATCAGCGCCAGCATGGTGCCGAACAGGATGCCGCCGAGCGTGGCGACGATCGTCAGCTCGACGCTGAAGAAGAAGCCCTTGACGACGAACTTGCTGATGATGTCCCAGTTGACGAAGGAGAGGTCGAGGTTGCCCATGTCAGTGCCCCCCGCCGGTGCCGCCCGCGACGATGAAGCCGGGGATGCGCACCTTGCTTCTCGATGAAGGCGAACACGCGGTTCACGGCGAAGGCCGAGATGGCGTACAGCGCCGTCACGGCCAGGTAGATCTCGATGCCGCGCGAGGTTTCCTCCTGCGCCTGCATCGCGAACATCGTCAGCTCGGCGATCGACACCGCGAACGCCACCGAGGAGTTCTTCAGCAGGTTCATCGACTCGCTGGTGAGCGGCGGCAGGATGATGCGAAACGCCATCGGCAGGATGACGTAGCGGTAGGTCTGCGCGGTGGTGAAACCCAGCGCCAGGCCCGCGTAGCGCTGCCCGCGCGGCAGCGCCTGGATGCCGGCGCGCACCTGCTCGGCGATCCGCGCCGAGGTGAAGAAGCCGAGCGCGAAGATCACCAGCAGGAACCCGGGCACCTGCTGGAACAGGCGGGAAGGCCTTGGGCACGACGAAGTACCAGAGGAAGAGCTGCACCAGCATCGGGATGTTGCGAAACAGCTCGACCCAGGCGTTGGCGAAGCGCACCAGCCAGGGGCTGTTGGGCAGCGTGCGCAGCGTGCCGATCAGGCCGCCCGCCACCACCGCGATCACCCAGGCGCAGGCCGGCCACCGACAGCGTCCAGCCCCAGGCATTGACCATCCATTCGAGGTAGGTGATGTCGGTGCCGGCCGCCCAGCACGTGGGCTCCATGACTCCTTCAGTGGTGCTCTTGCAGAAGATCTGCCAGTCCCAAGCCATACAAAGTCTCCCTCCGGGGGATCCGTGACAATATTCTTCTGGCCGGCCCGCGTTGCGCGGCCGGGCACCTTAAAGCAGAAACCCCGCCGTGGGCAATAGCCGCGGCGGGGTTGCGCTGCGGCTACGCGGCCGGGCTTACTTCTTCGGGTAGTCTTCCAGCGGCTTGTCGTTCGGGTTGGCCCAGGCCGCCTTGGTGGCCGCGCTGACGGGCAGGCCCACCCTGGTGTTCTTCGGCGGGATCGGGCTGCATGAACCACTTGTCGTAGATCTTGTGCGATTTCGCCGGTCTTCATCAGGTCGCGGATGGTGTCGTCGGCCAGCCTTCTTGAAGGCCGGGTCGTCCTTGCGCAGCATGATGGCGATCGGCTCGACGCTGATGCGCCTCGCCGACGATCTTGTAGTCCGCCGGGTTCTTGGCGGTGGCGATGTTGCCGGCCAGGATCTGGCCGTCCATCACGAAGGCATCGGCGCGGCCGGACTCGAGCAGCAGGAAGCTGTCGGCGTGGTCCTTGCCGAAGACTTCCTTGAAGTCGATGCCGTTGGCGCGCTCGTTCTTGCGCAGCAGCTGCACCGAGGTGGTGCCGGTGGTGGTGGCCACGTTCTTGCCGTTGAGCTGCGGCGATCGACTTGATGCCCGAGTTGGCCTTGACGGCGATGCGCACTTCGTCCACGTAGGTGGTCAGCGGCGAAGGCGACGTCCTTCTGGCGGGCGGCGTTGTTGGTGGTGGAGCCGCACTCGATGTCCACGGTGCCGTTCTGCACCAGCGGAATGCGGTTCTGCGAGGTCACGGGCTGGTACTTCGACTTCCAGCTTCTTGCCGACGGCCTTTTCCAGGTTGGCGATGATGCGCTGGCAGATCTCGACGTGGTAGCCGGCGTACTTGCCGTCACCCAGGGTGTAGGACAGCGGCGCCGGACGAATCGCGCACGCCCATGGTGACGCACGCCGGAGGCCTTGACCTTGGCGATGGTGTCGTTCGCCTGGGCGAAGGCGCCGCCGGCGGCCAGTGCCGCGACGGCGAAGGCCAACAGATGCTTCTTCATGCGAATCTCCTGTGGTGAAGCGTTAGGTAACTGGTAACGAAATTCTAGGATTCGGGCTTCGGGAATACCCGGAACCCCGCCTGATCGCAGCGGCCGATGCACGCTTAGGCGGCCTCGCGAGAACGCCCGCGGTCAGCGGCGGTTTATGCCCGGTGCGAACGCCATGCGACTGGCCGCGGCGTCAGCCTTATGGCGTCGCGCGTCGGCCTGCGCGCCAGGAACGCCCACAGCGCCTGCGCCGTGCCCTTGGGCGCCTCCTTGCCCGAGGGCTTCTCCCGGTAGGCGCGCACCTCCATCGTCATCTCCAGCCCCTGCAGTCCGGCGGCGCGGCGCTCGACCAGCCTGCGCGCGCGCAGCTCCTTCTTCACCGCGCTGTAGGGCAGGAAGGCGACGCCGTGGCCTTCCAGCGCCATCACCTTCAGGCCCTCGGCCATGTCGGTCTCGTAGACCCGGTCGAGGTGGATCGCGGTGCGCGGACTGCTTGAGGATCAGGTCGGTCACGCGCCCCAGGTAGGCGCCCGGCGCGTAGCCCAGGTAGGGCAGCGGCTGGCCGGCGCGGCCCGGCAGCCGGAACATCGGCTCGCCGTTGGCGTCCGGCCTTGCAGTAGGGCGACAGCACCTCCTGGCCCAGCGTCACCATCTCGTAGCGGTCGGCGTCGAGCTGCAACGGCTGCGAGGCGTGGTGGTAGGCGATCAGCAGGTCGCAGCCGCCTTCGACCAGCCGCATCACCGCGTCGTGCACGTTCAGCGCGATCAGCCGGCTCTTGATCGGGCCGAACTTCTCGCGCAGGCTCGACACCCAGGCCGGGAAGAAGGTGAACGCCAGCGTGTGCGGCACGGCGAACTCGATCACGTCCTGCCCGGCCGCCGAGTGGCCGCGCAGCATGGCGCGCGTGCTCTGCAGCGCCTGCAGCATCTCCAGCGACTGGGCGTACAGCGTCTCGCCGGCCGGCGTCAGGCGCGTGGGGTACGAGCTGCGGTCCACCAGGTCGGTGCCGGCCCAGGCCTCCAGCGCCTGGATGCGGCGCGAGAACGCCGGCTGCGTCACGTGGCGCAGCTGGGCCGAGCGGCTGAAGCTGCGCGTCTCGGCCAGGCTGACGAAGTCCTCAAGCCATTTGGTTTCCATACACCCGATTATTGCGGGGCGGGCATGCTGTGCCACCAGAGGCGGCATTCCCGGCACAGCCCGGCTTCGAACCGGGCCTGCAGCACGCCGTCGAGGATCATGCGCGGCAAGGGATCGCCGGGCTTCCTGGCCACCAGGTTCGTGCCCGTGGACCGGGCCCAGATCTGGAACAGCTCTTCGGAAGCCACCTGGTAGGTGACATGCCAGTGCGCGATGCCGCCATCGGCCTGCGATGAAAGCACTTCGTAGGTGAGCTGGACGTCCTGCTGCAGCTTGACCCGTTGCCAATACTCCGCGAGCTGGGCGTGGCCGCGCTGGACGGCGAAAGGCGTGTTGCGGTACTCGCCATCAGCGGCGAACAGGGCGCAGAACAGGGCTTCGTCCCGCCTCTCCCATGCGGCCTTGTAGCCCTGCATGAACTGGTCGATGTTCACGATGCTCCTTCGCGCCCCTCGGGGTCCGTGCTATTTGGCGCTGGCGGGCGCGGACGCCGGCGAGGCCTTTCCCGTCACGCGCTTGGCCACCCGGGCCGTCGCCTTGGCGCCCGTCTCGACCCCGCCCGCGGCCGCCTTGGCGCCGCGCTTGACGCCGCTGGCCGCCGCCCGCGCGCCGCGCTGCACGCCGCTGGCTGCCGCCTTGGCGCCCTTGACGACCGCTTTCTCCACCTTGGTGACGACGCCCGTGTCGCTCTTGGCAGGCTCTTCGGCATGGCCCGCGAAGGCGAGCATCGAGAAAAGCATGACGGTGATCTTGAGGATGGTGTTCATGGTGGCTCCAGCGTGGATTCGATGGCCCATTTTGCTACTTTGCGCAAGGCTGGCCGGGCCGCGCTTACCCGCAGCCGAAAGAGCGGCGTGCATGCAGGCGGCGGTTCAAGCCGGCGGCGCATTGATCACCGCCTCGATCCTGTGGCCGTCCGGGTCCACCAGGAATGCCGCGTAGTAGTTCGCGCCGTAGTGCGGACGCAGGCCCGGCGCGCCGTTGTCCGTTCCGCCGACGCACAGCGCGGCCCGGTGGAACGCATCCACCGCGGGCCTCGACGGCGCCGAGAAAGCCAGGTGAAAGCCGGGCCCCGGCCCGCCGGCATCGGCGCGCAGCTTCAGGCACAGCAGGTCCTTGCCATCCACCAGGCCGTAGCCGACGGCGGTCGGGTGCTCGAAGACCCGGCGAAACCCGAGCGCGCCGAGGGCGGCGTCATAGAAGGCGCCCGACAGCGCCAGGTCGCGAACGCCGAGGGAAACGTGGTGCAGCATGCGGGCCCGATCGGTGAGTCAGTCTTCGCTGAGATAGCCCCGCGACAGCGCGAGCGGCTGATCCTCGAAGATTGCCATGGCGGTCTTCATGCGCAGGAAGCCGAACTTGCGATAGAACGGCTCCTTGCCCGGCACGGCGTACAGGATGATCTTCTTGTGCCCCCGCGACAGGTCGACCAGCCGTGCGACGATCTGCTTGCCGAGCCCCGTGCCCTGGTGGCTGGGCATCACGGCCACGTCGCAGACGTAGGCGCAGTCGGCCCCGTCCGCCAGCACGCGGCCGACGCCCACCAGTCGCCCTTCCTCATACACGAAGCAACGGAACATGCTGTTGGAAAACGCCACCTTGAGCGTGGGCACCGCCTTGTTGCCGAGAGGTGCGGCCCGATACAGGGCCGACAGTTCCTCCCAGTCCACCGTGCCGAGATCGTGTTTCCATTCAAGCGCCATCGCGGCCTCCTTCGCCGATGAAAGGGTCCAACATTACCGGGGGCCGATGGCCCCGGCGGCGGGCCAGTCGGTGTCCCCGACACGCTTGAGGTTCATCTCGATGAAGCGGATCGGTTCCTTGCCGGGCGTGATGCGATCCCCGACCTCCTTCAGCACGCCATCCTTGATGACCGCCGAGTACCGCAGGGTCACCTCGCCCACCGGGATCTCCCAGGTGTAGCCGTCGGCCGTCGGCGAGAAGGCGAAATCACCCCTCTGGCCCAGGGCGTAGGAGCGGATGGCATAGGCCCGCGTTCCAGGGTGGTAGGAGACGATGCCCAATGCGTTGAAGGTCACCTTGCCCTCCGCGTCGTGGCTGCGGCCCTCGATCACCTTCACCGAGCCCTCCAGGAACGCTCCGATGCGCTCGGTCTGCACGAACTCCCGCTTCTCCCCGGTCGGCAGGAGGATCCAGGCCGGGCCCCGCCAGACGCCGTCCATGGATTGGAGCGCGGCCATCGCCTGCTTCTGCGCGGCGATCAACGCCGCGGAATCCGGCCGCTCCTGCGCGCCGGCCTGGAAGGCACCGGCCAATGCCAGGAATGAGAGTCCGAGGGAGAGGAGTCGGTGCTTTGTCATTTGGGTTCTCCTTGGGGTCAGCCTTGCTCGAGGAAGCGCTTGATCTGCGAATTCACCACTTCCGGATGCGTGATGGGGCCCATGTGCCCGAGCGCCTCGAATTTCACCGTGCGCACGCGGGGCAGCGCCGGCGCCAGGATCTCCGCGACGCCGTGCGCGGAGGCGGTCGAGCGCAGGCCGACCATGTACAGCACGGGAATGTCGAGGCTGCGAAACGCTTCCAGCGGCGCGGGCTCCGTGAACAGCGCGTGGGCCCAGTGGCGCACGTTGACCACTGAGTCCGCGATCGGCGGCCGGCGCTGCTCCGGGGTTTTCGCCCAGGCGCCCTCGCCCATCCAGTAGTCGATGAAGGCCTGCGCCGCCGAGTCGCGGTCACCGGCGTCCAGTGCCGCGCCCGCAGCAGCGACCGCGTTGCGGATGCCGTCCGCGGCATTGGGCGGCGGCGCCAGTGCGTCGATGAGCGCAAACAAGGTCGGCTCGTACAGCGCCAGCGATCGCACGCGGCCGGGAAACGTGAGCGCGGCCTTCAATGCCACGGCGGCGCCGTAGGAATGACCGACGAGGTGGACAGGCGATGCCGAGCGGGCCAGGACCGGCTCCATGAAGGCGACCTCGTCGGCCAGCGTGAGGGGCCGCGCGGACGGCCAGCCCGCGCTCTTGCCGGACCCGTACGAATCCGGTGCCAGCACGTGGTGGGTGGGCGACAGGAGCTCCATCAGGCCGCGCCACTGGCCGGAACTGCTGGCGTTGGAATGGATGCACACGACGGCCTCGCCGGAACCGGCTTCACGGACGTGAGGTTCAGGACGGGTCATGCAAGCTCCATGGCCGGTCTCAAGAGGGGCCGAAGCGCTCTGCAGAGAAGCGCCGCACACACAACGCAATCGGAAGGGCGACAAGGAAGACATGCACGGCCAGGCCCTGGGCCAGGACCGCCGGCGAATATGTCATCTTGAACGGTATGGCGGAGAGGGGCAGGACGAGGCCGTGCATGAACGCAAAGACCAGGGCGCCAAACGTGACGGTGGTGAAGATGAAGTTCTTCCGCAGCAGCGGAAGGTTCGCGTAGGCCAGCATGAAAACGAATGCGGCGCCCAGAGTGATGGCAAAGTGGCAGGCAAGGCCGACCAGCCCGGTGGCGACGCCACCTTCGAATGCCGCGGAGCCGAGCAGCCCGCTGGCGACCGACTGCAGCACCCGCAGCGGCGAGCGGCCATTCAGCGCTGCCATGCCAAAGGCATAGACGATGTCGGCGCCGCCCGCCGCAAGGCCGCCGAGCGCAGCGCCCAGCACAGGGCGGGATGCCATGCCGGGCCGGGCGGAAGGGTCAGGGCTGTGGGTCATTGCGAGCTTTCAACGTCCATTGGCTGGCGAGCAGCCCGTACAGGCCGGAATCGGAAACTTCCCCCGCGACGATCCAGCGCTCCCGCAGGTGGCCCTCTTTCACGAAGCCCAGGCGCTCCAGGCTCCTGGCGGACGCGAGGTTCCGGGGGTCGATATCGGCCTCGACGCGGTTGAGGCCAAGCTGTGAGAACCCGAAGTCCAGCAGGGAAACCAACGCTTCGTTCATGTAGCCCCTGCCCCAGGCGTCGAAGGCCAGGGTGTAGCCCACCTCGGCGCGGCGGCACTGCTCCTGGAGATTGAACAACGAGCACTCCCCGAGCAGCCTGCCATCGCTGCCCTGCTCCACTCCGAAGCAGGCGTACCGGCCAGCGTCCATGGCCTCGATGTCCCTGGCGATGCGTTCGTGAGCGAGGGTCATGCTCGACCAGGCGGGCCTGCTCAGGTAGCGCGAGACGCGAGGGTCCGCAAAGATCGCGAACAGGGCGGGCGCATCCGACTCACGCAGGGGGCGCAAGAGGAGCCTTTCGGTGCGCAGGATGGTCTGGGCGAAGGACGGCATGGCAGGCACTGTACTGGATGCGGCCTCACCTCTTGCGGCCCAGGAGCACCCAAAGAAAGCCCTCGCCAAAGAGCCCGCTCGACTTGTCTTGCGCGCGCATCTGCCGCACGCAGTGGATGTCCAGCCCCCTGGACCAGATCTCGCGCAAGCGGTCCTCCGTGTAACCCAGGCCACCGCCGAGCGAGCGACGTTCGTAGACCTCGTCGTCGGTATAGCCGCTGCCGCCTTCCGGGCGAAAGCACGTCAGGCCGAACCAGCCACCCGGCCTCAATGCGGCCACGACCAGGTCGACATACTGGCTGCGCCGATGCGGTGGAATGTGATGAAAGCAGCCCGAGTCGTAGACCAGGTCGTACTGGCGTGCGTCCAGGGCCAGGTCGAAAACGTTGGCCTGCGTGAAGGACAGGGCCACGCCTGCCTGCGCAGCGCGCTCGCGTGCCCACTCGATCGCCGCCTGGGAGTAGTCGATCGCCTCGACAGAAAAGCCGCGGCGAGCCAGAAACACGGAGTTGCGGCCGTGGCCACATCCCAGATCCGCCGCGCGGCCGGGTGGGATCAGCCCTTCGCCGATCCACTGCGCCAGGCTCTCATCCGGGGACGCCACGAAGAAGGGACAGGGTTTGGCGCGGTCGGCGTAGAAGCCATCCCACCAAGCCCGCTCGCGGGAGGCCAGCAGCGTGTCCAGTTCGCACCGCTCGGCCTCGGTCAGGCCGCTGGCACTCGCCTCATTCATACGGCCGACCGTCCTTGTGATTGAACTGCCACTTGCCTGCAACGACGATGGCTTTGAGGTCGTCGTCGGGATAGCTTCCTTCGTCACCCGGCGTCCTGTCGCCGACTTCGAGATAGACCACTTCTTCAGTGGTCTCGTTGATCAACCGATGTCCGTTGCCGGTGCCGGCCTTGAACCCTGCGCACATGCCAGGAGACAGCGTGGTTCGGCCTTCGTCGGTGTGCAAGGTGGGGTGACCCTGCAGGATGTAGATGAACTCGTCCTGCCTGGTGTGGGCATGGCGCAGGGCGGAGACTGCATTGGGCGCCAGGCGCGTGAGGTTGACGCCGAAGTTCGTGAGGCCAAACGGTTCGCCGATCTGGCGCTTCTCCCTGCCTGCCATTCGGGATGCGAACGGCTCCGGATAGACCGATGCCTTGCTTCGCGCGGGCACTTCGGCGGCAACAGGGCGACTGGGGTGGTGGGCGTTTGTTGCATGGTCAGCGAGAGAAACTTCGTTAGGCGGATGGATCCTGGCGGTCACGCGCCGGCAGTGCATCGCGAAAACTGTCGAAGCCCTTCCAGGCCGGCACCGGCGGCGAGTAGTCGGGCCGTGGAGCGTACACCGATTGCTCCACCATTTTCATCTTGTGGATGTAGCGAGGGCAGTTCGGAAAGATCTGCTTTGCCGTCACGCGAACGATGAACACCGCACCCGGGTATTCGGCGAGCAGCGGATCATCCTCGGCGACCCGTGCCGTGCCGTTCACCCGAAGCCGCTTGGGGTTTTCGAAATCCAGGAACAGCAGCCCGACATGGGGGTTGACCACAACGTTGCCCCATGACCTGTACATGCCGTTGCCGTCGTAGTCGGGAATGGCGAGTGTGGTGGCATCGACGGCACGCACGAATCCGGGCAAGCCACCCTTGTAGGAACAGTCCGGATGACCCGCGGCGTCCGCGGTCGCAATGAAGAACATCGGGCAGCGTGCGATGAAAGCCCGGTCTTCTTCCGTCAATGCCGACCGAACAGTCACCTGCTCCAGGCGGTCCGCCAGCGGCCGCGTTTCGCGTGCGTCCTGGAGGTGCCGCATGCCGTCGTGATACATCGAATCAGTGGCCATGATCGCTCCTGCGTGTTCACATCGTCCATCCTACGACGAAGCCGGCAAGCATCCAAATTCGATCATGGCCACTCGCATCGACGGACCTACAAGACCTTCGGGTTGCCTTGCCAAACCGCCCACGTGAGCGCGGACGCAAAGCCGACCCATGCGAGATACGGCAGCATGAGTACGCCCGCCAGACGGCGAATGCGCCAGAACACCCTGATCGTGGCAGCAATGAGAACCAGGAGAACCAGCACCTCTGCAAACGCGAATGCACCTTTATGCCAGGCAAAGAACAACCAGGACCACAGTGCGTTTGCACAGAGCTGGGCCACGAAGAGCGTGAGCGCGACTCCCAGTTCCTTGGCGCCCTGCTCGCGCCACACCAGCCAAGCGGAAATGCCCATCAGCAGATAGAGAACGGACCAGACAGGGCCGAAGACGGACGCTGGCGGCGCCCAGGTCGGCCGAACCAGCTGGGCATAGAAGGCGCCGGCATCAATGGAGGCGACGGCGCCGATGGCGGCTGCGGCGAATGCGACGGCCAGCCAACCTGCCAGGCCGACCGTTTGCGCGAAAGTGGAACGTTGCGACATCGTGGTTGAGTTTAGTCAGGCCTGGGGGTTGTGAGCGCTCATGCAAGAAGCAGAAGCACCTTGGACACAAGTGGACGAGCGTTGATGCGGAACAGAGCTCGCTGGCACATGAAGGCGGCCCTGTGCGCGGAGGTGAGCAAAGGGCAAGGCTGCGCCAGCCAGAACCCGATTGGCATGTTGCGGGAGCCCGTGTTTCCTGATGCCGCATGTCAGCGGATCTTCTCTTCAGCGGGCACGGACTGCTCTTGCTTCGAGAGGAACTCGCGGCCGACCTTGGACTCGGAACCCGGGGCGGGCTGATTGCTCATACGACTGACTCTCCTGATTGGTGCGTTCGTGCGCTGAGTGCGCGCGCCTGAACCTCGAAATGGTTGTCCCAATACGCGCTGCGGCCGCGGAGCAGCTGCCAGATGCCCGACGCGCCATAGGCAAGGAAGAACATCGGCCCCCAACGCTCGTATTGCCGAACATGGACACGCTCATGCGGACCGATGCTGAGCAACTCTTCACGAGTGACGGCAAGGATGACATGGCCGAAGACGATGCCACGGAACGGGAGCATGCGCGCCAACCTGCCGCAACCCGCCTGGTGCTCGCGATAGGTGACTTCCAGCGCTCCCGACGCCCACCGGGCCTGACCCCCTGCCAACAAGGGAACGCCGGCCAGCACGACGCCGACAGCCGAACAAGGCGAAGCCCACAGCAACCCGGCGATTTGCCGCAGATGCTTCATGACGACGGCTGACTCATGCTGCGCCGGCCAGGATGGCTGCCAATTGCGGCGCTGTAAGAGACATGGCCCTGCCGAAGCCGGCCACATAGCGAACAGCTCGAATCTCGACGAGGAAGAGGGAGAAGTCCGCGAACGAAAACAGCTCTTCAGCCTCCGGCAGCTTTGCGAGGTACGCGACGCGCGCTTGCTGGTACTCCGGTGAATCCGGTTCGCACGGACGGGCGTGCCCTTGGACGCTAGCGCGAGGCAACGCCAGTGATGAGCCTGTGGCCTCGGCCGATGCGGTAATGAGAAGCGCGACGTCGGGATGGGCCAGCATGTCATTCGTATGCGTCGCGAGGCGGCTCACGTGAATGACAAGGCTCGTGCTGTTCGGCAGCAGCGCGAACGGAACCATGGAGACCGCAGGCTCACCCTTGTGGAGCGTCGCAAGCCCGGCGATCGGTCGCGTCTCCAGGAGGGACTTGAGGGTCTGTGCTTCGGAAGGATTCATGGGAAGTGCGGGATGTCCTCTCGGTGGAAACGTCAAGCCGCGCGTGTACCGACGAGCACCGGCTGGAAGAAGACTCCATCCAGCCGCCTGACGCTCTTGAAGCCAGCCTGCTCCATGAGTTCGCAAAGCCTGCCTGTCGTGACTGCGTAGTAGCTGGACCGCATTGCATGCGTCTTGACCTCCCCGGTCGAGAGGTTCTCCGCCACGAAGAAAAAAGTCAAGTCGTAGCGATCGCCCTCGAAGTCCCATACCTGGAACAGCAAGTAGCGGTGCCCGTCCTCGATTCGCACCCCGTAGGGCTTGACCAGGTTCCTGCCACGCTCTTCCTTGTCGTAGTCCCGAACCGTGACCAGGCACCCGCCGCCCACGGCGACGCAACCTGCCATCTGCGTCAGGGCGAGCAGCAAATCCTGGTCCGTGAGCAGGTGGGGCAGCGAGTTGTCACAGGACACGACCACGTCGAAGCCCGGCCCGTGATGAGCAAGCGCATTGCGCATGTCACAGACCGAGAAGTCTATGTGGACGCCCGACCCACCGGCCTCCCGCCTTGCGCGCTCGACTTCCTTCTCCGAGAGGTCCGAGGCCCGCACCGAGAAGCCCTGCATTGCGAGCCCAATCGCTTGCGTTCCGATGCCGCAGGAAACGTCCAGCACGGTCTTGCTGCCTGGCCACTCTGCCGCGATGACGGCCGCCAGCTGCTCGCCCTGGCGGCGGACGCTGGCTTTCCAGTCCGGATAGACCAGGTGATAGAACGGCGCGAGCTGGTCGTAAAAGCTGGTCATGTAGGTGCGATCCTACCGAACTGCAAACCTCGGACCGACGGCTCGCCCTTGATCCGGAACCAAGATGGACTGCTCTGAAGAAAGGAGCCCGAAATGACTACGCCAAGCAAGACGTTGATTGATCTGGAGAAGAAGTTCTGGCAATCGCTGGTGGACCAGGACACGGACGCGGCCCTGCGGATACTGGAGGAGCCGGCATTGATGGTTGGCTCCCACGGCACGATCAAGTTCGACCATGCCGGCTATCGCAAGATGGCAGAGCAAGGCTCCATGGTGGTGAAGTCGTTCGAGCTGAGCGAAATGGAGACGGTCTTTCCCAACGACGCGACGGCAATCCTCGCCTATCGCGTCAAGCAGGAAGTCGCGGCGCGCCAGGATGGAAAGACCACCGTGCAGGAAATGAACGACACGTCGACCTGGGTCAGCACCTCCGATGGGTGGAAGTGCGTCATGCACACCGAGACCCCGGTGGAGCGGAAGGGCGCAGCGCATTAGCAGCGGGCATCGTTGACCCTCGGACGCCATCTCATGTTTGCGTTGTCCACGGCGGCCCTTGATCGGGAGCTGCCTGCGGCGTCCGGCCGTAGGTGACTGCGGACCGGACCTCCGGCGGGGCCGTGTTGGCCAATTGCCAGTCCGGACTTGCGCCCAGGGCGTCATTGACCGTCGAGAATGCGAGCCTGAATGCGGCGAAAACCGTCGCTTCGAAGATCGCGCGGTCATCGAGCCCGGCGCTGCGGAGTTCATCGATATCGGAAGGTGTTGTGCTGTTGGGATCCGCCACGATCTTTCTGGCCCAGGCCGCGAGTGCACGGTCCCGGCCCGTGAGCGCGCTGTCGTCAGCGTCGGAGAGCACTGCCGCGGCCGGTGCGGCGCCGGCCTCGGCGGCAAGCGTCTTGCCCCAGGCCAGGGAGCAGTACGAGTCCCGCAACTGCGAGGCCATTGCGCACACGAGCACGGCCTGGTCGCGCTTTGACAGGCTTGAGCTTGAAGTGAGCTGGTTTCGAAGGGCGGCGAAGGACTCGAAGACATCGGGTCGCCACGCCCACGCCGAAGCGAGGTTCATGACGAACCCCTGCGCGGCCCGGGTCGACTCAAATATGCGCGCCACTGCGTCAGTGGTTTTCGGTTGTTGCAGGAACATCATCAAGCCCTTTAGATGGAATGGTTAGGGGGAGTTCTGGGCCTCCTGGAAGCGCTTCATGGCAGCCAGGCCTTGCTCGATCATTCCCGCAATCGCAGGTGCCATTTCGTGCGGCAGCAGGTCGGCGACCCAAAGCACTTTGCATGCCGCTTCACCCACGGGGATGACCTGTGCCGAAGCGTTGTGGTGAGTCAACCGGCCGCCAACTGCAGACCAGGAGACCCTCATCAGCTTGTCGTCGATATCAACGATGAGTTCCTTGGCCTGGATGCCATTGGCGAACGTGACGGTGCGCGCCTCACCTTCCAGCTTGCAGTCAGTGACAAAGCCAGGAACGAGCCGGGTGTGGAGTGCCCCGACGTCTTGCAGTGCGGCCCAAACCCGGGATGCGGGTGCGCTGATGAGAGCCTCTTTGTGTATGGATGCCATTTGCCGAGCCCCGGGTCATTGAAGGTGTTTCGATTCTGGCGAAAGCATGTAGCGACGCTGGCCGGATTCGGACATGTTCATCCACAGGGTCAGGCCTCGGGCTCGTGGATGCGATCACTTCGTCGCCGCACCGACCAGGCATTCACCCGGCGCCTCGAACCCACCCGGCGATTCGAAGCTATGCATCGAGCCTTCTATTTCGTTCCACACCGACTCGCGTTCTTCAAGCGGCAGGTTGGCCATCATGGCATTGAATCCGCCGAAGGCTTCCCGGGTGACCCCCACGTATTCGGCAGCACTGGCCGCTCCATGGGGCGCCGGCACGGCGTGAACCTCGGTGTTGGCAAATCCGGCTTGACGGAAGAGGTCTTCGAGCACCCCGGGACCGCCCAGGCTGAACGGTCCGGGTTGCCCCGGAACGGGAGGCGGGAGTTGCGCGCGCCGGCGGATGATGGAGGCGGGCACGGCGCCCCAGGGGTTTCGATCGGGCGTGGAAAAGACAACGACGGCGACCCGACCGCCCGGCCTCAGGGCACGGCGCCACTCGCGCAGCGCTGTCACGGGGTGCGGCATGTACATCAGGCCCAGCCGGCACAGCACCGCATCGAAGGAAGCGTCAGGCAGATCCAATTTCTCCCCGTCCATGGCGCGGGTTTCAATCTGCCGGATTCCCCGTTCAAGCGCGACCTGGCGCGCAAGCTCGATGATCCCTTCCGAGATGTCGGTCGCCAGCACGTAACCGCCGGGGCCCACTCGTTCGGCGGCACTGACCGCCGGCTCACCTGCGCCGGCGGCGATGTCCAGGATGCGCTGGCCCGGCTGGATGCGGGCCAGGTCGAGCATCTGGCGCGTCGCTTCGCCATACCAACGATCCAGGGTGGGAGTCCAGCGCCGCCAGGCTGCGCCGTCCTTGTTCCATTGCTCTCGCTGCGCGTTCTTGTACTTCGCTGCGTCGAATGAGGGTTGCTGCTCAGCCATGCACGTCCTCCTTTCGGTGGGTCCGTGATGTTACTTCGCAGCGCGGGCGCCAGGTAGAACCGATTGTCGGAAGGCCGCGAGTCAGGCCCTACATGCGTCGCTCCGATTTGTGGCGCAGGCTGCCGGGACCGGGCTCACAGCAACCCTCGCTTCATCAGCAAGCCGACCCCGAACCGCATTTGCTGGGTGCCGAGCGTCCTGAACCCGCACGCTGTATAGAAGCCTTCGGCATGGGGATTTCCCACGACGTGGAGCGAAGAGGCGCCTGAAGCCCTGGCCGCGGAGCAGCAGCGCTCAATCAACGCGCGGCCGACACCTTGCCGCCAGGCCTCCGGCTCGACGAAGAGTGCATCAAGCTCCGCGTTTCCATCATCACGCGGAAGAATCGCCGCGAACCCGCTGATTGAACCGGCCACTTCTGCTACGAATACACCACCAGCCTCGATCTGCGCCACAGGCAGCTCGATGGCATCGGGATTTGCCAACAAGGCCTCCCGGTCCCCGGGATCGTTGAGCGAAGCCCGCCACTGGACAGCTTCGAGTGCCTTCTGTTCAGAGACGCCTGCGGGACGGACAAGGACTTGCTGCATTCGCTTCGCCATGCTCTTCCTCTCAGTACCGGGCTCGACCGCCCGACATGTCGAACACGGCGCCCGTATTGAACTGGCTGGCATCCGTGCACAGCCACGCTACCAGTTGCGCGACCTCGGTCGCCAGGCCCAACCTCTTCATTGGGCTGTCGGCAATCATCGTCAACGGTCATGTCCCATGGGATTCTCTCGCGAAGTCTGCTGTCCGAGCTGTTGGGCGAGCCCGATGAGAATCCCTTCGGGGCCCCGGATGTAGCAGAGCCGATAAATGTCTTCGTACTGCACCACATGGCCGACGAGCTTCGCGCCGCTTTTGCCGAGCCGGGCGAGCGTATCGTCGATGTCCTCTACGGTGAACATGACGCGTAGGTAACCGAGTGCGTTCACCGGGGCGTCGCGGTGATCGGCGACCACGGGCGGCGCGAGGAAGCGGGATAGCTCGAGCCGGCTGTGACCGTCCGGCGTGCGCATCATGGCAATTTCGACGCGCATGCCGCGCAATCCGGTAACGCCGTCTGCCCAGTCTCCCTCGATGGGGCACGCCCCTCGAGTTCGAGGCCGAGTTCGGTGAAGAACTCAATGGCGGCATCGATGTCTTCCACCACGATGCCGACGTTGTCCATACGCTTGACCGTCATGATGTCTCCTTGGCGTTCGCCTCAAGCCCCCGGCGCCGGAGTACGACGTGGGTGGCTTTCTCCGACGCAACGAACTGAACGCATTCGTATCCCAGGGTGCGCGCGTCAATCCCCTCGAACAGCCGCTCTCCCCTGCCCAGCAGGACCGGCGAGATGGCAACGTGCAGCTCATCGATGAGGCCTGCGCGAAGATATTGCTGGATGGTGTCGGGTCCGCCGCCGATGCGCACATCCATTCCGTTGGCTGCGTCGCGCGCCCGGTCGAGCGCCTCGTGAATACCGCCCGTGACGAAGTGGAACGTCGTTCCGCCTTCCATCTGGATGGGCGGGCGCGCGTGATGGGTCAGGATGAAAGCTGGAACGTGATAGGGCGGGTTGTCCCCCCACCAGCCTTTCCAGTTCATGTCGGGCCAGGCGCCGCGAATCGGTCCGAACATGTTCCTTCCGAGAATCCAGGCGCCCACGTTCTTGAAACCCCGCGCAGCGAAGTCGTCATCGATCCCCGTTGTGCCACCGTCGGCGCCAAACAGGGTCCGTTGCAACGTGCGTGTCGGGATCAGCCACTGGTGCAAATCTGTCCCGCCCACGCCGAGCGGATTCGTGATGTCCTGGTTCGGACCAGCCCCGTATCCATCAAGCGAGATGGTGAAGCTCTCAACTCGGACGCGTGTCATTTTCGTGCCTTCCTCTCGATTGATGCCTAACGTTCGAGCTGAGCGGCCGCTCGAGCGAGGGGTTAGGCATCACTCTTTGTGGCGACGACTTGAGCAAGAACGATTCTGCCTTCCTCAAGGTTGCGACGCTGGTTCTGAGCCATTGTCGAGAAGTCCTCTCCCATCAACAACGCGAAGCTGAGCGGTGGCAAGCCGACTCTCCGAATGCGCTCAGCGAGCGCAACGAACCAGGCTTTTCCTGTCTCAGTCGTGTCGACCCAGTCGGTGACCTGGAATCCAGCCTTTGTGAGGTAAGTGCGCAGTTCCTCTGGCGATGCGAGGAAGCTCGTCTCCGATGTCCGGGCCCACGGGACCGGGAAGTGGACGGGGACCGTTGGGCCACGAAGGATGTCATAGATTGCCAGGGTCCCACCTGGCTTCAGGACCCGAAACATCTCGCCGTACAGGCGCGCCTTGTCGGCAATGTTCATCGCGACGTGTTCCGTCCACACGGTGTCGAATGACGCGGCTTCAAACGGCAAGTTCAGGGCATCGCCCTGCTGAAAGTGCAACAGGTGGCTGAGGCCAAGGAGGTCGGAGAGCATTCGTGCGGCCCGACAGTACTCTTCGGTAAGGTCAATTCCCCTCACTTGACATCCGTACTCGGATGCCAACGCCCGTGCAGGGCCGCCCAATCCACTGCCCACATCCAGAACCGTCATTGCGCGGTTGATCTTCGCGGCCCGCGCAAGATCCAAGGTGGCGGCGCGTCCCCGGATATGAAACTCATCGATAGGCGCCAAGTCCTCTGGCGTGAGACGACTCGGGTCGCGCCCTGCCTTTGCGAGCGTATCGAGGATCAACTGCCCCAGATCGGTCACGGAGTAGTGGGTCTGAATCCTGGAATTGTCCTGTGTAGATTCCGGGGACATTCTTCACTCCTGTTGACTCTGCCAGACATTCCCGTTTTCCTCGAAGTCTGCTCGCTGGGGCCGCACGACGCAGAACCGCTGTCCCGTTGGCGCCTCCATGACCCACCAGGTCTTTACCTTTGCAATTCGCTTGGCACCCAGCCCTTCCAGTCGAGTTGCTTCGGCCTCGATGTCGTTGGTTTCGATGTCGAGATGAACCCTACTCTCATGCCGTACGGCTTGAACAAGAATCTTCATCTCGCCTGGTGGACCTTCGAGCAGTCGATAGGGTTCGGCCGAATCGGCGTCGGCCTCCGCAACCCGGCCGATTGCCGCGGCCCAAAATCGCGCAGCAGCCTCGATGTCATCGGTTTGGCAATCGATGATGATGTTACTCAGACGACTCTTGTGCATGACGGTATTGGGGCTCTAGTCCCGATCTGGTGCGCCGAGAGGGAAGAATTTGCGATACGGCCGTGCTTCGTCGACAGTACGAACGACCGAAGGTCGCTTGAGCAGACGCGTTCTGTAGTCCTTGAGGTTGCCATCAGGGATGGAGTGCACCCAGTCAGCGTAGAAGAGCGCGGGTGCTGCCGCGCAATCGGCGATGGTGAACGTGTCCGCAACCGCCCAGTTGCTTGTAATCTGCCGCGAGAGCCATTCGTAAGCCTTATCCAGGCTCGCCTTTGCCTCTGCGACCCGACGCGGATCCTGTCGATCCTTGGGCCGCAGCGCCTCAGCCACGATCTGCTGCATTGGCCCCGCGACGTAAGCATCAAAGACGTCGGTGAGCATGCGTGCTCTTAATGCAAGCAGGGGTTCAGTCGGTATCAGCCGTTCGAATTTCCCGAGGTGGTTGAGATACTCGACCACGGCGTTCGATTGAGTGATCTTGCTATCACCGTCCACGAGCGCGGGGAACTGCCCTGTCGGCGAGAGTTCGGCCATCTTGGCCAAATTCTCCGGGTGCTCTGGATCAACCATTCGAAAGACGAACGGAATCTGTAGCTCATAGGCGGCGATAAGCGGCTTCCATACAAAAGCCGCGAAGGGGTGTCCGTAAAGCTCTAGTGCCATAGTTCGCTCCAGTGATGATTCGGTGTTGACCATTGCACGACGATCGATGTGCCTCGACTTCGACATCGAGACGTAGGGGGTAACCCTTCTGGCACGGTAGCGAGCCGATCCGACATCCCTGTCGAACAACCTGTCAGGTCACGCGTTCAAGCGCAGCCACCGGATAAATCTGTACCGAGCCTGGGTGAGACTCGGACTCGACGGCATAGCCTTCAGGGGTCAGTTTTGTGCAGTACCAGCCGACAACGTGACCCTGCCAAGCGGCGCCAGATTTCTTGCGTACGCGATCTCCGAGGCCAAACGTGGCGCGCAGTGGGAACTCAAACTGGCCAGCAACTGGAGTACTGACTTCATTGTTACTTTGATCCATACCTAACCTTTCGGGTCAGCCGAAGCATGTTTGTCGTGTGGTCTAACGTGATTGACATGTTAAACATCAAGCGCTCGGGAGGAGCTGTAGACTCGATCACGGGTGCTAGCTCGCAGTTGCAGTTTGGATAGACGGCCAAACGAGGGCCTGCGCAACGATGACCGATTTTCCGTCGAAGGTTGCTGAAGGCGACCCATAGAGTTTGTATCCCAAAGCGATGGCTTCGCTGACTCGGTGGCAGAACGAAGCATCGTCTGGTCCCGTGAGCAGCCGATACATCGGCAAACCGTCGGGGGGTTGTGGTGTCTCGGTTGAGCGACTATTCATAGTTGATATTTAACGTGGGAGGTCAGCGGGCGCCATAGTCGATCCGATGGATCGACCTGTTATACCGATGCATCGCGAAATGCCCGTAGCACGACGTTGATGCGAGTTTGATACCCAGGACCTTGCGCCTTGAACCACTCCAAAACGTCCTGATCGAGTCGCAGAGAAATTGAAGCTTTCGGCGGCAACGGTGCAAGACCACGCCGAACCACGCCTCGCACGATGTGCGCGACGCTGCTCTCAGGATGGTCGGATGTGGGTTTCCCAACGGCGCTGCCAGCCTTGAGCCCCACCCAATCAGTTTTGGATTTCACTGTAGTAGATTTGCGCTTCGCGCTTTGTGGCTTTGCGGACCGAGAGGACGCGGATTTCATATTCACTCTCCGTATGAACTACTGAAACGGGAATGCCCGCGAGCAGGCCAAGTGTGACGAAGCGCTGCTCTTCATAGGAGAACCGGTCGTCTTCAAAGGTGAACGTACGCCCTCAAAAACCAGCGGCGCATCGACGAAGTCGAGCCCGTGCTTCACCAGGTTTGCGTCTCGTTTCGCCTCCGATCAGGTGAACTCCATTGTCAGAGTGTATATACACTGTGTATGTACGTCAATTACGCTGGCTCAGCGGTACAACGTGAAGGTAACCGGCGACCAAAACCCGGTGCGACTGGAGGGACGGTGAACAGGCCGCAAAGTCCGATGGACCGGCGAGTCAGCGCGCGCGCCGGTAGTGCATGGCGACCGCGCCGCTGCGGAGCGGCTTCGCCGAGATCAACTCGAGCCGTCGCGTGCTGGGCAGCCCGCTCTCGTACAGGGTCGGGCCGTGGCCGGCGATCCTGGGGTGGACGAGCAACTTGTACTCGTCGATCAGATCCAGCCGGTCCAGCTCGGTCGCGAGCTTGCCGCTACCGAGGAGCACGCCCTTCGGGGTCGCGTCCTTGAGCTTCTGTACGGCCGTGCGCAGGTTGCCGGCGATGTGGTGGCTGTTCGTCCAGGGCAAGTCCTTTCGCGTGGAGGACACCACGTACTTCGGCTTGGCCTCCAGTTTGATCGCCCACTCGCGCATCGCCGGCGGTGCCTCCGCGTCGCCGCGGGCGACCGTTGGCCAGTAGCTCTCCATCATCTCGTAGGTGACGCGGCCCCACAGCATCGCCCCGCTCTCGTCCATGAGGCGGGTGAAGAAGGCGTGTGTCTCGTCGTCGGCGATTCCTTCCCGGTGGTCGACGCAGCCGTCGAGGGTGACGTTGATACTGAACGTCAAGAGTCCCATGGTGTCCTCCGTTCGAGATACGCGACGAGCCGCTCGCCGTCTGGCTCCAAGGGCACGAGTCCAATTCGCGAGGTGCTCACCCTGTGTCGCCCGACGTCAGAAGTCAGCGGGCGCCGCAGGCGAGCCGATGGACTGACTTGTTATGCCGGCCTCAGTCATTTGCCAGCAACAGCGAGGAGCGCCTTTGGATTGGTTCGAGCAATCGTGAGCAAGGTTCGCGCCGCACCGCTGGGCTGCTTGCGACCTTGCTCCCAACCTTGGAGCGTGCGCACCGAAACCCCGAGCAACGCGGCAAACTGCGACTGCGACAAACCCGTGCGCTCCCGAGCTTCAACCGCCGGCGAGGAGACAAGCTGGGTCTTTCCGGCCTTCATCTGCCGCACAGATTCAAGCAGTTCGGCTGCGAGGTCACGCTTGGACTCGTAGGCGCGCAGCTGCGCATCAGTAAGAGGTTTAACTTTCGAGGACACGACGGAATCTCCTTGAGCTTTGCGCCGGTGATGTTGTCTGTCTTCGACTTCGCGTACAGAGTAAGAAGCACAACTTCCTCCTCGGCCGTGCGCGTGAAGTAGATGACGCGAACCCCACAAGACTTACCTGACCCAGCTCAACGCCAGCGAACCTTTCGGATCCCGCCGGACTCGGGCACCACGTCTCCGGCGTCGGGATACTCCGCGATGTATGTCGCGAACTCACCCCGCTCTTCCTCGGTCCAGTACTGCGGCCATTGCTTCTGGAACAAGAGAGTTTCGACAACCGTGAGCATTAGCGGCACTATACGCCTAAGGCGTATGAATGTCTAGTGGCCCTGGTGCTGAGGCATAACGTAAAGTTGACCGGCGCACAAACACAGGTGCGACCGAAGAGAGCGGACGCATTTGTGCGTCCGTGTTGACCGCCTTGTTATGTCTCACCGCACTTTGCTCAGACGGTCAGCCATGCGCGTTTGCCAACCAGGCCCCGTGGCCTTCCAGCGCTCGATAACGTCGGCAGGCAAGCGCAAGGTGAGTTGCTGGCGCGGATTTGCCGAGCGTGGCCGGCCGCCCTTGTTGATGGTGGCGCGCGCCAGCATTTCTTCACTGAGTTCCGGCAGCTCTGCGTACTCGGACTTCTTGATCTTGTGCGCGTCCACGCGCACAAGATCAGACTTCAAGTAGCGGCGCGACGCGTGCTTGCTCGCGGGCATTGGCTTTCCTCATACTGAATACGTGACGAGCCGCGCCACGCGGTGTGTAGCCCACGACAACCAAACGGCCTGCAAGATGGCCATAGCAGATGATTCGCGGCTCACCATAGTCTTTGCGCGTGTCCTCGACCTCCAGTGTTACGCCTGCGAAGACGAACCTTGCGTCTTCAAAGTCCAGGCCGCGCTCTTGCAATGCTCGCTCGCGCTTTTCCTGATCGTAAGTCACTCGCATAGGTTATTGTAGCTACAACAACCTCGATGTCAAGCGCGGCCTCAACGTGAGACATAACGTGAAGTTGACCGGCGCACAACATAAGCGCCGAAGGCGCCGCAGCTGCTGTGCGTCCGTGTCGATTGACCTGTTAGGCCGCTCTTCACTTCCGATGCCTCCCCTTTTCAACGAATTTCGTCTTGACGCCCGGCGTGATTGAAACAGAACTGCGCCTGCTCGCAATTGCCTCGGTTGTATGCCATCGCCGTCGGTGGCGTCAATGTTGCGACGTGAATGCGCTAGAGTCAGTAACGCTATTTCGATAGAGCGCGAGTCTGTGCGTCTCGCGCCACATGACGCTAACAGAGCAGCGGCAACGAGCAGCAGTACGACGCGACGCATGCGGTCTAACGTGAAGATGACCGGACCACCAACATACGCGGCGAAGCCGCCTCCTGCTGTTGTGGGTCCGTGTCGATTGACATGTTAACTGGCATCTTCTACCACCATTCGAACCTCTCGCATTCGGGCGCCACCCAACTCGAACTCCTTTTCAGAGCCCGCTTCGACGCTGAAGCCGGCTGCGGAATAGAACCGGATTGCACGCTCGTTCTCCGCGATGACCCAAAGACTCACAGAGCGGAAGCCAAGCGCACTCAGGCGCGACCGGGCCGCCTGCCACAGCGCTCTTCCCACGCCGGTGGACCAAACGCCCGGCAGAACATAGATGGCCCACAACTCGCCACGCTCCGACGCTGCGTCGGCATCTCGGCAAGGCCCGAAGGAGGCAAAGCCAACGACACTCGCGCCTTCCGCTGCGACGAGAAGCTCCGACTGTCCTTCGGCCAAGACCTTGTGCCACGACTCCTCTCTGCGATCAATCGAAAGAGTGGCGAGGTAGTCAGGCGGGAGAATGCCGGCGTAGGCACTTTGCCAGGAAGCGACATGAACTTCGGCCACGGCACGCAAGTCACTCGGCGACGCAGCAACGATTCGCATTCCAGTTAACGTGAAGGTAACCGGCGCCCAAGACCTGTGGCGAAGCGCACAGACGCACTTGGGCGTCCGTGTTGACTGACAAGTTATGCATGATGAGTCTCAATTCAGCAGCTTGGCCACTTCGGGATTGGGAATGTTGCAATGTCTCGCCTTAGCAGCAGGCGTCTCATTCCACGCATTGACTTGGCTTTTGTTCGCGCCATTCCTGATCAGGACCAAAATATTGTCCCTGTGCCATTGGCTACGTCCCGCACATGCCAGCCAATGCAATGCCGATTCTCTGTTGTAGTCAACGACATTCACATCCACCCGACGCAAGCGAATAATGTGCTCAAAAATGTCGCGGCGGACGAACGCTGGCGGGCTAGCATGGTGTGCCGCGAAGACCGATGTACTCAGCGATCGTTCAAGCCGTTGCGAGCGTGGTCAACTGTCGACCGAAATCGCTATGTGAACCCAGACTGGAGGCGCCCCAGCATCGCTGAAACCGCTGGTCGGCTACGCCCAAACTCCGCGGCGCGCCAACTCACCCGGACGCGGCAAACGTTCGGTGCCGCCGGACAGCGAGGGGCCGTGCCCTCGTGCAGCCACGCCTGATTCGTGTGGAAACCCATCACAGAAAATGACCCCGGAAAGGAGACCGAACGGCATCCGATTGAGCGCGAAGCTAGCAGCGCCGCGAACCCGATCGCACGCACGCGACTTCAGAGTCAATCATAACGTGAAGATGACCGGACCACCAACATACGCGGCGAAGCCGCCTCCTGCTGTTGTGGGTCCGTGTCGATTGACAGGTTAGGCAGAAGCGCTGGATGCATTGGCTAGGTCCTCCAAAACACGATCAAGTAGACCCAGTTCCAGCATAGCGCGAGCACGCTTCCCGCGGCTAGCAAATTCGCCCAACCGAAGTCGTGGTCCTCGCTCCCTCGCCCCGTCGTCTTCCAAGCCACCACGATGCACCCGTCAGCAAGAGGACACCAGGAGTCACGACCATTAGGACCATGAAGAAGCCCAGGTCACCCTGTGCCGCCCCGGCCCCCGTTTCCCGGCTAGCCTGATATGCGTGCTCGCTAGAAATGCGGAGAACGCCACAAGTGCGCAGAGGGTGCCAGATTCCGACAAGGCGGGCGGTCTTGGACCAGGACGGAGCCATCTGCTGCCTAACGTTGGAGATAACCGGCGCACGAACAAAGTGCGAGCGCAGCGAGCGGACGCAGGTTCGTGCGTCCGTGTTGATTGACCAGTTAGACCGCATCGCACTAGGTCCGGGTGAAGAGCAGCGAAATACCGACGGCCGCCATTACTAGCAAAAGTGGAAGGAGCAAAGCTATCAACCAAAAGAATGGGTACTTGAGCTTCTTGATCGATGGGGTCTCAGCGATGTAGTTCAACACGAACTGAATGCAAAGGTAGAAGAGCACCCAAACGACAGCGTAGGACGCGTAAGCCAGTCCCCTCAGGAAGACTGCACTACGAACGTTTTCCGGAAGTTCCGCTGTCAGGGCGAGACGGTACGCGCCATAACCTACGGCTAGCGTTAGGCCAAGATTGCGGACGGTGTCGAAGACAAGCTTTATCAGGTCATTCTGAGTGGGCCCGCCACCAGTCTCTTCATCTGTGCTCCAAAAGAGGGAGTGGAGGCGATCGAGTAGCGAAGGTGTGCTCATTAAGTTGTCCTGTCTCCTTCGGCCGGTCTGCCCGCCAGATTCATGCGGTCTAACGTGAAGGTGACCGGACCACCAACACTCGCGGCGAAGCCGCCTCCTGCTGTTGTGGGTCCGTGTCGACTGACAGGTTATGTCTTGCGGCCCACCTCAAAGCCAACATGCCACGCACGACGACACGGGACTTGCCGATGAAATGGTGGTGAGCAGAGCCGCGCATGGCTTATGGTATTTCACAACGCTCCGAGCGCCAACCTCAGTTCTGAGGAGGCGTGCCAACCAGCCTGGCTGCGCCCAACGGGCGCGTGCGGTGCAACGAGTGCGAGCGCAGACCACTCTGGACAAAGACCGCACCGGCGCCGACCAATCGCGCCCGAGCGACGAAACCCTACTCTGGCCATGCGACATAACGTGATATGGGTGACAAACGAGTCGGATAACAGGACAGAGCGTCCATCTGACTTTCCTCCGCTTTCCGTTCTAAGTCGTTCTTTTATATCAGCAAAGTGACAACCGCCCGCGTGCGTTTTTGCCGCCAGGCCGCCGCCAAACCCGACTTGGGAGTCATCTAACTTGGCGGCGGTCACCTAACTTGGGCCGGCTTGGACCCTCAAAAGTGTTGCGGAACAAGGCTTGGCGAGTCATACTGTATGCATGAACAGTTATGACGCTGGTGACAAACCCCGCAGGGTGTCCACCCACCCTCCTTTGAAGGCGACGCGCATCATGGCGCAACTGCGTGAGCGCATTCGCTATCTGCACTACAGCCTTCGCACCGAAGAAGCCTATCTCCACTGGGTGCGCTTCTTCATCCACTTCCACGGCCTGCGGCATCCGCGCGACATGGGCAAGCCGGAGATCGAGGCGTTCCTCTCCATGCTGGCCACCGAGCGAAAGGTGTCGGTGTCCACGCATCGCCAGGCGCTTGAGCGCGCTGCTGTTTCTCTACAAGGAGGTGCTGCGGCCAGGAGCTGCCCTGGCTCGAGCGAGATCGGCCGCCCGCTGTACAAGCGGCGCATTCCCGTCCGTGCTGACGATCGCCGAGGTGCAGCGCATGCTGGCGTTCATGGACGGCGAAGTCGGCCTGCTCGCGCGCCTGCTCTACGGCACGGGCATGCGCCTGATGGAGGGCCTGTCGCCTGCGCGTCAAGGACGTCGACTTCGATCGCCGCGCCATCGTCGTGCGCGAAGGCAAGGGCGCCAAGGACCGTGTCGTCATGCTGCCCCGCGCGCTGGATCGAGCCGCTGCGCGAGCAGCTGGCCCGCTCGCGCAGCGTTGTGGGAGGCCGACCGCGCCGCGCAGCGTCCCGGCGTCGTCGATGCCCGACGCGCTGGAGCGCAAGTACCCGCGCGCCGGCCAGTCGTGGCCCTGGCACTGGGCTGTTCCCTGCGCCCGAGCTCGTCCGTCGATCCGCGCACCGGCGTCGAGCGACGGCATCACCTGTTCGAAGAGCGGCTGTCGCGCGCCCTCAAGCGCGCCGCGCCAGGCCGGCATCGACAAGCACGTCTCCGCCCACACCCTGCGCCACTCCTTCGCCACCCACCTGCTGCAGGCCGGCACCGACATCCGCACCGTGCAGGAGCTGCTGGGCCACAGCGACGTCAGCACCACCATGATCTACACGCACGTGCTCAAGGTGGCGGCGGGCGGCACGTCCAGCCCGCTGGATGCGCTGACTGCCGCCGCGCCGAGCCCGCGAAGCCGCGAGCCCGCCGAGCAGCCTGACTGCGCTCGAGCCCGCAGCGGCCGATCGCTACATCCCCATCACTTCCTCGAACTGCTCGCCTCGCCGCTTTGCTGCTGCAGCGCCCACATCTCGCGCATAGCGGCCGCCCCTGGCCAGCAGCTCGTCGTGGGTGCCGCGCTCGACGATGCGGCCGGCGTCCAGCACCAGGATTTCGTGCGCGTCCACCACCGTGGACAGGCGGTGCGCGATGACCAGCGTGGTCTTGTTCTGCGCCACGCCTTTCAGCTCGGCCTGGATGGCGCGCTCGTTGGCCGAGTCCAGCGCCGAGGTGGCCTCGTCGAAGATCATGATCGGCGGGTTCTTCAGCAGCGTGCGCGCGATCGCCACGCGCTGCTTCTCGCCGCCGGACAGCTTCAGGCCGCGCTCGCCCACCATGGTGTGCGTAGCCCTTGGGCGTGGATTCGATGAAGTCGTGGATGCGGGCGGCGCGCGCGGCCTCTTCCACTTCGGCGCGGCTGGCGCCGGGGCGGCCGTAGGCGATGTTGTATTCCACCGTGTCGTTGAACAGCACCGTGTCCTGCGGCACGATGCCGATGGCCTGGCGCACGCTGGCCTGCGTCACCTCGCGGATGTCCTGGCCGGCGATGGTGATGCGGCCCTGCTGCACGTCGTAGAAGCGGTACAGCAGGCGCGCCAGCGTGCGACTTGCCCGAGCCCGAAGGGCCGACCACGGCCACGGTCTTGCCGGCCGGGATCTCGAAGCTCACGTGGTGCAGGATGGGGCGCGCCGGCTCGTAGGCGAAGCTGACGTTTTCGAAGCGGACGGTGGGCGTCGCCGAGCGCCTGGCCAGCGGCTGGCGCGCCGGGCTTGTCCGCCACCTCGCGCTCCTTTTCCATCAGCACGAACATCTTGTCCAGGTCCGTCAGGCTCTGCTTGATCTCGCGGTACAGCACGCCCAGGAAATTCAGCGGGATGTACAGCTGGATCATGAAGGCGTTGACCATCACCAGGTCGCCCAGCGTCATGCGCCCGTCCACCACGCCCTGCGTGGCGCGCCACAGCATGGCCACCAGGCCGATGGCGATGATCAGCTGCTGGCCGGTGTTGAGCATCGACAGCGTGGTCTGGCTCTTCAGGCGCGCCGTGCGCAGCTTCTCCAGGCTCTCGTCGTAGCGCCGGGCCTCGAAGCCCTCGTTGTTGAAGTACTTGACGGTCTCGTAGTTCAGCAGCGAATCGACGGCCTTGGTGTGCGCGGCCGAATCGAACTCGTTGGCTTCCCGGCGGAACTTGGTGCGCCATTCGGTCACGCTGACCGTGAAGACGATGTACAGCGCCAGCGCGGCCAGCGTGATCCAGGCGAACCAGACGTCGAACTTCACGCGCCAGGATGGACAGCACCAGCGTCACCTCGATCAGCGTGGGCACGATGCTGTAGAGCGAATACGAGATCAGCGACTCGATGCCGCGCACGCCGCGCTCGATGTCGCGCGTCATGCCGCCGGTCTGGCGCTCCAGGTGGAAGCGCAGGCTCAGCGCGTGCAGGTGCTGGAAGGTCTCCAGCGCGATGCTGCGCGCCGCGCCCTGCGTGGCCTTGGAGAACACCAGCTCGCGCAGCTCGGTGAACAGCGTGGTCGACAGCCGCAGCAGGCCGTAGGCCAGCAGCAGCGCCCACCGGCACCACCAGCACGGCCGCCGGGTCGCCCGGCTTGAAGCTCATCGCGTCCACCAGGGTCTTGAGCAGCACCGGCACGCCGACGTTGGCCAGCTTGGCGCCCACCATGAAGACCAGCGCCGCCACCACGCGCCACTTGTACTGCCACAGGTAGGGGAACAGCCGCTTGAGCGTGGCCCAGTCGGTGTGGCGCGCGCGGCTGGGCCGCGGCGGCGCCGGGTGCGAGGGCATGGAAGAGGAGCGTGACGTTCGCCGTAACCGCGCATCGGGGACAATCCAGAGTTGGTCTTACTGAGCAGAGATTGTGCCCATGTCCGCTAACTCAAGCGACCCGAGGCCCAGCCCTCCGGCCGCCTTGCCCACCGACAAGGAACTGGTCCTCAAGGTGATTCCCATGCCGGCGGACTGCAACGCCAACGGCGACATCTTCGGCGGCTGGGTCATGGCCCAGGTCGACCTGGCCGGCTCGGTGATGCCGGCGCGCTACGTCCGAGGGCCGCATGGCGACGGTGGCGGTGAACGAGTTCATCTTCAAGCAGCCGGTGCGGGTGGGCGACATCCTGTCGTTCTATCGCCGAGGTCACGCGCATCGGCCGCACCTCGATCACGGTGAAGGTCGAGGTGTACGCCGAGCGCTTCCGCGCGCAGGGCCAGTACGTCAAGGTGACGGAGGCCTCGCTGACCTACGTGGCGATCGACGAGAGCGCGGCCAGCCGCGGCCGATCTGGACCGAGGCGGCTAGAACTTCCCGTGCCGGCCCTCGCCGCCGGCAAAGCGCGCCGCGCCCTCCAGGCCGTCGGCGATGCGGTGCTTGCTGCGCTCCCACTCCAGGTGCAGCGCCTGCGCGCAACGGCAGGTCCCACTGCTCGTAGGCATTCATCCGGTCCGACAGCATCGTCTGCCTGCGGGAATTTCGCCAGCTGCTGCGCCAGCTCGATGGCCGCGTCGCGCGCCGCGCCCTTGGGCACCACGCGGTTGGCCAGGCCCATCTGCAGCGCCTCGGCCGCCTCCACCTTGCGCCCGGTGAGGATCAGGTCCATCGCATGGCCCATGCCGACCAGGCGCGGCAGCCGCACCGTGCCGCCGTCGATCAGCGGCACGCCGAAGCGGCGGCAATAGACGCCGAAATAGGCGTCCTCCTCCATCACCCGCATGTCGCACCACAGGGCCAGCTCCATGCCGCCGGCCACCGCCGCGCCGCTGACGGCGGCGATCACCGGCTTGGACAGCAGCAGGCGCGACGGCCCCATCGGCCCGGGCGGCTGCGCGTCGGCGGGCGCGAAGTCGAGCCGGCCCAGCACCGCAGCGCCGCCGGCTCGCTGCGCCAGGCGCGCGCCGGCCTGCAGGTCCCAGCCGGCGCAGAAATGGCCGTGCGCGCCGTGGAACACCGCCACCCGCGCCTCGTCGTCGGCGTCGAACGCCAGAAAGGCCTCGTACAGCGCGCGCGCCGTGGCTGCATCCACGGCATTGCGCACCTCGGGCCGGTCCAGCGTCACCACCGTGACGGGCCCGAGCTTTTCGGCGTGGACGGCTGCTGCATCCGGCGATTACACCCCAAACGGTGGCAACAGGTCGAGTTGGCGACACGGATTCGGGCCAACCCTGTACATGATGCAGGCCCCGGAAAGTTATAACCGGACGACGACAAGAACATTGGAGAGACGGTGCAATTCGTTCAACTGGTGATCAGCGGCATCGCGCAGGGATGCATCTACGGCCTGATCGCGCTGGGCTTCGTGCTCATCTACAAGGCCACCGAAACCGTCAGCTTCGCGCAGGGCGAGCTGATGATGCTGGGCGCCTTCTGCGGCCTGGCGTCGATGACGTTCCTGGGCTTTCCGTTCTGGCTGGCGGTGCTCAGCGCGATCGCGGCGATGGCGCTGTTCGGCGTGCTGCTCGAGCGCCTGGTGATCCGCCCGATCCTCGGGCCAGCCGGCGTTCTCGATCGTGATGCTGACCATCGGCATCGGCTACGTGGCGCGCGGCCTGATCACCATGATCCCCGACATCGGCACCGAGACGCACACGCTGCCCGTGCCCTACAAGGACGAGAGTCTGGAACGCTGCGGCGCGCTGGTGCTCAACGTCGAGCAGATGGTGGTGATCGGCGCCACCGGCGTGCTGTGCCTGCTGCTGTTCGCGCTGTTCCGCTACAGCAAGGTCGGCATCGCGATGCAGGCCGCGTCGCAGAACCAGCTGGCCGCCTACTACATGGGCATCCCGGTCAAGCGGCTCAACGGCCTGGTGTGGGGCCTGGCCGCGGCGGTGGCGGCGATCGCCGGCCTGCTGCTGGCGCCCATCACCTTCGTGCACGCCAACATGGGCTTCATCGGCCTGAAGGCCTTTCCGGCCGCGGTGGTCGGCGGCTTCGGCAGCCTGCCCGGCGCCATCGTCGGCGGCCTGATCATCGGCATCGTCGAATCGCTCTCGGGCTTCTACCTGCCCGAAGGCTTCAAGGACATCGCCGCCTACATCGTGGTGCTGGTCATGCTGATGGTCAAGCCGAACGGCCTGTTCGGCGAGAAGCTGCGCAAGAAAGTCTGAGACGCCATGCGCTTCATCTTCAAGACCGACTACGAGCAGGACATCCAGCTCGCCAAGCACGGCGGCCAGGTCTTCTGGTACGGCGCTGCTGCTGCTGGCTGCTGGCTGGCCGCGCCCTGGCTGTTCGCCGAGTACTGGCTGGCGCAGCTGACCTTCGTGCTGATCTACGCCATCGTCGGCCTCGGGCTGATGCTGCTGGCCGGCTTCACCGGGCCTGTTCTCCATCGGCCACGCGGCCTTCCTGGGCGTGGGCGCCTACACGCAGGCGGTGCTCACCAACGTGGGCGTGCCGTTCCCGCTGGCGCTGGCTGCTGGCGGCGCGTGCTGTCGGCCGCCGTCGGCGTCGTCGTCGGCCTGCCGGCGCTGCGCGTCAAGGGCATCTACCTGGGCATCGCCACGCTGGCCTTCGGCTTCATCGTCGAGGAAGTGCTGGCGCGCTGGGAATCGGTCACCGGCGGCAACGCCGGCATGCACGTCAAGGCGCCCGACCATGTTCGGCTGGAAGCTCGACAGCGGCGGCGGCTTCTACTTCCTGTGCCTGGTGATCGCGGTGCATCGCCACGCTGGCCATCCTGAACCTGCTGCGCTCGCCCACCGGCCGCGCCTTCGTCGCCATCCGCGATTCGGAGATCTCGGCGCAGAGCATGGGCATCCACCTGGCGCGCTACAAGACGCTGTCGTTCGCGCTGTCGGCGGCGCTGGCCGGCATCGGCGGCGCGCTGTACGCGCACAAGCTGCACGTTCATCTCGCCCGACCAGTTCAACATCCTGCAGTCGATCGACCTGCTGCTGATGGTGGTGATCGGCGGCCTGGGCTCGGTGCACGGCGCCTTCCTGGGCGCGATCTTCCTGATCACCATGCCGCAGGTGATCGCGCTGACCAAGGACTACCTGCCGCCGGTCGATCGGCCAGGCGCCGGGCCTGCAGGCCGTGGTGTACGGCGTGGTGCTGATCGCCTTCGTGCTGTTCGAGCCGCTGGGCCTGTACGGCCGCTGGCTCAAGATGCGCACCTACCTGCAGCTCTTCCCGTTCTACCGCAAGGGCATGTTCAAGCGGCAGAAGTCCTTCCAGAAATCGGACCGGCTGAAATGACCGACGTCGCTGCTCTCCGCGAAGAACCTCAGCGTGCGCTTCGGCGGCGTGCTGGCCGTCAACAACGTCAGCTTCGACGTGCAGCGCGGCGAGGTGTTCACGCTGATCGGCCCCAACGGCGCCGGCAAGACCACGGTGTTCAACCTGATCAGCCGCATCTACACGCCCACCGCCGGCAGCATCGACTTCGAGGGCAAGGTGCTGACCGAGCAGCCGCCGCACGCGATCGCCGCGCTGGGCATCGCGCGCACCTTCCAGAACATCGAGCTGTTCGAGCACGCCACCGTGCTGCAGAACCTGCTGATCGGCCGCCACACGCACCGCAGCACCGGCCTGTGGAGCGACCTGTTCTTCACGCCCGGCACGCGCGCGCGCCGAGATCGAGGCGCGCGAGAAGGTCGAGCAGGTGATCGACTTCCTCGACCTGCAGCACCACCGCGACTCGATGGTGGCCGGCCTGCCCTACGGCGTGCGCAAGGTGGTGGAGCTGGCGCGCGCGCTGTGCACCGAGCCCAAGCTGCTGCTGCTCGACGAGCCGTCCTCGGGCCTGAACGTCGAGGAAACCGACGACATGGCGTTCTGGATCCAGGACATCCAGAACGACCTGGGCATCACCGTGCTGATGGTCGAGCACGACATGACGCTGGTGTCCAAGGTGTCCGACCGCGTGCTGGCGATGAACCAGGGCGAGGTGCTGGCCATGGGCACGCCGCGCGAGGTGCAGACGCACCCCGGCGTGATCGAGGCCTACCTGGGCTCGGTCGACGACGTGTCGTCGCTGCGGAGGACGCGCGGCATGAGCCAGCAACCCTCCGGCCGTGAGCGACGACGCCCGTGCTCAAGCTGCTGAACGTCGAGAGCGCCTACGGCCCGATCAAGGCCATCCGCGGCGTCAGCCTGCAGGTGCGCCGCGGCGAGATCGCCACCGTGCTCGGCTCCAACGGCGCCGGCAAGACCACGATCCTGAAGACCATCTCCGGCATCATCGACCCGCGCAAGGGCAGCATCGAGTTCAAGGGCGAGAACATCACCGCGCAAGGACCCGGCGCTACATCGTGCAGCAGGGCCTGTCGCACGTGCCCGAGGGGCGCGAGGTGTTCCCGCTGCTCTCGGTGCACGACAACCTGCTGATGGGCGCCTACACCCGCAAGGACCGCGACGGCGTCGCGCGCGACATGGAGGCGGTCTACGGCTACTTCCCGATCCTGCAGGAGCGCGCCACGCAGGACGCCGGCCTGCTCTCCGGCGGGCAGCAGCAGATGCTGGCGATCTCGCGCGCGCTGATGGCCGCGCCCGACCTGATCCTGCTCGACGAGCCGAGCCTGGGCCTGTCGCCCAAGCTCACGCGGGAGATCTTCGAGATCGTGGTGCGCATCAACCGCGAGCGCGGCACCACCATCCTGCTGGTCGAGCAGAACGCCAACATGGCGCTGAACGCCGCCGACTACGGCTACGTGCTGGAGAACGGCCGCATCGTGATGGAAGACACCTGCGCGCGCCTGCGCGAGAAGGAAGACATCAAGGAGTTCTACCTCGGCATGAAGGAAGCCGGCGTGCGCGGCGAGCGGCGCTGGAAGAAGAAGAAGACACTGGAGATGAGCACGCATGAGCAACCTCTGGGACCTCGCGCCACATCCAGCCCGCGACGCGACGTCGTGCTGCGAGGGCGACACCATCCCCGCCGATGTTCTGGAACGGCGTGGAGAAGCGCGGCGCCGCAGGTCTGGATGCGCCAGAAGGAGCTGGGCATCTGGCGCGCCTGGACCTGGGCGCAGACCGGCGAGGCGGTGCGCGAGATCGCCGGCGGCCTGATGAGCCTGGGCTTCGAGCCGCGGCGACACCGCCTCCATCCTGTCCAACACCGTCGTCGAATGGGTGCTGGCCGACCTGGCCGTGCTGTCGTGCGGCGGCGTCTCCAACGGCATCTACCCGACCGACGCGGCCTCGCAGGTGCAGTACCTGTGCGAGGACTCGCGCACCCGCATCCTGTTCGTCGAAGACGACGAGCAGCTCGACAAGGCGCTGGAGGTGCGCGACCGCCTGCCGCTGCTGCGCAAGATCGTCGTCTTCGACATGGAAGGCCTGCGCGACCTGCACGACCCCGGCGTCATCGGCCTGGACGCAGCTGCGCGCGCTGGGCCGCGACTACAACGCGCAGCATCCCGAGCGAGCTGACGCAGCGCGTGCAGGCCTGCCGGCCGGAAGACCTGGCGATCCTGGTCTACACCTCGGGCACCACCGGCAAGCCCAAGGGCGCGATGCACAGCCACACAGGGCCTGGTCTACACCGTGCGCGGCTACAACACGCTGATCGTCGCGCACGCGAGGCCGACGAGTGCATGTGCTTCCTGCCGCTGTGCCACATCGCCGAGCGCCTGGGCGGCGAGTACTTCTCGCTCTACACCGGCGCCAAGCTCAACTTCGTCGAGAACCCCGAGACCGTGCCCGAGAACGTGCGCGAGATCGCGCCCACCGTGTTCACCGCCGTGCCGCGCGTGTGGGAGAAGTTCTACTCCGGCGTGATGATCGCGCTCAAGGAAGCCAGCCGCGCTGCAGCAGGCGGCCTACGCCTGGGCGCATCGGCGTCGGCACGCAGATCGCCGACAAGGTGATGGCCGGCCAGCCGGTCGGCGGCTTCCTCAAGTTGCAGTTCATGCTGGCGCGCTGGCTGGTGCTGAACAACGTGCGCAAGCTGATCGGCATCCACCGCGTCGCGCTTCCTGGTGACCGGCGCGGCGCCGATCTCGCCCGAGCTGGTCAAGTGGTACCTGGCGCTGGGCGTGCCGATGCTGGAGGTCTGGGGCATGACCGAGACCTGCGGCGCCGCCACCGGCGTGCCGGCCGAGCGCATCAAGCCCGGCTCGATCGGCCCGGCCGCGGCCTACAACGAGGTGAAGCTCGACCCGGCCACCGGCGAGATCCTGGTGCGCGGCGCCGAATGTCTTCATGGGCTACCTGAACCAGCCCGAGAAGACCGCCGAGACCATCGACGCCGACGGCTGGCTGCACACCGGCGACGTCGGGCTGGTGGACGACGGACGGCTTCTTCCGCATCACCGACCGGATGAAGGACATCATCATCACGGCCGGCGGCAAGAACATCACGCCCAGCGAGCTGGAGAACGAGCTGAAGTTCTCGCCCTACATCACCGACGCGGTGGTGATCGGCGACAAGCGGCCCTACCTGACGGTGATCGTCATGATCGACCAGGAGAACGTCGAGAAGTACGCGCAGGACCACGACGTGCCGTTCTCGCAACTACGCCAGCCTGACGCGGGCGCCCGGAGGTGCAGGAGCTGATCCAGGCGCGAGATCGACCGCGTCAACAAGAAGTTCGCCCGGGTCGAGCAGATCAAGAAGTTCTTCCTGCTCGAGACCCAGCTCACGGCCGAGGACGAGGAGCTGACGCCGACCATGAAGCTCAAGCGCAAGCTGGTGGAGAAGAAGTACGCGCCGCAGATCGAGGCGATGTACCGCTAGCCGATGTACCGCTAATCTCTATCAGCATAGGAGCCTAGTCCGCCCGAGGCGTTGGCGTTGAATAGCCAGGTTCGCCCATTTCACACCCGGAGACACTCGATGAAACTCAAGTCCCTTCTCGCGCTGGCGGCCGTGCCCCTGGCCGGCTGTGCCGTGCGCCCGCGCGGCGCAGCAGCAGGGCGTCAGCAAGAACGAGATCCTGATCGGCACGATCCAGGACCTGTCGGGCCCGCTGGCCGGCTACGGCAAGCAGGTGCGCAACGGCATGCTGCTGCGCGTCGACGAGACTCAACGAGCAGGGCGGCATCCACGGCCGCAAGCTCAAGCTGCTGGTCGAGGACGACGGCTACGACCCGAAGAAGGCCGTGCTGGCCGCGCAGAAGCTGGTCAACCAGGACAAGATCTTCATCATGGTCGGCCACATCGGCACGGCGCAGAACATGGCGGCGATGCCGGTGCAGTTCGAGAAGAACGTCATCAACTTCTTCCCGATCACCGCGGCGCGCGAGATGTACGAGCCGCTGCAACCGGCTCAAGTACTCGTTCGCCGCCACCTACTACGACCAGATGCGCACCTCCGCTGCCCAAGCTGGTCAAGGAAAAGGGCGCGAAGAAGGTCTGCACGATCTACCAGGACGACGACTTCGGCCTGGAAGTGCTGCGCGGCGCCGAGGCCGGCCTGAAGACCATCGAACATGGAGCTGACCGAGAAGACCACCTACAAGCGCGGCGCGACCGACTTCTCGTCGCAGGTGGCGAAGATGAAGGCCGCGGGCTGCGACATGGTGGTGCTGGGCACCATCATCCGCGAGACCATCGGCACCATCGGCGAAGCGCGCAAGACCGGCTTCAACCCGGTCTTCCTCGGCTCCAGCGCCGCCTACACCGACCTGATCCACAAGCTGGGCGGCAAGGCCATGGACGGCCTGTACGCGCACGATGACGGCGCAGAACCCGTACCTGGACGAGGCCTCGCAGCCGATCCGCTTCTGGGCCAACAAGTACAAGACCAAGTTCAACGAGGACCCGACGGTGTTCTCGGTCTACGGCTACCTGATCATCGACTCGTTCATCCAGGCGGCGCAGAAGGCCGGCCCGAACCTCACCACCGACAGCTTCATCAAGGCGATGGACACGCATGACCTTCCCGCCCGACATGTTCGGCAGCCCGCCGAGCACCTTCACGGCCGACCAAGCGGCTGGGCAGCGACGCGTCGCGCCTGTCGCAGATCAAGGACGGCAAGTGGAAGGTGATCTCCGACTATGTGAAACCCTGATACGCGAAGTCCCGCACGGGACATAAAGCCGCCTTCGGGCGGCTTTTTGCCCGCGAGTCGCCTAGGCGAAACGCAGTCGCCTAAGTGAAACGGTTCATGGCGCGGCCTTGAATAATGCGTCCGGCCTCATCACCGACAACTCACGGAGACATCACCATGCAGCTCAGACTCGCAGTACTTGCCGCACTGGCCCTTGCCGCAGGCGGCCTCGCCCAGGCCCAGACCTCGCAGGGCGTCAGCAAGAACGAATCTGGTGCTCGGCACCATCCAGGACCTGTCGGGCCCGCTCGCCGGCTACGGCAAGCAGATCGCGCAACGGCATGCTGCTGCGCGTGGAGGAGGTCAACGAACAGGGCGGCGTGCACGGCCGCAAGATCCGGCTGCTGGTCGAGGACGACGGCTACGACCCGAAGAAGGCGGTGCTGGCGGCGCAGAAGCTGGTGAACCAGGACGAGCATCTTCGCGATGGTGGGCCACCTGGGCACCGCGCAGAACATCGCGGCCATGCCGGTGCAGTTCGACAAGAACGTCGATCAACTTCTTCCCGATCACCGCGGCGCGCGAGATGTACGAGCCGCTTCCACCGGCTGAAGTACTCCTTCGCGGTGACCTACTTCGACCAGATGCGCATCGCCGCTGCCGCGCCTGGTCAAGGACAGCAACGTCAAGAAGGTCTGCGCGATCTACCAGGACGACGACTTCGGCCTCGAGGTGCTGCGGGCGCCGAAGCGGGCCTGAAGCACATCGGCATGGTGTTCACCGAGAAGACCTCCTACAAGCGCGGCGCCACCGACTTCTCGTCGCAGGTCGCGCAAGCATGAAGGCCGCCGGCTGCGAGATGGTGGTGCTGGGCACCATCATCCGCGAGACGATGGGCACCATCGCCGAGTCGCGCAAGACCGGCTTCAACCCGGTCTTCATCGGCTCCAGCGCCGTCTACACCGACCTGATCCACAAGCTGGGCGGCAAGATGATGGACGGGCTGTATTCCACGATGACCGCGCAGCATCCGTACCTGGACGACGCCTCGCAGCCGCTGCGCTTCTGGGCCAACAAGTACAAGACCAAGTTCAACGAAGACCCGATCGGTGTTCTCGGTCTATGGCTACCGGCATCATGGACGCCTTCCTGCGCACGGCCTTCAAGGTGGGGCCGCAACCTGACCACCGACAGCTTCATCAAGGCCATGGACTCGCATGACCATTCCGCCGCGACATGTTCGGCAGCGCCGAAGCTCACCTTCAGCGCCACCAAGCGCCTGGGCAGCGAGCTCTCGCGCCTGTCGCAGATCGTGGAAGGCCGCTGGAAGGTGATCTCCGACTACGTCGCCTTCTCGGGCCTCAAGCCCGTGATGCAGAAGGACGGCAAGTGGCACGTGGAATCCGAGTTCTTCAAGGACCAGTGATCCCCTCCGCGGCTTCGTCCTGCGCAGGACGCGGGCGGGTGGTGCTACGCTAGCGGCAAGCCCCACCCCCGCCCGCGCCCATGCCTGCACCCGACCCGTTGAATTCCCCCGAGCTCCAGAGCAAGGCCCTGCTCTGGCTGCTGGTCCTCGTCACGGTGCTGTTCGCGGCGGTGCTGTGGCCCTTGAGCGGCGCGGTGTCGTGGGCCGTCTTCATGGCCATCGTGTTTTCGCCGCTGCAGGAACGCTCGGCCCAGGTCTGCCGCGGCCGCCGGGGCTGGGCGGCCTTCGGCACGCTGGTGGTGATCGTCGTCAGCGTGCTGCTGCCGATGGCCCTGCTCACGGCCTCGATCACTCATGAAGCCGCCGCCTTCTACGAACGCTTCAAGTCCGGCGACATCCAGCTGAGCGAATATTTCCAGCGCGGCATCGACGCCCTGCCGGGCTGGGTGCGCGCGGCCCTGGACCGCCTGGGCCTGGCCGACCTGGCCGAGGTGCAGCGCAGGCTGGTGGACGCGCTGGGGCGCAGCAGCCAGGCCATCTGACCACGCACGTCTTCACCATCGGGCAGAACACCCTGGAGTTCGTGGTCAACCTGTTCGTGATGCTGTACCTGCTGTTCTTCCTGCTGCGCGACGGCAAGGCGCTGTCGGCGCAGGCGGCCCAGGCCCTGCCGCTCAAGCCGCGGCACACCCAGCGGCTGCTGGCGCAGTTCGCCACCGTGGTGCGCGCCACCGTCAAGGGCAACGTGGTGGTGGCGCTGGTGCAGGGCACGCTGGGCGGCCTGGCTTTCTGGGTGCTGGGCATCAACGGGCCGCTGCTCTGGGGCGCCCTGATGGCGCTGCTGTCGCTGCTGCCGGCCGTGGGCGCGGCGATGGTGTGGGGCCCGGTCGCGGCGTACCTGCTGTCCACCGGCTCGCTGCTCTCGGCCCTGGGCCTCACGGCCTGGGGCGTCCTGGTGATCGGGCTGGTGGACAACGTGCTGCGTCCGATCCTGGTCGGCAAGGAGACGCGCCTGCCCGACTACCTGGTGCTGATCGCCACGCTCGGCGGCCTGGCCGCGTTCGGCCTGAACGGCTTCGTCATCGGCCCGGTGATCGCCGCGATCTTCCTGGCGACCTGGGAGATCTTCGTGGAAATGCGGCAGGAACAGGCCGCCACCCCCAAGGCCCCACCCCGCTAGCGGGCGCGCTTGGCCTTGGCTTTCGGTGCGGCGTCGCCCGCGCCCATGTCACCCTGTGCACCCTGCATGCCCTGCGACATGCCGATGAGCACGCCGCTGGCCAGGGCCGCGTAGCTGTCGAGCAGCGTCTGCGCGGCCTTCAGGCCCATGGCCCGGCCCTGCCGCAGCGCGGACTGCGCCTGGTCGGTGAGCTGCTCGATGGTCTGCGTCGCGTGGGCGCCGGTGCCGCTGCCCTTCATCTGCAGCTTGTCCAGCACCTGGTCCCAGGCGCCCTGCAAGGGGCCGGGGCCGCCGGCAGCGGCCTTGCGCACCGTGTTGAAGAACATGTCTTCCATGCTCTCGATGTCCGACATCGCCTTCTTGACCTGGTTCTCGCGCAGCCCGGCGCCGTATTCCACCAGCTGCTGCAGCGCGCGGCGGTTGGCTTCCACGGCCTGCAGCAACGCGGCGTCCATGCCGGCCACGGCCTTGGCCAGCAGCGGCTCGATCTGCTGCGCGCCCATCGGGTTCTGCCCCGCGCCCTGCGCCACCGCCTCGCTCACCTGCTTGACGGCGCCCTTGATGTTCTTCAGGGTCAGCTCGCGCCCCTGCAGCGCCTTGAGCGTGGCCTCCTGCACCGCCTTGCGCAGCGCCTCGCCCTGTCGCGCCGAAGCCTCGGCGAACTGCTCGATCAGCGCGTCCTGGTCGAATCCGAACTTGGGCATGGCGGCTCTCCTTGGGGGTGGTGGTTGGCCGACTATAGCGCCGCGCGCGCGCCGGCGGGGGCCTGCGGGCGCCCGGGCAGGCGCTCGTTTACAAAGCAAACGACTGTTTGGTATACTGGCGGCTTCTCATGGCCTCCACCCGAAATCCCCACGCCGACAGCCGGCTGCCCCGCTTACTGGACGAAGCCGCGCGCCTCTTTCGCACGCGCGGTTTCGAGGGCACCTCGATGCGCGACATCGCGCGCGCCGTGGGCATGCTCCCGGGATCGCTGTACTGCCACTTCGACACCAAGGAAGCGCTGCTGGTCGCCGTCTACGTGAAGGGCGTGCAGCAGATCACCGATGCCGTGCAGGCCGCCGTGGACAAGCACCAGGACCCGTGGGAGCGTCTGGAGGCCGCCTGCGTCGCACACCTGGAAGCCATCCTGCACGACGACGACTACGCGCAAGTGGTGGTGCGGGTGCGCCCGGCCGAAGTCGGCGCGGCGGACGACAGCCTGGTGGACCTGCGCAACCAGTACGAGTCCATCTTCGGCGACCTCATCGCCGCCCTGCCCCTGTCGCGCAGCACCGACCGGCGAATGCTGCGCCTGATGCTGGTCGGCGCCATGAACCAGTCGCAGCTGTGGTACCGGCCGGGCGGCCGCTTCAACCCGCGCACCATCGCGCGCAAATTCATCGCCCTGCTGCGGCAGGGCCAGGAGGTCACCGCATGAACGAGCAATTGAATTCCATCATTCCGAAGGTGTTGGTCACCAAGATCGGCTTCGACGGCCACGACCGCGGCAGCCGCGTGGTGGCCGCGGGGCTGCGCGACGCCGGCATGGAAGTCATCTACACGCCGCCCTGGCAGGAAATCTCCGCCGTCGTGAAGCTCGCGACGGAAGAAGACGTCGACGTGATCGGCATCTCCTCGCTCGCGACCGACCACCTGATCGTGCCGAAGCTGATGGCCGCGCTGCGCGAGGCGGGGCTGGGCGATGTCGGCGTGATCGTCGGCGGCATCGTGCCGGACGAGGAAGAGAAGGCGCTGCTCGATGCCGGCGTGGCCCGCGTGTTCCATCCCGGCAGTTCCATGCCCGACATCGCCACGTTCATCCGGCAACTGGCCGCGCAAGTGCGCGCGAGCCGGATCGCCTCGTGACCCCTTCAGCGCGAGAAACCCTCATGAACAAGCCCATCGACAACAAGCTGCTGACGCAGCCCGACGCCTATCGCGCCTGGGAGGAAGAGTACGCCGCCACCATTGGCACCGACAGGCCGGTCACCAACCGCTCCGGCATTCCGATCCAGCCGATCTATACGGCGCGCGACTGGGATGCGCAGGACCGGGCCGCCGCGCTGGGGATGCCGGGCCAGCCGCCCTACACGCGCGGCATCTACGCGACCATGCATCGCGGCCGCACCTGGACGCAGCGCCAGCTGATCGGGATGGGCACCCCGTCCGAATACAACACGCGGCTGCGGGAGGTGCTGGCCCAGGGCGCCACCGCCATCTCGCTGATCCCGTGCAATTCCGTGTACCGCGGCTACGACATGGACGAGTGCCATATCGAGCTGCTGGGCACCTGCGGCACCGTCATCAACACGGCGGACCACATGGACACCGCGCTCGATGGCGTGGACCTCGGCCGCACGTCCTGCGCGCAGAACGACCCGACGCCGTTCACGCTGCTCGCCTTCATGCTGGCCGCGGCACGCCGGCGCGGCACCGACTGGCGCCTGGTCTCCGGCACATCGAACCAGAGCGATTACCTCAGCCACTACGTCGCCAACCACATGTTCTTCCGGCTGGCGCTGCCCGGCGCGCGCAGGATACTGGGCGACCACATCGAATACTGCAACCGCCTGGTGCCGCGCTGGAACCCGATGTCGGTGGTGGGGCAGCACATGCAGCAGGCCGGCGCCACGCCCGCCGAGGCCATGGCGTTCACGCTCAGCACGGCCGTGCAGAACGCACAGGACTGCATCGCGCGCGGCATGGACCCCGATGCCTTCCTGCCGCGCTTCACCTTCTTCTTCGACATCTCCATCAGCTTCTTCGAAGAGGTCGCGAAGTTCCGGGCGGCCCGGCGCATCTGGGCACGCATCGCGCGCGAGCAGCTCGGCGCGAAGGACCCGCGCTCCTGGCGCTTCAAGTTCCACGGCCAGACCTCGGGCGTGGACCTGACGCGCCAGCAGCCCCTGAACAACATTGCCCGCGTGACGGTGCAGGCGATCGCCGGCATCCTGGGCGGCCTGCAGTCGCATGCACACCGACGCGTACGACGAGGCACTGTCCGTCCCCAGCGAGTACGGCGCGCGCATCGCCATCGCCACCCAGAACATCCTGCGCGAGGAAGCCCACCTGACCGACGTGATCGACCCGCTGGGCGGCAGCTTCTACGTCGAAAAGCTCACCGACGACATGGAAGCCGAAATCCTGCGGGTGATGAAGATCGTCGAGGACGCGGGCGGCATGTACCAGGCCGTGGAAGCCGGGCTGGTGCAGCGCATGATCGGCGAGTCGGCTCGCGCTTTCCAGGGCAAGGTGGAATCGGGCGAGCAGACCGTCGTCGGCGTCAACGCCTACCAGGTCGAGGAGGACAGCAGCGCGCGGCCGATCAATGCCCGCCCGTCGCGCGGCACCATGCAGGCCCACGTCGACCAGTTCAAGGCCTTCAAGGCCCAGCGGTCGCAGGCCGGCGGTGCAGGGCGCGCTCGACACGCTGGCCCGCGCGGCCGGCGACGCGCGCGACAACGTGTTCGCGCGCGTGGTCGAAGCCGCGGAGGCCGGATGCACCCACGGCGAGATCTGCAGCACGCTGCGGCGCGAGATGGGCTTCGGCCACGTGCAGGCGATCGTGTGAAGCGCGAACCGGGATTCCACGACAAGGCCGGCGGCTGGGTGCAGGCCGTGCTGGCCGGCGACCGGGGCGCCGTCGCGCGTGCCATCAGCCAGGTCGAGCGCGGCGAGCGCGATCCGGCCGCGGTCGGCGCGGCACTGGCCGCGCACCTGGGCCGCGCCCACGTGCTGGGCGTGACGGGCTCGCCCGGCGCCGGCAAGTCCACGCTGGTGAATGCGTTGCTCGGCGAGATGCTCGCGCGCGGACAGCGCATCGCGGTGGTGGCCGTCGATCCGTCCAGCCCGATCACCGGCGGCGCCGTGCTCGGCGACCGGGTCCGCATGGGCGAGCATGGCGCCCACCCCGGCGTGTTCATCCGCTCCGTGGCGTCGCGCGGGCACCTGGGCGGGCTGGCCCCGACCACCGAGGCGATGGTCGACATCCTGGACGCCGCGGGCTTCGACACCGTGATCGTCGAGACCGTCGGCGCGGGCCAGTCGGAAGTGGAAATCATGCGCGTGGCCGACACGCGGCTCGTGGCCTGCGCGCCGGGCCTCGGCGACAACGTGCAGGCGATCAAGGCCGGCATCCTGGAAATCGCGGACGTGCTGGCCGTCACCAAGTGCGACCTGCCGGGCGCGGAAGTCACCGCGCGCGACCTCAAGGACATGTTGCACCTGCGCGCGGCCGGCGCCGCGGGCAGCTGGCAGGTGCCGGTGCTCAGCTCCTCGGCCACCAGCGGGTCTGGCATCGCAGCCCTGGCCGATGCGATCGAAGCGCACGCCGCCGCGGCGGGCCGCGGCCGCCGCCTGCAGGCCCGGCAGCCAGTCGCGAGCGACAACGCCATCGGCCAGCGGGTCAAGCAGCTCGCGGCGGCCGATCCGTTCCTGCGCTGGGCCGGCATCACCTGCACCCACGCGGACCGCGGCACGGCCACGGTGGAAGTGACGCTGCAGCCGCACCACATCAATTTCAACGGCACCTGCCACGGCGGGATCGTGTTCGCGCTGGCCGACACGGCGTTCGGGCTGGCGGCGAACTCCTATGGCGTGATAGCGGCCGGGATCGACACCCACCTCACCTTCCAGCAGCCCAGTCACGTCGGCGACCGGCTGGTCGCGACTTCCGTCGAGGTATCACGCTCGCGCAAGCTCGCGGTCTACCGGGTGGACGTATGTAAGGGCGACGGCGTGCCGGTGTCCAGCTTCACCGGCACGGTCTACCTGACCACCAAGCCCCACACGGTCTGAGACGGCCGGTCAGGAGACGATGTAGGCAGCCGCGCCGGTGGCCAGCAGTTCACCGTCCGCGCCCCGGAACTCCATGCGCGTGGACGCCACGCGCGAGCCCAGGCGCATCACCTGCGCGCTGAGCTCGAAGCGCTCCCCGATCGCCTGGCGCAGGTAGTCGATGCGCAGGTCGATCGTCCCCAGCTTGCCGAAGCGATACAGGCGCTGCAGGGGCGACTCGTCCATGTGGCGTGCGCCGATGGCCGCCATCACCGCCAGCCCCGCCATTGCGTCCAGCCCGGCGCTGATGACGCCGCCATGGAGCCGCTGGTGGGTGTAGTGGCCGACCAGCTCGGATTTCATGTCGATCCGGCCGGTCACGCCTTCCGGCGTCAGGCTGGTGATCTTCAGCCCCAGCACACGGTTGAAGGCAATGTTCTTCTCGAACATCTCCTTGAGGCTGTCGACGAATTCCGGCTCGAAGACGATAGCGTTCGCGCCCGCCGGCTTTGGCTTGTTCATAGGCCCAATTGTCGCGCTGCCAGGTCCTTCATGATCTCCTCGGCGCCGCCGCCGATCATCATGACCTTGACCTCGCGGTAGATGCGCTCGCTCTTCGTGCCGCGCATGAAGCCCATGCCGCCCAGGATCTGCACCGCCTGGTCGGCGCAGAACTGCATGGCCTGTGTCGCATGGTTCTTCAACATGCACACCTGCGCCACGCAATGGGGGTCAGATTCCAATTTCCCTTCGTCGACCAGCGCGGTGACGGCATCGAGCCACGCCCGGGTCGACGCGATGCGCATCTGCATGTCCACCAGCTTGTGGCGGATCACCTGCTTCTCCACCAGGGCGCTGCCGAAGGCGTGGCGCTGGCGCGCCCAGTCCAGCGCCTCGTCGTAGCAGGCCTGCGCAAAGCCCAGCGCCATCGCCGACATGCCCAGGCGCTCGCCGTTGAAGTTGGTCATGATGATCCGGAAGCCCGCGCCCTCCTCGCCCAGCAGGTAGCGCGCGGGCACGCGCACCTTGTCCATGCGCAGGTGCGCGGTGTCGGAGCACCACCAGCCCATCTTGTCCAGCGACGTGCGCGAGAGGCCCGCGGCGTCGCCGGGAACGACGATCATCGAGATGCCGCCCGCGCCTTTGCGTGCCGGGCTCGCCGGTGCGCACCGCCATCGTGATCCAGTCGGCGCGCATGCCGGAAGTGATGAAGACCTTCTCGCCGTCGATCACCCAGTCGTCCGCCCTCGCGGCGCGCCGTCGTGCGCAGGGCCGCGACGTCCGAGCCGCCGCCCGGCTCGGTGATCGCCAGCGCCGCGATCTTCTCGCCGCGCAGCACGGGCGGGATCACCTCCTGCTGCACCTGCGCCGAGCCGTGGCGCAGGACCGGCGGCAGGCCGATGTTGAGCGAAAACAGCGCGGCCATCACCCCGCCGCTGCCGCCGTGGCGCGCCATCGTGACGGAGACCGCGTTGCGCAGCGCGAAAGGCGCGGGCGTGCCGCCCAGCGCCTCCGGGTAGCCCAGGCCCAGCAGGCCGATGGCCGCGGCCTCGCGGTACAGCTCGCGCGGGATCTCGCCGGCTTCGTCCCACTGCGCCACCTGCGGGGCGATGCGCTCGAGCGTGAAGCGCCTGACGGTGTCCGTCAGCGCCTCGATGTCCTCCCGCAGCTCGGCATTCATTGCAGGGCCTCGAACGTGACCAGCACCTGCGAGGTCGCCGCCTGCTGGCCGGCCTCGACGTGCACGGCCTTGACGATGCCGTCGCGCGAGGCGCCCAGCGCATGCTCCAGCTTCATCGACTCCAGCACCAGCAGCGTGTCGCCGCGGGCGACGATCGACCCCGGCTGGGTCTTGACCGCGATCACCTTGCCGTTGAACGGGGCGCGCAATTCATTGGCCGCCGCAGCCCCCGCGCCGCTGCCGGCCGGCTCGAACGACGCGTCCTGCACGAACAGGTCCACCGCGCCGCTTTGCACATGCCAGGCGCCGTCGTCCATGCGGGCGCCGGCCACCGGATGCGGCCTCAGCGTGCGCGCCTGGCCATCCTGCTCCACCTCCAGCGTTCCGTCGCCGCGCTCGCGCACCTGCAGCGCAAGCACGCGGCCGCGGTGCCGCAGGCGCAAGGGGCGCGGGAAGGGGCAGGCCAGCGACGAAGGATCGCCGCCGCCCGTGCCCGAAGCCAGCAGCATCGCCAGCGCGCTGTCCACCAGCGCAGCCTGCTCGTCCTGCGCCAGCTGCTCGCGCAGCTCGGCGGCGTGATGTTCGAGAAAGGGGATGACCGCATGGCCCGCCTGGAATTCCGGGATGGCGCAGGCAGGCGGCGAGAAAGCGCCGGTTGGTCGGCAGGCCGAGCACCTGCCGTGCGGTCCAGCGCGGCGGCCAGCTGGTCGATCGCCTCCTGCGCGCGTGGGCGCATGCACGACCAGCTTGCCCAGCATCGAGTCGTAGTACGGCGGGACCTGCAGGCCTTCGAACAGCGCGTGGTCGAAGCGCACGCCCGGCAGGCTCGCGGAAATGCAGCACCGTCCCCGCGTGCGGCGTGAAGTGCTCGTCCTCGGCGCACAGTCGCACCTCGATCGCGTGGCCGTCGAAGCGCACCTGCTCCTGCGCCAGCGGCAGGGGCTCGCCCTGCGCCACGCGCAACTGCCATTCGACCAGGTCCAGCCCGGTCACCGCCTCGGTCACCGGGTGCTCCACCTGCAGCCGCGTGTTCATCTCCATCAGGTAGAAGTCGCCCGTCCTCGAGCAGGAACTCCACCGTCCCCGCGCCCACATAGCCCGCCGCCTGCGCCAGCTCCACGGCGCAGCGCGCCCATGCGTCTCGCGCAGGCCGCGTCCACGGCGGGGCTGGGCGTCTCCTCGATGAGCTTCTGGTGCCGCCGCTGCACCGAGCAGTCGCGCTCGCCCAGGTGGATGCAGTGGCCGTGCGCGTCGGCGAACACCTGCACCTCCACGTGGCGCGGCGCGAGCAGCGCCCGCTCCAGCAGCAGCTCGCCCGAGCCGAAGGCGGACTTGCGCCTCGGATCGCGCGCTGTGCAGCGCAGCCAGCGAGCTGCTCGGCCTGCGTCACGAGGCGCATGCCGCGCCCGCCGCCGCCCGCCGCGGCCTTGACCATCAGCGGCAAGCCGATGCCGCTCGCGCTTCCAGCGACGAAGCGCTCGTCGGACTGGTCCGTCGCCCTGGTAGCCCGGCAGGCACGGCACGCCGCGCGCCTGCGCCAGCTCCTTGGCCGCTGACTTGTTGCCCAGCGTGCGGATCGCCTGCGGCTGGCGGGCCGACCCACACCAGCCCGGCGTCGGCCACCGCCTGCGCGAAGTCCGCGTTCTCGCTGAGGAAGCCGTAGCCCGGATGCACCGCGTCGGCGCCCGTCGCCTTGGCCGCCGCGATCAGCTTGTCGATGCGCAGGTAGGAATCGGCCGACGCGTTGCCGCCGAGCGCGAAGGCCGCCGTCGCCTCGCGCACATGCAGCGCCTTCGCGTCGGCGTCGGAATACACCGCGACCGTCTCGATGCCCATGCGGTGCGCGGTGCGGATCACGCGGCGCGCGATCTCCCCGCGGTTGGCGATGAGCAGGCGGCGAATCTTCACGGCCGGGCTCACGCGCCTGCGGCCGCTTGGCGATGCCCATGATCTTGGCCAGGATGCCCAGCATCACCTCGTCGGCGCCGCCGCCGATGGACGCCAGCCGGCCGTCGCGGAACATGCGCGAGACCTTGTTCTCCCACGTGTAGCCCATGCCGCCCCAGAACTGCAGGCAGGTGTCGGGCACGATGCGGTTCAGGCGCCCGGCCTTGAGCTTGGCCATCGAGGCGAGCTCCAGCACGTCCTGCCCGCCGACATACAGTTCGCCGGCGCGGTAGGTCAGCGCGCGCAGGCACTCGACCTCGGTCTTGAGTTCGGCCAGCTTGAACTGCACCCACTGCTGGTCGGCCAGCGTGGCGCCGAACAGCTTGCGCTCCTGCGCCCATTCGATCGTCCACTCGATGCAGTTGGTGAGCGACTGCAGGCAGCTCGCCGCGGCCCACAGCCGCTCTTCCTGGAACTGCTGCATCTGGTAGATGAAGCCCTGCGCCTTCGTCGCCGATGCGGTAGCGCTGCGGCACCCGCACCTCGTCGAAATAGATCAGGCCGGTGTCGGAGCGAGTTCATGCCGATCTTGCGGATCTTCTGCGCCACCTCGATGCCCTTGGTGCAGCTTGCCGCCCGGCCGTCGCGCATCGGCACGATCACCAGCGTCTTGTTCTTGTGGACCGGGCCTTCGCCGGTGTTGACCAGCATGCACATCCAGTCGGCCTGCAGGCTGTTGGTGATCCACATCTTCTGGCCGGTGATCACGTAGTCGTCGCCGTCCTTGCGCGCGCGGCTCTTGATGCCGGCCACGTCGCTGCCCGCGCCCGGCTCGCTCACGCCGATGCAGGCCACCATGTCGCCCGCGATGGCCGGCGCCAGGAACTCGCGCTTCGCAGCTCGTCGCTGCCGAAGCGCGCCAGCGCCGGCGTGGCCATGTCGGTCTGCACGCCGATGGCCATCGGCACGCCGCCGCAATGCGATGTGGCCCAGCGCCTCGGCCATCGCCATCGCGTAGGAATAGTCCAGGCCCGCGCCGCCGTATTCCTCCGGCTTGGTCAGGCCGAGCAGGCCGAGCTCGCCCAGGCGCTTGAACACCTGGTGCGCCGGGAAGATCTCCGCCGCTTCCCATTCGTCGACGTGGGGATTGATCTCCTCGTCGATGAAGCGCTTGAGGGTCTTCTGGATCTCGAGGTGTTCGTGGGTGTAGTTCATGGGCTGTCTCCTCACATGCGCGCCACGCCGAACTGCATGGGCCGCAGTTGCCGCTGCTGCGCCTCGGCGCACGTGTCCAGGCAGAACGCGAGCACCGCGCGCGTGTCGCGCGGGTCGATCACGCCGTCGTCCAGCAGCAGGCCCGACGTGTAGAAGGCGTCGGCCTGCGCCTCGAACATCGCGACGATCTTGTCGAACTGGGCCTTGGACTGCTCCGGATCGGCCGCGATGCCTTTGCGCGCCAGGCCCGCCTCCGTGACGATCTGCATGGTGCGCGCGGCCTGCTCGCCGCCCATCACCGCCGTCTTCGCGCTGGGCCAGCTGAACAGGAAGCGCGGCGCGTAGCCGCGGCCGCACATGCCGTAGTTGCCGGCGCCGAAAGAGGCGCCGCACTGGATGGTGATCTGCGGCACCGTGGCGTTGGTCACGGCCTGGATCATCTTGCTGCCGTGCTTGATCATGCCGCCCTGCTCGCTTTCCTTGCCGACCATGTAGCCGGTGGTGTTCTGCAGGTAGATGATCGGGTGGCCCAGCTGGCACATCAGCTGGATGAAGTGCGTGGCCTTGTTGGCGCCCGCCACGTCGATCGGCCCGTTGTTGGTGATGATGCCGACGGCGTGGCCGCCGATCGCCGCCTGCACGCAGACCGTCGCGGCGCCGTACAGCGGCTTGAACTCCAGCAGGTCGGCGCCGTCGACGATGCGCGCGATGATCTCGCGCATGTCCACCGGCTCGCGCAGGTTGGTGGGCATCAGCCCGAGCAGTTCCTCAGAATTGGGGTCAGATTCCAATTTCCCCGGCCCGTCATTGCGGGCTTGACCCGCAATCCATGCCGGCGCGCCACCGTGGATCCCGGATCGAGTCCGGGATGACAGTTTTCCAACCACTTCGCGCGCGATCCCCAGCGCCTGCCGGTCATCCTCCGCCAGGTACTCGCCCAGCCCCGACACCGCCGTGTGCATCTCGGCGCCGCCCAATTCCTCTTCGGTCGCCACCTCGCCCGTCGCCGCCATCAGCAGCGGCGGCCCGGCGAGGAACGCGCGCGAGCGCTTGCGCACCATCACCACCACGTCCGACAGGCCCGGCATGTAGGCGCCGCCCGCGGTGCCCGAGCCGTGCTGCACGGTGATCACCGGAATGCCCGCCGCCGACAGCCGCGCCAGGTTGCGGAACAGCGCGCCGCCGTGCACGAAGCCCTCGACGCGGTAGCGCATCAGGTTGGCGCCGGCGCTCTCGACCAGGTGGATGAACGGCAGCTTGTTCTCGCAGCGCCATCTCCTGCACCCGCAGGATCTTGTCCAGGCCCATCGGCTGGATGGCGCCGGCGTCGATGCCGGAGTCGCTGGCCACCACCATGCAGCGCACGCCGCTGACGAAGCCGATGCCGGCCACCATGCCGCCGCCGGGCACCGACGCCGCCGCGTCCTTGGTGTCCTGCATGAAGCCGGCCAGCGAGCACAGCGGCAGGTACGGCGCGCCCGGATCCAGCAGCAGCGCCACGCGCTCGCGCGGCAGCAGCTGGCCGCGCTTGTCGAACACGGGCCGGGACCTGGCGGAAGCTTGCCGCGGCGCGGTCTTCCAGCGCGCGCAACTGGCGCGATGCGCGCGAGCATCGCTTCGCGGCGCTGCTGCGCGAGCGCGCCCTGCGCGTTCCAGATGACGAGTAGACGGGCATCGTCAGTCCTTCCCGGAAGCTTTCGGCAGGAGATCTGCGAACACCTTGGGTGTCGTCGCGCGGTGAAACCCATCGAACGGCTTGACGGCATCGCGCTGCTGCGCCTCTTCGCCGGGCACCTGTCATCGGCCAGCCCATGCGCACCTGCGGCCGCGCGCCGTCCACGCGCAGCACGTCGCCGCTGATGAAGGACGCCGCCGGGCTGAGCAGGAACACGACGGCCGCCGATGTTTCCGCCTCGGTGCCGAAGCGCCCCAGCGGCACCGTCTTGCGCATCTCGCGCAGCATGGGCCCGGCTTCCGGCGGGTAATGGTCCATGCCGCTGGAGGCGATGTAGCCCGGCGCCACGGCGTTGACGCGCACGCCGCTGTGCGCCCATTCCACCGCCGCCGTTTCGGTGAAGCTCACCATGCCGGCGCGCGCCGCGCCGCTGTGGCCCATGTTGGGCATCGAGCCCCAGATGTCCGCCACGATGTTGACGATGGCGCCGCCGTGCTGCTGCATCGACTGCAGGTAGCACTCGCGCGCCACCAGGAAGCCGCCGGTGAGGTTGGTGTCGAGCACGGCGTCCCAGCCCTTGGCGCTGATCGTCTCCAGCGGCGTGATGTACTGGCCGCCGGCGTTGTTCACCAGGCCGTCGATGCGGCCGTGCACGGCGATCGATGGCCTGCACGGTGTTCTGCACGGCTTCCTCGTCGCGGATGTCGCAGGCATGGAAGCTGGCCAGCGCCGCCGTCGGCGACGATTTCACCGGCCACGTCGTACAGCTTGTCCAGCTTGCGGCCGATCAGCACCACATGCGCGCCGAGCGAGGCCAGCTCGTGCGCGATGCAGCGGCCGATGCCCGAGCCGCCGCCGGTGACGACGACCACCTTGCCCTTGAACAGGCCCGGCGCGAAGACGGAACGGTAGTGCTGGGCTCATGGGGCCTCCCCGATGAAAAGTGCCATCGCCGCGTCGGTCAGTTCGTCCAGCGTGGCGCCCTTGCGGCGGTCGTACCACTGCGCCGACCAGTTGAGCGCGCCGAACATCAGCAGGCGCGCCAGCTTCACGTCGGCCTTGAGCTGGCCGCGCGCGTGCAGCGCGTCCAGCACCGGCACCCAGGGCGCCTCGTACTCGCCTTGCAGCTCGCGCCAGCGCCGCGCGCTGGCGCGGCGTGATCGAGCGCGCCTCGTACAGCATGACCGGGATGAAGTCGCTGCCCGGGCCGAGCAGCACGTCGAAGTGGTTGCGGATCAGGATGCGCAGCCGGCCGGCGGCGTCGGGCGTCGCCATGCGCGGCGCGCGCAGCGCCTGCTGCTGCCGCTCGATGGCCGAGCGCATGCCCTCCTCCATCACGGCGTACAGCAGCGCCCCCTTGCTCTTGAAGTGATAGAACGGCGAGCCGCTCTGCATGCCGACCGCCGCCGCGATGTCGCGCGTGCTGGTGGCGTCGAAGCCCTTGCGCCGGAACAGGCGTGGCCGCCGAACGCAGCAGCTGCTGGCGCCGGTTGCCGTCGTCGCGGTCCTCGACCGTCTTGCGCGGGCGCCCGCGCGGGCGCTTGGCGGCTTTCGGCGGTGCGGGGCGGGCGGCGATCTCCATGGGTGGACCATAGCAAAGCGCGGTATTTTTAGCAAGCGGTTGCTTGGTGAAAATGACGGCCCCGGATCCCCTGCCCGGCGATGGCTCGTGGCCGCGGCATGCGGCCCGCCCACAGCGGGCGATCCGCATCTGCCAGAGAATATCTGGTTTCGCAGACCTGTTTCACAGGAATTCCCGATGAGCTACCCCAACACCCAACTCTTCATCGACGGCCAATGGCAGGACGCCGCCGACGGCCAGAGCCTGGCCGTCTTCAACCCGGCCACCGGCAAGGAAATCGGCCGCGTCGCCCATGCCGGCATCGCCGACCTGGACCGTGCCCTTGCGGCCGCGCAGAAGGGTTTCGAGAAATGGCGCGACATGCCCGCCATCGAGCGCAGCAAGATCATGCGCAAGGCCGCCGGCTTCATGCGCGAGCGCGCCGGCGACATCGGCCTGCTGCTCACGCAGGAACAAGGCAAGCCGCTGGTCGAAGCCAAGGGCGAGGCGATGGCCGCGGCCGACATCATCGAATGGTTCGCCGACGAAGGCCTGCGCGTCTACGGGCGCATCGTGCCCTCGCGCGGCAACCTGGCGGCGCGCCAGATGGTGCTGAAGGACCCGGTCGGCCCGGTGGCGGCGTTCACGCCCTGGAACTTCCCGATCAACCAGGTGGTGCGCAAGATGGCGGCGGCGCTGGCCACCGGCTGCTCGATGATCGTCAAGGCAGCGGAGGAAACGCCCGCCGCGCCGGCCGAGCTGATCCGCGCCTTCGCCGACGCCGGCATTCCCGCCGGCGTGCTGGGCCTGGTGTACGGCAACCCGGCCGACATCTCCAACTACCTGATCCCGCACCCGGTCATCCGCAAGATCACCTTCACCGGCTCGACGCCGGTGGGCAAGCAGCTGGCCGCGCTGGCCGGCAAGCACATGAAGCGCGTCACCATGGAGCTGGGCGGCCACGCCCCGGTGATCGTCGCCGAGGACGCCGACGTCGCGCTGGCCGTCAAGGCCGCCGGCGCCGCCAAGTTCCGCAACGCCGGCCAGGTCTGCATCTCGCCGACCCGCTTCCTGGTGCACGAGAGCATCAAGAACGACTTCGCCGCCGCGCTGGTCAAGCACGCGCAGGGCCTGAAGGTGGGCGACGGCGCTGCCGAAGGCACGCAGATGGGCCCGCTGGCCAACCCGCGCCGCGTGACGGCGATGGCCGAGTTCACGCAGGACGCGATCAAGAGCGGCGCCAAGGTCGCGCACGGCGGCGAGCGCATCGGCAGCGACGGCAACTTCTGGCAGCCCACCATCTTCACCGACGTGCCGCTGGAAGCCAAGGTGTTCAACGACGAGCCCTTCGGCCCCATGGCCGCCATCCGCAGCTTCAACACGCTGGAAGAGGCCATCGGCGAAGCCAACCGCCTGCCCTACGGCCTGGCCGGCTACGCCTTCACGAAGTCGCTGAAGAACGCCGACCTGCTGGCGCGCCGCGTCGAAGTCGGCATGCTGTGGATCAACATGCCGGCCATGCCGTCGGCCGAAATGCCGTTCGGCGGCATCAAGGATTCGGGCTACGGCTCCGAGGGCGGCCCGGAGGCGATGGACGCCTACCTGAACGCCCGCGCCGTGACGATCATGAACGTGTAGGGTCCGCGCACGCCGGGGAGCATGGCGCTGTCGGCGTCAGCGCCCCCCGGCAATGGCGAGCACCACGCCCGTGCAATACGAGGCCGCATCGGACGCCAGCCAGTAGACGCCCTCGGCAACCTCGCTCACGGTCCCTGGGCGGGCCATCGGGATTTCTCCCTTCATCATGTCCAGCCGGGCACGGATCTGCGATTCGTGCGCAAGGTCGGTGAGCGTCAGGCCCGGCGCAACCGCCGCCACGCGGATGTCGTCCGCCGCCAGTTCGCGCGCAAGCCCGTTGGTCAGCACATCGATCGCACCCTTGGTCGCCGCGTAGTGCACCCACTGGCCGGGGTTGCCGAGCTTCGTTCCGGTGGACGAGATGTTCACGATGACCCCGCCCAGGCCGCCGCGCCGCGTCGACATGAGGCGGGCCGCCTCGCGGCAGCAGAGGATGACGCCGACCAGGTTGACGTCGATGACATCCCTCAACGCGTCGAGGGCCAGGTCTTCCAGCCTCGTCCTGGGGCCGGTGATGCCGGCGTTGTTGATGACCGCATCGGGCACCTCCTTCGCCGCCGCCATCGACGCAAACAGCGAAATCACGTCATGTTCGTTGCGGGTGTCGCAACGGACTGCGCGCGCCGTGCCCCCGCCCGCAAGGATCGAGGCGACGATCCCGTCGGCCGCGTCCTGCCGCGCGACATACGTGAGCACGACGTTCCAGCCGCGTGCGCCGAACAGCAGGGCGATGCCGGCACCGATGCCCCGGCTGCCGCCTGTCACCAGCACGGTCCTGTGCGCCGGCCTCATGCGCTTCCAGCCCCGTGGCCGGCCACGCGGCGCAGGCCTTCCCGGGGTTTCATGAGCATGCCCAGCCGTTGCAGGATCTGGCGGCCGATCGAGCTGTCCGCCACGCCGGGCGGCGACCGCACGACCTGGCGCTGCAGGAGCACGGGCCTGTCCTTGTAGTTGGCGTGCACGGCCAGCGCGCTGCGCAGCGCCCGGTCCAGCAGGCCCAGGCGCAGCGGCCGGGTCATGAACCGCAGGATCTGCGCCTCGTTGATCAGGCTGATCAGCCCGTTCGAATCGGGGCTTGCCGCGATCGCCACGGTCTGTATCTGCGGGTGGGCCTGCTTCAGCATCTTGAGCATCACATCCGCGCCCTCGAAGCCGTCGAAGTCGCAGAGCAGCACCGCCACCTCCTGGTCCTCGATGGTGCGCAGGACCCCGGCGACATCGGCGGCGTAGCAGACCGGGCGGGTGCGCCCGAAGCCGTCGTTCACGATGGCAAACAGCTCGCGCGATTCCTGCGCGATGAGGATCGCCTGCGGCGCGCGGTGCACCTCGGTGGCCTCGGGCGCGGGCGTGGCGCCAGCGCAGGCATGCCGCGTCGCCAGGGCGATCTCCACCGCCTGCGCCACCGTGTCCTTGATGTCCTGGTTGTTCCACGGCTTGTTCACGAAGCGGAAGATTTCGCCTTCGTTGACCGAGCCCACGATGGCAGCCAGGTCCGAGTAGCCGGTCAGCAGGATGCGCACGGAAGACGGGTCCAGCTCACGCGCCCGGCGCAGGAATTCGACGCCCGGCATGTTCGGCATGCGCTGGTCGCTCACCACCACCAGCGGTTGCCGGCTCCTGACGATGTCCAGCGCCTGCGCGCCGTCGGTGCTGGCGACCACGTCGTACGTGTGCCGGAACAGCGCGCCGAGCGCACCCAGGATGCGCTCCTCGTCGTCGAGCAGCAGGACCAGCGGCCTGGGCGATGCTGCCGCAGCCGCGGACGGCGCCGCCCTGATGGCCTGCACGGCCGACGACAGCCGGTCGGCGGCGGGCATCCGGGGCGCAACGAAGGCCCGGGCCTGCGCCAGGTCGATCGTCGCAGTCAGGCTGTCCGCTTCCGCCGCGACAGGCAGGGGATGCACGGCGGCTGCCGGCTGGGCGGCGGCGCCCGCCGTGGCCATCAGCTCGGCGAAGGCCTCGCGGAATTCGCGCATGGACGCATAGCGCGCCGCGGGATCGCGCCGCAGCGCGCGCGCCAGCAGGGCGTCCGCGCCATCGGCCAGGCTCGCCCGGATGGAGCTGGCCAGTGGCGCTTCCCTGTCGATGGCCTGCTGCAGCACCTCCTGCAAGGTCCCCTGGAAAGGCCGCCTCCCGGTCATCATCTCGAACAGCATCACCCCCAGCGAATAGACGTCCGTGCGGCGGTCGACCGGGTCGCCCAGGTACTGCTCGGGCGACATGTAGCCGGGCGTGCCCACGACCTTGCCGCCCACGGTCAGCCCGTGGCCGGACTCGATGCGGGCGATGCCGAAGTCCAGCACCTTCACCTGCAGCGAGGCGGGCGACGCCGGATCGCCCGACAGGACGACATTGGCGGGCTTCAGGTCACGGTGCAGGACACCCTGCTCATGGGCGTAGATCATGGCCGAGAACAGCTGCCGCGCGATCGCCTGCAGCGTGGCGGCGGCCGGCACGGGATCGGTCGAGAGATAGCCCCGCAGCGTCGGGCCCTGCGCATGCTCCATGGCGATGAAGCACAGCGGCCCGGCTTCGCCGTATTCATGCACCGTGACGATGTTCGGGTGCGTGAGCCTTCCGGCGGCGATGGCCTCGCGCTTGAAACGCCCGACTTTTCCGTCCACCTCCCCCGGCGGCAGGGTGGCGCGGTCGAGCGTCTTCAGGGCGACTTCGCGCTGTATCACCGGGTCGAACGCCAGCAGGACTTCGCCTGAACCGGCATGCGCGAGCGTGCGCAGGATGTCGTAGCGGCCTATCTTCGTCACGTCGGGACCCCGTCGGCGATGGATGCCGCGGGAGCGCTGCGCGGCAGGTGGATGGAAAAAGTGGTGCCCTGCCCGGGGGTGGACCGCACGGTGATCCGGCCTGCGTGCTCCTGGACGATCTTGTAGGCGATGGACAGGCCCAGGCCCGTGCCCGCGCCCACCTCCTTGGTGGTGAAGAACGGATCGAACACCCGCGGCAGGTGCTCCGGGGCGATCCCGCTGCCGCTGTCCGCGACGTCCACCCGCACCATGCCTTCCTCGACCGCGGTGCGCAGCGTGATCGTCCCGCCGCCGGCGGCGGGCAGCGCCTGCGCCGCGTTGGTGATCAGGTTGAGGAACACCTGGTTCAACTGCGAGGGCGCGCACATCACCTCGGGGATGTCGGCGAATTCCCTGACCACGGCGTGCGGCCCGATCACGCTGCGAGCGATCACCAGGGTGCTGTCCAGCCCCTCCCTCAGGTCGAACAGCGTCGCCTTGCTGCGGTCCAGGCGGCAGAAGCTGCGAAGGTTGACCACGATCTCGTTGATCTGGTCCACGCCATGAAGGCTGTCACTGGCCAGTTTCCGCAATTCATCGGCGATGCCGTGCTCGGTGAAATTGGTCATCAGCCCCGACAACGCCGCGAAGCTCTGCGACAGCTGCTCCGGGTCCGGGTCGGGCGCGGCCATGGCATGGAGCATCGAGCCCGCATGGCGGACCAGGTCGTTCACCTCGCCGGTCTGGTCGCAGATCGTCTCCAGGCCCGACCGCACGTAGGCCAGCGGGGTGTTGATCTCGTGCACGACGCCGGCCACCATCTGCCCCAGCGAGGACATCTTCTCGCTCTGGATCAGCTGCGTTTCCGATTCCCGCAGCGACGCGAGCGCATCCGCCAATTCGCGCGTGCGGTGCTCCACGCGCTGCTCCAGCCCGTCGTTCGCCGCCACCAGGGCCGCGTTCATGCGGTTGATCTGGCGGTAGCTCTGGCGCAGCCGCACCGCCGTGAACCCGGCAAGGCCCAGCAGGAGCGCCGAGTAGGCGAACAGCCCCTTGCGCCAGAGTTCCGCAGCCCGCGACAGTTCGGCGTAATGCGCATCGAAGGCGGCTGCCGAGCCATCGATGGCCGCCACCGTCGGCGCGCGCATGATCCCCGCCAGCAGCCTCGTCTCCTCGCCCATCTTGCGCAGGACGGTGCGCGAATGGCTGAGGAAGACGCCCAGCGGCTCCCGCGCGGGCGAGGCGCCCGGCAGGCCGTCGAGCGCGGCCCCCAGTCTTTCCACGGAGGCCTCCAGCTGGTCGCGCTGCCCGTCATCGATGACAACCGCATACTTCAGCGCGTCGGCCAGCGCCGCGTCCACCGCACCCGCAAGGTCGGCGGGCAGCCCGGGCGCCGACTCCGCGTCCCGGGCCGCCGTCGGCAGGAAGCGCAGCGAGTTGCGCAGCACGGAGTTCTGCGACTTGAATTCGTCCACCAGGTCGGCCTTCGCGGCGAAGGCCGAGCGCATGGCGGCAAGCCGCGCCTTGACCGCCGGGTCGGCCGCGGCTTCCGCGCCCTCCAGGCGAGCGAGCTGCACGCCGATCTTGCGCAGCGGCGCCGCGATCGGGTCATAACTGGCATTGAGCCCCACCTTGGAACTCATGATGTCCACGTTCCAGTCCGAGTCGAGCTGGTGCACGAGGCGCAGCTGCTCGTCCACCGCCGCGCTCTCGGCAGGGTTCGACGCCTGCGTCTGCTGGTACAGGAACCACAGCATGCCCGTGGCCGATGTGGCCGCGAGCAGCCATGCGAGCGCGAGCCGGGCGCCGCTCGTCATGGCGCCGCCGGCGTTTCGCCGGACAACGTGGCCAGGAACTTGATGATGAGCTCCTTGTCCTGCCGGGGCGCGGAGCGGCCCAGCTGGTACTTGAACATGACGTCCACGGCGTCGCTGAGCGTCGCGGCAGAGCCGTCGTGGAAGTAGGGTGCGGTCAGCACCACGTTGCGCAAGCTGGGCACCTTGAAGACGAAGCGGTCCGGTTCGCGCCCGGTGAAGTTGAAGCGGCCGAAGTCCGCCTCCGTCACCTTGCCCCGGTTCTGGAAGTAGTCGCCCATCACGCCGAACGTCTGGTACATGTTGCCGCCCACGTTCGCACCCTGGTGGCAGGCGACGCAGCCGTATTTCTTGAAGAGCGCGTAGCCCGCCTTCTCCTCGGCGCTGATCGCCGCCGCGTCGCCACGCAGGTACTTGTCGAAGCGCGCGTTGGGTGTGGTCAGTGAACGCGTGTATTCGGCCAGGGCGGATGCGACGTTGCCGGGCGTCAACCCATCCGGGTACACCTTGCCGAAGCGGGCGGCGAGGCTCTTGTCCTGCGCGAGCTTGCGGACGACTTCCTCCCAGCTGGTGTTGAACACCAGCGGGCTGCGGACGACCTGGTCGACCACCGCCTCGACGCTGTCCAGGCCGCCGGACCACAGCTGGCGGAAATTGAGCGCGACGTTGAACGCCGACGGGGAGTTCAGCACGTGGCGCCGGCCGCCCACACCCGGCGGCTTCTCCGCAGGGAAGGCACCGCCCTTGTCGAACATGTGGCAGGAAACACAGGAAATCGAGTTGTCGCTGGACAGGCGCGGGTCGGTGAAGAGGAGCCTGCCGAGTTGCGCCTGCGGCCGGTCGACGGGCACCGTCAGGGGGATCGGCTTGATCGGCTCGTCCATTTCCGCTGCCGGCAGCGCGGGCGCGGCCGCCGCGGCGCAAACGAGCACCCAGGCGCGCAAGGTCGATGGCCGGGCCGCAAGGAGGGCGCCTGGGTGTTGGAAAGCGGTCATGGGGTCTGCGGGCATGGGACCGGGTTGACGATAGGGGCAACAGTGCGCCGCGGCGACGGCGGCATTGCCTATCCCGGACACCGTCGTTGCCCATTTTGGAAAGGGCGATTACCGGGTTCGCGCAAGCCGCCGCCATGGCGTGTGCTGCATGCGGGGTCGCTCGTGAAACGGGCTGCACGAATGCGGAGTCAAGCGTACGATGGCGGCCCGTGTCCACCCTGTCCTCGGGCGAGCAATCGCCATCTTCCCAGCCGCGCCCGGAACTCGTCGAGCGCGACATCGTCCTGCTCGAGCTCGAAGAGAGCCTGCGCCGCGCGGTGGGCGCAGCCACGGGCCACACCATCTTCGTGTCCGGGGAGGCGGGTATCGGCAAGACCAGCCTGCTCGACGCGCTCGCGGCGCGGCGCGGCGATGCCAGGCTGTGGTGGGGTGCCTGCGACGCGCTGCAGACGCCGCATCCGCTGGCGCCGCTCCAGGACATCGCGCGCTCGGCCCACGTCGCGTTCCGCTCGCTGCTCGGCGCCGACGGCACCCGGTCTGCGCTGTTCGAGAGTGTCCTGTCCGAGCTGCAGCGCGGCGGGCCGACACTGGTGGTGATCGAAGACCTTCACTGGGCCGACGAAGCCACGCTCGACCTGGTGCGATTCCTCGGCCGCCGCATCGACCGCGCGCCGTGCCTGCTTGCGATCAGCTACCGCGACGACGAGCTGGCGCCCGCGCACCCGCTGCGCAGGCTGCTGGGCGAGCTGCCCAGCAGCATGGTGAGCCGCATCGACCTGCCGAGGTTGTCCGCGCCGGCGGTGGAGTTGCTGGCGCGCCGCGCATTGCAGTCGCCGGCGGGCGTTTTTGCGGCGACGCACGGCAACCCTTTCTATGTCACCGAACTGCTGCGAAACCGGCTCGACGGCGTACCGCGCAGCGTGCAGGACCTCGTCCTCGCCCGCTTCGCGCGGCTGTCCCCCGGCGCGCAGGAAATCGTGAAGGTCGCTTCGGTCGTGCCCTCGAAGACCGAGCGATGGCTCATCGACGGACTGGCCGCGCCCCACGTGGACCACATCGAGGAATGCCTCAATTCGGGCCTGCTCGCCACGGCGCCCTCGGCCCTGTGTTTCCGGCACGAGCTGGCGCGCGTCGCCGTCGAGGGCTCGCTCTCCGAGCCGGCCGCGCAGGCGCTGCACGCGCGGGTCCTGCAGCTGCTGGGCACGCAAGACAGGGCGAGCGTCTCCCTCGCGCGGTTCGTGCACCACGCGACGCGGGCGGGCGATACCGGCGCCGTGCTGGCCTACGCCCCGCTGGCGGCGCTGCAGGCCCAGCAGCGCGGCGCGCACCGCGAAGCGGAAGCCCATTACCGAACCGCCTTGCGGTATTCGGTCGGCCGCAGCGACCTCGACGAGGAGCGGGCCGTGTGGCTGGAAGCGCATGCGCGCGAATGCCAGCTGACCGACCAGATCGACGAGGCCATCGGAGCGCGCCTGCAGCTGGGGGAGCAGTACCGCCGCGCCGGCGATGCGCTGCGCGAGGCCGTCAACCTGAGCCAGCTCGCGCTGCTGTACGTGCCGGTGCTGCGCAAGGACGACGCCGAGAAGGCCAGCCGCAGGGCGATCGAGCTGCTCGAAACGTTTCCGCCGGGCGCCGAACTGGCCAGCGCCTACCGCGTGGAAGCCCAGCTGCGCATGCTCGATCGCGACTGCCATGAGTCCGTGGTCTGGGGCGAAAAGGCGCTGCGGCTCGCCCGGGAAGTGGGCAACCGCGAAGTGATCGCCGCGGCGATCAGCACGCTGGGCGCCGCCACCATGTTCATCGACTACGAAGCCGGCCACCGTTACCTGCGCGAGGCGCTGGCGCTGGCCGTCGAGCAGGGCCTGCACTACATCGTGGCCAACACATACAACAGCCTGGGATCGGGATGCGGCGAGTTGTTCCACCTGGCCGAAGCCAAGCGCTACATGACCGAGGCCATCTCGTTCACCGACCGGCACGAGATCGATGTCTATCGCAACTACTGCATCTCCTGGCTCGCCCTCTGCGACATGCACCTGGGTGACTGGGAGGCGGCGGGCGACCGGGCACTGGACATCGTGCAGGAGGTCGTCACCTGCGACACGAGCCGCCTGACGGCGCTGGTCGCACTGGGCCGCCTGCGCGCGCGGCGTGGCGACCCCGGCGTCTCGGAGGCGCTGGACGAGGCGCTGCGGCTGGCGCTGACCGGCGACACGCTCCAGCTGCTCGCCCCGGTTCGCGCGGCCCGCGCCGAGGCGGCATGGCTGCGCGGCGACATGGCGGCCGTGGCCGAGGAAGCGCGGCCGGCGCTCACGCTCGCAGTCAGCCAGTGCCATCCGTGGTTCATCGGCGAGCTGGCCTACTGGATGCAGCGCGCGGGTGAGCCGCGGGAAGCCTGCAGCGATTGCGCGGAGCCGTTCGCGCTGCAGATGACCGGCTCATGGCGCGAGGCCGCGCTGGCGTGGGAGCGCCTGGGCTGCCCGTACGAGCAGGCCCGCGCGCTCACCGAGGGCGACGACCCCGATGCCCAGCTCGAGGCGCTGAAGCTGTTCGAGCAGCTCGGGGCCCGGCCCGCCGCCGAGGCGTTGCGCAGGCAGTGGCGCGCGCAGGGGCGGCGCGGCCTGCCCCGCGGCGCGCGGCCCTCCACGCAGACCAACCCGCACCAGCTCACCGCGCGCGAGGTGGAGGTGCTGCAGCTTCTGTGCGAGGGCCTGAAGAACTCGGAGATCGCCGAACGCCTGTTCCGCTCGGTGCGCACGATCGACCATCACCTGGCCGCCATCTTCGCGAAGCTCGAGGTCGCCTCCCGCACGGAAGCCGTCACGGTCGCCTTGCGCGCGGGCATCCGCCCGAAGAATAGGCAGGGCGAGGCCGCAACCTAGGCGAGTTCGCCGTGGGCGGGAAGGCCCTCCGGAAATAACCTGTGGTCTGGCGGCTCATTCCGGGCCGCCGTCACCTTATTTTTGGAGCACACATGCCTCGTTACGTGGTTGAACGCACTTTTCCCGAGGGCCTGAGCATCCCGGTCAATGACCTGGGCGCGCAGGCGTGCGGGTCGGTCGTCGACAAGAACGCCCGCAGCGGCGTCACCTGGGTCCACTCTTACGTGAGCCAGGACCATCGCAAGACTTTCTGCGTCTATGACGGCCCCTCGCCCGAATCGATCCGCGAAGCCGCCGCCAGCAACAACCAGCCCGTTGACAGCATCACCGCCGTCAATGTGCTGGACCCGTATTTCTACCGGCCCTGAGCCGGTGCCCCCAGGAAAAAACCCATCATGAAAATCTCCTCCATCCGCTCCTTCTATGTCGGCCTGATGTTCGCCGGCGTCACCGCCACCGCGCCCGCCGCCGCGCGCACCGTCACCGTCATCGAAAAGGTCGACCTGGCCGCGTCGCCCTCCAGGACCTGGGACGGCATCCGTGACTTCATGGGCTGGCAAGCCTGGCATCCGGCGTTCGCCAGCACGAAGCTCGTGAAGGGCGACGGCAACACCAAGGGAAGCGTGCGGCTGCTGGTCGCCAAGGACGGCGCCGAGTTCACGGAAGAACTGGTGTCGCACAACCCGATGTCGCGCAGCTACCAGTACCGCATCATCGAATCGCCGGCGCCGGTGTCGGGCTACCTGTCGACGCTCGAGGTCAAGGAGAACAAGGGCGGCTCGACCGTCGTGTGGAGCTCGACCTTCACCGTCAAGCCCGGCACGACCGATGAGGACGCGATCAAGGCCATCTCCGGCATCTACCGCCTGGGCCTCGACAACCTCGCCAACGTGCTGAAGTAAGACAGCCCCGCGCACCGCCGCAGGCTGCGGCGGCGCGCGTCCCCGATTCCAGAACCAGGAGCCCACCGTGCCTCACCACGCAACCGCCGCGCCTTGCGCCGGCCACCTGACCGCCCCCATGGGCGCTCCATCCCTCATGGCGGCGCTGCGGGCCGCCGTCTCACGGATCCGGCAGCAAAGTCGCCAGCGCCGCGACGAGCAGGAACTGCGCCTGCTCTCCGACCATGTCCTGCGCGACCTCGGCATCGGCCGGTCCGAAATCGCCGTCAGCCTCAAGGCCGGCCGCGACGGCACGCCGGGCGACACAGGCCTCGGCAACTCGACCCGCTGCCGGGCGCCCTGGGCATGAAGGCCCTCGCAAGGGCCTGCGCGGCCGCCGCTCTCGCCGTGCTCACTGCCTGCGGGGGCGGCTATGCACCCGCCTCGCCTCCACCGCTCCAGGGCTTTGCCTATGTCACCGGCCTTTCACCCGGCGGCGTTTCGGTCCACCCGCTGGGCGGTGAAGCCGGCACTTTGAATGGCGCGCGCTCCACGGCGCCGTCCGGCCCCAGCCCCCTGGCGCTGGCCGCGCACCCGTCGGGGCGCTTCCTGTACGTGGCGAATTTCCTTTCGTCCGATCTGTCCGCCTTCGCCATCGACGGCATTGCCGGAACGCTCGCCCCGATCGGGGAGCGCGTCGGCACGGGTGAGGGATTCAATCCCATTGCCATCGCCGTCCACCCGTCCGGCCGCTTTGCGTATGTCACCACCCTCCTGAACAACCCGTCGACAGCCCTGGTGCTCCCGTTTGCCATCGATGCCACGACCGGGGCCCTCACGAAAACGGGGACCGGTGCGTTCGCGGGCGCCGCACCGTCGGCCATCGCCATCTCGCCCGGCGGCAAGTTCGCCTACGTCACCGATCCCGTGTCGGAAGCCGTCTGGACTTTCGCAATCGACACCGACTCCGGCGCCGTGAGAAACCTCAATCCCGACGCGCCGCAGTTCGCCGGGTTCGGGCCGGTGTCCGTGGCGATCGATGGGTCCGGGCGGTTCGTGTATGTGGCGAGCCTGCGATCGAACAGCGTCTCCGCCTTCGCCGCCGATCCGGTGAGCGGCACGTTGACGCCCATCGGCGAGGCGATCGCCGCGGGTGCGCAACCGGCATCCGTCGCCGTGCACCCGACGAACCGTTTCGTGTACGTCGCCAACGCGGCCTCCGACGACATCTCGATGTATCGCGCCGACGGCGTGACCGGGGCGCTTTCCCCGATCGGCTCGGTCCCCGCCGGGGACCTGCCGAAATCGATCGCGTTCGACGCCTCCGGGAAACTGGCCTTCGTGGCCAACCATGCGTCGGACGACATCTCGGTGTACTCGGTCGATGCGGCGAGCGGAGTGCTCTCCCCGGCGCGCCAGCCCGTGCCCACCGGGGGCCAACCGACGGCCATCGTGGTCGTCGGCGGCCCGGCCCGGATGGCGCCCTAGGGCGCGCCGCCGAGCGTGAAGAAGAACACCGCGCCCCGCCCGGGCGCGGCGTCGGCCCAGATCCGCCCGCCGTGCCGCGTGACGACGCGGTGGGCGATCGCCAGGCCGATGCCCGTGCCCTCGAATTCGGCGCTGGAGTGCATGCGCCGGAACGCCTCGAACATCTTCGCCGCATAGGCCATGTCGAAGCCCGCACCGTCGTCGCGCACGAAGTAGACCCACTGCCCGTCGCTGCCCTGCGTGCCGCCCACCTCGATGCGCGCATGCGCGTTGCGCGAGGTGAACTTCCACGCGTTGGCGACCAGGTTGCCCATCAGCTGCCCCAGCAGCACCGGGTCGCCGCGCGCCGGCAGGCTGTCCGCGACGACGACGTCCACCGGGCGCTCCGGCGCGCATTCCCGGCACGATGCCAGCGCCGCACGCGCGAGCGCGGCCAGGTCGACCGGCTCGAGCCGCAGGTCGGCGCGCGACAGGCTGGCCAGCGCCAGCAGGCCGTCGGTCAGGTCGCTCATCTGCCGCACGCCGGCGCGGATGCGCCGCAGGAAATGCTGCGACCGCTCGTCCAGCGCCTTGCCCGCGCTTTCCTGCAGCGTGTTGCTGAAGCCGTCGATCGAGCTGAGGGGCGCGCGCAGGTCGTGGGCGATGGAATAGGAGAAGGCCTCCAGTTCGAGGTTGGCGGCCTCCAGCTGCGCGGTGCGCTGTCGCACGCGCGCCTCCAGCTCGGCGTTCAGGCGCAGGATCTCCTGCTGCGCGCGCTTGCTCTCGGAGATGTCCTGCATCGCGCCCTGCAGGCGCCGCACGCGGCCCTGGGCGTCCCATTCCGCTTCGCAGATGAAGCGCACCCACACGCGCCGGCGCTTGGCGGTGAAGATCTCGGCCTCCACGTCGAACGGGCTGCCGCCCCGCAGGCACGCCTTGAGCGTGGCGCGGATGTTGTCGCGGTACTCGGGCGCGATGAAGCGCATCGCCTGCTTGGGCGTGGGCGAGAAGCCGGGCTTGACCTCGAAGATCGCGCAGGCTTCTTCCGACCACGCCAGCGTGGCGGCGCCGACGTCCCAGGCCCAGGCGCCCAGCCGCCCGACCTGCGCCGCCAGGTGCAGCATCGACTGCGTGTCGCGCAGGCGCTGCTCGGCTGCCTTGCTGCCGGTGATGTCGCGCGCCGTGCCGCGATAGCCCGTGCAGCGCCCTTCCCCGTCGAAGACCGGCTCGCCGCTCACCGACAGGAAGCGCGGGCCGGCCGGGTTGTTCAGGTCCACGTATTCGAAATTGCGGAAGGGCAAGTGCGCCATCAGCGTCGCGCGGTGCTGCTCCCAGCCGCCTTTGAGCGGGTGCGTGCCCCCCATTTCCCAGCGGCGGCGCCCGACCAGCTCGTCGTGGTTGGCCCGCCAGGGCGGCGTGGCGTCGTTGCTGAGGAAACGGGTGAAGCGGAACTGCTCGTCCTGCTCCCAGTACCAGTCGGACGACAGCGCCGTCAGGCTGCGAAAGCGCTCCTCGCTTTCGCGCAGCGCCTGCTCGGCGCGCTTGCGCTCCGTGATGTCCTGCACCTGGGCAATGAAGAAGAGCGGCCGGCCCTGGTTGTCGCGCGCCAGCGTGCAGCTGAAGTCTCCCCACCTCACGTGGCCCTGCCGGTGCAGGTAGCGCTTTTCGCGGCGGTAGCTGGCCTTCTGGCCGTCGCGCAGCAGGGCCAGCTGGCGCCAGTCGTCGTCCAGGTCCTCGGGGTGGACGATGTCGTCCAGCGTGAGCGCCAGCAGCCCGGCCTCGTCGTAGCCGAGAAAATCGCAGAAGGCGCGGTTCACGGTCAGGTGCCGGTGGTCGGTGCCCAGCAGCGTCATGCCGATCACGGCGTTCTCGAAGGCGCCGGCGAAGTGGCGCAGCCACGCGTCGCGCTCGCGCGACGGCGACAGGTGCATGGATTGCGGGATCGTGGGGGGCATCTCATCCATTGGACCCCAAGGCGGCGCCTGCATGCAACCACGGGAGGCAGGGGAAAGTGAGGCTTATTCCTGATCCGCCCTGCTTTTCGCTGTCGCCATGCGCGGGCGGCGGCTAGATCATCTCCAGCGGCACCGGTCCCTTGGGCGGCGGAAACAGCGCATCGAGTTCCGCCAGCGCCTGCGCATCCAGGCGGTGATCGAGCGCGCCCCGGTTTTCCTCCAGCCGCTTCGCGCTGGCGGTTTTGGGGATCGCGATGACGCCGTCGCGCGCCAGCAGCCAGGCCAGCGCGGCCTGCGCCGGCGTCATGACGTGGCGCCGCGCGAAGTCGGAGAGCTTGCGGTTTCGCAGCAGCCTGCCCTGCTCGATCGGGCAGTACGCCATGACCGGGATGCCGCGCTCGCGCTGCCAGGGCAGCAGGTCCCATTCGATGCCGCGCCGCGCCAGGTTGTAGAGCACCTGGTTGGCCTGCACGGCGCGCCCGCCCGGCACGGCCCACAGTTCGGCCATGGCGACGGTGTCGAGGTTGCTCACGCCCCAGTTGCGGATGAGGCCGTCGCGCAGCAGCGCCTCGAAGGCCTCCACCGTCTCCGCGATCGGCACGCTGCCGGCCCAGTGCAGCAGGTACAGGTCCAGCCGGTCCGTGCGCAGGCGGCGCAGGCTGTCCGTGCACGCCGCGCGCATCGACTTGCGCGAGGCGTTGTGCGGATAGACCTTGCTGACCAGGTACACGTCGTCGCGCAGGCCGGCAATGGCCTCGCCCACCAGGCTCTCGGTGCGGCCGTCGCCGTACATCTCCGCGGTGTCGATGAGCGTGAGGCCCTGCTCGACGCCTGCGCGCAGGGTGGCGATCTCCTGGCTGCGTTGGGCGGGCTGCTCACCCATGTTCCAGGTGCCCTGGCCCAGCGCCGGCACGAGGTCGCCCGAAGGCATGCGGATTGTTTTCATGTGTTGCGGGAAAGAACACGTGCGCCCCAGTGTGCACCAGCCACGATAGAGTGGGGCCTCACCCGACGAAAGCAGCTGCAACATGGACGACATCGCCTTGGCCGACAACCCCGGCGCCCACCGCTTCGAGCTGACGAAGGGCGGCGCCGTGGCGGCGTACGCCGAATACAACCTGCTCAAGGACGCGGTGATGTTCACCCACACCGAGGTGCTGCCCGCCCATGAAGGCCAGGGCCTGGGGTCGAAGCTGGCGAAGTTCGCGCTGGACGACGTGCGCCGGCGCGGCCTGCACGCGGTGCCGGTCTGCCAGTTCATCGCGGGCTACATCCGCAAGCACCCGCAGTACGCGGACCTCGTCACCGAGGAACACCGCCGGGCCTTCAAGGTCTGAGGCCGCCGCGGCCCCGGCTGCGGCAGGAAGCCGCCGCCCCCGGCGTGCGGCGGCGGCGCATCGAAGCGCGCGGTCAGGGCTTGCGGCTGCGCTCTTCCTCTTCGCGCTTGCGCCGCTCCTCGCGGGTCTCGCTCGCGGCCTCGCGGCGTGCCGATGCCCGTGGCTGCAGCCGCGGCGCCGGCCCGCGCTGCTCGGCGGCGGGCGGCGTTCCGGGTGGCGTGGAACTGGCGGCTGCGCGCGCGGGCGGGGGCGGCACTTGCGCGGGCGCAGGCATGGCCGGCGCGGCGGGTGTGGCTTGCGGCGGAGCTTGCGGCGCGGCTGCGGGCGCGGTGACCGGTGCGCGCGCTGGCAATGCGGGACGCGGCGGCTCCGGCGCGACGGGCGGCCGTGCAGCGGGGCGCGCGGCCTCGGGCGCGGGCGCCGATGCCCGCTCGCGTGCCGGGGCCGGGGCGACCGGCGGGACAGGTGCAGGCGGCGCCGCCGCGGGTGCGGGCGCGGCAGGTTGCGCGGGCGGTTGTGCCGGGCGTTGCGCCGCAGGCGCCACGGGGCGCGACGGCCTCTGGCTCTCGTCTTCCGATCCCTGGATACGCCGGTCACGCGGCGACGGTGCACTCGCGGCGGGCGGCGCGGCGGAGGGTGCGGCGGGCGGCGACACAGTGGCAGGCACAGGAGCCGCGGCGGCCGGTGCCGATGCCCTCGGCGCCAACCTCGGTGCGGGCGCCTGTGCCGGCGCTGCTGCGGGCGCGCCGGCGGCCGGCACGGATGCCGGTGCCTGCGCAGGCGCGGCCGCGCGCGACGCTGCCGGCCCGGCGGGGAAAGCCGGCCGGTCGCGCGGACCGGAGGCACGGCCTTCGGGCCGCACCGGTGCGGGCACCGGCACCACCGGCGGCGCGGAGGCCGCAGGTGCCGGTGCGGGTGCTGCGGGCGCGGGGGCAGGCGCCTGCGCGGACGAAGCGGCTCCCGCCGGGGCCGGCGCGCTGGCGGGGCGCCGGTGCCCGCACCGGTGCGGCCCGAAGGCCGTGCCCCTCCGGTCCGCGCGACCGGCCGGCTTTCCCGCCGGGCCGGCAGTTGGCGCGCCCGGCCACGTGCGCAGGCACCCGCCGTCCGTACCGGCCAGCCGGCGCGCCCGCCCCAGCAGCGCCGGCACAGGCGCCCGCACCGAGGTTGGCGCCGAGGGCATCGGCACCGGCCGCCGCGGTTCCTGTCGTCCACTGTGTCGCCGCCCGCCGCAGCCTCCGCCGCGCCGCCCGCCGCGAGTGCACCGTCGCGGCATCCAGGGATCGGAAGCGAGAGCGAGGCCGTCGCGCCCCGTGCTCCCGGCGCGACGCCGGCGCGACCGCCGTGCTTGGCGCCCCCGCACCCGCGGCGGCGCCGCCTGCACCTGTCCGCCGGCCCGGCCCCGGCGGCGCGACTCGGCGCCCGCGCCCGAGGCCGCGCGCCCCGTGCACGGCCACCGTCGCGCCGGAGCCGCCGCGTCCCGCATTGCCAGCGCGCGCGCCGGTCACCGCGCCCGCAGCCGCACCGCGAGCTACCGCCGCAAGCCACACCCCCCGCCCGGCAGTCCCTGCGCCGCGCCGAGTGCCGCCCCCGCCCGCGCGCGCAGCCGCCAGTTCCCCCACGCCACCCCCGCCGCCCCGCCGAGCAGGCGGCGCGCGCCGCGGCTGCAGCCACGAGCTTCGCCCCGCCGCGAGGCCGCGAGCGACCAAGCGCGAAAGCGCGACCGCAAGCGCGCCGCACTCGCCCCGCCCCGCCCCGCACGCCGGGGGCGGCGGGCTTCCTGCGGCCCGGGGCCGCGGCGACCGAGACCTTGAAGGCCCGGCGGTGTTCCTCGTGACGCGGTCCACGTACTGCGAGTCGCTGTAGCCCGCGATGAACTGGCAGACCGGCACCGCGTGCAGGCCGCGCCCGGCGCACGTCCGTCCAGCGCGAACTTCGCCAGCTTCGACCCCAGGCCCTGGCCTTCATCGGCGGGCAGCGCCTCGGTGTGGGTGAACATCACCACGTCCTTGAGCAGGTTGTATTCGGCGTACGCCGCCACCGCGCCGCCCTTCGTCAGCTCGAAGCGGTGGGCGCCGGGGTTGTCGGCCAAGGCGATGTCGTCCATGTTGCAGCTGCTTTCGTCGGGTGAGGCCCCACTCTATCGTGGCTGGTGCACACTGGGGCGCACGTGTTCTTTCCCGCAACACATGAAAACAATCCGCATGCCTTCGGGCGACCTCGTGCCGGCGCTGGGCCAGGGCACCTGGAACATGGGTGAGCAGCCCGCCCAACGCAGCCAGGAAATCGCCACCCTGCGCGCAGGCGTCGAGCAGGGCCTCACGCTCATCGACACCGCGGAGATGTACGGCGACGGCCGCACCGGAGCCTGGTGGGCGAGGCCATCGCCGGCCTGCGCGACGAGCGTGTACCTGGTCAGCAAGGTCTATCCGCACAACGCCTCGCGCAAGTCGATGCGCGCAGCGTGCACGGCAGCCTGCGCCGCTGGCGCACGGACCGGCTGGACCTGTACCTGCTGCACTGGGCGCGGCAGCGTGCCGACGCGGAGACGGTGGAGGCCTTCGAGGCGCTGCTGCGCGACGGCCTGATCCGCAACTAGGGCGTGAGCAACCTCGACACTCGTCGCCATGGCAGAACTGTGGGCCGCGCCGGGCGGCGCGCCGTGCAGACCAACCAGGTGCTCTACAACCTGGCGCGGCGCGGCATCGAATGGGACCTGCTGCCCTGGCAGCGCGAGCGCGGCATCCCGGTCATGGCGTACTGCCCGATCGAGCAGGGCAGGCTGCTGCGAAACCGCAAGCTCGCCGACTTCGCGCGGCGCGACGCCATGACGCCGGCGCAGGCCGCGCTGGCCTGGCTGCTGGCGCGCGACGGCGTTATCGCGATCCCCAAGACCGCCAGCGCGAAGCGGCTGGAGGAAAACCGGGGCGCGCTCGATCACCGCCTGGATGCGCAGGCGCTGGCGGAACTCGATGCGCTGTTTCCGCCGCCCAAGGGACCGGTGCCGCTGGAGATGATCTAGCCGCCGCCCGCGCATGGCGACAGCGAAAAGCAGGGCGGATCAGGAATAAGCCTCACTTTCCCTGCCTCCCGTGGTTGCATGCAGGCGCCGCCTTGGGGTCCAATGGATGAGATGCCCCCCACGATCCCGCAATCCATGCACCTGTCGCCGTCGCGCGAGCGCGACGCGTGGCTGCGCCACTTCGCCGGCGCCTTCGAGAACGCCGTGATCGGCATGACGCTGCTGGGCACCGACCACCGGCACCTGACCGTGAACCGCGCCTTCTGCGATTTTCTCGGCTACGACGAGGCCGGGCTGCTGGCGCTCACGCTGGACGACATCGTTCACCCCGAGGACCTGGACGACGACTGGCGCCAGCTGGCCCTGCTGCGCGACGGCCAGAAGGCCAGCTACCGCCGCGAAAAGCGCTACCTGCACCGGCAGGGCCACGTGAGGTGGGGCGACTTCAGCTGCACGCTGGCGCGCGACAACCAGGGCCGGCCGCTGTTCTTCATTGCCCAGGTGCAGGACATCACGGAGCGCAAGCGCGCCGAGCAGGCGCTGCGCGAAAGCGAGGAGCGCTTTCGCAGCCTGACGGCGCTGTCGTCCGACTGGTACTGGGAGCAGGACGAGCAGTTCCGCTTCACCCGTTTCCTCAGCAACGACGCCACGCCGCCCTGGCGGGCCAACCACGACGAGCGGTCGGGCGCCGCCGCTGGGAAATGGGGGGCACGCACCGCTCAAGGGCGGCTGGGAGCAGCACCGCGCGACGCTGATGGCGCACTTGCCCTTCCGCAATTTCGAATACGTGGACCTGAACAACCCGGCCGGCCCGCGCTTCCTGTCGGTGAGCGGCGAGCCGGTCTTCGACGGGGAAGGGCGCTGCACGGGCTATCGCGGCACGGCGCGCGACATCACCGGCAGCAAGGCGGCGGAGCAGCGCCTGCGCGACACGCAGTCGATGCTGCACCTGGCGGCGCAGGTCGGGCGGCTGGGCGCCTGGGCCTGGGACGTCGGCGCCGCCACGCTGGCGTGGTCGGAAGAAGCCTGCGCGATCTTCGAGGTCAAGCCCGGCTTCTCGCCCACGCCCAAGCAGGCGATGCGCTTCATCGCGCCCGAGTACCGCGACAACATCCGCGCCACGCTCAAGGCGTGCCTGCGGGGCGGCAGCCCGTTCGACGTGGAGGCCGAGATCTTCACCGCCAAGCGCCGGCGCGTGTGGGTGCGCTTCATCTGCGACGGGAATGGGACGCCCAGGGCCGGAGTGCGGCGCCTGCAGGGCGCGATCCAGGACATCTCCGAGAGCAAGCGCGCGCAGCAGGAGATCCTGCGCCTGAACGCCGAGCTGGAGGCGCGCGTCGACGGCGCACCGCGCAGCTGGAGGCCGCCAACCTCGAACTGGAGGCCTTCTCCTATTCCATCGCCCACGACCTGCGCGCGCCTCCAGCTCGATCGACCGCTTCAGCAACACGCTGCAGGAAAGCGCCGGCAAGTCGCTGGACGAGCGGTCGCAGCATTTCCTGCGGCGCATCCGCGCCGGCGTGCGGCAGATGAGCGACCTGACCGACGGCCTGCTGGCGCTGGCCAGCCTGTCGCGCGCCGACCTGCGGCTCGAGCCGGTCGACCTGGCCGCGCTCGCGCAGGTGCGGCGCTGGCATGCGTGCCGCGAACAGCAGCCGGAGCGCCCGGTGGACGTCGTCGTCGCGGACAGCCTGCCGGCGCGCGGCGATCCAGTGCTGCTGGGCCAGCTGATGGGCAACCTGGTCGCCAACGCGTGGAAGTTCACCTCGCGCAACGCGCATGCGCGCATCGAGGTGGGCGGCACGCAGAGCGCGACGGGCAGTGGGTCTACTTCGTGCGCGACGACGGTGCGGGCTTCGACATGGCCTATGCCGGCGAAGATGTTCGAGGCGTTCCGGCGCATGCACTCCGCCGCGCCGAATTCGAGGGCACGGGCATCGGCCTGGCGATCGCCCACCGCGTCGTCACGCGGCACGGCGGGCGGATCTGGGCCGACGCCGCGCCCGGGCGGGGCGCGGTGTTCTTCGTTTCACGCTCGGCGGCGCGCCCTAGGCGCCGTCCGGCCGGGCCGCCGACGACCACGATGGCCGTCGGTTGGCCCCCGGTGGGCACGGGCTGGCGCGCCGGGGAGAGCACTCCGCTCCGCCGCATCGACCGAGTACACCGAGATGTCGTCCGACGCATGGTTGGCCACGAAGGCCAGTTCCCCGGAGGCGTCGAACGCGATCGATTTCGGCAGGTCCCCGGCGACGACCGAGGGGACAACGCCCCGGTCGCGCCGTCGGCGCGATACATCGAGATGTCGTCGGAGGCCGCGTTGGCGACGTACACGAAACGTTCGTCGGGTGCACGGCGACGGATGCCGTTCCGCGCCCGCGGCCATCGCCTCGCCGATGGGCGTCAACGTGCCACTCACCGGATCGGCGGCGAAGGCGGAGACGCTGTTCGATACGCAGGCTCGCCACATACACGAACCGCCCGGACCCCATCGATCGCCACGGACACCGGCCCGAACCCGGCGAACTGCGGCGCGTCGGGATTGAGGTTTCTCACGGCGCCGGAGTCGGTGTCGATTGCGAAAGTCCAGACGGCTTCCGACACGGGATCGGTGACGTAGGCGAACTTGCCGCCGGGCGAGATGGCGATGGCCGACGGTGCGGCGCCCGCGAACGCACCGGTCCCCGTCGTAGAGGCACCGGTCGTGGCATCGATGGCAAACGGGAGCACCAGGGCTGTGAACAGGTTTCTGTCGGGGAGGAGGGTGGTGACATACGCAAAGCGGCCGGACGGGTGGACGGCGATGGCAATGGGATTGAATCCCTCACCCGTGCCTACGCGCTCCCGATCGGGGCGAGCGTTCCGGCAATGCCGTCGATGGCGAAGGCGGACAGATCGGACGAAAGGAAATTCGCCACGTACAGGAAGCGCCCCGACGGGTGCGCGGCCAGCGCCAGGGGGCTGGGGCCGGACGGCGCCGTGGAGCGCGCGCCATTCAAAGTGCCGGCTTCACCGCCGACCGGGTCGACCGAAACGCCGCCGGGTGAAAGGCCGGTGACATAGGCAAAGCCCTGGAGCGGTGGAGGCAAGGCAGGTACGTCGCCCGCCCCCGCAGGCAGTGAGCACGGCGAGAGCAGCAGCCGCGCAGGCCCTTGCGAGGGCCTTCATGCCCAGGGCGCCCGGCAGCGGGTCGAGTTGCCGAGGCCTGTGTCGCCCCGCATGCCGTAGGCGGCCGGCCTTGAGGCTGACGGCGATTTCGGACCGGCCGATGCCGAGGTCGCGCAGGACATCGTCGGAGAGCAGGCGCAGTTCCTGCTCGTCGCGGCGCTGGCGACTTTGCTGCCGGATCCGTGAGACGGCGGCCCGCAGCGCGCGGAGCAGGTGGATGGAGCGCCCATGGGGGCGGTCAGGTGGCCGGCGCAAGGCGCGGCGGTTGCGTGGTGAGGCACGGTAGGACCTGGTTCTGGAATCGGGGACGCGCGCCGCCGCGGCCTGCGGCGGTGCGCGGGGCTGTCTACTTCACCACGTTGGCAAGGTTGTCGAGCCCCAGGCGGTAAATCCCGGAAATCAGTTTCATCGCCTCCTCATCGGTGGTGCCGGGCTTGACCGTGGCGAACTATCCACACGACCGTCGACCCGCCGTTGCGCTCGCTGACCTGGAGCGTCGACAGTCGCCGGCAACCGGCGCGGGCGATTCGATGATCCGATACCGGTAGCTGCGCGACATCGGGTTGTGCGACACCAGCTCCTCGGTGAACTGGGCGCCGTCCTTGGCGCTCAGCAGGCGCACGCTGCCCTTGGTGTTGCCGTCGCCCTTCACCAGTTTCGTACTGGCGAAAGCCGGATGCCACGACTGCCATCCCATGAAGTCACGGATCGCCTCCCAGCTTCGCGAGGGCGATGCCGGGAGGTCGACCTTTTCGGTCACGGTAATGGTCCTGCCGGCGGCCGGCGCCGCAGCGGTGACGCCGGCCATCAGCAAGCCGACATAGAAGGAGCGGGATGGAAGAATGTAGTGATGGGTTTTTTCCTGGGGGCACCGGCTCAGGGCCGGTAGAAATACGGGTCCAGCACATTGACGGCGGTGATGCTGTCGACGGGCTGGTTGTTGCTGGCGGCGGCTTCGCGGATCGATTCGGGCGAGGGGCCGTCAACGCAGAAAGTCTTGCGATGGTCCTGGCTCACGTACAAGTAGACCCGGTGACGCCGCTGCGGGCGTTCTTGTGGACGACCGACCCCACGCCTGCGCGCCCAGGTCATTGACCGGGATGCTCGCAGGCCCTCGGGAAAAGTGCGTTCAACCACGTAACGAGGCATGTGTGCTCCAAAAATAAGGTGACGGCGGCCCGGAATGAGCCGCCAAACCCACAGGTTATTTCCGGAGGGCCTTCCCGCCCACGGCGAACTCGCCTAGGTTGCGGCCTCGCCCTGCCTATTCTTCGGGCGGATGCCCGCGCGCAAGGCGACCGTGACGGCTTCCGCTTGCGGGAGGCGACCTCGAGCTTCGCGAAGATGGCGGCCAGGTGATGGTCGATCGTGCGCACCGAGCGGAACAGGCGCTCGGCGATCTCGGAGTTCTTCAGGCCCTCGCACAGAAGCTGCAGCACCTCGACCTCGCGCGCGGTGAGCTGGTGCGGGTTGGTCTGGGTGGAGGGCCGCGCGCCGCGGGGCAGGCCGCGCCGCCCCTGCGCGCGCCACTGCCTGCGCAACGCCTCGGCGGCGGGCGAGCACCGAGCTGCTCGAACAGCTTCAGCGCCTCGAGCTGGGCCTCGGGATCGTCGCCCTCAGGTGAGCGCGCGGGCCTGCTCGTACGGGCAGCCCAGGCGCTCCCACACAGCGCGGCCTCGCGCCATCAGCCGGTCATCTGCAGCGCGAACGGCTCCGCGCGATACGCTACAGCTCCCGCGGCTCACCCGCGCGCTGCATCCAGTAGGCCAGCTCGCCGATGAACCACGGATGGCATTGGCTGACTGCGAGCGTGAGCGCCGGCCGCGCTTCCTCGGCCACGGCCGCCATGTGACCGCGCAGCCATGCCGCCTCGGCGCGGGCCGCGCGAACCGGGGCGAGCAGCTGGAGCGTGTCGCCGGTCAGCGCCAGCCGCAGCGCCTCGTCCAGCGCCTCCGAGACGCCGGGGTCGCCGCGCCGCGCGCAGGCGGCCCAGTGCGACCAGCGCCGTCAGGCGGCTCGTGTCGCAGGTGACGACCTCCTGCACGATGTCCAGTGCCCGGTCGCCCGCCGCCTCCCAGTCACCCAGGTGCATGTCGCAGAGGGCGAGCCAGGAGATGCAGTAGTTGCGATAGACATCGATCTCGTGCCGGTCGGTGAACGAGATGGCCTGGGTGATCTGACGCTTGGCTTCGGCCAGGTGGAACAACTCGCCGCATGCCGATCCCAGGCTGTTGTTGGCCACGATGTAGTGCAGGCCCTGCTCGACGGCCAGCGCCAGTGCCTCGCGCAGGTAACGGTGGCCGGCTGGGTCGTCGATGAACATGGTGGCGGCGCCCAGCGTGCTGATCGCCGCGGCGGTCACTTCGCGGTTGCCCACTTCCCGGGCGAGCCGCAGCGCCTTCGCCCCAGGCCACGGACTCATGGCAGTCGCGATCGAGCATGCGCAGCTGGGCCTCCACGCGGTAGGCGCTGGCCAGTTCGGCGCCCGGCGGAAAGGTTTCGAGCAGCTCGATCGCCCTGCGGCTGGCCTTCTCGGCGTCGTCCTTGCGCAGCACCGGCACGTACAGCAGCGCGAGCTGGCTCAGGTTGACGGCCTCGCGCAGCGCATCGCCGGCGCGGCGGTACTGCTCCCCCAGCTGCAGGCGCGCTCCGATGGCCTCGTCGATCTCGTAGGTCAGCTGGCATTCGCGTGCATGCGCTTCCAGCCATAAGGCCCGCTCCTCGTCGAGGTCGCTGCGGCCGACCGAATACCGCAAGGCGGTTGCGGTAATGGGCTTCCGCTTCGCGGTGCGCGCCGCGCTGCTGGGCCTGCAGCGCCGCCAGCGGGGCGTAGGCCAGCACGGCGCCGGTATCGCCCGCCCGCGTCGCGTGGTGCACGAACCGCGCGAGGGAGACGCTCGCCCTGTCTTGCGTGCCCAGCAGCTGCAGGACCCGCGCGTGCAGCGCCTACGCCAGCCGCTCGGAGAGCGATCCCTCGACGGCGACGCGCGCCAGCTCGTGCCGGAAACACCAGGCCGAGGGCGCCGTGGCGAGCAGGCCCGAATTGAGGCATTCCTCGATGTCGTCCACGTGGGGCGCGGCCAGTCCGTCGATGAGCCATCGCTCGGTCTTCGAGAACAGACCGAGGCGACCTTCACGATTTCCTGCGCGCCGGGGGACAGCCGCGCCGCGAAGCGGGCGAGGACGAGGTCCTGGACGCTGCGCGGCACGCCGTCGAGCCGGTTCCGCCAGCAGTTCGGTGACATAGAAAGGGTTGCCGTGCGTCGC
>CAWAYI010000007.1:0-221815 GCA_963786245.1 uncultured beta proteobacterium | reverse complement strand
CGGCCTCGCGACGATGACCCGGGTGGAGGCCCTGGTGGGGCAGGACATCGCCCCGCCTTTCGGCCTGGGCAGCGCGATGGTCATCGAGCGCAACCCGCGCGGGGTGCCCGACCAGGTATGGGGCGATGCGGGCGCCTTCAGCGACTTGAGCGCGATCGCGCGGGTGGACGTCTTCGATGCGTTGAGCGGCGGCACCCTGCTGGCCTCGGTGCAGGGAGGAACGGGCGGCGGCTTCTCCGCGATGGCGGTCGCCAAGGCGGACGGCGGCTCGTACGGGCAGCTCTGGGTTTCGGCGATGGACAAGACCGGCCAGGTGTGCGGCAGGGTGGAGGCGCTGGTGGGCCAGGACATCGCCCCGCCGGTTCCGGTCGGCAGCTTGCTCGTCATCGACCGCCGCCCGATCGGCGAGCCGGACTTCCTCTTTGGCGATGCCGGCGCGCTCCAGGACCTGAGCGCCATCGGGCAGGTGAATGTCTTCTCGGTGACCAGCTTTTCGGAGATCTCGTTCTCGCGGCGTTGCACATCGGTCAGTCCTTCGGCGTTCGGGCCCATGCGAAACCCCAGCGAGTCCATCGAAAGGTGGGTCGGCGCATGGGTCGCCAGGTCGAGGTACTCGACCACGGTGCCGGGGTGGGTGGCGCGCCATTGCGCGACCAGGCGTTCGGTGAGATGGCGGGAAACCGAGTTGCCGCCGAGCGCGCTGGAATCGATGTGAAGCAGTTTCATGGACCTTTTCTCCTGTTTGGGGGCCGGGTTTGGCACAGGGATAATTCTGATGGTTGATCCAATCATTGATAAGTCGGCAATTTTGCGATAGATTGTCCCTTAAATAGGACAATCGCCATGCAAGACCTCAACGACATGCTCTATTTCGCCGAAGTGGTGGACCACGGCGGATTCGCAGCCGCCGGCCGCTCCCTGGTCGTTCCCAAGTCCAAGTTGTCGCGGCGGATCGCGGAACTGGAGGCGCGGCTCGGCGTGCGGCTGCTGCAGCGGACGACCCGCAAGCTCTCGCTGACGGAAGCGGGGGAGATCTTTCACCGCCACTGCGTCGCGGTGCGCGACGAGGCCGAAGCCGCTTCGGAGGCCCTCGCGCAGGTGCAGGCCGAACCGCGGGGCACGATCCGAGTGGCCTGCCCGGTCACGCTGGCGCAAAGCACGGTGGGCCCGCTGGTGCCGCTCTTTCTCGAACGGCATCCGCAGGTGCGCATCGAGATGCAGGTCGGCAACCGCGTGGTGGACCTGGTGCAGGATGGCATCGATGTGGCGTTGCGGGTGCGGCCGACGCTGGACGACAGCGGCAGCCTGGTCGTGAAGAACCTCGGCACGACGCAGGGACTGCTGGTGGCGAGCCCCTCCCAACTGCAGCGGCAAGGCCGGCCCGAAACCGTCGACGACCTGGGCCGCCTCGCCACGCTGGCGATGTCCGCTGCCGACGGCAAGGCCACGTGGAAGCTGATCGGCCCGGGTGGCCGGGAGCACGATTTCCAGCACCGCCCCGTCTACACGGCCGACGACCTGCTGACGCTGAAGTACGCCGTCGTCCATGGCGTGGGCATGTGCATCCTGCCCGACTACATGTGCCGCCGCGAATTGCGGCTGGGCGAGCTGGAGCAGGTGCTGCCCGGCTGGGCCCCGCGTCCGGGCGTCATCCACGCGGTGTTCCCGTCCAGGCGCGGGCTGCTGCCCGCGGTGCGGCGTTTCCTCGATTTCCTGGGCGAGCACGTCACGGGCGAAGGCCTGAGCTGCCCCGAGTGATTCGCGAAGCGAAGTGGGAGCCTAGACCCCGAGGTATTGGTCGAGCAGGTGAGGCTGGTCGCGCAATTCGCTGGAGGTGCCGGCAAAGACCACTTCGCCCTTGACCAGGATCACGTTGCGGTCGGTGATCTGCGTGACGTGCTTCCAGTTCTTGTCCACGATGATGCTGGAGATGCCAGACGCGCGGATCAGGCCGCAGATGCGCCAGATTTCGCGCGCGATCAGGGGCGCGAGGCCTTCCGTCGCTTCGTCCAGGATCAGCACGTCCGGGTTGGTCATGAGGGCGCGGCCGATCGTGAGCATCTGCTGTTCGCCGCCCGACAGCTGCTGGCCCCCGTGGCCCAGGCGCTCCTGCAGCCGCGGGAAGGTCTCCAGCACGCGCTCGTAGGTCCAGTCCCTTTGCCCGCGCGTGCCGGGCCGCGCCGCCATCTTGAGGTTCTCCACGACGCTCAGGTTGCCGAAGATGCCGCGGCCTTCGGGCACGTAGGCGACGCCCAGCTGCGCGACCTCGTAGGGGGGGCGGCCGGTCATCTCGCGGCCCATGATGGCGACGCTGCCGCCCCGGGGCTTGACCAGGCCGACCAGGCTCTTGAGCAGCGTGCTCTTGCCCATGCCGTTGCGGCCCATCAGCCCGATGGTTTCGCCACGCCCCACGGCGAAGTCCACGCCGCGCAGGATGTGGCTGCTGCCGTAATACGTCTGCAGGCCTTTCGCCTCGATGAGCCATTCGGCCATTTCAGTGTTCCTCGCCCAGGTAGGCCGATTGCACGTTGGCGTCTGCACGGACCTCGGCGGGCGTGCCGCTCGCGATCACCTGTCCGTTGACCATCACCGTGAGGCGATCGGCCAGCGCGAACACGGCGTCCATGTCGTGTTCCACCAGCATGATCGCGTGGCGGGGCTTGAGGCGCAGCAGCAACTGCACCATGCGCTCGGCCTCGGCCGTGCCCATGCCGGCCAGCGGCTCGTCCAGCAGCAGCACCCGGGGGTCGGTGGCGAGCGACATTGCGATTTCGAGTTGGCGCTGCTCGCCGTGGCTGATGGTGCCCGCGATCGCGCTCTTGCGGTGTTGAAGTCCCGCCAGTTCGACGGCCTGGTTCGCACGGTCGTTGCTCTCGTGCACGTCCGTCGCCCGGCGCAGCCAGGCCGCGGCGTGCGGGGTGCGCGACTGCGCGGCCAGCCGCACGTTCTCCCACACCGAGAACGGCAGGAAGATGTTGGTCTTCTGGTAACTGCGGCCCAGGCCGGCGCGCGAGATCCTTTCCGGCGGCCACCCCGTCACGTCCCGGCCGGCCAGGGTCACCGCGCCCGAGGTCGGCGCGATGTCCCCCGACAGCAGGTTGGTCAGGGTGGACTTGCCGGCGCCGTTGGGGCCGATGACGGCATGGATGCGGCCCTGCCACAGGTCCACCGACACGTCGTTGACCGCGGCGAGGCCGCCGAACTTCTTGGTGATGTGACTGGCCGAGAGCAGGGCTTCAGTCATCGGCGCCTTCCTTGCGGCGCCACATGCGCTCGACCAGGCCCAGCAGGCCGCGCGGCGCGAACAGCACCACGAACACGATGAACAGCCCCATCCACAGCTGCCAGTGCTTGCCCAGCTGGACCGAGCCGATTGTGGGCAGGTCCTTGAACCAGTGCAGCAGGTATTCGAAGGCGAAAGCCCCGACGATCGCGCCGGCGAAGTTGCCCATGCCGCCCAGGATCACCATCATGATCGCGTGCGCGCTCATGTGGAAACCCATCAGCTCCGGGTTGACGTAGCCGGTCTGCGCGCCCCAGAGGTAGCCGGCCAGCCCCGCCAGCGCCCCCGCGAGCGAGAACGCCGTCAGCTTGTAGCCGAAGGTGCCGTAGCCCATCGCCCGCATCCGGTGCTCGTTGACACGGATGCCGGCCAGCACCCGGCCGAACGGGCTCCACAGCAGCCGGCGCAGGAAGGCGTAGACGAGCACCAGCATGGCCAGCGTGAAGTAGTAGAAGACCCGCTTGTTCTCCAGGTCGAACAGCGCCGCGTCCGGCTTGAAGTTGACGTAGATGCCGTCGGAGCCGCCCAGCACCTTGTTGTCGAAGAACAGGTAGAACACCATCTGGGCGAAGGCCATGGTGACCATGATGAAGTAGATGCCGTGGGTGCGAACCACGAAGAAGCCGATCACCAGCGCCGCCAAGCCGGAGGCGGCCACCGCCGCGGGCAGCGTCCACCACAGGCTGGGCGCCTCGCCCGCCGGGGTCACGAATGCCAGCACGTAGCCGGCCAGGCCGAAGAAGGCCGCGTGGCCCAGCGACACCAGCCCGGTCACGCCCTGCAGCAGGTCCAGGCTCATGGCGAAGATGGCCAGGATCATCATCCGCGACACCATTTGCGCGTAGAAATCCGTGCCGACGAAGGGAAAGACGAGCAGGGCGAGCAGGCCGAGCCCGAGCACGACCTGCAGGCTGCGCGGCAGCACTTCGAGATGGGCCTTGGCCGTCATGAGTCGCGGCACCTCATTGCTTGAACAGCCCTTCGGGCTTCCAGAGCAGCACTGCGGCCATCAGCATGTACACCAGCATCCCGGCCACCTGCGGCAGCAGCACCTTGCCGAAGGTATCGACCAAGCCGACCAGCAGGGCGGAGATCAGCGCCCCGCGCACCGAGCCGATGCCGCCGATCACGACGACCACGAAGCACATGATCAGCACCTGCGAGCCCATGTTCGGGTACACGCTGGAAATCGGCGAAGCGATCATGCCGGCCACGGTGGCCAGCGCCACGCCGATCGCGAACACCACGGTGTGGATCAGCTTGATGTTGACCCCCAGCGCCTCGGTCATGTCCCGGTTGAACGCGCCGGCGCGGATCTTCATGCCCAGCCGCGTTTTCGAGATCAGCAGGTACAGGCCGATCGCCAGCGCCACGCACACACCCGACATGAAGAGCCTGTAGACCGGGTAGGAGAGGTTCTCGGTGAGCGGGATGGAAGCCGAAAGCAGGTCGGGGATCTTCACGCCGTGGACGTCGTCACCCCAGAGGATGGAGCGCGTTTCCTCGAAGATGTAGATCAGCCCGAACGTCAGCAGCACCTGGTCGAGGTGGTCGCGCTGGTAGAAGTGGCGAAACAGCAGCCGTTCCAGCGCCAGGCCGAACAGCACCGACAGCACCGCGCCGCCGGCGATGGCGAGCGTGAAGCTGCCGGTCAGGCTGGACAGCGACCACGCGAGGTACGCCCCCAGCATGTAGAAGCTGCCGTGCGCCAGGTTGACGACGCCCATGATCCCGAAGATCAGCGTCAGGCCCGCAGCCAGCATGAACAGCAGCAGGCCGTACTGCACGCTGTTGAGAAGCTGGATCAGGAAGTTCGCGAGATCCATCAGGCGGAGCGGCGGGTCAGCAGCAGCAGGCCGCCCATGAGGGTGAACAGCCCGCCGCAGATGCGGTTGATCCAGCGCACGGGGCCGCTGGAGCGCAGCAGCGGCACGAGCCTCGCGACGCCCAGAGCGCACAGCGTCAGCACCGTGAATTCGAACGCCATGAAGGTCAGGGCCAGGAGGGCGAACTGCGGCACGATGGGGGCGCCGGGGTTCAGGAATTGCGGGAAGAATGCGGCAAAGAACAGCACGGCCTTCGGGTTGCTCGCGCCGACGAGAAAGCCCTGGAGATAGAACGAGCGCCGCGCCGGCCGCGCCGCCTCGTCATCGATCTTCAGGACCGAATCGCTGCGGAAGGTCCGCACGCCCAGCCAGAGCAGGTACGCGGCGCCCGCGACCTTGGCCACGGTGAAAGCAGCTTCGGATGTGGCCAGCAGGGCGCCCAGGCCCATTGCCGACAGCACCATCACGCCCAGCACGGCGGTCACGGCGCCGGCGACCGAGGTCATGGCGCGGCGCGGGCCGTGGTTGAGCGAGTTGGTCATGCACATCAGCATGGTCGGGCCCGGCGTGACGATCAGCACGACGACGGCGGCAACGTAGAGCAGGTAAGTGGCGAGGGTCATGGTCGCAGCGAACAAAAAAATGGGAGGCGCGAACCTCCCATTGTTGCAGCCCGGAAAGCTTCAGCCCATCTTGCAGCCGGCGCCGGAATCGGCCAGCGCCTTGGCCGCGATCCCGATGACCTTGTTTTCCTTGTTTTCCACCACGCGCAGGTACATGTCCTGCACCGGGTTGTGCGATTTGCTCATCGTCCACTTGCCGCGCGGGCTGTCGATGGTCGCTGTTTCCATGGCCTTGTACAGCGCGGCCTTGTTGTTCAGGTCGCCCTTGACGGCGGCTGCGCCCTGCACCAGCAATTGGCCCGAGTCGTAGCCTTGCACGGCATACACGTCCGGCTGGCTGCGGAACGTCGTGGCATAGGCGAGGCGGAACTGCTTGTTGCGCGGCGTGTCCAGCGAGTCGCTGTAGTGCATCGTCGTGATGATGCCGTCGGCCGCCGGGCCGGCCGCATCGAGCACGCCTTCGGTGAGGAAGCCCGAGCCGTACAGCGCGATCTTGCCTTTCAGGCCCGCGGCGGCGTAGTCGCGGATGAACTTGGCCGCCGCGCCGCCCGCGAAGAAGCAGGCGACCGCGTCCGGCTTCAGCGCAGCGATCTCGGTCAGGAGGGCCTGGAATTCCACTTGCGGGAAGGGCAGCCCCAGCTCCTTGACGACCGTGCCGCCCGCCTTGGTGTAGCTGTCGCGGAAGCCCTCGAAAGCCTCGTCGCCGGCCGCGTACTTGTGGGTGATCCAGACCGCCTTCTTGTGGCCGCGGTCCACCATGGCTTTACCCAGCGCCAGCGTCGGCTGCGAGTTGGTGAACGAGGTCCGGAACACATTGGGGGCGCACAGCGCCCGTGTTGCGGCATGGACGCCCGCGTTCGGGATGATGCACAAGGTGCCGCTGTCGCGCACGACCTTCTGGATGCCCATCTGCACGCCGGAATGGACGGTGCCGATCAGCACGTCGACCTTGTCGCGTTGCACCAGCTTGCTGGCGTTCTCGACGCCCTTGGACGGCTCGGACTCATCGTCCACCTTGAACCACTCGATCTCGCGGCCACCGAGCTTGCCGCCCTTTTCGTTGATCGCCATGCGAACGCCGTTTTCGATGGCGACGCCCAGCTGCGCGTAGGTCCCGGTGAAGGGCAACATCAGGCCCACCCGGATCTTGTTGCCTTGCGCGCGGACGATTTCCGGGAGCAGCAGGCCGGTGGAAGCTGCGCCCACGAGGGCGGCGCTGCGGGTGAGGACGAGGCGGCGAGTGGTCATGGAATATCTCCTGCTGGTTTTTAATTTAGGCCTAAAGGATTTTTACCGCAGCCGGCCGCGCTGCATACCATGGCTTACCCGGATTTTCAGGTGCCGGCTCACACGGCCGGCGATGCCGGCGACGTCCGCAGCTTGAAGCGCTGGATCTTGCCGGTCGCCGTCTTCGGCAGTTCCGGGACGAACTGGATCCAGCGCGGGTACTTGTAGGGCGCGAGCAGGCTCTTCACGTGCACCTGCAGTTCCTCGGCCGTTGCCGCCTGGCCCGACTTCAGGACCACGTAGGCCTTGGGCTTGACCAGTTCGTCGGTGTCGGCGACGCCGATGACGGCCGCTTCCAGGACCGAGGCGTGGGTCATGAGGCAGGCCTCGACCTCGAACGGCGAGACGTAGATGCCGCCGACCTTGAGCATGTCGTCGCTGCGCCCGCCATAGGTGTAGTAGCCGTCGGCGTCACGCGTGTACTTGTCGCCGCTGCGGGTCCATTCGCCGGCGAAGGTCGCCTTGGTCTTGGCACGGCTGTTCCAGTACATGAGGGCGGCGCTCGGGCCGGAAATCTGCAACTCGCCGATCTGGCCGACGCCGCACTCCTTGCCGTCGTCCCCAACGATCTTCAGCTCGTATCCCGGCACGGCCATGCCGGTCGTGCCGTAGCGCACCTGCCCGGGGCGGTTGGACAGGAAGATGTGCAGCATCTCGGTCGAGCCGATGCCGTCCAGGATTTCGCAGCCATAGGTTTCGGTCCACCTTTTGCCGATGTCGGCCGGCAGCGCCTCGCCGGCGCTGGCGCAGACACGCAGGTTCAGCTCCTCGCGCCGGGCCGGTGCCGGGTCCGCGAGCAGGGCGGCGTAGAGGGTGGGAACGCCGAAGAAGATGGTGGGCCGGTACTTGCGCAGCGTGCCGAATACGTCGGCCGGCGTGGGGCGCGAGGGCAGGAGCACCGTGGTGGCGCCCACGCTCATCGGGAACGTGAGCGAGTTGCCCAGGCCATAGGCGAAGAACAATTTGGCGGCCGAATACACCGTGTCGTTTTCGCGCATGCCGAGGACGCCGCGCCCGTACAGTTCGGCGGTCTGCACCAGGTGGCTGTGCAGGTGCACGGTGCCCTTGGGCGTGCCGGTGGAGCCGCTCGAGTAGAGCCAGAAGCAGGCGTCATCCGAGCAGGTGTTGGTCACGTGCAGGGCCGTGGCCCCGGACTTGACCAGCGCCGCGACGGAGTTCGGCGCGCCGTCGCCGGCGACGAATACGGTGCGCAGCGTGCCGATGGTCCCGATCAGGGGTTCGAAGACCGGCAGCAGCGGCCTGGAGACGAACAGTGCCTGCGCACGCGAGTCGCGCAGCATGAATTCGAAGTCCTTGGTCGTGAGCAGTGTGTTGGCCGCGATGGGCACGACGCCGGCCAGGATGCAGCCCAGGAACACCACGGGCCATTCCAGCGTGTCGAGCATCGCGATCATCACGCGCGCTTCCGGCGTGAAGCCGTGCGCGCGCAGCGCATTGGCGAACCGATGGGCCTGGTCGGTCAGTTCGCCGTAGGTGAGCTGGACCCCGGAGGATGCGTCGATGAAGGCGACTTTTTCCGAGCGCGAGGCATTGCGCGCGAGCAGGTCGTGCGCGGCGTTGTAGTCCCGCGGAATCTCGACGCGGGGTGGGGTGGTGCTGTGGTCGGCGCGGCTGAGGTGCATCTGGAAAGCTCAGGCGTCAGCTTGAACCGTTGCGAGCGCTTGTGCAAGCCATTCGCGGCACCAGGCGGCGCCCAGTTCCTCGGGCAGGGTGCCTGCGCTCGCGTCGTGGCACCAGACGTCGCCGATCCGTTGGGCACCCAGGCCTTGCAGCCGCTCGTCGAACTTCTTTCCGCCGAAAGCGAAGGTGTTGAGGTAGGTGCGGTCGCCCAAGGCGATCACGCCGTACCGCACGTGGCCCAGATACTTCGGCTGGGCATCCAGCGACTCGTACAGGGCGCGCGCGTTGTCGGGGACGTCTCCGGATCCGTAGGTGGAAGAACAGATGAGATATAGTGCATCTTCGTCGAAGGCACTGATGTCCAGCCCATCCATCAGCTTGACCTCGATCTCGTCGACCAGGTCCGCGCAATCCATCTGGATCGCCTGCGCCACATAGTCGGCCGTGCTGGTCATCGTGCCCACGAGGATCTTCAATTTCATGTCAGTTCCGATCATCCTAAGCCCGGAGCCGGGCATATGCAATAAACTGCTTGACAGTGCAATGACAGGAAGTATACTGCAATCTTGATCTAGCGCAAATCTTCTTCAAAAAAACCCCGCCACCATGGAACTCATGACTGACCACGATGCCCGGGCCACGCTGTCCGAGCTGGGCGCGCGAGTGCGGGCGTGGCGGGCGCGCCGGGGCATGACGCGCAAGCAGCTCGCCGCCGATTCGGGCCTGTCCGAGCGCTTCCTCGCGGACGTGGAAAGCGGCAAGGGCAATGTCTCCATCAACTCGCTGGAGGCTGCGGCGCGCGCGCTGAACATCACCATTCTCGAGCTTCTGCAGGACGCCCCGCGGCCGGCGCTGGCTCGTGTCCATGGCTTATTGGCGCGCCTGGACGATGCGCAGCTCGACCAGGCCTACACATCGCTGGCCGGCACTTTCGGGCTGGGCGATGCGTTGGGCCGGGAAAAGCGCATCGCCCTGATCGGCCTGCGCGGCGCGGGCAAGTCCACGCTCGGCGCGCAGCTGGCCGCCCAACGCGGGGTGCCTTTCGTCGAGCTGGACCGCGAAATCGAGCGCGAAGCCGGCACCAGCATGAACGAGATCCTGCTGCTGCACGGGCAGGCGGGCTACCGCCGCTACGAGCGCAGGGCGCTGTTTCGCATCGCCGAGGACCATGCCGATGGCGTGGTGATGACGACCGGCGGCAGCATCGTGAGCGAGCGCGAGACGTTCGACCTGCTGCAAAGCCGCTTCTATTGCGTCTGGCTCAAGGCCAACCCCGAAGAGCACATGAGCCGCGTCGTGGCGCAAGGCGACATGCGGCCCTTCGACAGCACCCGTGGCGCGACCCATGAGGCGCTGGAAGACCTGCGCCGCATCCTCGCGAGCCGGGAGGCCCTGTACGCGCGCGCCGATGCTGTCGTCGACACCGCCGCGCGCACCGTCAAGCAATCCCTGAAAGACCTGGAACGAGCCGTTCCCATGGAGACCCCCCGATGAATGCGATGACCGAGCCGCTGCTGTTCAAGCAGGGCGACCGCGAGCTGGTGAGCTTCGCCACCCATCCCTCGCGCTACCAGCACTGGACCCTGGGTGTGGAAGGCGACGTCGCGCGCCTGAAGCTGGACATCAATGAGGACGGCGGGATCAAGCCCGGCTACAAGCTCAAGCTGAACAGCTACGACCTGGGCGTGGACATCGAGCTGTACGACGCGCTCAACCGCATCCGCTTCGAGCATCCCGCCGTGAAGGTCGTGGTGTTCGAGAGCGCGAAGGAAAAGATCTGGTGCTCCGGCGCCAACATCTACATGCTGGGCCTGTCCACCCATGCGTGGAAGGTGAACTTCTGCAAGTTCACGAACGAGACACGCAATGGCCTGGAAGATTCTTCGCGCCATGAGGGCCTGAAGTCGCTCGCCGCTGTGACAGGCGCCTGCGCCGGCGGCGGCTACGAGCTGGCGCTTGCCTGCGACCGCATTGCGATGGTCGATGACCGTGCCTCCACGGTGAGCCTGCCCGAAGTTCCGCTGCTCGGCGTGCTGCCGGGCACGGGCGGGCTGACGCGCGTGACCGACAAGCGCAAGGTGCGCCGGGACCTGGCCGACATCTTCTGCACCACCAGCGAAGGCGTGCGGGCCGACCGTGCCAAGGACTGGAAGCTGATCGACTCCAACGCCAAGCCGCAGCAGTTCGCGCAACTCATCGAGAGCGAGATCGCGGCGCTGCGCGCGCAATCGGACCGCGCGGGCGGGCAGGGCATCGCGCTTCCGCCGCTCGCGCCGGTGATCGACGACGAGGGCTACCACTACGGCATCGTCGATGCGCAGGTCGATCGTGCGACCCGCATCGCGACGATCACGGTGAACGCGCCGAAGGCCGCGATCGAATCCACGCCGGATGCCATCCAGGCCGCCGGGGCGGATTGGTGGCCGCTGCGGCTGGCGCGCGAACTCGACGACGCCATCCTCAACTTGCGCACCAACGAGCTGGAAGTCGGCACGTGGGTGATCAAGACCCGCGGCGACGCCAACCTGGTGCTGCAGGCCGACCGCGTGCTGGAGCAGCACAAGGCGCATTGGCTGGTGCGCGAGACCATCGGCGCGCTGCGCCGCACGCTTGCACGCATCGACGTGACGAGCCGTTCGCTGATCGCGCTGGTGGACCAGGGCTCGTGCTTCGCCGGCACCTTCTACGAACTCGCGCTGGCCTGCGACCGCATCTACATGCTGGACCTGCCGGACTCGCCCGACGCCGCGCCCGCGCTGCAACTGAACATCGCCAATTTCGGCCGCTACCCCGAAGTGAATGGCCTCACGCGCCTCGCGACCCGCTTCTGCGAGGACGCGCCAACCATCGCCCAGCTCCAGGGCCTGCAGGACAGCGCGTTGCGAGCGGACCAGGCGCTGGCGCTGGGCCTGGTGACGCTCACCCCGGACGACATCGACTGGGACGACGAGATCCGCATCATGCTGGAGGAACGCGCCTCGCTTTCGCCCGACGCACTGACCGGCATGGAAGCCTCGCTGCGTTTCCCGGGCAAGGAAACCATGGAGACGCGCGTCTTCGGCCGCCTCTCCGCCTGGCAGAACTGGATCTTCATCCGCCCCAACGCCGTCGGCGAAGAGGGCGCCCTCAAACTTTTCGGCACCGGCAAGAAAGCCAAATTCGACTTTCGTCGAATTTGAGTGCGGGACAGGCCTTCAGCTCTGTCCCCAACTGATCAGGAAACCTATGTCCAACATCGACCTGCAAGCCCTCATCCCCAACAACGTCCAGCTCGGCGAGAACCGCCAGCTGCAGCGCGCCCTCGAACACTGGCAGCCCGCCTTCCTGAACTGGTGGGACGAGATGGGCCCGAGCGACTTCAAGGCCAAGGAGGTCTACCTGCGCACCGCCGTCGGCGTCGACGCGCAAGGCTGGGCCAGCTACGGCTACACGCCCATGCCCGACTACCGCTGGGGCATCTTCCTGGCCGACAAGGAAGAGAACCGCAAGATCGGCTTCGGCGACTTCATGGGCCAGGAGGTGTGGCAGGACGTGCCCGGCGAATACCGCTCCACCTTCCGCCGCCTGATCGTGACCCAGGGCGACACCGAGCCCGCGTCCGTCGAACAACAGCGCCTGCTGGGCCACACCGCCCCATCGCTTTATGACCTTCGCAACCTGTTCCAGGTGAACGTGGAAGAGGGCAGGCACCTGTGGGCGATGGTCTACCTGCTGCACGCGCACTTCGGGCGTGACGGCCGCGAGGAGGCGGAGGAACTCCTCGAGCGCCACAGCGGCGACCCCGACAAGCCGCGCATCCTGGGCACGTTCAACGAGCCCATGGACAACTGGCTGTCGTTCTTCATGTTCACCTACTTCACCGACCGCGACGGGAAGTTCCAGCTCAAGTCGTTCGCCGAATCCGCGTTCGACCCGCTGGCGCGCACCACGCGCTTCATGCTGACGGAAGAAGCGCACCACATGTTCGTGGGCGAGACCGGCGTCGGCCGCGTCATCAAGCGCACGCTGGAAGTGATGAAGGAGCTGGACACCGACGACGTCGCCACCCTGCGCAAGGCCGGCGTGATCGACCTGCCCACGGTGCAGAAATTCATGAACTTCTGGTTCACCAGTTCGCTGGACCTGTTCGGCTCCGAGGCTTCGTCCAACGCCGCCAACTACTTCAGCAACGGCATCAAGGGCCGCCCCGACGAGGCGAAGTTCGCAGACCACGTGGAATCCGACACCGAAATGACGATCCAGGTCCCCGACGGCAAGGGCGGCCTGAAGAACGAGACGATCACGGTGCGCAACGGCATCAACGAAATCACCCGCCTGGAATACGTGAAGGACTGCAACGTCGGCGTGACGCGCTGGAACATGGGCATCAAGCGTGCCGGCGTGGACTTCGAGCTGAAGCTGCCGTCCAGCCGTTTCCGCCGCCAGGTCGGCGCCTGGGCCGGCATCCCGGCCAACCCCGAGGGCCATCCGATCAGCCAGGCCGAATTCGACACGAAGAAGGACCAATGGCTGCCGACCGAGGCCGACCTGGCCTATGTCAAGAGCCTGATGCAGCGGGTGGCCGAACCCGGCAAGATGGCGGCATGGATCGCCCCGCCGGACCGCGGCATCAATGCCCAGGCGGTGGACTACGAATACGTGAAGCTCTGAAAAACGGCTGGGCCGGATAGAATGGCGGCTTCGGAGCGTAGCGCAGCCTGGTAGCGCATCTGGTTTGGGACCAGAGGGTCGTAGGTTCGAATCCTATCGCTCCGACCAGAACAAGAAAGGCCCCCCCGGGGCCTTTCGTCCATATGGCTGCCCGTAGCTCAGTTGGATAGAGCACCGGCCTTCTAAGCCGGTTGTCGGGGGTTCGATTCCCTCCGGGCAGGCCAGCCCGCGCTGGCCTCAGGTCAGCAACTGCACCAGCACCGTCGGGTGCAGGTTCCACCCGATCAGCCCGGCCAGCCCCATCACCACACCGAAGCCGGCGGGCACGAGGCTCAGGCCATAGAGCCACCAGAGCTGGGTCAGGGAGGCGATCGCCAGCAGCGAGATCGCGATCGCCACGGCGGCGTCGGACAGGTCGAACTGGTCGTCGCGGAAGTTCAGCGCGTCGTAGGTGGCCTGGTCGGCCAGGGCCTGCTTGCGCAGCTCCTCTTTCTTTTCGGCCTGGTCGCGCGCGAGCTTTTCGTACTGGGCGATGGCTTCGTCGTAGGCGGCCCGCTGCGGCGCGGGCCGGTCGGCAGCCTGCAGCCGAAGCTGCAGCAGCGTGGCCTTGGCCACTTCCTCGCGCAGGTTGCGCGCCTGGTAGAAGGCCCAGTGGTCGATCTTGTCCGCCTGCGCCTGCTGCATGGCCTGGACGATGTTGTCGTCCTTGACCTTGCAGATGCCCATGAACGTGGCGAGCAGCGCCACGGTGATGGCGACGGCGGGGTTCAGGCGCGAGCGGCGCGCCGCCGGGCCGGCATCGTCGGCCGGTTCGACGGCTTCCATGGGATTGATGTCCATGGGCGCGAGCCTACCGCCTTTCGTACTGCATCTTGCCGAAGAGCACGTCGCGCGCCTTGTCGTCCGTGATGGGCTTGCGCAGGTCGGCCAGGACCTTCACGCCGCGTTGCACGGCAGGACGCTCGGCGACCTTCTCGAACCAGGCTTTCAGGTGCGGATAGTCGGCCAGCACGATGCCCTGCCTTTCCCAGTTGCGCAGCCAGGGAAAGGTGGCGATGTCCGCGATGGAATAGTCGTCGCCGCCCAGGTAGGCGCTTTGCGCCAGGCGCCGGTCGATGACTCCATAGAGACGCCTGGCTTCATTGGTATAGCGGTTGATGGCGTATTCGAGCTTCTCCGGTGCGTAGAGGCGAAAGTGGTGGTTCTGCCCCAGCATCGGGCCGACGCCGCCCATCTGGAACATCAGCCACTGCAGCACTTCGTACTTCGCGCGGTCGCTGGCGGGCATGAACCTGCCGGTCTTGGCCGCGAGGTACACCAGGATCGCGCCCGACTCGAACAGGGAGATCGGCTTGCCGTCCGGCCCGTTCGGGTCGGTGATCGCGGGAATCCGGTTGTTGGGACTGATCTTGAGGAACTCGGGCTTGAACTGGTCGCCCGCCCCGATGTTCACGGGGATGGCCCGGTAGGGCAGGCCGCACTCCTCCAGCATGATGTGGACCTTGTGGCCGTTGGGGGTCGCCCAGGAAAAAACGTCGATCATGGTGAACTCATCGGTTTGAATGAATAATGCGACTTTAGGTGAATTGCCCGGACCATGTTCGATCGCATCAAGAAGGCCTTTTCCAAGGGAACCCCCGAGCCGCAGGAGGGTCCGAGCTCGCAACTGACGCACGGGCCGGTCTCTGAATGGGCAGGGACGCAAGGCTTCGCGTTCTCGGTCGATGGCGCCGGTCACGGCATCGCGCTGGAAGGCAAGGTGAGTTCGCGGCCCTGGCGGCTGCAGCTGGGCCGGCCGACGCGCAACTACATCCTGGGCGAGGAAGTGCGGGCCCGCGGCGAACTGGGCATCACCGAGGACATCGCGGTGCTCGTGATGAACCGCCCGCTGAAGGAGGCCCTGGAAAAGCGCGCTTACCAGATGTACACGGACGACCTCCAGACGTCTGTCGACGCCACGCTGCCGGAGGAAATGCGCTGGCTGGCCATGTTCGACGAGGTCGGCTGGGACAGCCTGCCGCGCGAATTCTGGGACCGCTACTGCGTGCTGACGGACCGGCGCGAAAACGCGCTGGCGTGGATCGACCCGCCGCTGGCCAACCAGATGCTGAACTGGCCTGCACCCGCGCCGACGGCCGAAGTGCCGTTCATGGTGCTGCTGCTCAATGGCAAGGCCTACCTGCGGATGGAATACACCCCGGCAGACCTCGCCACGCTGCAGCACGCCTCGCTGATCTTCACCAGCGCCTGCGAGGCGGCGCTCGGCGCGTTCAACCGCCGCGCGTGACCGGCGCGTGGGCGTCGCGGCCGACGTTGCCGTACTTGCCCAGCTCCCATTTGGCGATCGCGTTGCGGTGCACTTCGTCCGGCCCATCGGCGAAGCGCAGGGTGCGCGCGCCCGCATAGGCCGCCGCCAGCGGGAAATCGCTGCTGATGCCGCCGCCGCCGTGCGCCTGGATCGCCCAGTCGATCACCTGGCAGGCCATGCTCGGCGCCACCACCTTGATCATCGCGATCTCCGTCTTGGCGACCTTGTTGCCCGCCACGTCCATCAGCCAGGCGGCCTTGAGCGTGAGCAGGCGCGCCATGTCGATCTTGCAGCGCGCCTCGGCGATGCGTTCCTGCGTCACGGTCTGCTGCGCGATGGTCTTGCCGAAGGCCACGCGCGACGAAGCGCGCTTGCACATCAGTTCGAGGGCGCGTTCGGCCAGGCCGATCAGGCGCATGCAGTGATGGATGCGGCCCGGGCCGAGGCGGCCCTGGGCGATCTCGAAGCCGCGGCCTTCGCCCAGCAGGATGTTGTCGACCGGCACCCGCACGTCCTCGAAGTACATCTCGACGTGGCCGTGGGGTGCGTCGTCGTAGCCGAACACCGAGAGCGGCCGCACGATGCGGATGCCCTTGGCGTCAGCCGGCACGATCACCATGCTCTGCTGCGAGTGCCGGGGGGCGTCGGGATCGGTCTTGCCCATGGTGATGAACACCGCGCAGCGCGGGTCGGCCGCGCCGGAGATCCACCACTTGTGGCCGTTGACGACGTACTCGTCGCCCTTGCGCTCGATGCGGGTGCAGATGTTGGTCGCGTCCGACGAGGCGACCTCGGGCTCCGTCATCGCGAAGGCGGAGCGGATCTGGCCTTCGAGCAGGGGCTTGAGCCAGCGCGCCTTGATGTCGGCCGAGCCGTAGCGGGCGATGGTTTCCATGTTGCCCGTGTCAGGCGCGGAGCAGTTGAAGACCTCGCTGGACCACTGGACGTGGCCCATGATTTCGGCCAGCGGCGCGTACTCCTGGTTGGTCAGGCCCGCGCCCTCATAGCCCGAGGCCGCGGCGCTGTCCACGGGCAGGAACAGGTTCCACAGCCCCGCCGCGCGCGCCTTGGGCTTGAGCTTCTCGATGGTCTGCAGCGCGCTCCATCGCTTGCCCGCCTTGGTGTTGGCCTCGAGCTCCTGCTCGTACTCCCGCTCGGCGGGGTAGATGTAGTCGTCCATGAACTTGAGCAGCTTGGCCTGCAGTTCCTTGGTCTTGGGGGAGTACTCGAAATCCATGATGCTTCCTTGGGGTGATGCGGGAAAGGGTCAGGCCTGGCGCGCGAATTTCCAGGCCAGTTCGGCCATGGGTCGCGCGCTGGCCCCGGAACTGGCTGCCTGGGCGCTGGAGGCGGTGCCCGCCTCCACGCGCTTGGCGATGCCCTGCAGGATCGCTGCGATTCGGAACATGTTGTAGGCCATGTAGAAATTCCAGTCGGCCTTCAGGCCTTCGACTGTCGCCAGGCCGGTGCGCTCGCAATAGCGCCGGATGTACTCGTCTTCGGACGGAATCCCCAGCGCCTTGTGGTCCAGCCCGCCGATGCCGCGAAACGATCCATGCGGGATGTTCCAGGCCATGCAGTGGTAGCTGAAGTCGGCCAGCGGGTGCCCGAGCGTGGAGAGTTCCCAGTCGAGCACGGCGATGATCCGCGGCTCGCCTGCATGGAACATGAGGTTGTCCAGGCGGTAGTCGCCGTGGACGATCGAGACCTTGCCCTCGTCGCGGGCCGCCGCGGGAATGTGCGCGGGCAGCCATTCCACCAGCTTTTCCATCTCGGGGATCGGCTGCGACATGGGGCCGGCGCCGTCGGCCGAGGCCTTGTACTGCTTGCTCCAGCGCCCGATCTGGCGGTCGAAGTAGTTGCCCGGCTTGCCGTAGCCGGCCAGGCCGCGCTCGGCGAACTTCACCGTGTGGAGCGCCGAGATGACGCGGTTCATCTCGTCGTAGACCTCGCCGCGCTGGGCCGGGCTCATGCCGGGCAGGGCCTGGTCCCACATCACGCGGCCCTGCATGAACTCCATGACGTAGAAGGCGCGGCCGATGACCGATTCGTCTTCGCACAGGCAGTACATGCGGGGCACGGGCACCTCGGTGCCGTGCAGGCCGCGCATCACGGCGAACTCGCGCTCGATGGCGTGGGCAGACGGCAGCAGCTTCGCGACCGGGCCCGGCTTGGCGCGCATCACGTAGCTCTGGCCCGGCGTGATGAGCTTGTAGGTGGGGTTGGACTGGCCGCCCTTGAACATCTCCACCGCCAGCGGGCCGGAGAAGCCCTCGAGGTTCTGTTCGAGCCACGCCGTGAGCGCGGCAACGTCGAAGGCGTGCTTGTCGGAAACCGGCCGGGTGCCGATGAAATGGTCGAATTCGCTCAAGGGTGGGTTCCCGGGTTCTGCTGGGATGGGATCAGGCATCGGCTTCGATGATGCGCATCAGCGCCTCGCGGTTGCGCACCACCAGCCCGCCGGGCTCGATGCGGATCACGTCCTCGCGTTCCATCGCCTTGAGTTCCTGGTTGACGCGCTGGCGCGACGCGCCCAGCAATTGCGCCAGCTCTTCCTGGGCCAGTTGCAGCCCGATGCGCACTTCGCGCCCGTCCGACAGCGACGGCACCCCGTAGCTGCGCACCAGGTGGGTCAACTGCTTGGCCAGGCGCGCGCGCAAGGGCAGGGTGTTCAGGTCCTCGACCAGGCCGAACAGCTGCCGGATGCGCCGGGCATGCAGGCGCAGCAACGCCTCGTACAGCTCCGTGTGCTGGCTGAGGATCTTGCGCAGATCGGCGCGCGCCACGCAGAGAATCGTGGAGTCCCCGTGCGCATAGGCATCGTGCGTGCGCCGTTCCCCGTCGAAGATCGCCACGTCGCCGAACCAGATCCCCGGCTCGACGTAGGTCAGCGTGACCTGCTTGCCCGAAATCGCCGTCGAACTCACCCGCACCGCCCCCTTGGCGCATGCGATCCACTGCTCCGGCGGGTCGCCGCGGGCGGCGATCAGCTCGCCGTCCTTGTAGCGTTTGACGTAGGCGCATCGGAGGATGTCGTGTCGCAGGGAAGGTGACAGGGATGAAAACCAGCGACCGGAATTGATCGCCTCTCGTTCTTCAATGGTAAGAATGGGGTCGTCCATGATCTGTCTTTTGAGTGACTGGGGTGCGCGGCCATTGTCGCGTGGGGGACCGGGGCAGACAACGGGGTTGTCCCCCCATGATTCGGGGCCCGGCCTATTCGTAGCGCGGCGGCTGCTTTGCCAGGAAGGCATCGATGCCGATTCCGGCGTTGGCATGGTGCAGGTTCCGCACGAAATGGTCGCGCTCCTGGGCGAGGTGACGGCTGAGCGTCGCGCCGTCCGCGTCGTTCAGGAGTTCCTTGATGCTGGCCAGCGCGTTGGGTGCGCGCTCGTTCAGTTTCTCGGCGAGCGCGAGAGCCTCATGCAGCGCCGAACCTGCTGGTGCGAGGCGATTGACCAGCCCCAGCTCATGCAGGCGGCGCGCGCCGATGCGCTCGCCCGCCATCAGCAACTCGGTGGCCAGCTGCCTGGGCAGCGCCCGCGCGAGGCTCCAGGTGGCGCCGCCGTCGGGCGACAGCGCGACGTTGCTGTAGGCCATGACGAAGACGGCGTCGTCGGCCGCGACGATCAGGTCGCAAGCCAGCGCCAGCGAGAATCCGGCGCCGGCCGCCGCGCCTTCCACGGCGGCGATGACCGGCTTGGGGAAGGTGCGGATCGCCTCGATCCAGCCGTGCAGGCCCTCGATGCTTTGCGCCTGGACTTCAGGCGGCTGCTGCCGGTTGGCCAGCAGCCGCTGCAGGTTGCCGCCCGCCGAAAACAGGCTGCCTTCACCGGTGATCACCACGCTGCGCACATCGGGGCTGCTTTCGGCGACGCTGAGCGCCTCGACGCCGGCAGCGTACATCTCCGGGCCGAACGCGTTGCGGTGTTCGGGATTGCTCAGCGTCAGGACCATGGTGCGGCCCCGGCTGGTGCTCTTGAGTTCCGCCGGCATCGGTCAGGCCTCCTCGTGCAGCAGCGACAGGCCGATCGCGCCGCGCCGGCGCAGCCAGGGACTGGGGCGGTAGCGCGGGTCGCCGTAGACGGTCTGCATGTTGAACAGCACCTCCAGGATGTTGGTCGGGCCCCAGCGGTCGCCCATGGCCAGTGGGCCGAGCGGGTAGCCCAGCCCCAGCGTGACGGCGGTCTCCAGGTCCTTCGGGCTGCAGATGCGTTGCTGGCAGATGTCCGAGGCGATGTTCACGATGGTGGCCACCACGCGTTGCGTGACGAAGCCGCCCGAATCGCGGATCACGCTCACGGCCTTGCCGTCCGCCGCGAACAGCGCGTGGGCCGCGTCGCGCATGTCGGCGCGCGTGGCAGGGTTGGTGGCCAGGACGCGCCGCTTCGTCGCGGCGTCGTCGATGAGCATGTCGATGCCGACGGTGCGCGCCGGGTCGAGCCGCTCGACCACGGCCACCGTGGTCACGTCGAAGCCGAGCGGCGCCACGAGCGAGAGCGCCTGCGGCGAAGGCGACTGGCCGGTCTCGATCTTCGCGCCCAGGTCCTTGAGCAGCTGGTAGAGCTCGGAGCGGCGGGCCGCCCGCGGGGACACCCACACCGGCGGCAGCTCGGCCACCTGGGGCACGGGCGGCTCGGGCGCGACCTGCGCCTTGCCGTCCGACGTACCGGTAGAAACCTTCGCCCACCTTCTTGCCCACCATGCCGCCGGCCAGGCGCTGGGCCGTGATCACGCTCGGCCGGTAGCGCGGCTCGTCGTAGTACTGGCGGTAGATCGATTCCATCACCGGATGCGAGACGTCCAGCGCCGTCAGGTCCATCAGCTCGAACGGGCCGAGCTTGAAGCCGACCTGGTCCTTGAGGATGCGGTCCACGGTGGCGAAGTCCGCCACGCCTTCGCCCACGATCCGCAGCGCTTCCGTGCCGTAGCCGCGCCCGGCGTGGTTGACGATGAAGCCGGGCGTGTCCTGCGCCTGGACGGGCGTGTGGCCCATCTGCCGGGCGTAGGCGGCCAGGCCTGCGCAGACCGACGCATCGGTCTTCAGGCCGGCGATCACCTCGACCACCTTCATCAGCGGCACGGGGTTGAAGAAGTGGTAGCCGGCAAAGCGTCCGCGGTGCTTCAGGCCGGCGGCGATCGCGGTGACGGACAACGACGAGGTGTTGGTCGCCAGGACCGCCGTGGGGGCGACCACGGCTTCCAGCTGCGCGAACAGGGCCACCTTTACATCCAGCCGCTCGACGATGGCTTCGACCACCAGCGCGCAATCGGCCAGTGATTGCAGCGAGTCGGCCGGCTGGAGGCGCTGCTTGCATGCCTGCGCCGCCTGTGCGTCCATGCGGCCCTTTTCGACCAGGCGGTCCCACTGGGCGAAGATGTCGGATTGCGCCTTGGCCACGGCCTGAGGCTGGGTGTCGTACAGCCTGACGGTGCTGCCGGCTTGCGCCGCGATCTGTGCGATGCCGCGGCCCATCGCGCCCGCGCCGACCACGCCCACGGTGTCGTAGAGAAGTGTCATCCGAAGATTATCCCGTAGCGCAGGCCCGGGCCCTGTCTTCTAGGTGCGATGGGTGCCCTGGTAATGCGTTGCCAGGGCGCTGGCGGCCATCGCCAGCAACAAGCCGCCGAAGCCGGCCCAATGCAGCGTGCCCATGCCGCTGTTGGCGATCAGCCAGCCGCCGCTGCCGGCGCCGATCGCCTGGCCGGCATACATCGCCGAGGTGTTCAGTGCGATCGAGCCCGACGCGAGCGCCGGTGCGATGGCGACCAGCCGCGCCTGCTGCGCCGAGTTCGACGAGAAGCAACCCAGTGCCCAGGGGATCGACACCAGCGCTGCCAGGACCAGGCTGGTGCCCAGAGGCCAGACCAGCAGGCTCACGGCCATGGACGCGATGCCCAGCATCACCGCGCGCGAAGCGCCGATGCGGTCGACGTGCCGCGACATCAGGATGTTGCCCAGCAGGCCGAACGCCCCGAACCACATGAACAGCAGGCTCAGCTCGCCCGGCGTGATGCCGATCTTCTGCTTGTAGTACGGCGCGAAGTACGAGAACAGCACGAACTGCCCGGCCGAATACAGCACGGTGACCAGCACGCAGAGCATCAGTGCGCGCGAGCGCAGGGTTTCGCGCCAAGCCGCGGCGGACAGGGCCGGCGGCTTCACCCCGTCGGGCATGGTCCGCCAGACCCACGCGGCGCTGGCAAGGCTGAGCAGCCCGACCAGCGCGAAGGCGCTGCGCCAGCCCAGCGTGCCGCCGACGTAGGCGCCGATCGGCATGCCCAGCACCGAAGCCACCGACCAGCCCAGGAAAATGAAGGTGATGGCCCGTCCGCGCTGCTCCGCAGGCACCAATAAGCCCACGCACGCCGCTGCCTGCGGTGTGAAGATCGCCGGCGAGATCATGGTCAGCACCCGCAGGGGCAGCAGGGCGGCGAAGCTCGGGGCGGCGACCGACGCAAGGTGCAGCGCGCCATACCAGACCATGGACAGCGCGAGCAGGCGCCGCCGGTCCCAGCCCGCCACCACTGCCGCCAGCAGCGGGGCGCCCAGGCACATGAGCAGGGCGGCCGCCGAGATCAGCTGGCCGGCCGTGGCGACCGAGACATCGAGTGACGCGCTGAGCTCGTTGAGCGTGCCGGGCACCACCATGACGCCGGTGCCGATGACGAAGTTGCCGAACAGCAGCGGCCACAGCACGGCCGGCATGGCAGGCCGCGCCGCAGCGGGGTCGATGGTGCTGGTCGATGACAAGTGAGTTCGCTTCGCTTCAATCACGAAATACGGGACGATCGCACGCCGCGCCGCCCCGATCTGTCAGGACTGGCGCTGCGTGCATTCTTGTCGTTTGTCATACCCGGCGCGAGGCGCGGGTCATTGACCGCTGTCGCGGGCGCGACCGCTACCGGCGGACCTGCAGGGCGCCGGGGTTCACGATGTTGGTGGGCGTTGCCCGTGATGAAATTGACCACGTTGTCGAAAGCTGCGCCGAAGTACAGCTCGTAGCTGTCGAGTTCCACGTAGCCGATATGTGGCGTGCAAATGCAGTTTTCCAGGCGCAGCAGCGCGTGGCCCTGCAGGATCGGCTCGCTTTCGAAGACGTCGACGGCGGCCATGCCGGGGCGGCCCCGGTTGAGGGCGGCGATCAGCGCGTCGTGCTCGACCAGTTCCGCGCGCGAGGTGTTGACCAGCAGCGCCGTGGGTTTCATCCGGCCGAGGTCATCCAGCGTGACCACGCCCGCCGTCTCGTCGGACAGCCGCAGGTGCAGGTCAGGACGTCGCTCTGCGCGAACAGTTCCTCCCGCGAGTTCACCACCTGGCAGCCGTCGCTGGCCGCCTTCTCGCGCGCTGACTGGCTGCCCCAGACCATCACCTGCATTCCGAAGGCCCTGCCATAGCCGGCGACCAGCTGTCCGACCTTCCCGTAGCCCCAGATCCCGAGGGTGCGGCCCCGCAGGACCACGCCCAGGCCGAAGTTCGGCGGCATCGACGCCGATTTCATCCCCGATTGCTGCCAGCCGCCATGCTTCAGGGTGCCGATGTATTGAGGCAGGCGCCGCATCGCCGCCATGATCAGCGCCCAGGTCAGCTCCGCCGGGGCGACCGGCGAGCCCACGCCCTCGGCCACCGCGATTCCGCGCTCCGTGCACGCCTGCATGTCGACATGGGCGCCCGACGCGGCCGGTCTGGGCGATCAGCCTCAGCCGCGGCAGCTTTTCCAGCAGCTGGCGTGTGATGTGGGTGCGTTCACGGATGAGGACGATGACGTCGGCGTCGCGCAGGCGCACCGAAAGCTGGCCGATGCCCTTGACGGTGTTGGTGTAGACCTTGGCGGGGTAGGCTTCGAGCTTGGAGGCGCAGCGAAGTTTGCGCACGGCGTCCTGGTAATCGTCGAGGATCACAATGTTCATGCACCGATTGTGCCTCGGCCCAGACCCCTGCCGCAGCAGGGTCGGCCGCCTCGCCGTTAGCATCGCGGGCTTTCGTATCCGTAACCAGGAGTTCTCTTGATGACAATTTCCATGTCCTCCGCCAGCCTGCCCGTGTTCAAGACCATGCTCGGCAACCTGAGCCACATCCTCGACAAGGGCCAGGCCCACGCGGAAGCGCGCAAGTTCGATCCCGCCGTGCTGCTGCAGTACCGCCTGGCGCCGGACATGCTGCCCTTCACCCGGCAGGTCCTGATTGCGTGCGATGCCGCCAAGAACGGCGTGGCCCGGATTTCAGGCGTCGAGGCGCCCAAGTTCGACGACACGGAAGCCACGTTTCGCGGAGCTGAAGGCGCGAATCCAGAAGACCCTCGACTACCTGGAAAGCGTGCCGGCCGAGCGCATGAACGGCACGGAAGACAAGGACATCACGTTCCCGGTCGGCAAGGACAAGACCCGCACCATGAAGGGCGAGGCCTACCTGAAGCACTGGTCGCTGGCCAACTTCCTCTTCCACGTCACGATGGCCTACGCGATCCTGCGGCACAACGGCGTCGAGCTGGGCAAGGCCGACTACCTGGCAGGCGCCAGCGCCTGAGCGCTAGACGGCTTCGAGCGCGGCGAGCCGATCGAGTTCGGCGCAGACATCGGCCATGCGCCCGGACATGAACATGCGACCGGCGCTCGCGGGCATGCCGCCGCAGCTTTCCACCACGCGCACCACGCGCAACGGCCGCCCGGGCCGGGCGCAGGGTCGCAACGGTGCCGAAGACCGCGAAACGCGCGGCAGTTGTGCATGACCGGCGGCCGGGCAAGCCGGCGAAGCCGCCGGCGCCCGGTGCGGGCGCTGCGCGAGCCAGTCCCATCAGGCCTTCGCAGCGGCGCCAGCAGTGCGCCAAGGCTTGACAACGTGATTCCCATGCGACTCTCCTTGAACTTCAGAGGTTGAACACAGGCAGGATTGACAAGGTGGAGCCTGCCGCAGGGTGATGGCGCTCGATGCGCCATACGCCCGCCACCTGCGGCGGCCCCGGTGAGGGCTACATCAGCATGGTGTTGCGGATCAGGCCGACGGCGAGGCCTTCGATTTCGAACGGCTCGCCCGGCTCCACGACGATGGTCGGGTAGTCGGGGTTTTCGGCGTGCAGCTCGATCAGGTGCTTGTTGCGGCGGAAGCGCTTGACGGTCACGTCGTCGCCGAGGCGGGCGACGATGATCTGGCCGTTCTTGGCGTCCTTGGTGGCCTGCACGGCGAGCAGGTCGCCGTCCATGATGCCGGCGTCGCGCATGGACATGCCGCGCACCTTGAGCAGGTAGTCGGGACGGCGCTGGAACAGGCTGCTTTCGACGTAGTAGGTCTGGTCGACGTGCTCCTGCGCGAGAATCGGCGAGCCGGCCGCCACCCGGCCGATCAGCGGGCAAGGCCAGCTGCGCCAGGCGTCTGCAGCGGCAGCGAGAACTGCTTGTTGCGCGATTCGTTGATGGAGCGCAGGGCCTCGCTCTTCAGGCGGATGCCGCGCGAGGTGCCGCTGACCAGTTCGATCACGCCCTTGCGGGCCAGCGCCTGCAGATGCTCCTCGGCCGCGTTGGCGGACTTGAAGCCGAGTTCGGCCGCGATCTCGGCGCGCGTGGGCGGCGCGCCGGTGCGCGCGATGGCGCTCTGGATCAGGTCCAGAATCTGTTGCTGGCGGGCGGTGAGCTTGGGCGTGTCGAGCATGGTGGTGACTCTCACTGTCTTAATATCCAGTATCTGTATTTTTAAACAGTTTTTGAAAGTAGTGCAAGTGAGCGGCAAAAAAATTGCGATCCTGGCGACCGGCGGCACCATCGCCGGCACGGTCGGCGGCCGCCGGACGACAACCTGGGCTACACGCGCCGCGCAGCTGGGCGTCGAGGAGCTGCTGGCGGCGATCCCGGCCCTCGCAGGGCTTGCCGCTGGTCGCCGAGCAGGTGGCGCAGATCGACAGCAAGGACATGAGCTTCGACATCTGGCGCACGCTGGCGCTGCGCTGCGCGCACTGGCTGGCGCAGGACGACGTCGGCGGCGTCGTCATCACCCACGGCACCGACACGCTGGAGGAGACCGCCTATCTTCCTGCACGCGGTGCTGGCGCCCGCCAAGCCGGTGGTGCTGACCTGCGCGATGCGCCCGGCCACCGCGCTCGTGCCGGACGGGCCGCAGAACCTGCTGGATGCGGTCGCGGTGGCAGCGTGCTGCGGGCGCGCGCGGCGTGGTCGCGGTCTGCGCGGGCGCCATCCATGGCGCGCTGGACGTCGCCAAGCAGCACACCTATCGGCTCGACGCGTTCAGCTCAGGCGACGCCGGGCCGATCGGCTACGTCGAGGAGGGCCGGCTGCGGCTGCTGCGGGACTGGCCCGCAGCCGGTTGCCGGCGCATCCGCCGTGCTTCGGCAAGTTCGCCGGTGCCGAGCGCTGGCCGCGCGTGGAAATCGTCATGAGCCATGCCGGCGCCGGCGGCGCCATCGTGCGACGCGCTGGTGGCGCAGGGCGTCGACGGCCTCGTCGTTGCCGGCACCGGCAACGGCTCGCGTGCATCACGAACTGGAGGCAGCGCTGCTGCGAGGCGCAGGCGCGCGGGCGTGAAGGTGGTGCGGTCGACGCGCTGCGCGCAAGGGCCGCGTGCTGGCGCGGCCGGGCGACGCGCTTGCCGCGATGCCGGCCGGCCTGTCGCCGGTCAAGGCCCGGATCGCGCTGATGCTGGAGCTGCTGGGCTGAGGCTCAGCTCGACCAGCGCCTGCCAGGCGCGCGCCGTGATCTCTTCCACCGTGCCGGTGCCGCTGATCGCGCGGTACTTGGGCGCGTTGGCCGGATCGGCCTTGGCCCAGCTGGAGTAGTAGTCCACCAGCGGCCGGGTCTGGGCGGCATAGACCTCCAGCCGCTTCTTCACGGTTTCTTCCTTGTCGTCCTCGCGCTGGATCAGCGGCTCGCCCGTGACGTCGTCCTTGCCGGCGACCTTGGGCGGGTTGAACTTGACGTGGTAGGTGCGGCCGGAAGCGGGGTGCGAGCGGCGCCCGCTCATGCGCTCGACGATGGCCTCGAACGGCACGTCGATTTCCAGCACGTAATCGAGCTTGACGCCGGCGGCCTTCATGCGCATCGGCCTGCGGAATGGTGCGGGGAAAACCGTCGAACAGGAAGCCGTTGGCGCAATCGGGCTGCGCGATGCGCTCCTTGACCAGGCCGATGATGATGTCGTCGCTGACCAGCGCGCCCGAATCCATGACTTTCTTGGCCGCCAGGCCCAGCGGCGTGCCGGCCTTGACGGCTGCGCGCAGCATGTCGCCGGTGGAGATTTGCGGGATGCCGTACTTCTGGCAGATGAACGCAGCTTGCGTGCCTTTGCCTGCGCCGGGCGCGCCCAACAAAATCAGTCTCATGGATGTCCTCGGAATCTCGAATGTAGAAATCGGCGGGCGCTGCGGGCTGGACGTCGAGCGCGCCCTGGCCGTTGCGCATCATTGGCGCAAAGGATAGCATGCGACCCTCTGGCGCCCGCTTAGGCGAAGTCCGCTGCGCCAGAGGGCGCGCACCCGCTCCAGGTCCTCGGGCGTGTCGACGCCGGCGCCCGGCGCGGTGGCCGTCACATGGACGGCGATGCGGTGGCCGTGCCACAGCGCGCGCAGCTGCTCCAGCGCCTCGACCTGCTTCGATCGGCGCCTGCGCCAGCCGCGGGAACTCGCGCAGGAAATCGGCGCGGTAGCCGTAGATGCCGACGTGCCGCAGCGGCCGCGGCTGCGGCAGCGCCGTGGATGCCTGCCGGCAAAGCCGTCGCGCCACCACGGGAGCGGCGCGCGGCTGAAGTACAGCGCCAAGCCCTGCGCGTCGAGCACCGACCTTCACGACGTTCGGGTTGGTGAACTCGGCGACGCTGTCGATCGGATGGGCGGCCGTGCTCATGCGGCTTCGGGCCGGGCTTCGCAGCAGGGCGGCCACCGAATCGATCAGCGACGGGTCGATCAGGGGCTCGTCGCCCTGCACGTTGACGACCAGGTCGGCGTCCGCCAGGCCCAGCAGTTCGCAGGCCTCGGCCAGCCGGTCGCTGCCGGAGGCATGGTCGGTCCGTGTCAGCACGGCCTCGACGCCGTGGGCCTCGCAGGCCTGCACGATGCGCGCGCTGTCGGCGGCCACCACGACGCGTTGCGCGGCCGACGCGCTCGCGCGCTGCGCCACGCGCACGACCATGGGCTGGCCGGCGATGTCCGCCAGCGGCTTGTCGGGCAGGCGGGTCGAGGCCAGCCGCGCCGGGATGAGGACGCAAAAGCGCATGGCGGTCGGCCGCTCTGGTCGACACGGCCTAGACCAGCGGCGTGCGCGTGGGCAGCCGCTCCAGTTCCTCGTCGCTCAGGGTGCGCGCTTCTTCCTCGAGCAGGATCGGGAATGCCGTCGCGGATCGGGTAGGCCAGGCGCGCGCTGCGCGACAGCAGTTCCTGCCGCGTCGCGGTCGTAGTCCAGGTGCCCCTTGGTGACGGGGCACACCAGCAGCTCAAGAAGTTTGGGGTCCATGGGCCGATGATAGCTTTGCATCGAGCAGGCGATCGAGCGCGCTCCAGAAGCCGGCGCCTCGGCTTCGAGCACCAGCGGCACGGCCCAGGCCTGCGGCCGCAGGCGCCACAGCTTGACCGCGTCCTTCTCGGTGCAGATCAGCTCGCAGCCGTCTTGCGACGGCCGGCAGCTGGCGGAAATCGTGGTGGTCCGGCAGCGCGACGGTTTGCGCGAGCTGCAGGCCCGGCCGCAGCAGCATGGCGAAGAAAGCCTCGGGCCTGGCGATGCCGGCCAGCGCCTGTCACGGGCCGGCCGCGCAGCGCGGCCAGCTCGATGCGCGTGCCGTCGGCGCGCCGGGCGATGGGTGCCAGGCGCCGCCGCGCCTCGAACCCGGCGATGCCCTGCGGGCGGCCGGTGCGCAGCACCAGGTCCACCGGCCGCGGCCAGGGCTCGCGCAGCGGCCCGGCCGGCAGCAGCCAGCCGTTGCCGGTGCCGCGCTCGTCGAAGACGCAGATCTCGATGTCGCGCTGCAAGCCGTAGTGCTGCAGGCCGTCGTCGCAGACGATGACCTGGGTCGCCGGGTAGGCCGCCAGCAAGGCCCGCGCCGCCTGGGCGCGGCCGGCGGCCACGAAGACCGGCACCTCGCAGCGTCGCGCGACCAGCAGCGGCTCGTCGCCGACCTCGCCGGCGCACGCTGTCGCTGCGCACCTCGCGGCAGTCCGGCGTGCTGCGGCCGTAGCCGCGCGACACGACGCCGGCGGCGAGGCCGCGTGAGCGCAGGTGCCGCACCAGCGCCATCACCACCGGCGTCTTGCCGGAGCCGCCGGCGACCACGTTGCCCACCACGACCACCGGCACCGGCACGCGTTCGCTCTTGAGCCAGCGCCGGTGCGGTAGGCGCGCGCGCCGCAGGCCGGCGAGCGCGCCGAAGACGAGCGACAGGGGCCACAGCAGGCAGGCCAGCGCGCCGCGCCGCAGCCACGCGCGCTGCAGCGCCGCCTGCCATGGTCAACGGCTCCCGGCCTGGGCCGAGGACTGGGTGGCGAAGGTGATCTGGATCAGGCCCGAGCGGCGCGCCGCCTCCATCACCGTGATCACGGACTGGTGCGGCGCGGTGGCGTCGGCGCTGATGATGACGACGCTGTCCTTGCCGGCCTGGCCGCGTCGCCAAGCGCCTGGGCCACCGCCTCGACGCTGCGCCCGGCCACCGGCACGCCCTTGATCGAGTAGCGGCCGTCGCTGCTGACGGCGACGATCACTTCCTTGGGGTAGTCGCGCTGCGCATCGGCGTCGGCCACCGGCAGCTTCAGCTGCAGCTCGGTGAACTTGCTGTAGGTGGTCGACAGCATCAGGAAGATCAGGATCACCAGCAGCACGTCGATGAACGGGATCAGGTTGATCTCCGGCTCTTCCTTTTGGCGCGGACGGAAGTTCATCGCGGGGTCACCGCGCCGCGCAGCGTGTTGAGGTGGCGCGCGAAGCGCTCGGCCGACAGCTCCAGCGTCAGCAGGTATTCGTCCACGCGCACCCGGAAATAGCGCCAGAAGATCAGCGACGGGATGGCCACGATCAGGCCGAACGCGGTGTTGTACAGCGCCACCGAAATGCCGTGCGCCAGCTGCGCCGGGTTGCCGCCGGTGGCGCCGCCCGAGGGCGACTGCGAGCCGAAGATCTCGATCATGCCGATCACCGTGCCCAGCAGGCCCAGCAGCGGGGCGGCCGAGGCGATGGTGGCCAGCGCGCTCAGGTAGCGTTCCAGGCGATGCGCCACCGCGCGGCCGGTGTTTTCCATGGTGGCGCGCAGGTCGACCTCGCTGCAGCGCGGATCGGAGTTGAGGGCGCGAAAACCGCTGGCCAGCACCTCGCCGAGGGCGGAGTTCTGCGCCAGCTGGGCGACGACGTCCGGCGCTGGGCACCGAAGATGCGCGACACCGCCAGCGCCTCGTCGAGCAGCTTGGGCGGCGCCACCTTGGCGGTCTTCAGGCTGATGAAGCGCTCGATGACCAGGGCGAGCGCCAGGATGGAACAGACGACCAGGGGCCAGATCGGCCAGCCTGCGGCTTGTATGATCGAAAACAAGGGGAAGGTCTCCGCGCGGATGCGAGTGCTGAGTAGCGGCCGATTATCGTGTACTCCGCGCGCTGTAGGAAAACATCCCGTGCGCCGTAGGACGACACTCACAGAAGTTGTGGATAACTTTGTGCAGAACCAGGGCCTCGCATCGCCCTCGCAAGCCGCGCCAATCCTTCGACGTGACAAATCGATGACAATTTGAGCAGGAAAAAATTCAATGAAATCAAGCACTTGCTCGACAGAATCAGCGTCTTGCCGAGGAAACCCTCGCCTGAAGTTGTCAAACGGCGCGGCGCTGTGGACTAAAACCGCACCGTCCGATCGCCCGCGAAGGTGCGAATTTGCTGATGGCCGAGCCTCACTGCACCAGTGTTGGCGCCGCGAATCTGGCAAGTCGGCGCGCTATGCCGCGCGGTTGCTGATTCGCTCGAGGCGAGGTTCAATCCTGTCGCGGTCCGCGGCGAGATTTCGGGCTTCTCGCGCGCTTCCAGCGGGCATTGCTATTTCTCGCTCAAGGACGCCGCAAGGCCAGATTCGCTGCGCCATGTTCCGGCGCGCGGCCAGCCTGATGGATTTCGTGCCGCGCGACGGCGACATGGTCGAAGTGCTGGGCCGTCTGGGCGTCTACGAGCCGCGCGGCGACCTGCAGCTGGTCGTCGAGAGCCTGTCGCGCGCCGGCCAGGGCGCCCTGTTCGAGCAATTCCTGCAGCTGAAGGCGCGGCTGGAGGCGCAGGGCCTGTTCGACGCCGCGCGCAAGCGTGCCATCCCGCTGCTGCCGCGCGGCATCGGCCTGGTCACCTCGCCCGGCGCAGCCGCGCTGCACGACGTGGTGACGGCGCTACGGCGGCGGGCGCCGCACGTCCCGGTGATCCTGGCGCCGGCGGCGGTGCAGGGCGCGCAGGCGCCCGGCCGAACTGGTGCGTGCGCTGTCGGCCCTGTACCGGCTGGCCGCATCGGGCGTGATCGACGTGATCCTGCTGGTGCGCGGCGGCGGCTCGATCGAGGACCTGTGGGCCTTCAACGACGAGCAACTGGCGCGCACCATCGTGCAAAGCCCGGTGCCCCTGGTCAGCGGCGTGGGCCACGAAACCGATTTCACCATCGCCGACTTCTGCGCCGACGTGCGGGCGCCGACGCCAACCGCCGCCGCCGAGCTCGCGGCGCAGCCCCGCGACGCATGGCTGGCGGGGCTCGGGCGCGCCGACGAGCGCCTGCTGGCGGCCGTGCGGCGGCGCTTGGACATCGGCGCCCAGCGCCTGGACGTCGCCGCGTCACGGCTGGGCCGCCCGCTGGCTCGCATGGGCCAGCAGCAACTGCGGCTGGGCCGAGTGGCCCATCGCCTGCGCTACGCGATGCTCGGCCGGCTCGAAAAGGAAAACGGGCGGCTTCCGATGCTCGAGACCGCGCTCAGGCGAAGCGTGCAGGCGCGCGGTGAGCGTGCGGCGCAGTTGCTGGAACGCTCACGCTGAGGCTCGAACTGCTCGACCCGCGGCTGGTCCTCCAGCGTGGCTATGCGCTCCTGACGGATGAGGTGGGGAAAGCCGTCACGAGCGTGCGGCAGACCCATCGCGGGCCAGAACCTGCGCGCAACCCTTGCCGATGGCGAGGTTGCTGTGACAGTGTCGCCGCCGCGGTGATTTAGTTCTTAGAATCAACGGCTGAACGAACACCGATCAACCACGAGGAAAAAAATGGAACACACCTTGCCCCCGCTGCCGTATCCGATCGATTCGCTGGCGCCGCACTATTCGAAGGAGACGCTGGAGTACCACCACGGCAAGCACCACAACGCGTACGTGGTCAACCTCAACAACCTGCAGAAGGGCACCGATTTCGAGAACATGACGCTCGAGGAAATCATCAAGAAGTCCTCCGGCGGCATCTACAACAACTCGGCCCAGGTCTGGAACCACACCTTCTTCTGGAACTGCATGAAGCCGGCCGGCGGCGGCGAGCCCTCCGGCGCGCTGGCCGCGGCGATCACCAACAAGTGGGGCAGCTACGCGGCCTTCCGCGAGGCCTTCGTCAAGTCCGCCGTCGGCAACTTCGGCTCGGGCTGGACCTGGCTGGTCAAGAAGCCCGACGGCAGCGTCGACATCGTGAACACCGGCGCGGCCGGCACTCCGCTGACCACCGCCGACAAGGCGCTGCTCACCGTCGACGTGTGGGAGCACGCGTACTACATCGACTACCGCAACCTGCGCCCCAAGTACGTCGAGACCTTCCTCGACAAGCTGGTGAACTGGGGCTTCGCCGAGAAGAACTTCGCGTAACGCGCTCGCTCCAGACAAAACAAGGGCCCCGTCGGGGCCCTTGTCCTTCTATTTCCTGAACAGTTCTCCAGTCAATTTCGCGCCGGGCTTGATGCCCTTCTTCGCGAACCAGCCCTGGTTCATCTCCAGCACGTAGCGCACCGGCCTTGCCGGAGCAGTGGGAGTCGGTCGTCTGCGGCTTCATGTCGGCGAGATTCACGATCGTGCCATCGTCGGCGACAAACGCGGCCGTCAGCGGCAGCAGGGTGTTCTTCATCCAGAAGCACTGGACCGACGGCTGCTCGAAGACGAACAGCATGCCCTCGTGCTGCGGCATTTCCCTGCGGAACATCAGGCCGATCGTTCGCTGCTCCGGGCGTATCGCGCCACCTGGGCGTCGATCTGGTGCATGCCGGCGGACAGCTCGACGCGCGGCAGGTTCAGTCTGGGCTCCTGGGCCGCGGCCGGCAGCAGGGCCGCAGCCAGTGCCAGCCCGGCCGCAGTACGTTCGTGATGCGTTTCATGGACGGTATTGTGGCCGCGCCCGCAAAAAATGCCCGCGCGAAGCGGGCATTCCATGGCAAGAAGCGGTCGCTCGGATTACGACTTCTTTTCTTCCTTGACGGCGGCCTTCTTGGCTTGGCGGCCTTCTTGGTAGCCTTCTTGGCAGCCGTCTTCTTTTCCGCCTTGGCGGCGGGCTTGGCTTCCTTCTGCGCCATGCCCTTGTCGGCGGCCGGGGCCGGCGTGGCGGGGGTCGCGGCAGTGCCGGATGCGGGCGTGGCCGGCGGTGGCCGGTGCAGCGGCTTGTGCGAAGGCGGTCGAAGCGACGAACAGCGAAGCGATCAGGGTGGCGAAGAGTTTGGTCATTTCAGGGTCCTAAAGATGGGCGGTGCCGATTTTTTCGAAAAATCCTCCCAGGGATTCGGAAGGCACATCCGTAACGGGGCGCGCGGCGCCGCGGTTGACATCGCCTGCACAAGCAAAAACGCCCGCCAGGGGCGGGCGTTTCGCTGCTGCCGGGAAGATTACTTCTTGGCGGAGGCGGCCGAAGCAGCCTTGGCAGCCGGGGCCGCAGCCTTGGCGCCCGAGGCGGCCGGCTTGGCGCCGGAAGCGGCGGCCATCGGGGCGCCGGCGTGCGAGGCGGCGAACGTGGCGGCAGCGAAGAGTCCGGCGACGAGGCCAGCGATGATCTTGTTCATGGGTTGAGTCCTTAGGTGATGATTTTTCGAAAAATGGCCCCCACGGATCGCGGGGAACCTCACCGGCAACGCGACAGCCTGCGTTAAGGTTGACAAGCATCATCAAAATGTCTCGCCGCAAGGGTCCCCCGGGCCGGCCTTGGAAGGGATCGGATGGTTTCGAAGCTAGAATTCGATGGCTTTGCGCACTGCAAAAAACAACCCGCACCCTGTTCCCCTTTCCGGAGACGTTTCCCCCATGTACCAGCACATCAAGGTCCCTTCCCAGGGCCAGAAAATCACCGTCAACGCCGACATGTCGCTGAAGGTGCCGGACCAGCCGATCATTCCCTACATCGAGGGCGACGGCACCGGCATGGACATCACCCCGGTGATGCTGAAGGTCGTGGATGCGGCCGTGGCCAAGGCCTACGGCGGCAAGAAGAAGATCCACTGGATGGAGGTGTTCGCCGGCGAGAAGTCCACCAAGGTGTACGGCCCGGACGTCTGGCTGCCCGAGGAAACACTGAGCGCCGTGCGCGACTACGTGGTCTCGATCAAGGGCCCGCTCACGACGCCCGTCGGCGGCGGCATCCGCTCGCTGAACGTGGCCCTGCGCCAGCAGCTTGACCTGTACGTCTGCCTGCGCCCGATCCAGTATTTCGACGGCGTGCCCTCCCCGGTGAAGGAGCCGCACAAGACCAACATGGTGATCTTCCGCGAGAACTCGGAAGACATCTACGCCGGCATCGAGTTCGAAGCCGAGTCCGACAAGGCCAAGAAGCTGATCAAGTTCCTGCAGGACGAGCTAGGCGTCAAGAAGATCCGCTTCCCCAACACCTCCGGCATCGGCATCAAGCCCGTGTCGCGCGAAGGCACCGAGCGCCTGGTGCGCAAGGCGATCCAGTACGCCATCGACAACGACAAGCCCAGCGTGACCATCGTGCACAAGGGCAACATCATGAAGTTCACCGAAGGGGGCTTCCGCGACTGGTCGTATGCACTGGCGCAGAAGGAATTCGGCGCCCAGCCGATCGACGGCGGCCCGTGGTGCAAGTTCAAGAATCCGAAGACCGGCAAGGACATCATCGTCAAGGATGTCATCGCCGACGCCTTCCTGCAGCAGATCCTGTTGCGCCCGGCCGAGTACAGCGTGATCGCCACGCTGAACCTGAACGGTGACTACGTGTCCGATGCGCTCGCCGCGCAGGTCGGCGGCATCGGCATCGCCCCCGGCGCGAACCTGAGCGACACCGTCGCGATGTTCGAAGCCACCCACGGCACGGCGCCCAAGTACGCGGGCAAGGACTACGTCAACCCCGGCTCGGAAATCCTCTCGGCCGAGATGATGCTGCGCCACATGGGCTGGACGGAAGCGGCGGACCTGATCATCAGCTCCATGGAAAAGTCGATCCTCTCCAAGAAGGTGACGTACGACTTCGCTCGCCTCATGGAAGGTGCCACGCAGGTCAGCTGCTCGGGCTTCGGCCAGGTGATGATCGACAACATGTGATCGCGCTGCGGGGCGCCTCGCGGTCGCTCCGGGCCCTTCCATGATTCCGCGCCGCCTCCACACGGCGCACCCGGGGCCCGCGTACTCATGCTGATCGAGTCGCTGGCCGACCTGGCCAAACTGTTTTTCTTCATCGCCGGCGCGTACCTGGTGCTGCTGGCGTATACACGCCGGCGGCAGCCCGACTGGGCCGCGTACCTGACGCGGCGCCGGCTGGCGGTGCTGGGCGTCCTCACGCTGGCGATGAGTGCCGTCAAGGTCATCGAGGACGTGCTTGCCAAGGACTCAGGACCCGTTGACACCGCCGTCCTCTGGGTCGTGCGCGACCATGTCCCTGCGGCGTTGACCGGCTTCTTCGCGGCCGTGACGCGCAGCGGATCGGTGGCATTCCTTCTGCCGGCCACCGTGGCCGCGGTCGTCGCGCTGCTTGTTGGCCGGCGCCGATTCGAGGCCCTGCTGATGGGCGCGTCCATGGCATGCGCCACGCTGCTCGTCTACGCGACCAAGGCCATGGTCGGCCGTGTCAGGCCGGCACTGTGGGAAACGCAGTGGTATTCCGGTTCGAGCTTTCCCAGCGGCCACACCCTCAGCACCGCGGCCTTTGCCACCGCCGCTGCGCTTTGCCTGGCGCGCGTGTGGCCACGCAGTGCCCACCTCGCGACGGCGGCAGCGCTGCTGTGGACCGGCCTGGTCGGGCTCTCGCGCCTGGTGCTGGGGGTGCATTGGCCGACGGATGTGCTGGCCGCCTTGTGCGTGGGCGTGTTCATCCCGCTTTTCTTCAGCGTTCTGTTCGACCGGCGCGAGCCTCTTGCCGCCAGGTAGAAGAGCTTGCGTTCGGTAGCGTACAGAATCCGCAGGCCGAACGGCGTAGTGTTCGTTTCATCATGAAACACTCCATCCGAATCGCGGGCCGGGCCATGCGGGTCACCGCCGTCGCACTGTCGATGATCTTGTGGGCAGGCAGTCCTGCCGTGGCGCAGGTGAGCCTCGGCGTTTCGATGCCCGGTGTGAGCATCGGGATCAACCTGCCGATGTATCCGCAACTGGTGCGGGTGCCGAACTACCCCGTGTACTACGCACCGCGGCTGGCGACGAACTTCTTCTTCTACGACGGCATGTACTGGGTCTACCAGCAGGACAACTGGTACGCCAGCTCCTGGTACAACGGACCTTGGGGAATGGTGAGCCCGCAGGCCGTGCCGCTTTACGTATTGCGGATCCCGGTCCGCTACTACCGAAATCCGCCAACGTATTTTGGCGGCTGGCGTCGCGATGCGCCGCCTCGTTGGGATGAACACTGGGGCGATCAGTGGTCGCAGCAAAGGAGTGGATGGGATCGCTGGGACCGACGTGCCATACCCGCGCCCGCACCGCTGCCTGTGTATCAGCGGCAGTACTCGGGGGACCGGTATCCGCACGTCGAGCAACAGCAGGCGCTGCAAAGCCGCAACTACCGCTACCAGCCGCGGGACGCCGTCGTGCGCCAGCATTACCAGCAAGTAGCACCGGCACCAGCGGCGCCGGCCCAACGAATGCAGCAAGCGGCGCCGGCACCGGTTGCGCCAGCCCAGAGGACGCAGCCACCGGCGCCGGCACGGGTTGCGCCCCCTCAACGCGTGCAGCAGGAGGCGCCCACCAGGGCGCCCGATCAGTCAAGCCGTCCTGCCCTCCAGAGCCAGCCGCAGCAGCCTGAGCGTCAGCGACAAGGCGCCGGACGGGGCAAGCCCCAGCCGGGCGACAACGTGCCGCCGCCTGCGGCTCGAAGCGCACCGCCGCCTGCGGCTCGAGCCGCTTCCCCGGCACCGGAGCAGGCCCAAAAGCAGGGCCAGGCCCAGGGACAAGGCCGGGCCACCGGCAAGGCGAGAGGCCAGGAGAAGGACCGCGACAACGAAGACGACAAGGGTCGGCAAGGCAAGAGGTAGCCCGCCATGCCGAACCGCACGGAGGGGCCATGAACAGGTCCTCGAACGCGAGAGGATCGCGGGTTGGCTGGATTGCCACGCACTTGCACAGGTTCGGCGTCCGCCGCGTGGCGGCTGTGCTCTTGCTGTTTGCGCCCGCGGCGGGCTTCGCGGAACTGTCCAACGATTCCATGATCGGCCCCGGCCTGCGCTCGCGGCCGGCCTACGATGGCTCGGCCTCGCAACGCACGGAACTGGTCCCGGTGGTCCGGCATTTCGGTGAGCACTGGTTCGTGCGCTCTACCCAGGGCCTGCTCGAAGGTGGTTTGCGCATGGAGCTCGCGCCGGGCCTGCACGCCGGGGCGCAATTGGCCTATGAACCCGGGCGCCACGCCAGCGAATCCGAATTCCTCGAGAACCACGCCATCGCAAGCGTCAAACGCGGCGCGTCGATCGGCCTGCACATGGAATGGGACCACAAATTCGGGCCGGTGCCGGTGACCTTGCTGGTGCGGGCGCGCAAGCACACCGATGCCGACCTCGGCGCCCAGGCCGACCTTCGCCTGAGCGTGGCCGTTTTCCAGAGCGGGCCCGTCGCCGCCGGCATTTTCACGCAGGGGACCTGGGCCAACGCGAAATCGGCCAATGCGCTCCATGGCATCACACCCTCGCAGTCGGCCTCCAGTGGCCTGCCCGTCTTCGCCGCTGCAGGCGGGAACCTGTTTGCCAGTGCCGGCCTGTTGGCTTCGCTGAGCCTGGCGCCGCAATGGGTATTGGTCGGCAGCCTGGAGGCGCGCCGCCTGCGCGGCGCCGCATCGCGCAGCCCCCTGGCCGAACGAGCGTCCAACCACTTGCTGAGCGCGGGCCTGGCCTACCGCTTCTGAAGCAGATCAGCCGGAATCACCATGCAAACACGATCCCTCTTCGCTGCATTGCTGGTGGCCGCGCTGCTGTGGCTGCCCGGCGTGCACGCCGAAACCCCGGTGAAGGTGCAGGACGAAGTCAATCTCCTGCTCGGGTCCATCGCCCGATCGGGCTGCGAGTTCTACCGCAACGGCAGTTGGCATGACTCGCAGGAAGCAGTTGCCCATTTGCGCCGCAAGTACAACTACCTCGCCAAAAGAGACCTGGTCAACACCACCGAGCAGTTCATCGAGCGGGGCGCCAGCGAAAGCAGCATGAGTGGCAAGCCCTACCAGATCCGCTGTGCCGGTGGTGCAGCCGTGAACAGCCGGCAATGGCTGCGCGAGAGACTCGTGGAATTGCGGGCCGTTTCATGAAGGCCGTGCTGCTGGCGCTGCTGTTCGCCGGGGTTGCCGTTCATGCCCAGCAGGCGGAGCCCGTTGCCGCGCCTGCCGACACCGAAAAGAGCTATGCCATCCCGATGCTCGAGATCGCCGGTTTCGACTTCCTGCTCAATCGCTACAACCGGCGCTTCAGCGGCTCGTCGGACTACGACGTGACCGCGGCGTCGATCCGGCGCAATCTCCGCGGGCCCTGGGTCGTCGACAACGACCCGTTCAAGATCAACCAGTTCGCCCACCCGTACCAGGGCTCGATGTATCACGGCGCCGGCCGGGCGAGCGGCCTGAGCTATTGGGAGTCGGCGGCGCTGACGTTCGCCGGCAGCGCCTGGTGGGAGGTCACCGGCGAGAAGACGCCGCCGTCGCGCAACGACCAGATCGCCAGTGGCATCGCCGGCAGCTTCCTGGGGGAACCGCTGTTTCGCATGGCCCATCTGGCCCTCAAGAGCGGCAGCAGCGTGCCCCCGGCCTGGCGCGAATGGGTGGCGGGGGCGATTTCGCCACCCGTCGGCTTCAACCGGCTGGCCTTCGGCAGCCGGTTCGACAGCGCGTTCGACGATCATGACCCTGCCTATTCCGGGCGCCTGAATGTGGGCTACACCCATGTGACGCAGCATGCCTTCGACACCTCTGCCCATTTCAACAGCAACATGGCGCAAGTCGATTTTGCGCTCGACTACGGCTTGCCCGGCAGGACCGGATACACCTACAGCCGTCCGTTCGATTACTTCAACCTCCAGGCCCTGTTCTCCAGCGCCAACGGTGTCGAGAACCTCTCCACACGCGGCCTGCTCTACGGCACCGACTACGCCTTCGGCCGCAACGTTCGCGGCATCTGGGGCCTGTATGGAACCTACGACTACCTCGCGCCGCAGATCTTCCACGTCTCGACCACCTCGCTGTCGCTCGGCACGACCGGGCAATGGTGGCTCTCGGACACGATGGCGTTGCAGGGCACCGCGCTGGCCGGACTCGGCTATGCGGCTGCCAGCACGACCGGCGGTGTCCTGACCGACAACACCGAATACCACTATGGAACGGCGCCGCGCGTGGCGCTGGCGGTTCGCCTGATCGGCGGCAACCGCTTCTCGGCCGATGTTTCCGCGCGCCGGGTCTCGTTGGGCCGCATCACCAACCGCTCGGCCGGCAGCGATGACATCACGCGGATCGACACCAGCCTGACCTGGCGCATCAAGGACCGGCATGGCATCAGCGTGAACTACCTCTGGTCGAACCGCACCGCGCAGTACCCTGTCATCGGCGGGCGCCGGCAAACCCTCGGCACCATCGGCATCTACTACACCTTGCTGAGCAAGGAGGGCTTTGGCGCGGTCGAATGGCGCGCGCCAGGCGCGAATTGATGCATCGGGCGCGACGCAAGTGAGTTGTCCGGGCTTCGGCCAGGTGATGATCGACAATAGGTGATGTCCGGTCCCGGCCAGGGGGACGACCACCGCCAGCCAAGGTCCCCGGTGCGTCGGCATCCCGGGGCTTTTTTTTGCCTGGAGCGAGGAAGATGCAGCAGCGCGCGACGATCAACCCGGCCATCGTGTTCGAGCCCGACGGCTACCGCACCGATGGCCAGCGCCTCATGGGGCGGCAGGCGGCGGGGCGCGGCTTCCTGCGCGCGGCGGTCGCAGCCAGCGCGGGGCAGGCGCTGATCGGGTACACCCCGAGCCGCAAGTCCGCGGAACTGTTCGCTGCCACCATTGCCGAGATCGACCCGGCCGCCAAGGCGCAGTGGCTGCCGGCGGGACGCCCGGAGCTGCTGGCCGCCATCGGGCACATCTACATGCCCGGCCCGACCCTGGCCGAACTGGCGTGCCAGCGGCTGCGCGCAACCCCGGCGTCATGGTCGATCACGGGTGTGACGCACACCACCGCGTCGCACGGCGCCATGGACGCGATCGCCGGCCTGCTGGCGGCGCCGGTCATGCCCTGGGACGCGCTGGTCTGCACCTCCAGTGCGGTGCTGGGGACGGTGAAGATCGTGCTGGAGGCGCAGCGCGATTACCTGAAGTGGCGTTTCGGCAGCGCACTGCCGCTGACGGTGCCGCAGTTGCCGGTCATCCCGCTGGGCGTGCACTGCGGCGACTTCGACGCGGACGGCGGCGCCCGCCGCACCGCGCGCGAGGCGCTGGGCATTGCCGAAGACGAGGTGGTGGCACTCTTTGTCGGCCGGCTGTCCTTCCATGCCAAGGCCCATCCCCACGCCATGTATGCCGGCCTGCAGGCCGCGGCGCGCAGCACCGGCCGCAAACTGGTGCTGATCCAGTGCGGCTGGTTTGCCAACGATGCCATTGAAAAGACATTTCGCAGGGGCGCCGCGTCGGCCTGTCCCGATGTTCGTTGCCTGTTCACCGACGGGCGCGCCCCGTTGAGCCGCAGGAACAGCTGGGCCGCGGCGGACATGTTTGTGTCCTTGTCCGACAACATCCAGGAAACCTTCGGCCTGAGCCCCATCGAAGCCATGGCGGCCGGCCTGCCGGTCGTGGTCACCGACTGGGACGGCTACAAGGACACGGTGCGCGACGGGGTGGACGGCTTTCGCATCCCCACCTGGATGCCGGCGGCGGGTGCGGGCGAGCCGTTGGCGCGCGCCCATGAGAGCGGCCTGGAAAACTACGACGCCTACTGCGGCCTGAGCTGCCAGCATGTCTCCGTCGATCACCAGGCGCTGGCCGAGCGCCTGGCGGCCCTGGCGATGGATGCGGACCTGCGCCGGCGAATGGGGGAGGCCGGCCGCCAGCGCGCGCGCGAAATGTTCGACTGGTCCATCGTCTATCGCCGCTACCAGGACCTGTGGCTGGAGCTGGACCGGCTGCGCGCCGCGCCCCCCGCATCGGCGGCGCAGGGGCCGCGCGCGGCGCCGGCCCGGCTGGACCCTTTCCTCACCTTCGGCCATTACCCCACGCGGCCGATCACGGCAACGACGCGGGTGTCGGCACGGGCCGATGCGTCGCCGACGGGCTATGCCGAGCTGGCGCAGCAGGGCCTGTTCAACTATGCACAGCGCGCGCTGCCGCCCGTGGCGGTCGTGGAGAGCCTGTGGCCGGCCATGGAAGGCGCTGGCAGCACAGTGCGCGAAGTCGCGCAACGGATGGCCACCCCTGAAGTGGACGTCGTACGCCTGATTGCCGTGCTGGCCAAGATGGGACTGGTGAAACTGGAGCCGGGGACCCCATGAACGCGACCGCGGCGATCGACCTGCCGGAGCAACTGCGCCGCTTGCGATTGAAGGGCGCGTTCGACCAGGCCCGCGCATTGATACGTTCGCAGCCGGATTTCCAGAAGTCGGCCCCGCTGCAGCGGCTGCTGCAGGAGCACGAGGACTTCTGGTGGGCGCCCATCGTCGGAAAGCGCGTGACGTTGCGCCGCCGCGGCGCGGAAGACGCGCCGTTCGTGCGGGCTTGCTGGAACGACCCCGAGTTCATGCGCAAGTTCAACCGGCTCGCGCGGCCGCTGCCGGCCGACGACGGCGCGCTACAGGGCATCCTGGCGCGCGAGCGCGCGGGCATCCTGAGCGAGGCCAAGGCCCTTCACTGGACGGTCCACGGGCCGGCAGGGCCGATGGGCTTCATCAGCGTGACCGACTACGCCGCCGGGCATCGGCGCGCCGAGTTCCTGATCGGCCTGCTGCGGCAGCCGGCCAGTCCGGCGCCGGTCGAGGCCACCCACCTGGCCGTGGACTTCCTGCGCGACCGGGCGGGCATCGAGCGGCTGACGGCGTACTTCTACGCAGAGAACCAGTACGCGTCGAAAGTCGCGGCCAAATTCGGCTTCCGGCCCGAGGGCGTGCTCAAGGGCTATATCCGGGACCCCGATGGCGGCCGCTCGGACCTGATGGTTTCCGGGTTGCTCCTCACCGGCGACGGCACAGGCAACGAACGGAAGGTTCGAAAGCGGTTGCTCCCGGACTCATCAGGGCGGTCGGGGGAGCGGTGAACCCAAAAGGCAAGGCCGCCTGACGGCGGCCTTTTTTCCTGAGCTGGCGCCGGCTACTTCGTCATCAGTTCCCCATGCCCGGAGGCATGGAACTGCGGAGCACGGACCTTGGAGTGCCGCTGGGGGCGCTCGACCGGCTGGCGGGCGCCGTCCTCGGGCTGCGCCAGCGAGGCTTCCGACTGGATGTTCTGCGCCAACTGGCCCTTGGGGCCTTCGGTGATCTCGAAAGTGACGCGCGAGCCCTGCTTGAGGGTCTTGAAGCCTTCCATGGCGATTGCGGAGAAATGCGCGAACACATCCGCGCCGCCGCCGTCGGGCTCGATGAACCCGAACCCCTTTGCGTCGTTGAACCATTTGACTGTGCCGGTCGCCATTTCTTCTGCCTTCCGTTTTCCCTCTTGACGAATTTGGAGTGTCCCGGATTCGGGGTGGGGCTGTCAACATTTTCACGAACTAAAGTTTTCCGCCACCCGACAGCCGGTCTGGCGGCCGGATGGGCGCCGGGGCTGCCAGAATGAGGCGCGGCGGGCTTGCCGCGCATCCGTCGCTTGAATGTGACGCAACTGCCTCCAATTCACCTTCAGGCTGCAACCGGAAAGCGCGCTCGATAGAATGATTTTCATGGCCAGTAAAACACCCGCTCCCGCCCCGGTCGCACCGAAAACGCGGCCGAAGGAGGACGACGGCGGGTCGGTGGTGCTCGAGCGAAGGACCCAGAAAACCAAGCCGCCCCAGATGTTCCAGGTCGTCATGCTGAACGACGACTACACCCCCATGGAGTTCGTGGTGGTGGTGATCCAGGAATTTTTCAACAAGGACAGGGAAACGGCGACCCAGATCATGCTGAAGATCCACCTCGACGGAAAGGGCATCTGCGGGGTGTATTCGCGGGACGTGGCGGCGACGAAAGTCGAACAGGTGCAGGAAGCCGCCCGTCAGGCAGGGCATCCCCTGCAATGTGTCAGTGAACCGGTTGAGTAAATCGGCATCGAAGACTTAAAGTAGTGATTACAGTTAGGCAAAAGGAAATCTCATGATTGCCCAGGAATTGGAAGTCAGCCTCCACATGGCATTTGTGGAAGCCCGGCAGCAGCGCCACGAGTTCATCACGGTGGAGCACCTGCTGCTTGCCCTGCTGGACAATCCCAGCGCGGCCGAAGTGCTGCGGGCCTGCTCGGCCAATATCGACGACCTGCGCAAGTCGTTGTCCAACTTCATCAAGGACAACACGCCCCAGGTCGCCGGCACCGACGATGTCGACACCCAGCCCACGCTGGGTTTCCAGCGCGTGATCCAGCGCGCCATCATGCACGTGCAGTCCACCGGCAACGGCAAGAAGGAAGTCACGGGCGCCAACGTGCTCGTGGCGATCTTCGGCGAGAAGGATTCGCACGCCGTCTATTACCTGCACCAGCAGGGCGTGACGCGCCTGGACGTGGTGAACTTCATCGCCCATGGCATCAAGAAGAGCGATCCGCCCGAGCCCGCCAAGAGCGGCGAGGCATCCTCCAGCGAGAGCGAGGAAGGCGGCGAGAAGAACGAAAAGGCATCTCCCCTGGAGCAGTTCACGCAGAACCTGAACCAGGCCGCCCGCGACGGCAAGATCGACCCGCTGATCGGCCGCGAATACGAAGTCGAGCGCGTGATCCAGATCCTGTGCCGCCGCCGCAAGAACAACCCGCTGCTGGTCGGCGAGGCCGGCGTGGGCAAGACGGCCATCGCCGAAGGCCTGGCCTGGCGCATCGTGCAGAAGGAAGTGCCCGACATCCTGGCCGATTCCAACGTGTACTCGCTGGACATGGGCGCGCTGCTGGCCGGCACCAAGTACCGCGGCGATTTCGAGCAGCGCCTGAAGGGCGTTCTCAAGTCGCTCAAGGACAAGCCCAACGCGATCCTCTTCATCGACGAGATCCACACGCTGATCGGCGCCGGCGCCGCCTCGGGCGGCACGCTGGATGCGTCCAACCTGCTCAAGCCCGCCCTGAGCTCGGGTGCGCTCAAGTGCATCGGCGCGACGACGTTCACCGAATACCGGGGCATCTTCGAGAAGGACGCCGCGCTGTCGCGGCGCTTCCAGAAGGTGGATGTGGTCGAGCCGAGCGTGGCCGAGACCATCGAGATCCTCAAGGGCCTGAAATCGCGCTTCGAGGAGCACCACAGCGTCAAGTACGCGGCCAATGCGCTGACGGCGGCCGCCGAGCTGTCCGCCAAGTACATCAACGACCGGCACCTGCCGGACAAGGCCATCGACGTGATCGACGAGGCCGGTGCCGCCCAGCGCATCCTGCCGGCGAACAAGCGCAAGAAGACGATTTCCAAGACCGAAGTCGAGGAGATCGTGGCCAAGATCGCGCGCATCCCGTCCGCGAACGTGTCCAACGACGACCGCGGCAAGCTGCAGACGCTGGAGCGTGACCTGAAGAGCGTGGTGTTCGGCCAGGACAAGGCGCTGGAAGTGCTCGCCGCCTCCGTCAAGATGGCGCGCTCGGGCCTGGGCAAGGGCGACAAGCCGATCGGCTCGTTCCTGTTCTCCGGCCCCACCGGCGTCGGCAAGACCGAAGCCGCCAAGCAGCTCGCCTACATCATGGGCATCGAGCTGATCCGCTTCGACATGTCCGAATACATGGAGCGCCACGCGGTGAGCCGGCTGATCGGCGCGCCCCCGGGCTACGTGGGCTTCGACCAGGGCGGCCTGCTGACCGAGGCGATCACCAAGAAGCCGCACGCGGTGCTGCTGCTCGACGAAATCGAGAAGGCGCACCCGGACATCTTCAACGTGCTGCTGCAGGTGATGGACCACGGCACGCTGACCGACAACAACGGGCGCAAGGCGGATTTCCGCAACATCATCATCGTCATGACGACGAACGCGGGGGCCGAGTCGCTGAACAAGTCGGTGATGGGCTTCACGCAGGTGAAGGAACCCGGCGACGAGATGGCGGACATCAAGCGCCTGTTCACGCCCGAGTTCCGCAACCGCCTGGACGCGATCGTCAGCTTCAAGGCGCTGGACGAGCAGGTCATCCTGCGCGTGGTCGACAAGTTCCTGCTGGTGCTGGAACAGCAGCTGGCCGAAAAGAAGGTGGAAGTCACCTTCACCGACAAGCTGCGCAAGCACCTGGCCAAGAAGGGGTTCGATCCGCTGATGGGTGCGCGCCCGATGCAGCGCCTGATCCAGGACACGATCCGCCGCGCGCTGGCCGACGAGCTGCTGTTCGGCCGCCTCACCGACGGCGGCCGCCTGACGGTGGACATCGACGTCAAGACCGACGAGAAGGGCGTCGAGACTTCCGAAGTGCTGCTGGACATCCAGCCGCTGCCCAAGAAGGAAGGCCGCGCCAAGCCGGAGCCGGAAGAGATTTCGAGCAGCGAATAAGCGCGCCGCGCATGAACGAAAAGCCGCCTTCGGGCGGCTTTTCTATTGCAGGCGTGTCATATCCGCGATGCTACTTGCCGACGATCGCTTTCCAGTGCCTGGCCTCCACCGGCGTGATCGACAGGCGGTTGCCGCGCTTGAGCAGCAACATCTCCGCGAGCTCGGGGCGCTCGCCGCAACTGCGCGAGCGTGATGTTCGGGATCTTCTTCGTCACCTGCACGTCCACCAATTGCCAGCGCGGCTGCTCGGGCGTGGACTTCGGGTCGTAATACTTCGATTTCCGGTCGAACTGCGTCGGGTCCGGGTAGGGCGTCGACGCCACGCGGCCAATGCCCACGATGCCGGGCTCGGCGCAACTGGAGTGGTAGAACAGCACGCCGTCGTCCACGCGCATCAGGTCGCGCATGAAATTGCGGGCCTGGTAGTTGCGCACGCCGGTCCACGCGACGGTGGACTTGGGCGCCGCGATTGCATCGTCCACCGAAACCTCGCTCGGTTCCGATTTCATCAGCCAATAGTGCTTCATAGGAGGCGAATTCTAGTGTTTCGCGGCCGGTGCAGCGGGCCTGATAAGCGCCAGCCCCAGCCCGACCGCGCAACAGAGCATCGACGCCCACTGCACCGGCCCCAAAGGCTCATGCAGGACGATCGCGCCGGAAATCATGGCCACCACCGGGACCATCACCGAAGACAAGCCGGCGATGTTCGCGGGCAGCAGGCCGACGATCGCGAACCAGGCGACATTGCCGATCGCCATGGGCATCAGCGTGATGTAGGCAATGACCGCGATGGTAGTCGCCGACGGCATGAACCAGGGCCCCCGGCCGAAGGCGAATGCACACAGGACGATGGGCACGGCCGCGACCAGCAGCTGCCAGCCCGTCAGCACCAGCGGGGAGGCCGGCACCGGGCGGCGCTTGAGCGTGAGCGTGCCCACGGCCCATCCCAAACCGGACAGCAGCCCCAGCGCAAAGCCGAGCGGCGCCTTGGCATAGGCGCCCATGCCGTTCGCAATCAGCAGGCCGACGCCGAGGCCGCCGATCGCCAGAGCCGCCAGCACGCGCGGCGCGGGCCGCTGGCCCAGAAAGGCCCAGGCGAGCAACGCGGCCCACAGCGGCATGGTGAAACCCAGGATGGCGGCCTGGCCCGACGGAATGAGGATGGCGGCGTAGGTGCTCGCCACGTTCCAGACCACCAGGTAGGCCAGGGCCGACGTGGCCAACGTGCCCCAGTGGGCACGGGGGACGACGAGCGACGCACCGCGAACGCGCGCCACCGCCAGCAGCAGCACGCCTGCGCCGACCAGGCTGACGGCCCGAAACGTCCACACCGACACTTCGCTCACCGCCATGGGAAACAGCGGCCAGGTGGTGCCCCACACCAGCGTGAGGAGGAAGACGAGGGGGACGGCCTTACCCAAGGGCGGCCCGGCCGGCATACCCCTGCGGCGCGCCGGGACGGCTTTCGATGCGCACGCCCTCGTTCCATTTCGCCATCCGCTCCGAACGGGCGAACGAGCCGACCTTCAGCTGCCCGGCATTCCACCCCGTGGCCAGGTGCACGATGGCGACGTCCTCCGTCTCGCCCGGAGCGCGCCGACACGATGGTGCGATACCCCAGCGCCTGCGCCGCGTCCAGGGCGGCGCGCGTTTCGGTCACCGTGCCGGCCTGGTTGGGCTTGACCAGCACGCAATTGCACGCGCCGGCCTCGGCCGCCGCCCGCACGCGCGCGGCATTGGTGACCAGGTAGTCGTCGCCCACCACCTGCACGCGGTCGCCCACGGCCCGGGTGAAGGCGACCAGGCCCGCTTCGTCGTCTTCGGCCAGCGGGTCTTCGATGGAGACGATGGGGTAACGGTCGACCCAGCCCACCAGCATCTCGCACAGCGCGTCCGAGTCGAGCTCCTGGTTTTCCAGCGCCAGCCGGTAGCGGCCGTTCCGGCCGAACTCGGAAGACGCGATGTCCAGCGCGATGGCCACGTCGTCGCCCGGCACGAAGCCCGCCTTCTCGATGGCGGCCACCAGCGTGTCGAGCGCCTCCTCGTTGCGCGAGAAGCTCGGCCACCATCCCCCTTCGTCGGCGATGCCGGCGAGCTGCCCGCGCGCCGCCATCAATTCGCCCGCGGCGCGGTACACCTCGGCGGTCATCTCCAGCGCCTGCGCAAAGGAGCCGGCGCCGGTCGGGATCACCATGAAGTCCTGCACGTCCACGCGGCGGCCCGCGTGCGCGCCGCCGCCGAAGATCTGGATCTGCGGCAGCGGCAACTCCACCTCATGGCCCTGGGCCAGGTAGCGCCAGAGCGGCAAGCGCGCGTAGGCGGCCGCCGCCTGCAACACGGCGAGCGACGTCGCGATCAACGCGTTGCCGCCCAGCCTCGCCTTGTGGGGCGAGGCGTCCAGCGCGATCAGTTCGGCGTCGATGTCGGCCTGGGCGGTGACGTCACGGCCGACCAGGGCCGGGGCGATCTCCCGCTCGATGCCCCCCAGCGCCTTCTGCACGTCCAGGCCCTTGAACCGCGTGCCGCCGTCGCGCAGCTCCACCGCCTCGCGCGTACCCATCGATGCGCCGGCGGGCGCCATGCCGATGCCGAAGGTGCCGTCTTCATTGACCACCTCCACCTCGACGGTGGGCCGGCCGCGCGAATCCCAGATGCGGCGTGCCAGGACCTGCTTGATTCTCATGCGTTGAACTTCCCGGCCCAGCGGGCCGCAATGTCTTCGAGATGGAGCGGGGCCTCCTGCAACAAGCCGACGGCAACGCCGCGCACGGCTTCGCGCTGCGGCGTGCCGAGGTATTCGACCGGCGACTTGCCGTCGATCCGGGCCAGCGTCAGGCCCGGCAGCAGCCGGGCGACGCGCGCCTCGAGCGCGTCCCACGACTCCCACCGCACATGCGCGCGATAGGCCTGCACGAACAAGCGCAGGCCGGCCATCAGGTCGGCGGTGCGCCTGGGCATGTGCGTCGACTTCAGCAGGAAGTGATTGAGACAGAACGCGAGGTCGAAGGCCGGGTCGCCGAACCAGGCGCACTCCGCGTCCAGCAGCACCGGCCCCTCCGGCCCGACCATGATATTTTTCGGGCTGACGTCCCCGTGCACCAGCACCCGGCGGGAGCCCGCGGTGCGATCCACGGTCGCCAGCAGCCGCTCGGCCAGTGCCGGATGGACGCGTGCCGCCTCCACCAGGTAGGGCTCCAGGCGAATGGCGTGGAAGTTGACGTCGGTGGCAAACCGCGACGCGAGGACGGCGTTGTCGGCCGTCGCCGCGTGGATGCGTCCCAACACGTCGCCGACGGCGCGGGCGACGGCCAGGTCGATGTGGCCGTCCAGCATGTCGGCCTTCCAGTTGCGGAAGTCCGGCCCGAGAAATTCCATGACGAAGCTCTTGGTCGCATCGTCCTGCCCCAGCACGCGCGGCACGTGCCCGGGGACGATGCGGTCCGCGGTCTTGAGCCAATCGATCTCCGAGAAGACGCGCTCGACCGGCACGTTCCATTCCTTGGCGACCTTGAGCCGGGGCAGGGCCTGCTTGACGCAGTAGCTTCCCGAGCGCAGGTCGACGCGGTAGATGCCCGACGAAACGCCGCCGGTGAGGGCGGTCGCTTCCACGGGCTCGTTGCGCCCGGCCAGCCCGAGCGACACGAAGATGCGCCGCATCGCCGCCTTGTCCTGCGATAAATCCACATAGGCCATTGCGCAAGGATTATCCGGTGTTCCTAGAATGGCGCCATGACCCAACTCATCAAAGTCGCCGTGATGGGCGCAGGCGCCGTCGGCTGCTACTTCGGCGGCATGCTGGCCCGCGCCGGCCATGACGTCGTGCTGGTCGCGCGGCCGCAGCACGTGGACGCCATTGCCCGCGACGGCCTGCGCATGGAAACCAGGACCTTCGACGAGCACGTGCGGGTCGCGGCCAGCACGGACCCCAGTGCCGTCCAGGGCGCGGACCTCGTCCTGTTCTGCGTCAAGTCCACCGATACCGAAGCCGCCGGCGCACAGATCAAGCCGCACCTGGCGCCGGGCGCGCTGGTGCTGTGCCTGCAGAACGGCGTGGACAACGCCGACCGGCTGCGCACGGTGCTGCCGCCGCGGCAGGTCGCAGCGGCGGTCGTTTACGTCGCGACCGAGATGGCCGGCCCCGGCCACGTCAAGCACCACGGCCGCGGCGAACTGGTGATCGAGCCGTCGGCGACGAGCGAAGCCGTGGCGCAGGCGCTGAGCGGCCGCCGGCGTGCCCACGGAGATCTCCGGCAACGTGCGCGGCGCGCTGTGGGTCAAGCTGATCATCAATTGCGCCTACAACGCAGTTTCGGCCATCGCCCAGATGCCTTACGGCGAGAACGTGCAGGGCGTGGGCATCCGGGACGTGATGCGCGACGTGGTGGACGAATGCCTGGCCGTGGCCCGGGCCGACGGCGTCGAGGTGCCCGGCGACGTCCATGCGACGGTTGCCAAGCTGGTGGAGAGCATGCCCCGGCAGTATTCATCGACCGCGCAGGACCTGGCGCGCGGCAAGCGCACCGAGATCGACCACCTCAACGGCTTGGTCGTGCGGCGCGCGCGAAGCGCTGGGCATCGCAGCACCGGCGAACCGCGTGCTGTGGGCGCTGGTGAAGCTGCTCGAGCAAGGGCCCGGCGCCCCGGCCGGGTAGGGCTCACTCCTTCGGGCTGGCCGTCTTGCCCAGTGGGTCCTGCGCGGGCATCAGCACCGCCAGCAGGTCCGAGGTGGTGCGCAGGATCAGGCCCGCGCCGGTGCGGCGCAGTTCGCTTTCCGTGCCGAAGCCGCACAGCACGCCCACCGTCTGCGCCCCGGCGGACCGGCCGGTGCGGATGTCGATGGTGGTGTCGCCGATCATGAGGCACTCGCCGGCGGCGACTCCCATCGCATTGGCGGCGTAGAACAGCGGCTCCGGGTGCGGTTTCATGCGCCGTGTGGTCTGCGCGCCCACCACCGCCTTGAAATGCCCGAGCACCCCGTAGTGCTCCAGGAAGCGCTCCACGCGCGGCGCGCCGCCGGTGGTGATGGTGCACATCGGGTAGCGCTGCGCCAGCGTCTTGAGCATCTCCTGCACGCCGGCCATCATGTCGTGCGGCACCTCGTCCACCGCTTCGATGTTGCGGGTGCCGCCGGGATCGACGCCGCGCGCCTTGGCCGCCTTCAGGCGCGCGCGCAGCCGCGAGACGGGCACGTCCAGCCCCAGCCGGTCCAGCAGCGCATAGGCCGCGTGCACGGGCGTTTCGGCGCCCATGACGACCTGCCGCGCCAGCCGCTCGGCCCGCCGGCCGCTGACCAGCGGCGCCCGGTCCAGCATCGCCGCCAGCTGCGCGACCAGGTGGTCGTCGGTGTCGGCGATGGTGCCGTCCACGTCGAAGCACAGGGCGCGGATGCGGGCGAGGTCCAAGGCCATGGCGGCCGCCCCGTCAGCGGCTCACCGAGAGCAACTCGATCTCGAACTGCAGCGTCGCGTTGGGCGGGATCACGCCGCCCGCGCCGCGTTCCCCATACGCGATGGCGGGTGGGCAGGTCAGGCGCGCCTTGCCGCCCGGCTTCATCAGCTGTACGCCTTCGGTCCAGCAGCGGATCACGCGATTCAGCGCGAACTGCGCGGGCTCGCCGCGCTTGTACGAACTGTCGAACTCGCGGCCGTCCGGCAAGGTGCCGCGATAGTGGACCTTGACGGTGTCCGTCGCTGCGGGCGGCGTGCCCGAGCCGTCCCTGAGCGACTGGTAGGACAGGCCGCTGGCCGTCGTCACCGGCTTGCCGGGCTGCGGGGGCGCAGCACACGCCGCCGTGAGGGAAAGCGCCGCGGCGCAGAGCAGGAATCGCATGGACAAGACTCTCTCCAAAAGCCGCCATCGTAGCCGCCATGGACAAAAAAAGGGCAGGCCCGCTGGACCTGCCCTGCCTTCAGATTGCCAGGCCCCGCTTAGCGGCCATCCTTGTCGGCGTCGCCGGGAATGGCGCGCTCCAGGCGGTGCCACGCTGCGCGCGATGCATCCTTGGCTTCTTCCCACTGCAGGCGGGACTTGCCCTTGGTGCGCTCGAACTCGCTGCGCAGCTTGGGTTCGTGCGCGTCGAAGCTCTCGCCCGAGGCGCGTGCACGTTCCCAGCCGGTGTAGCCGGTGCGGTACGCGGGCGCGTAGTCGTCGAAGGTGTAGTCGGGCTTGTAGCCGGGCGTCTTCGTGTAGTTGTCGCGCCAGTAGCTGTCTTCCGCCGTCGGGTTCACGCTCTCGGCGGCACCCTTGCCGGCCAAACCGCCGGCGACGGCGCCGGCCACGGCCCCCACGGCTGTGCCGACCGGGCCCGCCATGGAGCCGATGGCCGCGCCCGTGGCTGCGCCGCCGGCCGCACCGACTCCGGTGCCCACGGGATGGGCGCCCGGGGCGCCGGTGATGGGGTCTGCATTGGTTGGGTTTTTCGCTGTCATGAAATTTCTCCTGGGTCGTGGCTGATCAATTGCTCATGAGCGGTTGGCCCGGATCGGCCAAACAGTCATGACCCAAGGTTGAAGCGCCCCGGCCGCGCTTCGTGTCGGACGATGCCCCATGGGGGCGTCGTCCCCTGCGTGTTGCTTCAGGCTTCCAAAAGTTGCTGGATGTCTTCGAGCCTGCGCCCGCGCGTCTCGACGCCGCTGCGCGCAAGCATCACGCCCGCCACGGCCATTGGCACGGCGATCAGGAGGGCCGAGGCCGCGAAGTAGCTGAACAGCCCGAACACGCCGCACAGCGCACCGAGGATGCCGCCGAATTTCGAGCCGGCCGCCACCAGGCCGGAGCCCGTGCCGCGCAAGTGCACGGGGTAGATTTCGGCGGAGTAGGGAATCAGCATCGCGATCAGCCCGCTCGCGCTCACGAGCAGCAGCACGGTGGCGACCACCATCGCGGCCGGCGACGCCACCTTCGCCACGTCGAGCACGAAGAACAGGAGCAGCGACACGAACGTGAGCGCGATGAAGGACAGCAGCGACTTCAGGCTGCTCCAGCTGTGGTACATCCAGATCACGACACCCGTGCCCGGCAGCGCAAACAGCGCGGAACGCGTCAACAGCCCGTTGACGGCCGCCGGGTCCATGCCCATGCGGCCGAGATTGGTGGGCAGCCACAGCAGGAAGCCGAAGTTGGCCAGGCCCCAGGCCACGCCGCACGTCACCAGGCCCCAGGTGATGGCGGCGTGCTTGCCGCGCAGCAGCTTGCCGGGAGGGGCAGCTTCACGCTTTCCTGCGGCGGGCTGCGAAGGCGGCGCATCCACTTCCACGCCCTTTTCGCCGGCGAAGCGCGCCAGCACGGCGCGCGCTTCGTCCTGCAGGCCCGCGCCGGCCAGGAAGCGCGGCGACTCGGGGATGAAACGGCTGAGGCCGATGATGATCAGGCCCGTGGGCAGTCCCAGCAACCAGAGCGCGCGCCAGCTGAACATCGGCTCCAGCCAGGCTGCGCCGCCGGCCGCGAGCAGGTAGCCCCCGGACGTGCCGACCCCGCCCAAAGCGACCAGCAGCCAGCCGCGATGCCGTGCGGGCACCGTCTCGGCCATCAGCGTGAAGGTGATGGGCAGCAGCCCGCCGGCGGAGGCCCCCATCAGGAAGCACATGGCCAGGTTCCATTCGAAGCTGGGCATCGCGCCGCAGATCGCCGTCCCCACGAACATCAGTGCCGACAGCATGATGGCCGAGCGCCGTCCCCAGCGGTCCGCCATGCGGCCCCACAGGACCGAGCCGACGGTGGTGCCGGTCAGCGCCACCAGAGGCAGGATGCCGGCCGTTTCGCGGGCGATCTCGTATTCGCGCGTCATTCCCGGCATGACGAATCCCAGCGTCGCCGGCTTCAGGACGTCCACCGCGAGCGCCACCATCAGCACCATCACCAGTTTCCAGTGTTCGGCATTGAGCTGCACGCCATCGGCCACATGGAACTGCATCGGCGCGGCGCCGCTGCGCGGCATGCCTGCAAAGCGCGGCACCAGCCCGTAACAGGCGAGGGCGAAGCCGCAGGGGATCAGCGCCATCCCGCCCAGCATCAGGCCGTCCATCTCCATGCCGACCATGCGGTAGCCCATCGAGGCGCCCATCATGAACATGGGCACGTGCGACAGCACGCCCAGGATGATGGCGAGGCAGCCCGCCCAGAACGCGGCCGGATGGTGGAAAGCATTGCTGGACGCAACAGCTGCGGCGGGGCCCGCGAGGTGGGACATGCGGCCCTGCCTACTTCAGCTTGCCGGTGTCGATGCTGAAGATGTAAGGAAAGCGCGTTTCCCAGTGCAGGTATTTGCGCGTGCCCGATTCGGACAGGCCCCACAGCCGTCCCGACTCGTCCACGGTCAGGTCTTCCAGGCCGGCGACCATTTCGTATTCGGCCTTGACGTTGCCCTGGCGGTCCAGGCGATAGAGCTTGCCCCACTTGCTGTTGCTCGCCGACACCCAGAGGTTGCCCGCCTTGTCGAATGCCGCGCCCTGCGCTTCCAGCGGCACGGGGATCGACTCCAGCGCCTGGTCCTCGCGGACCGTCTGGCCGTCATGGGCGTCGAACAGCCCCGCGTCGAGCCGGAACATGCGCGCCTTGGGCTGCTCCTTGGTCCAGGTGCCGATCCATGCGTCCTTGCCGTCGAATGTGGCGTACGAGCCGCGCAACAAGCCGGTGATCTTCACCGCTTTCGACGCTCCCGCCGAAGTGCCCGAAGCCAGTGCCTTCTGGATATCGATCATGAACAGCTGGTAGGTGTCGGCCAGGAAGAGCTTGCCACTGCCCGCATACGCCAGGCCGCCCGAATGTGTGCAGGTGCCCGCGGGGATGTCGAAGGCGCCCGCGGCCTTGCCCGTGGCCATCTCGATGCGGAACACGCGGCAAGGCCCGGTATTGGCCTTCAGGTCAGGCGTGGGCTTGTAGCTGCTGACGAAGAGGTAGCCGCCGGCGTTGGCCAGGCCCTGGGGCACGTAGCCGTCATCCAGGCTGGGGGTGTAGATGCGGTGGGAGAGGGCGGCCGCGTTAGGCACGCTGCCGGTGAACGATTCGAGGTAGGTGGGCCGCGTGCCCATCGCCTTGTCGCCGCCCACGGACGCGCAACCCGCCAGCGCGACCAACAACACCATCCATGCGTTCTTCATGCCTGCACGCCTTTTCCGGATCAAAGGCGAGATGGTAGCCAACTAACCCGCCAGCCCCACGAAAACATTCTGCACATCGTCGTGCGCGTCGATGGCCGCCAGGAAGGCCTCGACTTCCTCCAGCGCGGCCGCGCCCAGGCTCGCCGGGTCGATGGGGTTCTTCGCCTTGTAGCCCAGCTTGGCCGACAGCACGGTGAACCCGTGAGCCGGCAGCGCGCGGCTGACCAGGTCGAGGTCGGCAGCGTCGGTGAGGAACAGCGTGGTGCCTTCTGCATCACCGGGCTCGACGTCCTGCGCCCCCGCCTCGATGGCGGCCACTTCCGGGTCGGCGCCCGCGGCCGTGGGCTCGGCTTCGATCATGCCCACGTGGTCGAAATCCCACGAGACCGAACCGGACGTGCCCAGCTGGCCGCCGCGGAACAGCACGCGCATCTCGGGCGCGGTGCGCTTCACGTTGTCGGTCAGGCATTCGACCATCACCGGCACCTGGTGCGGCGCGAAGCCTTCGTAGATCACGTGCTCGAAGTTCACGGCCTCGCCCGTCAGGCCCGCGCCCTTCTTGATGGCACGCTCCAGGGTGTCCTTGGGCATGGAGACCTTGCGCGCCTGCTCCACGACCAGCCGCAGCCTCGAATTGCTGGCTGGGTCGGCGCCGCTGCGCGCGGCGACCATGATGTCCTTGGCCAGGCGGCCGAACAGTTTTCCCCTGGCATCCGCGGCCTGTGCCTTGCCCTTTGCTTTCCACTGCGCGCCCATGATCGGTCCTTCTGAATGTTGCCAGGGGAATTCTCGCAGACGGCAAGGCCCGTCCTTGCGACCGCGGCAGGGCCCCGCACAGCGCGGGCATTGAGCCAGCGCAAGGCTTGCGCGCCGCCGCTGGCTTACGATGGTTCTCACAGGAGGAAGCCGGCATGACAAAGCGCATTCGACGAGCCGTGGGCATCGCATGGGCGGCCATGTCCATCGCCTTTCCCGCCATCGGCCAGGGAGCGGCCGCGCCCGCATCGGTCGACCTGCCCGCACGCCTGAAGCAGGTGCAGGAGGACGCGCGCCTGCTCGAGCCGCTCGTGAAGACCGGCCGGAAAGTGGCGGCCTTCTGCGCCAACTGCCACGGCGACGGCGGCAACAGCAGCAAGCCCGACGTGCCCAACCTCGCCGGCCAGAATGCCTATTACCTGCTTCAGCAGCTGCGCGAGTTCGGTGGCACGCAGCGCAAGACCAGCGAGTTCAAGCGGCGGCTGGTCAACGCCATGAGCGCGGACGAGAAGGTGGGCATGGTGGTCTTCTACGCGGGCCAGGAAGTCACCTACAAGCCCGCGGCCAACGCCGCGCTGGCCAAGCGCGGCGAGGCGCTCTACCTCAAGGCCTGCGCCGACTGCCACGACCGCGACGGCCGGGGCGCCAGGGAGTATTCACGCATCGCCGGGCAGCAGGCGCCGTACCTGACCCAGTCCCTGCAGGGCTACCGCGACGGCACCGGCCCGCGGCTGCACCGCCAGATGGCCCAGGAGATCAAGCCCATGAGCGACGCGGACATCGCGGCGATCGTGGCCTATGTCTCATCGATGAAATAGGCAGGCGGCGCTGGCCGCATGGCGGGATGCCGAATGGCAAGCGGCAGGACGGTTCCTGCCGCGGTGTTGGCGCGCCAACCCGGATTCGCTAGACTGCGCCGATGCCCACGCCGTCCCCGGCTCCCCGGATCGCCCTGATCCACGCCACCGCCGCCCCTCGGCGATTCGACCCCATCGGAGCTGCGATGGGTAGGCCGGCGGGCGTCAGCGGCGCGACCACGCGGACCATCCGCAAGGCGGCGATCGCCCGCATCTACCGACATGGCTTCGAGGCCATGAACCTGCGCGACCTGGCCGCTGACGTGAACCTGCGCCTGGGTTCCCTCTACAACCACGTACCCCAGAAACAGGAATTCCTCGCCAGCCTGCTCGAGGAGATCATGCTGGAGCTGCTGCAGGACTTCTCGCAGCGGATGGCAGGCCTCGCCGGGCCGATGGAGCGGCTGCTCGCCTTCGTGCGGTTCCACATCGAATGGCACACGGCGCGCAAGGAAGAAACCTTCATCGGCAACATGGAGTTGCGCAGCCTCACTCCGGACCAATACCGCCGCATCCTCGGCCTGCGCAAGGACTACGAAGCGCAGGTGCGGTCCATCCTGGCGGACGGGCAGAAGGCGGGCCTGTGGCATGTCGACGACGTTCGCGTCACCACGCTGGCCCTGCTGTCGCTGCTGACCGGCATCAGCACCTGGTACCGGCAGGACGGCCGGCTGCGCCAGGAGCGCCTCATCCGCATCTACCAGCGCCTCGCCAAGCGGTTGCTGGGCGTGCCGGCCTAGATCTTCTTTTCCAGCTCGTGCCGCTGGATCTTGCCGGTGCTGCTGCGCGGCAGGTCGGCCGCCTCGATGCGACGGAATTCCCGCGGGACCTTGTAGGCGGCGAGCCGCTCGCGGCAGAACGCGGCCAGCGCGGCGGCGTCGAAGGCGGCTGCGTCGATGGCGACGAACGCCACGGGCACCTCGCCCCAGTGGGCGTCGCTCCTGCGCACCACCGCGGCGTCGCGCACGCCGGGGTGCGCCAGCAGGACGCGCTCGATTTCGGCCGGGTAGATGTTTTCGCCGCCCGACTTGATCAGGTATTTCAGGCGGTCCACGAAGTCGAGCGAGCCGTCGGCGTGGCGCACGAATACGTCACCCATGTGGAACCAGCCGTCGCGGAACGACTCGGCGTTGGCCCGGGCGTTGCCCCAGTATCGCGAAAAGAGCGTCGGGCCGCGTACCGTCATCTCGCCGGGCGAGCCTTCGGGCACCTCCGCGCCGCCTGCATCGACCAGGCGGGTGAGGCACCACGACGATTGGCGCTTGGACAGGGACAGCGGCCCGCGGGCCGGGTCCAGGGTGGCGCCGGACACAGGCGGAAGGCCGGTTTCGGTGGAGCCGAAGCTGTTGAAATAGGGCGCGCCCACCAGATCGCAAAGCTGCGCGATCTGCTGGGGCGGCACCAGGTCGGCCATCGCGCCGACCAGCCGCACCGAGCGCGGCCGCTCCCGCTCGGCGCGCAGCGCAGCGATCAGCGGCTCGATCATGCCCGGCATCGCCAGCAGCCAGCCGACCGGCTCGCGCCGCAGCCAGTCGCAGATCAGCGGCAGGTCCAGCCCGTCGCACACCAGCACCTTGCCGCCCAACAACAGGGTCGCCAGCGAATGGTCCGTCGCGGCCATGTGAAAGAGCGGCGACCAGGCGATGAAACTGTCCTGGCTGCGGATGCCGTAGTCGCAGGCGAAGACGAGCGCGCGCGCCGCCATCGCCCGCTGGCTGACCAGGGCACCCTTGGCAGGCCCGTGGTGCCGCTGGTGTAGACGATGACCAGGCCGTCTTCGGCTTCGACCGCTTCGTCCGCGGCGCAGGCGCGCTGCCATCGCGCCACGCATCGAACGACGGCCCGAATTCCAGCACCTGGGCCGGGGCCGCGTCCCCGATGCGCCGAAGCGATTCGGCGTAGCGCGGCGACACCACCGCCAGCACGGGCTCCACCAGCCGGATGCAATGGCGCTGCTCGCCATCGGTCAGCCGCCAGTTCAGGCACGCCACGACCAGGCCGAGGTGGGCGGCGGCAAGCTCCAGTTCGATGTATTCGACACGGTTCTCCGACCACACCGCCACCCGGTCGCCGCGCCGCAGGCCTAGGGCGCGCAAGCCGCCGGCAACGCGCGCGACGCGGTCGGCCAGTTGGCCATAGGTCAGCACCGCGCCGGCCGCGCTGACCAGCGCAGGGGCAGCGGGCTGCATTCGAACGCGCTCGCGGAACAGCGCGCCAAGATCCATCGCGCAGGCGGCCACCGGATTCATGGCGGCGCAGCCTGCAACTGCCCTTGCGCAAGCCGCTGTGCATCAGCTTGCCTTCCAGCCGCCGGCCGATGATGCGCTCGGCCGGCGCGCGGCTTCGAGCAGGCGCGGCAGGTCGATGCCGGTGGCGATGCCCATCTGTTCGCACAGGAACGCCAGGTCCTCGGTGCAGATGTTGCCCGCGGCGCCGCCGTGCGCATGGCCGCAGAACGGGCAGCCACCCAGCCCGGCCACTGACGCGTCGAACAGGTCCACGCCGTGCTCGAGCGCGGCCAGCGCATTGGCCATGGCCAGCCCGCGCGTGTCGTGCAGGTGCAGGCCCACGCGAACGCCGGCAGGATCGCGCGAACCAGGTCGATGCGGCGCCGGATCATCCGCGGTTCGGCCCAGCCCACGGTGTCCGCGAGGTACAGCGCGGGCAGGCGGAACCCCTCGTCCGCCTGCAGCTGGGCGATGAAGCGAAGCGATTCGGCCAGGCGCTTCTCGCTGATGGCGCCCTCCAGGTTGCAGCCGAACGCCGTCATCAGGTAGGCCGACTCGATCGGAAGGCCCTCGGCACGGTAGCGCTCGACCCAGCCGCGCTGCGCCTGCGCGTGCTCGGCGGCTCCGCGGCCATTGTTCTGGCGGCTGAAGGCGTCCGACGCATAGAAGTAGAGCGTGCCGGCCAGGTCCACCGCGGCCGTGGCGCGGGCGCGATCGAATCCCTGCTCGTTCAGCCAGAGCGCCGTGTAGCGCACCCCCGGCTTCCTGCGGATGGCCGCGAAAAGCTCGGCCGCGTCGGCCATCTGGGGAACCCGGGTGGGGCTGACGAACGAGGCGACCTGGATCTGGCGCAGCCCGCTGTCGGCCAGGGCCTCCACCAGCGCGGCGCGGTCGGCGATGGAAAAGCCCGGAGGTTCGATCTGGAAGCCCTCGCGCGGGCCTTCCTCGTGAATCTCGACGCGGGCGGGCACGGCAGCCATGGCGATCCCTTCTCAGGCGGTGGGTTCGATCCGGAACAGGTCCTGGTGGCGCTCGACCTTGCCCCGGGCCTCGCAGCCCACCCAGGCCACGACGCCCGCGGCCGGGGCCGTGATCGCCATTTCCATTTTCATCGATTCCAGGGTGGCCAGGCGCTCTCCGGCGGCCACTTGCTGCCCGCATGCCGCGTCCACGCCGATCACGATGCCCATCATCGGCGCCCGCACCAGGCCATGAAGCGCCGCGGACGATCCGCGGGCCGCATCGTGCATCGGCTGCAGGTCCAGCGACAGCTCGTGCCCGGCCAGCTGGGCATGCACCTGGCCGCCATCGCAACTCGCACGCAAATGGACGAGGCAGCCATCGATGGCGAGGCCTTGCGGCTCATCGCCCGCGGCAGGGAGCGCCACTTCGAAGGTTTCGTCTTCCACCCGCACCACCAGCGCGGCGCCATGCCGGCCGAACCCGATGCGCCAGGACCCACCGGCGCCCGTCGCCCGGCAGGTGCAAGCCGGCCATTTTTCAGCGGGTCCCCGGTGCAGCCGCCACCCCGTCAGCGACGGATCGCCCCAGGTTCCGCTTTCGCTTTCCGGCACCCCGGCGCGCTGCTGCATGAGCCAGAACGCGGCCAGCAAGGCCACGTCGCGCGGCGACTCTTGTGAGGCAGGCGGCCGCGCCGGTCGCCGTCGATGAATTCCGCGCTGACCGCATTGCCTTGCACGGCGGCGTCGCCCAGCAATGCCACCAGGAAGTTGCGATTGCTGGTGACACCCAGCACCGTGGTCTGCCCCAGCGCGCTTCGCAACTGCGCCAGGGCCTCCGAGCGCGTGGGACCCTGGGCAATCAGCTTGGCGATCATCGGGTCGTAGTGCGGCGTGATCTGCGCAGCCGGCTGCCACGCCGGCGTCCACCCGCACGGTGGGCGGCGCTTCGAACACGGTGATGCGCCCGGTGGACGGCAGGAAGCCGCGTTGCGCATCTTCTGCATAGAGCCGCGCCTGGACCGCCACGCCGGTGGGCGCCGGAACGTCGTGCTGGGCGAACGGCAGTCGCCGCTGCGCCACGGTCTCGATCTGCAGCTGGACCAGGTCCAGGCCCGTCACGGCCTCGGTCACCGGGTGCTCGACCTGCAGGCGGGGGTTGACCTCCAGGAACACGGCTTCGTCGCCGGCGACCGCGAATTCCACCGTCCCCAGCCCCAGGTAGCCGGCCGCGCGCCCCAGGCCCACCGCGTGCGCCCACAGCTTTTCGCGCAGCGGCTGGGCGATGCTCGTGACCGGCGCTTCTTCCACCACTTTCTGGAAGCGGCGCTGCAGGCTGCACTCGCGGTCGAACAGGTGAATCACATTGCCGCTGCCGTCGCCCAGGATCTGGACTTCGATATGGCGCACCGCGGGCAGGTAGCGCTCGGCGATGAGGCGGCCGTCGCCGAAGGACGACCGGCCTTCGCGGATCGCGGCTTCGACCGCGGCGCGGGCCTGGCCCGGCTCGCGGATCACGCGCATCGCCTTCCCGCCGCCACCGGCAACCGCCTTGAGGATGTAGGGCAGGGGCAGGGCAGCCAAGGCCGCGAGCAAGGCGTCCAAGTCGTCGCTCGGCTGGTCCAGGCCGGCTGCGGTGGGAATGCCCAGCGAGCGCGCCAGCCGCTTGGCGGCGGACTTGTCGCCGAACAAGGCCAGCGACGCGGGCGCCGGCCCGATGAAGGCAATGCCGACATCGGCGCAGCGCTGCGCGAAGTCGGGATTTTCGGAGAGGAAGCCAAAGCCCGGGTGGATGGCCTGGGCGCCCACGCGCTGCGCGGCGCCGACGACCGCCTCGATGTCCAGGTAGCTTTCGCGGGCCGGGCCGCCGCCCACCAGCACCGACTCCCCGATCTCGCGCACGTGCAGTGCATGGGCGTCGGCGCTCGAATGCACGGTGGCGGCGGCAATACCCATGCGGCGCAGGGTGCGGGCGATCCGGCAGGCGATTTCGCCCCGGTTGGCAATGAGGATCTTGCGGAACATGGGGGCCTTACATCCGGAAGACGCCGAAGCGTGTGGCCTCGGCGGGAACGCGCGCTGCCAGGTCCAGGAGCAGGGCCAGGGTCTCGCGGGTTTCGGCCGGGTCCAGGACACCGTCCACCCACAGGTGGCGGGCGAAGTTGCGCGCCGCCGCGAAGTCCTCGTACTGCTTGCGGATGGGCGCCTTGAACGCTTCCTCGTCCCCGGCGCTCCAGGCCTCGCCCGGTTTGAGGTTCTGGCGCTTCACCAGCGCCAGCGTCGTGGCTGCCTGGTCCGGCCCCATGATGGCCGCGCGGCCGTTGGGCCACATGAACATCGCGTTGGGCTTGAAGGCACGGCCGCACATCGCCAGGTAGCCCGCGCCGTACGCGCCGCCGGTGATGATCGTGAACTTGGGCACCGCGGCGGAGCTCATCGCGGTGATGAAGCGCGCCCCCGCCTTGGCAATGCCGGCCTGCTCGGCCTCCTTGCCCACCATGAAGCCGGCAACGTCCGCCAGGAACAGCAGGGGCACGTTCCGCTTGCAGCACAGGTCGATGAAATGCGTGGCCTTCTCGGCGCTGTCGACGAAAAGCACGCCGTTGTTCGCCAGCACCCCCACCTGCCAGCCGCCGATGCGCGCAAAGCCCGTGATCAGCGTGTCGCCGTACTCGGCCTTGAATTCCGACATCGCGCCGCCGTCCAGCAGGCATTGCAGCACCTCGCGCGTGGGGGTGGGTTTGCGCGCATCGCGTTGCACCAGCCCGTAGATGTCGGTGACGGGCCGTGCCGGTTCGCGCGGCGCCGCACGGTCGCGCAGCGCCGGGGCATGGGCGGCAATTCGCCCACCAGGCGGCGGGCGATGGCGATGGCCTGGCCGTCGTCGTCGGCCAGGTGGTCGGTCACCCCGCTCACGCGGCTGTGCATCTCGGCGCCGCCCAGCTGCTCGGCGTCGACGATCTCGCCGGTGGCGGCCTGCACCAGTTGCGGGCCGCCGAGGAACATGAAGCCCTTGCCGCGCACGATCACCATTTCGTCGCACAGCGCCGGGATGTAGGCGCCCCCGGCCGTGCACGCACCGAGCACCACCGCGATCTGGGCGATGCCGTCGGCCGACATCCCGACCTGGTTGTGGAAGATGCTGCCGAACAGGCCTTCGTCGGGAAAGATGTTGGCCTGGTCCGGCAGGATGGCGCCGCCGCTGGCCACCAGCGTGATGCAGGGCAGGCGGTGCTGCCAGGCGAAGCGCTGCGCCCGCACGTGCTTCTTGCAGGTGATGCCGAAATAGGTGCCGCCCTTCACCGTGGCGTCGTTGGCGATCACCATGCAGGCGCGGCCCCAGACCAGGCCGACGCCCGTGACGATGCCGCCCCCGGGCGCCACGCCTTCGTACATGCCTTCGCCGGCCAGTTCGCCGATTTCCACGAACGGCGAGCCGGGGTCGAGCAGGACCTCGATGCGCTCGCGCACCAGCAGGCGGCCGCGCTGGCGGTGCCGCTCGTGCGTGGCGGGCGGACCGCCCATCCATGCCTGCTGCCGGGCGTCGAACAGGGACGCGAGGAGCTCCCGGTAGGCCGCCGCGTTGGCCTCGAACTCAGGGGTGGGGGCTCGCGCTCATTCGCCGAACTCCGGCGCCTTGCGCAGGGTGAGGGCGACCTTCTGCGCGCCCGGCGCATCGAAAAATCCATGACGCACCATGCGCACCTCGACTTTGACCGCCAGCGCGTTGCGCACCCGCGTTTCGACCTGGGCGGCCGTGGCGGCATCCGCCTGCGGCTGGCGCCCGGCGCACGCTCCACCAGCAGCTTGAGGTTGCCCTGCGTGGTGTGGCCCTCGAAATCCGCCAGCACGCGCACGATGCCCGCGACCAGCGGCTTCATGGCGGAGACGACGTCCTGCACGGCCGAGGGGAACAGGTTGATGCCGCGCACGATCAGCATGTCGTCGGTGCGGCCGAAGCAGCGGATGGCCGGCGTGGTGCGCCCGCCGGGCCGCCCATCGCGGTGACGGTGACATGGTCGCCGGAGCGAAAGCGCAGCACCGGCGAAGCCTGCCGGCCCAGCGCGCTGTACACCAGCTCGCCGGTCGCCCCCTCGCGCCAGGGCACCGGCTGCGAGCTAGGCGGGGTCGATCAGCTCGGCCAGGATGAAGTCGGGCGCCACGAAGTACATGCCGCGCTGGTCCTCGGCTTCGGCCCAGTAGACACAGCCCAGGTCGGTGCCGCCCATCACCTCGCAGCACATGGCGCCCCAGTTCGCCTGCAGGCCTTCGCGGATCGCGGGAATGCCGCCGCCGGGCTCGCCGCCGACGACAAGGCGCCTGACACCGATGTCGGCGGCCTTCATGCCGATCAGCTCCGGCGCGACCTGGGCCAGGTACAGCAGGAAGTTGGGCGTGCCCACGATGCAGCGCGGCCGGGCGTCGCGCGCCGCGATCAGCAGCCGGTCGACCCCACCATCCGCGCCGATCGGGATGTCCACCGCGCCGATGCGCTCGATGCCCTGGTAGATCGGCACCCCGCCGACGAAGCCCTTGCTCATGGAAAAGCCGTGCAGCACCGTATCGCCCGGCCGGATACCGCTGGCGTACAGGCCGCGCGCCGTCATCTCGGCCCAGCTCTCCCGGTCCGCCCGGGTGAGGCCGACGTAGGCGGGGCTGCCGGTGGTGCCGGACGAGGCCTGGACCTGGACGATGTCGCCCTGCGGCGCGGCGCAGTGCAGGCCCAGCAGTGGCGCGGCCTGGAGGCTGTCGCGCAGTTCCTGCTTGGTGGTGAAGGGGATGCGCTGCAGGTCGCCCAGGCTGCGGATGGCTGCCGGCTCCACGCGGGCGGCGGCGAACTTGCGCTGGTAGAACGCCGAATGCGCGGCCAGGTAGTCCAGCTGCACGCGCAGCCGCTGCAGCTGCAGGGCCTCGATCCCGGCCCAGGGCCGGGACTCCACTTCACTGAAAGGCGCCGGGGGGGTGGCTGCGCTCATCCTGTCTCCTGAACCGGGGGAATAACCGGTCACATGTCCGTTTATAAATGCTAGCATGGATTGCATGGAAACCGTCACCTGCACCACCGTCACCTGCTCATATCCCCGGCCCGGGGTCGCCCTGCTCACCATCGACCGCCCGCAGCGGCACAATGCCATCGACCCGCCGACCGACACGGGCCTGGGCCGGTGGCTGGCGAACTGCAGCGGGACGACGGGGTCCGCTGCATCGTGCTCACCGGCGCGGGGGACCGGGCCTTCTGCGTCGGGGCGGACATCCCGACGCTGCTGCCCTGGATACGAGCCAACGTCGAGGCCGGCCGGGACGACCCGCAGCTCGGCGGCATGACGCACCGCAACACCACGGCGAAGCCGCTGCTCGCGGCGGTCAACGGCCTGGCCCTGGGCGGCGGGCTGGAACTCGCGCTGGCGTGCGACCTGCGGATCGCCTCTTCCAACGCGCGTTTCGGCCTGCCGGAAATCCGCCTGGGCCTGCTGGCCGGCGCCGGCGGTTGCACCCGGCTGCCGCGCGCCATCCCGGCCGCGCTGGCAGCGGAGATGATCCTGACCGGCGAGCCCATCGGGGCCGAGCGCGCCCTGCAGGCTGGCCTGGTCAGCCGGGTGGTCACGCCCGGCCAATTGCTGGACGAAGCCCTCGGCCTGGCGGAAAGCGTCGCCGCCCGCGCCCCTGGCGCCGTGCGCGCATGCACGGCTTTGCTGCGCCGCGCGAGGTTCCGGGAGCTGGCGGACGCGCTGGCGCAGGAGCGCAATGCATTTGCCCAATTGCTGCTGTCCGGGGACGGGCAGGAAGGCGTCCGCGCCTTCGGGGAGAAGCGTGATCCAGTCTGGCGCGATGCCTGAATTTAGGCAGGGTATTGCCTATCTCGATCTGGCAACTAGCGTAATCCATGAGGCGGAGGCGCTTGCGCCAAAACGGGGGACTGCCTAGTATTTGTTCGCATGTTGTCATATCCGGAGACCACCGACCTGAACGAATTGCGCGACGCCGTGCGCCGCTTCGCGGTGGGCGAGATCGCGCCGCTGGCGCGCCGCATCGACCGTGACGACTGGTTCGCCCGGGAGCTGTGGCCCAGGATGGGCGACCTCGGCATCCTCGGCCCGACGGTGCCGGAGGAATTCGGCGGCGCGGGCCTGGGCTACCAGGCCCATGCGGTGATCTCCGAGGAGATCCATCGCGTCTCCGGTTCGGTGGGCGTCTCCTATATCGCGCACTCGAACCTGTGCGTCAACCAGATCCAGCTGCATGGCACCGATGAGCAGAAGCGCCGGTTCCTGCCGGCGCTGCTCTCCGGCGAAGCCGTCGGCGCGCTCGCCATGAGCGAGGCGGGCGCGGGCTCGGACGTCGTGTCGATGAGGTTGCGCGCCACGCGCGACGGCGACGGGTATCTCCTGAACGGCACCAAGCTCTGGACCACCAATGGCTGGTACGCGGACACGTTCGTGGTGTACGCCAAAACCGAGCCCGACGCGGGCAAGGCCGGCATCACCGCGTTCATCGTCGAGCGCAAGAGTCCCGGCTTCGACACCCGGCAGAAGATGGACAAGCTGGGCATGCGCGGCTCGGGCACCTGCGAGCTGGTCTTCGAGAACTGCCATGTGCCCGCGGCCAACGTCCTGGGCGAGCTCAACCATGGCGTGCGCGTGCTGATGCGCGGCCTGGATTACGAGCGCCTGATCGTCGCCTCGGCGTGCGTGGGCTTCCTGCAGGCGGCGCTGGACATCGTCCTGCCGTACGTCGTGGAGCGCAAGCAGTTCGGGCAGGCCATCGGCGAATTCCAGCTGATCCAGGCCAAGATCGCCGACATGTTCACGCGGCACGGCGCGGCGCGCGCGTACCTGGACACCATGGCCGCGCGGGCCGACAGGGGTGAATCGCTGCGCAAGGAAGCGGCCAGCGTCGCCCTGTTCGCGGCGGAGGCTGCCACGCATTCGGCGCTGGACGCGATCCAGTGCCTGGGCGGGCAACGGCTACACCAACGAATACGACGCGGGCCGGCTGCTGCGCGACGCCAAGCTGTACGAGATCGGCGGCGGCACGTCGGAGATCCGCCGCATGCTGATCGGACGGGAGTTGCTCAGATAGTGGACACCGCGCCTATCCAATCCGGTCAGCCATCTTCCTGCGGCGCATCGCCACAGCCGGTGCTGGAGTGCCGCGACGTGGAGCGCCGCTTCGGCGGCCTGGTCGCGGTGACCGGGGTGAGCCTGCGCATCGACAAGGGCGAGATCTTCGGGCTGGTCGGTCCCAACGGCAGCGGCAAGACCACGATGACCAACGCCATCACGGGCTTCTTCCCGCCGCAAAAGGGCAGCATCGTTCTGAACGGCGAGGACATCACCGGGTTGCAGCCGCACAAGGTGGCGCGCAAGGGCGTGGCCCGCACCTTCCAGAACCTCGCGCTCTTCAACGGCATGAGCGTCCTCGACAACATCCTGCTGGGGCGCCACGTGCATATGCACCCGAGCGTCTGGCGCACCGCGCTCTATCCGTGGTTTGCCGCGCCCGAGGAGATGCGGCACCGCGAGGTCGTCGAGGAGATCATCGACTTCATGCAGCTCGAGAGCGTGCGCGAGGAGCACGTGGACTCGCTGCCCCTGGGCCTCAAGAAGCGCGTCGAGCTGGCGCGGGCGCTCGCGGCGCAACCGAGCTTCCTGATCCTGGACGAGCCGATGGCCGGCATGAACCAGGAGGAGAAGGCCTACATGGCCCGCTTCATCCTGGACGCGCGGGACGAGCGCGGCGTCACGGTGCTGATCATCGAGCACCATATGGACATCATCACCGGCATCTGCGACCGCATGCTGGTGCTCAGCTACGGCGAAGTGATCCAGACCGGCATCCCGCGCGAAGTCATCGCCGACCCGCGCGTGGTCAAGGCCTACATCGGGGGCGCGCATGCAGCAACCTGACGACGCGCGCTGGAATTTCGACCCGGAGACGACGCTGGTGCGCCTCGTGGCGGCCAACGCACAGGCCGTGCCCAATGCCATCGCGATGCGCGAGAAGGACCGCGGCATCTGGCAGGAGATCACCTGGGCGCAGATGGCCGACACCGTGCTGTCGGTGGCCGCTGGCCTGCAGGAGATGGGCCTCGCGCGGGGCAAGGGCGTGCTCGTGCTCGGCGACAACCGGCCGCGCTTGTACATGGGCATGCTGTGCGCGGGCGTGCTGGGCGCCTACGCCATGCCCGTGTACCCGGACGCGACGCCGCAGGAGGTGCTGCACGTCGCCAGCGAGGTGGAAGTGGCTTTCGTGTTCGCCGAGGACCAGGAGCAGGTGGACAAGGCGCTCGACCTGCGCGAGCGCGGCGCCTACATCGGCTGCGTCGTGTACGACAACCCGCGCGGCGTGGCGCGCTACCAGGCGCCGGGGCTGGTGTCGTGGGCGCAGCTCGAAGCCCGGGGCCGCGAGCGGCTGCAGCGGGAGCCGGGGCTGCGCGAGTCGCTGCTCGGTTTCGCGCAGCCGGGCGACCCCGCGGTGTTCATCCACTCGTCCGGCACCACCGGCAAGCCCAAGGGCGTGGTGCTCAGCCACCGCAACATCCTGTCCGGGGTGCGCAATGCCTACCGCAGCGGCGCCTTCGGATTCGGGGAGTCGATCCTGGCGTACCTGCCGATGGCATGGATCGGCGACTTCTCGTTCACCGTCGGCGCCGGCATCGCGCTGCGCTTCACGATCAACGTGCCCGAGCGGCAGGAGACAGTGCTGCACGACCTGCGCGAGATCGCGCCCACGTTCTACCTGGCGGCGCCGCGCAGCTGGGACAACATGCTCACCACGGTGCATGTGCGGATGGAGGATTCCACGCGCCTGAAGCGGTTGCTGTATGACGTCTTCATGGACTCGGCGCTGGCGGCGGAGCGGCGCAAGCTCGAGGGCAAGCAGCCGACCACGGCGCAGAAATTGATGCGCCCGTTCGGCGAGTTCCTGGTGATGGGGCCGATCAAGGACCAGCTCGGGCTCACCCGCCTGCGCCATGCGTTCACCGGCGGCGAGGCCATCGGCGAGGACACGTTCGTGTTCTACCGGGCGCTCGGCCTGAGGTTGCGCCAGCTCTACGGCCAGACCGAGAGCAGCGCCTACAACGCCATGCAGTCTCCGGACGAGGTCCAGCTGCACACCGTGGGGCGGCCGCTGCCGGGCGTGGAGGTCAAGATCAGCGACGCCGGCGAGATCATGGTCCGCTCCGGCAGCGTGTTCGGCGGCTACTTCCAGAACGAGGCGGCCACCCGCGAGACGCTCGAGGACGGCTGGCTGCGCACCGGCGATGCCGGCTACGTGGAGCCGGACGGGCACCTCGTCGTGCTCGGGCGCCTGTCCGAAGTGGTCTACACCGCCAAGGGCGAGCGCTACATCCCCAACTACATCGAGAACCGCCTGAAATTCAGCCCGTTCATCAAGGACGTCGCCGTGCTCGGCAAGGACCGCGGCACGCTGTCGGCCATGATCTGCATCGACAAGGAGACGGTGGGCCATTGGTGCGAGACGCGCGGCATCTCGTACATGTCGTACGCCGACCTGTCGCAACAGCCCGAGGTGATCGAGCTGCTGGGCAAGGCCGTGCAGCGCGTGAACGCCACGCTGCCCGAGGGCCTGCGGCTGAAGCACTTCGTGAGCCTGCACAAGGAGTTCGACGCCGACGACGGCGAGATCACGCGCACCCGCAAGCTGCGGCGCAACGTCGTGGAAGAGCGCTACGCCCCCATCATCGACGCGATCTATGGGGGCAAGCCGAGCGTCGTGGTGAAGGCGCAGGTCGTGTACGAAAACGGCGAGGTGGGCACCACCGAGCGCGAACTGGCAGTGACGGGAATCTGAACCATGGACATCATGTACTTCCTCGAACTGGCGGTGAACGGCGGGCTCGCCGGCCTGATGTACTCACTGGTTGCGATGGGCATCGTGCTGATCTACAAGTCCTCGTCGGTGCCCAACCTGGCGCAGGGCGCGCTGACCATGCTCGGCCCCTACCTCGTGCTCGCATTCGCGGGGAAGCTCGGCATCTCGATCTGGGCCGCCATTCCGCTGGCGATCGCCTCGATGTTCGTCATCGGCATGGCCATCGAGCGCATCGCGCTGCGGCGGCTGGCGGGCCGGCCGATCGTGATGATCCTGATGATGACGCTGGGCATCGACATCTTCCTGCGCGCCACGGCCCTCACTGTATGGGGCGGCAGCGGGCGCAACATGCCGCTGGGCATCAGCGACTCGCCGTTGTTCCTCGGGCCGCTGCTCGTGAACCGCGCCTACGCCATCGGCGCGGTGGTGACCATGGTGCTGTTCGGTGTTTTCATCTTCTTCTTCCGCACACGGATGGGCGTGGTGCTGCGCGCGATCGCGGACGACTACACCGCCTCGTGGTCGGTGGGCATCTCGGTCGAGCGCGGGGTGGCGCTGTCGTGGGCCCTGTCGGCGGTCGCGGCCACCACGGCGGGGGTGCTGTGGGGATCGGTGCAGACGGTGGACCAGTCGCTGTCGCTGCTCCTGCTCAAGGGCATCACCGTGGGCGTGCTCGGCGGGCTGGACAGCATCGGCGGCGCGATCCTCGCGGGCCTGCTGCTGGGCATCCTCGAAAACGTCGCCTCGGGCTATCTCGACCCGCTGCTCGGCGGCGGCACACGCGACCTCGTCGTGGCGGCCATGCTGATCCTGACCATCATGGTCCGACCGCACGGCCTGTTCGGCCGGCACGACATCGAAAGGATATAGCGATGTTCTACCGGCGCGCAGGCATCTTCCACACCAACTACCGGGCCGACCGGTCGCTGTTCCCGATTCCCTTCGAGCGCAACGCGATGTTCGTGGTGTTCGCCATCGCGCTGGCCGCGCCCTGGATCTTCAGCTCGCTCGCGCTCACGAGCTACATCCGCCCCTGGCTGATCTGGACCGGCGCGGTGCTCGGGCTCAACCTCATCCTCGGGTGGGCAGGGCAGTTCCACTTCGGCTACGCGGCGATCATGGCCATCGGCGCCTACGCATCCGTGCACGCGACGCGCCACGGCGTGCCCTGGGAAATCGCGGTCGTCCTCGGGGGGCTCACCGCCACGGTGGTGGGCGTCGTCTTCGCGTTCGCCGCGCTGCGCGTCAAGGGGCTGTACCTCGCCCTGTCCACGCTGGCGCTGCAGTTCGTGATGGACTGGGTCATCTCGCACGTGCCCGCCATCAGCGGCGGCGTTTCGGCCACGCTGCAGGCGCCGCCGATGAAACTGCTCGGGCAGGCGATCACCTCCGAGGCGGGCACTTATTACGTGGTGCTCGGCTGGACGGTCCTGGTCGCCCTGTTCATGTTGAACCTGCGGCGCAGCGCACTGGGGCGGGCACTGGTGGCGGTGCGCGAGAAGGACTACGCCGCCGCCGTCATCGGCGTCCAGAGCTTCTATTACAAGCTGGTCGCGTTTGCGGCCTCGGCCTTCATCGGCGGCGTGAGCGGCGCCATGCTGGTCTTTGGTTTCTACAAGGCGGTGACGCCCGAGCAGTTCGCGGTGAACGTGTCGATCGAGCTGCTTGCGATGGTGATCGTCGGCGGCCTGGGCAGCATCATCGGCAGCTTCTTCGGCACCGCGTTCATCCTGTTGTTGCCCGGGCAGATGAACACGCTCATCGCCTGGGGCGCCAGGGCGCTGGGCATGGACATCGGTGTCGAGGCGCTCGCGCACATCCCTAACATGGTGTACGGCGCGGCGATCATCGTCGTGCTGCTGATCGAGCCCATGGGCCTGGGCAAGCTGTACGGCAACGTGCGCAACTACCTGATGGTCTGGCCCTTCGGCTACGCGAGGAAGTGACGCCATGACGCAAGTTCCGGCGCCGTCCGGCGACATTCTCACGCTGAACAACGTGGAGGTGATCTACGACCAGGTCGCGCTCGCCATCAAGGGCGTGTCCATCGCCGTGCCCAGGGGCGGCATGGTGGCGCTGCTGGGCGCCAACGGCGCCGGCAAGAGCACGACGCTCAAGGCGATCAGCGGGCTGCTCAAGCCCGAGCGCGGCGAGATCACCCGCGGCGAACTGCGCTTCGAAGGCGCCGACATCGACCGACTGATGCCGCAACAGCGCGTCCGGCGCGGCATCGTGCAGGTGCTGGAGGGCCGGCGCGTGTTCGAGCACCTGACGCCCGACGAGAACCTGCTGGCCGCTTCCGCCGTCACCGGCTGCAGCATGTCCGAAGTCGCGCGCCGGCGGGACCGCGTGTACGCGTATTTCCCGCGCCTGGGCGAGCGCTGCGCCGCGCAGTCGGGCTTCCTGTCCGGGGGCGAGCAGCAGATGCTCGCGATCGGGCGCGCGCTGATGACGCAGCCGAAGCTGCTCATGCTCGACGAGCCGAGCCTGGGCCTCGCGCCTTTCCTCGTGGCAGAGATCTTCGACATCGTCCAGCGCATCAATCGCGAGGAGGGCCTCTCGGTGCTGCTGGTCGAGCAGAACGCCATCGCCGCCCTGGAGGTGGTGTCGCACGGCTACCTGATGGAGAACGGCCGCATCGTGATGCACGACAGCGCCGAAGCCATGAAGCGCAACCCGGACATCCAGGAGTTCTACCTGGGCGGCCAGGAAGGCAAGGATTTCAGCGCCATCAAGCATTACAGCCGGCGCAAGCGCTGGCTGAGTTGAAGCCACCAGTTCCCCCGCTTCGGACAGCGCGCGTACTTGGCGTCCGAAGCAGCCACCCACCGTACGCGAGGAGTCATGCCATGAAGAAAAGAGCGTTATCGATGCTGGCCGGCCTGGCCCTGCTGGTCGCCGGCGGGGCGGCGCAGGCCCAGAACATCAAGTTCGGCCTGTGCTACGACCTGAGCAAGGCCTATACCTTCGTCACCCCGCAGATCGTGCAGGCGGCCAAGGACTATGCGACCCTGCTGAACGCCAAGGGCGGCCTGGAGGGCCACCCCATCGAGATCGTGGTGCAGGACCACGGCAACGAGCCGCAGCGCGGCATCGAGTGCTACGAGAAGCTCAAGCGCGAAGGCGTGATGATGTTCGACATGCTGTCCACGCCGGTCTCGCGCGCCGTGCTGCCGCGCATGATGGCCGACGGCAACATCCTGCTGCAGTCGTTCGTGGGCCGCGGCGACGCCGTGGACGGCGACGTGTTCAAGTGGATCTTCCCGATCGGCCCGACGTACTGGGGCCAGGTGGCCAATGACATTGCCTACATCAAGACGCTGCACAAGGGCAACCTGAAGGGCGTGAAGATCGGCTTCATCTACCCGGACTACGCCTTCGGCCAGGAGCCCATCCCGGTGCTCAAGACGCTGGCGGCGAAGGAAGGCTTCGAGCTCGGCCTGTTCCCCAACCCGATGCCCGGGCGTGACCAGGCGGCGGTGTGGACGCAGATCCGCCGCTTCGACCCGGACCACATGATCAGCTGGAACCTCTCGGCCATGCACGTCGTGGCGGCCAAGGAAATGAAGCGCAATGGCATCCCGATGGACAAGCTGATCGTCGTGAACTGGCTCAACGAAGTGGACATCAACAACATCGGCCCGGCCGAAGCCAAGGGCCTCAAGCGCGGCACCAACGTGGTCGGCGGCAAGGACCACCCGCTGATGCAGCAGATCGCCAAGGAGGTCTACGGCGCGGGCAAGGGCGCCGGCGACGTGAAGAACATGGACGACATCTACTACAACACGGGGCTGGCGATGTATTCCGTGATGTTCGAAGGCGTGAAGCAGGCGATCCGCAAGGACAAGTGGCCCCTGACGCCCACGAAGATCAAGGCCGGCCTGGAAAGCCTGCGCGGCTTCGACGCCAACGGCTTCATCGCCCCGGTGACGGTCACGGCCAAGGACCACGGCGGCGGCGGCAAGACCCGCATCGACATGTGGGACGGCACGAAGTGGGTGCCGCAGTCCGACTGGGTTGCCGCCTACACCGACGAGGTGGACAAGGTGGTGAAGGAGCAGTCCGCCGAGTTCGCGAAGACGGGCAAGTAACAGCGGCTGTCATCCCGGGGTTGACCCGGGATCCATTGCCTCCTTACTCCACCTGTTCTTCGTCCGGCGTGTCGATCTTCTGCATGTTGTCCAGCATCTTGAGCAGGTAGTGGACGGTGTGGACCATGTCGTTGACCGAGAAGCCTTCGAGAGCCTGCTCGTAGTAGCCGCGGATCTTGGGCAGCGCCTTGCGCTGCCAGACCTGGCGGCCGCTGGCGGTCATGTGGATGAGGCGTGAGCGCCCATCCTGCGGATCGGGCTTGCTCTCCACGCGGCCATCGCGCTCGAGCCGCCCGATGACGCCCGCGAGGTTCTGGCGGCTGACCATCAGGTAGCGGGCGAGCTCGCCCAGCTTCATGGCGCCGCCGGCCTGGGGCCGGGAAAGGGCGCCCAGCACCGCCCACTGCTGGGTGGTGAGGCCCTCTTCCTCGATGGCCCGGGTTCCCGTTTTATGCAGCATGTTGGCGCATTGGTACAGCCGGAAGAAAAGCCGGTTGGCAATGGCCGCGCGTGTTTCGCTGATCTCTTCCATAGGTGATACCCGCCTCTTGTGATGGCCCGGCCAGCATGCGCCAATGGACATTCGCGCTTACGATGTGCCGCATGTTGTCATAAGTTACGTCGGACATCAAGGAGTTGCGAGCATGGGCAGATTGCGGGAAAGGCGCGGGCCTTCGCCGACAATCGGCGCATGACCGAATTCGATGACACCCAGGAAAGAATCACGGAAGCACGCCTCTGGCGCGACAACGGCTGGACGGCGCGCGTCATCAAGAACGATGACGACGACGGCTGGGCCGTGGCCATGACCCCGGACGGGCGAGCCGAGCCGGCACTGGTCGGACCTTGGACCATGGGGCGCGACAAGAAGAACCCCAAGCCACTCGATTCATCTGCGTTCAACACACTGGTGAAGACAGCGTCCGAGTTCGTGCGTCGGCACGAGCAGCAGTTGCATGCGACGCTGCACCGGCAAATCGAGATAGACCACCGGGGCGAGCGCGTCACCGTCTCGCTGGACATCGAGCCGGATGAGGACCACCCGTCTGCGATGCTGCGGGCGCTTGATTCTTCCGGGTCGCTCTTGGCGCAGGTGCGCGTAGCGCCCTCGTTCAGGCTCGACAGGCGCAGCGCTACCGCCTGGGCAGAGGCCGGCTTCAGCCCGGCTGCAGTGCGCTGAGCCGAGCTGAAGCTCAGCAGTGACGCGAAGCGCCGAATGATGGTGTCATTGACAGTGCGATTCCCCCCAACGCACGATGATTTGTCCACAATGGGCGAACACACTGCCTGAAGGGAATCACATGCAAACGTTCAAGGTCGGTTATCTCATTGGCAGCCTTGCCAAGGGTTCCATCAACCGTCAATTGGCCAATGCGCTGGTGCACCTGGCGCCGCCCGGATTGGCCATGACGGAAATCCCGTTCAAAGACTTGCCGCTCTACAGCTACGACTACGACGCCGACTTTCCGCCGGTGGCGCGGGCGTTCAAGAAGGCGATCGCGGAAGTCGACGGCATCCTCTTCGTCACGCCCGAATACAACCGCTCGATTCCCGGCGGGCTCAAGAATGCCATCGACTGGGCAAGCCGCCCATGGGGCGAGAACTCCTTCACGCGCAAGCCCTCGGCCGTCATCGGCACCTCGCCGGGCGCGATCGGGACGGCCGTCGCACAGCAGAGTTTGCGCAGCGTGCTGAGCTTCTGCAATTCACCGCAGATGAACGCGCCGGAGGCGTACATCCAGTACAAGCCAGGCCTGATCACCGAGGACGGGCGGGTGACCAACGAAAGCACGGCCGAGTTCCTGCGCAACTACATGGTGGAACTGCACGCTTTCGTCGTGCGCGTTCTCACCGTGCTGCCTCGCGAAAAGTAAGCCAGCGCTCAGTCGATACCGGCCGAGCCGTGACCGGAGTGAGGTGTGTGCCAGTTGCTGAGCTTGCGCCGCAAGATCCGGCGCGCGCTTCATGCGCATTCAACCGGATGTTGAGGAGGCTCAAGAAATTCCCGGCCGAAAGGGCGAACATGAAAAGTGATCGCTTCAAGGAGTCGCCATGTCCGCCCGTCTGTTGCCTGTCGCCTTGCTCATTGCCTCATCGGCCGCCATGGCCCAGACGGCGCCGGCGGATGCAGTGGGGCCGGCAGTGCGTTCCGCGGATGCCTACGACGTGGGCAAGCTGCCCGACGACGCCTACGGCAAGCTGGTGCGTTACGGCAAGGAGTTGACGGACCGCACCTTCGCGTACATCGGCCCGGAGGTGAAGAACACGCGCATGCGCTATGCCGGCAACAACCTGGCGTGCGCGTCGTGCCACGAAGTGAGCGCGACGAAGGCGTTCGCCATTCCGTGGGTGGGCGCCCATTCCACTTTCCCCCAGTACCGCGGGCGCGAGGACGAAGTCAGCACGCTGGAAGAACGCGTCAATGGGTGCATGGAGCGCAGCATGTCGGGCAGGAAGCTGCCGCTGGACAGCCGCGAGATGAAGGCGTACGTCACCTACATGCATTTCCTGTCGCGCGGCGTGCCCGTGGGCGCGCGCGTGCAAGGGCAGGGCCTGCCGGCGTTCAAGGCGCCGGACCGTCGTGCCGACATCGCGGCCGGGGAGAAAGTGTACGTGGAGAAGTGCGTCGCCTGCCACGGACCGGAGGGTGCGGGCGTGCGAGCGGGCAAGCCCGGCACCGCCACGGGCTACACCTTCCCGGCACTGTGGGGCAAGGATTCGTTCAACAACGGCGCAGGCATGAACCGCTTGCTGGTCGCCTCCGCGTTCGTCAAGAACAACATGCCGATGGGCACGACTCACCAGCAGCCGCAGCTCACGGACGAGCAGGCGTATGACGTGGCGGCCTTCGTCCTGAGCCATCCGCGACCCGTCAAGGCCAACCTGGACCGCGACTTTCCGGCGCGCTGGAACAAGCCCGTGGATGCGGCCTTCCCGCCCTATGTGACCGGTGCTCCCGCCGACCAGCACAAGTACGGCCCGTTCGCGGCACTCCAGGAGAAGATGAAGGCAATGAGGCCGGATCTGGAGAAGAAGGCCCCGGCGAAGTAGCGCGAACGCGGCTCGTCCCCGCTGCCGCGCCTGACAGCCCGCACCGCCCGGCTAGAGGCTCAGCCCTTGCCCGGCCTCTTCTTCGGTGCGCCCGTCACGGATGTGATAAATCCGCTTGAACGTCGGGATGATCTTCTCGTCATGGGTCACGACGATGATGGCCGTGTGGTACTGCGTCGCCATCTGGTGGAGGATGCGCATCACGGCCAGCGCACGCTCGCTGTCCAGCGGCGCCGTCGGCTCGTCCGCCAGGATCACCGGCGGCTTGTTGGCCAGGGCGCGTGCAATCGACACGCGCTGCTGCTCGCCGCCGGAAAGCTCGGAAGGCTGCGCCTTGGCCCGGTGCCCGACGTCCAGGGCGTTCAGCAGCTCGAGCGAGCGCGCCCGCGATTCGCTGTTGGGGCGCCCGGCGAGCATCGGCAACAACGCGACGTTGTCGGTGACGTCGAGGAAGGGGATCAGGTAGGGCGCCTGGAACACGAAGCCGATGCTGTCGCGCCGCAGCGAGCGCAGGTCCGGGATCTTCCAGCCGTCGTCGTAGATGACTTCCCCGCCCAGGGTCATGCGCCCGCCCGTCGGCTCGATGACCGCGCCCAGGCACTTGAGCAGGGTGCTCTTGCCCGAGCCCGAGGGGCCGATCAGGCCCACCACCTCGCCGGGCGCCACGACCATGTTGACGTCCTTCAGCGCGTCGACTGCGGTGTCGCCTTCGCCGTAGCGTTTGCGCAGGCCCTCGATGCGGATGCCGGGTCCGGTCACTTCATCCACCGATCGCCGCGGCCGGATCGACCTTCAGTGCGGCGCGGATCGCCAGCGTGCTGGCCAGGGCGCAGATGACCATCACCGCGACCAGCCCGCGCGCGGCGTCGCCGGACTCCAGCAGCACGTACTTCGGGAAGATCGGCGCCCAAACGGTCGCGGACAACTTGCCGATGATGAAACCGATCAGGCCGAGCCCCAGGGCCTGCTGCAGGATCATGCCGGCGATCGTGCGGTTGCGCGTTCCGATGAGCTTGAGCACGGCGATCTCGCGGATCTTGCCGAGCGTCATGGTGTAGATGATGAAAGCCACGATGGCCGCGCTGACGACGGCCAGGATGACCAGGAACATCGCGATCTGCCTGGCCGAGGTGGCGATCAGCTTGGCCACCAGGATTTCTTCCATCTGGGCGCGGGTGAACGCTTCGAGGTGTTTCCAGCGCCGGATCGGATCGGCCACCGACTCGGCCGACGCGCCGGCCTGCACCTGCACCAGCACGGTGTTGACATTGCGGTTGCTGGCCTGCGAGGCCTGGATGGCTTCCAGCAGCCCGGGCACGCCGGGGCGGTTGAGCGCGGGATTGGCCGCGGTGCGGGCGCGGTCGTTCAGGATGGCGTCGTTGTCCTTCAGGAACTGCGCTTCCTGCGCATCCTTGAGCGGAATGAAGACCATCGGGTCACCGCCGGACGACACCATGCGCCGCGTGAGCCCCACCACCGTGTAGTCGTGGCGCCTGATGCGGATGCGGTCGCCGAGCTGGAACCCGGTGCGCACGTCGGCCACGGCTTCGTAGTGGCTGCGCGTGACGTGGCGGCCGGCCACCAGGTAGCCGGGCTCGCCGGGCTGTCCGGGCTCGAAGCCGACGACCATCGCGCGTACCTCCGAGGTGCCTCGGCTCACCTGCATGGTGAGGTAGGTGACGTTCGCGGCGCGCGCCACGCCGGGCAGGCCGAGCACGCTGCGGACCACGTCGTCGCGCAGGCTCGACGCTTCCGCATAAGGCCCCTGTGTGTCCTGCTGCACGACCCACAGGTCGGCGCCGCTGTTGTCGAGCAGCGCACGGGCGTCGTCCACCATGCCGCGGTAGACGCCGGCCATCGTCAGCGTGACGCCGATCAGCAAGCCCAGGCCGAGTCCCGTGAGAACGAATTTGCCCCAGGAGTGCAGGATGTCGCGGCCGGCCAGGCTGATCATTGGGTTCGGCCTGCGATCGTCGCCGCGACCTGGATGCGGCTGGCCGCCGCCAGTTCCTTCTCGCTGTAGACCACCACCTCGTCGCCGGCCTTCACGCCGTCGAGGATCTGCACCTGGCCGTCGAGGCTCGCCCGCCCGAGGCGCACGGGTGCGAAGCGCAGCTTGCCGCCGTCGACCCGCCACACGCCGGCCTGGTCGCCCTGGCGTTGGATGCTCGCATTGGGCAGCAGCAGCGTGGGGGCCATGGCGGGCAGCGCCAGCGTGACCTCGGCCAGTTCGCCCGTGGAGATGCCGGCCGGCAAGGTGTCGAACGACACCAGCGCCACCCTCTCTTCGGTGACGCTGTCGCTCGTGGCTTCCACGCGAACCACCTTGCCGGTCAAGGGTGTTGCAGGGTTCGAGCGCAGCACGATGGACGCAGGCAGCCCGGCGGCCAGGCCGGTCGAGCGTCCCTGGTCGAGCCGCACGCGGACCCAAAGCGACGTGGGCTCGATCAGCCGCATCACGGCCTGGCCCGCCACCACCGTGGAGCCCATCTCGGCATCCCGGCTGGTGACCAGGCCGTCGGCAGGCGCCAGCAGGCGAACGTTGTCCCGCTGCTGCTTCAGGCCCGCGCGCTCGGCTGCGAGGCGCTGCAGGTCCTGGCGCGCCCCGGCCAGGTTTGCGTCGGCGCCGCTGACCGCTGCCTCGGCCGATGTCTGTTCCTGCAGCTTGGCCTCGACGGCGCTGGCGCTGATGAAGTTCTGCGCACCTAGGTCGACATACCGGCGCGCATTGATGGCGGCCAGTTCCTTCCTGGCCAGGGCGTCCTTGCGCTGCGCTTGCGTCGCGGAGATGGCGCTGCCGGCGCGTGCAATGGAGGCGTCCAGCGCCGCGGCGCGCTCGTCCAGGTCGACCGGGTCCATTTCGGCCAGCAATTGGCCGGCCTTGACGGTGTCGCCAACGTCGACCGCGACCTTGCGCACCCGGCCCGCAACGGTCGGCCCGATCAGGTAGGAGCGGCGCGCTTCGACCGTGCCGATGCCGAACAGCGACGGTGCGAGGGTTCCCTCGGTTGCCTTGGTCACCGTCACGCGAACAGGTGCCAGCGGGCCGGAACGCATGGCGACATAGGCCAGCGCGACGATCAACAACACGCCGAGGAGACCCAGGCCCAGGCGCCGTGACCAGTTTTGCGGAAGTTTCATGATGTCTCGCGGATACCGCGCAGGAAGACGGCGAACACCGCGTCGGCTTGTGCCTTCATCGCAGCCGGCTTGCCGGTCACCATCGACTGCATGACGAGTCCCTGGACGCTGCCGACGAAGAGCGTCGAGGCCGCCTCATGGTCCAGCCCGGCGGGCACCTGGCCCTGCTGGGCGGCCGCGGCGAACAGCCGCAGCAGCAACTTGCGATAAGCCTGCAGCAAGGCCCGCACTTCCTGCTTGGCAGGGGTGTCGGCGGGCTGCTGGAGCTCGTGGAAGATGATGCGGGGCACGCCGGGATGGGCGATCACGAACCCGACGTGCGCGCGGTACACGGCTGCCAGTGCCTGGAGGGCCGCCGGTTCCGCCCGGGCCGCTTCTTCGAGCGCCACCAGCAGTTGTTCCCGCACCCATTTCATCGCGGCCAGCCAGATCGCGTCCTTGGTCGGAAAGTGCTTGAACACCGCCCCCTGTGTGACGCCGATCGCCGCGGCGATGTCGCTGGTGGTGATCAGCGCCGGGCTGATGTCCCGAGCCAGCTGCAATGCCGCGGCGGCGATCCCCGCCTGGCGTTCTTCGGTGGGGAGCCGGGTTTGAAGGGCGGTAAGGCTGGGGTCGCGCATAGGTAAGTAATTGAATACTTACCATGATACGCCGATTTCCGGGGATGTGCCAGCAGGCACATGGATGGGCGTGCGGGATTGCGCTGGGGAAGGAAGGTGAGGCTTCTACCCGCGCCGCGCGGACGCGCCGTCAGGCCGCGGCGTTCTGGACAGCCCCGGCACGGGACGCGTCACGATGCGCGTCAACCCAGTACCCCCAGGCCACCAGCAACCACTGCGCCTGCCCGACCCAGGCGATTGCCGTGACGGTCGGCGGAGGGTCGCCGAAGAGGTTGCCCACATGGACCAGCGCCAGGAAGGCGACGAGGCCGACGAGGCCGTAACTGCCCACCTTGTCCCTGGCTCGCGTCGACCTCGCGTACAGCCAGACGCCCGCCGCGAAGATCGGGATCTCCACGGCCAGCGTCGCGGCCCGGGACTGCCACAGACCCAGCCCGATCATCGTTTCGCCGCCGGGTGCCAGCGGCAGGTCGGGCACGTGCACGATAGCGTCGAGCAGCCAGTGGCTGACCACCAGGGCGCCCACGACCCATGCGCCGTGCACGTTCTTCGTGGCCAGCGCATAGGCGACGCCGAGCGCCAGCCCCCAGCCGATCACCGCCAGCAGGCTGTGCGAGATCGGGTAGTGGTCGAAGACCAGCGGCGTGACGGCCGTGGCGCCGGGCGCGATGCGGACGGTTTCGAGGCCCAGCAGCAGCAGGGTGGGCCAGAGCAGGTCGAGAAACTGCGCCGCGAGAAACGCGGTGCCGAGGGAAACGCGCGGCGCGAGGCGCTTGGCCGCGAAGCCCACGCCAAAGTGACCGATGAACATTCACGAGCCCCGTGTGAAAGAGGTTTCGACCCCGCGCCCCGGCAGGTGCAGCTTGCTCGCCGCCGGCGCGCTCTCGGCCAGCAGTTTGCCCTTCTTCCACACCTTCAACCGGGTCGCCCGCAGCCGGATCGCCTCGACCGCATCGCGTGCCTGCAGTAGCACGAAGCTGGCATCGCAGCCCGGGGCGAGCCCGTAGCCGGGCAGGTGCATCACCTTCGCGGCATTCGTCGTCACCGCGTCGAAGCACGCAAGGATGCCTTGCCGGCCCGTCATCTGTGCCACGTGCAGGCCCATGTGCGCCACCTCCAGCATGTCGCCCGAGCCCATGCCGTACCAGGGGTCCATCACGCAGTCGTGGCCGAAGGCGACGTTGACGCCGGCCGCCAACAGCTCGGGCACGCGGGTCATGCCACGCCGCTTGGGGTAGGTGTCGTGGCGGCCCTGCAGGGTGATGTTGATCAGCGGGTTGGCGACGACGCTCACGCCCGACTCGGCGATCAGCGGCAGCAGCTTGCTGACGTAGTAGTTGTCCATGCTGTGCATCGAGGTGCAGTGCGAGCCGTTCACGCGGCCTTGCAGGCCCAGGCGCTGGGCCTCGAAGGCCAGCGTCTCGATGTGGCGCGACATCGGGTCGTCGGTTTCGTCGCAATGCATGTCCACCAGCTTGCCCTGCTGCGCCGCGATCTCGCACAGCAGCCTGACGCTGGCGGCGCCCTCGGCCATGGTGCGCTCGAAATGCGGGATGCCGCCGACGATGTCCACGCCCATGCCCAGCGCGCGCTTGAGGCTGTCCACGCCGCCTGGCGTGCGCAGCACGCCGTCCTGGGGGAACGCCACCAGCTGCAGGTCGATGTAGGGTGCGACGCGCTTCTTCACCTCCAGCAGCGCCTGCACCGGCAACAGGCCGGGGTCACTGGTGTCCACGTGGCTGCGGATGGCCAGCAGGCCCCTGGCCACCGCCCAGTCGCAGTAGGCGAGGGCGCGTTCAATCAGCGCGTCGGCGGTGAGCGTGGGCTTGAGTTCGCCCCAGACCGCGATGCCCTCCAGCAGCGTGCCGCTTTCGTTGACGCGCGGCAGGCCCTGGCTGAGCGTGGCGTCCATGTGGAAGTGCGGGTCGCAGAACGGCGGGCTGAGCAGCTGGCCGCCGGCGTCGACGGTCTCGGCAGCGGGGGCGGCGAGGCCTGGCGTGACTTCGACGATGCGTCCGCCCTGCACGGCGACGGACAACCCGCTGCGGCCGTCGGGCAGGGTGGCGTTGGTGATGAGGAGGTCGAGCATGGCCGCATTTTGGGCCATGCCGCCGGCCATGCCTGCCTATGGCATCGGCGGGTCCCCCGACCTCCGGTGCAAGGCCGCCGTGGCGCCGCGGAAGGCGTCGTTGGTGATGGTTTTCAAGGTCCGCAATTCGGCTTCGATGGGCAGCGGGTCGATGCCACTATCGGGCATCTGGGCCGCATTCAGGCGCAGCTGCATTTCCTCGCACAGCTGGAAGAGCCTGACCCACACGTCGAGCTTGTCCTGTACTTCTTGCATGAGCTTCTTTCCCAACTCAAGTGACCCGACTCAGGGAGGCGCCTTACGATTGGCGCGGATACGAAAGGCGGTGGAATTATGGCGCTCGACGCGGCGGCTGTGGGGCGCAGTGCTTGATGCAGGTCAAGCTGTGGTCGCGCTCAGAACGGCCCCTGGATGTCGAACGCCCGCTGGATGAACCAATAGGCTGCAATCAGCGCCACCAGGATCGAGCCGGCCGTGAGTACACCGCGCCGATAGAAGCTGGTGGTGCGCAGCCAGAAAGCGACCGGCACGAACGCCACCACGATGGCCAGCTGGCCCAGCTCCACGCCGACGTTGAAGCCCACCAGCGCCAGCACCAGGGCGTCCTGCGGCAGGCCGAGGTCGGCCAGCACCGACGCGAAGCCGAATCCATGGATGAGCCCGAACACGAAGGCCATCACCCAGCGGCGTTTCTCGATGGTGCCGCGCAGGTTGTTCAGCGCAGCGACCACCACCGACAAGGCGATGGTCGATTCCACCAGGCGGGATGGCAGGCTGATGACCTGCAGCGCCGCCAGGCTCAGCGTGATGGAGTGCGCCAGCGTGAAGGCCGTGACCACCTTGAGCACCTCGAGCAGCGAGGCCTTCAGGCTGGGCGCGGGCTCCCAATGGTCGCCGCGCCGCACCAGCACCGCGGGCAGCAGCAGCGACAGCAGGAACAGGATGTGGTCGTAGCCGATCCAGATGTGCCAGGTGCCCTCCACCACGTACTGGCGCAGGGTCTCCCAGACGCCGCGCGAGGCCATGGCGAGCGACTGCTCGGCCGATTCGGTGCCGAACACCAGCGCCTGCGAGGTGGCGCTGCCCGGCGAAATCCATTGGACCAGGCCGCGATGGGAGGGGTCCACGTCGAACAACAGCGAATATTTCGCTTTCAGGCCCCTGTCCAGGCTCTCGCACCTGGCGGAGAGCGCCAGCACGGCGTAGGTGCCATCGCTGTGCTTGTCCAGCATCATCGGCGCGGTGGTTTGCCACTGGCAGGCCCTGTCGCCGCTAGCCAGTTGCAGGTGCGAGGTCGCGTAGCGGGCGATGTCGTCCGCGCGCTGGCGCACCTCGCCCCAGGTGAGGGCGCCATTGCCGTCGCGATCGAGTTCCAGCACATAGTCCAGGTCGCGCAGCGCGATATCCCAGCGCACGGCGATGTCGTCGCTGCCGGGCGTGCCGCGCATCGTCAGGTAGCTGTCGCTGGGTTTGTGGGCCCAGGCGCCCGCGTGCAGGACGAGGGCGACGAGAAGGAGGAGCCAGCGCTTCACCGCGTCGCTCCCTTCGCGGCCAATTGCACGGCCAGGGCCACGAGGGCCGGGTCTTCATAGTGCGAGGCGCGCAGCCAGTCCAGCGCGGGCTGGGCCGCCGCGGCCTGGCCGGCGGCCAGGGCCGTGCGCATCAGGATCTCCGCGTCGCGCGGCTCCTTCTGCGCCTGGTAGTTGCGCGCCGCCAGCTCCAGCGCCTTGGTCGGCTTGTTCTCGACGTCGAGTTCGAAGCGCGCCGCCTCCTGCTCGTGCAGCCGGTCGCCACGCTGCGCGGCGGCGGCGAAGCGGTCGCGCAATTGCAGCGCCCAGTTACTGCCGCGCGGATCGTTCAGCGCCTTGCCGGCCAATGCCAGGCGCAGCAGCAAAATGTCAGAGCGTTCCCAGTCGGCCAGCAGCTTCACCACCTCGTCGGGGCGCTTCTGCTGCAGCAGGAAGTCGGCGTAGGCCCCCAGCAGGAACTGGTCCGTCACGCCGAGTTTGAGCGCCTCGTTGAAATGCGCCTGCGCATCGCCGGGCCGCTGCAGGCGGATCGCCATTTCGGCCAGGCGGGTCTGGATCCAGAGCACAAGGCCCGGGTCGGCGTCGCCGGCGGCGGCGAGTTCCTTCGCGAGCGCGCCATAGGCCTCGGCCAGGTGGCCCGTGCTGGCCTGCACGTAAGCCGTGCAGCCTTGCGCATGCAGCGGGTGGGCCAGCGGCACCAGCCGCGTGCATTCGGACAGCGCCTCCGGGTAGCGCGCCTGCACCATGTGGATGGCGGCCCGCCAGGAGACGGGTTCGGGGGACTTCGGGTCCAGCTCGCCGGCCTTGGCGAGGCTTTGCAGCGCGCCGGCGAAGTCGTGGCTGTACTGCTGGATCTGGCCGCGCACCAGCCAGTAGCCGGCGTCATTGGCAGCGGCGGTGGCCAGCGGGCCGATCGCGGCCGAGGCATAACCCACGTAGCGCGGGTCGCCCTGGGCCATCGCCATGTCGAAGTATCGCCGCGCGATCTCCAGGCGCAGCGCATTGTCGTTGGGGCGCGCGGCGAGTTGCTTGCGCAGCGAATCGACCCGCCGCACCGACGGATCGCTGGTGCTGCCCGGCAGCCGCTCGACCACCTCGTCGTCGGTGGCGGGGGTGAAGGGGGCGGCTGCGGCGATGGCGCAGGCCAGGCAAAGCGCGGCGCCCGCGGCCGCGCGCCGCGCGAAGGAGGATTGGCTCATGAGCGGAGAACGAAGGCGCGTTACTTGGTGCCGAAGATGCGGTCGCCCGCATCGCCCAGGCCCGGCAGGATGTAGCCGTGGTCGTTCAGCTGGCGGTCGATGGCCGCGGTGAAGATCGGCACGTCGGGGTGTGCGGCCTGCAGGGCCTTGATGCCTTCCGGGCAGGTCAGCAGGCACACGAACTTGATCGACTTGGGGCTGAGTTCCTTGATGCGCTCCACCGCCGCAATGGCCGAATTGCCGGTCGCCAGCATCGGGTCCACCACGATCACGTCGCGGTCCTGCATGTGCTGCGGCATCTTGAAGTAGTACTCGACCGCCGTCAGCGTCTTCGGGTCCCGGTACAGGCCGATGTGGCCCACGCGCGCGCCGGGCACCACGCTCAGCATGCCGTCCAGGATGCCGGTGCCGGCGCGCAGGATGGAGACGAACACGAGCTTCTTGCCGTCGATCACCTTGGCGGTCATCTTCTCCATCGGCGTCTCGATCTCGACGTCCTGCATCGCCATGTCGCGCGTGACCTCGTAGGCCATCAGCATGGCCAGCTCATTGAGCAGGCGCCGGAAGCTGTTGGTGCTGGCTTCCTTCTTGCGCATCAGTGTCAGCTTGTGCTGCACCAGCGGGTGTTCGATCAGGTGGACATTGCCCATCGTTGTTCTTGCCTTTTTGCTTTTCTTCAGAAGACCGTGCCGTCGCTGGCCACCCGCAGCGGCGGCTGGCCGCCGCGTTGGCGCACGGCCAGTTCGCGGCCGGCGGCCCAGGTGCCGCCTTCCAGCACGCAGGCCAGCGGCAGCGCGGATTCGCCCAATCGTAGCCGCTGGCGCACGGCATGCGCCACTTCATCGATCAGCGCCACGGTCAGCGCCCGCCATTCGACGATGATCTCGTCGCCCGGCTGCCAGATCTCCTGCGCCGCCGCTTCGTCGCGCAGGCGCAGCAGCCCGCTGTCGATCAGCAGCCCGCCGTTGCGGTATTCCGGCAGGGCCGTGAGGGCGTCCAGGCCGCGCACCTGCACGCCGGCCCATTCGAAAGGCTCGATCAGCGAGTAGGTGAGCCACTGCGACAGCTTGTGGAAGGGCATCCAGCCGTCGGTCAGGCCTTCGCCCTTCACGGCCGGATGGCGCCAGCAATCGCCCAGGGGCACGGGGCCGATGGCGTTGGCCGCCGGCCAGATGCCCGAGAGCGTCATGAGCAGTTGCGACAGGATGTCGTGCGCGGCGACGCTGGCCGTGTGCGGGACGTCCGGGCCAAGCGGGCTGACGAGCGTGTCGAAAAGGCCCGCCGGCCGGCCGTCTTCGCCGAACACCTCGGGCTGCTCGGCCATCACCTCACCCAGCCGCCGCAGCAGCACGGCGCGTTCCTCGATGCCCACCAGCGGGTTGGTCGCGCTGACCTGGAAGGCCGAGGCCAGGTGGTCGGTGACCAGGGCCCGCAAGCCTTCCGAGTCGGCCTGCAACGGATGATTCCTGTCGCTCGAAAACAGGCCCGCCACGAAGGCGTGGAAGCTCGCCACGGCCAGGCCTTCCGACCGCGTGAAGGTCTTGCCGGTCGCCGGCTCGACGTATTTCCATTCGGCGCCCGCGCCGCCGTCGAGCAGCACGCTCAGCACGGTGAGGTCGACCATCGAGTGGCTGCGCGCGGCATGCGGCAAGCCCTGCAGCAGGCGGTCGAGTTCGGCCTTGCGGTCGACGCCGCCGGCTTCGAAATGCCGCCACCGGCTGTGCACGGGGATGTGCATCTTCGGGTAGCGCTCGCGCGTGGCCGCGACGACGGCGTCCACCGCCGTGTCGAGGAAGCCTTCGTCCACCACGAACCAGGACGATTCGCCCTGGCGGGCGCGCGAAGCCAGTTGCCTGGCCCGCTCACGGATGGCGGCGGTGGTGCGAAGGACGGACGCAGCTGCTTCGGCCTGGCCGCGCGGCGCGGTGAATTCGGTGTCTTTCATTTTTCCAGCTCCCGGCCCTTGGCCTTCCTGAGCTCGTCGGCGTCCGGCACCGGCCCGGGCGTGAAATAGCCGGCCGCCATCTTCGCGTCCATCTCCACCCGGGCGTCGGCGGGGATCAGCTCGTCGGGGATGTTCACCCGCTCGCCGATCTCGATGCCCGAGCCGGTGATGGCGTCGTACTTCATGTTGCTCATCGAGACGAGCCGGTGGATCCTGCGCACGCCCAGCCAGTGCAGCACGTCGGGCATCAGCTCCTGGAAACGCATGTCCTGCACGCCGGCCACGCATTCGGTGCGCGCGAAGTACTGGTCGGCCGTGTCGCCGCCGACCTGGCGCTTGCGCGCGTTGTAGACCAGGAACTTGGTGACTTCGCCCAGCGCCCGGCCTTCCTTGCGCGAATAGGAGACCAGGCCCACGCCGCCGCGCTGCGCGCCGCGAATGCATTCCTCGATGGCGTGCGTCAGGTACGGCCGGCAGGTGCAGATGTCCGAGCCGAACACGTCCGAGCCGTTGCACTCGTCGTGCACCCGGGCGGTGAGCTCCACCTCCGGGTTGGCCAGGTCGCGCGGGTTGCCGAAGATGTAGACGGTCTGCCCGCCGATGGGCGGCAGGAAGACTTCCAGGTCGCTGCGCGTGACCAGCTCGGGGTACATGCCGCCCGTTTCCTCGAACAGCACGCGGCGCAGGTCCGTCTCCGAGCAGCCGAAGCGCCGGGCCACCCCCGGCAGCCACCAGACGGGCTCGATCGCCGCCTTGGTGACCATGGCCGCGCCGCCGGCCGTCAGCACCTTGCCGTCGGCTTTCAGCCGCCCGGACTGCAATGCTTCGATCACCTCGGGCAGGATCACGTGCGCCTGGGTCACGGCGATGGTCGGGCGGATGTCGTAGCCCGCGGCCAGCTCGGCCGAGAAGACGTCCGCCACCAGCGCGCCCCAGGGGTCGAGGCTGACGATCCTGCCCGGGTCGGTCCACTGCGGGTACGGGCCGATGACGTCGGTCGGCGCGGTGTTGGTCAGGTCGGCCTTGTGCAGGCGGGACAGCGCACCGGCGGCCACGGCCAGCGCCCGGTACACGCTGTAGGAGCCGCTGTGCGTGCCGATCACGTTGCGGTGGCTGCGTTGCGTGGTGGTGCCGACGATGGGCCCGCGTTCAGCCGCCGTCGCCGCGCCCCAGGCGATCGGCAGCGCGCCATAGCCGCCGGCGTGCGAGGTCAGGCGGATGTGGCGAGGCGCTTCGATGGCCATGCAGTTTCCTAGCGGCGCTTGCCGCCCATGATGCCGCCGAGCACGCCGCGGATGATTTCGCGGCCGACGGCGCTGCCGATGCTGCGGACGGCGGACTTCGCCATGCTCTCGGCCATGCCTTCGCGGTGGCCGCCGCGCGGCCCGGTGGAGCCGAACACGGCGTCGCGCAGGCCGTCGAGCATGCCGCCGCCGGCAGCGGGCGGCGCGCCGGGGGCGGTGCCGGGCAGTCCCGGGGCCGGCGCCGTCGCCTGGGTCGCTTCGGTGCGCGCCTTCAGTTTCTCGTAGGCCGATTCGCGGTCCACCGTCTTTTCATACGCACCATTCACCAACGAACCGGCCATCAGCGCCTGGCGCTGCGCTGTCGTGATCGGCCCGATCTGGCTGCCTGGCGGGATGACGAACACGCGCTCGGTCACGCTGGGCCGGCCCTTGGCGTCGAGCAGGCTCAGCAGTGCCTCGCCGGTCGCCAGCTCGGTGATCGCGGATTCGATGTCCAGGCCCGGCTTCTGCCGCATGGTCTCGGCCGTGGCCTTCACGGCCTTCTGGTCGCGCGGTGTGTAGGCCCGCAACGCATGTTGCACGCGGTTGCCCAACTGGGCCAGCACGCTGTCGGGGATGTCCAGCGGGTTCTGGGTGACGAAATAGACGCCCACCCCCTTGGAGCGCACCAGCCGCACCACCAGTTCGATGCGCTCGACCAGCACCTTCGGCGCCTCGTCGAAGAGCAGGTGCGCCTCGTCGAAGAAGAACACCAGCTTGGGCTTCTCCGGATCGCCGATTTCCGGCAGCTGCTCGAACAGCTCCGAGAGCATCCACAGCAGGAAGGTGGCGTACAGCCGCGGCGAGTTGAGCAATTTGTCCGCTGCCAGGATGTTGGCGACGCCGCGGCCCTTCTCGTCGGTCTGCAGGAAGTCCTGGATGTTGAGCATGGGCTCGCCGAAGAACTTGTCGCCGCCCTGGGACTCGATCTGCAGCAGGCCGCGCTGGATCGCACCCACGCTGGCGGCGCTGACGTTGCCATAGGCGGTGGTGAATTCCTTGGCGTTGTCGCCGACATACTGCAGCATCGCGCGCAGGTCCTTCAGGTCCAGCAGCAACAGCCCGTTGTCGTCGGCGATCTTGAACACCAGGTTCAGCACGCCCGCCTGCGTCTCGTTGACGTTGAGCATGCGGCCCAGCAGCAGCGGGCCCATGTCGGAGACCGTGGCGCGCACCGGGTGGCCCTGCTCGCCGAACACGTCCCACAACGTGGTGGGGCAGGCGTACGGCTCGGGCGCCGTGAGGCCGCGCTCCTTGATCACCGCCGCCAGCTTGCCCTCGATCCTGCCCGGCTGGCTGATGCCGGTCAGGTCGCCCTTGACGTCGGCCATGAAGACCGGGACGCCGATTTTCGAGAAATTCTCGGCCAGGGTCTGCAGGGTGACGGTCTTGCCGGTGCCCGTGGCGCCGGTGACGAGGCCGTGCCGATTGGCCATGCCGGGCAGCAAAGTGCACTCGATGGGGCCGTTCTTCGCGATCAGCAGGGGTTCAGCCATGGCTTGAAAAGTAAAATGGGAGGATAAGCAATATATCAACCGCACAAGCGCGCAGAAGGATTTTCCGTGGCCGGACACAGTAAATGGGCGAATATCCAGCACCGCAAGGGCCGCCAGGACGAAAAAAGGGGCAAGGTCTGGACGCGGGTCATCCGTGAAATCATGGTCGCGGCCCGGCTCGGCGGGGGCGACCTGGCCATCAACCCGCGGTTGCGGCTGGCGGTGGAAAAGGCCAAGGCGGCCAACATGCCGGCCGACACCGTCAAGCGCAACATCGACAAGGCCACCGGCAACCTCGAAGGCGTGCAGTACGAGGAAATCCGCTACGAGGGCTACGGCATCGGCGGCGCGGCCATCATCGTGGACACCATGACCGACAACAAGGTGCGCACCGTGGCTGAGGTTCGCCACGCGTTCAGCAAGTACGGCGGCAGCATGGGCACCGCGGGCTCGGTGTCGTTCCAGTTCAAGCACGTGGGCCAGCTCATCCTTGCGCCGGGCACGAGCGAGGACAAGGTGATGGAGGTGGCGCTGGAGGCCGGCGCGGAGGACGTCATCAGCGACGAGGATGGCGCGATCGAGGTGTTGACGGCCTATGGGGACTTCGAAGCGGTGAAGAACGCGCTGGAAGCCGCCGGCCTGAAGCCCGAGGTGGCCGAAGTCACGATGCGCCCCGAGAACACGATCGAGCTCGCCGGCGAAGACGCCGCGAAGATGCAAAGGCTGCTGGACGTGCTGGAAGACCTGGACGACGTGCAGGACGTCTTCCACAACGCCGAGATCAACCTATGAGCCCCCACGCATGAAAGTCCTCGTCATCGGCGGCGGCGGCCGGGAACACGCGCTGGCCTGGAAGCTGGCCCAGTCGCCCAAGGTGCAGGCGGTCTATGTCGCGCCGGGCAACGGCGGCACGGTGCTGGACCCGCGCCTGGAAAACGTCCCCATCACCGACATCCCGGCGCTGCGCCAATGGGCCCTGGACCAGAAGATCCAGCTCACGGTGGTCGGCCCCGAAGGGCCCCTGGCGGCAGGCGTGGTGGACGACTTCCGCGCCCATGGGCTGCGCGTCTTCGGGCCGACCAGGGCCGCCGCCCAGCTGGAAAGCTCCAAGGCCTTCTCCAAGGCCTTCATGAAGCGCCACGGCATTCCGACGGCGGAGTACGAGACCTTTTCCGACCCGGCCGCGGCGCACGCCTACGTCGACAAGCGCGGCGCGCCCATCGTGGTCAAGGCCGACGGGCTGGCCGCCGGCAAGGGCGTGGTCGTGGCGATGACCGAAGTGGAGGCGCACGAGGCCATCGACTTCATGCTGCTGGACGACAAGCTCGGCGTGACCCACAACGACGGCGGCGCGCGGGTGGTGATCGAGGAATTCCTGCAGGGCGAGGAAGCCAGCTTCATCGTCATGTGCGACGGCAGGAACGTCACGGCGCTGGCGACCAGCCAGGACCACAAGCGCCTGCTGGACGGCGACCTGGGCCCCAACACCGGCGGCATGGGCGCGTATTCGCCCGCGCCGGTGGTCACGCCCGAGGTCCATGCCCGGGCCATGCGCGAGATCATCCTGCCGACCATCAAGGGCATGGAAAAGGACGGCATCCCCTTCACCGGCTTCCTGTACGCCGGCCTGATGATCGATGCGCAGGGACAGGTCAAGACGCTGGAGTTCAACTGCCGCATGGGCGACCCGGAAACCCAGCCGATCATGATGCGGCTGAAGTCCGACCTCTTTGACGTGATGATGGCACGCCACCTCCGGCACGCTCGACCAGGTCGAGCTGCAATGGGACCGCCGCACGGCGCTGGGCGTGGTCATGGCCGCCGCCGGCTACCCGCTCAACCCGCGCAAGGGCGACGCGATCACCGGCCTGCCGGCCCCGGCCGAGGACGCGATGGTGTTCCACGCCGGCACCGCCCAGAAGGACGGCTGGACGCTGACCAGCGGCGGGCGGGTGCTGTGCGTCACGGCGCTGGCGGATTCGGTCAAGGCGGCGCAGCATCGCGCCTACGAAATCGCCGATGCGATCCAGTTCGACGGCGCGCAATTCCGCCGGGACATCGGGCATCGCGCCCTGCGCGGCTGAGGAGGCACCATGACCAACGTCGATACGGTCCGCGACTACCTGGTGGAACTGCAGGAGCGCATCACCACGGCCTGTGCCGAGGTGGACGGCGGCGCGTTCGTGCAGGACAAGTGGAAAAAGGGCAAGGGCGAGCCGCTGCAGGGCGACGGCATCACCATGATCCTGGAAGACGGCAAGGTGTTCGAGCGGGCCGGGTGCGGCTTTTCGCACGTGGTGGGTCCCCGGCTGCCGGCCTCGGCGACCCAGCACCGGCCCGAGCTGGCCGGCTCCGGCTTCGAGGCGCTGGGCGTTTCGCTGGTGTTCCATCCGCGCAACCCCTATGTGCCGACCGTGCACATGAACGTGCGCATGCTGGCCGCGACGCCGGAGGGCGGCAAGTCGGTGTTCTGGTTCGGCGGCGGCATGGACCTCACGCCGTACTACGGTTTCGAGGAGGACGCGGTCCACTTCCACAGCGTGTGCAAGAACGCGCTGGAGCCCTTCGGCGCGGACAAGTACCCCAAGTTCAAGACCTGGTGCGACGAATACTTCTATCTCAAGCACCGTGACGAGCAGCGCGGCATCGGCGGCATCTTCTTCGACGATTTCGCCGAAGGCGGCTTCATGAACAGCTTCGCGATGGTCAGCTCCGTGGGCGACGCGTTCCTGGACGCCTACCTGCCGATCCTCAAGATCCGCAAAGGCGTCCCCTACGGCGAACGCGAGCGCAACTTCCAGCTCTACCGGCGCGGCCGCTACGTCGAATTCAACCTGGTCTGGGACCGGGGCACCCACTTCGGCCTGCAGTCGGGCGGGCGCACCGAATCGATCCTGATGTCCATGCCCCCGCTGGCGAGCTGGGCCTACCAGCGCCAGACCCGGCCCGGCTCGCCCGAAGACGACCTCTACAAGAAATTCCTGGTCCGGAGGGACTGGGTTTGACCGCTGCGCCCCGGAAGGTCGGCGTCTTCGGCGGCGCGTTCGATCCGCCCCACATCGCCCATGTGGCGCTGGCGCAGGCGGCCGTGGCGCAGCTCGGCCTCGACGAATTGCGCGTCTTCCCGACCGGCCAGGCCTGGCACAAGGCGCAGACCGGCACCCCCGGCGAGCATCGCCTGGCCATGGCCCGGATCGCCTTTGCCGGCCTGCCGCGCACCGTGGTCGACGACCGCGAGCTGCGGCGCCCGGGCCCGACCTACACCATCGACACCCTGCGCGAGCTGAAGGCCGAGCAACCGCAGGACCGGCTGTTCCTCATCATGGGCGAGGACCAGGCCGTGGACCTGAAGCGCTGGCGCGAGTGGCAGGCCATCCCCGGCCTGGCCACGATCTGCATGGCGGCGCGGCCTTCGAAGGCCGGTGGGCCGGACGCCAGGCTCCCCGAGCTGCCCGAGCAAGCCCGGCCGCAGCTGCTGCAGCTGCCCGCCATGGCCGAGAACGCCACCGAGATCCGCGAGCGCGTCGCCGCCGGAAAAGGCATCGCCCATCTGGTCCCCGCGGGCGTTGCAAGTTATATTGACCGACATCACCTTTACCAACCTGCCTGATGACCCAAGAAGCCGCCGCAAAAAAAGACACGCAGAGACTCCAGCGGGCCATCGTCGATGGCCTGGAAGATGTGAAAGCGCACGACATCCAGGTTTTCAACACCGAGCACCTATCGCCCCTGTTCGAGCGCGTGATCGTCGCGTCGGGCACCTCCAACCGGCAGACCAAGGCGCTGGCTTCCAGCGTGCGCGACGCCGTGCGCGAAGCGGGCTTTCCCAAGCCGCGCATCGAGGGCGAGGACAACGGCGAATGGATCATCGTGGATTGCGGCGCGGCCGTGGCCCACATCATGCAGCCGGCCATCCGGACGTACTATCATCTCGAAGAGATCTGGGGCGAGAAGCCGGTGCGGCTGAAATTCGGCGCACCGAAGCCGGCGACGCCCGAACCTGAATCGAAACCCGCGGCGAAGAAAACAGCCAAGAAGGCGCCCGCGAAGACTGCAGCAAAGGCAACTGCGAAGAAGACGGGGGCAGCCGGCACGACCGGCCGCGGCACCACCCCGGTAAAAACGGCGACCAAGGCGCCTGCCAAAAAAGCGCCCGCCAAGAAGTACATCGTCCCGACGCGCCGGCCCGCCGGCAAGAGCGCAGCAGGCAAGAGCGCGACCGGCAAGAGCCCGACCCGCAAGAAATGAAACTGCTGGTCGTGGCGGTCGGCCAGCGGGTGCCCGACTGGGCCCAGGCTGCCTGGGACGACTATGCCAAGCGCTTCCCGCCCGAGCTGCGGGTGGAGCTCAAGGCCGTCAAGACCGAACCCCGCGCATCGAAGACCCTCGAGAGCCTGTATGCGGCCGAGCGCCAGCGCATCGAGGCCGCCATTCCCCGGGGCACGCACGTGGTCGCACTGGACGAGCGCGGCACTGCGCTCACCACCATGGCGCTGGCCTCCCGGCTCAAGGGCTGGCAGATGCAGGGCGGCGACGTGGCGCTGGTGATCGGCGGCCCGGACGGGCTCGACCCGGGCTTCAAGCAGGCCGCGCACGAACGCATCCGCCTGTCGGACCTGACGCTGCCGCACGCCATGGTGCGCGTGCTGCTGGTCGAGCAGCTCTATCGCGCGTGGTCGATCAACGCCAACCATCCGTACCACCGTGAGTGACTTCATCTATCTCGCATCGCAGAGTCCGCGCCGGCGGCAGCTGCTGGAACAGCTCGGCGTGAAGCACGAATTGCTGCTGCCCGATGCGGGCGAAGACACCGAAGCGCTGGAAGAAGTGCTGCCGGGGGAAGCGCCGGCGCGGTATGTGAAGCGGGTCACGGGCCTGAAGCTCGACGCCGCGATGCAGCGCCTGAAGCGCCGCGGTCTGCCGCCGGCGCCGGTGCTGTGTTCGGACACCACCGTGGCGCTCGGCCGCACCATTTACGGCAAACCCGTCGATGCGCGCGACGCGGCCCGCATGCTGCGCGAGCTCTCGGGCAGCACCCATCGCGTGCTGACGGCAGTGGCCCTGCAATCGGGACGCCGGCGCGTCGAAGCGCTCAGCGATTCGCGCGTGACCTTCGCCGCCATGACGCCGTCGCAGATCCGCGGCTACGTGGCCAGCGGCGAGCCACTGGGCAAGGCCGGCGCCTATGCGATCCAGGGCAGGGTGGCCGCCTACATCACGCACATCAGCGGCAGCTACAGCGGGATCATGGGACTGCCGATGCACGAAACAGCGCTGCTGCTGCGCGAACTCGGTGTGCGCCCAAAAGGCTGAGGCCCTCAGCGGTCGGTGATGTCCACCGCCTCCGGGACGACGCCGATGACCTCGCCCCGCCCATTGAACACCGGCCGCAGGGAGTAATCGAAACGCCGCGTCCCGATCGGCAGCGTCGCCTCCATCTGCCGCCGCACCGGCTTGCCGGCCAGGGCCAGCGCGACGGCCTCGCGCGTGAACTCGGCCAGCCCGGGCGTCGCGGCGAACCACGGGGTTTCCCAGAAGGGGCGGCCCACCACGTCGTTGAGCTTGGCCTGGATGCCTTCCAGCGACGTCGTGTTCGCGTCCAGGAGGGTGCCCTTTGCGTCCAGGAAACCCTGGTAGATCAGGCTGGTCTCGAAGGTCGCTCGCAGCCGGTCGGCGATCGAGCCCTGCTCCGCGACCGTGCGCTCGAGTTGCGCCGTGCGCAGGTTCACGTGCGCCTCCAGCGTCTCGTTGAACCGGCGCAGCGCGGCCTGGGCCCGTTTTTCGGCTTCGACGGTGGCCGCCAGGCGCGCCCGCTCCTCGGCCAGCTGCCAATTCGACAGCCGCAGCGCGGTCTCGGCGCGTGCGCGCTCCGTGACGTCCGTGACCAGCACGAAAATGCCATCGACCTGTCCCGCCGCGTCCACGACCGGCTGGTAGATGAAGTCGAGCACGCGCTCCTCGCGGGGCTGGTCCGGCGCGCGCTGCAGCTTGATCGTGCTGGAGGCGGCGAGATAGGGCCGGCCGGTGCGGTACACCTCGTCGAGCAGGGCGACGAAACCCTGCTCGTCGGCCTCGGGCAGCGCATCCTTGACCGCCTTGCCCAGCAAGTCGCGCCCGCCCACCAGGGCCAGGTAGGCGTCGTTGGCGATCTCGAACACATGCGTCGGGCCGCGCAACAGGGCGATGGGCGCGGGCGCCTGGCGAAACCAGCCGCGCAGGCGGGCGAGCTCGGCCTGGCGCTGCCGGCGGGCCTGCACCAGGTCGGTGATCTCGTTGCCCTGGTTGAAGACGCCGCCGACGGTGTTGTCGGGGCTGCGCAGCGCCGTGAAGCTGTAGTTCCACCATGTTTCGCGAGCCACGCCGCCTCGCTGCATGGGCAACATCTGCTCGAACTGCGCGATGCCTTCGCCGGTGGCGACGACCTGCGCGAGCTGGGGCCCCACCACGCTCCAGATATCCGACCACAATTCGCGGGCCGGCTGGCCCAGCGCCCGGGGATGGCGCTCGGCCGGGATGACCGACCACGCATCGTTGTAAAGGACATGGAGTTCGGGCCCCCAGTAGATGGCCGTGGGGAAGCTCGAATTCAGGCACAGGTTCAGCGCCATCTGCAACGCCGGCGGCCACTGCTGCGGGGGTCCCAGGGGGTGCGAGGCCCAGTCGAAATCGCGGATTCGCTGCCCCATTTCATGGCCGCCCTGGAGGAAGGCGGGAGACGGCGGGGAAGGATGCATGGGGACTGCTCGTGGGGGCCGTCTCGAGTCTATCAAAGCCCTGCTCAGCCTTGGGGTGAGTTATTCTCAGACCATGCAGCAGGACATCCTGGTCAACTGGTCTCCGCAGGAAACGCGAGTGGCCGTCGTGGAAAACGGCGCCGTGCAGGAGCTGCATGTGGAGCGAACGCTCGAGCGCGGGCTGGTGGGCAATGTCTACCTGGGCAAGGTGGCGCGGGTGTTGCCGGGCATGCAGTCCGCCTTCATCGACATCGGGCTGGAGCGCGCGGCCTTCCTGCACGTGGCCGACGTGTGGCACCGCCAGCCCGAAGGCGAGCCCCCGGGGTTCGTGCGCAACAGCCTGCCGCAGGTGCCCATCGAAAAGCAGGTGTTCGAGGGCCAGTCGCTGATGGTGCAGGTGATCAAGGACCCGATCGGCACCAAGGGCGCGCGCCTGTCCACCCAGATCAGCATCGCCGGCCGCCTGCTGGTGTTCCTGCCGCAGGACGACCACGTGGGCGTTTCCCAGAAGATTCCCGCGGACCAGCGCGAGGCCCTGCGCGCGCGGCTGCAGGCGCTGGTGGGCGAGCCCGGCGGCGGCTTCATCCTGCGCACCAACGGCGAAGACGCCACCGACCCGGAGCTGGCCGAGGACATCGCCTACCTGCGCAAGACCTGGGCGCGCATCCGCGAGGCGGCGACCCGGCTGCCGTCGACGTCGCTGCTGCACCAGGACCTGAGCCTGCTGCAGCGCGTGCTGCGGGACCTGGTGGGCGAGGAAACCCAGACCATCCGCATCGATTCGCACGAGCAGTTCGGCCACCTGATGGCGTTTGGCCGCGAGTTCATGCCGGCCGCGGCGGACCGCCTGCAGCTGTACAAGGGCGAGCGGCCGATCTTCGACCTGTTTTCCATCGACGAGGAAATCGCCAAGGCCCTGGGGCGGCGGGTGGAGCTCAAGTCCGGCGGCTACCTGATCGTCGACCAGACCGAGGCGCTGACCACCGTCGACGTGAACACCGGCGGCTTCGTGGGCGCGCGCAACTTCGACGACACGATCTTCAAGACCAACCTGGAGGCCGCGCAGGCCATTGCGCGGCAGCTGCGGCTGCGCAATCTGGGCGGCATCATCATCGTGGACTTCATCGACATGGGGCGCGAGGACCATCGCGAGGCCGTGCTGGCGGAGTTCCGCAAGCAGCTGGCGCGCGACCGCGTCAAGACCATGTCCGGCGGCTTCTCGCAGCTGGGCCTGGTGGAAATGACGCGAAAGCGCACCCGTGAATCGCTGGCCCACATGCTCTGCGAGCCGTGCGACGCCTGCCAGGGCAAGGGCACCGTGAAGACGGCGCGCAGCGTGGCCTACGACATCCTGCGCGAGATCCTGCGCGAGGCCCGGCAGTTCAACCCCCGCGAGTACCGCGTGGTCGCATCGCCCAAGGTGATCGAGCTGTTCCTGGACGAGGAAAGCCAGCACCTGGCGGGGCTGTCGGATTTCATCGGCAAGCCGATCTCGCTGCAAAGCGAAAGCGCGATGGGGCAGGAACAGTACGATATCGTGCTGCTCTAGGGCCGGCCCCGGCCACTTTCGATGCGCCCCCCGATCCCCATCCTCACCTACCACCAGGTCGACGCGGCGCCCCCGAGGGGCGCGCCGTACCGCAGCCTGGTCGTCTCGCCACGCACCTTCGCGCGGCAGATGGGCCTGCTCAAGGCGCTGGGCTACCGGGGCCTGTCGATGAGCGCGCTGGAGCCGTACCTGCGCGGCGAGCAGATCGGCAAGGTGGTGGGCATCACGCTGGACGACGGCTACGTCAACAACCTCGAACACGCGTTGCCGGTCCTGCGCAGTTTCGGCTTCAGCGCCACCTGCTACGTCGTCAGCGGGCAGCTGGGCGGCCTGAACACCTGGGACCGGGCCAAGGGCGTGGCGCCGCAGCCGCTGATGGACGCGGCGCAGCTCAAGGCCTGGCTGGCCGGCGGCCAGGAGGTCGGCGCGCACACGCGCAGCCACGTGGACCTGCTGCAGGCCGACGATGCCACGGCCCGCGAGGAGATCGCGGGCTGCCGGCGCGACCTGGAGCAACAGCTGGGCGTCGAGGTCCGCCATTTCTGCTATCCCTACGGTTTCCACAGGCCCGAACACGCGGCGATGGTGCGCGCGGCCGGCTACGCGACGGCAACCACCACGCAGCGCTCGCGCACGCAGGCGTCCGACGACCTGTTCGAATTGCCGCGGGTGCCCGTGCTGCGCACCACGTCGCGGCCCGTGCTGTGGTTGAAGGTCGCCACGGGCTACGAGGACCGGCGGCGCGAATGAGCGAGGCCAGGGCCCCCGGGCGCAGGCTGCGTGTCGCCGTCCTCAACCGGGTGTTCAGCCCGGCCGGCGGCGGGGCAGAGAGCTACTCCATCCGCGTGGTGGAGCAGCTCGCGGCGCGGCATGAAATCCATGTGTTCGCGCAGCGTATCGACCATCATTGGCGGGGCGTCACGTACCACCATGTGCCTTGCCCGCTCGAGCGGCCGCGCTGGGTCAACCAGCTCTGGTACGCGCTGCACACCTGGCGCGCCACGCGCACCGGCTTCGACGTCGTGCATTCGCACGAGAACACCTGGCACGGCGACATCCAGACCATCCACGTCAAGCCGGTGCGCACCAACCTGCTGGCCGGGCGCAGCGGCTGGGCCCTGGCGGCGCGCTGGCTGAAGATCGCCACCAGCCCGCGCCTGCTCGCCAACCTGTGCCTGGAGGCCGCGCGCTTCCGCGCCAGGCCGGGCCGCCACGTGGTGCTGGCCTCCGAAACCCTGCGCCAGCAGGCAGCGGCGGCCTACCCGCGGGCCGCGGGGATCATGTCCGTCATCACGCCCGGGGTGAACCTGCCGGCCGATGGACCACCGCCCGGCGAGGCGCGGCGCCTGCTGGGCCTGCCGCAATCGGGCGTGCTGCTGCTGTTCGTGGCCAACGACTACGCCCGCAAGGGCCTGGACGCCTTGCTTGCCGCCCTGCCGCGCCTGCCCGAGGGCGCGATGCTGGTGGTGGTCGGCAACCCGGCGGGCATCCCGGCGTACAAGGACCGGGCGCGCAGGCTGGGCGTCGCCGAGCAGGTGCACTTCCTGGGCGCGCTGAAGGACATCCATCTCGCATACCGGGCCGCCACGGCGCTGGTGCATCCCACCCTGGACGACACGTTTGCAATGGTGGTGCTGGAGGCGATGGCCCACGGCCTGCCGGTGGTGGTGAGCGGTCCGGTGCATTGCGGCATCTCGGCATTGCTGCGGGACGGCGAAGATGCGCTCCTCCTGGAGGATCCGCGCAACGAACGGCAACTCGCCGCTGTGGTGGCGCGATTGCTGGGCGATACCGAACTGTCCGCGCGGCTGGCCGCAGCCGGCCCCCGATTCGCGCAGCGCCACACCTGGGAAGAGGCGGCGCGGCGGTACGAGGAGCTCTACTTCAAGCCACCAGCTTGAAGTGCTTGCGGCTGAAATCCAGCCCGGTCAGGTCTTCCAGCTTCTTGGACAACCGGTACTTGCGCTCCTTGCGCGTGAGCTGGTAGTCCGGGTTGAACACCAGGGTCTGCTCGGCCTCGGTGGCCAGCCAATGCGCCATGACCCGCGGGTGCGTGCCCTGGAACGGCGCGACGGCCTGCGGGTCGAAGTTGGCGTAGTTGATCTTCGGCACGACGGCGCCTTCCCAGTACTTGGCCACCTGGTCCAGCTTGGCCTGCATGTACTCGGCGCGGCGCACCCAGCCGTAGTGGTAGATGTGCGCGCCGGCCAGGGCACCGTGCGGATTGCGCGGCCGCTTGTGCTCGCTCGTCACCAGCCAGTACTGGCCGTCCGGCGCATAGGTGCGGATGGTGTTGCGGATCAGCCGGCATTCGCGCCGGTACCAGCCGGGGCTGACGGACACGAAGGCCGGCGAGCCGTAGAAATGCAGGTAGTCGAACACCAGCGCCTCCACCGCGGGGTTGCCGTGGTGCCGCTCGACGCTGGCGCGGATGGCGTCCAGCTCGTCTTCGTGCACCAGCTCGTCGCCTTCGAGGTAGAAGGCCCAGTCGCCGGTGCAGGCGTACTGCGCCATCATCTTCTGCTGGGCGTAGACGAAGCCGCGGTCGGCCATGCGCTCGTTCCACACCGTCTCGATGATGCGGATCTTCGGGTCGGCGATGGCTTTGACCCGTGCCAGCGTGTCGTCGTCGCTGCGGCCCACGGCGACCACGAACTCGTCCACCAGCGGCAGCAGCGAGCGGATCGATTCCACGAACGGGAAGCCCAGCGCCACGCCGTTGCGGATGAAGGTGAAGCCGCTGATCGAAACCCGGCTCACCCCAGCACCTCTTCCTGCGAGCTGTCCAGGTCCGTGGTCACGGCCAGGTTGTACAGGCGCGCATAGTGGCCGTTGCGGCGCAGCAGCTCGTCGTGCGAGCCTTCCTCGACGATCCGGCCGGCGCTCATGACGAGGATGCGGTCGGCGTGCTCGATGGTGGACAGGCGGTGGGCGATGATCAGCGTGGTGCGGCCGGCCATCAGGCGCTGCAGGGCGGTCTTCACCGCCTGTTCGGACTCGGCGTCCAGAGCCGAGGTGGCCTCGTCCAGCACCAGGATGGGCGCGTCCTTGTAGAGCGCCCGCGCGATCGCCAGGCGCTGGCGCTGCCCGCCGGAAAGCTGGGTGGCGTTGTGGCCCACCACGGTGTCGATGCCTTGCGGCAGCGAGGCGACGTGCTCGCTCAGGTTGGCCGCGGCCAGCGCGCGCGCGATGCGTTCGCGGTCCGGCTCCAGGCCGAGGGTGACATTGCCCGCAATCGTGTCGTTGAACATCACCACGTCCTGGCTCACGAAGGAGAACTGCCGGCGCAGGGCGCTCAGGCGCCAATCGTGCAGCGCGACGCCGTCCAGCGTGATGCGCCCGGCCGAGGGCTCGACGAAGCGTGGCAGGAGGTTCACCAGTGTCGTCTTGCCGGAGCCCGAACTGCCCACCAGCGCCACGGTCTGGCCGGGTTCGACCCGCATGCTGATGCCGTCCAGCGCATCGCTGCTGCTGCCGGCGTAGCGCACCGCCACCTTGTCCAGCACCAGCTCGCCGCGGGCGTGCGGCACGTCGTGCGTACCCTCCTGCTCGGAGGGGGTCTGCTCGATCAGGTCCAGGCCGCGCTCCACGGCCGCCAGTCCGCGGGTGATCGGCGACGCCGACTCGGACAGGTGCTTGATCGGCGCGATCAGCATCAGCATGGCCGTGACGAAGGAGGCGAAGCCGCCGACGGTGATGCCACTGGTCGAGCTTTGCCACAGGGCGGTGCAGATCACGGCGGACAGGGCGGCAGCGGCCAGCATCTGGGTGAGCGGCGTCATGGCCGAGGCCGCGATGGTGGACTTCATCGCCAGCCGGCGCAGCTCCAGGCTCAGGCGCGCGAACCGGTCGCCCTGCGCCTTCTGCGCCTCGTGCAGGCGCACCACGCGGTGGGCCAGCACGTTTTCCTCGACCACGTACGCCAGCCGGTCGGTCGCTTGCTGGCTGGCCTGCGTGATGCGGTGCAGCCGCCGCGACAGCACCTTCATCACGAACGCCACGCCGGGAAAGATCACCAGCACGATCAGCGTGAGCTTCCAGTTGATGTACAGCAGGTAGGCCATCAGCGCGACCAGCGTCAGCGAATCCTTGACCAGCGACAGCATGGCATTGACCAGCAGCAGGGTGCCGGTCTGCACTTCGTACACCACCGTGTTCGAAAGCGAGCTGGCGGACGTCTGGCTGAACAGCGACATGGGCGCGTCCAGCAGGCGGCCGAACAGGCGGCTGCGCAGGTTGACCATGGCCTGGTTGGCCATGTAGGCCAGCGAATATTGCGCCGCGAATCCGGCCAGCCCGCGGATGGCGAACAGGCCCATCAGGGCCACCGGCACGATCCACAGGTAGAGCGTGCCGCCCTGGAAGCCGCGGTCCAGCAGCGGCTTCATCAGCGCGGGGATGACCGGCTCGGTCACGGCGACCACCACGGTGGCGACCAGCAGCGTGGGCAGGCTCCAGCGCGTGTTGCTGAAATAGGGGAACAGGCGGCGCAGCCGGGCCCATTGGCTGGTGACGGCGATGCTCATGGCTGCAGGGCGGCGTGCGAACGCAGGATGAGCCGCGCGACTTCGGCAGGGGGAATGTCCGAAACCTGGCCGGTGTCCGACCGCAGCGCCATCGGCAGGCTATCGGCCGTCAGGCGCCACTCCGGGGCGATCTGGCCGGAGAACAGCGACACCAGCGCGGTGCGGGTGGTGAGCGCCAGGTGCATCAGGCCGCCGTCGGGCGCCGCCGTGACGGCGGCGCGGTCCAGCACCGCGCGGGTCTGCGCGAGCGTCAGGCGGCCCGTGAAGTCGTGGACTTCGGCTTGCGAGGCCAGCTCCCGCACGAGGTCCGCCGCCTGCGCGGAACCGTTGCCGCTGCCGACCAGCGCGAAGCGCCGCAGTCCCGCGGCCATCAGTTCGCGCATCACCTGCTCCCAGTGCGCGTAGGTGCGGTCGGGGTGGACCCCGCCGACGACCAGCGCCACCGCGGGATCGCCGCCCTCGAACGGCGGCGCCAGCGTGCGATCCACCGGACCGAGCTTCTGGCGGGCATGGCCTTCCAGTTCGGCGGCGCCGGGCGTGGCATGGGCGAGGTCGGCCAGGCGCCGCGCCGCGAACAGCCCGCGGTGGAAATTGGGGCCGGTGAAATCGTCGTGCAGCGAAACCCAGGGCAGGCGCGGGAACACGCGGGACTTCTGGCGCAGGGGCCGGTTCTTGTTGCTGAGCACGATCGCGCAATCGTAATCGACCCCGGCAAAGTCGCCGGCACTCGCACCGACCCGGCCGAACCAGGGATCGCGCTCGAACAGCGCCGCGATGGCCGGGGAGGTGAACAGGTCCACCTGCATGCCGAGTTCGGTGAGCAAGGAGCGCGGCGCGAGGTCCATCAACGCGTCGCCGACCTGGTTCTCGCCGAAGTAGATCCACAGGATGCGCCGGGCCCCCCGGGGGAAGGCGTCCAGCTTGGACTTTTGCTGGCCCGACAGCCACAGCGTGCAGCGCCGCAGGGCCACCCGCCGGCCCGCCTTGAAGTGGCCGACCTGGCCGAGGTAGGCCGCGGCCGTCTCGCCGGGCACCGGCTGGCTCAGGGGCTGGGTGGCGGACAGGAGGGCGAAGTGGCGAAACATCGCGATGGCGCCGCCCTCAGCCGCGCGACGCCGCATCCGGCAGGCCGGATGCGGCCGGCTTCCCGCCGTGCATGCCGAGCGCGAGGAGCGTGCCGAGCAGGACGCAGAAATAGTCGCCGATCAGCGCGTCGAACAGGGTCGAGTTGAAGAGGCACACGACGGCCAGGATGAGCAGCAGCGACTGCGTCGCATCCCGCTCGTCGGGGGCGAACCGCGCCGCGTCGCGCGCCACCGCCAGCATGAATGCGAGCAGCAGGACGATGCCGCCCAACCCCAGTTGCACGCCCCACATCAGGTATTCCTGGTGCGGGTTTCGCACATGCAGGGCGTCGGCACGCACATGGCTGCCTTCGAGCCGGCGGTACTCGGTGTTCCAGCTGCCCACGCCGAAGCCGGCCAGCGGGCGCTCCATCAATGCCTGCACCGAGCGCTGCCAGTAATTCAGGCGCACACCCGACGACGTGGGTGACTGGTCGCCCTGGCTGTAGGCACGTGCCTCGGAGACGACCGCGGAAGCCCGGTCCCTGAAATGCGGGGATGCCACCATGGCGGCGGCCATCAGGACCAGCGGGGCGAGCAGGGCGGCCGAGCGGCTGCGCCCCGGCACCGCCCGCAACAGCGCCAGTGACGCGGCCGCGAGCAGCGCCACCTGCCCGCTGCGCCCGGGCAGCAGGAACACCACGTTCACCGCACACAGCACGGCCAGGCCGATCGCCACCCTGGCGCCATGGCGGCCGGGAAACTGGTGGCGCAGGTGCCAGGCCAGGGCCGCAAGGCCGACGGTCATGATCGATTGGTCCAGGTAGCTGGAATACACCGTCCCGAGCGACAGCCGGTCGGCCTTGAACACCCAGGGCACGCCCAGGCCCATGCTGAGAAGGTAGGACGTCACGACCACGAAGGACTGGCTGGCCATGTACGCGCCGAGCGCCACCACTGCCTCGCGCCGGGTGCGCAGCAGCACCAGCACCAGCGGAATCACCAGCAGCTTGCTGTACTTGACGAAATCATGGACGGCTTCCGCCAGCGGGGCCGTGGTGTAGAGCAGGCTGAGCGCCAGGATGGCGACGATCAGCAGGACGAAGGCCGGGGTGCGCAGCTGCCACAGCACCGGCAGCTGCCGGCGGCGCGCCAGCGCCATGCCGAGGCTGGCCAGCGCGAAGAAGAACATGACCACCTTGGCAATGTTCGTGGCCGCCAGAGAAATCGGGACTGCCGCGGCCATCACGTAGACAGGCCAGGGCCGAAGGCTTTCCCAACTTTTTCTTTCAGACACGCAAGGCCCACCTCTCGAATTCACACAACCTTCGATTATCCCCGGTGCGCGGAACCGGCCGGCCGCCGGGCGGGGCGCCCGCCCGATCGGCCAAAATACCCCGCCCGACCCGAAAACCGCGAGACTCACCCCCCATGCCCCGGATTTCCGCCTACATCATTGCCTACAACGAAGCCGCCAAAGTGGCGGATGCCATCCGCAGCGTGCAGTGGGCCGACGAAGTGGTGGTGGCCGACTCGCACAGCACCGACGGCACCGCGGACATCGCCGCATCCCTGGGGGCGCGCGTCGTGCAGGTCACCTTCCAGGGCTTCGGCGCGCTGCGCAACGACGCGGTGGCCGCCTGCACCCATGACTGGGTCTTCAGCCTGGATTCCGACGAGCGCTGCACGCCCGAAGTCGGGCGGGAGGTGCGGGCGCTGGCGGAAAGTGCCGAACATGGCGCTTTTTTCGTGCCGCGCCGAAACTTCTTCCTCGGCCGCGAGATCCGCCATTCCGGCTGGTACCCCAATTACCGGCAGCCCCAGCTCTTCCGCAAGGACGCCATGCGTTATGAAATGAGCCCGGTGCACGAGGGCTTCGAACTCGCGCCCGGCGTTACGACAGGTTACCTGCGCAATGCGATCTGGCAGCTGCCGTTTAAAGATTTGTCCGAATCTATCAGTAAGATGAACCGCTATTCATCGCTGGGGGCGACCAAGCGCCGGCAAGGCGGATCGAGTTATGCCAAGGCCCTGGTCCATGCCAAGTGGGCGTTCTGGAAGCATTACCTGTTCAAGCGCGGGTTCCTGGATGGCTGGGCCGGCTTCATCATCGCGTTGTCCTACTTCGAGGTGACCTTCTACCGCTACGCCAAGGCGGTGGAACTGGAACGCCAGGAAGAGTGGGCGGCTGGCTGGAAAGACATCCTCGGGCGTTGAGGCAGTCGGAGCAATAAAAAGGACGAGACGATTTATGGGTGATATTTCAATGAACAGGCGGGCCTGCGTCGCCGGCCTGCTGGCGGCCCCGGTGGCCGGCGCCTGGGCGCAGTTCCGCGTCGAGGTGACCGGCGTGGGCCTGACCCAGCTGCCGATCGCCGTGGCGCCGTTTCGCGGCGAGGCCGAGGCGCCGCAGAAGATCGCGGCGATCATCCAGGCCGACCTCGAGCGCAGTGGCCAGTTCCGTGCCATCGACCCGGCGGGCGCGGCCCTGGACGAAGGCAGCCGCCCCGACCTCACGCCCTGGCGGCAAAAGGGCGCCGATTCGCTGGCCACCGGCAGCGTCGTGCGCCTGGCCGACGGCCGCTACGACGTGCGCTTTCGCCTGTGGGACGTGGTGCGCGGGCAGGACCTGGGCGGCCAGAGCTACGCCGTTACCGTGGGCGACCTGCGGCTCGCGGCGCACCGCATCGCCGACTACATCTACGAGAAGCTCACCGGCGAGAAGGGCGTGTTCTCCACCCGGATCGCCTACATCACCAAGGCGGCCAACCGCTACAACCTCTGGGTGGCCGACGCCGACGGCGAGAACGCGCAGTCCGCCCTGGCCAGTGCCGAGCCGATCATCTCGCCCGCCTGGTCCGCCGACGGCGGGCGGCTGGCCTATGTGTCCTTCGAGTCGCGCAAGCCCGTGGTGTACGTGCACGACGTGGCCAGCGGCAAGCGCCGGCTGATCGCCAACTTCCGCGGCTCCAACAGCGCCCCGGCCTGGTCGCCCGACGGCCGCACCCTGGCCGTCACGCTCAGCCGCGACGGCGGCTCGCAGCTCTACACGATCGACGCCAACGGGGGCGAGCCCCGGCGCCTGACGCAGTCGGCGGGCATCGACACCGAGCCGCTGTACTCGCCCGACGGCCGCAGCATCTACTTCGTCAGCGACCGCGGCGGCGCGCCGCAGATCTACCGCATGCCCACCGCGGGCGGGAACCCGGAGCGCGTCACCTTTACGGGGGGTTACAACATCTCGCCGGCCATCAGCCCGGACGGACGGTGGCTGGCCTACATTTCCCGCATCAATGGCGTCTTCAAGCTGCAGGTGATGGAACTCAACGGCGGCGCCGTGCACTCCATCACCGACACCAGCGCCGACGAAAGCCCCAGTTTCGCCCCCAACGGCCGCCTGATCGTCTATGCCACCCGGCAAAATGGCCAGGAAGCGCTGATGACCACGACGCTCGACGGCAAGATCAAGGCCCGGCTGGCGGGCAAGGGCGGCGATATCCGCGAGCCCGACTGGGGTCCCTTCCAGAAGTGAATTTTTCAGGAGATATTTGGATGATCATGAAGCGAATTTTTCTGGCCTTGGGCCTTGCAGCTGCAATCGCAGGCTGCTCCAGCGTCAAGCTCGACGACGTTCCGGTCGAAGACAAGAAGGCCGCGGCCGTCGGCACGCAGCCGGGTGGCGCGGGCACCGAGAGCAGGGTGGCGCCCGTCGTCACCGACAGTGCCACGGGCACTGCGGCCGGGCCGGTGAACGTGGCCCGCCTGGTCTATTTCGACTACGACAGCTACGTCATCAAACCCGAGTTCCAGTCGCTGATCGAGGCGCACGCGCGCTTCCTGAAGTCCAACACCGGGCGCAAGGTGAGCATCGAGGGCCACACCGACGAACGCGGCGGGCGCGAATACAACCTGGCGCTCGGCCAGCGCCGCTCCGAAGCCGTGCGCCGCGCGCTGGGCCTGCTCGGCGTGCCCGACAGCCAGGTCGAAGCCGTGAGCTTCGGCAAGGAAAAGCCCGCCGCCCCGGGTAGCGACGAGGCATCGTGGGCGAAGAACCGCCGCGCCGAGATCGTCTACCGCTGATGGCCGGCAGCACCTCCCTCCATTCCGCGGCCGTGCGCCGGGCCGTCGGCGCGGCGCTGGCCGTGCTGTGCCTGGCCGCCGGTTCCGGCGCGTCCGCGGCGCTGTTCGAGGACGACGAGGCCCGCCGCGCCATCCTCGAGCTGCGCCAGCGCACCGAAGCCCAGCGCCAGGCCGCCGACCGCGATGCCGAAGCCCAGCGCCAGGAAACGACGCAGCTGCGCCGCAGCCTGCTGGATCTGCAGACCCAGATCGAAACCCTGCGCGGCGAGATCGCGCGCCTGCACGGCCAGAACGAGCAGCTGCTGCGCGACCTGGCCGACGTGCAGCGCCGGCAGAAGGACATCGTGCAGGGCGTGGACGAACGGCTGCGCAAGGTCGAGCCTTCGAAGGTCTCGGTCGACGGGCGCGAGTTCATCGCCGACCCGGCCGAATCGCGCGACTTCGAGGCCGCGCTGGCGATCTTCCGCAAGGGCGATTTCCCCGCGGCGCAGGCCGCCTTCGCTGGACTTCATCAAGCGCTATCCGCAAAGCGGCTTCCGGCCCACGGCGCTGTTCTGGCTGGGCAACGCGCAGTACGCCAACCGCGACTACCGCGGCGCGATCGCGAACTTCCGCGCGCTGCTGGCGCAGTCGCCGGACCACCCGCGCGCGGCCGAGGCCGTGCTGTCCATCGCGAACTGCCAGATCGAGCTGAAGGACAACGCCGGCGCGCGCCGCACGCTGGACGAGCTGATCAAGGCCTACCCGCAGTCCGAAGCGGCTTCCGCCGCCCGCGAACGCCTCGCGCGCTTCCGCTGACCCTGTCGTGCCGGACGCGCTCCGGCATGGCGGCGGCGCGGGCGCGGCCCCTAGAATCGGGCCGTGACCCATCTCGACGAGACAGCCGACCTCCAGCGCCGCTTCGGCGGGCTGGAGCGCCTCTACGGCGTGCCGGGCGCGACCGCGATCCGCGCGGCCCACGTGGCGGTGGTCGGCATCGGCGGCGTCGGCTCCTGGGCCGCCGAGGCGCTGGCGCGCAGCGGCGTCGGCGAGCTCACGCTGATCGACCTGGACCACATCGCCGAATCGAACATCAACCGGCAGATCCACGCGCTGGCCTCGACCCTGGGGCAGGCCAAGGTGCAGGCGATGGCCGAGCGCATCGCGCAGATCAACCCGAGCTGCAAGGTGCATTGCGTCGAGGAATTCGCCGAGCCCGGGAACTGGCCGCAGCTCTTGCCGGCGGGCGTGGATGCCGTGATCGACGCCTGCGACCAGGTCCAGGCCAAGGTGGCGATGGCGGCGTGGGCGCTGCAGACGGGCACGCATGTTCGTCACCGCCGGCGCGGCCGGCGGCAAGCGGCTGGCGCACAAGGTGGACATCGACGACCTGGCCAACACGACGCACGACCCGTTGCTGGCCCAGCTGCGCTACCGCCTGCGCAAGTCCCATGGGGCGCCGCGCGAGGGCAGGAAGATCGGCGTGGCCTGCGTCTTCAGCCGCGAGGCCGTGGCGCCGCCGGACCCGTCGTGCGCCATCGAAGGCGACGGCTCGCTCAATTGCCACGGCTACGGCTCGGTCGTCAGCGTCACCGCGACCTTCGGCCAATGCGCAGCAGGCTGGGTGCTGGACCGCCTGGCCACACGGAAAGCGGCGATTCCGACGATATAATCGCTGGCTTTGCTGGGACGTTAGCTCAGTTGGTAGAGCAGCGGACTTTTAATCCGTTGGTCACAAGTTCGAATCTTGTACGTCCTACCAGATAAGCCGCAAGGCACAAGGAAAGCCTGCTATCCAAAAGATAGCAGGCTTTTTTCGTTGGTGGCACTGGCGTGCCTGTGCCTCAGGGCGATCCCGCTTCGGATTCGACGAGGATGGACCCGAAACCGGCGTGATGCATGAACTCCCGCAGGATCAGCAGGCCAGCGGCGAAAGCCGCGCCTGCCGGCAAGCCGCTCGATGCGGCGGGGCGTCCCTGCGAGACGGCCGCGAGCTGCTGGAACAGCAGTTCCACATCGTCCAGCGCGAGCACGACCCGGCCGTCGCCGGCCGCGCCCGCGGCGCGGGCGATCGCCTGGATCGACGGCCCGACGCCGATCAACTCCATGGGCCGAGGCAGGCGCCTGGCCAGCGGCATGACCTGGTTCTCGATCGCTTCGATGGCGTTCTCCAGCTCCAGGGGCGTCGGTGGGTCATGGCGCAGCGCCAGTTGCCCTGCGGGTCCGCCGCCGATACCGAGCCGGGAAACCACCGGGGCTTCGTTCCCGCGTCCCCACGCCACCACGGTCTGGCTGTCCCCGATGACAAGCACAGCCGCTTGCACATCGGCCGGAAGGTGCCCGCGCGCCCGTGCATAGCGGCGGGCGAACTCGGCGTCGTCTTCGAGGTTCATGGGCGCGATTATTCGCCCGTGCCGGGCATTCCCGGCGCCTGAATTCTTTCTTCCCCGGGCGCCTTCTCCTACACGGGTCGGACAAGCCGATGCCGCACAGGCGCGCAACACCGACAAGCTGCTCGACATTCAGCGCGGAGACTGCGGGTTCCACCACGGGAGCCACAGCAGCATGGGATTCGTCACTTCGAGCGGCCAGCAGATTTCGGACCAGGACATCACGGCCTATTTCGCGGCGTCGCCGGGCGACAGCCAGGTCGCGCGGGACGCCGCCGGCCTGGGGCTGACCGCGGACCAGATCGCCTTCGCGCTGTCGGTGGGCCGCGGCATTTCGGTCACGGCCGACGCCGTGAAAGCCTGGGTGGCCGGCAACGCCGCCACGTCCTACGGCTGGACGCCCGCGGGCGCACTGGCCCCGCTTTCCTACCTCGACGTGAACGCCAGGCTCAGCGGCACGCTCAGCGTGTCGAACCTGGATGGCCTGCAGACGCTCAAGCTCAAGGCGGGGGCGGCGACGGCCAAGGTGACGGGCCTGCACAGCGGATCGACGGTCGAATCCGACGCTGGCGACACCGGTCCCCTGACGCTCTCCCTGACCAACGCCACCGGGCCGGCCGATGTGCTCAACCTGAAGCTCAACGCGCCCGGATCGGCCGACTTCAAGACCATCGACGCCGCAGGTGTCGAGACGCTGGGCATCCAATCGACCACGACGAGCGGCACGCCGTCGGCCGTGACCAATACGCTGGCGCTGTCCACCACCGCGCACACGACGCTGAACATCACCGGCAACGCGGCACTGGACCTCTCCCCGGGCTGGGCGGTTTCGCTGATGTCGGTCAAGTCCGTGAACGCCGCGGCGTTCGACGCCGGCCTGCACGTCTACATGTACGGCAATACCAACAACCTGTCGGTGACCGTGGGCAACGGCAACGACATCGTGGTCGCGGGCTTCGGCAACGACACCATCGCCACCGGCGGCGGCGACGACATCATCTTCGCCGGCCGCGCGGCCGACATCGTGGATGCCGGGGCCGGCAACGACTGGATCCGCGGCGGCCCGGCGCGCGACGTCATGACGGGCGGGGCAGGGTCCGACACGTTCGCCTATGTGTTCGTGTACGAGTCGCAGGGCGCGGACACCGACACCATCACCGACTTCACGGCCGGCGCCGGCGGTGACATCCTGGACTTCAGCGAACTCACCCATGGCGCCGCCAGCTTCGCGGGCAACGCCAGCGGCAGCAGCGCCGTGCAGGCCAGGCTCGCGGCGGGCAGTGTGCGGGCGGTGCTGGACACCGCCTCCTCCACGCTCTACCTGGACGTCGACGCCAGCGGCACGCTGGACGCCACGCACGACATCGCGATCCAGCTGACCGGGGTGGCGGGCGGCCTGGTGGCGGGCAATTTCATCTTCTGACGGTTTCCCCGGTTGACGTCGTGGCGAGCGCGGGCCGAAACTGCGTGCCATGAGCTTCCATGAATATCGCATCGACGAGGTCTATTCGAATGCGGACGGCACGCTGCAGTTCATCGAGCTGACGACCACGTCGGGCTCCCAGGACCTGTGGCAGGGCCAAACGATCACTGTGAGTCAGGGCGGCACGACCCACAGTTTCACGTTTCCCGGCAACCTCCCGACCAACGCAACCGCCAACACGTCAGTCTTGATCGCCACCCAGGCATTCGCGGCCCAGGGGATCGTGACGCCGGATTTCTTCATTCCCGCCGGTTTCCTCTTCAGTGGGAGCGGCACTGTCAATTTCGCGGGCGTCAACAGCCTGGCCTACACGGGGCTGCCGGCCGACGGAACCCATTCACTGGACGCGAGCGGCGCCATCGTCACCGCCAGCCCCACCAACTTCAGCGGCAGCACGGGCCAGCTACCGGCTGCCGTCAACGTCGTCCATGGAACCGACGGCAACGACACGTTGACGGGCATTGCCGGCAGCGACTCGTTCAGCGCCCTGGCGGGCAACGACACCTTGTCGGGTGGCGGGGGCAACGACACGATGGATGGCGGCGCAGGCACGGACACAGCCGTGCTCAATGTTCGGGAACAGGACCTGCTGGTTTTCGAAGTGACGCCGTCCCAGACCCACCTCAGTGCCGCCTCGGCAGACCTCGTCCTGACCGGCATCGAACGGATTTCACTGGCGGACAAGCTTGTCGTCTTCGACACGCACCCAGGCGAGCCGGCATGGCAGGCGGCCGCATTGCTGTGGGCGGGATTCGGGGAAGCGCAGGCCCTGCGGGAACTGCCCCTGTGGGCCCCGCAGGCCAGCGTCTCGGTCGGCATGTCCCAGCTGGCACAGTTGATGATCGATCACTACGCGCCCGGCGTCGGCACGCAGGCGCTGGTCAGGTACCTGTACGGGAGCCTGGCGGGCATTCAGTCGCCCACGCCGGGCCAGGTCGATGAGTACGCGAGCCAGGTGGGCGAAGGCAAGGCTTTCGCCACCAATGCCGACCTGCTGGCCTTCGCGGCCGGCTTGTCGCTCAACACCGACCGCATGGGCAGCTTCACCGGCAGCGTCCAGCACCTGGACGCGCTGCTGCTCATCTAGCCGGCCAGCGCCGCCTCGATCTCGGCGAACGATCCTGCGGCCTCCGGCAGCTGCAGCGGGATGCCCAGCTGCCGCGCGATTTGCGACAGCGAGAACAGCCCGCGCACTTCCGGTCGCCCCTGCTCGTCGTCCTGCACCACCAGCGCATGATGCCGCCGCGCCGTCCGCAGGCTGGAGACGATGTGGCCGACACGGGCACTGGCGACATGGCGCATTTCGAACGCGTCCAGCCGCGAAGCCGGCGTCATGACGTCGGACACCAGGATGTCGGAATGGTGGATGCGCTTCTCATGGACCAGGCCCACCGGCTTCTCGCCGAGGATGTCGGTGGCCGTGATGATGCCGGCCAGCGTGCCGTCCTTGTCCAGCGCCAGCAGCATGCGCACGCCGCGCTGCATCATGTGGCTGTGCGCGACCTCCATGGTCGCCTGCGGGTCGATGACGACGGCGGCCACCTGCTTCAGGTCCGTCATCACGTCCAGGGCCGGGGAGTCCAGGGTGACCTGCATGCGCCCGGAATCGGGCCGGCTGATTCGTGCGGCGCCCAGCGGGCGGCTGGCGAGGGGTGGGTAGGCTTCCATGGCGGCACACTCCTTTTGGGTGATCCTATACCTGTCAAGACGCCGGGCCCGTCAGTGCTTTTACCCGCTTTCGGTCGGGAACTTTTTGCGGCGCGGGCAACATCAGCTGCGCGGCCTGCGCCACCCGGACGCAATCCTTGATGTGCTCCTCGCCCAGGTAGCGCAGGGCGGTGTAGCCCATGATGGCGGCGACGGCCTGGCCGGCGAAGGGCACGTACTTCGCGGCCTGCCGCGTCGTGAGCCGCATGCCGACCTTCTGCGCCATGCGCAGCACCAGGTCCCGCGTGATGAGCTTGCCGACCAGCACCGTGCCCACCATGGCCAGCGCCTTTTGCACCTGTTCGCGCTTGTGGGCGGGCAGGGCGTCCAGCTGCTGCGGCGTCAGGCCGAACTGGGCGTTGATCGCAGGGATCAGCCGCGAGAGCAGGGCGGCGTCCACCGCCCAGTCCAGGCCCGGCACCGGCACCGCGCTGGCCGCGGCGCCCACCAGGGCCCGCCGGTTGAGCAGCTGCCGGCTGCGGCGCACGGCGTCCATCAGGAGGGCATTGCCTTCGGCAAGTTGCAGGGCGGTGGGCATTTCTTGAATCTGCTGCGGAGCCCTCCAGTGTCGCTCAATGGGCGCCGGCGCTGGTGGCTGCTATCGTCTCGATGTCGCCCGAGAGCGCCAGCCAGCGCTCCTCCAGCTTGTTCAGCTCTTCATTGACGGCCTTGAGCTGGCGGCCGGCCTGGGCAAGGTCGGCCGGCGGCAACGCTCCCGACAGGCGTTTCTCGAGTGCGGCCTTCTCGGCGTTGAGCTCCGCCATGCGCTTTTCGGCCTGGTCCAGCTCGCGCTTGAGGGGCTTCATGCGGGTGGCCAGCTGCGCGCGATTGGGCTGCGGTGCCGGCGGCGGCGGGGGCGGCGGCGCAGCGGCCGCGGTCTCCGCCCGGGCCAGCTCGCGCAGCCGCTTGGATTCGTCCAGCAGGTACTTCTGGTAGTCGTCCAGGTCGCCGTCGAAGGGCGACACCTTGCCGCGGCCGACCAGCCAGAACTCGTCGCAGACGGCGCGCAGCAGCGCCCGGTCGTGGCTGACCAGCATCACGGTGCCCTCGAATTCGTTCAGCGCCATCGACAGCGCTTCGCGCGTGGCGAGGTCCAGGTGGTTGGTCGGCTCGTCCAGCAGCAGCAGGTTGGGGCGCTGCCAGACCATCATCGCCAGCACCAGCCGCGCCTTCTCGCCGCCGCTCATGGTGCCCACGGCCTGCTTGACCATGTCGCCGCTGAAGTTGAAGGTGCCCAGGAAGTTGCGCAGGTCCTGCTCGCGGCCGGACTCACCCGAATTGGGCCCCGCTTCGCGGGCCAGCCGGAACATGTGTTCCAGCGGCGTGTCCTGCGGGCGCAGCACGTCCAGCTCCTGCTGGGCGAAGTAGCCGATGTTCAGGCCCTTGCCTTCGGTGATGGTGCCGCCCAGCGCCGGGAGGTCGCGCGCGATCGTCTTGACCAGGGTGGACTTGCCCTGGCCGTTGGCGCCCAGGATGCCGATGCGCTGGCCCGCCATGACGGAGCGGTTGACGCCGCCGACGATCAGCTTCGGCTCGCCATCGACCATGTAGCCGAACTGGCCGTCGGTGATGGCGAGCATCGGGTTCGGCAGGTTGGCCGGCTCCTTGAACTCGAAGGTGAAATCGGCGTCGGCCAGCACCGGCGCGATCTTCTCCATGCGCTCCAGCGCCTTGACGCGGCTTTGCGCCTGCTTGGCCTTGGACGCCTTGGCCTTGAAGCGGTCGATGAATTTCTGCAGGTGGGCGATCTTTTCCTTCTGCTTGGAAAACGCCGACTGCTGCAGCTCGAGCTGCTGCGAGCGCAGGGTCTCGAAGGCGCTGTAGTTGCCGCCGTAGCGCGTGAGCTGCTGGCGCTCGATGTGCAGCGTGACGTCCGTCACCGCGTCGAGGAACTCGCGGTCGTGGCTGATGACGATCAGGGTGCCGGCGTAGCGCTTGAGCCAGGCTTCGAGCCACACCAGCGCGTCCAGGTCCAGGTGGTTGGTGGGCTCGTCCAGCAGCAGCAGGTCGGACGGGCACATCAGCGCGCGCGCCAGCTGCAGCCGCATGCGCCAGCCGCCGGAGAAGCTGTTGACCGGCTGGTCCAGCTCGCTGGTCTTGAAGCCCAGCCCGAGGATCAGCGACTGCGCGCGCGGCACCGCGTCGTGCTCGCCCGCATCGGCCAGGTCGGAGTGCAGGTGCGCGATCTCCATGCCCAGGTCGTGGTTGTCCATGTCCTGGTCGTGCGCGGCCTCGGCGCGCGCCAGGGCCTCGCGCAGCTCGATCAGGCGCGTGTCGCCGCCCAGCACGAAGTCCGTGGCCGCCTCGTCGGTTTCCGGCATGTTCTGCGCCACCTGGCCCAGGCGCCACTGCGATGGCATCGTGAAATCGCCGCTGTCCTCGTGCAGGGTGCCGTTGATCAGGCCGAAGAGCGTGGACTTGCCCGCCCCGTTGCGGCCGACCAGGCCGACCTTCTCGCCCGGGTTGATCGTGACGGAGACGTTGTCCAGCAGCACCTTCGCGCTGCGGCGAAGGATCAGGTTGCGCAGGACGATCACTTGCGGCCCAGCTTTTCGAACGCCTGCCTGAAGTCGGCCAGCAGGTCGGCTTGCGCCTCGATGCCGACGGAAACGCGGATCAGCGAATCGGCGATCTCCATGCTCTCGCGCTGCTCGGCGCCCATCTCCCAGAAGATCGTGCGCGCCACCGGCAGGGCCAGCGTGCGGTTGTCGCCGAGGTGGCTGGACTTGATCACCAGCTGCAGCGCGTTGAGCACGTCGAACGGATCGACGCCCTCGACGGTCTCGAAACTCAGCAGCGCGCCGGAATCCTTGAACAGCTTCCTGGCCCGGGCATGCTGCGCGTGGCTCTCCAGGCCCGGGTAGTGCACCTTGGCCACGAGCGGCTGCGCCTCCAGCCAATTGGCCAGCACATGCGCGTTGGCGCAGGCCCGTTCCATGCGCAGGGCCAGCGTTTCGGCGCCGGCGGCAATGCGGTGCCCGTGTTCTGCGCTGAGCGTCGCGCCCATGTCGCGCAGGCCCTTCTTGCGGATCTGCAGCAGGCCCCAGCCGGAGTGCGGCCCCTTGCGGTAGGCGGGCAGGATGTGCGGGTACTTGCCCCAGTCGTACAGGCCGGTGTCCGAGATCGACCCGCCCAGGGCGTTGCCATGGCCGCAGATCGACTTGGACAGCGAATGGACGACCAGGGATGCGTCCACCGCGCGGGGCTGGAACAGCGCGGGCGTCGTCATCGTGCTGTCCACCACGTAGAGAACGCCGTGCTGACGGCATACCTTGCCGATGCCTTCCAGGTCGGCCACCTGCGTGCGCGGGTTCGCGATCGTTTCCACGAACACCATGCGCGTCTCGGGGCGAAGCGCCTTCTGCACATTGGCGGCGTCGGTCGCGTCGACCAGGCTGACCTCGCAGCCCAGCTGCGCGAGGGTGTTCAGCCAGCTGGCGGTGTTGCCGAACAGGAAACGGCTGGCCACGACGTGGTCGCCCTTGCGCAGCAGCGCCATCATGGTCGAGCAGATGGCCGCCATGCCGGTCGCGAAGCAAACGGTGCCCACCGCGTCTTCCATCAGGCTGATCTTGGCTTCCAGCGCCTGCGTGGTGGGGTTGCCCTGGCGGCCGTAGATGTGGCCGCTCTTGTCGCCCTGGAAAACGGCGGTGAGTTCTTCGGCCGTGTCGTAGCCGTACGCCGTGGCGATGTGCAGCGGCTTGAGGATGGCGCCATGCTCGACCGTGCCCAGGCGGTCGGCGTGCAGGATGCGGGTCGTGATTTCTCGTGTCATAAGGGTTGTATTGTCGCGCGCCCGCCCTCCAGCGCCTCGCGGGTGGCCAGCAGCACCTGGTCTTCCCCGGCGCTGGTTTCCAGCCAGACCACCTCCAGCCGCGGGAAGGCCGCCTCGAAATTCGCCCGTTCGTTGCCGATTTCCAGCACCAGGACGGCCCGCTCGCTCATATGCGCTGGTGCGTCCCTGCAGCAACGCGCGGACGAAGTCCATCCCGTCCGCGCCGCCGGCCAGGGCCAGGCGGGGTTCGGCCTGGTATTCGGCAGGCAGCTGCGTCATGCTTTGCGCGTTGACATAGGGCGGGTTGCACAGGATCAGGTCGTAGGGACCCTGCACCGACTGCAGGCCGTCGGATTCCAGCAGCCGGATGCGATCGCCCAAGCCATGTCTTTCGACGTTGATGCGCGCCACTTCCAGCGCCTGCGGCGAGATGTCCGCGCCATCCACGCTCACCTCCGGCCAGGCCATGGCGGCGAGCACGGCCAGGCTGCCGTTGCCGGTGCACAGGTCCAGCACCCGCCGGGTGTGCTCCCCGAGCCAGCTGTCGATGCTGCCGTCGACCAGCAGTTCGGCGATGAAGCTGCGCGGCACGATGGCGCGCTCGTCCACGTAGAAGGGCACGCCCTGCAGCCAGGCCTCGCGCGTCAGGTAGGCTGCGGGCTTGCGGCTGCGGATGCGCTCGGCGACCAGTTCCTCGACGCTTTCCAGCTGCTGCGGCGACACCGCCATGCCGGCGACGCCGTCCAGGTCGTCCAGCGGCAGGCCCAGCTGCCAGAGCACCAGCCACGCGGCCTCGTCGAAGGCATTGGTCGTGCCATGGCCGAAAGCAACGCCGGCGGCGGCGAGCCGGTCGGCGCTCGCCTCGACGAGTTCGATCAAGGTCATTGCAGTGCGGCTTCGAGGTTCTCGAGCGTGCGCCGGTAGATGTTCTTCAGCGGCTCGATGTCGGCCACCCGCACGTGCTCGTCGATCTTGTGGATGCTGGCGTTGACCGGGCCGAACTCGATCACCTGCGGGCAGATGCGCGAGATGAAGCGGCCGTCGCTGGTGCCGCCGGTGGTGGACAGCTCGGTCTCGATGCCGGTCTCGGCGCGGATCGCGCCCTGGATGGCGTGGACCAGGTCCCCCGGCGTGGTGAGGAAGGGCAGGCCGCCGACCACCCAGTCGAGCTGGTAGTCCAGTCCGTGGCGGTCCAGCACCTCGTGCGTGAGCTTTTGCAGGCTTTCCGGCGTGGACTCGCTGGAATAGCGGAAATTGAAGTCGACCGTCACGGTGCCGGGAATCACGTTGCCGGCGCCGGTGCCGGCGTGGATGTTGCTGACCTGCCAGCTGGTGGGCTGGAAGAAGTCGTTGCCCCAGTCCCATTCCAGCGTGGCCAGTTCGGCCAGGGCCGGCAGCGCCAGGTGGATCGGGTTCTTCGCGAGCTGCGGGTAGGCGATGTGGCCCTGCACGCCCTTGACGGTGAGCTTGCCGCTCATGCTGCCGCGCCGGCCGTTCTTGATCATGTCGCCCACGCGCTCGACCGAGGTCGGCTCGCCGACGATGCAGTAGTCCAGCCGCTCGCCGCGGGCCTTCAGCCGCTCGCACACCACCACCGTGCCGTCCACGCTCGGGCCTTCCTCGTCGCTGGTGAGCAGGAAGGCGATCGACAGCTTCGGGTCGGGATGGGCGGCGAGGAACTCCTCCAGTGGCCACCACGAAGGCGGCGATCGAGGTCTTCATGTCCGCGGCGCCGCGCCCGTACAGCTTGCCGTCGCGGTGGGAGGGCGTGAAGGGGTCGCTGGTCCACTGCTCCAGCGGCCCGGTCGGCACGACGTCGGTGTGGCCGGCGAAGACGACGGTGCGCCCCGCGCCGGGCTGCGACTCGAGGCGGCCGGCGCGCCGGGCCCAGAGGTTGGTCACGCGGAAAGTCGTCGGGCCCGCTCAGGATGGTTTCGCAGGCGAATCCCTGCGGCGGCCAGCCGCTCGCCGATGATCTGCTGGCAGTGCCCGTCCTCGGGCGTGACGGAGCGCCGCGAAATCAGCTGTTCGGTGAGGTGAAGCGCTCGCGTCATCTCAATGTTTGACGTCCAGCGTGATCTCGGTGAAGGACGGCTCTTCGGCCATGTCCTCCTCGGAAGCCCCTTCTTCCACCAGCACCTTGTCCTTGCCGGCGAAGTCGTTCTGCAGGCGCCATTGCAGGTTGGTGGGCGAATCGGCGTAGGCCAGGCCTTCCTTCTTGTCGACGGCACCCTCGACGATCAGGCGCGCGATGTCCTGCTCGAAGGTCTGCGAGCCTTCGGCCATGGACTTTTCCATCGCCTCCTTGACGCCGGAGAAGTCGCCCTTCTCGATCAGCTCCGCCACCAGCTTGGTGTTGAGCATCACTTCCACTGCCGGTGTCCGGCCGCCGTGCACGGTGCGCAGCAGGCGCTGCGACACGATGGCCTTCATCGCCGCGGCCAGGTCGCCCAGCATGGTCGGCCGCACTTCCACCGGGTAGAAGCTCAGGATCCGGTTCAGGGCCTGGTAGCTGTTGTTGGCGTGCATGGTCGCCAGGCACAGGTGCCCCGACTGCGCGTAGGCAATGGCCGCCGACATCGTCTCGCGGTCGCGGATTTCGCCGACCAGGATCACGTCGGGCGCCTGGCGCAGCGCGTTCTTCAGGGCGGTCTGCATCGACTGCGTGTCGCTGCCCACCTCGCGCTGGTTGACCACGGACTTCTTGTTCTTGAAGAGGAACTCCACCGGGTCCTCGATGGTGAGGATGTGGCCCGACACCTTCTCGTTGCGGTAGTCCATCATCGACGCCAGCGTGGTGCTCTTGCCGGCGCCCGTCGCGCCCACCATCAGCAGCAGGCCGCGCTTTTCCATGATCAGGTCGCCCAGGATCAGCGGCACCGACAGCGACGCCAGCGGCGGGATGTCGGTGGTGATGTAGCGGATGACCGCCGCGTAGGTGCCGCGCTGGCGCATGGCGGAGATACGGAAGTTGCCGATCCCCTCGATGGCGTGCGCCATGTTCAGCTCACCGGTGGCTTCGAGCTCGTCCATGCGCTTTTGCGGCAGCACTTCGGCCAGCAGGGCCTTGGGCGCGTCGGGCGGCAGCAGCTGGTTGTTGATCGGCAGGCATTGCCCGTTGATCTTGATCAGCGCCGGCGCATGGGCCGACAGGTAGACGTCAGACGCCTTCTTTTCGCCCATCAGGCGAAGGATCCGCTCCATCGTGCTCATAACCGTACTTTCGTCAAAAATTTTGCTCCGCTTCGCTCCCCAAAATTTTCGCCGAGGTCAGTCAGCAAAAAATCTAGGGGCGGCCCGTCGATTTTTTGATTTTCACGATACCACGAGGACTCAATCCCGCAGCAGGTCATTCAGGCTGGTCTTCGCACGGGTCTGCGCGTCCACCCGCTTGACGATCACCGCACAGTACAGGCTGTACTTGCCGTCGGCGCTCGGCAGGTTGCCGGAGACGACGACCGAGCCCGCCGGAATGCGGCCATAGGTCACGGCGCCGGTCGCGCGGTCGTAGATCTTGGTGCTCTGGCCGATGTACACGCCCATCGAGATCACCGAGTTCTCCTCCACGACCACGCCCTCCACGACTTCGGAGCGCGCGCCGATGAAGCAGTTGTCCTCGATGATGGTGGGGCCGGCCTGCACCGGCTCGAGCACGCCGCCGATGCCGACGCCGCCGGACAGGTGCACGTTCTTGCCGATCTGGGCGCAGCTGCCGACGGTGGCCCAGGTGTCGACCATGGTGCCTTCGTCCACGTAGGCGCCGATGTTCACGTAGCTGGGCATCAGGATCGCGCCCTTGGCGATGAAGCTGCCGCGGCGCGCGACGGCGGGGGGCACCACGCGCACGCCGGTGGCCGCCATCTCCTCGGCGTTCAGGTGCGCGAACTTGGTCTGCACCTTGTCGTAGAACCCGAGTTCGCCGGCGCGGATGATTTCGTTGTCGCGCAGGCGGAACGACAGCAGCACGGCCTTCTTGATCCACTGGTGCACCGTCCACTGGCCCACGGACTGCCGCGTGGCCACGCGCAGGTGGCCGTTGTTGAGTTCGGCGATGACGTGCTCCACGGCGTCGGCCACTTCCTTGGGGGCGGACTTGGGCGAAATGGCGGCGCGGTTCTCCCACGCGTTGTCGATGATTTGCTGAAGCTGTTGGGTCATGGATTCACTTCGATCTGGACTGGACAAACTGGACGATGCGTTGCGCGGCTTCCACGCATTCCGCGGTGGGCGCCACCAGGGCCATGCGCACGCGCCCGGTCCCGGGGTTCACGCCGTCGCGCTCGCGGGCCAGGTAGCTGCCGGGCAATACGGTGACATTGTATTGAGCCAGCAGGTCTCGGGCGAACTCGGTGTCGCTTCCCCCCACGCCGGCCCAGAGGTAAAACCCCGCGTCGGGCAGCTTCACGTCCAGCACCTGCGCGAGCATCGGCGTGACCTGCGCGAATTTCTCCCGGTACATCGCGCGGTTTTCCACCACATGCTGCTCATCGCCCCAGGCGGCGATGCTGGCCTGCTGGATCACCGGGCTCATCGCGCTGCCGTGGTAGGTGCGGTAAAGCAGGAATTTCTTCATCAAGGCCGAGTCGCCGGCGACGAAGCCGCTGCGCATGCCGGGCACGTTGCTGCGCTTGGACAGGCTGGTGAAGACCACGAGGTTCCTGAAGTCGGCCCGCCCCAGGCTGGCCGCGGCCTGCAGCCCGCCCAGGGGCGCCTCGTCGGTGAAGTAGATCTCGCTGTAGCACTCGTCCGAGGCGATCACGAAGCCGTGCCGGTCGGACAGGGCGAAGAGCCGCTTCCACTCGTCCAGCGGCATCACGGCGCCCGTGGGGTTGCCCGGCGAGCACACATACAGCAGCTGGGTGCGGGCCCAGGTTTCCAGCGGCACGCTGTCCCAGTCCACGGCGAAGTTGCGGTCCGGGTCGCAGGGCACGTAGTACGGCTCGGCGCCCGCCAGCAGCGCGGCGCCTTCGTAGATTTGATAGAACGGGTTCGGGCACATCACGACCGGCTTGTCGGTCGGGTCGATCACCGTCTGGGCAAACGCGAACAGGGCCTCGCGCGTGCCGTTCACGGGCAGCATCTGGGTGTTGGCGTCCACGGCCATCAGCCCGTAGCGGGTCTGCAGCCAGCGGCGGAACGCGTCGCGCAGCTTCGGCTCGCCGGCGGTGGCCGGGTAGGTCGCGAGGCCGGCCAGCGAGCCGGCCAGGGCCTGCTTGATGAACTCGGGGGTCGGGTGCTTGGGCTCGCCGATGCCCAGGCTGATGGGCGAAAAGGCGGGATTGGGCGTGACGCCCACGAAAAGCTGGCGCAGCCGCTCGAAAGGGTAGGGCTGGAGCCGGGACAACAGGGGATTCATGGCCGCGATTATCGGCCCCGCCGGCGCCCATTGACGCGGCGCACCGGCCTGCGTCCAATGGCTGCATGGCGAGTTCCACCCGAAATTCCGACCTGAGATTCCTGGCGGCCTGGCTCCTTCCCGGCGCGATGCTGCTGAACATCCAGCACGATCCACGGCATGCCGCGCTGGGCGCCTTTGCGACCTGGGCGCTGGTGGCCCTGGTCGATGCTTTCTGGCCCGGCGCCCGGCATTCGCCGCCCGCCGGCGGGCCGAACCCGCTGTTGGCCTGGGTGCTGCGCCTTTACGTCCCGTTGCAGGCGCTGGTCCTGGCCACGGGCCTGGTGGCCGCCGCGCACAGCGACTGGCCGACCGTCTGGGGCCTGGCCTTCGCCGCCGGCTTCGTCACGGGTGCCCAGGGCATCACCTTCGCCCACGAATTGGGCCATCGCCGCGCCCGGGCCGACCGGGCGCTGGGCTGGCTGCTGATGGCCAGCGTGAACTACAGCCATTTCATGGTGGAACACTACCGCGGCCACCATCCGGGCGCCGCCACCCGGGACGACCCGGCCAGCGCCCGGCGCGGGGAGAGCCTCTGGCGGTTCCTGCCCCGCACCCTTGCCGGCAGCTTCGCCAGCGCATGGCGGCTGGAGGCGCAGCGCCTGCGGCAGCAGCGCCGCGGCTGGGTGCGCAGCCCGCTGGCCTGGTGCACGGCCCTGAACCTGGCGTTCATCGGCCTGCTGGCCGCGGCCGGCGAAACCAGGATGCTCGTGTTCTGGGTTGGCCAGTCGGCCTTCGCGGTCTGGCTGCTGGAGACGGTGAACTACATCGAGCATTACGGGCTGGAGCGCGGCGTCGATGCCCAGGGAAGGCGCGAGCCCTTCGGGGTCGGCCATGCCTGGAACGCCGACCATGTGCTTTCGAACAGCGTGCTGGCCAACCTGCAGCGCCATTCGGACCACCACATGAACGCGTGGAAGTCCTATCCCGAGCTGCAGCCCCTGCCGGGGCCCCAGCTGCCCACCGGTTACGCCGGCTGCCTGCTGCTGGCGGCGCTCCCGCCGCTGTGGTTCCACCTCATGCATGGGCGGATGGAGGCGGCTGCGGCCGTGCAAATCCACTGACGAGTCAGGCAAGACTGCGCACAGCGGCGTATTCTTTCGATCCCCAATGTTTCCAGGAGACTGCCATGCTGTCGAACGCCGTGGTCACCACCATCCTGCCGGTCAAGGACATGAAGCGCGCCCGCGATTTCTACGAGGGCAAGCTCGGGTTCAAGGCCGATGGACCCAAACCCGACGGAAAATTCGTCTACCACCTCGGCGGCGGCGCCTTGTTGGCGCTGTACCCGAAGGAAGGCGGCACCAAGGCCGACCACACCGCGGTCAGCTTCGAAGTGAGCGACATTGCCGCGGACATCGCCAGCCTCGAGCGGGCCGGTGTCGTCTTCGAAGACTACGACCTGCCGGGCCTGAAGACGGTCAACCACATCTGCGTGCTCGGCTCCGAGAAGGCCGCCTGGTTCAAGGACACCGAGGGCAATTACCTTTGCCTGCATGAAGAAGTCCACTGACTGACGCTGCTCCGGGGCCTGCCCGGGCGCCCGCCGCACGGTATCATCCCAGCCAATCGCCGGCCCCAGGGCCGGCGCTTTCCTAAAGTCAGCATCATCGGGCAGGGCCGTGCGTCTCAATTCCATCAAGTTATCCGGGTTCAAGTCGTTCGCCGAGCCCACCAACTTCATGCTGCCGGGCCAGTTGGTGGGTGTCGTGGGGCCCAACGGCTGCGGCAAGTCCAACATCATGGACGCCGTGCGCTGGGTGCTGGGCGAATCGCGCGCCAGCGAGCTGCGCGGCGAGTCCATGCAGGACGTCATCTTCAACGGCACCAACAACCGCAAGCCGGCCTCGCGCTCCTCGGTGGAACTGGTCTTCGACAACTCGGACCACCGCGCCGGCGGCCAGTGGAGCCAGTTCACCGAAATCGCCGTCAAGCGCGTGCTGACGCGCGACGGCACCTCCAGCTACTACATCAACAACCAGCCGGTGCGCCGGCGCGACGTGCAGGACGTGTTCCTGGGCACGGGCCTGGGCCCGCGCGCCTACGCCATCATCGGCCAGGGCACGATCAGCCGCATCATCGAGTCCAAGCCCGAGGAGCTGCGCCTGTTCCTCGAGGAAGCCGCGGGCGTGTCCAAGTACAAGGAACGCCGCCGCGAAACCGAGAACCGCCTCTCCGACACCCGCGAGAACCTGACCCGGGTCGAGGACATCCTGCGCGAGCTCAACGCCAACCTCGAGAAGCTTGAAAAGCAGGCCGAGGTCGCGCAGCAATACAACGCGCTGCAGTCCGAGGTGACGCTCAAGCAGCACCAGCAGTGGTTCCTCAAGCGCGCCGAGAGCGAGGCCGACCAGGCCAAGGTCAAGGCCGACGCCGAGAAATCCGTCAACGACCTGGAGTCCCGCGTCGCCGACCTGCGCCACATCGAGAGCGAGCTGGAAACCGTGCGCCAGGCCCATTACGCGGCCGGCGACCAGGTCAATCAGTCCCAGGGCCTGCTCTACGAGGCCAGCGCCGAAGTGGGCCGCCTGGAAGCGGAGATCCGTTTCGTGGTGGAAGGGCGCCAGCGCGTCGAGCAGCGGCTGGCCCAGCTGAAGGAACAGACCGCCCAGTGGGCGGCGCGCAAGGACGATGCGGCCGCGGAGATCGAATCGCTGGCCGCGCAAGGCGTGGAGGCCGAGGAAAAGGCCGCGCTGCTGGCCGCGCAGGTCGAGGAGCAGGCGCAGCAGCTGCCGGAACTGGAGGAGGCACTGCGCCAGGCCCAGGCCCGGTCGGCCGAGCAGCGGGGCAGCGTGGCCCAGGTCCAGCAGCAGATCCAGGTGCTGGCCGCCGACCAGCGCAACGTCGAGGAGCAGTCGCGCCAGCTGACCCAGCGGCGCGAGAAGCTCGCCGCCGACCGCAATGCGCTGGCCGCGCCCGACGAGGCGCGCCTCACCAATCTGCAGGCCCAATTCGCGACGGCGCAGGAAGCCGCGGAAACCGCCGACGCCCGCCTGCATGAATTGCAGGAGCAGGTGCCGCAGCTGGACGAGGACCGGCGCGGCAAGCAGCAGGCCCTCAACAGCGAAAGCCACAAGCAGGCCGACCTGTCGGCGCGCATGGAGGCGCTGAAGGCGCTGCAGGAAAAGGTCAAGACCGACGGCAAGCTGCGGCCCTGGCTCGCCAGGCACGGGCTGGACGGCCTGCAGGGCCTGTGGAGCCGCATCCACATCGAGCAAGGCTGGGAAAGCGCGCTGGAAGGCGCGTTGCGCGAGCGCATGAACTCGCTGGAGGTCTCGCGCCTGGACATGGTGCGGGCCTTCGGCAACGACGCGCCGCCGGCCAAGCTGGCGTTCTACAGCCCGCCGCAGGCAGCGGTGCCGCAGCCGCCCGCCGCGCTGCCGCGCCTGGCGGACTTGCTGCGCCTGAACGATGCCGGGCAGAAGGCCTTGCTGGCCGACTGGCTGCACGGCTGCTTCACGGCCCCGAGCTTCGAGGAAGCCCTGGCCGCCAGCGACAAATTGCAGCCCGGCGAAGTCATCTACGTGCGAAGCGGCCACGCCGTCACCGCGCACAGCGTGAGCTTCTATGCGCAGGATTCCGAGCAGGCGGGCCTGCTCGCGCGCCAGCAGGAAATCGAGAACCTGGAGAAACAGCTGCGGGCCCAGGCGCTGATCGCCGAGGAAGCGCGCTCGGCCCTGATCCGGGCCGAGGCGGCGTACACGGACGCCTCGCAGCGGCTGGTGACGGCCCGCCGCGAAGCCGCCGAGGCGCAGGACCGGGCGCATGAACTGCAGGTCGAGACGCTGCGCCTGACGCAGCTGGCGGAACAGACGCGCGCGCGCAGCGAGCAGATTGCCGGTGACCTGGCCGAGGTCGATGCCCTGCTGGAGGACCTGCAGGAGCGCCGCGTGACGGCCGAGGCCCGCTTCGAGGAGCTGGACATGCAGCTGGCCGACAGCCAGGAGCGGCATGCCCAGCTGGACGAGCGCGTGATCGATGCCGAGCGCAAGCTGGCCGAATCGCGCGAGCAGCAGCGCAGCCTGGAGCGGCAGGCGCAGGAAGCGCAGTTTTCGCAGCGCTCGGTGGAAGCGCGCAAGGCCGAACTGCAGCGCGCCATCGAAACGGCGGCGCAGCAGGCCCAGACCATCGCGACGGAAGAAGAGCGCGCGAAGGAAGAACTGTCGCGACTGACCGACGCCGCCGCGCAGGCCGGGCTGCAAAGCGCGCTGGCCCTGAAGCTCGAGCGCGAGCAGGCCCTGGGCGCCAAGCGCAGCGAATACGACGACCTCACGGCCAAGCTGCGCGCCAGCGACGAGCGGCGGCTGCAGCTGGAGCGCGAGCTGGACCCGCTGCGCCAGCGCATCACCGAATATCCAGCTCAAGGAGCAGGCCGCGCGCCTGGGCTTCGAGCAATACAGCCAGCTGCTGGCCGATGCCCAGGCCGACCTGGAAGCGGTCGCGAGGTCGGTCGAGGAAGGCAAGGTCCGGCTGTCGGGCATGCAGGGCGACATCGACCGCCTGCACCGCGAGATCGCGGCGCTGGGCGCGGTGAACCTGGCCGCGCTGGACGAGCTGACCACCGCGCGCGAGCGCAAGCAGTTCCTGGACGCGCAATCGGCCGACCTGAACGAAGCCATGGTCACGCTGGAAGACGCCATCCGCAAGATCGACGGCGAAACGCGCGAGCTGCTGGCCGGCACCTTCAACACCGTCAACGAGCACTTCGGCAAGATGTTCCCCGAGCTCTTTGGCGGCGGCAACGCGCGACTGGTGATGACCGGCGACGAAATCCTGGACTCGGGCGTGCAGGTCATGGCCCAGCCGCCCGGCAAGAAGAACCAGACCATCCACCTGCTGTCCGGCGGCGAGAAGGCCCTGACGGCGATCGCGCTCGTGTTCGCGATCTTCCAGCTCAACCCGGCGCCGTTCTGCCTGCTGGACGAGGTCGACGCGCCGCTGGACGACGCCAACACCGAGCGGTATGCCAAACTGGTGACCAGCATGAGCCGCGAAACGCAGTTCCTCTTCATCAGCCACAACAAGATCGCCATGGAAATGGCCGAGCAGCTGATCGGCGTGACCATGCAGGAGCAGGGCGTGTCGCGCATCGTGGCGGTGGACATGGAGTCGGCGGTGTCGATGGCCGAGGCCGCCGCATGAAGCGAAGGGCGAGGGGCCCCGCTTGCGGGGATCGACCAGTGCAATGCGGCGACAGCCGCCGTCGTCGAGGCCGTTCGGCCACCAGCGATCCTTCGGAGGAGGCATGAGCAGTTTCACCGTCGGCCTCGCCATCCTGGGCGGCCTGGTGCTCGCGGGCCTGGTCGGCCTGGAATGCCTGGACCACGCGCCGCAACACGCCGCGGCAGCCGGAGGCGGTGGCCGCCTCCGCGCCGGAGCCGGGCGGGCGGACCGAGCCCGTGTTCGACGCCATGGCCGCGCCCCTGCCGGTGCAGGAAAAGAAACCCGGCCTGGATGCGCTGATCGATGTGCTGGCGCCCATCGCCGTGGAAGACGTTGTCTCCGGCGAGGCGGCGCTGGCCGCGATGCCGCCGACCCGCCGCGCCGGCAGCAAGCCATTTGCCGTCGAAGGCCAGAACGAAGACACCCAGCAATGGGAAACGCCGCAGGCCGGCCAGCGCTACGTCGCGTTCCAGGCCGGCGTGCAACTGGCCAACCGCACCGGCGCGCTCAACGAGATCGAATATTCCGAGTTCGTGATGAAGGCGCAGGCCTTCGCCGATGCGATCGGCGGCGAACCCGACTTCCCCGACATGGTCGAGGAAGTCGCCCGGGCGCGCGAGCTGGACCAGTTCGCCAGCGCCCACGACGCGCAGCTGAGCTTCACCCTGCGCGCGAAGAACGCGGCGTGGAGCCCCGGCTACGTGCAGCAGAACGCGGCGCGGCTGGGCTTCATGCCCGGCGCCATTCCCGGCCGCATGGTGCTGCCGGCCGGCACCACCGGCTCCCCGGCCGTGCTGGGACTGTCCTTCGACAGCCAGGCCGCCATGGCCGACGACCCCAGCCAGTCGGCCTTGCGCGCCGTCACGCTCAGCCTGGACGTGCCGCAGGTCGATCGCGGCGAGCAGCCGTTCGTGCGCATGCGCGATACGGCGATTGCGCTGGCGGCGTCCATGGAAGGCACCATCACCGACGACAACGGGCAGGTGATCCGCGTCGAGGGGCTGGACGTGATCGGCGCCGACCTCGAGCAGCTGTACGACATGCTCGATTCGCGCGACCTGGCGGCCGGCTCCCCGATCGCGCGCCGGCTGTTCTCCTAGCACGCAAGGGTGGGCGCCCCGCACCCACCGGCAATTCTTCCGGCACCCACCACCATGCCCACCACGCCGACGATCCAGGAACGCATGGACGCGCTGCGCGAGTTGCTGCACCATCACGCGCACCGCTACTACGTGCTCGACGAGCCCGAAATCCCGGATGCCGAGTACGACCGGCTTTTTCGCGAGCTGCAGGCGCTGGAAGCGCAGCACCCCGACCTGGTGACGGCGGATTCACCGACCCAGCGCGTTGGCGGCAAGGTGCTGGATGGCTTCACCAAGGTGCGGCACAAAGTGCCGATGCTGTCGATCCGCACCGAAACCGACATCGAGGCCTCGGGCGCGCGCAACTTCGATGCCCGCGTCCGCCGCGAGCTGGGGCTGGCCGAATCCGGGCCGGCCATCGAGTACGTCGCCGAGATGAAGTTCGACGGGCTGGCGCTGAACCTGCGCTACGAGGGCGGCGTGCTGGTGCAGGCCGCCACGCGCGGCGACGGCGAGGTGGGCGAGGACGTGACGCAGAACATCCGCACCATCGGCCAGATTCCGCTGCGCCTGCCCGGGGATGCGCCTGCCGTGCTGGAGGTGCGCGGCGAGGTCTACATGCGGCGCGACGACTTCGAAAAGCTCAACGAGCTGCAGCGCGAAAAGATCGCAAGGGGCGCCAAGGGCGAAAAGACTTTCGTCAATCCGCGCAACGCGGCGGCGGGCGCCGTGCGCCAGCTCGACCCCGGCATCGCCCGTCAGCGGCCGTTGAGCTTCTTTGCCTACGGGTGGGGAGAAGTGACGCCACCGGAGCAGGGCGGGCCGGCATTCACGACCGCATTTCGAGGCCCTGCTCACGCTGCGCTCCTGGGGCTTCCCGGTGTCGGCGCGCACGCAGCTTGCCACGGGACCGGAGGAGCTGATCGCCTACCACCAGGCCGTCGGCAGGGAGCGCGACGGCCTGCCCTTCGACATCGACGGCGTCGTCTACAAGGTCAACAGCCTGGAGCTGCAGAAGCGGCTCGGCTTCGTCTCGCGCGAGCCGCGCTGGGCGGTGGCGCACAAGTACCCGGCGCAGGAGCAGATGACCACGGTGGAGGGCATCGAGGTGCAGGTCGGCCGCACCGGCAAGCTCACCCCGGTCGCCAAACTGGCGCCCGTCTTCGTCGGTGGCGTCACGGTGACCAACGCCACGCTGCACAACGAGGACGAGGCCCGGCGCAAGGACGTGCGGGTCGGCGACACGGTGATCGTGCGGCGTGCGGGCGACGTGATCCCGGAGGTCGTCGCGGTGGTGCCCGACAAGCGCCGGCACGGCGCCAGGCAGTTCACCATGCCGCACCTGCTGTCCGGTGTGCGGGTCCGAAGCGGTGCGCGAAGAAGGCGAAGCCGATTACCGCTGCACCGGCGGCCTGTTCTGCGGCGCCCAGCGCAAGCAGGCCATCCTGCACTTCGCGCAGCGCCGCGCCGTGGACATCGAGGGCCTCGGCGAGAAGCTGGTGGACCAGATGGTCGAGGGCCACGTCATCAAGACCCTGCCGGACCTGTACCGCCTGGGCCTGGGTGCGCTGGCCAGCCTGGACCGGATGGCCGACAAGTCGGCCCAGAACGTCCTGGCGGCGCTGGAAAAGTCCAAGCACACGACGCTGCCGCGGTTCCTGTTCGGGCTGGGCATCCGCCATGTCGGCGAAGCCACCGCCAAGGACCTGGCCCGCCATTTCGGCAAGCTCGACGCGATCATGGATGCCGGCGTGGAGCAGTTGCTGGAAGTGAACGACGTCGGGCCCGTGGTGGCCGAAAGCATCCACAAGTTCTTCCAGCAGCCGCACAACCGCGAGGTGGTGGAACAGCTGCGGGCCTGCGGCGTCACCTGGGAAGAGGGCGAGCCCGCCGCGCGCGCGCCCAAGCCGCTGGCCGGCAAGACCATCGTGCTGACCGGCACGCTGCCGACGCTCAGCCGCGACGAGGCGAAGGACCTGCTGGAGGCGGCCGGCGCCAAGGTGGCAGGCTCGGTCAGCAAGAAGACCGATTACGTGGTCGCCGGCGCGGAAGCCGGCAGCAAGCTGGACAAGGCGCGCGAACTCGGCGTGCCGGTGCTGGACGAAGACGGGCTGCGCGGCCTGCTCGCTGGCAGCTGAGCTACCGAGGTGGCTGTTCCGGCCGCAGCCAGATCCATGCCCCCACGCCGGCCATGATCGTGATGGCCGACGCCGGCACCCACCAGGGCCTGGCGAACAGCAACAGGAAAGTGGCTCCCATCGACATCGTCGCCGTCGCCATCCACTTGGACCCGCGGCGCACCACGCCGCCCTGGCGCCAGTCGCGGATGGGTGGGCCCATGCGGGGATGGTTCTCCATCCAGTGGGCGAGCCGGGGCGAGCTGCGGGCGGCGGCCCAGGCCGCGAGCAGCACGAAGGGGACGGTGGGCATCACCGGGACGAACGCGCCGATGATCCCCAAAGCCAGGCTCGTCACCGCCAGCGCCTTGAGCAGCCAGCGAACGGGCCTGGACAGCGGCCGGGGCGTCTTCGGCGGCGAATCGTCGGGCGGAACGGTCATCAGCCGATTGTGCCGTCCGCCGCTATGCTTGAGGCCATGACAGTCCGTGAAATCCTCAAGATGGGCGATCCGCGCCTGCTGCGCATCGCCAAGCCGGTCACCGAATTCGACACCGACGAGATCCACCTGCTCGTCTCCGACATGTTCGACACCATGCGTGCCGCCGACGGCGCAGGGCTGGCCGCGCCGCAGATCGGGGTGGACCTGCAGCTGGTGATCTTCGGCACCGATGCGCCCAACCCGCGCTACCCGGACGCACCGCTGGTGCCGCGCACGGTGCTGCTCAACCCCGTGATCACGCCCATCGGCGCCGAGGAAGAAGACGGCTGGGAAGGCTGCCTGTCGGTGCCGGGGCTGCGGGGCCTGGTGCCGCGCTGGGCCCGCATCCGCTACACCGGCTTCGACCCGTTCGGCGATCCCATCGAGCGCACCGTGGACGGTTTCCACGCCCGCGTGGTGCAGCACGAATGCGACCACCTCGTCGGCAAGCTGTACCCGATGCGCGTGCGCGACTTCACCCAGTTCGGCTTCACCGAGGTGCTGTTTCCCGGGCTCGACGCCGGGCAGGACGACTAGCCGCGTACACTGGGTCGGTCGGGTTCCCCAGCAACCCCTTGGTTTTCCCCCGGCGTGATGCACGCGGAAGGCAATCCCGCATGCCCTGCGCCATGGCCCCCGGCCCCGGCTACGAAGTCAAGTTCGAGTCCATCCGAGGCACCGGTGGCGACCTGCGGCTGCGCTCGCTGCTGGACCGGCAGCAATTCCACGACCCCCTGGGCGAAGCCGAGCTGGCGGGCATTTCCTCGGCGCAATGGCCGCTGTTCGGGCTGCTCTGGCCGTCAGGCCGGGTGCTTGCGCAGGCCATGTTCACGTTCGAGCTGGAAGGCAAGCGCATCCTGGAGATGGGCTGCGGGCTGGGCCTGGCCAGCCTCGTCGTGCACCGCCGCGGCGGGGACATCACCGCCACCGACTGCCACCCGCTGGCGGCCGCGTTCCTGCTGGAAAACCTGCGCCTGAACGGCTTGCCGCCGATGAAATACCAGACCGGCGACTGGTCGCGGCGCAATCCGCAGCTGGGCCTGTTCGACCTGATCATCGGCAGCGACCTGCTCTACGACCGCGAGCAGCCGGAAGCGCTGTCGCAGTTCATCGACCGCCATTCCGCGGGCGCCGTGGAGGTGCTGATCGCCGACCCGGACCGCGGCAACCAGGCCCGCTTCAAGCGCAAGATGGACGTGCTGGGCTACTCGCACAGCGAGGAGCGCGTCTGGTCGCTGCCGGGCGAGGGCGGGCCCTACCGGGGCCGGATGCACAACTACCGCCGCACGTCCTTCGCGGGATGACCGGCGCGCAGGCTGTCAGCGCTGCTGCTTGCCTTCTTCGACGATCACCTTGTACTTGTACCCGGCGCCGAAGTCCTTGTCGGTGCGCACGACGCCTTTCATGGTCACGACGTCGCCGACCTTCAGCACTTCGGTCGTCGTCACGATCAGGTCGTTGCTGCCGTCGGCGGCAGAGCCGGATCCGTCGCGCAGGTGGACCCAGTTCAGGCCCTGGATCGCGGAGTTGATCTTGACGATTCTGGCCTGCACCAGGACGGGCTTGTCCTTCAGTTCGGCAGGCTTGGCCATGATCTCGCCCACCGTGCGGGCGTTCGCGCCCGCGGCCTTGGCCACTTTCACGTCGGGCGCTTCGGGGCCCTTGGCCGGCAATTTGTGCGGGCCGGAAGCCGCCGGGGCCGCCGCGGTTGCCGCGCTCCCGCCGGTCGCCAGGGTGCCGAAGACCACCTTGTCGAACGTCCGCTTGAGCGCCTTGCTCTCGAAATTGTTCATGACCATGGGGTTGTCGATGGCGACGCGGGTCCCCTTCTTGACGGCGGCCGTCGGCACGGCGGCCCAGGTGTCGCCCTGCGCGGTCTTCAGCCGCAGGTAGGTATAGCCCTCGACGTTCTGGATCTCGACGACTTCACCCGCGACGCGGGCGGCGGGCGGGTTTTGCGCCCACACCAGGGACGCGGCGGCGAGCACGCATGACACCAGCGCTCTTTTGATCATGGGAATGGACTCCTGCAGGACGATGCTGGCCAGCATAGCCGGGCCAACCCGGCGGCGCTTGAGAAATGTCAGTGCGAGGCGGTTTTGCGGTGTTTCAGTCCGTGCCCAGCGCCTCGAGCAGCTCGGTCTCGATCTCGATCTGCCGCCGGTTCTGCTGCAGCTCGGGCCCGTCGATCAGGAAGGTGTCTTCCACCCGTTCGCCCAGGGTCGTGACCTTGGCCAGCTGCAGGTTGAGGTGGTGGCGCGCCAGGACGCGCGCGATGGAGTAAAGCAGCCCGACCCGGTCGCTGGCGGAGACGGACAGCAGCCAGCGCTGGGCTTTTTCGTCGGGGTGCAGGTCCACCCGCGGCGCGACCGGGAAGCTCTTGACCCGGCGCGACACCCGTCCGCGGCTGGGCGGGGGCAGGGGGCCGGCTTCTTCGACCGTGTGCTCCAGCTCGGCCTCGATCATGCTGATCAGCTCGCGATTGTGCTCGGGCAGCATGGCGCTCACGACCTGGAAGGTGTCGAGCGCATACCCGTTGTTGGCGGTGTGGATCTTCGCGTCCAGGATGCTGAAGCCCGCCTGGTCGAAGTAGCCGCAGATGCGGGCAAACAGGTCGGGCTGGTCGGGCGTGTACACCAGCACCTGCAGGCCCTCGCCGACGGGCGACACGCGGGCGCGCACGATGGCCTTGCCCTGCACCGCTTCGGCGGCGCTGGACATCTTCATGAGGTGGCGCGACAGCTGGCGGGTGTGCCAGGCGATCTCGCCGGCGTCGTGGCGCATGAAATAGCCCACGTCCAGCGTGTTCCAGAGCCGTTTGTGCGCCTCGAAGGGAAGGGCGTGCAGCGCCAGTTGCACCATCGCGTCGCGCTTGCGCGCCTCGACCTCGGCGTCGCGGTCGGGCGCGCGGCCGCCCAGCACCCGCAGCGTGTAGCGGTACAGGTCTTCCAGCAGCTTGCCCTTCCACGCGTTCCAGACCTTGGGGCTGGTGCCCCGGATGTCCGCCACGGTGAGCAGGTACAGCGCCGTGAGGTAGCGCTCGTTGCCCACCCGGTGCGCGAACGCCGTGATGATGTCGGCGTTGCTCAGGTCTTCCTTCTGCGCGATGCGGCTCATCGTCAGGTGCTCCCGGACGAGGAACTCGACCAGCTTGCAGTCCTGCGGATCGATCTGGTGCAGGCGGCAGAACTGGCGAACCTCGCGCGCGCCCAGCTGCGAGTGATCGCCGCCGCGGCCCTTGGCGATGTCGTGGAACAACGCCGCGATGTAGAGGATGAAAGGCTTGTCCCAGCCGGCGGCCAGCTGCGAACAGAAGGGGTATTCGTGCGCGTGCTCGGCGATGAAGAACCTGCGCACGTTGCGCAACACCATCAGGATGTGCTGGTCCACGGTGTACACGTGGAACAGGTCGTGCTGCATCTGGCCGACGATGCGCCGGAACGCCCACAGGTAGCGGCCCAGCACCGACGTCTGGTTCATCAGGCGCATGGCGTGGGTGATGCCCTCCGGCGCCATCAGCATGGCGCGGAAGGTCGCGTGGTTCACGGGGTCGTTGCGGAAGCTGGCGTCCATCACCTTGCGGGCGTTGTACAGCGCCCGCAAGGTGCGTGCCGACAGCCCCTTGACACCCACCGTGGTCTGGTAGACGAGGAAGGTTTCCAGGATCGCGTGCGGCTGCTTCAGGTACAGGTCGTCGCTGGCGACCTCGATCATGCCGGCCTTGTTCAGGAAGCGGTCGTTGATCGGCTGCGGCTCGTGCGCGCTGGGGTTCAGGCGCTCTTCGATGTTGAGCAGCAGGATCTGGTTGAGCTGGGTGACGGCCTTGGCGGCCCAGTAGAAGCGCTTCATCAGCGCCTCGCTGGAGCGGGACAGCACGCGCCCGCTCTCGCTGGTTTCGGTCTTGTAGCCGAAGGACTCGGCGACGGCGGTCTGCAGGTCGAACACCAGCCGGTCCTCGCGCCGGTTCGAGATGACGTGCAGGCGGGCGCGGATCAGGCTCAGCAGCGCCTCGTTGCGCTTGATCTGCTGCGCTTCGAACGCCGTGGCCAGGCCCTTGCGCGCCAGTTCGTCCCAGCTCCGGCCCAGCCCCGCCGCACGGGCCACCCACAGGATCACCTGCAGGTCGCGCAGGCCGCCGGGCGACTCCTTGCAATTGGGCTCCAGCGAATAGGGCGTGTTCTCGAACTTGGTGTGGCGCTGGCGCATTTCCAGCGTCTTGGCGACGAAGAACGCCTTCGCGTCGACCGTCGCCTGGAAGCGCTTCTGGAACGACGCGAACAGCCCGGCGTCGCCGGTAACCAGGCGTGCCTCCAGCAGCGACGTCTGCACCGTGACGTCGCTCTCGGCCTGGGCCACGCACTCGGACACCGTGCGCACGCTCGAGCCGATTTCCAGCCCGGTGTCCCAGCAATTGCCGATGAAGGTTTCCAGCCTGCGCTTGAGTTCGGGGTCGTGGTCGGTGGACGTGCCATCGGGCATCAGCACCAGCACGTCCACGTCGGAATGGGGAAACAGCTCGCACCGCCCGAACCCGCCCACGGCCAGCAGCGCGAACCCGGGGGGAAAGCCGGACGCGGACCACAGGGCCTTGAGCGTGACGTCGGCCTCGCGCGCCAGGCCCTGCAACAGGCCGCGGATGCCGCGCGTGGAGCTGCCGCTGGCCTGCAGCGAAGTAAGCAGCGGGGCCTTGCGGGCGCGATAGCCTTCGCGCAGCGCCTGGAGCTCGGGCGGGGCCGGTGCTGGGGCGGGCGCCAGCCCAGGCACGCTCATGCGTTGACGAAGGGCGGCGGCGGCGGGCTGCCGTCCGACAGGGTCAGCACCTCATAGCCCGTCTCGGTGACCAGCACCGTGTGTTCCCACTGGGCGGACAGCGAATGGTCCTTGGTGACGATGGTCCAGCCGTCGTTGCCGAATTCCTTCACGTCCTTGCGCCCGGCGTTGATCATGGGCTCGATGGTGAACGTCATGCCCGGCTTGAGCTCTTCCAGGGTGCCGGGCTTGCCGTAGTGCAGCACCTGCGGCTCCTCGTGGAAGTTGCGGCCGATGCCGTGGCCGCAGAACTCCCGCACCACCGAAAAGCCGTTGCCTTCGGCGAATTTCTGGATCGCGAAGCCGATGTCGCCCAGGTGGATGCCCGGCTTGACGTGCATGATGCCGTGCCACATGGCGTCATAGGTCAGCTGGCACAGCCGCTTGGCGGCGATGGACACTTCGCCGACCATGAACATGCGGCTGGTGTCGCCGAACCAGCCGTCCTTGATCACCGTGACGTCGACGTTGACGATGTCGCCCTTCTTCAGCGGCTTGTCGTTGGGGATGCCGTGGCACACGACATGGTTGACGGACGTGCACAGCGACGCCGGGTAGGGCGGGTAGCCGGCGGGCTGGTAGCCCAGCGTGGCGGAGGTCGTGCCCTGCTTGGCCATGCATTCGGCGGCGAGCCGGTCGATTTCCCTTGTGGTGATGCCGGGCTTGATATGCGGCGTGATGTAGTCCAGGACTTCGGAGGCGAGGCGCCCCGCCACTTTCATGCCCTGGATGCCCTCGGCGTCTTTGTACGTAATGCTCATGCATCCAATTATCCCAGAGGGTGAAAATCCATGCGGGACGCGGATTTCAGCGCAGGCCGGCAATGGCCCGCAGGGGCTTGCCGTGCCCCGGCCAAAACCCTTGCGATTAAAATACAGCGTTACCACGGAGCGCCCCAGTCAGCGGCCCGCCGTCCACCGGATCCCCGACCCCAACAGGCATCACAGTGACCCTGCACATCACCGAGTTCGAGGGCGGAAATGCCCTCAGCGAATTTAGAGTCCAGCAACTCCTTCCCCGCCTGCAGGGCGTCCACGACAAGGTCAGCGGCATCAGCGCCCGGTTCGTGCACCTGGTGGCCACCGACCACGCCCCCACGGCCGATGAAACCGGCCGCCTGGCGGCGCTGCTCCAATATGGGGAGCCGTACACCGGTCCGGTGCAGGGCGCCCTGATCGTCGTCACGCCGCGTTTCGGGACTGTCTCGCCCTGGGCCTCGAAGGCCACCGACATTGCGCACAACTGCGGCCTGCCGCTCAAGCGCGTGGAACGGGTCACCGAATACCGCATTGCCCTGAAAAGCGGCCTGTTCGGGCACGCCGGGCTGGACGCCGCGCAACTGCAGGCCATCGCGGCGTTGCTGCACGACCGGATGACCGAGAGCGTCATGTTCGAGCGGGCAGCCGCGCACGGCCTCTTTTCGGAAATCGAGCCGGCGCCGATGGAATACGTGGACGTCCTCGGGGGCGGCCGGGTCTCGCTGGAGAAGGCCAACGTCCAGTTCGGGCTGGCCCTGGCCGACGACGAGATCGATTACCTGGTGGAGGCCTTCAAGGGCCTGCGGCGCAACCCGAGCGATGTCGAGCTGATGATGTTCGCGCAGGCCAACAGCGAACATTGCCGGCACAAGATCTTCAACGCCACGTTCACGATCGACGGCGCGCCGCAGGAGCGCAGCATGTTCGGCATGATCCGCCACACCCATCAGGTGAGCCCGCAGCACACGGTGGTGGCCTACTCGGACAACGCGTCGGTGATGGAGGGCGGCCCCGTGGAGCGCTTCGTCGCAAAGGCGGGCACGTCGTCGCGCTATGACAAGGAAAGCGCCGTCCACCATGTCCTGATGAAGGTGGAAACGCACAACCACCCGACGGCGATCTCGCCCTTTCCCGGTGCATCGACCGGCGCGGGCGGCGAAATCCGCGACGAAGGCGCAACGGGCCGCGGCTCCAAGCCCAAGGCAGGCCTCACCGGGTTCACGGTGTCCAGGCTGTGGGGCGGCAGCTTCGGCAAGCCCGGGCACATCGCCAGCCCGCTGCAGATCATGACCGAGGGGCCGCTGGGCGGCGCGGCCTTCAACAACGAATTCGGCCGGCCGAACCTGCTGGGCTATTTCCGGGAATACGAGCAGCAGGCGGGCGACGTGATGCGCGGCTACCACAAGCCCATCATGATCGCGGGCGGCCTGGGCACGATCGACGCCGGGCTGACGAAGAAGATCGAGTTCCCGGCCGGCACGCTGCTGATCCAGCTGGGCGGGCCCGGCATGCGCATCGGCATGGGCGGCGGCGCCGCCAGCTCGATGGCGACCGGCGCCAACGCGGCCGAACTGGATTTCGATTCCGTGCAGCGCGGCAACCCGGAGATCGAGCGGCGCGCGCAGGAAGTGATCAACCATTGCTGGGCCGAAGGTGAGTCCAATCCCATCCTCGCGATCCACGATGTCGGCGCCGGCGGCCTGTCGAACGCGTTCCCCGAGATCACCAACGACGCGGGCCGCGGTGCGCGCTTCGACTTGCGCAAGGTCCCGCTGGAAGAATCCGGGCTGGCGCCCAAGGAAATCTGGTGCAACGAGAGCCAGGAGCGTTACGTGCTGGCGATCGCGCCGCAGTCCCTGGAGCAGTTCAGGGCCTTCTGCGAGCGCGAGCGCTGCCCGTTCTCGGTGGTGGGCGTGGCCACCGAGGAGCGGCAGCTCGTGGTCGCCGACGAGGGTGCCCCGGCGCCCGTGGACATGCCGATGAACGTGCTGCTGGGCAAGCCGCCCAAGATGCACCGCGACGTGAAGAGCGTCAAGCGTGAGTTCAAGCCGGTTCAGCTTACCGGCGTGAGCCTGCAGGACGCGGCGATCAAGGTGCTGAGCCACCCCACCGTGGCGTCCAAGCGCTTCCTCATCACCATCGGTGACCGCACGGTGGGCGGCCTCACGCACCGCGACCAGATGGTCGGGCCCTGGCAGGTGCCGGTGGCCGATTGCGCCGTGACTCTGGCCGACTACAAGGGTTTCGCCGGCGAGGCGATGAGCATGGGCGAGCGCACGCCGCTGGCCGTGATCGACGCGCCCGCGTCCGGCCGCATGGCCGTGGCCGAGGCCATCACCAACCTGCTGGCGGCGCCGATCGAGCTGGCGCGCGTGAAGCTGTCGGCCAACTGGATGGCGGCCTGCGGCGAGGAGGGCGAAGACGCCGCGCTGTACGAAACCGTCCGCGCCGTCGGCATGGAGCTGTGCCCGGCGCTGGGCGTCTCGATTCCCGTGGGCAAGGACAGCCTGTCCATGCGCACGCAGTGGAGCGATGCCGAAGGCAGGAAGAAGGTCACCTCTCCCGTCAGCCTGATCGTCAGCGCGTTCGCGACGCTGGACGATGTGCGCGGCACGTTGACGCCGCAACTGCAGGCCACCGGGGACACGACGCTGGTGCTGGTCGATCTGGGGCGCGGGCGCAACCGCATGGGCGGCAGCGTGCTGGCCCAGGTGCTCGACCAGGTGGGGCACGAGGTGCCGGACCTGCACGACCCGCAGGACCTGGTGGCCTTGGTCAACGCCGTCAATGCGCTGCGGACCCAGGGCCGCATCCTGGCCTACCACGACCGCAGCGATGGCGGCCTGTTCGCCGCGGCGTGCGAGATGGCCTTCGCGGGCCATGTCGGGATATCGCTCAACGTGGACCTGCTGGTCACGGAAGGCGACGGCATTTCGGACAGCCGCGCCGACCACGGCGATGCCAAGAACTGGGCGGCGCAAGTGGGCCCGCGCCGCGAGGAGCTCACGCTCAAGGCCCTCTTCGCCGAAGAGCTCGGCGTGGTGCTGCAGGTGCCCACCGACGAGCGCAACGACGTGATGCAGGTGCTGCGCGAGCATGGCCTGTCGAAGTACAGCCATTTCGTCGGCACGACGCGCCCGGCGTCTTCGGCCATCGAGGTGGGCAAGGGCGAAGTGCAGGTCTGGCGCGACACCAAGGCGGTGTTCTCGGCGAAGCTGGCCGACCTGCACCAGGTCTGGGACAGCGTGAGCTGGAGGATCTGCCAGCAGCGCGACAACCCGGCCGGCGCCGACGCGGAGCACGCCGCGGCGGGCGAGCCTTCCGACCCGGGCCTGCAGGTCGCGCCGGCATTCGATCCCGGCGAAGACGTGGCCGCCCCGTACCTGAACCTGGCCCGGCCGAGGATTGCCATCCTGCGCGAGCAGGGCGTCAACTCGCACGTGGAGATGGCCTACACCTTCACCGAAGCCGGCTTCGAAGCCTACGACGTGCACATGACCGACCTGCAGGCGGGCCGCGCGCGCCTGCAGGACTTCAAGGGCTTCGTGGCTTGCGGCGGCTTCAGCTATGGCGACACGCTGGGCGCGGGCATCGGCTGGGCGCGCAGCATCACGTTCAATGCGCAACTGGCGGAGCAGTTCAAGTCGTTCTTCGATCGCCCGGACACGTTCGCCCTGGGCGTGTGCAACGGCTGCCAGATGCTGGCCGAACTCGCCGACATCATCCCGGGCGCCCAGGCCTGGCCGCGCTTCACCACCAACCGCAGCGAGCGCTACGAGGCGCGCCTGTCGCAAGTCGAGGTGCTGGACTCGCCCAGCCTGTTCTTCGCGGGCATGGCCGGCAGCCGGCTGCCGATCGCTGTGGCGCACGGCGAGGGTTATCGCCAACTTCGCGCACCGCGGCGACGCGGCTCGAAGGTCATCGCGGCGATGCGCTTCACCGACAACAACGGCCAGCCGACGGAAACCTATCCGGCCAACCCCAACGGCAGCCCCGGCGGCCTCACCGCCGTCACCACCGCCGATGGCCGCTTCACGGCGATGATGCCGCACCCCGAGCGCGTGTTACCGCAACATCCAGATGAGCTGGACCTCCGGGGACAAGAGCGCCCTCAGTCCCTGGATGCGGATCTGGCGGAACGCCCGCCGCTGGGTCGGCTGACGCCGGGGCCCGCCATGGTGACGGAAGAAGCGGTCCAGGAAGCAGACAAACCGGCGCGCGAACTCGTCCCGCTGCGCCTTTCGGATCCGCTTGCACTGGCTGCGCGCGGGTTGGCTCGACCTGCGGGCAGCCCCCGGCATCTCGCTCTTCTACGGCGCCTGCTTCTGGTTGATGGCCGTCGTCCTGGGCGCGGTCTTCGGCAAGGTCCCCCAGTACACCCTCTCTTTCGTTTCCGGCTGCTTCCTCGTCGGGCCGTTCCTGGCGATGGGCCTGTACGAGGTGAGCCGGCGGCGCGAGCTGGGCCTGCCGCAGGGCCTGGGCGATTCCCTGACCTGCTGGGAGGGGCACCTTGGCGCCATGGGGATGCTGGTGCTGGTGATGCTGTTGCTCGAGCTGCTGTGGGGCCGCGCATCGCTCGTGGTCTTCGCCGTGTTCTTCAACACCGGCGGGCTGCCGACCACGGCCACGGTGATGCAGGCGGTGTTCAATCCGCAGAACTGGGAGTTCATCGCCGTGTACGCGCTCGTGGGCGGCGTCTTCGCGGCCCTGGTGTTCTCAACCTGCGCGGTGTCGATCCCGATGATCCTGGACCGCGACACCGATGCCGTCACGGCCGGGATCGCAAGCATCCAGGTCGTGGCGACCTCCACCGGCGCGATGCTGGCCTGGGGCGCGATCATCGTCGCCTTGGTGCTCGGTGCCGTGATGCTGCCCTGGGCGTGCGGCCTGCTGGTGGTGGGGCCTTGGCTCGGCCACGCCACCTGGCACGCCTATCGTGGCAGCTTTGCCTGGCGCATGCCCGTCGCCTGAACGCTTATGCCCGCACGCCAAAGCCAACGCTTCGACACGATAGACACCCTGCGCGGCCTGGCCATCGTGTGGATGACGGTCTTCCATTTCTGCTTCGACCTCAACCACGCGGGGTGGCTGCACCAGAACTTCTATGCCGACCCGTTCTGGACCTGGCAGCGCACCGCCATCGTCAGCCTGTTCCTGTTCTGCGCCGGCCTGGGCCAGTCGGTGGCAGTGCAGCAGGGCCAGAGCTGGCCGAGGTTCTGGAAGCGCTGGGCGCAGATCGCAGGCTGCGCCCTGCTGGTCACGGCCGGCTCGTGGTGGATGTTCCCCAGGAGCTTCATCTATTTCGGCGTGCTGCACGGCATCGCGTTGATGCTCATCGTCGTTCGCCTGACGGCGGGATGGGGCCAGGGCCTGTGGGTCGCGGGCGCGCTCGCCATCGCCATGAGGCCGCTCGCGCTGTGGGCCCACCTGCAATGGCCGCAACTGGATTTCCTGAACCTGCCGGCCTGGAACTGGCTGGGCCTGGTCAGCCGCAAGCCCATCACCGAGGACTACGTGCCGCTTCTTCCCTGGCTGGGCGTGATGTGGTGGGGCGTGGCGGCCGGGCAATGGCTGCTGGCGCACCGGCGTGACGCCTTGCAGCGACCGTTGCCAGGCGCCGCGGCGCCGCTTGCGTGGATGGGGCGATGGAGCCTGGCGTGGTACATGCTGCACCAGCCGCTGCTGATCGGCCTGGTGACCGCCGCGACCGCGATCCTGAAATGAAGACGCGGCCCGAAAGCCGCGTCTGAATTCCCGCTCAATGGTTGGCAGCGTTACTCGATCTTCGCCTTGCCGCGCAGGTCTTCCTGGAACTTCGCCAGCTTTTGCTGCTGCAGCTGCTGCGCGATCTGCGGCTTGACTTCCTCGAGCTTGGGCAGCTGGGCTTCGCGCACGTCGTCCAGGCGGATCACGTGCCAGCCGAACTGGCTCTTGACCGGTTCCTGCGTGGTCTGGCCCTTGTTCAACTTCACCAGCGCGGCGGAGAACTCCGGCACGTAGCTGGCGGCGTTGGCCCAGTCCAGGTCGCCGCCGTTGGCGCCCGAACCCGGGTCCTTCGACTGTTTCTTGGCGATCTCGTCGAACTTGCCGTTCTTCTTCAGGGACGCGATGATGGCCTTGGCCTCGTCTTCCTTCTCGACCAGGATGTGGCGCGCGCGGTATTCCTTGCCGGCGTTGGCGGCGGCGAACTTGTCGTATTCGGCCTTGATCTCGGCGTCGGTCACCGGGTTGGCCTTCTGGTAATCGGCGAACAGTTCGCGAATCAGGAGCGTCTGGCGGGCGAGTTCCATCTGGTTCTTGAAGTCTTCGGTGGCATCCAGGCCGCGCTTTTGCGCTTCCTGCATGAAGATCTCGCGGGCGATGACTTCGTCCTTCAACTGGCCCTGCATCTCGACGCCCATGGGCCGGCCGGACTTGACCAGCTGCGCGGCCAGCGCGTCGACGCGCGCCTTGGGAACCGGCTTGCCGTTCACGATGGCGACGTTCTGCGCGAAGGCGGGCAGGGCGATGCTGAGGATGGCTGCCGCCAGGGCGGACAGGAAAACTTGCTTCATTGGAGAGTCCCTAGAGTGTCAGGAGGGGGTGAATCAGAGAGTTTCGATCGCCAGGGCATGAACGCCCCGGGCGACAAAATCTTGCAGCGCATCATACACAAGGCGGTGGCGCGCCACGCGCGAGCGGCCGGCGAACAGGGGAGAGGCAATCCGCACTCTGAAATGGGTGCCGTAACCGCTGCCGTCGGCCCCGGCGTGGCCGGCGTGCTGGAAGCTTTCGTCGATCACTTCGAGCGTCGTGGGCGCCAGGAGTTCCGCCAGGCGCGCGCGCATGGCGTCGGCCGTGATCCCGGTCAGGCCCCCATTCATGATTCGCTGGTCTCGTCGGCCTTCATGTACCGCCCCAGGTACAGGGCCTGGCCGATCACGAAGACCACCATGAGGCCCAGGCCGCCGAACAGCTTGAAGTTGACCCAGGTGTTGGTGTCGAAGTTGAATGCGACCCACAGGTTGACCACGCCCATGATCGCGAAGAAGACGATCCAGCTCCAGTTGGTGACCCGCCAGGCGGCGTCGGGCAGCACCATCTGCGAGCCCATCAGGGACTTGAGCAGGTTCTTCCTGAAAATGAGCTGGCCGGCCGCCAGCGTGCCGGCCATCAGCCAGTACAGCACCGTGGGCTTCCACTTGATGAAGGTTTCGTTCTGCAGGACGATGGTGGCGCCGCCGAACAGCACGATCACGGCCAGGCTCACCCACTGCATGGGTTCGGTCTTGCCGGTGCTGTGCCGCAGCCAGAGGATCTGCGCGATCGTCGCCACGATCGCGACGCCCGTGGCCACATAGATGCCCGCGAACTTGAACGCGACGAAGAACAGGATGATGGGGAAGAAGTCGAGAAGCAGTTTCATGGAAGGGGGTTCACTGGCCAGGTTCGGGCTTGAAGTCGAGCGAGGCGGAATTCATGCAATAGCGCAGGCCGGTCTCGGTCGGGCCGTCGGGAAACACATGGCCCAGGTGCGCGCCGCATTGCGCGCACACGGTTTCGGTGCGCACCATGCCGTGCTGGGTGTCCCTGATTTCCTTGATGGCGCCGGGAACGGCCAGCGAGAAGCTGGGCCAGCCGCAGCCGGCGTCGAACTTGGTGGTCGAGTCGAACAGCTTCGCGCCGCAGCAGACGCAATGGTAGCTGCCGTCGTCCCACACCGCCTCGTACTTCCCGGTGAAGGGACGCTCGGTGGCGGCATGGCGGGTGACTTCGAACGCGCCGGGCTCGGCGCCTTTCTGCGCGAGCAGCGCTTTCCACTCGGCTTCGGTTTTCTCGATCTTGTAGGTCATGAGGAGCAGCTGATTTCGATATGGGTTGCCCAGTCGGGCGGAAAGCCGGCCTTGTCCTCCTGGCCGGGATGTTCGTCAAATGGGGCCTGGACCAGCGCCAGCAAGTCTTCGACCCCGGAATAGTCCTTAAGTTTCGCCTGTCGGATGGCCAGTTCGCCCAGGTGGTTGCGCAGCACATATTTGGGGTTGGTGCCGAGCATGAGCCGCGCAGCCGCGGCCCGGCCGGCGGATTCCAGGCGTTGCGAATATTGCATCAGCCAGCCGTCGAACGCCTCGCGCTGCAGGAACAGGTCGCGCACGCTCTCGGCGCTGTCGCCGCCCACGTGCAGCGACAGCCGCCGCCAGAAGATGGTGTAGTCCACGCGGTCCCTGGCCAGCAGCTGCAGGATGCCCTCGACCAGCTCGCGGTCGCCCGGCTGGGCTTCTCCCAGGCCGAGCTTGGCGCACATCCGGGCTTCCAGCTCGCGCGGGAACACGCTCTTGTACGACTCCAGCGCCGCCAGCGCCAAATCCTGGTCGCCGATCAGCGGCAGCAGCGCCTGGCCCAGGCAGAACAGGTTCCAGTACGCGACATTGGGCTGCTTGTTGAAGGCGTAGCGGCCCTGCTCGTCGCTGTGGTTGCAGATGTGGCCGGGGTCGAAGGCGTCCAGGAACTGGAACGGGCCGTAGTCGATCGTCAGCCCCAGGATGCTCATGTTGTCGGTGTTCATCACGCCATGGCAGAAGCCGACGGCCTGCCACTGCGCCACCATGGCCGCCGTGCGCTCGCTGACCTGCTCCAGGAAGGCCGCATAGGCGTTGCCCGCGAACTTCCCGCCGGTGCGGCAGGCGGGGTAGAAATGATCGATGGCGTAATCGGCGAGGCTGGCCAGTTCCTGGTGCTGGTCCCGCGCCGAGAAATGCTCGAAATGGCCGAAGCGCAGGAAGCTCGGCGCCACCCGGGTCACCACGGCCGCGGTTTCGATCTCCTCGCGGCGCACCGGGGCGTCCGAGCCGGTGACGCACAGCGCGCGCGTGGTGGGGATGCCCAGTCCCTGCATCGCCTCCGAGCCCAGGAATTCGCGGATGCTGGAGCGCAGCACGGCGCGGCCGTCACCCATACGGGAGTAGGGCGTCAGGCCGCTGCCCTTGAGCTGGAACTCCTGCGGGCCGGCGCTGGTCTGCGCCTCGCCCAGCAGAATGGCCCGGCCGTCGCCCAGTTGGCCCGCCCAGACCCCGAACTGGTGGCCGCTGTACACACTGGCCAGCGGCCGCGTGCCGGCAATGGGGGTGTTGCCGGTCAGGGCTTCGACGCCCTCACGCGTGTCCAGGAGGTCGGCTTCCAGGCCCAGTTCCGCGGCCAGCGGCCGGTTGAGCCCGACTTGATAAGGCGCAGGCAGGGGCGTGGGCTGCAATTCGGTGTAGAAGGCCGGCCCGAGGCGGGCGAAACCGTTGCGCCAGGCCAGTCCCAAGTCCAGCTGGCGCGGCCGCGCCTCGACGAGTTGATCCATCCGCGGATTGTCCCCGGTTCGACCACGCCGCGGGCGGGGAGGGGAAATGGCCCAACTCCACGGTTGCGCTGGCCGGGCAAAGGCCGAATAATCCGGGAAAAGAGGTTTTCGAGGGAGGACCACATGAGCGATCTATCGGGGCAGCGCCAATGGCAGGCCCCTCCACCACAGGCATTTCCCACCGCATTCGGTATTCCGGCTGAGGTACAGGCTGGCACGCGGCGTGATGTGCAGGCCGGGGAGTTGCGTTTCCTGAGGCTGCGCACCGCCGCGCAGATCGCCCAGGTCCTGCCCTTGCGCCGCACGATCCCGCTTCCGGCGGCCGCCCAGGCCGACCCCGGCTTCGCGGACCTCGAAAAAAAAGGGACGAATTCGGGATGGTCGGCGCATTCGCGCACCGCGGCCGGATCATCGGCACCATGCGCGCCGTGCCATTAGGCGCGGGCCTCGCGCCCTGCGAAACCATCCTGGCAGGTCGGCCCGGGCTTCCGGGTCCGCTGCTCGCGGGCGGCTGGGAGATCGGTCGGCTGGTCTTCGCGCCCGAGTACCGCAGCGGGTACGACAGCCTGAAGCGCTGCATGCAGATGGCCTTCCTGTACCTGGTGGCGAATGCGGATTTCAGGAACGGGTTTGCGTTGTGCAACCCGGCGCTCGCGCGGCTGTACCGCCGGTTCGGCTTTTCGGTGCTGCAGAAGGACGCGGCGAGCGCGGGGCCGGATTCGTTTTCGCTCATTCACGGCTGCGTGCCGGCCGTGCTGGACGCGCTCGCCGGTGAGCCCCTGGACAGCAGGGGGCCGGCCGCATCATGAACTGGTGGCGGCGCCTGTTCCATCACTACGAGGCCTACCACGCCTTCGGGCCGCCGCGGCTGAAGTACGCGGGCTACTTCGGGCTGGTGGCGTTCACCGCGTTCTACTTCCTGCGGTTCACGCGCCCCAACCCGCAGCCCTTCGACGACGTGGCCACCCGGCTCGCCGGCATGGTGCTGTTCACGCTGCTGGCGCTGAAGGACCGCTGGCCCGACCGCTTCAAGCCGTATTACTTCGGGTATTCGTACGCGGTCATGCTGTACGGGCTGCCGTTCTTCACCATCCTCACGGCCCTGGAGCGCGGCGGCGGCGTGCCGGCGATGTCGAACATCTTCATCGTGCTGTGCCTGCTGGTGTTGCTGACCGACTGGCGCAACACGCTCGTGATGCTCGCGGCGGGGACGGCGGCCGCCGTGCTGGCCTATGTGGCGACGTCGTCGCACCCCACCGTCCCGATGGACCTGGTGGCCCAGTTGCCGGCGTTCGCCGCCATCGTGATCGGCGGCAACATCTTCAAGTTCTCCACCGAACAGATCGAGGCGGAGCGCAAGCTGCGCGCGACGCAGGCACTGGCCGGATCGATCGCGCATGAGATGCGCAACCCGCTGGGCCAGATCAGGCACAACCTCGAGCGCATGCAGCAGGCCCTGCCCGAACCCACCACCCAGGCCCAGCCGCAGACCCTTTCGGCGCCGCAGGTGGACGCGCTGTACCGGCACGTCGCCGAAAGCGAGGTGGCCGTCAGGCGCGGCCTGCAGGTGATCGCCATGACGCTCGACGAGGTCAGCGCCAGGCCGGTGGACGCGGCCGGCTTTTCCTACCTCTCGGCCGCCGAGGCCACGCACAAGGCGGTGCGGGAATACGCGTTCGAATCGGAGGCGGATCGCGCCAAGGTCAGCGTCCGTCGTCGCGCAGGACTTCAGCTTCCGCGGCGACGAGACGGCCTACCTGTTCGTGCTGTTCAACCTCATCAAGAACGCGCTGCATTGCCTGGCGCTGGACCCGCGTGCCCGCCTCACTTTCAGCATCGGCGACAACGAGGTGAAGGTCCACGACAGCGGGCCCGGAATCGCGCCGGACGTGCTTGCGAACCTGTTCCAGCCCTTCAGCTCGGCCGGCAAGTCCGGCGGCACCGGGCTGGGGCTGGCCTATTGCCACCGCGTGATGCGGGCCTTCGGCGGGGACATCGGCTGCGAGTCGATACAGGGTGAGTTCACGCAGTTCACGCTTGCGCTTCCCGCCCATCGGGGACGATGAACGGCAGGCCCACAGCTCGGGCGTGGTGGAGCGGGCGCGCCGTGCCTTTGCCGGCAAGCGCCTGCTGGTCGTGGACGACGACGCGGCGCAGCGTGTGACGACGCGCCACAAGCTGCAGCCGCTCGGCGTGCAGGTCGACCAGGCTGCCGATGGCCAGCGGGCACTCGAGGCGCTGGGCCGGCAGCGCTACGACCTTGTGCTGCTGGACCTGAACATGCCGGTGCTCGACGGCTATGCGCTGGCGCAGCGGATCCGCCGCGGGCAGGTGCCGGCGAACCGCGATGTGCGGATCGTGGCGTACACCAGCGAGCCGGCCCATCTGGCCAGCGTCAAGACCCGCAAGGCGGGGATGGACGGGTTCGTGAGCAAGCCCTGCGCGCAGCTGCCGCTGCTGCAGGCGCTGCACCACGCGCTGGACCACCCGGCCTGGCACGACGGCCCCGATCCCGCGCTGGCGGGCCGGCGCGTCCTGGTGGCCGACGACAGCCCGACCAACCGCAAGGCCGTGACGGCTTACCTGCGCCATGCGGGCGTGACGGTCGAGGAAGCCGGCCATGGCCGCGAAGTGCTGGACCATCTGCAGGGGCCGCAGCGTTGGGACGCCGTGCTGATGGACATCAACATGCCGGGGATGGATGGGCTGGAGACGTCCCAGGCCATCCGGGCCGGCGCCCGGGCCTGGCGCGACATTCCCATCATCGCCCTGACGGCCCACTCGGACCAGCGCACGGTGCAGGCCGCCCGCAGCGCGGGCATGAACGACTTCCTGACCAAGCCCGTCGATGCCTCGGTGCTGTACGCCAAACTCGGCCAGCTGGTCGGCGGCCAGGCCGCGCCGCTGCCGCCCTATTCGCCGTTTTCCCGCAGCGCGGCCGCGCCGGCGACGGCGGGGGGGCTCCTGGACGCCGAGCGGCTGGAAAGCTATCGCCGCATGGGCATGCTGGAAGAGTTGCTTCAGGACTACGTGCCGGAAATCGCCCGGCTCGTCACGCGACTGGAGCAAAGTGCCGCGGCGCAGGACCTGCAGGCGACGCTCGACGCGCTGCATTCGCTGCTGGGCATGAGCGGCGAAGCGGGCGCGCAGGCGCTGTGCCGGATGGTGCGCCGCATCTACGTGCCCATGATCGAGGAGCGCGCCTGGCCCGCGGCCCCGGGATGGGCGTCGCAGGTCGCGGAGCTCGCCGCCGAGACCGAGCTGGCCCTGAAGGCTTACGGCAGCCCGCGCGCCCGCGGTCAGCCCCGGTTGAGGAGCGAATGTGGCCCTGACACACCTGGCGCCCGGCGACCCTGCCTCCATCCTCTTCGTGGACGACGAACCGGCTTCCCGCAAATGGTTTGCCCGTGCCTTCGCAGACGAATTCACCGTGGTCACGGCCGCCGGCGTCGGCGAGGCGCTGGACGTGCTGGCCGAACGCGGCCACGAGTTCTCGGTGCTGGTCACCGACTACCGCATGCCCGGGCGCGACGGGATGAAGCTGCTGCACGCGGTGCAGCGCGATTTTCGCCACCTGGTGCGCCTGCTGGCGACGGCCTATGCCGGAAAAGGAGGTGGCGATCGCCGCCGTGAACCAGGGCAAGGTGCTGCGCATCCTGGAAAAACCCCTGGACGAGGCGAACACGCGCGAAGCGCTGCGCGAAGCGGCGGCCCTGCACCGCGCCCAGGCGATGGAGCGGGCCGTGAATGAAGGCCGGGTCGCCGCCCTGCGCGAAACGCTGGGATTCCTGGCCCATGAACTCAACACGCCGCTGGCCACCGTGCGCGGGTGCGTCAACACCGTGGCCGTCACGTTACCGGCCCGCTGCGGCGGGAGACGCGGCCGGCCTCGCGCAGTTCACCGAGCACCACCCGGGCGAACTGCTGGCCGCGCTCGAGCGGGCCGAGCGGCGGGCCCTGTATTGCCAGTCGCTGGTGTCCACCTTCGTGCAGTCGGCGCGCGACGCCTATCCGGGCGCCGCCCTGCAGACCGTCAGCGCCGCCAGCCTGGTGAATGCCTTGCTCGACGAGTTTCCCTTCGAGGAAGGCGAGCGCGGCTGCGTCGGCAGCGACACCGCGCAGGACTTCAGCCTGCCCGGCCGTCGCGACCTGCTGTACCTGGTGCTGTGCACGCTGACCAAGAACGCATTGCTGGCGCTGCGCGGCTGCGCGCAGCCCGTCGCTGCGGATCGAACTGGGCCGCGAAGCAGCGCCCGGGCAGGGCGCGGCCGTGGATGCGCTTCACCGACAACGGCCCGGGCATCGCGCCGGAGGTGCTGGCCAAGCTGACGCGCGAGCCGGTGACGACGCGCGCCGAGTCCGGGCGGCAATGGCATGGGCCTGATGTTCTGCCAGCGCGTGATGCAATCGATCGGCGGGACCATCGACATCCGTTCGGCGCCCGGCGAGGGCACGGTGATCACCCTCCTGTTCCGCCCGCCCGCTGCCTGAGAGCGCTCACGAGGCAGGGCGACCCGCAGCCAGGCGCTGGCGGTACTGCGCCGGGGGCAGCCCCCACCAGCGCCGGCAGGCACCGGTCACGTCCGCCGCGGTTTGCCAGCCCAGCAGGCCGGCAATGCGGCCCAGCGCATAGCCGGCCTGCGACAGGTAATGCGTGGCGAGTTCCTTGCGCACGTCGTCCAGCAAGGCCTCGAAAGTCTGGCCCTCGGTGCGCAGCCGTTGCCCGAGTGCGGCGTCGGACAGGCCCAGGCTGCGCGCCACGTCGCGCCGCGAGGGCTCGCCCAGGTGCAGCCGCCGGATGATTTCCTCGCTGGCCCGGTAGGTGGTGCGCGCTTCGCCCAGCCGGTGCAGGCGCTGTTCGATCACGTGTTCATGCAAGGCGGCCAGGGTCTTCCTGGCGCCGACGACCGGCAGGGCGAGGTCGTCGCGGCGCAGCCGGATGCGGTTCTGGGTCCGGCCGAAGCGCATCGGGCACTGGAACGCCATGCGGTGCGCGTGGAAGTCCGCGGGCTCGCTGAAAGTGAATTCGGCGGCCGCGAGCCGAAGGGGATGGCGGGTGACGTGCTGGGCCACCAGCAGGAAGCCCATCATCCCGAATTCGACGCGCTGGCGCGGCATGTGGTCCGCCCAGCCTGTCAGCTCCAGCCAGCAGTCGCCCCGCTCCGGTCGCAGGTCGAAAGCGGTCGAATCGCCGATCAGGTGCAAGTAGCGCGAAAGGCCCTGCAGGCCCCCCAGGAGGTGGGGGCTGGACGCCATCGCCTTGTCGGCGAACCTGAAATCGAGGAAGCGCCGGGCGAGTTCCCGGTTCAACCCGAGCGCCGGCTGGCCCGAAATCTCCACCGCCGCCCGCCACAGCCGGCTGACCTCCTCGGTGCTGTAGCGCAGGTGCGGCCGCCCCAGGTGCCCGATGTCGACCCCGGCCTCGCGAAACAGCCGGGGCGCCTCGACCCCCTGGGACGTGAACAGCTGCACGACCCCGCGAACCCAGGCGGCGGAACTGCTGGGAGAGGCGCTCATAAGCGCCATTCAAGGGCAATCGATGCGCGGGCGCAAGCCCCCCACAGGTGTCCGCAAGGCGACAGCTGTGGCACGGTCCCGCCCGCCCGCCGGCACCTGCGCGCCCCGGCCCCCTTTTGCAGGGGGTCACAACGCACTACGATTAAGGAACCACAACAAATGCCGTCTGGAGTACCGATGCTAGGTTTGATGCAAAACCAACCGCTGTTGATCTCGTCCCTGATCGATTTCGCCGAGCGCCACCATGGAGACGCCGAAATCGTCTCGCGCCGGGTCGAGGGCGACATTCACCGCTACACGTGGCGCGACGTCGCCCACCGCGCGCGCAAGGCGGCCAACGCGCTGGACGGCATGAACCTGCTGTTCTCCGACCGGGTCGCGACGCTCGCCTGGAACGGATACCGCCACCTGGAGCTGTATTTCGCCGTCAGCGGCTCCGGCCGGGTGCTGCACACCATCAATCCGCGCCTGCACCCCGAGCAGATCGCCTGGATCGCCAACCACGCAGAAGACCAGGTGCTGTGCTTCGACCTCACCTTCCTGCCGCTGGTGCAGGCCATCCACGCCAAGAGCCCGACGATCAGGAAGTATGTCGCGCTGTGCGACGCCGACAAGCTGCCCGCGGACAGCGGCATCCCCAACCTCGTGAGCTACGAGGCCTGGATCGCCGGCCAGCCCGACACCTACGAGTGGCCCAGCTTCGACGAGAACTCGGCCTCGAGCATGTGCTACACCAGCGGCACCACAGGCAACCCGAAGGCGGCGCTTTACAGCCACCGCTCCACCATCCTGCACGCCTACGCGGCGGCATTGCCCGACGTGATGTGCATCTCGGCGCGCGACGCCATCCTCCCCGTGGTTCCGATGTTCCATGTCAACGCCTGGGGCATCCCGTATTCGGCCGCGCTGGCGGGCGCCAAGCTGGTGTTTCCCGGCCCGGCGCTGGACGGCAAGTCCGTTTACGAGCTGATCGAGGCCGAGAAGGTCAATTACGCGGCCGGCGTGCCGACGGTCTGGCAGATGCTGCTGACCCACATGAAGCCGAACAAGCTGCGCTTCTCGACGCTCAAGCGCACGGTGATCGGCGGGTCCGCCTGCCCACCCGCGATGATCGACGCATTCCGCGAGGAGTACGGCGTCGAGGTGCTGCACGCCTGGGGCATGACCGAGATGAGTCCGCTGGGCACGCTCTGCACGCTGAAGAACAAGCACCTGACGATGTCGCCCGAGGAGCAGATGAAGATCCGCCTGAAGCAGGGCCGCGCCATCTTCGCCGTGGACATGAAAATCGTGGGCGAAGACGGCAAGGAGCTGCCCTGGGACGGCAAGACGCCGGGCGACCTGTACGTCAAGGGCCCCTGGGTGGTGCGCGAATACTTCAAGGGCGAGGGCGGCGACCCGCTGGTGGACGGCTGGTTCCCCACCGGCGACGTGGCCAGCATCGACCCGGACGGCTACATGCAGATCACCGACCGCAGCAAGGACGTGATCAAGTCCGGTGGCGAATGGATCAGCTCGATCGACGTCGAAAACATCGCCGTCGCGCACCCGGCCGTCCAGATGGCCGCCTGCGTCGGCATGAAGCATCCCAAGTGGGACGAGCGCCCCATCGTGGCGGTGGTCAAGAAGCCGGGCGCCGAGGTGACCCGGGAAGAGTTGCTGAAGTTCTACGAAGGCAAGACCGCGAAATGGCAGATCCCCGACGACGTGGTCTTCGTGGACACCATCCCGATCGGCGCCACCGGCAAGATGCTCAAGACCCGGCTGCGCGAGATGCTCAAGGACTACAAGCTGCCGACAGCTTGACGCGCATCAACAGCCGTGCGGCCCGCCGGCCCCGGCTGTCACATCGGAGATAGAAACAGCCCCTTTTAGGGGCAATCCCTGAGCGCTGCACTGCACAAAAAAGGTACGCTGCGCGCTGACAGATTCACAAGGAGACCTCCATGAAATTCGCCCTGAAATGCGTTGCGGTCGGTGCCATCCTCGCGCTGGCCGGCCCGGTGTTCGCCCTGCAGGCCACTCCGGCCAAGCCGGCCGCGGCCAAGGCAGCCCCTGCCGCCAAGGCCGCGCCTGCGGCTGCCGCCGCGGCCACGCCGCTCAAGGGCGAGACCGTGCGCATCGCGTTCATGGACCCGTTGTCCGGGCCGTTCGCCAACGTCGGGCAGAACCAGCTCAAGAGCTGGCAGTTCGTGGCCGACCGCTTCTCCGGTCCCAAGAACGCCGCCGGCGTCAAGTTCGAGGTGGTGGGCTTCGACAACAAGGGCTCGCCGCAGGAAAGCCTGAACACCCTGAAGGCCGCCATCGACCAGGGCTTCCGTTACGTCACGCAGGGCAATGGTTCGGGCGCCGCCACGGCGATCCTGGAAGCCGTGGCCAAGCACAACGAGCGCAACCCCGGCAAGGAAGTCGTTTACCTGAACTATGCCGCGGTCGACCCGGCGCTCACCAACGAAAAGTGCGACTTCTGGCACTTCCGGCTGGATGCGGACACCAGCATGAAGATGGAAGCGCTGACCTCCTTCATGAAGGACCAGCCCAAGGTCAGCAAGGTCTACCTGCTCAACCAGAACTACTCCCACGGCCAGCAGGTCGCCAAGTACTTCAAGGACGCCATCGCGCGCAAGCGCCCCGACGTGAAGGTCGTGGGCGAGGACCTGCACCCGATCGGCCAGGTCAAGGACTTCTCGCCCTACGTGGCGAAGATCAAGCAGTCCGGCGCCGACAGCATCGTCACCGGCAACTGGGGCGCCGACCTGACCCTGCTGGTCAAGGCGCTGAACGACGCCGGCCTGAAGATCCCGATGTACACCTACTATGCCGGCGTGACCGGCACCCCGACGGCGCTGGCCGCCGGCGGCGACAGCGAGGTGTACGTGGTGGCCTACGGCCACTCCAACCACACGGGCGAGATGGGGCAGATGGGCGCCGACTTCTTCAAGAAGTTCGACGACGACTACTACACCTTCGCCACGTACAACGGCATCCAGCTGCTGGCCGGCGCGATGGCGAAGGCCAAGTCGACCAACCCGGTGCAGGTCGCCAAGGCGATGGAAGGCCTGCAGGTCAAGAGCTTTGCCGGCGACGTGACCATGCGGGCGTCGGACCACCAGCTGCAGCAGTCCATGTACATCACCAAGTGGCAGAAAGCCAAGAAGGGCGAGTACAGCGTCGAGAAGACCGGCTACACCTTCGTGCCGATCAAGCAGATGGACCCGTACGTCTCCAGCACGCCCACCAGCTGCCAGATGAAGCGGCCGTCTTCCGCTTCCTGACAGCCCCCGCACCGCCCGGGCTGAGCTTGCGCGAGCCCGTTCTCCCGTCGACAGACTCAGGGTGAACGGGCTTTTTCTCGGACCCTTGCAAGAAATTCCATGGAATTCTTCACCATCTCGCTCCTGAACGGCATCAGCTACGGGCTGCTGCTGTTCATGCTGAGCTCGGGCCTCACGCTGATCTTCAGCATGATGGGCGTGCTCAATTTCGCGCACGCCAGCTTCTACATGCTGGGCGCCTATTTCGCGTACAGCACCACTCAGCTGGTCGGCTACTGGCCGGCGCTCTTCATCGCGCCGCTGCTGGTGGCCGTGCTCGGGGCGGGGTTCGAGAAGTACTGCCTGCGCCGCGTCCACAAGTTCGGCCACGTGCCGGAACTGCTGATCACGTTCGGCCTGTCCTTCATCATCCTCGAGATGGTGCAGCTGGTCTGGGGCACCAGTTCCGCGGACTACCGCGTCCCCGCCGAACTGGACGGGCCGCTGTTCACGCTGTTCGGCACGCAGTTCCCGATGTACCGGGCGTTCATGATGCTGGTGGCGGTGCTGATGCTCATCGCCATCTGGCTGCTGCTCACCCGCACCCGCATCGGGCTGGTGATCCAGGCCGCGCTGACGCACCCGGACACGGTGGAGGCCCTGGGCCACAACGTGCCGCGCGTCTTCATGCTGGTGTTCGGCGGCGGTGCCGCGCTTGCCGGGCTGGCGGGCGTGATCGGGGGCAACGCGTTCGTCACCGAGCCCGGCATGGCCGCCACGGTGGGGTCGGTCATCTTCGTGGTGGTGGTGGTGGGCGGCATGGGATCGCTGTCGGGCGCGTTCGTCGCGTCGCTGCTCATCGGCGTCATCCAGACCTTCGCTGTGGGCATCGACAGCTCGCTGATGGGCGCAGCGGGCTCGATCGGCCTGGACATCACCGACAAGACCTTCGGCTACGCACTTTGGAAGCTCAAGATCAGCCAGATCGCGCCCATCCTGCCGTACCTGTTCCTGGTGTTGATCCTGATCTTCCGGCCCAAGGGCCTGCTCGGCACGAGGGAGGGCTGAGATGACTGCCGTTCCTTCGGAAATCGATCGGGCCGCCGCGCCGGCGCACGCCCGCGCCACGGCCTACTACGAATTCAAGCCCTACAACGTCGGGCGCTGGATCATCTGGGGCCTGTTCGCCGCGCTGCTGGTGGTGGCGCCGCTGCTGTTCACCAGCAGCCTTTCCCAAACCATGCTCAGCCAGATGGGCATCGCCATCATCGTGTGCCTGTCGTACAACATGCTGCTGGGGCAGGGTGGCATGCTGAGCTTCGGCCACGCGGTGTATTCCGGGCTGGGCTCATTCCTGGCCATCCACACCCTGAACATGGTGAGCAAGGGCAACTTGCCGCTGCCCGTCAGCCTGGTCCCCATGGCAGGCGGCATCTCGGCGATGCTTTTTGCCGTGCTGCTGGGCTGGGTCACGACCAAGAAGGCGGCGACGCCATTTGCCATGATCACGCTGGGCATCGGCGAGCTGGTGTGGGCCATGTCGCTGATGTTCCCGGAATTCTTCGGCGGCGAGGGCGGCGTTTCGGGCAACCGTGTCACCGGGCCTGCGCGCCTGGGGATCACCTTCGGGCCGCAGATCCAGCTGTATTACCTGATCGCGCTCTACACGTTCGTGTGCACGGCGCTGATGTTCGCGTTCACGCGCACGCCGCTGGGCCGCATGCTCAATGCCGTGCGCGACAACCCCGAGCGGGTGGAATTCGTCGGGTACGACACGCAGAAGGTGCGCTACTTCGCCTTCATCATCGCCGCCTTCTTCGCCGGGATTTCCGGCGGCCTGGCGGCCCTGAACTTCGAAATCGTCACCTCCGAAGTGGTGGGCGGGCCGCGTTCCGGCGCCTACCTGCTGTTCACGTTCCTCGGCGGCGCCACGTTCTTCTTCGGACCCATCATCGGCGCCATCCTGATGGTGCTGGCCTTCGTGCTGCTGTCGGAGCTGACCAAGGCCTGGTTGCTTTACCTGGGGCTCGTCTTCCTGTTCATGGTGATGTACGCGCCCGGCGGCATCGCCAGCCTGATCATGATGAACCTGCGCGTGGCGTCGTTCGGCCGGCTCAAGGAGCTCTGGGTGAGCTACCTGGCGCTGGCCGTGACGGCGTTCATCGTGCTGCTCGGCGGCGCCGCCATGATCGAGATGGTCTATCACCTCAAGCTGAACGCGGCGCTGGGGCCGGAGCTGAAGTTCCTCGGCATGACGCTCAATGCCCACGGCCTCAACAGCTGGTTCGGCTCGGCCTTCGTGATGTTCACGGGCATCGGCCTGTTCGAGGTCACGCGCCGCCATTTCGTGCGGCAATGGGGAGAGATCCAGGAATTCATCGAGAAGGAAATGAAGCGGAGGGAAACCCTATGAGCGCCGTGTCCGACAGCATCTCGCCGGCCGGCGTGCCCTTCGCCCGGATGGAGCCGCCGCGGGCGGACGCGGCGGCGTCGCCGCCCTATGCGCTGGAATTGAAGGACCTGCGCAAGAGCTTCGGCAAGACCGAGATCATCCGCGGGGCCAGCCTGGCCGTGAACACGGGCGAGCGCATCGCCGTGATCGGGCCCAACGGTGCCGGCAAGTCCACGCTGTTCAACCTCATCAGCGGCCGCTTCGCGCCCACCAGCGGCGAGGTTTTGCTCAACGGCCACCGCATCGACGGCAAGCGCCCGTTCGAGATCAACCGCATGGGCCTGTCGCGCAGCTTCCAGATCACCAACATCTTTCCCAAGCTGAGCGTCTTCGAGAACCTGCGCTGCGGCGTGCTGTGGAGCCTGGGCTACAAGTACACGTTCCTGCGGTTCCTGGCGGACCTGCATGACGCCAACGAGCGCGCCGAGGAGCTGATGGAGATGATCAAGCTCCACCGCAAGCGCGACGTGCTCGCGATCAACCTCACGTATGCCGAGCAGCGCGCGCTGGAAATCGGCGTCACCATCGCGGGCGGCGCCAATGTGATCCTGCTGGACGAGCCGACGGCCGGCATGAGCAAGAGCGAGACCCGGCGCTTCATCGAGCTCATCAAGGAAGTGACCGTCGGCAAGACGCTGTTGACGGTCGAGCACGACATGGGCGTGGTGTTCGGCCTGGCCGACAAGATCGCGGTGGTGGTGTACGGGGAAGTGATCGCCTTCGACACGCCGGAGAAGGTTCGCGCGAACCAGCGCGTGCAGGAAGCGTACCTGGGTTCCCACGTGGCCGACGCGCAGGTAGGACACTGACATGCTGAAAGTCGAAAACCTCCACGCCTTCTACGGCAAGAGCCACGTCCTGCACGGCGTCCACTTCGAAGTGGGCGAGGGCGAGATCGTCGCGCTGCTGGGACGCAACGGCTCGGGCCGCTCGACCACCGCCAAGGCCATCATGGGCATGGTCGATTGCACGGGCATCGTCGACTGGAAGGGACGGCACACGCTGGGGATGAAGCCCTACGAGATCGCGCACCTGGGCATCGGCTACGTGCCGGAGAACCGCGACATCTTCCCCAAGCTGACCGTTCACCAGAACCTGATGCTCGGCATGAAGAGCGCGCGCCAGACGGGGCGCTGGACGTTCGACGACATGTACGAGATGTTTCCGCGCCTGAAGGAGCGGCAACACACCGAAGCCGGCGTGCTGTCCGGCGGCGAGCAGCAGATGCTGACGCTGTGCCGCACATTGATGGGCGACCCCCACCTCATCATCATCGATGAGCCCACCGAAGGCCTGGCACCCAAGATCGTCGAACTGGTCGGCCAGTACCTGCAGAAGCTCAAGGAGCGCGGCATCTCCGTGCTGCTGATCGAGCAGAAGCTCACGATCGCCATGGCGATCTCCGACCGCGCCCTCGTCATGGGGCACGGCAGCATCGTGTTTCAAGGCACGCCTGACAGCCTGCGCGCCGACGCCTATATTCGCAAGGAATGGCTTGAAGTGTGAAGCCGGGCGCCGCCCGGCTTTCCAGTCCCGCCCGTGACAAACGCGCCATGGCGGCGCAACATATCCCCTTTAAAATCAAAAACGAACGACCGTTCTTTTTCTTCCCAGGAGCCCCCAGCATGACCGCTGACTACAAGGTCCACGGCGACGTGGCAGTGATTACGATGAACAACCCGCCTGTCAACGGGCTGGGGTACGCAACCCGCGTGGGCCTGACCGACGGCCTGGAGAAGGCCAACGCCGACGCCTCCGTGAAGGCGATCGTCATCACCGGCGCGGGCCGGGCGTTCTCGGGCGGCGCCGACATCAAGGAATTCGGGTCTCCCAAGGCCACCGCCGAGCCGAACCTGCTGTCCGTGATCCTTGCGGTCGAAAAGTCGGCCAAGCCCGTGGTGGCAGCCATCCACTCCATCGCCATGGGCGGCGGCCTCGAACTCGCGCTGGGCTGCCACTACCGCATCGCGGCGCCCGGCACCCAGGTCGCGCTGCCCGAAGTCAAGCTGGGCCTCGTTCCCGGCGCCGGCGGCACGCAGCGCCTGCCGCGCGTGCTGGGCGTCGAGACGGCCCTGAACATGATCGTCAGCGGCGAGGCCGTGCCCAGCGAACTGCTCGCGCAGCAGCCCGGGCAGAAGCTGTTCGACAAGATGGCCGCATCCGCCGAATCGCTGGCCGAGGAAGCCTTGGCCTTTGCCCGTTCCGTGGCCGACAAGCGCCCGCTGCCGCTGGTGCGCGACCTGCCCTCCAAGCACCCGCTGGGCGACGCCTACTTCCAGTTCGCGCGCAACATGGTCAAGGGCATGGCCAAGAACATGCCGGCGCCCGAAAAATGCGTGGACGCCGTCGAAGCCTCCACCAAGAAGAAGTTCGATGAAGGCATGGCGTACGAGCGCGAGATCTTCACCGCCCTGATGTTCACGCCCGAGAGCCGCGCGCTGCGCCACCTCTTCATGGCCGAGCGTGCGACCTCCAAGATCCCGGATGTGCCGGAAGACACGCCCAAGCGCGAGATCAAGTCGGTGGCCGTCATCGGCGCCGGCACCATGGGCGGCGGCATCTCCATGAACTTCCTGAACGCCGGCATCCCGGTGAAGATCCTGGAGATGAAACAGGAGGCGCTGGACCGCGGCATCGCGACCATCCGCAAGAACTACGAATCGCAGGTCAAGCGCGGCAAGCTCAAGCAGGACAAGTACGACCAGCGCATGGCCCTGCTCACGACCACGCTCGACTACAACGACCTGAAGGACGCCGACCTCGTGATCGAAGCGGTGTTCGAGGAGATGGGCGTCAAGCAGAAGGTCTTCGAGAAGCTCGACGAAGTGATGAAGCCCGGGGCGATCCTGGCCTCCAACACCTCCACGCTGGACGTGAACAAGATCGCGTCGTTCACCAAGCGTCCGCAGGACGTGGTCGGCCTGCACTTCTTCAGCCCGGCCAACGTGATGAAGCTGCTGGAAGTGGTGCGCGGCGCCAAGACTGCCAAGGACGTGATGGCGACCGTGATGGCGGTGGCCAAGAAGATCAAGAAGACGGCCGTGGTCTCCGGCGTGTGCGATGGCTTCATCGGCAACCGCATGATCGAGCAATACAGCCGCCAGGCCGGCTTCCTGCTGGATGAAGGCGCCACGCCGCAACAGGTGGACAAGGCGATCGAGAAGTTCGGCTTCGCGATGGGCCCGTTCCGCATGGGCGACCTGGCCGGCAACGACATCGGCTGGGCGATCCGCAAGCGCCGCGCGCAGGAACGGCCCAACATGCTGTACAGCCGCACGGCGGACAAGCTGTGCGAACTGGGCCGCTTCGGGCAGAAGACCGGCGCCGGCTGGTACGACTACAAGGAAGGCAAGCGCGATGCGATTCCGTCCGAGCTGGTCGTCAGGATGATCGAGGACCACCGCAAGGAGCTCGGCATCACGCCGCGCAAGATCTCCGACGAGGAGATCGTGCAGCGCCTGGTGTTCGCGCTGGTCAACGAAGGCGCACGCATCGTCGAGGACGGCATCGCCTCGCGCGCGAGCGATATCGACATGGTGTACCTGACGGGCTACGGCTTCCCGATGCACCGCGGCGGCCCGATGCTGTATGCCGACCAGGTGGGCCTGTTCAACGTCGTGCAGGCGATGAAGCGCTTCCAGAAGAACCCGCGCGACGACGCGGCGTTCTGGGAGCCGGCGCCGCTGCTGGCGAAGCTGGCCGCCGAAGGCAAGACCTTCAGTTAAGGCGTGCGGACCGTGATCAAGCGCGCGTTGTGGCTGGTGCTCGGCCTGCTGTTGCTGCTGGTGGTCGCCGTGGCCGCCAACACGCTGCGCCAGGGCTCGCGCCAGCTCGACGTGCCGGCCGCACCGCCGCTGGCGGTGGACGAGGGCGCGGTGTCGGACAAGTTGGCGGGAGCGATCCGCTTCAAGACGGTGTCCAGCCTCGACGACCCCCAACTCAACGCCGATGAATTCCGCAAGCTGCAGGCCTACCTGGAGCAGCGTTTCCCGAAGGTGCACGCGACGCTCAAGCGCGAAACCGTGGGCGGCCTCAGCCTCGTCTACACCTGGCAGGGCTCGGACCCCGGCGCCCAGCCGATCGCATTGATGGCGCACCAGGACGTGGTGCCCATCGCGCCCGGCACCGAAGGCAAGTGGCAGGTCGACCCGTTTTCGGGCCAGGTGAAGGACGGCTTCGTGTGGGGCCGCGGCGCCTGGGACGACAAGGGCAACCTCATCGCGCAGCTCGAAGCAGTGGAGATGCTGCTGGGGGCGGGCTTCCAGCCGCGCCAGAGCATCTACCTGATCTCGGGCGCGGACGAAGAGGTCGGCGGGCTGCGCGGCGCCGTGCAGATCGTCAAGCTGCTCAAGGAGCGCAAGGTCCGGCTCGATTTCGTGATCGACGAAGGCCTGCTCATCACCGAGGGCGTCATGCCGGGCCTGGCCAAGCCCACGGCGATCATCGGCATCGCGGAGAAGGGCTACCTGTCGGTGGTCATGAAGGTGCCGGCCACGCCCGGCCACGCCTCGATGCCGCCGCCCAAGGGCACCAGCGCCATCGGCATGATGAGCGCGGCGTTGCGCCGGCTCGACGACGAACAGCTGCCGGCCACCCTGCGCGGCGTGGCGCGCGAGATGTTCGAGACGATCGCGCCCGGAAATGAGCGGCTTCCAGCGCGTGGCCCTGTCCAACCTGTGGCTGTTCGCCCCGCTGGTGCAGGCGCAGCTCGAGAAGGGCGCCAGCACCAATGCGATGCTGCGGACCACCACGGCGCTGACCATCGTCAACGCCGGCAACAAGGACAACGTGATCCCCGGCGTGGCCGAGGCCACCGTGAACTTCCGGCTGTTGCCGGGCGACACGCGGGAAACCGTCATGGCCCACGTCAAGAGCAAGGCCGGCGAACGGTTCGAGCTTTATGCGCTGCCCGGCAGCTCGGACCCGACCCCCGTGACGCCGACGCAGTCCAGCTCGTACCAGCTGGTGAACCGCACGCTGCGATCGCTGTTCCCCGACACGCTGGTCACCCCGGGCCTGTACATCGCGGCCTCCGATTCGCGTTATTTCACCGAGGTCAGCGACCATATCTACCGTTTCTCGCCGGTGCGCGCCAGGCCCGAGGACCTGCCGCGCTTCCACGGCACCAACGAGCGCATTTCGACCGCCAACCTGGCCGAGCTCGTGCGCTTCTACCACCAGCTGTTGCGCAACGCGTCGACGGCCCCGTCCACCGTCTCCTCCCCATCTTCCTAGACAGTCCCCAGAAAGGCCATCACCATGACCAACGCACTCATCGTCTCCACCGCCCGCACGCCCCTGGCCAAGAGCTGGAAAGGCTCTTTCAACATGACCCACGGCGCGACGCTCGGCGGCCACGTCGTCAAGCACGCCATCCAGCGCGCCGGCATCGATGTCGCCGCCGTCGAAGACGTGATCATGGGCTGCGCCAACCCCGAAGGCGCGACCGGCGCCAACATCGCGCGCCAGATCGCCCTCATGGCCGGCTGCCCGGTCACGGTGTCGGGCATGACCGTCAACCGGTTCTGCTCGTCGGGCCTGCAGACCATCGCCCTGGCATCGCAGCGCGTGATCGCCGGCGAGGGCGAGGTTTACGTGGCCGGCGGCGTGGAGAGCATCTCGTGCGTGCAGCAGGAGATGAACCACCACATGCTGCAGGACCCGGAGCTGGTCGCGAAGAAGCCGGAGATCTACTGGTCCATGCTGCAGACCGCCGAACAGGTGGCCAAGCGCTACAACATCGGCCGCGAAGCGATGGACGAATACGGTGCGGCGAGCCAGCAGAAGGCGTGCAAGGCCCAGGCCGAAGGCAAGTTCGACGCCGAGATCGCGCCGATCACCGTCAAGGCCGGCGTGGCCGACCCCGTCATGGGCCTGCGCACCAAGGAAGTCACCGTGAGCAAGGACGAAGGCACGCGCGAAGGCACGACCAAGGAAGGCATCAGCGGCATCAAGCCGGCCCTGCCGGGCGGCGTGATCGCGGCGGGCAACGCCAGCCAGTTCTCCGACGGCGCGGGCGCCTGTGTCGTGGTGAGCGAAGACTACGCGAGCAAGAACAACCTGAAGCCCCTGGGCCGGTTCCTGGGCTTCGCCGTCGCCGGTTGCGAGCCCGACGAAATGGGCATCGGCCCGGTGTTCGCCGTGCCCAAGGTCCTGAAGAAACTCGGCCTGAAGGTCAGCGACATCGACCTGTGGGAACTGAACGAGGCATTCGCCGTGCAGGTGATCTACTGCCGCGACAAGCTGGGCATCCCGAACGATCGCCTGAACGTCAACGGCGGCGCGATCGCGGTGGGCCATCCCTACGGCGTGTCGGGCCAGCGCCTGACCGGCCACGCGCTGATCGAAGGCAAGCGCCGCGGCGCGAAGAAAGTGCTCGTCACGATGTGCATCGGCGGCGGCATGGGCGCGGCGGGCGTGTTCGAGGTGCTCTGACGCGGGCAGCACGATGCCGCAGTTCGACCTGGAGACCGCGCGCAAGGTTTTCCGCGCGGCACCCTTCGTGGCCGATGTGGGCATCGAGCCCACCGCGATCGGCAAGGGCGAAATCGAGACCGCGCTGGCCCTGCAGCCGCGCCACCTCCAGCATGGTGGCCAGGTCCACGCCGGCGTGATCACCACCATGGCGGACCACAGCGCGGGCGCGGCGGCCTTCACGATGACCGAAGGCGCCGCATCGGTCGTGACGGCCGACCTGCGCGTGAGCCTGCTGCGGGCGGCCAAGGGAGAGAAGCTGGTGTGCCGGGCCTGGGTCGTGAAGCCCGGCCGCCAGATCATGTTCACGGAAGCCGAAATCCATTGCGTCACCGGCGGCGAATCGCAGCTGGTGGCCCGTTTTTCCGCCACCATGGCGGTGGTGAGTCCCCCATGACCTTGCGCGCGACGCTCGACTTCCTCCTGTACGACTGGCTCAAGGCCGAGGAGCTCACCGGCCGCAGCCGGTTCTCCGACCATTCGCGCGAGACGTTCGAGGCGGTTTTCGACACCTGCGAGCGGATCGCGCGTGAAAGATACGCGCCCTTCAACCGCACGCTCGACATCGAAGAGCCGCGCTTCGACGGCGAGAAGGTGATCCTGCCGAAGTGCAGCCAGGAAGCGTACGACGCATTCGCCGCGTCGGGCATGCTCAGCGCGGCGCAGGACTACGAGATCGGCGGCATGCAGCTGCCGTACACGATCGAAGCGGCGGCGCACACGTTCTTTGCCATGGCCTCGGTCAGCATGGGCTCGGGCATGCTCACGGTGGGCAACGCCAACCTGCTGAGGGTGCACGGCACCGAGATGCAAAAAACGGTGTTCGCGCTCAACGAATTCTCCGGGCGCTGGTCGGGCACCATGTGCCTGTCCGAACCCCAGGCCGGGTCGTCGCTGTCGGACATCTCGACGCGCGCCGTGCCGGATGGCAAGGATTTCGAATCGGATCCGCTCGGCCCGCGCTACCGCATCACGGGCAACAAGATGTGGATCTCCGCCGGCGAGCACGAGCTCACCGAGAACATCATCCACCTGGTGCTGGCCAAGATTCCCGGGCCGGACGGCAAGCTGATCCCGGGCACCCGGGGCATCTCGCTGTTCATCGTCCCCAAGAAGCTGGTCGACACGAAGGGTGAACTCACCGGCCAGCGCAACGACGTCGCCCTCGCGGGCCTGAACCACAAGCTGGGGTGGCGCGGCACGACCAACACGCTCCTGAATTTCGGCGAAGGCATGTACCCTGTAGATGGCGAGCCCGGCGCCGTCGGCTACCTGGTCGGCCGTCCGCACGAAGGCCTGCGGTGCATGTTCCACATGATGAACGAGGCGCGGATCGGCGTCGGAATGGCGGCCGTGATGCTCGGCATGGCCGGTTATGCCGCCTCGCTCGACTATGCGAAGGCGCGACCGCAGGGCCGTCCCGTCGGCCCCGCAGGCAAGGACCCCTCCCGGCCGCAGGTGAGGATCATCGAGCACGCCGACGTCAAGCGCATGCTGCTGGCGCAGAAGTCGTATTGCGAAGGCGCGCTGGCGCTCGAGCTGTATTGCGCCCGCCTGGTCGACGAACAGCACACCGGCGCACCCGAGGCGGCGGATGAGGCGAGGCTGCTGCTCGAGGTGCTGACGCCGATCGCCAAGAGCTGGCCCAGCGAGTGGTGCCTGGAGGCCAATTCACTGGCCATCCAGATCCATGGCGGCTATGGCTACACCCGCGACTTCCCGGTCGAGCAGTACTGGCGCGACAACCGCCTGAACATGATCCACGAGGGCACCCATGGCATCCAGGCAGCCGACCTGCTGGGGCGCAAGGTGCTGATGGAAGGCGGGCGCGGGCTGGAACTGCTGGCCGGCCGCATGGCTGCGACCATCGCCCGCGCCATGGAGCGACAGGACCTGGCCGAGCATGCGCAAGCCCTGGCCCGGGCCTGGCAGGACGTCGAGGAAGCCACCCGCGCCGCCTGGTCCACCGGCGACCCGGCCGAGGCCCTGGCCAATGCCGTCCCGTACATGCAGGCTTTTGGCCACACGGTGCTGGCCTGGATCTGGCTCGACGTGGGCCTGGCAATTCCCGAAGAGGCTGCCCGGCGCGAACCTGCCCAGCAGGGCCGGCTGCGGGCACTGCGCTTCTTCCACCGCTACGAGCTGCCGAAGATCGGCGCCTGGCTGGGCGTGGCCGCCAGCCGCGACCCGACCTGCGCCGGGATGCCGGAGGAAGCCTTCTGATGGCTTCGCCCAGGGCCATCGCCTGGGTCGAGCGGCTGATCTGGATCCTGGTCTACGCGGGCCTGTTCGGCGTCGTGTTGGGCATCGCGACACGGCCGCGCGACGCCGTCGCCGGCTGGGTGCTGATCGTGGCCGGAGGCATCCTGACCGCGGTGGGCGTGGTCCTGGTGTGGGTGCGCTCGCGGATGCGCGAAAGCACGGCTGAACAGGCCCGGTGGACAATCGCTGCCGGGACACACAAAGCGCGCCGCCGAACGCACAATGGTCGGCAAGCACAACCTGGAAGGAATAGACGCATGACCCGTACCGTTTCGCAACTGTTCGACCTCAAGGGCCAGACCGCCCTGGTCACCGGCGGCTCGCGCGGCCTGGGCCTGCAGATGGCCCATGCCCTGGGCGAGGCCGGGGCGCGCATCATGCTCACGTCGCGCAAGGCCGCCGACCTGGAAGAGGCGGCCGCCGAGTTGCAGGCAGCGGGCATCGACGCGCGCTGGATCGCCGCCGACTGCGCCAAGGAAGAGGAAATCCATCGGCTGGCCGACGAGACGCTCACGCGCATGGGCGACGTGGACATCCTGGTCAACAACGCCGGCGCGGCCTGGGGCGCGCCGGCCGAAGACCACCCGGTCGAGGCCTGGGACAAGCTGATGAACCTGAACGTGCGCGGCTATTTCATCCTGTCGCAGCACATCGCCAAGAACAGCATGATCCCGCAGAAGTACGGGCGCATCGTCAACATCGCGTCGATCGCCGGCCTGGGCGGCAACCCGCCGGAGATGCAGACGCTGGCCTACAACACCTCCAAGGGCGCCGTGATCAACTTCACCCGCGCGCTGGGCTGCGAATGGGGCAAGTACAACATCACCGTCAACGCCATCTGCCCGGGCTTCTTCCCGAGCAAGATGACGCAGGCGACGCTCAGCCGCCTGGGCGAGGACAAGCTCGCCGCCCACGCGCCGCTGCAGCGCCTGGGCGACGACGAGGACCTGAAGGGCATCACGCTGCTGTTCGCCTCCGACGCCGGCAAGCACATCACCGGCCAGTGGCTGGCGGTGGACGGCGGCGTCAGCGTCGTCACCGGCGGCTGAAGCAAAGGAAAGCCCATGCAATTCGGCGTCAACATCCCTTTCGTGCACCACCTCGGCTTCGAGCTCGTCTGTTCGAAGGCGGCCGCTCCGAGATCCATTACGAACCCCGGCCGGAGCACCTCAACTCCTTCGGCGTCACCCATGGCGGCGCCTGCATGACGCTGCTGGACGTCACGATGGCCGCGGCCGCGCGCAGCGTCGACAAGGAAATGGGCGTGGTCACGATCGAGATGAAGACCAGCTTCATGCAGCCGGCGCGCGGCAAGCTCACGGGCAAGGGCCACCTGATGCACCGCACGGCGACGATGGCGTTCACCGAAGCCACCATCTACGACAGCGAGGGCCGGCCGTGCGCGCACGCCACCGGCACCTTCAAGTACGTCAGGCGCCTGCCCACCGGGCCGGGCAGCCTCAACGATCTGAATGTCATCTCCACCGACTAAAAGGCCAGCGCATGCCGCAGAACAAGCAGATCCTTCTCGACAACCGCCCGCAGGGCGAAGCCACCACCGGCAACTTCAAGCTGGTCACGGCGCCAACGCCGCCGTTGCAGGACGGGCAGGTGCTGGTGCGCCACCATTTCCTCAGCCTGGACCCCTACATGCGCGGCCGCATGAACGACGCCAAGAGCTATGCCGCGCCCCAGCCGCTGGGCCAGGTGATGCAGGGCGGCACGGCCGGCGAAGTGGTGGAGAGCCGCTCGCCCAAGTACCAGCCCGGCGACAAGGTCGTGGGCATGGGCGGCTGGCAGGAATACAGCGTGGTCGAATGCCGACCAGCCGGGCGCGCTGCGCAAGGTCGACACCACCCACGTGCCGCTGTCGCATTACCTCGGCGCGGTGGGCATGCCGGGCGTCACGGCCTGGTACGGCCTGGTCAAGATCATCGAGCCGAAAGCCGGGCAGACCATGGTGGTCAGCGCCGCCACCGGCGCCGTGGGCAGCGCCTTCGGCGCCCTGGCCAAGGCGCGCGGCTGCCGCGCGGTGGGCATTGCCGGCGGGCCGGACAAGTGCAAGTACGCGGTGGAAGAGCTCGGCTTCGACGCCTGCATCGACTACAAGCAGCACAAGGACGCGGCGTCCCTGTCCAAGGCGCTCAAGGAAGCCTGCCCCGACGGCATCGACGGCTATTTCGAGAACGTCGGCGGCATGGTGCTGGACGCCGTGATGCTGCGCATGAACGCCTTCGGCCGCATCGCGCTGTGCGGCATGATCGCCGGCTACGACGGCCAGCCGCTGCCGATGTCCTATCCGCAGCTGCTGCTGACCAACCGCCTCAAGCTGCAGGGCTTCATCGTCAGCGAGCACATGGAAGTCTGGCCCGAAGCGCTGAAGGAGCTGGGCACGCTGGTGGCCACCGGCAAGCTGCGCCCGCGCGAATCGATCGCGCAGGGCATCGAATCCGCGCCCGAGGCCTTCCTGGGCCTGCTCAAGGGCAGGAACTTCGGCAAGCAGCTGGTCAAGCTGATCTGAACCACTGAAAGCGGGGAGACCGCCATGAACGCCACGCACGAAGTCTTCAACCAGCCGCAACCGCTGGTCGGACTACAACCTGTTCGAGGGCAACCGCGCGATGCGCGACGCCCTCAAGCTGAATGCGCCGCGGCTGGACACCGCGCCGCTGGCGGCCCTGGGCGCGAAGCTGGGCAGCGCCGAGATGCAGACGCATGCGCGGCTGGCCAACATCCACACGCCCGAGCTGCGCAGCCACGACCGGTTCGGCCGCCGCATCGACCAGGTCGAGTTCCACCCCAGCTACCACGCGCTGATGGCGGCGGCGACGGGCGCCGGCATGCACGGCACGCCCTGGAGCAACCCGGTCGACTCGCCGCACGTGCTGCGCGCGGCCTCGTTCATGCTCTTCACCGAGCTCGAGCCGTCGATCCTGTGCCCGATCTCGATGACCTACGCGGTGACGCCCGCGCTGCGCCCCAACGCCGCGGTCTATGCCGACTGGGGCCCCAGGCTGGCCAGCCGCGCCTACGACCCGGCCCTCAAGCCCTGGCGCGACAAGGCCGGGCTGACCATGGGCATGGGCATGACGGAAAAGCAGGGCGGCTCGGACGTGCGCGCCAACACGACGGAGGCGGAGCCCGACGGCCAGGACGACTGGGGCCAGCGCTACCGCGTCACCGGCCACAAGTGGTTCCTCTCGGCGCCGATGTGCGATGCCTTCCTGGTGCTGGCGCAGTCGACGGGCGGCCTGAGCTGCTTCTTCCTGCCGCGCGTGCTGCCGGACGGCTCGCTTCAATGCCATGTCCATCCAGCGCCTGAAGGACAAGCTGGGCAACAAGGCCAACGCCAGTTCCGAAGTCGAATTCCACGACGCCACGGCCTGGCTGGTCGGCGAGGAGGGGCGCGGCGTGCCGCAGATCCTCGAGATGGGCACGATGACCCGCATGGACTGCGCGCTGGGCACCAGCGGCCTGATGCGCCAGGCCCTGTCGATCGCGCTGGACCACACGGCGCAGCGCGAGGCCTTCGGCAAGCGCCTGATCGACCAGCCCCTGATGCGCAACGTGCTGGCCGACCTGGCGCTGGAATCGGAAGCCGCCACCGCGCTGGCCTTGCGCGTGGCCCGCGCCTTCGACAAGCCCGGCGATGCGCACGAAGCCGCGATGGCGCGCCTGCTCACGCCGATCGCGCAAGTTCTGGATCTGCAAGCGCGGCAGCGCACTTCGCCCAGGAAGCGATGGAATGCCTGGGCGGCAACGGCTACGTGGAGGAGGGCGGCGAGGGCATCATGGCCCGCATCTACCGCGAGATGCCGGTCAACTCGATCTGGGAGGGCGCGGGCAACATCATGGCGCTGGACCTGCTGCGCGCGCTGCGCAAGGCCGACGCGGGCGCGGCGCTGGCCCATGAACTGGCGCCGGCCAAGGGCGCCCACCCGGCGCTCGACCGCCTGGCCGCCGCGCTGCCGGCCCGCGTCGAGCAGATGGCCACCGAAGTCGAGGCGCGGCGGCTGGCGCAGGACGTGGCGCTGGCGGTGCAGGCCGCGCTGCTGTACCAGACCGCACCCGCCAGCGTGTTCGCGCGCCTTCTGCGACTCGCGCCTGGCCGGCAACTGGGGCCACGCCTTCGGCACGCTGGGCAGCGCGACCGACTTCGACGCCATCATCGCCCGCGCCATGCCGCGCTGAGCGGGCCGCCGCCAGAGGGAACCACACCATGCCCGACCTGATCCTGCACCATTACCCCAGCTCGCCGTTCTCCGAAAAGATCCGGCTGGTGCTGGGCTACAAGAAGCTGGCGTGGAAGTCGGTGATCATTCCCGCGATCATGCCCAAGCCCGACGTGCTGGCGCTGACCGGCGGCTATCGCAAGACGCCGATCCTGCAGGTCGGCGCCGACATCTACTGCGACAGCGCGCTGATCTGCGACGTGCTGGAGCACGTGCAGCCCGAGCCCACGCTGTATCCGCCGCACCTCAAGGGCGTGTCGCGGGTGTTCGCGCAATGGGCCGACACCACGCTGTTCTGGGCCGCCATGGCGTACAACCTGCAGCCCAAGGGCGCGGCCCATGTGTTCGCCAAGGCGCCGCCGGAGGCCGCGAAGGCCTTCAGCGAGGACCGCAAGGCCATGAGCAGCAACATGGTGCGGCTGCGGCCGGGCGACGCCACCTCGGCCTACCGCTCCTACCTGCGGCGCATCGCCCACATGGCGGAGGAGCACGACTTCCTGTTCGGCACCGACCCCTGCGTCGCCGACTTCGCGGCGTACCACGCGCTCTGGTACACCCGCGTGCAGGTGCCGGTGCATGGCCGACATCCTGAACGCCACGCCGGCGGTGGGCGAATGGATGGACCGCATGGCGGCCATCGGCCATGGCGGCATGGACAAGTTCAATTCGGCCGATGCCATCACGGTGGCCAACGGCGGCCGAGCCGATGCCGCCCGGGCAGAACCTGCTGATCGACAGCGCCTTCCAGGACGACCACGGCATCGCGCTGGGCAGCCCCGTCACCATCACCGCCGAAACCTTCGGCCCCGAGCCCACCGAGGGCGTCCTGATCGCCGCGACGCGCACGCACTACACGCTGCGGCGCGAGGACCCGCGCGCCGGCGACGGTGCACGTGCATTTCCCGCGCATCGGCTACGTGCTGCGCAAGGCCGAAGGCGGCCTGAGCCCTGTCCCGATGGGCATGCGCGCACCGGTTTCTGCCTGTTCGACACGGCGATCGGCACTTGCGGCATCGCCTGGGGCGAGCGCGGCGTCGTCGGCGTGCAGTTGCCCGAAGCGGACCGGCGAGCGACGCGCGAGCGCATGCGCAGGCGCTATCCCGGCGTGCCCGAAGCCGCGCCGCCGCCGGCCATGCAGGCTGTCGTCGCGCGCATCCGGCGCGCTGCTCGACGGCCAGGCGGACGCCTTGCTCGACGTGCGACTCGACATGACCGATGTCACCGGCGTTCCACCAGCGGGTCTACGAGATCACGCGTGCCATTCCGCCGGGCCGCACGCTGACCTACGGCGAGGTGGCGCAGCAACTGGGCGACCCCGGCGCGGCGCGGGCCGTCGGACAGGCGTTGGGGCACAACCCGTTTGCGCCCATCGTGCCGTGCCACCGCGTGCTGGCGGCGCGGCACCGGCGCAGGCGGTTTTTCCGCCGAGGGCGGAGTCGCGACCAAGCTGCGCATGCTGCAGATCGAAAAGGCGCAGCTGGGTTCGGAGCCGGGGTTGTTCGACTAGGCAGCAGGCGCGGGGCGGGTCATTCCTTCCCCGGCGCCCATCCGTGCCGCCTGCGGAATTCCGACCACCGGACCCGTGCTTCGTTTTTCCACCAGGCCCCCGCCCGCCAGAGGGGCGAGCCTCGCACCTGGGCAATGACGCCGTCCTTCCACGCCTTCCAGCGCGGATACCAGCGGGCGAACCAGGGCAGCCGCATGAGCGCCGGCTGGGTGAGCGTGAAAAGCCGCGCCAACAGTGCCGTGCCGATGACCTTGGCGGCGAGCAGCACGGCCAGTCCCATGAACGGGTGGCCGCGGCCGATCAGGAAGAGTGCCAGCAGCTTGACCGGCAGCAATCCGAAAGCGGGCGTCGCGAACATCAGCACGGCGCCCCACGGCGGCAGCGCCGCGATCCGCCGCTCGACCCAGGCCCAGAGCGGAAGCCGCGCCAGCCGGGCCAGCGCCGCCGCCAGCGGCTCCCAACCCCATTCCTCGAACAGCAGGACGAGGGCGAGCAGGGCGGTGACACTGTGGCGCAGCAGGCGGCGAAGGAACTCCATTGCGGCCAGTGTAGGGCGCGGGCACTGCCGATGCCTGGGACTTCGCCGCCTGGCCGCTGCCGCGGTCAGCAACCCAGGCTCAGCGCCTGCAGGGGCCGGCCGGACTTCGGATCGAAAACGACGAGGTTGACTTGCCGGGGATGGCCCGCCGGCGAGGGCACCGCGCGCAGCCTGAGCTTCGAGGCGCCGCGGTATTCGCCGGCCGGCACGTATTGACGCACCACGAAATCGTGCTGCAGCAGTTCGCCCGCGTTCTCGCCGGCCCTCACCTTGTTGCTGTGGCCGTGCTCCGTCACGGTCCAGTACGCCGACCACGCGCCCACACCCTCGGCTGGCGCGACCACGGCCTCGAACGCGTCGTCCGCGCCTTTCTGAAGGGCGATGCGTGCCCGCGCCGGTTCGCGGCCGTCGAGGGCGCGCTCGTAGTCCCGCCAGTCCCGGCCGTTGCGCACCACCTGCGGCGTGTAGATGCCGGGCAGGCCATTCAGCGCGGCAAGCTGCCGTTGCCTGGTGGTGTGGGAGGGGTTGGCAAAGCGGTCAACCCAGCCGATATAGTCCCAATAGCCGACGTGAAATGCCTGGACGACGACGCGGCCGTTCGCGGCGCTGCCTTTGAGGGTGGACAGCCATCGGTCGGCAGGCGGGCACGAACTGCAGCCTTCTGAGGTGTACAACTCGATGACCGGCACGAGCGTCGGCGGGGAATCGGCCTTGCACTGAGGCGCCGCGGCCAGGGTGGCGCCGCCGAAGGACAAGCAGGCGGCGGCAAGGAAAGAAGGAACAAGTCGCATGGGCACTCCCGGGGCAATGCCCGTGGGTCGCGCCGCAGCGGGGTTTCTTACAGCTTTGCGCGCTCGCGCGGCGGCTGGTCCACGATCACGGGCGAGGTGCGGTCGAAACGCGCTTCCAGCCGTCCTTCCAGTTCGCCCAGCCGCCCGGCGATGTTGCGGCTCATCTGCTCGAGCTGGTTTCGCAGCTCGCGCTGGCTCTGGACCATGGCCTTTTCGAATTCGGTGGCGGCGATCGCCTCGCGCTGGCGGTTTTCGCGCAGGTGCATGTCCAGGTGCTGGCGCAGGTCGGTGAAACGCGAGGCTTCCGCCTTGTCGGCCAGGTTGCGCTGGGCTTCCAGCGCCTTCGAGTGCCGGTGCGATTCGATCATGTAGCGCGACTCGTGCATCGCACTGCTGAACAGCAGGACCAGCAACGTCAGCCCGAAGGCGGCCAGCATCACCAGGCCCACGGAAGCGTCCGTGATCAGGACGCCGAAGCTCAGGGGCACGGTTCGCGTGAATTCGGACCAGTTGAGGGCGGCGAAGCCGCCGACCATCAGCAGGGCCACCACAATGAAAATCAATCGGGCGCGCATGTCGGCACTCCATGGAAGGGATGGGCCATTCTGCGAAGCGCGCCGTCTGCCCCGCTGTCAGCGAAGATGCCGTTTGCCTGTACGCGCACTGTGGCAAACTGCCGCGTCCCCGACGTTCCCAGCAGTTACACAATGAAAAAGATCATCCGGCAGATCGCCTCGGAAATCCGAGTCCAGGAGCACCAGGTGCAGGCTGCGGTCGCCCTGCTCGATGGCGGCGCCACGGTGCCATTCGTCGCGCGCTACCGCAAGGAGGCCACCGGCGGCCTGGACGACGTGCAACTGCGCGAACTGGAATACCGGCTGGGCTACCTGCGCGAGCTCGAGGAGCGGCGCGAGGCCGTCCTCAAGAGCATCGAGGAACAGGGCAAGCTCACGCCCGAACTGCGCGCGGCCATCGAAGCCGCGCCCACCAAGCAGGAACTGGAAGACCTGTACCTGCCCTACAAGCCCCGGCGGCGCACCAAGGGCCAGATTGCGCGCGAAGCCGGGATCGAACCGCTGGCCGACCGGCTCTTCGCCGACCCCGCATTGAACCCGGCCGATGAAGCGGCGGCCTTCGTCAAGGCCGAGAAGGGCGAGGGCGGCGAAGACTTCACGACCGTGGCCGCCGTGCTCGACGGCGTGCGCGACATCCTGTCGGAGCGCTGGGCCGAGGAGCCGGCGCTGGTGCGTTCGCTGCGCGAATGGCTGTGGTCCGAAGGCTTGTTCAAGGCGAAGCTCATCGCCGGCAAGGACGAGAACCATCCGGACGTCGCCAAGTTCCGCGACTACTTCGATTACGACGAGCCGATCGGCCGCGTGCCTTCGCACCGCGCCCTGGCGGTGTTTCGCGGCCGCCAACTGGAGATCCTCGACGCGAAGCTGGTGTTGCCGGTCGAGCCCGAGCCCGGCAAGCCCTCGATCGCCGAAGGCAAGATCGCGCTGCACCTGGGCTGGAGCCACCAGGGCCGGGCCGGCGACGACCTGATCCGCAAGTGCGTCGCCTGGACCTGGCGCGTGAAGCTTTCGCTGTCCACCGAGCGCGACCTGTTCGCACGCCTGCGCGAAGAAGCCGAGAAGGTCGCGATCAAGGTGTTCGCCGACAACCTGCGCGACCTGCTGCTGGCCGCGCCGGCCGGGCCGCGCGTGGTGATGGGCCTGGACCCCGGCATCCGCACCGGCGTGAAGGTGGCCGTGGTCGATGCCACCGGCAAGCTGGTCGACACCGCCACGGTCTACCCGCACGAGCCGCGCCGGGACTGGGAGGGCTCGCTGCACCAGCTGGGCCTGCTGTGCCGCAAGCACGGCGTGAACCTGATCGCCATCGGCAACGGCACCGCCAGCCGCGAAACCGACAAGCTGGCCGCCGACCTGATGAAGCGGCTGGGCGACGAAAGCGCCGGCCTGCAGCGCGTCGTGGTGAGCGAGGCGGGCGCGTCGGTCTACTCCGCCAGCGAATTCGCGTCGCAGGAAATGCCCGACGTGGACGTGAGCCTGCGCGGCGCGGCCAGCATTGCGCGGCGGCTGCAGGACCCGCTGGCCGAACTGGTGAAGATCGATCCCAAGTCCATCGGCGTCGGCCAGTACCAGCATGACGTGAACCAGAGCGAACTGGCGCGCACGCTGGACGCCGTCGTCGAGGACTGCGTGAACTCGGTCGGCGTGGACCTCAACACGGCCAGCGTGCCGTTGCTGTCGCGCGTGTCCGGACTGTCGGGCAGCGTGGCCAAGGCGGTGGTGCGCTGGCGCGAGGCGCACGGCGCCTTCAGCAACCGCCAGCAGTTGATGGAAGTCAGCGGCCTGGGCGCCAAGACGTTCGAGCAGAGCGCGGGGTTCCTGCGCATCCGCGGCGGCGACAACCCGCTGGACATGACGGGCGTGCACCCGGAAACCTACCCGGTGGTCGAAAAGATGATGGCCGCGACGGGCAAGCCGGTGGCCGAGCTGATGGGCCGCGCCGAGATGCTCAAGACGCTCAAGCCCGAGCTGTTCGCCAACGAGAAGTTCGGCGTCATCACCGTCAAGGACATCCTGGGCGAGCTCGAAAAGCCCGGCCGCGACCCGCGCCCCGATTTCAAGGTGGCGCGCTTCAACGACGGCGTCGAGGACATCGGCGACCTGCGCGAAGGCATGGTGCTCGAAGGCACGGTGAGCAACGTCGCGGCATTCGGCGCTTTCGTCGACCTGGGCGTGCACCAGGACGGGCTGGTGCACGTGAGCCAGCTGTCGCACAAGTTCGTGAAGGACGCGCGCGAGGTCGTGAAGACCGGCGATATCGTCAAGGTCAAGGTGATGGAAGTGGACATCGCCCGCAAGCGCATCGGCCTGTCCATGAAGCTGGGCGACGCGCCCGCTCGCCGCGACGGCCCGCGCGACAACCGTTTCGAGGGCGCCGGCCGCGGCCAGCGCGCCCCCCAGAACGCACCGGCAAACACCGCGATGGCGGGCGCTTTTGCCAAGCTGCAGGCCCTGCGCAAGTAAGTCCCTGCGAGGCGGGCCGCGCCGTGGCGCCCCTGCAACTCGCGCGAATGAAAGCTGGCGAGTGGCAGGCGCGCCCGGCCGGCTGGAAGCGCTTTGAACCGGCGGGCCGGCTACAGCGACGCCGCCAGCATATCCTCGTAATCCTGCGCCGTCGCGATGCGCGGATTGGTCTTGTGGCAGTGGTCCGCCAGCGCGCCCTTGATGATCTGCTCGAACATGTCGCGCTTCACGCCCATTTCGGCCAGGCCGGAGGGCAGGCCCAGGCGCGCATTCATGTCCTTGATCGCCTGCGGGATGTCGCCTGCCGCCTGCAAGCCCCATCGCGTGCGCCATGCGCTCGAGGCGACTGCTCCTTCTTGACCGACTCGGCCTGCGCATTGAAGCGGATCACGGCGGGCAGGAACATGGCATTGAGCGTGCCGTGGTGAAGCCGCGGGTCGACCCCGCCCAGGCTGTGGCTGAGCGAATGCACGCAGCCCAGGCCCTTCTGGAAGGCCATGGCGCCTTCCATCGACGCGCTCATCAGGTTGAAGCGCGCCTCGCGGTCGCTGCCGTCGCGCGTGGCGCGTTCGATGTTGGCCCAGCCGCGTTCCAGGCCGTCGAGGGCGATGCCGTCGGCCGGCGGGTTGACCGCCGGCGACATGAAGGTCTCCATGCAATGCGCGATCGCGTCCATGCCGGTGGCGGCCGTGAGCTTGGGCGGCAGGCCCAGCGTCAGTTCCGGGTCGCAGATGGCGGCCTTGGGCACCAGGTGCCAGGAATGGAAGCCCAGCTTGCGGTGATCGTCCACGATGATGATCGCGCCGCGCGCCACCTCGCTGCCGGTGCCGCTGGTGGTGGGCACGGCGATCAGCGGCGCCGCCTTGTCCGTGATGCGCGGCGAGCCGCCTTCGATGGTGGCGTAGTGCGTGAGCGGGCCGTCGTGCGTCGCCGCGATCGCCACGCCCTTGGCGCAGTCGATGGCGGAGCCGCCGCCCACGGCGATCAGCCCGTCGCAGCCGGTTGGCCTTGTACACCTCCACCGCGGCGCGCACCGCGGCTTCCGTCGGGTTGGACGGCGTCTGGTCGAACACCGCCACCGGCATGCCGGGCAGGGCGTCCAGCGCCTTCTGCAGGACGCCCGCCGCCTTCACGCCGGGGTCGGTGACGACCAGCGGCCGGGTGATGCCGACCCGGTCGCATTCCTGCTTGAGCAGCTTGACGGCGCCGAAGTCGAACTGGATCTGGGTCAGGTAATAGATGAAGGCCATGGCAATGCCCGAGTTACGATGGAAAGCCCCACTTTAATACTTCCAAGGCAGGAGACACGTCATGAAGAAGACACCATTGCTGGCCCTCGCGGCGCTCGCTTTCGCGGCAGGCGCCCAGGCCGATTGCCTGACCGATGCGCAGGCGGCGGAGATGATGAACCAGTACGCAGCGAAGACGCCGGCGGCCAACCTGGAAGGCTTGTCCGAGGCCGACGGCGCCTGCAGCCGCGCGAAGTTCAACGCGCTGCTGGAAAAGCGCATGGGCGCGGTCGTCGGCTACAAGGCGGGCCTCACCAACCCGGCCGTGCAAAAACGCTTCGGCTATGACAAGCCGGTGTGGGGCAAGCTGTACCAGGGCATGGTCCTGGCGGACGGCGCGACCGTGGAAGCCGCCTTCGGCGCGCGGCCGCTGTTCGAAGCGGACATGCTGGTGCGCGTGAAGAGCGCCGACATCAACCAGGCCAGGACGCCGATGGACGTCCTGCAGGCGATTGACCAGGTCATCCCCTTCATCGAACTGCCCGACCTGGTGGTGCTGGCGCCGCCCAAGCTCAACGGCCCGGCCATCAGCGCGATCAACGTCGGCGCCCGCCTGGGCGTGGCCGGCAAGCCGATCCCGGTGCCCGCCACCCGCGGCGAGCGCTACGCCATGCTCGACGCGCTGCGCGACATGAACGTGGTCCTGGCCGATGGCGCCGGCGCCGAACTGGGCAAGGGCAAGGGCAGCGACATCCTGGAACACCCGCTCAACGCCGTGGTGTGGCTCGCGCAGGCTTTGGCCAAGGAGGGCCTGGCGATGAAGCCGGGCGAGCTGATCAGCCTGGGCTCGTTTTCGCCGCTGCTGCCGCCCAAGCCGGGCCTGAAAGCCACGGCTACGTACAACGGCCTGCCCGGGGCCACACCGGTCTCCGTCCAGTTCAAGTGAGGTTCCTGCCGCAATACCCGCAACTCACCCCGGCCATGCGCTCGGTGCTCGAGCGCATGGCGCGCGCCGGTTACACGCCGATGTACACCCAGGCGCCGCATGAGGCCAAGGCCGCGTACGAGGCCGGCTCGGGCGTGCTGGAAGTGCCGAAGGCGCCGCTGGCGCGGATCGAGGACTTCCGCATTCCCGCGCGGGACGGCGCCGACCTGCCTGCGCGCCTGTATGCACCCGGCGCTGCAGCCTTGCCGGCCTTGCTCTATTTCCACGGCGGCGGCTTCACCATCGGCAGCATCGCCTCGCATGACACGCTGTGCCGCGAACTGAGCCGCCTGAGCGGCTGCGCGGTCGTGTCATTGGGCTACCGGCTGGCGCCCGAGCATCGGTTTCCGGCCGCCGTCAACGACGCCTGGGACGCGACGCAATGGCTGGCCGCCCATGCGCCGGAGCTCGGGCTGGGCGGCGGCCTGGCGGTGGGCGGCGACAGCGCCGGCGGCACGCTGGCCGCCGTCTGTGCCATCCTGGCGCGCGACGCCGGCCTCCACCTGTCGCTGCAATTGCTGTTCTACCCGGGCTGCGCCGCCTGGCCCGAGGCGCCATCGCACCAGCGCTTCGGCCACGGCCTGGTGCTGGAGCAGCCGCACATCGACTGGTTCTTCGACCAGTACATCGATCGCGGGCAGCGCGAGGACTGGCGCTTCGCACCGCTCAATACGCCGGACGTGGAAGGTGTCGCGCCCGCCTGGTTCGGCCTGGCGGAGTGCGACCCCCTGGTGGACGACGGCCTGGCGTACGCGGATAAACTGCGGGCTGCGGGCGTTGCGGTCGACCTGGAAATCTATCGCGGCGTCACCCACGAATTCATCAAGATGGGGCGAGCCCTCCCCGAAGCCCGGCAAGCCCATGCCGACGCGGCACGGGCGCTGGCCGCCGCCCTGAAGCCCCTGGAACCATGAAACGACAAGACTTCCGATTCTTTCACCGCCTGCGGGTGCGCTGGGCCGAAGTGGACATGCAGAAGATCGTGTTCAACGCGCACTACCTGATGTACTTCGACACCGCCGTGGCCGACTACTGGCGGGCCCTGGGCCTGCCCTACGAGGAGGCCATGCACCAGCTCGGTGGCGATATCTACGTGAAGAAGGCCACGGTGGAGTTCAATGCGTCGGCACGCATGGACGACAGCCTGGACGTCGCGCTGCGCTGCGGGCGCATCGGCAATTCGTCGATGGTCTTCACCGGCGCCATTTTCCGCGGCGACCAGGTGCTCATCACCTGCGAGCTGGTCTACGTCTTCGCCGACCCGGCCACCCAGACGTCGAAGCCGGTGCCGCCGGCCCTGCGCGACATCATGACCGGCTACGAGGCCGGAGAGGCGATGCTGCGGGTCGACACGGGCCCTTGGGACAAGTTGGGCGAACACGCCCGCCGAATCCGCACGGACGTGTTCCTCGATGAGCAGAAGATTCCCGCGGACATGGAATGGGACGACGCCGACGCGGGCGCCGTGCATGCGGTGGCGTACAACCGGCTGGGCCAGCCGGTCGCGACCGGCAGGCTGCTGCAGGAGCGGCCGGGCGTGGCGAGGATAGGGCGCATGGCCGTGCACCGCGCGGTGCGCGGCAGCGGGGTGGGCCGGCAGGTGCTGCACGCGCTGCTGGGTGCCGCCGCCGCGCGCGGCGACCACGAGGCGATGCTCCACGCGCAGAGCAGCGCGCAGGACTTCTATCGGGGCCTGGGATTCGCGCCGCGTGGCGACGCCTTCGAGGAAGCAGGCATTTCCCACGTCGAGATGGCGCGGCGCCTGGACCCGGCTTAAGGCATGGCCCGCAAGAAACGCAACCGGGGGGACAGCCCGCCGGACACCGCTGCTGCACCCCGTGCCGAGGCCCCGGCCGCAGGCGCGGCAGCCCTCGCGGCCGGCCTGCCTGCCGAAGCCGCCAGTGGCTCGATCGTCGGGATCTTCGCGCTGATGATGTTCCTCGCGCCGGCGCTGGGCGTGCCGAACGAGGAGATGCTGCAGGACACGCTGAAGTCCATCATCGTGTCTTTCGCCGTGCTGGGCGCCGCGCTGCTGTTCTTCTGGCAGCAGCGCAAACGCCGCGAACCGCTGCGCTGGCATGCCGTCGTCTGGCTGCCGTTGCTGCTGATGGCCTACGCGCTCGGCAGCATGGCCTGGTCGCACACCTACCTCGCCGGCGTCGAAGCCATCCGCTGGTTCATCTTCGCGCTGCTCACGTGGCTGGGCATCAACAGCGCTCACGCGCGAACGGCTGCCGGTCCTGGCCTGGGGCATCCACATGGGCGCGGTCGTGGCATCGCTGTGGGCGGTGCTGCAGTTCTGGGTGGATTTCAGGTTCTTTCCCCAGGGCCCGCACCCCGCGTCCACGTTCGTCAACCGCAACTTCTTTGCCGAATTCGCGGTGTGCACCTTGCCGTTTTCCGCCGTGCTGCTCGCGCGTTCGCGGCAAAGCGCACAGGCGGCGCTGCTGGCAGTGACCACAGGGCTGATCGTAGTCGCCGTCCTCATGACGGGCGCGCGCAGCGCCTTGATCGCCCTTTGGCTGCAGCTGCTGGTGGTGCTGCCGCTGATCGGCTGGCTCTACCGCAAGCAGTTTGCCATGGTCGGCCCGCAGCCGGGGCACGCGGATGGTGGCCGTGGGCGTATTGCTCGGCACCGTGCTGGGCCTGGGCCTCGATCCCCAGCGGCGACCCGAAGATCGCGGAGGAAGGCCGCGGCCTCACCGCGCTGGAGCGCGGGTTCAAGCGCACCGGCTCGATCTCGCCGGGCGACGCTTCACTGGGCGTGCGCATGGTCATGTGGAAAGCCACCGTCCGCGCGATCCAGGGCCGGCCGCTGTCCGGCGTGGGCGCGGGCGCCTGGGAAAGCGAGATCCCGCTGTACCAGGCCGAAGGCTCGCAGCTGGAAACCGATTACTACGTCCACAACGAGTTCCTGCAACTGCTGGCCGAATACGGACTGGCGGGCTGGGTGTTCCTGCTCGCGCTCGCGGCCTACCTGCTGGACGCGGCCCGGCGAACGCTGGCGGGCAAGTCCGAGCAGGCGCAGGCCGAGGCGCCCTGGCGTGCCATCCTCCTTTGCAGCCTGCTGGCATTGATGATCGTCAGCAACGTCGGCTTCCCATGGCGCATGGCGTCGACCGGTGCGCTGTTCGCGCTGTGCCTGGCCGGGCTGGCCGCATCCGACGCACGCCTGGGCCTTTCGCGCCGCTGGGCGGCCGCGCGCCTGGCCTGGTCGCCGAACCTTTCGCATGCGATGGCAACGGCCATGGCCGCCTGCATCGTGCTGGCCGCCTACATCACCCAGCAGGCGGCCGAGTGCGAGCAGAAGATCGTGCAGGCCACCAAGATCGCGCTGACGATCTCCGCCTCGGGTGAGCCGAACAACCCCAAGTGGAACCGCAGCAAGGCAGACATGCTCAGGCTCATCCGCGAAGGCATTGCCATCAACCCCCACTATCGCAAGATCACGCCCATGGTGGCGGACGAGCTGGCGCGCTGGGGCGACTGGCGCGATGCCACCTGGATCTGGGAGAGCGTGCTGTCGTCGCGCCCGCACATCGTGGCCATCATGTCCAACGTGGCGCGGGGCTACGCCACGATGGGCCAGCCGGCGAAGGCGCTCGAGTACCTGGAGCGGGCCCGGAAGATCCAGCCTCGCGCCCCGGCCGTGCGTTCGCTGGAAGTGATCCTGCTCGGCCGCACCGGCCAGGAAGCGCGCGCGCTCGAGCTGGCGCGCCAAGCCATGGCCGAGAACATCTACGACTTCGACATGACCAACGCCGCCTTCGTGCTGGGCTCGCGCGCCGGCGACTACGCCTTCGCCGACAAGGCCGTCCAGTTGCGCATGAAGGGCTGGCCCGAGACCCGCCTGCAGGGCTACATGCAACTCGGCGACATGTACGGCAAGCTCGCGAAGGACCCGGACCGGGCGCTCGGCGCCTTCAGGCAGGCGATGGACCTGGCTTCGCCGGCGCAGCGCCAGAGCCTGCTGCCCCAGATACCTGCCGTGTACTGGCCGAAGCTCGGTTACGCCGGCGGGCCGCAGGCGCCCGCGTCGGCTCAGACGTCGGCCAACAAGGGATAGGGCGCGGGCTGCAGGCTCAGCGCCGGGCCTTGCGGGCTCGCCGCCGCCAGGGCCCCGCCCGCGGAAGCCGCGATCTGGATCGACGCGATCGCATCCCATCCGCCATCGGGCGAAGGCGCGGCCTGCACGATCAGCCCGCAAGGCTGGCTGGGGTCGGCGTCGTGGAAGACCTCCTGGCCGGCCTGCAGGGGCGCGTCGGCATGCGCCAGGTAGGCCCTGCGCTTGAGCGTGCCGCGGAACTGGCTGCGCGCCACGACCTCCTGGCCCGGGTAGCACCCCTTCTTGAAATTCACGCCGCCGACCGATTCGTAGTTGAGCATCTGCGGCACGAACGCCTCGACGCCGGGAGCGCTGAGCGTGGCGATCCCGCTGCGGACTTCGCCCCACAACCAGAGGTCTTGGGCCATCGGCGGGCCGGGGGGCGCGGGCTCCCCGGCGGGCGCGATCCACAGGCTCATCGGCTGGCCATCGGCCGGGTACAGGCGAATCACGCTGGCGTTGCCCACGTCGGCGCGGGTCCAAGGCGCTTGCAGGCCCGGCGCCGCGTCTCGTGCCGGCTGGCCGGCCAGGCCATGAATGTCGAACTGCGCCGTCGCGTCCTGCAGCTTCACCTTGGCACGCAGCACGAACATCGACAGCCGCTTGAGCGTGGCAGCCAGCACGTCACGGCTGCACACCAGCAGGATGTCGGTCGGGCTGCGCTTGAAGCCGACGAAGCTGGCAAGCATGCGGCCCTTGGCTGTGCAATACGCCGCCAGGCGCGCCTCGGACATGCCCAGCAGCGCGAAATCCTGTGTCAGCTGGCCCTGCAGGAAGGCCGCGGCGTCTTCGCCTTCCGCGCGAATGATGCCCAGATGGGGCAGCGGCGTGACGCCGTTGGGGAGATGGCTCATGCCCTGAATTATCATCGTCGTTCAATTCACTCCATGGCATAGGGGCAGAAGTCGGTGCGGCGTTTCCTGTTGACGGTCTTTCTGCTGGTATCCCTTGCCGTGCTGGCTGCGGGTGGCTGGGGCTTGTGGTGGGTGTACCAGCCGCTGCACCTGGCCGCGCCCACGGTGGACCTGTCGATCGAGCCTGGAACGCTGCCGCGAGGCGTGGCGGCGGCGGTGAAGGAAGCCGGCGTCGACGTCAACCCCGACCTGCTGTACCTGCTGGTTCCGCCTTTCCGGGCAGGACCGGCCGATCAAGGCCGGCAGCTACGAGCTGGAGGCGGGCATCACGCCGCACCGCCTGCTGGCCAAGCTGGCCCGCGGCGAAGAAGCGCTGCGCGCGGTGACGCTGGTGGAAGGCTGGAACTTCCGCCAGGTCCGCGCCGCGTTGTCCAGGGAAGACGTGCTCAAGCCCGACACGCGCGGCCTGGCCGATGAAGCCGTGATGACCTTGCTCGGACGGCCGGGCCAGCACCCGGAAGGCCGCTTCTTCCCCGACACCTACACCTATGCCAAGGGGTCCAGCGATGTCGCCGTGCTCAAGCGCGCGATGCGCGCCATGGACAAGCGGCTGGCCATCGCCTGGAGCCAGCGCTCCGCCGAGGCCACCGTCAAGACGCCCGACGAGGCCCTGATCCTGGCCAGCATCGTCGAAAAGGAAACCGGCAAAACCGCCGACCGGACGATGATTGCAGCGGTCTTCAACAACCGCCTGCGGGTCGGCATGCCGCTGCAGACCGACCCGACGGTGATCTACGGCCTGGGCGCCTCGTTCGACGGCAACCTGCGAAAGAAGGACTTGCAGGCCGACACGCCCTGGAACACCTACACCCGGCCCGGCCTGCCGCCGACGCCGATCGCCATGCCGGGCAAGGCATCGCTGCTGGCCGCGGTGCAACCGGCCGCCAGCAAGGCGCTGTATTTCGTCGCGCGCGGCGACGGCAGCAGCCAATTCAGCACCAGCCTGGACGAGCACAATCGCGCCGTCAACAAGTACCAGCGCGGGCAATGACCAAGGGCTTGTTCATCAGCTTCGAAGGCATCGACGGCGCCGGCAAGTCCAGCCACGTCCAAGGCCTGGCTGAAGCGTTCCGGGGGCAGGGCAGGGCCGTGACCGTGACGCGCGAGCCGGGCGGAACGCCGCTGGCCGAGAAGCTGCGGGCACTGGTCCTCAACGACCCGATGGACCCCTTGACCGAAGCCCTGCTCATGTTCGCCGCGCGGCGTGACCACCTGCTGCAGGTCATCGAACCGGCCCTGGAGCGCGGCGACGTCGTGCTGTGCGACCGTTTCACCGACGCAACCTTCGCGTACCAGGGCGCGGGGCGCGGCTTCGACGCCCAGGTCCTGGCGGGGCTGGAGCGCTGGGTCCAGTCGGTCCCGGCCCTGCCTGCGGGCGCCTTGCGCCAGCCCCACCTGACGCTGTGGTTCGACCTTGCGCCGGAAATCGCCGCGCAGCGGCTGGCAGGCGCCAGGGTGCCTGACAAGTTCGAATCGCAACCCGTCGAGTTCTTCCGCCGCGTCGCAGCCGGCTATGCCGATCGCATGGCGGCCGATCCTGGCCGATTTGCGCGCATCGAGGCCAACCAGCCGCGCGACGCGGTATGGAGCGATGTGCTGGCCGCGCTTCGCGCCCGGGGGTGGCTCGCTTGAGTGCCCCGGCGCCCTGGATCGCGGCGCAAACCCGCGAGCTGCTCGCGCAGCGTGGCCACGCCTGGTTGCTGCAGGGGCCGTCCGGGCTGGGACAGTACAGCCTCGCCCTCGCAACTGGTGCGCGCCTGGCTCTGCGACCAGCCGACCGGGCAGGGCGCTTGCGGCGCCTGCGCGAGCTGCCACGCCATCGACGTCAGGGCGCACACCGACCTGTGCGTGCTGATGCCTGAAACCGTCATGCTGGAGCTGGGCTGGCCCCTGGGCGAAAAGGCCCAGGCCGACATCGACGACAAGAAGCGCAAGCCCAGCAAGGAAATCCGCGTCGAGGCGATGCGCGATGCCGTGGAGTTCGCGCAACGCACCAGCGGGCGGGGGCGCGGCAAGGCCGTGCTGGTGTATCCGGCCGAGCGCATGAACAACGTCACGGCGAACACCTTGCTCAAGACCCTGGAAGAGCCCGCCGGCGACCTGCGTTTCGTGCTGGCCAGCGAAGCGGCGCACCAGTTGCTGCCGACGATCCGCAGCCGGTGCCTGGTCCACACCATGGCCTGGCCGCAAGCGGACGACGCCCTGGCATGGTTGCGCGAGCAAGGGGTGAAGGACGCCGACGCGCCCGTCCTCCTGCGCGCCTCCGGTGGCCGCCCCGACGACGCATTGGCTTTTTCGCAGGCTGGGCGCGACCCGAAAGTCTGGCGGCTGCTGCCCGCTGCGCTGGTGCGCGGCGAGGCCGCGGCGCTCGCGAACTGGTCCCCGGCCGACGCAGTGAGTGCGCTGCAGAAACTCTGCCATGACTTGCTGGCGGTGAAGGCAGGCGCCCAGCCGCGGTTCTTCCAGGCCGCGGACCTTCCGGCCGGGGGGTCGTTCGCTGCGCTGACCGAATGGGCGGGCGAGCTTTCGCGCACGGCGCGCACGGTCGAGCATCCGTTCAACGCGGGGCTCATGCTCGAGGCGCTTGTGAGCCAGGCCCGCTCGGCCCTAAACTCGCGGTCTTGAGCATCCCTTTATGAGCACTTCGGCCAGCACCCCCCGCCCCAGCGTCATCCAGCTCGCCATCAAGGAAAAGGCCGCCTTGTACGCAGCCTATATTCCGTTGTTCGCAGACGGCGGCGTGTTCATTCCCACCACGCGCGACTACAAGCTGGGCGACGACGTCTACGTCCTGCTGTCCCTGCCGGACGACCCGCAGCGTTACCCGATCGCCGGCAAGGTGGCATGGGTCACGCCGGCCCGCGCGGCCGCCAATCGCACCCAGGGTGTCGGCATCCGGTTTCCGGCGGACGAGAAATCGCGCCTGCTGAAATTGAAGATCGAAGAGATCCTGGGCGGCCACCTGGCTTCCGAGCGCCCCACGCAGACCATTTGACCGCCGGCATTTCCCGGGCTGCGTGCGCCAAGGCGCAGGCGCCGCAACCGTATTCTTCCGATGTTCGTCGATTCCCATTGCCACCTGACTTTCCCCGACCTGGCGTCGCGCCTGCCTGAAATCCGCGAAGCCATGGCGCAGGCGCGCGTGGACCGCGCCCTGTGCATCTGCACGACGCTCGAGGAATTCGACGCCGTGCACGCCCTGGCCATCCAATACGACAACTTCTGGGCCACCGTCGGCGTGCACCCGGACAACGAGGGCGTGACGGAGCCGAGCGTGGAGGACCTGGTGCGGCGCTCGGCGCGCCCGCGCGTGGTGGCAATTGGCGAAACCGGGCTGGACTATTACGAGATGGAAGAACGAAAGGGCGGGCGCACCGTGTCGGACCTGGAATGGCAGCGCGAGCGCTTCCGCACCCACATCCGGGCCGCCCGAAGCGTCGGCAAGCCGCTGGTGATCCACACGCGGGCCTCTTCAGCCGACACGGTGGCCATCCTGAAGGAGGAGGGCGAGGACGGATCGACCGGCTCGGCCGGCGGCGTCTTCCACTGCTTCACCGAAACCGCCGACGTGGCGCGGGCGGCGCTGGACCTGGGGTTCTACATCTCCTTTTCGGGGATCCTCACGTTCAAGAGCGCGCAGGACTTGCGCGAAGTCGCGGCTTTCGTCCCGCCGGACCGTCTGCTGATCGAAACCGACAGCCCGTACCTGGCCCCGGTACCCTATCGCGGCAAGACCAACAATCCTTCGTACGTTCCGTACGTCGCCGAGCAGTTGGCGCGGGTTCGCCAGATGACCGTGGAGCAGGTTGCCAGCCTGACCAGCACCAATTTCGAGCGGCTTTTTGGCTTGGCATCAACATGAGAAAGTACTTTAAATATCTCTCTTATCTAGCTTTCGCTATTGGATTTTCTGTATCCAACGCCGGTTCGTACGAAGATTTCTTCAGCGCAATCAAGCAGGACAACCCCGGCGCCATCTCCGCGCTGCTGGAACGCGGGTTCGATCCCAACACCCCCGACCCCCAGGGGCTGGACGGCCTGTACCTGGCGCTGCGGGACTCGTCGCTGAAAGCGGCGCAGGCCCTCGTCGACTGGCCCCGGACCCGGGTCGAGACCCGCTCGCCCCAGGACGAGAGCCCCCTCATGATGGCGGCCCTGAAAGGCCATCTTGAACTGTCCAAGAAGCTCATCGCGAGGGATGCGGACGTCAACAAGACCGGCTGGACACCCTTGCACTACGCGGCGACCAACGGCCATGTGGCGATCATCGAACTGCTGCTGGAAAATCACGCTTATATCGACGCGGAGTCGCCCAACGGCACGACGCCATTGATGATGGCGGCGCACTATGGGACGCCGGCGCGCGGTGAAAATCCTGCTGGAGGCGGGCGCCGATCCGACGCTGAAGAACCAGCTGGGGCTGACCGCGATCGATTTCGCCAACAAGGCGAACCGCCCCGACGCCGCCGGTCTGATCGCCGCGGCCGTGCGTGCGCGCCAGCCCAAAGGCAAGTGGTGACAAGGGCTTATCATGTAAAGCTCATGTGATGGAGGGGCCCCGGAAGGGCCCGGAACGACTCGAGGAGAACGACATCGAAGACTGGACCTCCGGCTACGTCGCCGACATTGGGTACACCTACGGCTACTACCCAGAACTCAATCCGCTGAACACCCAGCTGGCCTTCATCTACGCAGGCTGCACGCCCCCCAAGGTGGCGACGGCCTGCGAACTGGGCTTTGGACAGGGTGTCAGCATCAACATGCACGCCGCGGCCTCCGCAGTGCAATGGTGGGGCACCGACTTCAACCCCGCGCAGGCTGGCTTTGCCCAGGAACTGGCCCAGGCTTCGGGTGCGAAGGCGGACCTGTTCGACGAATCGTTTGCGCAGTTCTGCACCCGGGACGACCTGCCGCAAATGGACTACATCGGCCTGCACGGCATCTGGAGCTGGATCAGCGACGAGAACCGCGCCGTCATCGTGGACTTCGTGCGCCGCAGGCTCAAGGTGGGCGGCGTGCTCTACGTGAGCTACAACACGCAGCCGGGGTGGGCAGCGATGGTGCCGATGCGGGACCTGTTCGTCGAGCATGCGGCCGTCATGGGTTCGCCCGGGCAGGGCCGCGTGTCGCAGATCGATGCGGCCCTGGCTTTCGCCGAAAAGATGCTGGCCGCGAACCCCATGTTCTCGCGCGCCAACCCCATGATTCCCGAGCGCCTCAAGAAGCTCGCCGCGCACAACCGCAATTACCTGGCCCATGAGTACTTCAACCGCGACTGGCAACCGATGTCGTTCAGCCGGATGGCGCAGTGGCTGGGTCCTGCCAAACTCTCCTATGCAGGTTCGGCTCACGGCCTGGAGGCAGTGGACGCGGTGAACATGACGCCCGAACAGCAAGCCTTGCTGGCCGAAATCCCGGACCAGGGCTTTCGCCAGACCGTGCGGGACTTCTGCATGAACCAGGGCTTCCGCAAGGACTACTGGGTCAAGGGCGCGCGCAAGCTCACCCCCGCGGAACAGCTAGAAGCAGTGCGCCGCCTCGCCGTGGTCCTGGTCATGGCGAAGGAAGATGTCACCCTGACCGTCACAGGCGCCCAGAGCGAGGTGACCCTGACCGAGGCCATCTACCGGCCCATCCTGGAAATGCTGGCCGACCACAAGCCCAAGACCGTGGGCGAACTCGAACGGGCCCTGCAAGCCCGGCAGATCAACCTTGCCCAAGTTGTCCAGGCCATCATGGTGCTGAGCGGCAAAGGCGCAGTCCAGGCGGTCCAGGACGCGGCCGTCGCCGACCAGGCCAAGGCCGCCACCGACCGGCTCAACCGGCACCTGATTGCAGGCTCGATCGCCGGCAAGGAAGTCCACTACCTGGCCAGTCCGGTGACCGGCGGCGCAGTGTCAGCGCAGCGCTTCCACCAGCTTTTCATCCAGTCCATTGCCGATGGGAAAAAGACGCCCGAGGCCTGGGCGCGCGACAGCTGGCCCATCCTGTCGGCCCAGGGCCAGAAGATCCTCAAAGACGGCAAGCCGTTGGAGACGCCGGAAGCAAACCTGGCGGAACTCACGGCCCAGGCCCGCGAATTCGCTGCCAAGCGCCTGCCTGCGCTCCGGGCCTTACGGGTCGTATGATTGATACGATGTATATTATGTTAAATCAATCAGAGATGATCCGAAGACGTTCGTTACGGTGACACCCTGCCCGCAGCAGGTGCCGGTAGAAAGCCTGAATTGCCCGGCCGGATCCCCGGCCCGGCGCTTCGGAACGAGCCCATGACCCTACGAGCCAGCTTCATCGTTCTTGCGATTGCCGCCATGGCTGGTTGCGCCAGCCGGACGCCGGCGACGACCGGCAAGCATCTTGTCTATCGCGATGCAGGCGGCGCGCCTACCTTGCAGATCGACTATCCGTCCGACGCGACGTGTCGCAAGGTCGAGGCCATAGCCAGCCGCAACGCGCACTGCGAGCCTCGACCCGCCGATTCGGGATTGCAAGCACGCGCCACACTGCGCTACGACCCGCCCGGAATGCTCGTCCAAGGCCATTACCCTGACGTCGAGCGCTGCCGCAGCGCCACGTCTGCGATGGCCAAGGGTGTCGAGGTCGTCCATCCCTGTACCGAGAAAAGCAGATAGCCCGGCACGTGTTGCGGGCCGTTTTCCGAACCAAAGAACTACTTGCGGGAACAAATAGAAACAGCCTCACGAATCGTTACCAACTCGTTGATTCTGCAAGTTGTTTTCCGTTAACTACGTCACAGAGATGCCTTGCTCTTTTGCTACTCTCCGCATAACTTGTCCCTTCACGATCACCGATTTGTATCCGCAAGGAGCAAATATTCCATATGCGTTGGTTGAAGCCCAATCTCAGAAGCAGCATCTACGGCCTCCTCGGCAACCCGTTGCCACCTTCGGAGTCCGTACTGGAGACTGGAACCGAGGACATCCGGGAGTCGATGCTTTCGGTGCTGGGCGAGTCCGGTCCCAAGCATTTCCCGCACATCACCCGCCGCATTCGCTACGCGAGCGACATCCAGGCATTGTGGTACCTGCGTGGCGACCTGATGGCGGCCCTGGCGACCGTGCACGGCGAGATGGCCGCGCGCCAGCGGGTGGCTGAAGTGACGCAGATGTTCCAGGGCTTGCTGCCGAACGGGCTGAATTCGCGCCCGAGTCCGCTGGTCGGCTGAACGCCTCCACCCCACGCCCCCTGGGGATCACTTCGAACTCCGGCGCCTGCCTCAGTGGCGGTGCCCCCACAGCACAAAAGCGTCCCGGCCTTCAACCGCTAGGTGGACCTTCGCGCCTACCGGCAGCGCAACCTTGGTCGGCACGTGGCCGAAAGGAAGCTGCGTGAAGACCGGCGCCTTTACCTGGCCGCGCAGCCAGTCCACCACCGTCTGCAACCGATAGCCCTTGTCGTGGGGCACCGGCTTGTAGTTGGTGAAATGTCCCAGCAGGATGGCCTTCTGGCGCGCCAGGACGCCGGCATACAGCAGTTGGGTCAGCATGCGTTCAACTCGGTAGGGATGTTCATGCACATCTTCGATGAACAGGATGCCCCCCTTGACCTTGGGCAACCAGGGCGTCCCGACCAGCGCCGCGAGGATCGCCAGGTTACCGCCCCACAGCTCGCCCTTGATCTCCAAAGGCTTGGTCACCGCCTCGGCGCGGGGAATCTGCCATCCCGTGCCCTCCCCCTGTCCGCTCACCAGGTCCTCGAAGCAGGCCTGCATGATGTCGTCGGGCTCGCCTTCCACGCCGAAGTCCTCGCCCAGCGCCGGGCCGGCCCATGTGACGGAACCGGTTTCGGCCAGGACCGCGTTCTGGAAAGCCGTGAAGTCGGAAAGGCCGACGAAGCGCATGCCCTTGTCGATCGCCTTGGCCACGGCCTTGTAGCGAATGCCCGGCAGCAGCCGGGTGAGGCCGTACCCGCCGCGTGTGATCAGGGCCACATCGGCGCCGCTGGCCGCGGCGCGATGGATGGCGGCGAGCCTGGTCTCGTCGTCGCCGGCAAAGCGCATGTGGGTCGCGAACACCGCTTCGTCGAGCTCCACGTCGTGTCCAAGGGCCCGCAGGCGCGCCGCGCCGCGCCGGATCACCGACTTGTCGCGCACTGCGCTGGATGGGGAATAGATGTAGATATGTTTTTTCACGAGCGGAAGTATCCCACCGCGGCCTGCGCGATCGCCTCGCCGTGTTCCTGCACGAAATGCCCTGCCTGCTCGATCACCATCGGCTCCGGACAGCCGCGGATCGCCTGGCGCAAGGACTGCATCACCGGCACGCCCAGCACCGGGTCCTGGGCCCCGATGGCCATGAGGGATTGTCCCGACCATTGGGCGGCCCAGAATTCGCGGGCCTGGCGCGAGATGGCCGCGCCGTCGGCGTCCGGCTGGTCGGGCACCATGGGCGGAAACGCGCGCAACGCGGCGCGATGCCCGCGGTCCGGGAACGGCGCGTTGTAGGCCGCGCATTCATCGGGGCTCATTTGCGGGTTGCCGCGCGCGAACAGCTTTGCCACGTCGAACTCCGGGTTCTTCGCGCACATCTCGCGCCAGGCGAGAAAACCGGGGCTCAGGGGCGCGTCGCCGGTGCCGAGCGCGGTGTTCATCACCAACAGGCCGCGGAAGCGCTCCGGCGCCGCCATCGGCAGTGTCAATCCCAGCAGCCCGCCCCAGTCCTGCACGACGAGCACCACATCCGACAGGTCGAGCCGCTCGATGAATTCCAGCAACACCTGCCGGTGCCAGCTGAAGCTGTGGGCGGCGTCCTTCTTGGGCTTGTCGCTCTTGCCGAAGCCGATCATGTCCGGCGCGACGACCCGGTGGCCCGCGGCCAGGAACACCGGGATCATCTTGCGATACAGGTAGCTCCACGCCGGATTGCCATGCAGGCAGAGCCAGGTCAGGGGCGCCTGCATCGGACCCTCTTCCAGGTAATGCATGCGCAGGCCGGCGAGCGCAGGGAGGTCGCTGACGTACCGTGCTGCCCACGGATAACCCGGCAGGCCGGCGAAGCGATCGTCGGGCGTGCGCAAGGCGTCTTCGCGCAAGGGCTGTGAAGCCGCGCGGGCATCCTGCCGGCGGGCATCGAAGAACTGCGTCAACAGGGCGCCGCATTCCTGCGCAAGCACACCACCGTGGACCTGGGTCTGGTGATTCAGCCGCGGCTGCGAGAAGAGGTCCGTGACCGAGCCGGCCGCGCCGGTCTTGGGATCGCGCGCGCCGAAGACCACGCGGCGCAGACGCGAATGCAGCATGGCGCCGCTGCACATCGCGCAAGGCTCCAGCGTCACGTACAGATCGCAGCCGTCGAGCCGGTAGTTGCCCAGCGCCCTGGCGGCAGCACGCAATGCCATGACCTCGGCATGCGCCGTCGGGTCGCTGCAGGCCAGCGGCGAATTGCGCCCGGAGCCGATCACCTGGCCGTCCCGCACGACAACCGCGCCCACGGGCACTTCACCCGCCGCGGCCGCCAGGCGGGCCTGCTCCAGGGCCAACGCCATGAAGCCTTCGTCGGTCACTTGGTGTCGTCGGGCAAGGGCCGCGCCTGCTGCACCGCGCCCTGAACTGCCTGCTGGTATTGCTGGACCTGTTGCTGCGGCGTCCCCGTGGGCACGGCCACGGCGCCGGCGGCGGGCGCCGGCTGGGGGGCTGCGGGCGCGACCGCACCGAGCTGCTTCTTCGCCAGGACACCCACGATGGCCAGGACGACCAGCAGGCTCAACGCGCCAAAGACGATTCTCATGTCCCCTCTCCCTTCCCCGCGCCGGGCGCGTCCATGCCGAGTGTTTCCATCCAGCGCGCGAGCTCGCGCTCGTCCTCATTGCCCTGCGCATAGCCCGCCTTGAGGGCGGCGTGCGATTCGGGCCGATGCTGGTTCAGTTTGAGCTTGCATTGCAGGTCGACCACCTGCAACTCGAATCCCATGATGCCGGCCAGCATCTTGTGCGCGAATTCCTCGCCCAGGCCGCGCCATTGTTCGGCGTAGGGCGGCTCATGGTCGCCGATCAGCTTCTTGAGCAGGCGGTCCTTGGCCAGCGGATCGTCGACCAGCGTGGCCGATACCGTGCAGTGCACGGCGAGGTAATTCCAGCTCGGGACGCGTGCGAGGTCCGGGTAGATCTTCGGCGACTGGAAAGCGTGGGGTCCGAGGAAGGTCACGACGGCCGCCGGGCGCTCCTTCAGGAACCGCCAATGGGGATTCGCCCGCGCGCAGTGCCCGAGCAGGAAGAACCCCCCTTCCCTGTCCTCCAGGTGCAGGGGCAGGTGCGTCACGAAAGGCAGGCCCGCGTCGTCGATGGAGATGAGGCTGGCGAAGGGGTGCTCGCGCATCAGCCGCGCCGCCAACGCGGGATCGGTGGATTTGAAATGGGGGGGCTGGTACATGGCCCGGATTGTGCCGCGCCTTCAGCGCTGGCCGTCGATGAGGCGAAAAGCCACGGTCGGCACGGTGAAATCCTCGAACGAAGCCCCCAGCGCGATTTCACCGCTGCCGTGAAGGACGCATTCCTGGCGCCGCAGCTGCAGCACCGTCCCGCCTTCGCCAAATCGCACCCAGGTGCCGTAGCTGCTCATGTCGGCCAGGGTGAAGCTGCCGTTTTTCCAGTCCAGGCGCGCATGCAGGCGGGAAACGCGCTGGTCGCTGACCATGAACTGCGCTTCTTCGACCCGTCCCAGGTGAACCGGCGTGTCCAGGCAATTGAAGGTCTTCTGCTGGTCGAGCCATGAAAGCTCGATGGCCGCGCCCGGCACGCCCGAGGGCGAATCCGATGGAATGAATGCGGCCGGCTCCGTCAGGTGGATCGTCTCCATGTCCTCCAGCCATTCCGCCCGGAAGATGACCCGCGATTCGGTCTTGCCGCGGATCTGGATCGGCCCGAGGCTGCGAAACCTGACACCCTGGCCTGGAGTCCGGATCTGGGACACCACGGTGTCGGTCGCCCAGATCTGGTCGGCACCCGAAAGATCGGACAGGCGCGACGCCACGTTCACCGCGTCGCCGTAGCAATCCCCTTCAACCTCGATCACTTCCCCGCTGGCCACGCCGACTTGCAGGCGCATCCTGAGGTGATTGGGCCATTCCTGCACGCGCTTTTGGTGAACGCGCTGCATCTCGACCACCGCGTCCATCGCACTTGCGCCATCGGGAAACACCGCCATGACGCCATCGCCGAGCGTTTTCACGACGCGGCCCCGGTGCGCTTCGCAAACGCTGCCGATCCACTGGGTCAAGGTCGTGATCGCTTCGGTGGCCAGCGTATTGCCGAGGGCCTCGAACACGCCCGTGCTTCCGGTGAGATCCGCAAAGACGACCGTGGTGGAGGCGCTCATGCAGCGCTCGCTGGTCCTTGAGGCCGGCCAGGGCCGACGCCCACAGGTCGGTCGCGGCCGTCGGCCCGCTGTGTTCGTGCAGGAAGGTGAAACCACTGGACATCCTCTTCGACGATCGAGATCAGGGCGATGGGCACGCCCAACAGGCGCTTGACGGTTCGCGTGATCCTGTCGAAGCGCTCCTCTCGCGGCACGAAGGCGCATCGCGCCTCTTCGATCCGCTGGAGCCGCTGTGGTTCGTTGTCAGGCAGGGGGGCGGCGGCACGAGCTTTCATTCCCACTCGATCATTGTTGAGGGTTTTCTGCTCACATCATAGGTCACGCGAACGATGCGGCGCACCTCGGGCCACCTCGTTCGACATGCGCCCCGAAACCTTCGTTGACAGGCGGCCGCCTTCGAGGTGAAGCGGCAAATGCGTAACGAACGGAACACGGCGGCGTCTGTGGAGAAGAGGCCTGCGCACGGGTGTGCGCGCATGCGCCGCGCGAGGGAGCACGCGGTCGGTGGACCGGAAGTGATCAGGCGGGTACGGTTCGAGACTTGCGCACAGACGATTACAGACTTAATCAGCGTGGTCCGATTTTCGCCGACTACAGTCGGGCTGCATATTTTCAAGGAGACGAAATGCCTGGATCCCTTCCCATGGACGGTACATCGGACGACAGCCTCGATGACTGACGCCGACGATACCCTGGACGACAGCCCTGACAGCCCTGACAGCGCCGACGGCGCGACGGATGACGATGGCGACGACGACAGCGCCGATGGCATGGACGACGACGCCCCGGTCGTGCCAGTCGCGGCCTGGGCCGGTAGCGCCGGCGCCGATGTACACGACGGAAGCACGGGCGACGATGCGCTAGCGGCCGGCGCCGGCGACGACGACCTGGACGGCAACGAGGGCAATGATGAACTCGATGGCGGCGACGGCGACGACGACCTCGACGGCGGCCAGGGCGACGACGATATGGTGGGTGGTGCCGGGAATGACGTCCTCCACGCGGCCTTTGGGCACGACAGCATGACCGGTGGCGCCGGCCAGGACGTGTTCGCCTTCTACGGCGCGGGCGACTTTGTCGTCAACGATTTCGACACGGCGGAGGATTCGCTCGAAATCGACTCGGCCGCGACCGGTCTCCATGATATGGAGGAGCTGCTCGGTGCCATCACCGGGGTCGAGCAGACCGGCCAGGGCGCGGTGATCCACTTCGGCGAGGTCGCATCGATCACGCTGGTGGGCGTGTCCGTGAGCGACCTGTCGGCCGGCATGGCCCACTTCGGCTGACCGGGCCGCCGTTCCTGGAAGCGCGAAGGGCCGGGACTTCCCGGCCCTTCGCATTTCAACGGGCCGCCGTCATTCCCACTCGATCGTGGCCGGTGGCTTGCTGCTCACGTCATAGGTCACGCGATTGATTCCGCGCACTTCATTGATGATGCGCCCCGAGACCTTCTTCAACAGCGCATAGGGCAATTCCGCCCAGTCGGCCGTCATGAAGTCGCTGGTCTGCACGGCGCGAAGCGCGACCACGTAGTCGTAGGTGCGGCCGTCGCCCATCACGCCCACGCTTTTCACGGGCAGGAAAACGGTGAAGGCCTGGCTGGTCAGGTCGTACCAGCTCCTGCCGGTTGCTTCGTCCCTGAAGTTGCGCAGCTCCTCGATGAAGATCGCGTCGGCCCGGCGCAGCAGGTCGGCGTATTCCTTCCTCACCTCGCCCAGGATTCGCACGCCCAGGCCCGGCCCGGGGAACGGGTGGCGATAGACCATCTCCGGCGGCAGGCCCAGGGCGACGCCGAGCTCTCGCACTTCGTCCTTGAACAGGTCGCGCAGCGGCTCCAGCAATTTCAGGCCCAGCTGCTCGGGCAGGCCGCCCACGTTGTGATGGCTCTTGATGGTGACGGCCTTCTTGTTCTTGGCACCGCCCGACTCGATCACGTCCGGGTAGATCGTGCCCTGGGCCAGCCATTTCGCGCCCTTGTGCGCGCCGTCCAGGCCCGCTTTGAGCCGCGCCGCCTCGGCCTTGAAGACCTCGACGAACTCGCGCCCGATGATCTTGCGCTTGGCTTCGGGCTCCGCGACGCCTGCGAGTTCGCGCAGGAACACCTCGCTCGCATCGACGCGGATCACCTTGGCGTGCAACTTGCCCGCGAACATGTCCATGACCATGTCGCCCTCGTTCAGCCGCAGCAGGCCATGGTCGACGAACACGCAGGTCAACTGGTCGCCGATGGCGCGGTGGATCAGGGCGGCGGCCACCGAGGAATCGACCCCGCCCGACAGGCCCAGGATCACCTCCTCGTCACCGACCTGCTTGCGGATCGCCTCGACGGCCTCGCGCGACGTGGTCGCGCATCACCCAGTCGGGCTTCACCCCGCAGATGCCCAGCACGAAACGCTCGAGGATCGCGCGGCCCTGCTGGGTGTGGGTGACCTCGGGATGGAACTGCACGGCGTAGAACCTGCGCGCCTCATCGGCCATGCCGGCGATCGGGCAGCTCTCCGTGCTCGCCATCAGCTTGAAGCCAGGCGGCAGCTCGGTGACCTTGTCGCCATGGCTCATCCAGACGTTGAGCATGCCGTGGCCTTCCGGCGTGGTGAAGTCGGCGATGTCCTGGAGCAGCTGCGTGTGTCCGCGTGCCCGGACGCTGGCAAAGCCGAATTCGCGCTTGTGCCCGCTCTCGACCTTTCCGCCCAGCTGGTGCGCCATCGTCTGCATGCCGTAGCAGATGCCCAGCACGGGCACGCCCAGCTCGAACACCGCCGCGGGCGCCTTGTCGGTGGTGTCCTCGTAGACGCTGGCGTGGCTGCCGGACAGGATCACGCCCTTGAGCGTACCGTCCGCAGCGTACCGCCGGACCCAGTCGTCCGTGACGTCGCAGGGGTGCACTTCGCAAAAGACATGGGCTTCCCGCACGCGGCGGGCGATCAGCTGCGTGACCTGGGAGCCGAAATCGAGGATGAGGATTTTCTGGTGTTGCATGGCAGTCAGAGCGTTGCGATGTCGACGAGCTTCACGCCGCAAGCGGGTGCGGCTTCCATCAGCTTGCGGTCGAAAGTCAGGAGCGGAAGGTTGAGGGACCGGGCCAGCCAGACGTAGCCGGCGTCGGCTGCGGACAGGCCTGCGTCGATGGCCACGCCGAGCGCAGCCTTGTGCTGGGCCGGTGCCAGTTCATGCAGGTCGACCCGGTGGCGAACCGCTTCCAGGACGCTCCAGAGTCCCTCGACGGCCGCCGGCGGGATGCGGCCCCGGCGCACGCCGTTGGCCAGGATGTTGGCGCACTCCCATTGCCAGAGATTGGGTGCCTGGGGCTCGACCTCGTCGCGGCGGATCCTGGCGTAGAGACGGCGCGTGTGTTCGCTGGCCTCGTCGGGCAGCAGCCAGGCGGCCGTGACCGAAGCGTCGAGGACGAATGCAGTCATTCCCGCCGCCCTTCGTCGCGCAGGTCGCGCCAACCCGGCCCGGGCTTGATCACCCGGTGCAGGGCATCGATCTGCTGGAGTTCGCGGGCGATCTGCTCGTCCGTGATCACCGGCTTGCGGCGCATGGGCAGCATGCGCACGACTTCCTTGCCGTGCCGGGTGATGCGGACTTCCTCGCCCTTTTCGACGAGTTCGACCAGTGCCGAGAAGTTGTTCTTGGCTTCGTAAATGCCGGTGCGCTGCATGATTTTGGCCAGAAATAAAAATCTGGCCAAATAATAGCGCAATCAAGCCAGAAGTGCAATTCTGGCCAGATCACTCCGCCCGGTAATTCGGTGCTTCCTTCGTGATCTGCACGTCGTGGACGTGGCTCTCCCGAATGCCGGCGGCCGTGATTTCGACGAATTCGGCCTTGTGCATCATCTCGTCGATGGTGGCGCAGCCGCAGTAACCCATGCTGGCACGCACCCCGCCGGCCATCTGGTAAACGATGGAGACGAGCGAGCCCTTGTAGGGCACGCGGCCCTCGATGCCTTCGGGCACCAATTTGTCCGCGTTGGGGTTGCCCGTCGTCGCTTCCTGGAAGTAGCGGTCGGCGCTGCCCTGCTGCATCGCACCGATCGAGCCCATGCCGCGGTAGCTCTTGTAGCTGCGGCCCTGGTACAACACGATCTCGCCGGGCGCCTCCTCGGTGCCGGCGAACATGCCGCCCATCATCACGGTGCTGGCGCCGGCCGCGATCGCCTTGGAGATGTCGCCCGAATAACGGACCCCGCCGTCGGCGATCAGCGGCACGCCGGTTCCCTGCAGGGCCGTGGCGACGTTGTCGATGGCCGTGATCTGCGGCACGCCGACGCCGGCGACGATCCGCGTGGTGCAAATGGAGCCTGGCCCGATGCCGACCTTCACGGCGTCGGCGCCCGCCTCGACCAGGGCGCGCGCCGCGGCGCCGGTGGCAATGTTGCCGCCGATCACGTCGACCTGCGGATAATTCTGCTTGACCCAGCGCACGCGCTCGATCACACCCTTGCTGTGGCCGTGCGCGGTGTCGACGACGATCGCGTCCACGCCCGCCTTGACCAGCGCTTCGACACGTTCCTCGGTCCCTTCGCCCACACCCACTGCGGCGCCGACGCGCAGCCGGCCGGAGCCGTCGCGCGCGGCATTCGGGAAGCTGGTCTGCTTGGTGATGTCCTTGACGGTGATCAGGCCCTTGAGCTCGAAGGCATCGTTGATCACGAGCAGCCGCTCGAGCTTGTACTTGTTCAGGAGCGCCTTGGCTTCCGCCGCGCTGGTGCCCTCGCGCACGGTGATCAGCTTCTCGCGCGGGGTCATGATGTCGCTGACGGGGACGTCGTAGCGCGTCTCGAACCGCAGGTCCCGGCCGGTGACGATGCCGATCACCTTGCCGCCGTCGATCACCGGGAACCCCGAAATCCCCAGCTGCTCCTGCATGTCGATCACCTGCCGCACGGTGTGGGAGGGAGTGATGACGACCGGGTCGCGCAACACGCCGGACTCATACCGCTTGACGCGCGAGACTTCCGCGGCCTGCTGCTTGGGCGTGAGGTTCTTGTGGACGATGCCCATGCCGCCTTCCTGGGCGATGGCGATGGCCAGCCGCGCTTCGGTCACGGTGTCCATGGCGGCGGACACGAGCGGCAGGTTCAGGGCGATGTTGCGGGAGAGACGGGTCGCGAGGGACGTGTCCTTGGGCAGGACCTGGGAGAACGCCGGCACCAGCAACACATCGTCGAAGGTGAGCGCTTTTCCTAAAAGGCGCATGTCAAAGCTCCAAAAAAAGGATTGTACTCGTGGCATTTGGTACTTACCCCGCTGCGCGCGGGGCGGCCCTTCGTGACGAACGGCGCCGCGGCGTGGTGCGAGCGGCAAGGGATTGCCCGGCGCCGGCGCTACACTGGCGCGATGAATCTGATTCGCACCACCTTGCTCGGCCTGGCACTCGCCGTGCCTGCCCTGTGCTTCGGCCAATGGCAATGGGTCGACAAGGATGGACGCAAGGTCTTCAGCGACCAGCCGCCCCCCGCCGACGTGCCCACCAGGAATATCGTGCGGCAACCCGGTCCGAAGGGGCGCTCGGTCCCCGTCGAGGCCGCGGCGCCCGCGTCGGCCGCTTCGCAGCCCGCGCAGCCGACGGCGGCGGCGCCCAAGCTGACCGGCAAGGACAAGGAATTGCAGGAGAAGAAAAAGCAGGCCGAAGCGGCGGAAGCCGAGAAGAAGAAGGCCGAGGAAGACCAGATCGCCAAGGTGCGGTCAGAAAATTGCGAGCGCGCCAAGCGGTCGAAAGCCGGCTTCGACTCCGGCGTGCGCATCGCGCAGACCAATGCCAAGGGCGAACGCGAAATCCTCGACGACGCGCAGCGCGCCGCCGAGGTCAAGCGCCTCGAGAGAATCATCGCATCGGAGTGCAGGCCGGCTCAGTAGCCGGGCTTGGCGCCGCTTTTCCTGCGCGCGAACAAGCCTGTTCCGCGCGCTCCCTGCTGCCGAAAACGCTCGCGCCGGGCCAGTTTCGGGTCGACCTTGAGCGGCCGGTAGATCTCCACGCGGTCGCGCTCGCGCAGCACCTGCTCCAGGCGCGCCTTGCGCCCCCAGACGCCGACCACCGCCCTGCGCAGGTCTGAATCCGGGTACGCCGAGGGCAGTCCGCTGGCTTCCAGGGCCTGCAGGACCGTTGCTCCCGCAGCCAGGACCAGCTGCCATTCTTGCGTGACGCGCGGCGCCGGCGAATACAGCACGGTGACCCGGATCGGCAGGGCCTCAGCCATACACCTGCTCGGCGCGCTTGACGAAAGCGTCCACCATGCTGCTGGCGATCTTGTCGAAAACCGGGCCGATCAACCTGCCCAGCGTGGTGTCGAAGCCGTAATGCAGCTCCAGTTCGACCTTGCAGGCACGTTGCTGCTCGCCCAGGGGCGTGAATTTCCACTGGCCGTCGAGCCTGGAAAACGGGCCCTCCACCAGCTTCATCGACACTTCGCGCCCCGGAATATGCTCATTGCGCGTCCTGAAGGTCTGATGGATGCCGCCGAAGGCGATGCCGATCTCGGCCTTCATGCTGTGGTCCGCGTTTTCGATGACCGACGCCCGGTCGCACCAGGGCAGGAATTCGGGGTAACGGTCCACATCGGTCACCAGCGCAAACATTTCCTCGGCGCTGTACCAGATGAGGACGGACTTGTGGACGGTTTTCATAGAGAATGCGAGGCCGCGCGGGCATTGTAGTTACGCCCGGCGGACCCACCTGTAAGCCAATGGCCAAGAAACCCGAAACCGCAAGCCGCATCGCCGACAACAAGAAGGCGGCGTACAACTATTTCTTCGAGGAAAGGTTCGAAGCCGGCATGGTGCTGCAAGGCTGGGAGGTCAAGGCGCTGCGCGAAGGGAAAGTGCAGCTCACCGACGGCTATGTGGTCGTCAAGGGCGGCGAGCTGTTCGTGATCGGCTGCCAGATCAACCCGCTTCGCACGGCGTCCACCCACGTCAGCCCGGACGCGGTCCGGACCAAGAAGCTGCTGCTCCACAAGGACGAAATCCGGAGGCTGGTGGGAAAGGTCGAACAGAAAGGCTACACCCTGGTGCCGCTGAATTTGCACTGGAAAGACGGCAAGGTCAAGTGCGAGATCGCCCTGGCCAAGGGCAAGGCCGAGCACGACAAGCGCGACACCATCAAGGACCGGGAAGGCAAGCGCGAGGTGGAGCGCGCCATGAAGGGCCGCAACCGCTGACGCACCGGGCTCAGGCCCGCCGCTGCCAGCCCACCAGCTCGTTGGCCACCAGGGCACCGATCACCAGCGCCCCGCCCGCCAGGACCGTCTGGCTGGGCACCTCGTCGGCCCCCACCCACGCCAGCAGGATGCCGAAGATGACTTCCAGCGAGGCCAACAAGGCGATCTCAGGCGCTTTCAGCACGCGGGCGCAGACCACCGACAACGCGCAGGGGATCGCCAGCTGCACCAGCCCCAGCAGGGCCAGCAGGCCGATGTCATGGGCCGAAGCCTGCAATGGCATCGCAAGCGGCAGCGTCAGCAGCGACGAGATCACCGCGCCGACCAGCACCGAGGGCACCAGATCCACGTTCTGGCCCCGTGCCTGCGAGCGCTGCACCACGGTCCAGTTCACGGCGCCGGCCAGCGGGACGCACAGGGCGACCAGCGTGCCGGCGACCTGGCCGCCCGTCACCTGGGCCGCGTACATGTAGGCGATGCCGCCGCCGGCCACCAGGATCGCCAGCCAGGTTCGCGCCGGGATGCGGTAGCCGATGACCACGCGCGCCAATAAGGCCGTGAGGAACGGGCCGACGGACATCGTGACCAGCACGTTGGCCACGCTGGTGAGCGTGAGGGCGATCATGAAGGCCGTGAACATCACGCTCCAGCACACGCCGGAGATCCACAAGGCCGCGTTGCCGTTTCGGATCCGCGCGAAGACCTCGCGCCCCTGGAAGAACGGCAGGATCACCATCAGCGACGCCACGGTGAAGAAGCTGCGCCAGAAGGTGATCTCGAAGCTGCGCGCATGCTCCAGGTGGCGCGTGACCACCCCGGCGATGGACCACATCAGGGTCACCGCCACCATCAGGAGGACCGCCCTGGTGTGGGTGAGCTTCATCCCGCCACGGTTTCGCGCGATGCGCGCTTGCGCTCGTGCTCTTTCAGGTGACGCTTGCGCAGGCGCACGCTCTTGGGCGTGATCTCGACCAGCTCGTCCTCCTCGATGAACTCGACGCCGTATTCCAGCGTCAGCTGGATCGGCGGCGTGATCTTGATCGCGTCTTCCTTGCCGGAAACGCGGAAGTTGGTCAGCTGCTTGGTGCGCGTGGCGTTCACGACCAGGTCGTTGTCGCGGCTGTGGATGCCGACGATCATCCCTTCGTACACCGGGTCGTTGGGACGCACGAACATGCGGCCGCGGTCGTCCAGCTTGCCCAGCGCATAGGTGAAGATTTCGCCGTCATCCATGGAGATCAGCACGCCGTTCTTGCGGCCGCCGATCTCGCCCTTGTGCGGCTCGTAACTGTCGAAGATGTTGGAGATGAGGCCCGAGCCGCGCGTCAGGTTGAGGAATTCGTTGGAAAAGCCGATCAGTCCGCGCGCGGGGATGCGGTATTCCAGGCGCACCCGGCCCCGGCCGTCCGGCTCCATGTTGACCAGGTCGCCCTTGCGCTCGCCCAGGGCCTGCATCACGCCGCCCTGGTGCTGGTCTTCGATGTCCACGGTCACCAGCTCGATCGGCTCGTGGCGCACGCCGTCGACCATCTTGAACACCACGCGCGGCTTGGACACTGCCAGCTCATAGCCTTCACGGCGCATGTTCTCCAGCAGGATCGTGAGGTGCAGTTCACCGCGGCCCATGACCTCGAAGATGCCTTCTTCGTCGGTTTCGGCCACGCGCAGGGCCACGTTCGACTGCAATTCCTTCTGCAGGCGGTCCCAGATCTGGCGGCTGGTGACGTACTTGCCTTCGCGTCCCGCCAGCGGGCTGGTGTTGACGCAGAAGTTCATCGTCAAGGTCGGCTCGTCGACCTTGAGCATGGGCAGCGGCGCCGGGTTGAGCGGGTCGGTGATCGTCACGCCGATGCCGATTTCATCGATGCCGTTGATCAGCACGATGTCGCCCGGGCCGGCCTGCGTCACCTGCACGCGGTCCAGTCCCTGGAACGTGAGCACCTGGTTGATGCGGCCCTTGATGGACTTGCCGTCCGGCCCTTCCATCACCACCACGTCCATCATCGGCTTGATCGTGCCGGCGTTGATGCGGCCGACGCCGATGCGCCCGACGAAGGTCGAGATAGTCGATGGCCGAGATCTGCAGCTGCAGCGGCGCATCGGAATCGCCTTCGTGCGGCGGCACATGCTTCAGGATGGTGTCGAACAGGGCGGACATGTCGGGGCCCCATTGTTCGCCCTGGCCGCCCTCCTCCATCGAGGTCCAGCCGTTGATGCCGGAGGCATAGACCACCGGAAAGTCCAGTTGCTCGTCGGTGGCGCCGAGCTTGTCGAACAGGTCGAATGCGGCGTTGACGACGTGCTGGGGGCGCGATCCGGGCTTGTCCACCTTGTTCACCACCAGGATGGGGCGCAGGCCCAGGGCCAGCGCCTTCTTGGTCACGAAACGCGTCTGGGGCATGGGACCTTCCTGCGCGTCGATCAGCAGCACGACGCCGTCCACCATCGACAGCGCCCGCTCCACCTCGCCGCCGAAGTCGGCGTGGCCGGGGGTGTCCACGATGTTGATGTGGGTGCCCTTCCAGCTCACGGCGCAGTTCTTGGCCAGGATGGTGATGCCGCGCTCCCGTTCGATGGCGTTGTTGTCCATCACGGTGTCCACGACCTTCTCGTGCTCGGCGAACGTGCCGGACTGGCGCAGGAGCTGGTCGACCATGGTGGTCTTGCCGTGGTCGACGTGCGCGATGATCGCGATGTTGCGGATTTGCTTGTTGGTCATAGGTTGCTTTCCAGAATCTGTTCGACCTCCGGCGGGCTCAGCAGCCGACCGGGGATCAGTTCGCCGCCCAGGATGTGGGCGGTCCCGAGCAGCGCCTGGGGCTGCTCGCCATAAACGGCGACGTGCGCGCTGTCGGGCCATTGCCCGCGGCGGCGCAAGCCACTGAGAAACCGGCCCGCATTGTCCACGTCGAGTGCGACGCGGGTGTGGCTGGGCAGGAGCGAATCCACGGGCTTCAGGCAGGCCAGGCGCTGTTCCTCGCCCATGGCCTCCAGCGCCTCGAGCGTGATGCACTGCGCGATCGCGTATTGGCCGGTTGCGACGCGTCGCAGCGCAACGAGATGCGCGCCGCAGCCGAGTGCCTCGCCGATGTCCTCGCCCAGCGTGCGGATGTAGGTGCCCTTGCTGACCTTGGCGGTCATCAGCAGCGTGTCGTTCGAGCCGGCCTGCGCTTGCAGCTCGATCTCGTGGATGACGACGTCGCGCGCTTCGCGCTCCACTTCCTCGCCGGCACGAGCGTACTCGTACAGCGCCTTGCCATCCTTCTTCAGCGCGCTGTGCATCGGCGGCACCTGGCGGATCCGGCCGGTGAACAGGCGCTGCCACTTCCGCGAGCCTCTCCGGCGTGATGACGGGGACCGCCCGCTCGGCGATGACTTCGCCTTCGGTGTCGCCTGTGGACGTCTTGACGCCCAGCCGCACGGTCGCCTCGTATGTCTTGTCGGCCTCGAGCTGCAGTTGGCTGAACTTCGTCGCCGCGCCGAAGCACAGGGGAAGCACGCCGGTGGCCAGCGGGTCGAGCGTGCCGGTGTGGCCGGCCTTTTCGGCGCGCAGCAGCCACTTGCACCTTTGCAAGGCGTTGTTGCTGGAGAGTCCCAGCGGTTTGTCGAGCAGCAACACCCCATGCACAGGGCGCCGCTGCACCCTGGTGCGTGGCGCGTTCATGGCTAGTCTTCTTTTGCGCGCGACGAAACGGCCTTGGCAATCAGGGCGTTCATGTCGGCTGCCCGCTCGGTCGTGCGGTCGAACTGGAAGTGCAGCGTGGGCACCGTGTGGATGTGCAGGCGCTTGAACAGGCCGTTGCGCAGGAAACCGGCGGCCTGGTTGAGCGCCTCTTCGCATTCCACCGGGTCGCCCACCAGCACGCTGAAGAAGATCTTCGCGTGCGCGTAGTCGGGCGTGACCTCCACGGCCTGGATGGTGACCATGCCCACCCTCGGATCCTTCAGCTCGCGCGCGATCAGCTCCGTCAGGTCGCGCTGGATCTGATCGGCTACCTTGAAGGCGCGGTTGGGGGTGGCGAGCGGCTTTGCGAACCATACTCGGAAGGTCGGACCGCCCTAGGCGGTCCGTTGACTCGCGGCAGCGAGTCCGTTGTCACCTCTTCAGCGTACGTGCGATTTCCTTGACCTCGAAGAACTCGAGCTGGTCGCCTTCCTTGACGTCGTTGTAGTTGCGCAGCTTGATACCGCACTCGAAGCCTTCCTTGACCTCGCGGACGTCGTCCTTCAGGCGCTTGACCGACTCGACCTCGCCCGTGTAGACCACGACGTTGTCGCGCAGCAGGCGGAACTTGCAGTTGCGCGTCACCTGGCCGGTCGTGATGTACGAGCCGGCGATCGTGCCGATCTTGGACGCCACGAACACGGTGCGCACCTCTGCGGTGCCGATGACTTCCTCCTTCTGCTCGGGCGCCAGCATGCCGGACATCGCGACCTTCAGCTCGTCCACGGCGTCGTAGATGATGCCGTAGTAGCGGATGTCCACGCCGTTGCCTTCGGCCAGCTTGCGCGCGCCGGCATCGGCACGCACATTGAAGCCGATGATGACCGCCTTGGATGCGATCGCCAGGTTGACGTCCGATTCGCTGATGCCGCCTACGCCGGAATACACCAGCTGCACCTTGACCTCGTCGGTCGAGAGCTTGATCAGCGACTGTCCCAGCGCTTCCTGCGAACCCTGCACGTCGGCCTTGATGATGATGGGAACCATCTTCACTTCGCCGGCGGTCATGTCGGTGAACATGTTCTCCAGCTTGGCCGCCTGCTGGCGGGCCAGCTTGGTGTTGCGGAACTTGCCCGCACGGTAGGTCGCGATTTCGCGTGCACGGCGCTCGTCGGTCAGCACCATGAACTCGTCGCCGGCCTGCGGCACTTCCGTCAGGCCCTGGATTTCCACCGGGATGGAAGGCCCGGCCGTCTTGATGGACTTGCCGTTCTCGTCGAGCATGGCGCGCACGCGGCCGTAGGTCTGGCCGGCCAGCACCACGTCGCCGGTCTTGAGCGTGCCGGACTGCACCAGCACGGTCGCTACCGGGCCGCGGCCCTTGTCCAGCTGCGCTTCGATCACCAGGCCCTTGGCCATGGCCTCGACGGGCGCCTTCAGCTCCAGCACTTCGGCCTGCAGCAGCACCTGCTCGAGCAGGGCGTCGATGCCCTCGCCCGTCTTGGCGGAAACCGGTACGAACGGAGATTCGCCGCCGTATTCTTCCGGCACGACCTGCTCGGCCACCAGCTCCTGCTTGACGCGGTCGGTGTTGGCATCGGGTTTGTCGATCTTGTTGATCGCCACCACGATCGGGACGCCGGCCGCTTTCGCGTGCTTGATGGCTTCCTTGGTCTGCGGCATGACACCGTCGTCCGCGGCCACCACCAGGATCACGATGTCCGTCGCCTGCGCTCCGCGGGCCCGCATGGCGGTGAATGCCTCGTGGCCCGGGGTGTCCAGGAACGAGATCACGCCACGCGGGGTTTCCACGTGGTAGGCGCCGATGTGCTGCGTGATGCCGCCGGCTTCGCCCGCGGCCACCTTGGCGCGGCGGATGTAGTCCAGCAGCGAGGTCTTGCCGTGGTCGACGTGGCCCATGACGGTCACGACCGGGGCGCGCGGCAGCGCTTCGCCCTCTGCGGCGGCGGCGTCCTGGTCGGTAAAGGCTTCCGGGTCGTCCAGTGCGGCAACCACGGCCTTGTGGCCCATTTCCTCGACCACGATCATGGCCGTGTCCTGGTCCAGCGGCTGGTTGATGGTGACCATCTGGCCCAGCTTCATCAGGTGCTTGATGACCTCGGACGACTTCACGGCCATCTTGTGCGCGAGTTCCGCCACCGTGATCGTCTCCGGCACGTGGACTTCGATGATGCGCGCTTCGACCGGTGCGCTTTGCACCTGGTCATCGCCGCGATGGTCGCGGTCGTTGCTGCGCCGGCCACGGGGCCCGCCACGCCAGCTGTTGCGGCCCACGCCGCCCGTGCTGTCGCCGCGGGTCTTGATTTCCTTCTTCTTGGCCGGATCGCCCGCCCAGCTGGACGACAGCTTCGCGGACTTCACTTCCTTGCCTGCGCCCGCGGCGCCCGGCGCCGCCGGGGCCCCTGGGGCGGGCGGACGGCCGGTACCGGTACCGACCGCCGGCTTGTGCAGCGTGCCCTTGGCGACGGGCTTGCCGTCCGCGCCCTTGGCGACGGGCCTGACCGGCTCCGGCGCCTTGTGGGGCACCAGCACCTTCTTGGGTGCGGACATCATGGAGCGGATGGCCGCAGCTTCCGCTTCGGCCTTGCGGCGGCGCTCGCCCAGGTCGGCAGCTCGCGCGGCTTCCTCGTCGGAGCGGGCCTTCGACTCGGCGGCCGCCTTTTCGCGGGCTTCGGTCTGGGCTTTCGCAACCGCCGTGGCGGCCTCGTCGACCACGGCCTTGGCCGCGGACTTGGCCTGCACAGTCTCGGCCTTGCCGGCCTCAGCCTGTTCGGCCTGCGCGGCGGCCTTGTCGGCAGCCTCTCGTTCGCGCGCTTCGGTCTCCTCGCGCTGGCGACGCCGTTCGGCCAGTTCTTCTTCCTGGCGACGGATCAGTTCGGCCTGGCGACGAGCTTCTTCCTCGCGGCGGGCCAGTTCGGCCTCGTCGATCTGGTGGGCCGCCGGCTGCGGCTGCACTTCCGGCTCGGGCGCTTCCACCACGGCCGTGTCGGCGCCTTCGTCACGCTTGACGAAAGTGCGCTTCTTGCGGACTTCGACCTGGATGGTCCGGGCCTTGCCGGTGGAGTCGGCCTGCTTGATCTCGCTGGTGGACTTCTTCACCAGCGTGATCTTCTTGCGCTCGGGTGTGGCGGTGCCATGGCTGGCCTGCAGGTAGCCGAGCAGCTTTTGCTTGTCGGCTTCGCTCAAAGCGTCGGTCGGGGCCGATTTGGCGACACCCGCGCTGCGAAGCTGCTCAAGCAGCGTATCGGTTGACTTCTTGAGTTCGGTGGCAAACTCGGCGACGGTGGTACTTGACATGTGTTGTGGTGCCTTCCATCACATTACTCTTGAGCGGCGGTGGCGCTGGTGAACCAGTGCTCGCGCGCTTTCATGATCAGGGTCTTGGCCTCGTCCGCGGACTGGCCCGTGATATCGGTGAGTTCATCGACGGCCAGGTCGGCCAGGTCGTCGCGGGTGTGGACGCCGGACTCGGCCAGCTGGGCAATCAATTGCGGGTTCAGGCCTTCGAGGTCGCGCAGGTCCTGCGAGACCTCCTCGACGCTTTCCTCGCGGGCGATTTCCATGGTCAGCAGCGCATCCTTGGCGCGCGAGCGCAGCTCGTTCACCGTGTCCTCGTCGAAGGATTCGATCTCCAGCATTTCCTGGATCGGCACATAGGCCACTTCTTCCAGGCTGGTGAAGCCTTCCGAGAAAAGGATGTCGGCGATCTCCTGGTCCACGTCCAGCTTCTCCATGAAAAGCTTGCGGATCGTGTCCGTTTCCTCGGCCTGCTTCTGGGCAGACTCGTTCGCGTCCATGATGTTGATCTTCCAGCCCGTGAGGTCGGAGGCCAGGCGCACGTTCTGGCCGCCGCGGCCGATCGCGATCGCGAGGTTTTCCTCGTCCACCACCACGTCCATCGCGTGCTTCTCTTCATCGACGACGATGGAGGACACGTTGGCCGGGGCCAGGGCGCCGATCACGAACTGGGCCGGGTCTTCCGACCACAGCACGATGTCGACGCGTTCGCCGGCCAGCTCGTTGGTGACCGCATTGACGCGGGTGCCGCGCACGCCGACGCAGGTGCCGATCGGGTCGACCCGCTTGTCGTGCGACAGCACGGCGATCTTGGCGCGCGAACCGGGGTCGCGGGCACAGCTCTTGATCTCCAGCAGGCCCTGCTCGATTTCCGGGACTTCCTGGCGGAACAGCTCGATCATGAATTCCGGCGCGGAGCGCGACAGGATGATCGGCGCGCCGCGCAGCGTCAGGTCGACTTCCATGATCATGGCGCGGACGCGGTCTCCGTTGCGCAGGTTTTCCTTGGGGATCATCTCGCCGCGGCGCAGGCGTCCTTCGACGCGGCCCGACTCGACGATGATGTCGCCCTTGTCCATGCGCTTCACGGTGCCCACGAAGATCTTGTCGCCACGCGACATGAAGTCGTTGAGCAGCATCTCGCGCTCGGCGTCACGGATCTTCTGCAGGATCACCTGCTTGGCGGCCATGGCGCCGATGCGGCCGATCGGCACGGATTCCACCGATTCCTCGATGTATTCGCCCTCCTCGACGTCTGCGATGCGCTCCTTCGCGTCCATCAGCAGCTCCTCGGCGTCGGGATTCTGCAGGCCGGCTTCGTCGGGAACGACCAGCCAGCGCCGGAACGTCTCGTAGTCGCCGCTGTCGCGGTCCACGGACACGCGGATGTCCACTTCGCCCGAATAGAGCTTCTTGGTGGCTTGCGCCAGGGCCGCCTCGACGGCGCCGAACACCACGTCTCGCTCGACGTTCTTTTCGCGCGAGATCGCTTCGACCAGCATCAACAATTCGCGATTCATTTCACGACTCTCCTACAGCCTTGGGCTTGCGCCCCTTGAAATCAACAACCGGTGCCAGCCGCGCTTCCTTCAGCTCGTCCAGCGTAAAACCCAATGCCTGCAAGGGCGCGGGCGCCCTCTTGCGGCTCACTTTCTGGCCCGGCTTCGCGGCCGGCGCGTCGCTCCAGACGACCTGCCAGCCCCCCGAGTCCGTCCGCTCCAGCGTGCCGCGGAACTTCTTGCGATTGGCCGCGACCTGGCCGCCGGCCGCCTGCCCCATCGGGGCCTTGAGCGTGACGTCCACCTCCTGGCCGGCAAAGCGCTCGAAATCCTGCTGCGTCCTTAACGGCCGGTCGATGCCCGGGGACGACACCTCCAGCCGCTTGTATTCGGTGCCCTCGACTTCCAGGGCAAACTGCAGCTGGCGCGTCACCTTCTCGCAGTCCTCGACGTTGACGAACTGCTCCACCCCGGGCTTCCAGGGCAGGTCGATCGTGATGCGCAGCAAGCCCCCGGCGGAGCGTTCGATCTCCACCAGTTCGTAACCCAACCCGGTCACGGTCTGCTCCACGATGTCCTGCAATGCCACTGCCTGTGTCTGCTCCGATAAGCGATCGACCAAAAAAAACGGGCGGTGAGTACCCGCCCGTTTGGTCGTGAAGCAAGGATTGTACCTCGTAAAGCCTTGATTTGCAACGGATCGAGTGCCGCTGGACCAAGGTTTGGCTACTCTGAAACGCGGCTCCTCAGCACCTTGACTTGAGAACGAAGGTTCTTGGCCTCCAGCCTGCGGCGTTTCGACGCCTGGGTCGGCTTGGTCGGCCGGCGCGGCCGGGGCGGCTGGGCCACGCTGTCCACCAGTTCCTGCAGGCGTCCCATGGCCTCCGCCCGGTTCATGTCCTGGCTGCGCTGGGTCTGCGCCTTGATGACCAGGACGCCGTCGCGGGTGATACGCTGGTCCGCCAGGGCCAGCAGCCGCTCCTTGTGGTCCGGCGCGAGCGAGGATTTTCGGATGTCGAAGCGCAGGTGGATGGCGCTGGAAACCTTGTTGACGTTCTGGCCGCCGGCGCCCTGCGCCCGCACCGCGGTGATCTCCACCTCCGAGTCGGCGATCGGCGTGGCGGGCGCCTTTGGGGTCACGGCTGCCCCTCAGGCCGCCGCCGCGACCAGCGTGCGGGTGTAGTCCTGGCGGGGTGCGTCCAGCACCTGCTCCACGGTGCCGGCCTCGAGGATGTCGCCGTCCTTCATCACCAGCACGTCATGCGCCATCGCGCGGATCACGTCCACGTCGTGGGTGATGAGCAGGTAGCTCAGCCCCTTCTCGCGCTGCAGCCGCTGCAGCAGCTTGAGGACCTGCTTCTGGATGGTGACGTCCAGGGCACTGGTCGGTTCGTCCAGGATGAGCAGCCGCGGGTTGACGATCAAGGCGCGCGCGATGGCCAGGCGCTGGCGCTGCCCGCCGGAAAATTCGTGCGGATAGCGCTGCAGCAAGCCGGGGAACTGCGCTTCCGGCAGGCCCACGTCGGCCAGTGCCTGGACCACGCGCTCGCGCCGGCCGGCCAGGGGCAATTCGGGCTCATGGACGAGCAGGCCCTCACCGACGATCTCTTCCACGGTCATGCGCGGGGACAGCGACGAGAACGGGTCCTGGAAGACGACCTGCACCGCGCGGCGGATGGCTTTGTTGCCGGCAGCGTCGGGGCCCCATCGGGTGCCCACCACCTCCAGCTCCCCGCGATGCCGGATCAGTCCCAGCGCCGCCAGGGCCAGCGTGGATTTCCCGGAACCGGATTCGCCCACCACTCCCAGCGTGCGGCCCGGTGCAATGGAAAAGGCCGCGTCCTTGACCGCCACGAACTCGCCCTTGCTGAACCATCCCTTGATGCCGGGCAGGTGGATCGGGTAGCTGACCTGCATGGCGCTCGCGCGCATCACGGGCGCCTCGGGCGTTGCGTGCCCCTCGACCACGTCGCGCTCGGGGCGGCTGTCGATCAGCTTGCGCGTGTAGGGGTGCTGGGGATTGGCGAAGATCTCCGCCACCGGTCCCTGCTCCACGAGGTGCCCGTTCTCCATCACCGCCACACGGTCGGCGAACTTGCGCACCAGGTTCAGGTCGTGCGTGATCAGCAGCATGGCCATGCCGTTTTGCTGCTGGATCGAGGACAGCAGGTCCAGGATCTGGGTGCGCAGCGTCACGTCCAGCGCCGTGGTCGGCTCATCCGCCAGCAGCAATTTGGGACGGCCCGACAGCGCCATCGCGATCATCGCGCGTTGGCGCTGGCCCCCCGACAGCTGGTGGGGATAGGCCAGGGCCCGCCGCTCGGGATCCGGAATGCCCGTGTCGCGCAGTGCTTCCACCGCTGCCGCCCAAGCCTCACGGGTCGTGAGACCTTCCTTGAGTTGCAGCACCTCGGCGACCTGGTCGCCCACGGTGTAGAGCGGGTTCAGCGCCGTCATCGGTTCCTGGAAGATCATTGCGATCTCGCGGCCGCGTACGGCGAGCAGGTCGCGCTCGGGAAGCGTCAACAGGTCGCGCGGCGGCCCGCCCTCGAAGCCGGCGAACATCGCCGACCCGGTCACCTTGGCGTTTTGCGCGAGGCCAAGCAGGCTGAGCGCGCTCACCGTCTTGCCCGAGCCCGACTCGCCCACCAGGGCCAGTTTTTCGCCGGGTGCCATGGAGAAATCGATCCCGTGGACCACTTCCTTGCCGCCGAAAGAGACGCTCAGGCCCTTCACATCGAGCAGAAGGCTCATACGTCCGCCTTTCTCGGGTCGAGCGCGTCCCGCAGCGCATCGCCCATGAAGGTCAGGAGGCACAGCGTCAACACCAGCACGCCGAACGTGGACACGGAGATCCACCACGCATCCAGGTTCTGCTTGCCCTGCTGCAGCAGTTCCCCGAGCGACGGTGTCCCCGGCGGAACGCCGAGACCCAGGAAGTCGAGCGACGTGAGCGCCAGGATGGCCGCGCTCATGCGGAACGGCATGAACGTGACGACCGGCGTCATGCTGTTGGGCATGATGTGCCGGAACATGATCCGGCCGTTGCCGACCCCGAGCGCGCGGGCCGCCCGCACATAGTCCATCTGGCGGTTGCGCAGGAACTCCGCGCGCACGTACTGCGAAAGGCTGGTCCAGCCGAACAGGCTCAGCAGGATCAGCAGCAGGGCCACGCTGGGCGCGAAGATCGCGCTGAAGATGATCAGCAGGTAGAGCTCCGGCATCGACTCCCAGATCTCGATGAAGCGCTGGAACGCCAGGTCGGTCTTGCCGCCGAAGTAGCCCTGGATCGCGCCGCTGATGATGCCCAGGACGACCCCGACCGCCATCAGCGCCAGGCCGAACAGGACGCTCAGGCGGAATCCGTAGAGCAGCTGCGCCAGCATGTCCCGCCCGCGCTCGTCGGTGCCCAGCCAGTTGTCGCCCGACGGCGGACTCGGGAAGGGGAATTTCGAGTAGTAGGCCAGCGTCTTGGAGCCGTACTGGTTCAGCGTGAACAGCATCCAGTTGCCGCTCCCGGACATCTTCTCCTGCATGAACGGGTCGTGGTAGTCGGCAGGCGATTCGAAGTCGCCCCCGAACGTCTTTTCCGAGTAGTCCTTGACCATCGGGAAATAGAACTGCCCGTTGAAGTGCACGACGAGCGGCTTGTCGTTCGAGATCACCTCGGCGAAGAGGCTCACGACCAGCATGGCCGCAAAGATCACGAGGCTGACGAAGCCCAGCCGGTTCCTGCGGAACCGCCGCCACGCGCGGGCCGCAGGACTCTGGGACACAGCAGTTTCGATTCGTGGGCCACCGTGGATCGGGCTGTGCCCGTCCACTGGTGGCGCCCCCCCTTCGGGGGGGAGGCGGCCGGAGGCCGCTTCGGGGGGGTTAGTCAAATTTGACACGGGGATCGGCCCAGACGTAACTCAGGTCGCTGATCAGCTTGGTGACGAGGCCGATCAGCGTGAAGACAAAAAGCGCCCCGAGGACCACGGGGTAGTCGCGGCGGATGACGCTCTCATAGCTCAGCAGGCCCAGCCCGTCGAGCGAGAAAAGGGTTTCGATCAACAGCGAGCCCGTGAAGAACGCACCGATGAAGGCAGCCGGAAAGCCCGTGAGGATCGGGATCAGCGCGTTCCGGAACACGTGCTTCCAAAGCACCCGCCGCTCGGACAGGCCCTTGGCGCGCGCGGTCAGCACATACTGCTTGCGGATCTCCTCGAGGAACGAATTCTTCGTCAGCATGGTGGTCACGGCAAAGCTGCCCAGCACCATCGCCGTGACCGGCAGTGCGATGTGCCACAGGTAGTCCGCGATGCGCGCTCCCCAGCCGAGGTCATCCCAGTTCGAGGAGGTCAGGCCGCGCAGTGGAAACCATTCGAGCTGGCCGCCGAAAATCACCAGCAGGAACAGGCCCAGCACGAAGCCCGGAATCGCATAGCCGACGAGCACGAGGATCGTGGTGACGAAGTCGAAGCGGGACCCCGCCCTCACGGCCTTGGCCACGCCCAGCGGAACAGCGATGAGATAGCTGATGAAGAACGTCCACAAGCCCAGGCTGATGGACACCGGCAGTTTCTCGACGATCAGCTGCCCGACCGGCTTGTTCTGCTGGAAGCTGCGGCCCAGGTCGAAACGCGCGTACTGCCCCAGCATCTTCCAGAAGCGTTCCGCAGGCGGCTTGTCGAAGCCGTACAGCGCCTTGATCTCCTCGATGCGCTTGGGACTGACGCCCTGCCCGCCTCGATAGGCGGAGGTGTCGCCCCCGCCGCCGACGCGCTTGGCCTCGGCGAGGTATTGCTCCACGGGCCCGCCCGGGACGAACTGGGTCACCGTGAAAGTGATCAGCAGGACGCCGAACAGCGTCGGCAGCATCAGCAGGATGCGTTTGAGAATGTAGGCAGCCATGTGTGTCGGTCAGTTCGCAGTCTTGGGCGGCAGCCGTGCCCACCAGACGGTCATGAACCAGTCCATGTAGGGAACGCCTTCAGGGGGATACGCAGGGACGACCGGCGGTCGAACCACCCGCCAGGGGCTGTAGGCGATCCTGCGGCCGGTCGTGGTCCAGGCCGGGATCAGGTAATGCCCGTTGGCGATGGTCCGGTCGAGTGCCCGGCAGGCGGCGATGTAGTCCTCGCGGTTGTCCGCCACGGTGAGCCTGGCGATCAACGCGTCGATCGCGGGGTTCTTCACGCCGCTGTAGTTGCCGGAGCCGGGGATGTCGGCCGCCTTGCTGCCGAACAGGTCCGCGTAGTCGGATCCCGGGAAGTGGGTGCCGGGGAACGAGATGCTCAACATGTCGAACTTGTTCGATTCCAGCCGTTCCTGCCACAGCGCGAAATCCACCTCGCGCAGCTGGAAGTCGATGCCCAGCTGCGCCAGGGCACGCCGCCATGCGGCGGTGGTGGTGGCACCGCGGGCCTCGGTGCTGTCCAGGAACTCGATCACGAACGGCTCGCCCTTGTCGTTGCGCAGCGCGCCGTCACGCAGCTTCCAGCCCGCTTCCGCCAGGAGCGCCTGCGCCTTGCGAAGGTTGTCGCGCAGGGAGTTCGGCGGGTCGGTGTTCGGCGGGATCGCCATCGGCCCGAAGACATCGGCCGGCAGCTGGGCGCGGAACGGCTCGAGCAGCGCCGCCTCGCGCGGGGACGGCAGGCCGTTCGCCTCGCAATCCGTGTTGCCGAACACACCCTTCACGCGCTTGTAGGCGCCCCGGAAAAGGTGCAGGTTCATCCACTCATAGTCCATCGCCAGCTCGAGCGCCATGCGCACCCGCCGGTCCTGGTACTTGGGCAGCCGCAGGTTCAGCACGTAGCTGTAGAAGCCCTCCGGCAGCTTGTGCTTGAACTCCTCCTTGACGATCTCGCCGCTCTTCACGCGCCGGCTGTTCATGCGCCGGGTCCAGTCGCCCGCGGAGAAGAACTGCATCAGGTCGAACTCGCCGGCTTTCAGCGCCTCGAGCTGCGCGGTGTTGTCGCGGTAGATCTTGATCGTGATGCGGTCGAAGTTGTTCATGCCCCGGCGCACGCCAAGGTCGCGGCCCCAGTAGTTGGGGTCGCGAACGAACGTCACGTCCTTGCCGAACCGCACGGGACCGATCTTGTAGGGCCCGGTGGCCACCGGGATGTCCATGATGACCTGGTCGAAGGGCTTGGTCTTGCCGTTCTCCATGCCCCACTTGGGGCTGAAGATCGGGATGCCGCCCACCACCAGCGGCAGTTGCCGGTCGGTCTTCCTGAACCGGAACTTCACCGTGCGGTCATCGATGACGTCGGCCCCCGCCACTTCCGCGAGGAGGGTCGCATACGAGGGTGTTGCGTACTTCGAAATCAGCGTTTCATAGCTGTACTTGACGTCGCTGGCCCGGACCGGGTCGCCGTTGTGGAAGCGCGCCTCCGGCCGGATGCGGAAAGTCGCTGACATCAGGTCGGCGGGCACCTCGACGTCTTCGGCCAGCAGCCCGTAGCCGACCCCAACCTCGTCGTATGGCGAGGTCGGCAAGCTTTCGAACAGCAGGTCAGCGGTGAACGACGGGGCGTTTCCTTTCAGGGTATAGGGGTTGTACTTGTCGAATGTCGAGATGCGCGATCCCGCCACCATCCGCAATTCCCCGCCCTTGGGTGCGTTCGGATTGACGTAGTCGAAGTGGTCGAAACCGGGCGCGTATTTGAACGTGCCCCACACCGCGTAGCCCGGCGCAGACCACCCCGGGCCGCTCATCAGGCAGGCCAAAATCAACAACAAAGCTCGCATGCGACAATTCTGCACAGATTTTTTACGCAAAGAGACTATGGGTTTCCTGACTGGCAAGAAATTGTTGATCACCGGGGTGCTTTCGAACCGGTCCATCGCTTACGGCATCGCCAAGGCCTGCCACGACCAGGGCGCGGAGCTGGCCTTCAGCTACGTGGGCGAGCGTTTCAAGGACCGGATCACGGAGTTCGCCGCGGACTTCGGCTCTACGCTGATCTTCGACTGCGACGTCGGTGACGATGCCCAGATCGGCAAGCTGTTCACCGACCTGTCGGCCATCTGGCCCAAGTTCGACGGTTTCGTCCACAGCATCGGGTTCGCGCCGCGCGAGGCGATCGCAGGCAACTTCCTGGAAGGGCTCAGCCGCGAAAACTTCCGGATCGCGCACGACATCAGCGCCTACAGCTTCCCGGCCATGGCCAAGGCCGCCCTGCCGTTTCTCAACGACAAGTCCTCGCTGCTGACGATGACCTACCTGGGCGCGATGCGCGCCATCCCGAACTACAACACCATGGGCCTCGCGAAAGCGAGCCTGGAGGCGTCGGTGCGCTACCTGGCCGAGGCCGTGGGCCGCCTGCCCGATGGGCGCAGCATGCGGGTGAACGGCATCAGTGCCGGGCCGATCCGCACGCTCGCCGCCAGCGGCATCAAGGACTTCAGCAAGCTGCTCAACATCGTGGCCGCCGGCGCACCGCTGCGCCGCAATGTGACCATCGAGGACGTCGGCAATGTCGCCGCTTTCCTGCTCAGCGACCTGGCAGGCGGCGTGACGGCCGAAATCACCTATGTGGACGGCGGCTTCAGCCAGACGGCCGTCGCGGTGACCGAGCCCGCCGCGGCGTAGAGGAAAAGGCGCCACCTGTCCCGCGCTAGGAGGCGCGGAACAGGTGGGCAAAGCTGCGGCTGACCTCGAGCACCTCGGGGTGCCCGCTGATCTGGACCCGCTGCCGACCGGTATCGTCACGGGTGACCGCCGCAATGGCGCTGAGGTTCACGATCGTCGATCGATGGATCTGCCAGAACTGCTGGGGATCCAGCCTTGGCAGCAGTTCCCGGATCGGCGTGCGGATCAGGGCTTCCTGGTCACGGGTCTGCACCCGCGTGTATTTCTCGTCCGACCGGAAGAACAGCACGTCCTTGACATCGATGAGCCGGGTGGTGGAGCCCGTCGTGCACTGGATCCAGCGCATCGGCGCCTCGTTGCCGCGGCCCAGCGACTGCTGCGCCTGCAGGAATTTCCCGAGCAGCGCATCCAGCGCGGCCTCTTCGGCCGGGCTCTCCGGCGCCGACCGGGGCTGGCGGGACTGCAGGCGCGCCTTCACGCGCTGCACGGTCTGGGCCAGCCGCTCGGGCTCGACCGGCTTGAGCAGGTAGTCCAGCGCGCCCTGCTCGAACGCGGCCACGGCGTATTCGTCGTAAGCCGTGACGAAGACAATCTCGCCGGACCAGCCCGGCAGGGTGACGATTTCGCGCGCCGCCTCCAGGCCGGTGAGCGCGGGCATGCGGATGTCCAGGAACACGACGTCGGGGTTCAGAGCTTCGACCTTTTCGATCGCCTCCTGCCCGTCGCGCGCTTCGCCGCAGATCTCCAGCTCCGGCCACACTTCCGCCAGCCGGCTTTTCAGCTGCTCCCGCAACAGGCGTTCGTCGTCCGCGATCAGCGCCCTCATGCCGGCTTTCCTTGCGAAAAGGCGCCCTGCTCCGCAGCCACCACTTCGGGCCCGACCTGGTACGGCACGGAGATCCGCACCACGGTGCCGGTGGATGGGTCCGACTTCAGCATGATCCGGCTCTTGCCCGGGTACAGCACGGCCAGCCGCTCGCGGATGTTCTGCAGGCCGATGCCCGTGCCCGAGGTCGGGCCATCCAGCAGGTCGCCGTCCGGCACGCCGACGCCGGTGTCGCTGACTTCGACCCACAGCTGGGCGTTCTGCACGCCGGCGGCGACGCGGACCTTGCCGCCGTCGGCCTTCGGCTCGATGCCGTGCTTGATGGCGTTCTCGACTAAGGATTGCAGCATCATCGGCGGGAATTCGGCCGACTCCAGTCCCTCCGGCACCGCGATCTCCACTTCCAGGCGGTCCTCGATGCGCATCTTGATCAGTTCCAGGTACGAGCGGATCAGGCGAAGTTCGCGCCCGAGCGTGGACGACTCCTGCCGCATCTGCGGCAGTGCGCCGCGCAGGTAGGTGATGAGCGCCTTCTGCATGCGCGAAGCTCGGGGCGGCTCGGTTTCGATCAGGTAGTCCACGGCGGCCAGCGTATTGAAGAGGAAATGGGGTTCGACCTGCGCCTGCAGCACCTGCAGGCGGGCCTGCACCAGCTGGCGCTCCATCGCCTCGCGCTCGGCTGCGTCCACCGCCGTGCGCACCTTGGCATCGGCCTGCGCCACCTTCTTCACGACGATCTTGGCGGCCGCGAGGTAGGCGAAAAGGATCACGATCACCACGCTGCCCAGGTCACCGAGGATGCCCCGGAAGGTGACGATCCGGCGGCCGACGAGCGTCGCTTCCTCGTCGTCGGGGTCCAGCTGCACGGAGTCGTCGGGCTCCGCGGACGCGGCCTCCTTCGGATCCTTGGGCGCCGCGCCGGGCAGAGGGGGAACCGGCGGGAGCGGAGGAACGACGACGCCGCCGTTCTTGCCCTGGATGATCTTGATGCCGTCCTTGCCGCCGATGTTGACGACGATTTCCTTGTCCTTGCCGGCGATCCGCACCCGGTCGTGCTTGAGGTGCAGCAGGTCGCCGATGATGCCCGCGGCGATCAGGATCAGCAGGAACAGCACGATCAGCCGCCACCAGGACATCGAGGACGCCCACTGGGAGACCTGCCTGTTCACCTGGGCCAGCCACTCGATCACGGAGCCGCGTGGGGGGGTTGGGGTGCTGCGCGGGAGAGTCATTGGCTGAGGGTAATCGGGTTTGCAGCCGTATTTTGCGCCGTGGTGGTGGCCGGCGTGCCCTCCAGGGAATCCCCATTGCCGACGATGACAACAGTGGGCAGCGTGACGTACCGCACCTTGCCGGACTGGGCGGCGGCTTCGATCGCCGGTGATTCCGGCGCGACCGCCCAGGTGGCGATGGACAGCCAGATCGCCGCGGTGAATCCCGCTGCCGCCACCGTGAGGCCGACTTCGGCGACCGTCTCCGCGAGGCGGGAGCCCGTGAAACCGTAGCCGGCGCGCTTGAATGTGTTCATCACTGCTCCAGATGGGGCCAGGGTACGGCCCGATGGGAGTGAATGTAGGCAGCCCGCGGGCGGATTGCATCCGGCTTGCGACAGACTGCGCAGGCGTGCGACAAACCGCAGCCGGGCGGGACCGGCTGCACCCCGATCGGGGTGCCCGCCAGCGCCCCGGGGCTCTCAGGCCCTCACGCAGTCGGCGTAGTAGTGCATCTTGCCGTCCGGGCCCTCTTCCTCCACCAGGCCGTGGATGTCGGTTTCGAAACCCGGGCACTGTGCGTTGAATTCGCGCGAGAACTTGAGGTAGTCCACGATCTTCTTGTTGAAGACCTCGCCCGGGATCAGCAGCGGGATGCCGGGCGGGTACGGCGTGACCAGCGACGTCGTGATCCGCCCTTCCAGCGCGTCGATCTCGACGCGTTCGGTCTTGCGGTGCGCGATGTAGGCGAAGGCGTCGCTGGGCTTCATGGCCGGCGTCAGGTCGCTCAGGTACATGTCGGTCGTCAGGCGCGCGATGTCGTAGCGGGCGTACAGCTCGTGCACGTGCTGGCACAGGTCGGCCAGCCCCATGCGCTCGTAGCGCGGGTACTGCTGGCAGAACTCCGGCAGGATGCGCCACATCGGCTGGTTCTTGGCGTAGTCGTCCTTGAACTGCTGCAGCGCCGTCAGCATGCGTGTTCCAGCGGCCCTTGGTGATGCCGATGGTGAACATGATGAAGAAGCTGTACAGGCCCGTCTTCTCCACGATGATCCCGTGCTCGGCCAGGAACTTGGTGACGATGGAGGCCGGGATGCCGGTCTTGTCGAACTTGCCGTTCAGGTTCATGCCCGGCGTGACGATGGTGGACTTGATCGGGTCCAGCATGTTGAAGCCTTCGGCCAGGTTGCCGAAACCGTGCCACTTGGCCGTGCGGGCCTCGCCCTTGATGATCCAGTCGTCGGCGCGGCCAATGCCCTCGTCCACCAGCTTGTCCGGCCCCCAGACCTTGAACCACCAGTCCTTGCCGTATTCCTCGTCGACCTTGCGCATGGCGCGCCGGAAGTCCAGCGCTTCCAGGATCGACTCCTCCACCAGCGCCGTGCCGCCGGGCGGCTCCATCATCGCGGCGGCCACGTCGCAGCTGGCGATGATCGCGTACTGCGGGCTCGTGGACGTGTGCATCAGGAAGGCTTCGTTGAACAGGTGCCGGTCGAGCTTGCGGTTCTGCGAGTCCTGGCACAACACGTGGCTGGCCTGGCTGATGCCGGCCAGCAGCTTGTGGGTGGACTGGGTCGCGAAGGTCAGCGACTCCTTGGGCCGCAGCCGGTTCTTGCCCATCGCATGGTAGGAGCCGTAGAACGGGTGGAAGGCCGCGTGCGGCAGCCAGGCTTCGTCGAAATGCAGCGTGTCGACGTAGCCATCGAGCATGTTCTCGATGGTCTGCGTGTTGTAC